>NZ_JAAMFM010000001.1 GCF_013376105.1 Arthrobacter wenxiniae
AAGGAAGCCCCGCACCTCCTGGTGCGGGGCTTCCTTGTGGAGTGCGTTGGTGGTTACTTGACGGTAACCGTGGCGCCGGCAGCCTCGAGGGCTTCCTTGGCCTTCTCTGCGGCTTCCTTGGTGGCGCCTTCGAGGACAGCCTTGGGGGCGGAGTCAACGACGTCCTTGGCTTCCTTCAGTCCGAGGGAGGTCAGGGCGCGCACCTCCTTGATGACGGCAATCTTCTTGTCGCCGGCGGCTTCGAGGATGACGTCGAACTCGGTCTTCTCTTCCTCAGCCTCGGCAGCTGCGCCGCCGGCCGGGCCGGCAACCGCAACAGCGGCAGCGGTAACTTCGAAGACCTCTTCAAACTTCTTCACGAACTCGGAGAGTTCGATGATGGTCAGTTCCTTGAAAGCTTCAATGAGCTCGTCGTTGGTGAGCTTAGCCATGGGTGGCGCTCCTTTTCTTGTTCTTGCCCGGTGACGGGCGATTCTATGACCTAAGTCCTCGTGGATTTAGGGAAATACAGTGGGCCCGCAATTGCGAGGGCCCCGCCGCGGGCTTGCGAGCAGCGGGAGCCATTGTGGACTAGGCCTCGGTAGTCGCTGCCTCAGTGGTCTCTGCCTCGGCGGCGGGGACTTCCTCAGCGGCAGTCGCTTCGTCGGCTGTCGGGGCCTCTTCGGCGGGTGCACCGTCGGCCAGCTTGAGACGCAGGGCCTCGATGGTGCGCGCTGCGGCGGCCATCGGAGCCTTGAGGATGCCGGCCACCCTGGCCAGCTGCAGTTCACGGGACTCGAGGGCGGCCAGGGCCGCAACCTCAGAAGCGTTGAAAGCCTTGCCTTCGAAGATGCCGGTCTTGATGATCAGCGCCTTGTTGGCTTTTGCAAAATCCGTCAGGCTCTTCGCTGCTGCAACAGCATCACCCTTGATGAACGCAATGGCGGTGGGACCGGAGAGCTGACCTTCGAAAGCGTCAACACCGGCTTCCTTGGCCGCGATGGCAGTCAGGGTGTTCTTGACGACCGTGAACTTGGTGTCCTGGCCGAGAGAAACGCGCAGCTCCTTGAGCTGGGCAACGGTGAGCCCACGGTATTCGGTTAGGACTGCTGCAGTGGACTCGCTGAAATCCTGCTTGATTTCTGCGACTGCGGCCACCTTTGTTGGCGTTGCCATAACCCTCCTTCCGGGAATTAGTGCCGGTCCTTCGGGTCCTGCCCGCTGCGCTTCCCGTGAAGGAAGGCGGGGGGAAAACAAAAACGCCCCGCACAGATGTACGGGGCGTTTGGGCCGCGGATCCACGGGCTTTCACCCGGTTCGTTCGCTGCCTAAGCTTTGTGCACCTGCGCTGGCCGTCCCGGTTCAGGACTTTCGGATGAAAACCTTCCCGGTTCCACACTGCAAGGCGCATGATGCAACTGGCGCGTGGGGGTGATTTCCATCGACCGACGGTCTTTGGTGCCTTAAGCCTACAGGAGCCACCGCGCCCATTCCAAATCGGCCGCGCCCCTCATGCGTCGACGTCAAAGGACTTTCGCCACTGCCCTGTCACGCCGGCGGCGACAAAACCCATGCGCGAGTTGATGTTGATCAGCTGCGTGTCCTCGGCCGAGTTCCAGGTGTAGATGGCATGCGACTTCGGGTAGCCCCGCGCCAAAAGTTCCAGGTTGGCCAGTTTCATCCGCAGCCCCAATTCACGGCCGCGGTGCCCGTCCTCCATGATGGTGTCGTCCTGGAAGACCACGTCGTCACGCTTGCCCAGCACGGAAATGGAGGTGTATCCGACAAGCCGCCCGGACGCCCTGCTCTCGGCGGCAGTCACCAGGGTGTGCCGGCCCGTCGACTGGGACAGTTCCTCCGCCTCGCGCAGCCGGGCCACGTCCCAGGCAGCCTCCCCGGCCTGCGGTGCCACGGCCTGCTCGAGGCGGGCCACGTCCGCGGCCCATTTCTCCGGGCAGGTGTCGGTCCACTGATGCACCACGTATTCTTCGCCGTGCGCGGCATCGGCCGATCTCTTCAGTTCGGCAGCGCGGTCGACCGGGAATGGGAGCCGGCAGGAACTGAACTGTTCCACCCGCTCCAAGACGTAGCCGGCATTGTAGGCAAAGCTGGCCTGGCGGTTTTCCAACGGGAGCGCGCCCCCTCCCTCGGCCGGATGAAGCAGCTGCGCAGCGTCGCCGCCCGACAGCTGGGCCTGGAGCTCCGAAGCGGAGTGGTTCGTCTCCACCACCACCACCCGGCGGTTCTCGCCGCGTACAAATGTCTCCGCCGCCTCCAGCAGCTGCCGACCCACGCCGCGCCCCTCCGTCGCGGGAAGCACGTCCAAGGTGACGTGTGCCAGCTCGGTGTTTTCGTCCAGCGGCATGGCGATGCCCGCGCGTCCCACAATCCCGCCGTCGAGGCGGGCCACGAGCATGACGTACCACTCGAAGGGGTCGTGGCACAGCGCCAGCAGTTCCTCCCCCGTGTAGGCGAGGTCGTCGTTCCCCCAGGTGCCGACCCGCACCTGGCGGGAGACTTCCACGGCGCTCAAGAAGTCCGCGGCCGCCTCGCCTTCGAGCGCGTCGGGCACGTGGAGCTGTTCAATCTGAATGTCAGTCATGTCTTGTTGCTCCTGAAACTAGCTTTGCACCGGCAGCACCATGACGTGGTCATGGTCAACCCGGTTCCCCCATTGAAAATCCTTGCTGCCGGCCACTCTGAAGCCATGCCTTTCGAAGAATCCCCTGGCCCGGAAATTTTCGCTGTTGACGCCCAGCCATGCCTGCCTGGCACCGCGCCCGGCCGTCCTCCGCAACGGGACCGTCACGGACGCGAGTTCTGCCAGGGCCGGGGCGTCGTCACTGCCTGCCTGCCGGAGGGTGGTTCCCATTCGCTGCTCCCAAAGTACTTTTCGTGGCCCCCTTGCCACTCAACCATATAAAAGGGAAGGCCCGGCGTAGCAGGTCGCTACTCCGGGCCCTCTCATCAGGCAACGTTCATGCGCATCGCCTATGCGTCGATGACAACCTTCGTCACGGCCGGGTCAACCGTGATGCCGGGGCCAAACGTCGTGGCGACGGTGGCCTTCTGCAGGTAGCGGCCCTTGGAAGCGGACGGCTTCAGGCGAAGCACCTCTTCCAGGGCTGCCGCGTAGTTCTCCGCCAGCTTGACGGCGTCGAAGGACAC
This sequence comes from Arthrobacter wenxiniae, assembly GCF_013376105.1. Taxonomy (GTDB): domain Bacteria; phylum Actinomycetota; class Actinomycetes; order Actinomycetales; family Micrococcaceae; genus Specibacter; species Specibacter wenxiniae. Next base: position 3,148 of record NZ_JAAMFM010000001.1, read on the forward strand.
CTTGCCGATGATGAAGTGAAGGTTGGAGTGCTTGTCGACGCGGAAGTCGATCTTGCCGCCCTTGATGTCGTTGACGGCCTTGGCGACGTCGTTCGTAACCGTGCCGGTCTTCGGGTTCGGCATCAGGTTGCGGGGACCAAGAACCTTGCCCAGGCGGCCAACCTTGCCCATGAGATCAGGGGTGGCAACGGCTGCGTCGAAGTCGGTCCAGCCGCCTTGGATCTTTTCGATCAGGTCGTCGGTGCCGACGAAGTCGGCCCCGGCGGCAATGGCCGCCTCGGCACGCTCGCCGGTTGCGAAAACCAGGACGCGGGCGGTCTTGCCGGTGCCGTGGGGCAGGTTGACGGTGCCGCGGATCATCTGATCCGCCTTGCGGGGGTCGACGCCCAGGCGGAAGGCGACCTCAACGGTGGCGTCGAACTTGGACGGGTTGGTGTCCTTGGCGAGCTGAATGGCCTCGAACGGTGCGTAAACCTTGTCCGCATCGATCTTGGCTACGGCTGCCTCATATGCTTTGCTGCGCTTTGCCATGCTGCTTGTTTCTCCTTGTGCAGTTGTGGTCGTAAGGACCGCGCGGGCCCTGCCACGTACGTCCGCCGCCAGGCACCCAAAGGGGAGACTGTCCGGCGTCGTTCTTATTGTTTTTGGTGGTGCTGCGGCGGCCGAGACGGGCTCGTCCACCAGGGCGTCGGGGTCTTAGGCCTCGACGGTGATGCCCATGGAGCGGGCCGTGCCGGCGATGATCTTCTCGGCGCCTTCGATGCTGGTGGCGTTGAGGTCGACCAGCTTCTGGGTGGCGATCTCGGTGACCTGTGCCTTGGTCAGCTGGGCAACCTTGACGGTGTGCGGGGTGGCTGAACCCTTGGCGACGCCTGCAGCCTTCTTGATGAGCTCCGCGGCCGGCGGGGTCTTGGTGATGAAGGTGAAGGAACGGTCTTCGTAAACCGTGATTTCAACCGGGATGACGTTTCCGCGCTGGGATTCAGTGGCGGCGTTGTACGCCTTGCAGAATTCCATGATGTTGACACCGTGCTGGCCAAGCGCGGGACCGATCGGCGGGGCCGGGTTGGCGGCGCCTGCCTGGATCTGCAGCTTGATAAGGCCGGTGACCTTTTTCTTGGGAGCCAATGTAGGGTCCTTCTCTCAATAACTTTCCTGGACGACGGAGCGCGTCCACGATGGGTGGCCGGATGGCGTCCGGCCGGACGCTGCGCGGCAACTAAGCAAACTGCCGTCCAGCGAAATCAGTGGTTCGACTAGATCTTGGTGACCTGGTTGAACGCGAGCGTGACAGGGGTTTCGCGCTCGAAGATGGAGACCAGCACAACGAGCTGCTGGGACTCGGGCTTGATCTCGGAGATCGTGGCCGAGAGGGTCTCGAACGGGCCGTCCTTGACGATGACGGCCTCGCCAACCTCAAAGTCGATCTCGGCGTCGGCGGGCAGGTGGCGCAGCGGAACGCCGGTTTCCTCTGCCTGCTGCTCCTCGAAGATCGGGGCAAGCATGGAAAAGACCTCATCCAGGCGCAGCGGGACAGGGTTGTGGGCGTTGCCCACGAAGCCGGTGACGCCGGGGGTGTGGCGGACAACGCCCCACGAGGCATCCGTCAGGTCCATGCGGACCAGGACGTAGCCGGGGATGCGGACGCGGTTGACCACCTTGCGCTGGGCATTCTTGATCTCCACGACTTCTTCCATGGGGACCTGGACCTCGAAGATGTAATCTTCCATGTTCAGCGACAGGCTGCGGGATTCCAGGTTGACCTTGACGCGGTTTTCGTAGCCGGCGTAGGAGTGGATGACGTACCAGTCGCCCTCCTGGCGGCGCAGCTTGGCCTTGAACTCCTCCGCGGGATCCACCTCGGGCTCGGCGGGGACGGCGTCGGCGGCAGACTCGGCCGCAGCCGCCTCGGCGGTGTCGTCGGCCGCCTCGGCGTCGTGGACATCTGCGGCCTCTTCGGCAACCGCCGGGCCGGCACCGTCGGCGGGGTCGGCCGTTACGGCGTCGTCCGTGGATGCATCAAGGTCAGCACTGATGGCAGCATCGGCAACCACAGTGTCCTGGTCCTGCTCACTGTAAGTTGCCTCGGGCTCCTGCTCAGACACGAATTTCCTGCTTTCCTGGTGCGTTTCTTAAATGGCTCAAACCGTCCCCGTGTCAAAAAATCACTTTCGGGGCCGGCCAAGGTTGAGCGTTTAGTGCTCGATGTTTACGCTGCCGCCAAAGACCCAAAGCACGAGCTTGCCGAAACCCAGATCCAGGACGGTAACAATACCCATCACAATGACAACGAATACCAGCACAACCGCGGTGTAGTTGAGCAACTCCTTGCGAGTGGGGGTGACAACCTTCTTCATCTCGCCAATGACTTGGCGCAGGAATATGGCTATGCGTGCAAAGAAACCGGGACCCTTGGGCTTGGCGTTCTTTTTGGCGGGGCGGCCATTGGAGCGGCTTGCCGCAGTTTCGGTCACCATTGCCTCACTCATCATTAGTTGGAAAACACGCGAGCCCGCGCGAACGGACCGTGTCGTGTGCCTTTATTCGCCAGGCTGGGCGGACCTGGTGTGCGCCAAGTTCCGCACGAGACGGAATTGCCGCACATCAAACCCGCTGCGCCCTAGCGCAGGGCAGACAGGACTCGAACCTGCAACCTGCGGTTTTGGAGACCGCTGCGCTACCAATTGCGCCACTACCCTATGAAACTTGCCTGCTGTGCCACCCCGAAAGGCCGCACCGGAGCCGAAGGCCATGAAACAACTTACAGTCTTGGGCCGGGGTTTTCCAAACCCGCCCCAAGGCGTGCACCATCATGGCGTTTCAACACCGGTTGTCCAGTCTACGCATTGTTGCCCGCCACGTCGAACCGGCGGCGGGATGCGCCTAAAGTAGAACCGTGGGTTCAAGGCCCCGACGTTTCCCCAGCACCGAAGTCCCCCAGCAGGGCCCGCCCTTTCGAAAGAGAGTAAAGAAGATGTCTGCCAATGTGAGCGCCGACCAAGCCGCCGGACGCCGGGTTTCGGCCCGCATCGCCGCAATTGCCGAATCCGCCACGCTGGCGGTCGACGCCAAGGCCAAGGCCCTCAAGGCCGCCGGACGCCCGGTCATCGGCTTTGGCGCAGGCGAACCGGATTTTCCCACCCCGGACTACATTGTGGAGGCCGCCATTGCAGCGGCCCGGCAGCCGAAGTACCACCGCTACTCGCCCGCGGCGGGCCTCCCCGAGCTGAAGGCGGCCATCGCCGCCAAGACGCTGCGTGATTCGGGCTACGCCGTGGAACCTTCCCAGGTGGTGGTCACCAACGGCGGCAAGCAGGCCGTCTACGAATCCTTCGCCACCTTGCTGGACCCGGGCGACGAGGTCGTCATCCCCACCCCGTACTGGACCACCTACCCCGAGGCCATCCGGCTCGCGGGGGGCGTCCCCGTGGAGGTCTTCGCCGGCCCCGAACAGGGCTACCTCGTCACCGTCGACCAGCTTGAGGCGGCGCTCACCCCGCGCACGAAGATCTTGCTGTTCGTCTCCCCGTCCAACCCCACGGGGGCCGTCTACTCCCCCGAGCAGACCCGCGAGATTGGCCAATGGGCCGCATCCAGGGGGCTGTGGGTCATCACCGACGAGATCTACGAGCACCTGACCTACGACGGCGTGCCGTTCACCTCGATTGCCACAGCCGCCCCGGAGCTGGGCGACCGCGTGGTGGTGCTCAACGGCGTCGCCAAGACCTATGCGATGACGGGCTGGCGCGTGGGCTGGATGATCGCCCCCGCCGACGTCGCGAAGGCTGCCACCAACATGCAGTCGCACGCCACGTCCAACGTGGCCAACGTGTCCCAGATGGCTGCGCTGGCCGCCGTGTCCGGCCCCCTGACGGCCGTGGATGAGATGAAGGTGGCCTTTGACCGGCGCCGCAAGGCCATGGTCACCGCCTTGAACGCAATCGACGGCGTGGAGTGCCCCACCCCGCACGGCGCCTTCTACGCCTACGCCGACGTCCGCGGCCTGCTGGGCCGGGACATCGGCGGCATCCGCCCGGCCACGTCGGCCGAACTGGCCGCCCTCATCCTGGACAAGGCCGAGGTCGCCGTGGTCCCCGGCGAGGCGTTCGGCCCCAGCGGCTACCTGCGCCTGTCCTACGCCCTCGGCGACGACGACCTCGCCACCGGCGTGCGCCGCCTGCAGGAGCTGCTCGGCACCGCGAAGGCGTAACCGGAAACACCATGACCGGCGGCTTCGTTGTCTTATACAGGCGGCGGATCCGGTATTTCCGTAGGCCGCGTAAAGGAGGCCGTAAGGCCGTCCGCGGCCGTCGGTCGGATAGCGGCCGAGGGAATGCCGGTCCGCTGCCGGGGCTCGACTACAGCAGGCGGCGGTCGGCGGCCCAGCGGGTCAGCTCGTGGCGGGAGGACAGCTGGAGCTTGCGCAGGACGGCGGAGACGTGGGTTTCCACGGTCTTGATGGAAATGAACAGCGCCTTGGCCACTTCCTTGTAGGAATATCCGCGGGCGATCAGCCGCATGACTTCCAGTTCACGGGCGGAAAGCTTGTCCAGCTCATCCTCCACGGCGACCTCGGCCGTGCCGAACGCGTCCAGGACGAAGCCGGCCAGCCGGGGCGAGAACACGGCGTCGCCCCCGGCAACGCGCCGGACGGCGTCGGAGATCTCGCTTCCGGAGATTGACTTCGTGACGTAGCCCCGGGCGCCGGCGCGGATCACCGAGACCACGTCCTCGGCGGCGTCGGAGACGCTGAGGGCCAGGAACTTCACCTGCCCCAGCAGCCCGGAACAGCCCGCGATCACTTCCCGCCCGCCCTGGCCGCGCCCCCCGGGCAGGTGGACGTCCAGCAGCACCACGTCGGGGGTATGCGCAGCGACGGCGGCAATGGCCTCCTCCACCGTGGCGGCTTCCGCGAGCACGTGGATGTCGGGGGCGAGATCCACCCGGAGTCCCGAACGGAAGATGGCGTGGTCGTCGACCACGACCACCCTGATCGGCCGTCCTGCCTCTGTCATTTCGTCTCCTCCTTGGGGGGTGCCTTGCCGCTGCCTCGGGGGGCGCCCGCCGGTGCCGGCCGGGCGGGCAGGTGCAGCCGCACCTCCGTGCCTTCCGTCGAGCTAATGATCTCAGCCGAGCCGCCGTTGCGCTGCATCCGCCCGACGACGGACTCCCGGACTCCCAGCCTGTCCGGCGGCACGGCGCCCCAATCGAAGCCGGCCCCCCTGTCCTTGACGAACACGTCGACGCCGGACCCGCCCGCCTCCACGTACACGGACACCGCCGTTCCGCCATGGCGCACCCCGTTGAGCACGGCCTCGCGGGTGGCCTGGACCAGCGCCCGCGTGGACTCGTCCAGTTCGGCGTCGCCCACGCTCACCACCTCCACGGGCAGCCCGTGGACGTCTTCGACCTCGGCGCAGGCTGCCTGGATCCCGGCGACGAGCTTCCCCGGATCCTTGCCTTCGTCCTGATAGATCCAGCTGCGCAGCTCCCGCTCCTGTGCCCGCGCCAGACGGCCGACGTCCTGCGGGGAGTCGGCACGCTTTTGGATCAGCGCCAGTGTCTGGAGGACGGAGTCGTGCAGGTGCGCGGCAATTTCCGCGCGCTGGGTTTCGCGGATGCGCCCGGCCCGCTCGCTTTGGAAGTCGCGCCAAAATTTGAGCACCCAGGGGGCCAGGACCAGTCCGACGCCGGCCAGGACGGCCAGGGAGGCGACCGCGGAAGCCCAGACCAGGGTCCATGACCCCGAGCCCGTCACAATGATGAGGACGCCGGCCACCACCAGGACAATTCCGGCGGCGAACCGGGCGATCGACCAGGGGGTGTCCATCCTGGCGGCATTGAGCAGGCCCACGCGACGCGTGGCGTCCAGCTGCATCCAGGCCAGAACGGCGCCGGCCGCGATCACGCCCAGGGGAATCAGCGTGCCGAGGTCAAGGTTGACCCCTGCCTTCGCGCCGAACAACGCCAGTGCCGCCGCCACCAGGGCGCCGCCAATCAGGATTTCCCTCAGCCCCATGGAGGCACCCGCACGCCGCGCAGCGGGCAGGGATGCCGGCCCGTCCCTGTCAGGACCGGGCGCGCCGGCGGGAGCCGGGCGGAACAGCTTCAGGCGCGGGGCGCCGTCGTCGTCCACCGGGCGCGCACCGGCGGGGGCATCCTCACCGGCGAGGGGAACCAGGATCCACAGCCAGGCGTAGAAGACCAGCCCCGCGCCGAAGAAGAAGCAGGAGCCTGCCATGATGGCGCGGACGGCGCGCACGGGCAGCCCGAGGTGCTCGGCCAGGCCCGCACACACTCCGGCCACCATCCGGTCCGTGGACCGGTACATCTTTGCGCTCATGGTCCAATCCAAGCACGCCCCGGGCCCGGCGGCGGCGTTTGCAAGGGTTGCTTCAGGGTTGATTCAGGGTGACCCCCGATGGCGTGCCTGTGCCCCCCGCGGCACGATTGAACCATGAATGACAGCCATGAAGACCCGCAGCCAGAACCGGGCGCAGAGCCGCCCCTCAACGAACAGTCCGACGCCGGGCCCGTCCCGCAGCCGGGCAGCCCGTATCAGGCACCGCGCCCGGAACCGGCCTACGCCTCGGGCCCGGCTCCGCAGCAGGGCGCCCGCTTCTTCGTGTGGATTCGCTCCCTCGGCGTCCGCCGCGGGAGCAGCCGCTGGGTGGGCGGGGTGTGCAGCGGTCTCGCGGAGAAGTGGGGCATTGACCCCGTGATAGTCCGCGGCCTGGCCGTTGTGCTGACCCTGTTTTTCGGGATCGGCCTCCTGGCCTACGGCGTCGCCTGGGCGCTGCTGCCCGAGCCCGACGGCCGCATCCACGTGGAGCAGGTGGCCCGCGGCCACTGGTCCACCGGCATGACAGGCGCCGGCATTGCCACCTTCCTTGGACTGGCCGGCCCCGGGCAGGGCATTGCCTGGAACTGGCACGGCGGCTGGTTCCCCTGGCCGGTGCTGTGGGTCGCGGCGATCGTTGCCTGCGTGGTCTGGGCGATGAACCGCGGCAAGGACAGCCCGTCCGGCACCGGCCGGCAGCCACGCCGGCAGTACCACTACGGCGCGCCCGCTGCGCCGGTCGCGGCCGACCCGGCCCAGACCTACGCGCCTGCCCCGGAAACCGGCCCACACGGTCCAGCCCGGTTTCCCGCAGACCGGCCCGGCGACGGCGAGCGCCCCACTGAGCCCCTGAACGGCAGCACCCCCAGCTGGAGCGGCAACGCCGGCGGCTGGAGCGGCCGCAGGCTCGGGTCCGACGGCCCACTCGGGTCCGGGGGCCCCCTCGGCGCATCGGGCCCCCTCGGCGCATCGGGCCCCCTCGGGCCCAGCGGCCCGCTGGCCTTGAAGGCCAGGCCGCGCCTGGGCGCCGCGGCCAGCCTGATGTCCGTGGGCCTGGCCGTCATGGTGGGCGCCCTGGTGCTGATTCTCAACTCATCGGGCGTCCTGAACCTGCACGGCTACCAGGTCGCCGCCGCTGCCGCCGCCGCGGCGATCACCGCAGGCCTGGCCATCATGGCCTCCGGCATCCGCGGCCGCTCGGCGGGCGGCGTGGGCACCTTTGCCGTGATTGCCCTGGTGTTCGCCGGACTGCTGAGCATGGTTCCCCTGCACGCGCCGTGGACCTCCATGGCGAATCAGTCGTGGGCACCCACCACCGTCAGCGCGGCGCAGGACGGTTTGTCCGTGGCCATGGCTGACGCCAGCATCGACCTCACCGGGCTCGACGCCGGAGCCCCCCTGGCCAGTGACCTCCAGATCCCCGTGAACGTGCTGGCCGCGAAGGCGGTGGTCAAGGTGCCCGCCAACATTCCCGTCACGATCAAGGGCGAGCTTGTGGTCTCCACCCTTCAGATACAGGGACAGCCGGGCACCGATGGGAAAGCCGTGGTGCAAGCGTCCACCACCCACGTCAATCCCGACGCCACCGGGAACGGGCTGGTGGTCACCCTGCAGGGCGCGGCCGCCAACGTCACCATCATCCCCGTGGCCGGCAAATAGCCGGCCGGCAACGAGCAATTGGAGAAATCGCCATGAACAACCCGACAGAACCGCTGGATTTTCCCGACGCGCCGAAAGGCAGGGCGGAAGACGCCGGCCCCAGGCTCCCGGTGAGGGTCGGCACCCTCGTGTGGGGCGCCGTCGTCGTCGTCATTGGCCTCCTGGTCCTGGCAACACGGCAGGCGGGGCTGCAGCTGGACACCGGCCAGGCCACCATGTGGCTGCTTTTCGGGGCGGGCCTGGCCATGGTGGCCGGCGGGGCGGTGAACGTGTTGCGCCGCAAGTGAGCCCGGCGGCCGCCCGTCCATGGAGCGGGCCCAAGTTGCCCCCGTCACATGACCGTCTAGAATGTCCAAGAGAGAGGAGCTCAACGGTGCGCTCAAACCACATTGACTCCATCCCTGAAGGACCCCATTACCCATGAAGATTGGCATCCTGACAAGCGGCGGCGACTGCCCCGGACTGAACGCCGTGATCCGCGGCATCGTGCTCAAGGGCATCAAGAGCTACGGCCACGAATTCGTTGGTTTCCGTGACGGCTGGCGCGGCGTGGTGGAGGGCGACGTCATGGACCTCCCGCGCCAGATGGTCCGCGGCATCTCCAAACAGGGCGGGACCATCCTCGGCACCTCCCGCACCAACCCTTTTGAGGGCGCGGGCGGGCCGAAAGTCATCAAGGCCCACATGGAGCGGCTGGGCATCGACGCGATGATCGCCATCGGCGGCGAAGGCACGCTGGCCGCCGCCCGCCGCCTCACGGACGCCGGACTGAAGATCGTGGGCGTGCCAAAAACGGTGGACAACGACCTCGACGCCACCGACTACACCTTCGGTTTCGACACGGCCGTGCAGATCGCCACCGAGGCGATCGACCGGCTGCGCACCACCGGCGAATCCCACCACCGCTGCATGATTGCCGAGGTCATGGGCCGCCACGTTGGCTGGATCGCACTGCACGCAGGCATGTCGACGGGCGCCCACGCGATCCTCATCCCGGAGCAGCAGACCAGCATGGACCAGATAGTCGAGTGGGTGCAGGAAGCCCACGACCGCGGCCGCGCGCCGCTCGTGGTGGTGGCTGAAGGCTTCGTCCCGGACCACCGGGACTCCGCCCACTCGGAGCGCGGCCTGGACACGTTCGGCCGGCCGCGCCTGGGCGGCATCAGCGAGCAGCTGGCCCCCGAGATCGAGGCCCGCACCGGCATTGAAACCCGCGCCACCATCCTGGGCCACATCCAGCGCGGCGGCGTGCCATCCAGCTTTGACCGGGTGCTGGCCACGCGCCTGGGCATGGCGGCGGTCGACTCCGTGGTGGACGAACGCTGGGGCACCATGGTCTCGCTCAAGGGGACCGAAATTGAGCACGTGCCGTTTGAAGCGGCGCTTGGCAACCTGAAGACCGTCCCGCAGCACCGCTATGACGAGGCCGCCATCCTGTTCGGCTAGCGTTTGGGCAGGGGCCTTGAGATCAGTTCCGCCCTGATTGTCCGGCTCGCCTGGCAGCGGCATCTGGGGATGCCGGGGCCCATGCCGACGACGTGAACGACGCCGGCCTCTCCCGCCGCCGGGACAAATTTACCGGCACGGACGCGGAAGCGCCCGGTGCCGGTCCGCCGGCTTCAGCGTGGCCGGGATTCAGACTTCGGTTGCCCTTCAACACCGTCAAACTCCGCATAGATGGCGTCCACGGCACGGGGCTTGGCGAAGAGCAGCGCCATCACCCCGCCCGCCAGCACCACAATGGCGGGCAGGATCATCGACTGGCCCATCGCCGTCGAGAACCCGGCCCTCAGGAACTCGGGCAGCTGGCCGCTGACCCCGCTGGCACCCTGGCTGGCGCCGGCGGGCATCTCCGCCGCCAGGCGTGCCCCGATCAGCGCCGCGATGGCCGCGGAGCCCAGCACGGACCCGATCTGGCGGGTGGTGTTGTAGATTCCCGCGCCCGCCCCCGCCTCGCGCGGGCCCAGGTTGCGGGTGGCCGTCGTCGAGAGCGGGGCCCAAATGCCGGAGCTGGCAATGCCGAGCAGGCCGCTGGGCAGCAGGAACAGCCAAATGGCGGTGTCGGCGTTCATGAGCGACGACGTCCACAGCAGCGACACCGCCATCAGGATGAACCCGGTGAGCGCGACGTAGCGCGGGTTGACGATGTCAACGAGCTTGCCCACGAAGGGTGCCAGCACGCCGGAGAACAGCGCCATGGGGACCATCATGAGCGCCGACTGCGTGGGTGACATGCCGCGCACCAGCTGGTAGTAGAAGAACAGCGGCAGGCTCATGGCGGTGACCGTGAAACCCATGGTGGTGATGGCCGCGTTGGCCAGCGAGAAGTTGCGCACCTTGAACAAGTGCAGCGGCACCAGCGGTTCGCCCCTGGTGACGGCCTGCCACACGATGAACAGGCCGAGGAACACTATGCCGGCGATGATCAGGCCCCACACCGAGATGGGGCCGGTGATGGTGCCCCAATTGTACTTTTCGCCTTCCTGGATGCCGAAGACCAGCATGAACAGGCCGAGTGAACTCAGGGCCACGCCCAGCAGGTCGAACTTGTGGTCGTGCGTCCTGAGCGAGGGCACCAGTCGGAACGCCATGATGAACGCCACCACGCCCACCGGCACGTTGACAAAGAAGATCCATTCCCAGCCCAGCCCATCCACCAGCACGCCGCCGAGGATGGGGCCCACCAGCATGGCGACGCCGGCCGTGGCTCCCCACAGGCCCATGGCGGGGCCGCGCTTGTCCGGGGCGAAGATGCGGGTGATGACCGCCATGGTCTGCGGCGTCATCATGGCGGCGCCGAGGCCCTGGACCGCGCGGGCCAGGATCAGCATGCCGATGCTGCCGGAGAGCCCGCACCACAGCGACGCCAGCGTGAACACGCTCAGCCCGATCAGGTACAGGTTCTTGGGGCCGTACTTGTCCCCCAGCCGGCCGGTGACCAGCAGCGGCACCGCGTAGGCGAGCAGGTAGGCGCTGGTGACCCAGATGACGGAATTGATGTCGGTGTGCAGGCCCTCCATGATTTTGGGGTTGGCCACCGAGACGATGGTGGAGTCGACCAGGATCATGAAGAAGCCCAGCACGAGCGCCCATAACGCGGGCCACGGTTTTGCCACGGTTTCCATGCGTTGTTCCTTAAAGTTTGTTGCTGGCCGGATTGTCGAAGGACGCCGGCGCCTGCCAGGGCATGGCGCCGGTGGTGATGTCCGAGTGCAGCTGCCGGATCCAGTCCAGTTCGGCGCCCGTCATGGCCCGTTGGTATAACACGTCCATCCAGAACCTTTGTTCCACGCCCCGGGACCGCGCCAGGCGGGCGTCCGTCTCCAGCTCGGCCAGGGACGTTTCCAAGGCGGCCAGGCGTTCGGCGAGGAGTTCAAGCACGACGCCGGCCGGCAGGTTGTGTGCCTCGGCCACCGCCTGGGGAAAGCTGGGGTATTCGGCGGCGGGACGCGCCAGCAGTTCCTTCAGCCGCAGTTCCAGGGCCTCGCGGCCTGCCGGCAGGATCGCGTACGTGGTGCGCTCCGGGCGGTTGCCCTCCCGCTCCGTGCCGACGGCCTTGACCAGATCGGCCTCGGCCAGCCGGCCCACCGTGTGGTACAGCGTGCCCGGCCTGACCTTGACCAGCCGGTCCTCCCGCCGGTGGATGAGCAACTGGTACATCTCGTAGGGGTGCATGGCGCGCTCGGCCAGCAGTCCCAGGGCGGCCACGCCCAAGGGTGTCAGTTGCCGTGTGGCTGCCATGCGCGCCATCCCTCCGCCGGTTAGTCCACAAGAATTATTCCACGTGGACTATGTAAAAATCAACAGGTTCCCGCGGTGGGTCCGTGATGGTGTCCTCATGTTGGCCGGCGGCACCGGCGCGGGTGCGTCGCGCGGGCCTAGCGGGGTGCGCGCAGGAAGCCCGTGGCCCTGCCGACCACCTGGCCGGCGTCCGTGGCCACGATGGTCTCCTGCGACGCAACGTACCTCTCGCCGGCGTCGTCCACCATGAGCTCCACGCCGGGGTCCACGGTGCGCTTGACCAGGGCCAGGGCGATGGGGCCCATCTCAAAGTGCTGCGCCACGCTGGTCACCACGCCCACCTTGCGGTCGCCGGCAAACACCTCACTGCCCGGGGCCGGGATGGTGTGCTGGGAGCCGTCCAGCTGCAGGAACACCAGCCGGCGCGGCGGGTGCCCGAGGTTGTGGACGCGGGCCACGGTTTCCTGGCCCTTGTAGCAGCCCTTGGCCATGTGCACCGCGGTGCGCAGCAGGTCAAGCTCGTGGGGAATGGTCTTGTCGTCGGTCTCCGCACCGCGGCGCGGGCGCCAGGCGGCAATCCGCAGCGCCTCGGCCGCCCAGGCTCCGGCCAGCGGACGGTCCCCCACCGTGGCCACAAGCTCGCCGGCGGGCACCAGGTACTCGTGCCACGGACGCTCGAGCCCCGGGTGGCTGTCCTCGTCGACGGCGGCGTAGCTCCAGCCTCCGGCGCCAATGTGCGGCCAGGGGTCCGTCCACACCAGCAGCCCGGCCCACTCCGGAACCTCCACCACAGAACCCAGCACGGCCCAGTCCGCCGAGACGTCCGCAATCTCGACCCGCAGCATGAACTTCATCGAGTTCAGCCAGGCGGCGAGCGGCTCGGCCTCGTCCGCCTCCACGATCAGCCAGGTGGTTGCGCCGTCGTCCACCACACGGGCGTCATATTCGATCCGGCCCTGCACGCTCAGCAGCAGCAGCTCGGTGCCAACCTTGGGCGGCAGCGTCGCGAGGCTTTGCGACGACAGCGTGTTGAGCCAGCTCAGCCGGTCCGGGCCGGCGACGGTGACCACGCCGCGGTGGGAGAGATCCACGACCGCGGTCCCCGGCTTCCCGAGGTATCCGGCCAGGAGCCGCTGCTCCTTGTTCGGATCGCCGTAGTGCGCGGCCACGCCGGCATCCAGCCCTCCGGCCTGAACTGCGCCATGGCGGTTTAGCAAAGGACTCAAATAGCTCATAACGGGTGCAACGCCTTCCTCGATGTGCCTATTCCGAGCTGCGCGCGCTGTTATGCGGGACGGGCGACCCCGACACCGCGCATGACGCTGATCTGCGCACGGCCCGCACCCTGCCCGGCGCCGGACGGGTCAAAAACCTTGGCCTATTGGACCTTGTGCAGTGCCGCCGAGGCGTGCGCTTCCAGCGACCGGCCTTGGGCGGCAACGTCCCAGCGCCAGTAGAGGTCGCCGTTGACCAGGCCGAAGATGCGGGTGGCCGCGGAGTAGTCCTTGGCACCCGAGTGCCGCATGACCGCGTCGGTGGACAGCTGGATCTGCGGGCCCTTGATGGTGCCGTAGTACAACTCGGAGATGCCGCCGGGGTGGACAATGGTGGCCGTGATGTCGAAGCCGCCGTCGGCGTTGCGGAGGGCCTCGACGTCGTCGGCGGTGCGAAAGGCGGGCACAATGTCGGCGGGGACCAGCCCGGGGCCGCCGTCGGCGTCGTGCATGGGGCGGTCAAGCTGCCAAAAGCCGGTCTCCACGGACAGCGGGCGCAGGACGGTCCCGTCCTCGTCGGTGAGCCAGGACTCGGCGGTGTATTGCAGGTACGGCATCCCGTTGGTTCTGAACGTCGCCGTTTGGGTGAAGTGCTCGTCGTCGGCCTCCCCCGTGCCCAGCCGGCCGCGGCCGCTCCAGGTGCCCAGGAGCCAGGACAGCGGGACCAGCTCGGGTGTCAGGTCCGTGGGAATCTCAATGGCCATGGCAGCCTACTGCTGGCCCTTGAAGAGACGCCACACCACCAGTCCGGCAAACCAGGCCATGGTGATGCCGGCAAGGACCAGCAGGCAGATGAAGAAGATTTCCAAGGCAAGTACGCTCATGCAGCCATACTATCGTGATCTTTTGGCGCCCCGGTCACGCTCAGGCGAGCAGCAGCTTTTCGATGAAATAGACCAGCGCGCCCAGCGACAGGACGGGCGCCGCGGCCGCGGCCAGGGCGCCCGTGACGCCGCGCATCGGCCCGGTGAGTGTGCGCAGCCTGCGGAAGCTGGCGATCACCGCCGCCACGAGTGCCCCGAGCACGGCGGCGGGAAGGATCCGGACGTCTGAAACGAGGAGGGCCGCCAGCGGACCGGCCAGTGCGGAGAGCACTATGGCCAGGGGCGCAAGGGCCCTGTCCGGCCAGGGCAGCATGCCGATGCACAGCGCCACCGCGGCGCTCACCGCGATGATCAGCGTCATGCCGGGCGCGCCGAGGAAGCGGTAGGAGGCCACCCACCCGCCGGCAAACCCGGCAATGAGGACGCCGGCACCTGCCCCCAGGGTCGATTCCAGCCGGTGCGCCTGGCCCGTGCCGCGGATCAGCTGCACCACCAGGACGGCGCCAAAGCCAAAGGCGATGAAGATCGGCGTCCACACCAGGAAGTTTGCGTCGGCCGTCAGGCCGCTGGTGAGGGCCGCCGCGGCGCCGGTGAGGGCAATGACGGCGCCCAGAGTCTTCTTCGCCGGAATGCCCAAATAGTGCGGCCAGCCGTAGCCGAACACGGCGGACAGCGCCACGGCGACGCCCACAATGTAGCCGAGCCCGAAAATGTGCCCGGCGACAATGGCTGCGAGCGCAACGATCCCTACAAGTCCGGCTAATGATGACTTCACACATCAATCCTGCCCTACTCTCGCGGTACACTGTGGAACAACCCTCGCTCCGGAGCGTTGTGCCACGGTTCATGCCGCCTTGGCCGCACGGTGCGCGTTTTCCGGCCCCGGGGGTGTCAGGTGGTTCGCCGCTCAAAGATGCGCACATCGACGCACTTTGGAGGAAGACATGTCGCAGATCTTAATGCTGACCAACAACCACGGCAGTTCCGTGGACGTTCTGCCTGCCTTGGAACTGCTCAGCCACTCGATCCACATCCTTCCGGCCGTTCCCACCGCCCTCTTGGACGCCACGCCGTCCGAACTCATCATGGTGGACGCACGGAAGGACCTGGCCGGCTCCCGGTCCCTGACCCAGCTGCTGCGGGCCACGGGAATCAGCGTTCCCCTGCTGCTGATCCTGACCGAGGGCGGCATGGCGGCCGTGACCGCGTCGTGGGCGGCGGACGACGTGATTCTCGAAACGGCCGGCCCCGCCGAGGTGGAGGCGCGCATCCGCCTGGCCCTCACACGGGCCGCAGACGCCGAAGACTCCGTCCACCAGGAAATCCAGGCCGCCGGGGTGGTGATCGACGAGGACAGCTACACCGCGCGCGTCCACGGCAAGGTGCTGAACCTGACCTACAAGGAATTTGAACTGCTGAAATACCTGGCCCAGCATCCGGGCCGCGTCTTCACCCGGGCGCAGCTCCTGAACGAGGTCTGGGGCTATGACTACTACGGCGGCACGCGCACCGTGGACGTGCATGTGCGTCGCCTGCGCGCCAAGCTGGGCTCGGACCATGAGAGCCTGATCAGCACGGTGCGCAACGTCGGATACCGCCTGACCATTGCCAAGATGCCCGACGACGAACTGGCCGAGGCGTAGCGGCGGAGGTGCCGCGCACCTCCCGCCACGGGCACAACCTGCCTACGGGGTCCCGCCGGTGGACGGGGATTAAACAAGAGTGGCCATCCGCGTCGCTGCCATGGCGAGGGAGTCCGCGACCCTTGCGCCGCCTGCCTGCCGTGGCCACTGCCCTTCGGCGCCGCTCGAACGCACGCATCCCGGCATGGGTGCGGGGGGAGGTAAGGGCCTGGGGGCTGGTCTTGGCTGCGATGGCGGGGCGAAGCCGTCATGGCGGCGGGGATTTTTTCGCGAGGGCGGGGCCAAGCCGTCATGGTGGCGGGGATTTTTTCGTGAGGGCGGGGCCAAGCCGCGAGGGCGGCGTATCTTCGCACCCTTCTCGCGGGTTGGCCCCGCCCTCACGGATCCAGCGCGGGTTGGCCCCGCCGTCGGAAACGACATGGATGGCCACTTAAACGAGAAAGCCCGCTCGGGAGCGGACCTTCTTGAAATGGTGGAGGACATACGGGTCGAACGTATCGAGGACACCCCACTGGTGCATCCCCCTCGGGTTGCTGCCCTCAAACTCTAGGCCAGCACCCGCGTCCGGTGCAAACCGGGCCCCGGGGGACGTGCCGGCGTCGGCCTGGCATGGCGAGGCGGGCCCACGCGCCCGACGGGCCCCGGGTGCCGGGCGCCGGCCTGGCATGGCGAGGCGGGCCCACGCGCCCGACGGGCCCCGCGTGACGGGCGCCGGCGTCGCCCGGGGAGGGCGCGGGGACTAGGCTGTGGTCATGAGCCCCGCAAAGACTGGCAGCTGGCCCGTGACGGTGGTCCCGGGCACCCCCGAACCCGACGTCCTGCGCGACATCCTCGACCTGGTCGCGGACACCGAGGACGTTGACGGCAATCCGCCGTTTTCCGAGCAGACCCTGGTGGAGCTGAAGGCCAGGCATGCCGGCCCGCACACGGTGCTGGTCCTGCTCACATATGCGCCGGAGGAGAACTCGCCGACGGAAGGCGAAGACCTGGCCGGGGTGGCCATCGTCGTGCTGGACGGCGGGGACGGGGTCCTGGAGATCGCGGTGCACCCCAACTACCGCAACGAGGGCGTCGGGTCCATGCTGGTGGACAAGCTGGTGGAGGTGCGCGGGCTTCAGGGCATCAGGGCGTGGTCGCACGGGGACCACGAGGCCGCCGCGGACCTCGCCGCCAGCTACGGCTACCGCGCCATCCGCGAGCTGTGGCGCATGCGTCTGGTCCGCCGGGCACCGGAAGCGGCCTTGGAACCGCACCGCCCGGAAGTGCCCGGCGGCGTGACCTTGCGGACCTTTGTGCCGCATCAGGACGAGGCCGCCTGGCTGGCGGCCAACGCCACCGCCTTCGCCCACCACCCGGAACAGGGCGCCCTGACGCTGGAGGACCTCCAGGCCCGCATGGCCGAGCCCTGGTTTGACCCGGCCGGGTTCTTCCTCGCGGTGGACGGCTCCGGAGCGATCCTGGGCTTCCACTGGACCAAGGTGCACCCGGGCCGGGCCGGGCAGTCACCCATGGGCGAGGTGTACGTGGTGGGCGTGACCCCGGCTGCCCAGGGCATGGGACTGGGCAGGACCCTGACCGTGCAGGGCATCGACTACCTGCAGGCGCAGGGGCTGCGCGCCATCATGCTGTACGTGGACGCCGACAACGAGCCCGCCGTGGCCCTGTACCGCAAGCTGGGGTTCACCAAATGGGATTCCGACGTCATGTACGGCCCGGTCTCCGCTTCCTGACCGGCGCAACGAACCCTCCGGCAGGGACTGCCACGGACCGCGGCGGCTTGTAGTGTTGGAACAACGAGGCACCAACTTTGAGGATTTATCGATGAAACGCGAATACAAGGGACCGGTGCAAACCGCGGCTTCGCTCAACGGGGAACGGTTTGGCACCGGCGAAGTGCAGTCCGCCCGCGCCACACAGGACCGGATCGCCATCCCCGAGTTCGAGCCGAACCTCCTGCCGGAGGGGGACATCAGCCCGGACCGCTTCCTGGACCGCGAACTCAGCTGGCTGGCCTTCAACGCCCGCGTCCTTGAACTCGCCGAGGACCCGGACCTGTTCCTGCTGGAGCGGGTCAACTTCCTGTCCATCTTTGCTTCCAACCTGGACGAATTCTTCATGGTCCGCGTCGCGGGGCTCAAGCGCCGGATCGCCGCGGGACTGGCCGTGCCGTCCCCCGCAGGGCTCAGCCCCATCGAGGTGCTCGAGCAGATCAGCGACGCCGCCCACGAGCTGCAGGCGCGGCACGCGCATGTCTTTGCCAGCCAGATCCGCCCCGCCCTGGCCTACGAGCACATCCACCTGGTCCACTGGGACGAGCTGGACGACGGAGCCAAGGACCAGCTGGGCAGGATGTTTGCCGAGAAAATGTTCCCCATCCTCACGCCCCTGGCCGTGGACCCGGCGCACCCCTTCCCGTACATCTCAGGGTTGTCACTGAACCTGGCCGTGGTGGTCCGCAACCCCGTCAGCGACAAGGAACTTTTTGCCCGGCTGAAGGTGCCGGACCTGCTGGACCGGCTCGTGTCCGTGGACGGGCCCCGCGCCGGCACCGTGCCCGGGCGGGTGGCCCGGTTCATCCCGCTGGAGGAAGTCATCGCCCAGCACCTGGACCAGCTATTCCCGGGCATGGAGGTGCTGGAGCACCACACCTTCCGCGTCACGCGCAACGAGGACCTGGAGGTGGAGGAGGACGACGCCGAGAACCTCCTGCAGGCGTTGGAGAAGGAACTGCTGCGCCGCCGGTTCGGCCCGCCCGTCCGCCTGGAAGTCGCGACGGACATCAACCCCAACGTGCTGGCGCTGCTGGTCCGGGAGCTGGACGTCGAGGACGCCGAGGTCTACAGGCTGCCGGCGCCGCTGGACCTGCGCGGGCTGTCCGTCATTGGCAACATCGACCGCGGCGACCTTCGGTTCCCCAAGCACGTGGCCCACACCTCGCGCGATCTAAACGAGTCGGAGACGTCCAAGGCCGCCAACGTGTTCGCGGCCATGCGCCGGCGCGACATCCTCCTCCACCACCCCTATGACTCCTTCTCCACCTCGGTCCAGGCGTTCCTCGAGCAGGCCGCCTCGGACCCCAAGGTCCGCGCCATCAAGCAGACCCTGTACCGGACCTCCGGCGACTCCCCCATTGTTGACGCCCTGGTCGATGCGGCCGAGGCGGGCAAGCAGGTGCTGGCGCTGGTGGAGATCAAGGCCCGCTTTGACGAGCAGGCCAACATCTCCTGGGCCAGGAAGCTGGAGCAGGCGGGCGTGCACGTGGTTTACGGGATCGTCGGGCTGAAGACCCACTGCAAGCTGTCCCTGGTGGTGCGCCAGGAGCAGGATGGGCTGCGCCGGTACTGCCACATCGGCACCGGCAACTACCATCCCCGCACGGCCCGCTACTACGAGGACCTGGGGCTGCTGACAGCCGACGACCAGGTGGGCGAGGACCTCTCCAAGCTGTTCAACCAGCTCTCGGGCTACGCGCCGAAGTCCGAGTTTGAGCGCCTGCTTGTGGCGCCGCGCTCGGTGCGCTCGGGCCTGATTGAACGCATCGATGCCGAAATTGCCAACAAGAAGGCCGGGCTTCCGGCGCAGGTGCGCTTCAAGGTCAATTCGATGGTGGACGAGGCCATCATCGATTCGCTGTACCGTGCCTCCCAGGCCGGTGTGGACGTGGGCGTGGTGGTGCGGGGCATCTGCTCGCTGCGCCCGGACGTGCCCGGGCTGAGCGAAAACATTACGGTGCGCTCGGTGCTGGGGCGCTTCCTGGAACACTCCCGCGTGTTCACCTTTGCCAACGGCGGGGACCCGGTGGTCTACATCGGCTCGGCCGACATGATGCACCGCAACCTGGACCGCAGGGTGGAGGCCCTGGTGAAGCTTTCCAACCCTGACGACATCAGCGACGTCAACGCGCTGCTGGACCGCTACCTCGACGCCGGCACGTCCAGCTGGCACCTGGGGCAGGACGGCGAATGGACCCGCCACCACCGCGACGCCGACGGCAACCCGCTCAGCGACGTCCAGTCCTGGCTGCTGTCCAGCCGCTCCCGCCAGCGTTCCGCCCTGCGCCGGTAATGCGCAGCAGCGAGCACTTGGAGGACGTGGAAGCCGGCGCCGCGGAAATTTCCGTGTACGCGGCCGGCGCGCTGTGCTGGCGCGTCAAGAAGAAGAAGCTGGAGCTGCTCCTTATCCACCGGCAACGCTACGACGACTGGTCCTGGCCCAAGGGCAAGCTGGACAAGGGCGAAACCTTGGCCGAATGTGCCGTGCGGGAGGTGTACGAGGAAGTGGGCCTGCCGATCACCCTGGGCGTGCCGCTCCCCTCGATCCGCTACGCCGTCAAGCCCGGCCTGAAGGAGGTGCACTACTGGGCCGCCGAGGTCGACGACCTGCCGCCGCTGCCCGACGGCAAGGAGGTGGACACCGCCGTCTGGTGCTCCGCCACCAAGGCGAGGGGCCTGCTCTCCAACCCATCCGACGTCGAGCCCCTGGACGCCCTGCTGGAGGCGCATGAGGCCGGCACGCTGCAGACCTGGCCGCTGCTGGTGGTCCGCCACGCCAAGGCCAAGCCGCGCTCGGCCTGGACCCGCGCCGAGGGTGACCGGCCGCTGGCGGCCACCGGCAAGCGGCAGGCGCTCTACCTCCAGCGGCTGCTGATGGCCTGGCACCCGGCCAAGATCCTCACGAGCGGCTGGATGCGCTGCATCGCCACCATCTCCCCCTATGCCCAGGCCACGAAGGCCAAGGTCAAGGTGGTGCCGGCTCTGACGGAGGCCGACCACAAGCGGAACCCCGCCAAGGCGGCCGCCGTCATTGACAAGCTGCTGTCCAAGTCCAGCGCCGTCGCCGTGTGCACGCACCGGCCCGTGCTGCCGACCGTGCTCAGGACGCTGGCCAGGCACATGGATGCCCCCCTGGCGGCAAGGCTGCCGCTGGGCGACCCGCACCTGGCCCCGGGCGAGGTCCTGGTGGCGCACGTGTCCGTCGGCGACCCCGGCCGCATCGTGGCCGTGGAGCAGCACAGGCCCTACGAGGACTGAGCCGGCCGGTCACGCCGGCGCAAGTGCGGCAGGCCGCACCCCCGGCAGCGGGACCAGTAGACTGGTGGGCGTGACTATTGTGACCCCGTATGAGGACCTGCTTCGGGACGTGCTGGCCAACGGCACCCCCAAATCGGACCGCACCGGCACCGGAACCCGCAGCGTCTTTGGCCGCCAGCTCCGCTTCGACCTTGCCGACGGCTTCCCGCTGGTCACCACCAAGCGGGTGCACTTCAAGTCCGTGGCCCTGGAGCTGCTGTGGTTCCTGCGCGGCGATTCCAATGTGCGCTGGCTGCAGGAGCACGGCGTGAAGATCTGGAACGAGTGGGCGGACGACGACGGCGAGCTGGGCCCCGTCTACGGCGTCCAGTGGCGCTCGTGGCCCACGCCGGACGGCGGGCACATCGACCAGATTGCCGCCGTCATGGAGTCCCTGCGCAGCAACCCGGATTCCCGCCGGCACATCGTCTCCGCCTGGAACGTGGGCGAGCTCAAGGACATGGCCCTGCCACCGTGCCACGCCTTCTTCCAGTTTTACGTGGCCCCCACCGGGGACGGGCGCGGCAAACTCAGCTGCCAGCTCTACCAGCGCTCGGCGGACACCTTCCTGGGCGTCCCGTTCAACATTGCCTCCTACGCCCTGTTGACCATGATGATGGCGCAACAGCTGGACCTGGACCCGGGCGAGTTCATCTGGACCGGCGGCGACGTCCACATCTACGACGACCACCTGGAGCAGGTGGCCGAGCAGCTCTCGCGTGCCCCCTACCCGTCCCCGCGGCTGCGCTTCACCCGCAGGCCCGCATCCATCCTTGACTACGCCCTTGATGACTTTGAGCTGGCCAACTACCAGCACCACCCGACGATTAAGGCACCGATCGCCGTATGAGCCCCCAGCCCGGTTCCCCCCGACAGCGCGCCGTGTTCCGCTTCACCCAGCCCATCGTGGGCATGATCTGGGCCCAAACCAACCAGGGGGTCATTGGCGCCGACGGCGGCATGCCCTGGCACCTGCCCGAAGACCTGGCCCACTTCAAGCGCATCACCGGCGGGCACCCCGTGGTCATGGGCCGCAAGACGTGGGATTCCTTTCCGGCAAAGTACCGCCCGCTGCCCGGGCGCACCAACATCGTGGTGACCCGGCAGCCCGGGTGGGGTTCCACGCCGGAGGCGGGCGGCGCCGTCGTGCTTGACTCCCTGGACCAGGCGCTCGTGGAGGCGCAGCTCTCCCCCGGCGGCGACGAGGTGTGGGTGCTGGGCGGCGGGCAAATCTTCGCCCAGGCGATGGACGACTGCAACGTCGCGGTCGTCACCGTCATTAACACGGACGTGCCAGGGGACACGCAGGCTCCCGTGATGGGCCCGGAGTGGATGTTCCGCGGCGCCACGCCCAAGGAAGGCTGGCACACCTCGGCCAACGGCACTGAATACCGGTTCACCCTGTGGGCCAGGGGCGAGACCGAATTTGAGGCGCCCGAATAGTCCTGGACCCGGCGGAAGGCCGCCGGGGCGTTCACCAGATGACACGGACTTCGCCCCGGCAGGCCCGCCGCCCTAAACTTGGGGCATGACCTCTCTCATTGTTCCCTCCGCCGTCCCATCAGTTGGCCTGGTCGGCTGGCGCGGCATGGTCGGTTCCGTCCTGATGCAGCGCATGCGGGACGAGGGCGACTTCGCCAGCATCAATCCCGTCTTCTTCTCCACCTCCAACGCCGGCGGCACGGCCCCGGCCATTGCCGGCGGCGATGCCGGTCCCCTCGAAGACGCCTTTGACATTGACACCCTGGCCAAGCTGCCCATCATTCTCACGGCCCAGGGCGGGGACTACACCAAGCGCGTCCACACCGAACTGCGCAGCCGGGGCTGGGACGGGCTGTGGCTCGACGCCGCGTCCACCCTGCGCATGAACAGCGACTCGATCATCGTCCTGGACCCGGTCAACCGCGACGTCATCGACAAGGGCCTGGCCAATGGCACCCGCGACTTCATTGGCGGCAACTGCACCGTGTCCTGCATGCTCATGGGCCTGGGCGGCCTGTTCAGGAACAACCTGGTCGAGTGGGGCACGGCCATGACGTACCAGGCCGCGTCCGGCGGCGGCGCCCGCCACATGCGCGAACTCCTCAACCAGTTCGGCACGCTCAACTCCGAGGTGTCCACCGAACTGGACGACCCGGCGTCGGCCATCCTGGAGATCGACCGCAAGGTCCTCGCCCACCAGCGCGAGGGCATCGACTCCTCGCAGTTCGGCGTCCCGCTGGCCGGTTCGCTGATCCCCTGGATCGACTCCGACCTCGGCAACGGGCAGTCGCGCGAGGAGTGGAAGGCCGGCGTGGAGACCAACAAGATCCTGGGCACCGCCGAGGACACCAAGGTCATCATGGACGGGCTGTGCGTGCGGATCGGCGCCATGCGCTCCCACTCCCAGGCGCTCACCCTCAAGCTGCGCGAGGACCTCCCCGTGGCCGAGATCGAGTCGCTGCTGGCCAATGACAACGAGTGGGCCAAGGTGGTGCCGAACACGAAGGAAGCCTCCATGGCGTTCCTCACCCCGGTGGCGGCCTCCGGCACGCTGGACGTGCCGGTGGGGCGCATCCGCAAGCTGGAAATGGGCCCGGAATACATCAGCGCGTTCACCGTGGGCGACCAGCTCCTATGGGGTGCCGCCGAGCCGCTGCGCCGCATGCTGGGCATCGCGGTCGGCACGCTGTAACCCTCCCAACCGTGAGGCACTTGTTGCTGATAATCGCCGCGTTATCGGCAACAAGTGCCTCACACTTCACGTGAGGAAGCGTTTGTAGGCCTTCGCGGACCTTTCCAGGGCCTTGTGCCGAGCCGGACTCAGCCCGCCAAACAATTCCGGCACCACGACGCCGGCGACCTCCCTTTGTTTCTCGGCCGCGCCTTGTGCTTTCCGCCAGGTCCCGGCCACCTTGCCGCCGGCCACCACCGTTGCCCTGAACATGCCGTTGCCTCCGGGCACCGTGAGCGGTGCGTGGTGCGGTGCCAGCGCGGCGCTCCTGTCCGTGTAGCCCAACAGGTATTCGTCGAAGCCGGGCAGCAGCAGGACCGCCCTGGCCCCGGGCACCGTGCCGCCGAGCAGTTCCGCGGTTTCCGGCGCCAGCAGATAGCTGGCACCGTTGCATTCCACGGTCTCCAGCAGGTGCCCCACGAGGTCAAGCGCCGCCGTGATGTCCGCCAGGGTGAGCTTGGACCACCACTGGAAGTCCTTGACGGTGGCCGGGCCGTGGCTGCGGAAGTATCTCAGGGCCAGCTCGCCCAGGGCCTCCCCGCGGTCCAGGTCGCGTGAATTCCTGATCCAGGCGGCCGGGCTGACATAGTACTGTGTCTTGCCGTTTCCGCCCTCCGGATTGACGGGCCCCTGGACCAGGGTCCCCTCGACGCAGAGCAGAAACAGGAGGTGGTAGCCGCGCTGGGCCTTTGTCCCCTGGCCTGCCTGCTCAAATGCGGCAAGCACTTCCTCGCGCGTCGCTTTCCCGTCCGACTGTTCCAGCAGCGCAAGGGCAATGCCGCGCACCTTGTCCACGTCCGGCGTCGTAATCCCCAGTTGGCGGTGGCGGGTGGCCTGGCCCGCGCGCATGCGATCCGCGGTCAGTGCGAGGATCCAGCCAAGGTCCTGCGCCAGCGTGACGTGGAGGGTGCCGCGCAGGGGGCAGGAGCGCACCAGTTCGCCGCTGTTGAAGGCGGCCTCGACATCCGCGCGGGTGGTGCCGGGCGCGCGCAGCCCGATGGACCACAGCGCGCCGGGGAAGTCCTGGCCCTGCAGTGCGGTCAGCCGGCGCACAACGTCCGCCGGCCCCGGACTGGGACTGGCGGACGCGGGCAGTATCCATTGGGCTGCGAGGCGGAGCCTGGCGATCGTGTTTGGGGTGACGCTAGGTGTCATGCACCCAATCTAGCGCCCGCCCGGAGTGGCCTCAGCGGGCGGAGCGCAGCTGGGCGGTGATGGGGCATTCGAAGGGGTCCCGCTGGCCCAGGCCCACGCGGTTCAGGTAGCGCATCACGATCATGTAGGACTGGCCGAGGGTGGCTTCGGTGTAGGCGATGTTGCGCTCGGCGCAGTATGCCTTGACCATCGGCTGGACGGCCTTGAGGTTCTTGGAGGACATGGTGGGGAAGAGGTGGTGCTCGATCTGGTAGTTCAGCCCGCCCATGCCGGCGTCCACCCACCAGCCGCCGGAAATGTTGCGGCTCATGAGCGTCTGGCGGCGCATGAAGTCGATCTTGACGTCCTTCGGGACCAGCGGCATGCCCTTGTGGTTCGGGGCGAAGGAGCCGCCCATGTAGACGCCCAGCGCCATGAACTGCACGGCGATGAACGCCAGGCCGATCGCCCAGCCCAGGTAGAAGACGGTGAAGGCCGGGAGGATCACGAGGCGGACCACGAGCATGGCGATCTCGGCCCTGCGTTCGGGGACAACCTGACGGCGGTCCAGCACGCGTCCCACGGCGGCGATGTGCAGGTCCAGGGCGGCCAGTGTCAGCAGGGGGAAGAAGAAGGCGCCCTGGCGGCGGGCGAACCACTTGGCAAAGCCGGTGCGCTTCGCGGCGCTTTCCGGGTCAAAGACGAGGGCGCCGGGATCGATGTCGCCGTCCACGCCGATCTTGTTCGGGTTCAGGTGGTGCTTGCCGTGCTTGTTCATCCACCAGCCGTAGGACAGGCCCACAAACAGGTTCCCGGCGATCCGGGCCAGCCACGCGTTCTTTTTCGCCGAGGCAAACACCTGGCGGTGCGCGGCGTCATGCGAGAGAAAGGCGGTGTGCGTGCACAGGAAGGCGAACAGCACGGCGGTGACCAGCTGCCACCAGCTCTGGCCCAGCGTCAGGAACAGCGCCAAAACGGCCAGGTAGCCAAGGCTTTGGCGGACAATGCGGGTGACGTACCACGTGATGTCCCGCTCCATGAGGCCTGCGGCGCGCACCTGCTCGCAGAGCTGGATGAAGTCGGTGACGTGGCGGTCCCGGACGGGACGCTTGCGGACGGGCTTGGCTGCCGGCGTCTCTTCCAGCAGCAGGTCCGCGCTGTCCAGCGTTGTCGATGACATGGTGCTCCTCATGGTTTCTCACGGATGCCCAATCATCACGTAAACGAAAAAGTCTGAATCTAACTTCTACGTTATGTAAAAAGGAACCGGGACACATCACACCGGGGAGCCGTCTTGACCCCCTACCGGGGTAGGGGTGCGGCACCGGAAGTGGTGCGGCGTCAGCAAAAAACCGGTCAAAAGTGGTGCGGCGTCAAAGGTGGCAGCCCACTAGCACCGGCTCCGGGTGCAGGGTGATGCCGAACCGGCGCACGACGCCGTCCCGCACCTCCCGCGCGATCTCCAGCACGTCCCCTGCCGTGGCTCCGCCGCGGTTCGTGACGGCGAGGGTGTGCTTTGTGGACAGCGAGGCGCGCGGCGTCGTCCCGGCCTCGTCCACGCCGTCCCGGGCAACGCCGTCCCGGGCAACGCCGTCCCGGGCAAGGCCGTCCCGGGCAAGGCCGTAGCCCTTGGAGAAGCCGGCGTGCTCGATGAGCCAGGCGGCACTGAGCTTTGTGCGGCCATCCGCGGCGGGCCAGCCCGGGGCGTCGGCCGGGAGCGTCGCGGCCTCGGCCGCCGTGACGACCGGGTTGGTGAAGAAGGAGCCCGTGGACCAGGTGTCCCGGTCGCCCGGATCCAGGACCATGCCCTTGGCGGCGCGGAGTTCCAGCACGGTGCGGCGCAGCTGCAGGGAGTTGGCCCGCTTGCCGACTTCCACGCCCAGGCGGCGCGCGAGTTCGGCGTATTTCACGGGGGCGCTCATGCGGCCCAGCGGCAGCTGGAATTCCACGGTCAGGACCACGTGGCGCGGCGAGCCGTTGACGGTGGTCTGCTTGATGAGGGAATCACGGTAGCCAAAGCCCAGCTCCGAGTTGGTGAACGTGTGCACGGCGTCCTTCTCCCGGTCCCAGACCCGCACGGCGGCGATGGTCTGCGAGACGTCGGCACCGTAGGCGCCCACGTTTTGCACGGGTGTGGCCCCGGTGAGGCCGGGTATGCCGGAGAGGGCCTCGAGCCCGCTCCAGGCGTGCAGCACCGACTCGTGGACAAAATGGTCCCAGTCGTGGCCGGCCTGGACCACGACGGAGGCCCCGCCGCAGGAGTCCCGGGCAGTGGCCTTGAAGCCCTGGCTGGCGATCTTCAGGACCGTGCCGTCAAAGCCATCGTCGGAGACCACCAGGTTGGAGCCGCCGCCCACAATCAACAAGGGCTCGCCGGCGCGGTCCGCGGCCCTGACGGCGGCAATGATGTCCGCCTCGGTGGCCGCCTCAACGTAGTTGCGCGCGGGCCCTCCCACGCCGAGGGTGGTCAGGGAACTCAGCAGCACGTTTTCACTCACGCTTCAACAGTAGTGCCTTCCCTGGCGCCGGCCGCGGCGGGCTGGCGCACCACGGGCGTCAGCACAAAGGCGACCACCAGCATGACGAGGACGGCCAGCAGGGAGTGCAGCACCCCGATGTGTTCGGCGAGCAGGCCCAGCAGCGGCGGCCCGCCGAGGAACGCGCCGTAGCCGATGGTTGAAACCACCGAGACCCGGGCGGCTGCATGGTCTGGGTCGTCGGACGCCGCGGACATGCCCACGGGGAAGCCGAGCGCGGAGCCCAGGCCCCAGAACACCAGGGCGGCCAGGGCCGCCTCCTGGCTGGGCGCAAAGACGAAGACCGCCAGCCCGGCCACGGCGAGGGCGGCGCTCACGCGCAGGGCGGCCACCCGGCCGTAGCGGTCCAGGACCATGGTGCCGGCGAAGCGGCCCACCGTCATGGCGGAGACGAAGATGCCGTACCCCAGGGCGCCGGTGGCGTTGGAGGAGCCGTGGCCGTCCGCCAGGGCGAGGGCCACCCAGTCGCCCGCAGCGCCCTCGGCCAGGGCCAGGCCCAGGACCAGCACGCCGATCAGCAGGGTGCGGGGGTCCCGCCAGGCTGCGGCGATCTTGGCCCTGCCGTCCAGCCTGGCCTGGGCCAGCCTGCGGGTCTCCGCAGCGAGCGCGGCGGCCGCGTCCGCGGCGGGTGGGGCCGCCCCCTTGGCCGGGGGACGCGCCGTCGTGCCCGGCCGGACAAGGGGGATGGGCCCGGTGCCCGGCACGGAGTCCAGCTCGCCAAGCCGGACGGCGCCCTGTCCACGTCCGGCGTCCGCGGCGTGCCGGTCCGCCTGATAGTGGCGGGTGGCAACCCAGATGGCCGTCCAGACGATCGCGGCAATGACGGCGACGTGGATGGCCACGGGCAGGTGCACGGAGGCGGCAAGGGCGCCGAGGCCGGCGCCCACCACGGTGCCGATGCTGAAGGATCCGTGCAGGCGCGGCATGATGTGGCGGCCCAGCGCCCGCTCCACGGCGGCGCCCTCAATGTTGGAGGCGGTGTTGAAGCTCGCCGTGCCCAGGCCCACAACGACCAGGCCCGCGCCCACCACCAGCGGGTTGACGAACACGCTGGCACCCACGCCCATGAGGACCAGGCCCACCGCCTGAACGGTGGTGCACACGCGGGTGGTCAGCCTGGAGCCGAGCCGCAGCACCACCAGCCCGGACGCGGCCACGGACACAAACGACCCCAGCGACATGCACAGCAGGATCAGCCCCACAGTGGCCGGGGTCAGGCCAAGCCCGTCGCGGATCGCGGGGATGCGCGAGACCCAGGTGGAGAAAACCAGCCCCGACCCCGCATAGGCGGCGACCACGCCGTTGCGCCAGGCCTTGACGGTGCGTGCATCCGCGCCGGTGGTGCCGGAATCCGTGCCACCGGCGTTGCTGCCGCTCACGCCACGCGGACCGTGGCCTGCGCCTTGACCAGCACCTTTTGCCCGTCGAGGGTGACGTTGAGGTCAATCCGGGCCGTGCCGGCGGCCGCATCCAGGGCGCCGATGGTGCCGGAGACCTCGACGACGGCGCCCGGCGCCCCGTCCAGGTCCGCCACCGGCACCGGCTTGGTGAAGCGCGTGCCGTAACTGACGACGGCGGCCGGGTCGCCTGCCCAGTCGGTCACCAGCTGCACGGCCGAGCCCATGGTGAACATGCCGTGGGCGATGACGCCGGGCAGGTCCACCTCGCGGGCGAAGCGTTCGTTCCAGTGGATCGGGTTGAAGTCCCCGGAGGCTCCGGCGTACTTCACCAGGTCGGCGCGGGAGATTTCCAGGCGCCGGCTGCCGATGTCCTGGCCGACGGTGAGTTCTGCAAGGTTCATTACTGGCCCTCCCCGCGCACCAGGATGGCGGAAACCGTGGTGGCCACGGCGTCCCCGTCCACGGTGGAGATCTCGGCGCGCGTGGTGATCATGGCGCCGCCGCCCATGGCCCGGACGGTGTCCACGTGGAGTTCGGCCACGAGCTCGTCGCCGGCCGTGATGGGGCGGTGGTGCGTGAATTTCTGCTCCGCGTGGACCACCCGGGAGAAGTCGATCCCGGACTCGGGATCGTTGATCAGCCGGGCGTCCGCGCGCTGGGCGACGATGATCGCATAGGTGGGCGGGGCCACGAGGTCGGCATGGCCCAGTTCCCGCGCGGCGGCAACGTCGAAATGGGCGGGGTGGCCGGCCTTGACGGCGCGCGCGAATTCGCGGATGGACTCGCGGCCGACGCTGTAGACGTCGCCGGCCGGATAGCTGCGGCCCTGCAAGTGGGGGTTGATGGTCATGCGGCAAGCCTACCGTCCGAGGGGCCCCGCCTGAGCGAAGCGAAGGCGGGGAGGCCGGTGGGCGCTACCGTCCGAGAGGCCCCGCCTGAGCGAAGCGAAGGCGGGGAGGCCGGTGGGCGCTACCGTCCGAGGGGCCCGCCGCGGGCTTGCCAGCCGTGGGAGCCGCCGGGGAGAAGCGACGGCGGGGAGGACGGTGGGCGCCATCGCCTGGCAGGGCGGGGCGGCACGCTATGTCCGGGGTGCGGACCCCATGCGCTCCACCACCGCGAGCAGCGACTGGACGTCCACGCTGCCGTCCGGTCCGGCGTCGTTCCCCACATGGGCCGGCAGTCCAAAAAGGGCCGCGTTGTAGTAGAGGCCGTCGCCAATCAGCATGACGGCCCGGGCAATGGCGGGGTCCCCGATGTCGCCGAGGATGAGCTGGTACCAGCGCTCGTGCATTTTTGAGAAGGCGGCCCGCACGGTGGTGTCGTCGCCTTGGGCCAGCCGCATGGCCGCCACCACGGTCCGGTCGAAGGTGGTGCCGCCAAAGACGCTGGTGCGCACGTAGTATTTGGCGCAGCCGTCGGGGTCCTTGGCCATGAGCGCAAAGTCCACCTCGGCCAGTTCGCCCAGCTTTTCAACGAGGCCGGCGGTCAGTGCTTCCTTGCTCTTGAAGTGGTAGAGGAGGCCGCCCTTGGAGACGCCGGCCGCCGCCGCCACCGCGTCCAGGGTGGCCGCGCGGGGGCCGTCGTTGATCAACAGGTCCTCATAGGCCTGCAGGACCCGGGAGCGGGCTGGCGGTTGCGACGGTTGTGTGGTCATTGGACAAGACTACAAGAAGTGATGAACTGCACCGTCCGGACGGTTTACTGTACCGGCTGGACGGTCTAGACTAATGGTCATGGCCTTCATCCTTGACACTCCGAAGACGGGGGCCACCGCGCCCCGTGCGGGCACGCGCGCCTGGATTGCCCTGGCCGTGCTCATGCTGCCTGTGCTGTTGATTTCGGTTGACAACACGGTGCTGAGCTTTGCCGTCCCCTCCATCTCCCTGGCGCTGGTTCCCTCCGCCACCGAGCTGCTGTGGATCATTGACGTTTACCCTCTGGTGCTGGCCGCACTGCTGGTCCCGATGGGCAGCCTGGCCGACCGCTTTGGCCGCCGCCGCCTGCTGCTGCTGGGGAGCATTGGTTTTGCCGCGGTCTCCGTACTGGCGGCCTTTGCGCCGTCGGCACCCGCCCTGATCGGCTACCGTGCGCTGTTGGGCGTGTTTGGCGCCATGCTGATGCCCTCAACCCTTTCACTGATCCGGAACCTTTTTGTGCACCACGACCAGCGCCGCACGGCCATCGCCGTCTGGGCCGCGTGCTTCTCGGGCGGCGCCGCGCTGGGCCCCATTGTCGGCGGGCTCCTGCTGGAGCATTTCTGGTGGGGTGCCGTCTTTTTGC
The DNA here is from genome assembly GCF_013376105.1 of Arthrobacter wenxiniae. Lineage (GTDB taxonomy): Bacteria > Actinomycetota > Actinomycetes > Actinomycetales > Micrococcaceae > Specibacter > Specibacter wenxiniae. The sequence continues at coordinate 33,762 of NZ_JAAMFM010000001.1, forward strand.
TCTCGGTCCCCGTCCTGGTGCCGCTGCTGGTCCTGGCGCCGATTTTCGTGCCGGCGTCGAGGGACCCTTCGCCGGGACAAATTGATCCCGTGAGCATCCTGCTGTCCTTCGGCGCGATGGTGCCGACCATCCTTGGCATCAAGGAAATGGCGCAGGGCGGGCCGGGCCTCGCCAATGGTGCCCTGATCGTTGCCGGCGTGGTGCTGGGCGTTGTTTTTGTCCGGCGGCAACTGGGCCGCGCCGAGCCCATGCTGGACGTCCGGTTGTTCCGCAATCCGGTGTTCAGCGGGGGTGTGCTGGCGAACCTGCTGAGCATCTTCTCCCTGGTGGGGTTCCTGTACTTTGTCACCCAGCACCTGCAGCTGGTGGTGGGGCTCTCCCCCACGGCCGCGGCGTTCGTCCTGGTCCCGGGGCTGGTGGTATCCATTGTGACCGGGCTGCTGGCCGCGTCGGTGGCCAAGTTCTTCCGGCCGTCCAGGCTGGTGTCCTTCGGGCTGCTGCTCAACGCGGTGGGGTTTGGGCTAGTGTGGCTGAACCCGGGCGGGTCGGTGGCGGGAACTGTGGCGGCGTTTGCCGTGCTGGGGGCGGGCGTGGGCATCGCCGAGACCATCTCCAACGACCTCATCCTCAGTGCCGCGCCGCCGGCCAAGGCGGGGGCGGCATCGGCCATCTCGGAGACGGCCTACGAGGTGGGCTCGGTCCTGGGGACTGCCGTGCTGGGCAGCATCCTGGCCGCCGCGTACCGGATCAACGTGGTGGTGCCCGAATCGCTCCCCGCTGCGGACCGGCACACGGCCGCCCAGACGCTGGGCGGGGCAATCGACGTTGCCGGCACCCTGCCTGCCGCCCAGGGATCGGCGCTGCTGGCATCCGCCAGGCACGCGTTTGATTCCGGTTCGGGGCTGGTGGCACTGGTGGGTGTTGCCTTGATGGCGGGTACTGCCGCCATGTGCCTGCGCACCCTGCGCAGCGCGGGATCCGGCTCCGGACCCGCGGGTCACTGACCAGGGCGCTCCGTTCCCCGTCAGGCCAGCAGCGTTTCACCGACGCGGCTGGCGCCGCCCCTTTTCGCGCAGTTCCGCGTCCTTGAGCGCCTTGCGGACGGCGCGGCCACGGAGCATCAGGGACGTCATGTGGGCAATGACCCCCGCGCCGATGAAGGGCAAGCCCACAAAAGTCAGGGCCGGGGTGGAGCCCACGGCGCCGATCACGATGATGATGATGCCGATGGCGGTCAGGCCCATGCCGCCGAAGACGGCGTATTTGTACGCCGGGGGCGCGGTTTCCCAAAAATCGTTAAGCACGGCCCAAGTCTAGTGGAGGAAACTGAGCCCCAACCCCGCCTCCTGGCCGGGAAAGGCCCGCCGACGCCGCGATGCGCCCGCCGAAAACGGTGCCACTGGCGAGGACGGCGGCTCGCCGCAAGTTGATTCCGCGATGACTGTCCCACCCCGCGACCGCACCGGCAAGATGCACCGCACGTGCGGTGTGGCAACGCCCCGGCGATCCGGGGCCACAGGCGGCCGCCGGCGCCGGGAAACTCCCGCTAGAAGAGGGACTCCTGAAGCGCGGGGATGTCGGTGGTGTAGCTGCCGAGCTCGATCTTGTGGCCCTTCAGGGCTGCGAGGTCTGCCAGGAAGACCGACTCCGCGCCGTCGACGGCCACCAGCCCATGGCTGCCCACCATGGAGTCCAGCCGCATGCCGTGCTCCCCTGAATCCAGCGGCCGCGGGTAGGCAATCCGCCGGCCCGGGCGGGACACGGCCCCGGTGAAGGCATGGGGCTCGAACTGTTCGGACACAGCCTCAAAGCCGTCCAGCGCCACGCCGTCCAGAAATTCCCGCACGGCGTCCGCCGCGGCCCCGTTGGCGGCATCAAGGTCGGCTTCCGGCCTGGGCTGCAGCAGCGCCGCATATTTGGCGGTGCCCCGGACGAACTGCGTCAGGCCCAGCCCTTCGGAGACGGCGTCCTCGAGCAGGCGCACCACGGAGCCGTCCCGGGCATGGGCAACATACCGGGCAACAATGGCACCTTGTTCCGCCAGCCGGGCCCATTTGCTGCGCTGGGAGGCGGTGCCCACCTTGACCGTGCCGTCGGCGAACGTGGCAACGTAGAGCCAGTGCGGCTGACCCAAGTACGCGCGTAGTCCGGGCGGTGCGATGCCGCTGCGGTGAAAGTCGTGCATGAAGCGGAAGTCGTCCCGGGCAAAACAGGCGCCGCACTGGTAGCCACGCTCGGCAGCCTGGCCCGTGGGGCACGGGTGGTGCCGGGCCTCCGTCGGACCGTGCACCGCCGAATAGCCGAGACAGTACCGGGCCGGAACACCCGGTCCGGACAGCACACGGAACCGCAGCCACAGGCCAGGGCCAAGCGGGAGGCGGGCATCGCCGTCGTCAGCGGCCAGGGAAAGGGCGGGCCCGTCCGGGGACCACGTGATCCCGCGGACCAAGGCCGGGGCTCCGCCGGGCGCCAGGCTCTCGACAGGACCGACCACCGGGCTGTCCACCAAGCTAGACGGCTGGCTGGACGCCGTACGCCACGGCCAGCTTCATGATCTTCTCTGCACGGCCCAGGCGGGGCAGGTCCGAGCCGTCGCGGATGACGCCGCCGCGGGCGTTGAAGTCGTTCATGAAGTCGGTGGCCCACGCGACGTCGGTGGGCGTGGGGCTGATGACCTCGTTGATGATGGTGGTCTGGTCGGTGGCCAGGCACAGCTTGCCGGTCATGCCCATGGAGACCGTGATGGCTGACTGCTCGCGCAGGATGGGGTGGTTGGTGCCGACCGTGGGGCCGTCGATGGGGCCGGGCAGGTTGCCGACGCGGCTGGCCACCACGAGCTTGGCGCGCGGGTAGGCCATGGCCTCACGGTCGGAGGACATGCCGGTGTCGCGGCGGAAGTCGCCGGAGCCGAACGCGAGGCGGAAGGCGCCTTCGGCGCGGGCGATGTTGTTGGCTTCCTCGATGCCGAGGGCGGACTCCACGAGGGCAAGGACCCGGGTCTTGCCATCGAGGCGGTGGTAAGTCTCCTTGACCTGTTCGGCGTTTTCAGTCTTCGCCAGCATGACGCCCAGCAGGTTGGGGATGTTGCGCAGGCCCGCCACATCGTCGGCCCAGAAATCCGAGTGGACGTCATTGATGCGGACCCAGGCCTCTCCGCCGTTGCGCAGCCACGCGATGACGTCGGCACGCGCGGCGTCCTTCTTCTTGGGGTCCACGGCGTCCTCGATGTCCAGCACGACGGCATCCGCGCGCGAATCCGCTGCCTCGTCAAAGATCTCCGGGCGGGTCGCGGGCACGAGCAGCCAGGACCGGGCAATTTCGGCCGGGATGTTGCGGGTGCGGGCGGGCTTGGAAACGGCGTCGGTGTGAGCGGTACTAGACATACATCTACCGTATACGCAGTTGGCGCCCGGGGCGCTGCGCCTGTCTACAAGACCCGGCGCCAATGGCTGGCGGAATGCGCCAGCTGTGGGGAGGTGCCGGAGCGGTTGCGGGACCGCAACGACGGGCACGCTGAGCCCCACCAAGCCGAACGCCCGCCCGGTGACCAGCAGCTCCGCGACGTCCCGGAATGCGGCGCGGGCAGTTCGCTCGGCGGCGTCCTCGGCGCGGGCATGCCTTTCGATCTCCAGCACGGTCGCCACCACGGCGACCCCCTACGGGTTGAGGCCGCTCTTGGGCCGTGAGCTGAAGGAAATGCAGGGGACCTCCCTTGGTCCGCGATGTTGTGTATTCGTTGAAGGCGTTCACCGTGGGCCGTTGGTTCAACGGCGAACGGATGGCCGGACGGCGGGTGTCCGGGCCGGCGGAGGGGTCACGTGACTCCGTCGCCGTCGTCCGGACCGCCGTTGTTGTCCGCATCATGGCCGCCCCCGTTCCTGACAGTCACTGGCGGCCGGGGCTCAGGGGGCCAAGGCCTCTTCGATGGGGGTGTCCCCGTCGGTGAATTCGATGGTGCGGCGGACCGTGTCCTGCCGGTTCAGGACGGCCGCCGCCACGAGGGCAACGTTGGCGCGGGAGGTGTTTCGGCGGTCGGGATCCGGCGCGGTGGTGATGGTCCCCGTCGGTTCGTCCTGGGTCAGCGCCCCGGGTCCCAGGATGGTCCAGGACAGTGCCGTGCCGCGCAGGTGGGCGTCGGCTGCAGCCTTGGCCTCGGCGTAGGCAAAGAAGCTGTCCCCGGACGGCACCCCGTGGTCGGTGCGGGCCCCCAGGTAGGACACCATGATGTAGCGTCCCACGCCGGCTTCCTCTGCCGCGTCCATGGAGCGGATGGCGGCGTCGCGGTCCACGGCATAGGTGCGCTCGGGGCTTCCGCCGCCGGCCCCGGCGGACCAGACCACCGCGTCCTGCCCGGCCATCAGGGCGGCGAGCTCGTCCGCGGAGGAGGAGACGACGTCGTGCACCACAGGCGTGGCGCCCGCGGCGGCAACGTCGTCGATCTGGGCCGCGTTGCGGATCACCCCGGAGACCTCCCAGCCGCCGGCCTTCAGCAGCGGTGCCAGCAGCAGCGCGATCTTCCCGTGCCCGCCAATGATCATGACCTTGCCCATGCGCTTGCCCCTTCGTCACGGCAGCGGTCCCGGACCCCTGCCTGCGTCCTCCCAGTAGACACCGGGCACGGCGCACACACAACAAAGGACCCGTGGCGCCCGGCTTTCGGGCCGGGCACCACGGGTCCTTTCTCGGTAGCGGCGGGGAGGCTCGATCTCCCGACCTCACGATTATGAGTCGTGCGCTCTAACCAACTGAGCTACGCCGCCATAAATGAGTCTGGTCCGTGTTGCCGGCCAAAACCGTCTTGACACGAGCCACCCCATTTGCGAGCCCCCCACCGGAATCGATCCGGTGACCTCGTTCTTACCAAGAACGCGCTCTACCACTGAGCTAGGGGGGCAACGAGAAAATACTTTACCAGCGGTTTTGCAGGAAGCGAAATCGGGGGTGCGGCCCCCTTTCGAGGGTGTTGAAATCACATGCGGGCTTCCTTGCCTCTGCGCCGAAAACGGGCCAGTTGGGGGATCGAAGCGGACCCTCACCGGGCCGAATCCCCGCAAGAACCCTGCCCTGTCCGGGCCTGGAACCCCGCATGATGAGATGCCTCACAGGCCCCCGCTCCCTGGACGCACCGCCGCCGCGGCATGCAAAAGGGGGCGGCGCATTGTTTCCAATGTCCGCCCCCTTTTTGTGGGAACTGGTTCAAGACGCGGGGTCGGCGAACCGGTTCAAGGCACCGGCCGGATCATTTTGTCCGGCAACGTCGCCTGCTACCACTTGCCCTTGCTGTTGAAGCTCTGCCCACCTTCATGGCGGGGACGGCGGTCGCCGCCGCCGTGGCCCGTGTGGCCCTGGGCGCGGTCTGCGCCGAAGCCGCGTTCCGCGCCACGGTCACGGTCGCCGCGGTAGCCGCCCTGGCCCCCCTCGAACTTCTTCTTGAAGCCGCCCTGGCCGCGGTCATTCCGGTCGCGGTAGGGGGCACCGCCGGCGGCGGAGGACGCCGGGCGGCGGCCATTGTCCAGCTCGAGGTTGATGAGCTCGCCACCAATGCGGGTCTTGCTCAGGGCACGCCACTGGTCCTTGGACAGCTCCGCCGGCAGCTCCACCAGGGTGTGGTCGGCGCGGATGTCGATCCCGCCGATCTGCGAGGAGGACAGGCCGCCCTCGTTGGCAATGGCGCCCACAATGGATCCGGGCATGACGCGCTGGCGGCGGCCCACCGCGATGCGGTAGGTGGCGTTGCCCTCCGTGAGCGTGCGGGTCGGGCCGCGGGAGCCGAAGCCGTCCTTGGCGCGCTCGCGCTTTTGGTACTCCGGGGCGGCCGGCAGGTCGTTGACCAGCAGCGGTTGGCCGCCCTGGGCCATGACGGCCAGGGCCGCGGCGATCTCCGCTGCCGGGACGTCGTGCTCTTCCTCGTAGCTGGCAATGAGGTCGCGGAACTTGGCCACGTCCTGGCTGGCCAGCGTCTCCGTGATCTTCTCGGCAAACTTGCCCAGGCGCAGCGAGTTGATGGTCTCGGCGGAGGGCAGGTGCATCTGCTCCACCGGCTGGCGGGTCGCCTTTTCAATGGCCCGCAGCAGGTACTTCTCGCGCGGGGTCATGAACAGGATCGCGTCGCCGGAACGGCCTGCACGGCCCGTGCGGCCGATGCGGTGCACATAGGACTCTGTGTCGTGCGGGATGTCGTAGTTGATGACGTGCGAGATGCGCTCCACGTCCAGGCCGCGGGCGGCCACGTCGGTGGCGACCAGGATGTCGAAGCGGCCGTCGCGCAGGCCCTCAATGGTGCGTTCGCGCTGCTGCTGCGGGATGTCGCCGTTGATGGCGGCAGCCTGGAATCCGCGCGACTTGAGCTTGTCGGCGAGGTCCTCGGTGGCCATCTTGGTGCGCACGAATGCGATGACGCCGTCGAACTCCTCCACCTCAAGCACCCGGGTCAGGGCGTCGAGCTTGTGCGGGCCCATGACCTGCAGGTAGCGCTGGCGGGTGTTGGCGCCGGTGGTGGTCTTGGACTTGACCGTGACCTCGGCCGGGTTGTTCAGGTACTGCTTGGAGATGCGGCGGATCTGGCCGGGCATCGTGGCGGAGAACAGGGCAACCTGCTTTTCCGCCGGGGTCTGGGACAGGATCTGCTCCACGTCCTCGGCGAAGCCCATGCGCAGCATCTCGTCGGCCTCGTCCAGGACCAGGTACTGGAGGTTGGACAGGTCCAGGGAGCCCTTGGAGAGGTGGTCGATCACGCGGCCGGGCGTGCCGACAACCACCTGGGCGCCGCGGCGCAGGCCGGCCAGCTGGGGTCCGTAGGCGGAGCCGCCGTAGACCGGGAGGACGCTGAAGTTCTCCATGTACTTGGCGTAGGAGGTGAAAGCCTCGGCGACCTGCAGTGCCAGCTCGCGGGTGGGGGCCAGCACCAGGATCTGGGTGTTCTTGGTGGGGCCGTTCAGGTCCATCAGCTCGGCCATGCGGGACAGCGCGGGGACGGCGAATGCTGCCGTCTTTCCGGTGCCCGTCTGGGCCAGGCCCACAACGTCGCGGCCTTCGAGCAGCAGCGGGATGGTGGCGGCCTGGATGGGCGAGGGCGTCTCGTAGCCGACGTCGCTCAGGGCGGAGAGCACGCGGCGGTCAATGCCGAGCTCGGCAAAAGTTACTTCCGGGGCGTCGTCCTTGTTGATGGTGACGGCGTCCGGGCTGGTTTCGGTCAGGTTTTCGGGCATGGTGAGTATGTCCTCATTCATAGGGCCAAGCGGCCTGTGAGAGCCGCATTACAAAGGAAAACCAGCCGCTATGGACCATCCCGTGGCAGGAATTCCGCACCATTGCTGGGCGCTTTTAGCGCGTCTGCAGGCGTCAGCGGGTGCCGGCGCCACATGGCGTTTACTTTGCCGGCAATCCCCTATGAACGCTTTACTGCCCGCCCAACTTGCTTTGCGGGCCCCATACACTTCAGGCTCCTGCCTCAAAAATTGGGCAGAAATAAAAGGAGATACCGGAGTGGGGGATGTTTAAATTATAGGGCATACGCTACCCATTCACCGACCCAGTTGTCGATGGGGCCCCGTGAGGTTGGGCACAGGGCCCCGTTGCCTGCCCTGCGGAGGGGATGTTCGACGCCGCCCGCCGCGCCCGGGCGCCCCCCGCCTAGACGTCGCTTTTCAGGATCCGCCGGAAGTACTTGTCGTAATGGGCACTCAAGGTGAGCTCCCCGGCGTCGTGCAGGGCCTGGAGCGTGTGGACGTCCTCCACGGTGGGGTTGGAGAAGAACTTGCCCACCGTAATGCCGTGGGCCGGGGCCGGTTCCACCGTGATGCTGTCTCCCGCCTGCACCTTGCCCTTGTGCAGGACCCGGAAGTACACGCCCACGCGGCCGGCCTCCGTGAACCGCCGGACCCACTGCGGCTCGCCCATGCGCTCGGCGAAGGTGGCGCACGGCACGCGCGGCGACGTCGCCTCCAGCAGCAGGTGCCTGCCAACGCGCCAGCGCTGGCCAATCACGGCGCCCGTGGTTTCCACGCCCTGGGTGCGCAGGTTCTCGCCAAAGAGCCCCGGCGGGATGGCGCGGCCCAGTTCCCGGCTCCAGAAATCGGCGTCGGCCTGGGAGTAGGCGTATACGGCCTGGTCCGGCCCGCCGTGGTGTTCCCGGTCCCCCTGCACGTCGCCAAAGACGCCATATTTGCGGATGTCCACGGTCCCGGGCACGGGCCGCTTGTCAATCGCCGTGACGCCGAAGCCCGTTTGGGTCGCGGCCAGCTGGTGGACGCGGCACAGGGCAAGGACCGTCCCTTCTGCGGTGGGGTTCATGCTTCCAATTTACGGCAGCGCCGTCCTGTTCTGCGCCCCGTTGGCCACCGCCGATGCGCAGGACACCGTCAAGCGCCGCCTGGGGCCGGCACGCGGCGCCCGACAGGACGGCCGCTACGGCTGGAAGCGGTACCCCATGCCGGCCTCCGTGAGCAGGTGCGCGGGGTTCGCCGGGTCGCGTTCGAGCTTGCGCCGCAGCTGTGCCATGTAGACGCGCAGGTAGTGGGTCTCCTTCGCGTAGGCCGGGCCCCAGACCGCGGTGAGGAGCTGCTGCTGGCTGACCAGCCGCCCCGGGTTGCGCACCAGCAGCTCCAGCACGCTCCATTCGGTGGGCGTCATCCGCACCGGAACTCCCTTCCGCAGCACGATCTTGTTGGCCAGGTCCACGGTGAACTCGGCGGTGGAGACCAGGGGTTCGGCGGTCTGCGGCCCGGCCCTGCGCGACGCCGCCCGCAGCCTTGCCAGGAGCTCGTCCAGCCCGAACGGCTTGGTCACATAGTCATCGGCCCCGGCGTCGAGCGCCTCCACCACGTCAAGGGAGCCGTGCCGCGCCGACAGCACGATGATCGGCACCTCCGTCCAGCCGCGCAGCCCGGCAATCACGTCAAGCCCGTCCATGTCAGGCAGGCCCAGGTCAAGCACGACGACGTCGATCGCGTGGGTTTGTGCGGCCAGCAGCGCCGCGGCCCCGTTGGGCGCCGTGACCACCTGGTAGCCGTGGGCGTGCAGGTTGATTTGCAGGGCGCGCAGGATCTGCGGCTCGTCGTCCACCACCAGCACAGTGTTCATGCGGTCCCCCTCGGGCTCCTGGTGGTCCTGATCCCCGTGGACAGCGGCAGCCGGATGACCATGGTCAGCCCGCCGCCGGGTGTCGGCTCGGCCTCAAGGAGTCCGCCCATGATTTCGGTGAAGCCCTTGGCGACTGCCAGTCCCAGCCCCACCCCGGTGCCGCCCTCCGCGCCGTAGGAGACGTCGTCGAGCCTTTGGAAAGGGCGGAACATGGCCATGACGCTTTCCGCGGGGACGCCCTCGCCGTGGTCAACCACGCGCAGCTCGCTGGCGGGCCGGCCGTCCACGGTGGCGCTGCCGCTGCCGCCCACCGAGCCGACCACCAGGATGTCCGACTCCGGCGCGTATTTCACGGCGTTTTCCACGATGTTGGCGATGACCCGCTCCAACAGCCCCGGATCGGCCTCCACGGGCGGCATGTTGGCGGGGAGATCGCGGCGGACCCGGCCCGCGGGGACGCCGTGCAGCGCGGCGGGAAGCACGTCCTGCCAAGCCACCGGGCCCAGCACGGGAGCGACCATGTCCGCACTCAGCCGCGACATGTCCAGCAGGTTCCCCACCAGCGCGTCCATCCTGTCCGAGTAGTGCTCTATCGTGGCCAGCAGCTCCGCCTCCTCGTCCGCGGAGAACCGCACCTCGCTTTGCCGCAGGCTGCTGACCGCCAGCTTGATGCCGGCCAGCGGCGTGCGGAGGTCGTGGGACACTGCGCGCAGCACGGAGGTGCGGATCTTGTTGTCCTGAGCCAGCAGCCGGTACTCGCGCTGCGTGAGTGTCAACGCCTCGCGCTGCTCCAAGGCGATCAGGTGCGCGCCAAAGGCGCTCAGCAGTTGGCGGTCGCTGGCAGGCAGGATGCGCCCGCTCAGCCCGAGGATCCAGTGGTCGGAAATCTCCAGGACGTTGTCCGCGGCGTCCGGGCTTGGCGGCGGGTTGTCCCCCACGCTGGCGCCGGGCAGCCAGTTGCCGTGTCCGGCTCCCGGGCCGGCTCCCGGGCCGGCTCCCGGGCCTGCTCCCAGGCCGGCGGCCCCCAGGCCGGAAAACAGGGCCACGGATCTCATGCCAAAGTGTTCTCGGACCTGCTCGAGGAACACCTGGACGGTGTCGCTGGAGGCCAGGATGCCGCGGGCCAGTTCGCTCAGGGTGGCCGCCTCGGCGCTGGCTTTGCCGGCCTCCCGGGACCGCCTCGCGGACTGGTCCACGGCGAGCGCCACGGCCACGGCGACGACCAGGAACACGAGCAGTGCCAGCAGGTTTTGCGGGTCGCTGATGGTCAGCGTGCCGATGGGCGGGGCGGAGTAGAAGTTGAGCAGGAGGCTGCTCCATACAGCGGCCACCACGGCCGGCCAGAGCCCGCCCACCAGGGCCACCGCGATGGTCGCGGCGAACTGTATGAGCATGGTCAGTTGAAGGCTGAGCTCACCCGTGCCCAGCTGCACCAGCATGGGCAGCACGGCGGCCAGGACAAATCCGGCAATGACACGCCCCCTGTCCAGCTCGCCGCGGCTGAACCGCAGGCCGGACTTGCCGCCCAGCGGGTGCGGGACCATGTGGACGTCGATGTCCCCGGCGTCGCGGACCACCCTGGCACCCACGCCGGGTCCGGCCAGGACGCCCAGCAGCGGCTTGCGCCGGGACGTGCCGATAACGATCTGGGTTGCGGCCACGCTGCGCGCAAAATCAAGCAGCGCCCGGGCAGGGTCGTCCCCACCCACGGAGTGGTAGGTGCCGCCAAGGTCCGTGACGAGCTGGCGCTGGCTTTCCAGCGCCAGCGGGACGCCGCCCGCCACCCCGTCCGACCGGGGAATGTGCACCGCCATGAGCTCACCGCCGCTGACCCGGCTCAGAATCCGTGCGGCCCGGCGGAGCAGGAACTCGCCCTCGGCGCCGCCGCTCAGGCCCACCACCACGCGCTCACGGGTGGGCCAGCTGGCCTCGATGCCGTGGGTTTCGCGATACTTGGCCACGCCTTCCTCGACGCGGTCGGCCAGCCACAGCAAGGCCAGTTCGCGCAGGGCCGTCAGGTTGCCCAGCCGAAAGTAGTTCGCCAGGGCCGCGTCCACCAGGTCCCTGGCATAGACGTTGCCGGCGCTCACGCGCTGGCGCAGGAGTTCGGGCGGGATGTCCACCAGCTCGATCTGCTCGGCCCGGCGCACCACGTCGTCCGGCACGGTTTCCTGCTGCCGGACCCCCGTGATGGCCTCGACCACGTCCCCCAGGGATGCCAGGTGCTGGATGTTGACGGTGGAGTAGACGTCGATCCCGGACGCCAGCAGCTGCTCCACATCCTGCCAGCGCTTGCCGTTTCCGGCGCCGGGCACGTTGGAGTGGGCGTATTCGTCCACGAGCGCCAGGGCGGGCCGGCGCGCCAGCAGGGCGGCCACGTCGAGCTCGTCAAAGTTGGAGCCGCGGTAGCTGACCGTCTTGGCGGGCAGCTGCTCCAGGCCATCCAACATTGCGCGCGTCTGGTCACGGCCGTGGTCCAGGACAATCCCGGCCACGACGTCCACGCCCGCGGCCGCCTGGACGTGCCCCTCCTCCAGCATGGTGTAGGTTTTACCCACGCCGGGGGCCGCCCCCAGGAAAATCCGCAATATGCCCCGTGCCATAGCGCCTATTCTCGCAGCACGCTACGGCCGGGCCATGGCTTGTTGCAGCGCGGCGTTCAATGTGGTGGTGTTCACGGAGGGCTGGCCGAGGAAGGCGTTGAATCCGCGGCTCGTGCTGGCGGCCACCAGTTCGCGCACCTTGGCGTTCCCGAGCCCCGTGGCCCCGGCAACGCGCGGCTCCTGTTGGGCCGCATAGGCCACGGAGATGTCAGGGTCCAGTCCGGAGCCGCTGGCCGTCACGGCGTCGAGGGGGACGCTGGCCGGCGGCACGTCTTCCCGGCGGGCCACCACGGCCCGGTTGGCCGCGATGGCCTTGGCCAGGGCGCGCTGGCTGGGTCCGAGGTTGGAGGCCGACGACGTCGACGGGTCCCAGCCCACTGCGGACGGCCGCGGGTAAAAGTAGGCGGGACCCGTGACAGGCTGGGCCAGCAGGGACGATCCGGCGGGCTGCCCGGACACGGTGATGATGGATCCGTTGGCCTGCGCGGGTGCCACAAGCTGCCCGATGCCGAACACCAGCGCAGGATAGGCCAGGCCCAGCAGGATCGTGGTGAAAAAGAGGAACCGCAGCGAGGTGAGCAGCTGGCGTCCATAAGCGTTCATTGCCAATTCCTGTCCGTGAGGTCTAGCCGATGGTGGGGATGAGGGCGACCGCGAGGTCAATGAACTTGATGCCGATGAACGGCGCTATGACGCCGCCCAGCCCGTAAACCAGCAGGTTCCGGGAGAGCGCCCTGGCCGCGGACACCGCCCGGTATTTCACCCCGCGCAGGGCCAGCGGCACCAGCAGCACAATGATGATGGCGTTGAAAATAACCGCGGACAGGATGGCGCTCTCGGGGGAATGCAGACCCATGATGTTCAGCAGCCCCAGCCCCGGGAACGTGGCGGCAAAGAGCGCCGGGACAATCGCGAAGTACTTGGCAACGTCATTCGCCACGGAAAATGTGGTCAGCGAGCCGCGGGTGATCAGCAGCTGCTTGCCGATCCCCACCACGTCGATCAGTTTCGTCGGGTCCGAATCCAGGTCCACCATGTTGGCGGCCTCCTTCGCGGCGCTGGTGCCCGAATTCATGGCCACTCCCACGTCCGCGGCGGCGAGCGCCGGGGCGTCGTTGGTGCCGTCCCCCGTCATGGCGACCAGCCGCCCGGCCCGCTGCTCCCGCCTGATGACCTCCAGCTTGTCCTCCGGCGTGGCCTCGGCCAGGAAGTCGTCCACGCCGGCCTCCCCCGCAATGGCCCCGGCCGTGATCTTGTTGTCGCCGGTGATCATGATGGTCCTGATGCCCATCGCGCGCAGTTCCGCGAACCTGGCCGTCATGCCAGGCTTGACCACGTCGGCGAGGTGGATGGTGCCCAGGATCCGCGCCCGCCCGCCGTCGAACACGGCCACCAGCAGCGGGGTGCCTCCCGTGCCGGAAATCTCCAGGACCGCCTCCTCCACCTCCTGCGGCTCAAAGCCGCCGCGTTCCTTGGCGTAGCTGACGACGGCGGACGCGGCCCCCTTGCGCACCTCCAGCACGCCTGTCCCCGGGTTGGCGGGGTGCCCGGAGGGCAGGTTCAGCCCGCTCATGCGGGTGGCGGCGCTGAATTCAATCACCTCAACGTCCGGCGTGAGCTCCTCCGGGCCGGTCACCGGTCCGGTCACCGGGCCGCTGCCGCCGGCCCGCGGCAGCGCCAGCTCGACGATCGAGCGGCCTTCCGGTGTTTCGTCTGCCAGCGACGACAGGCGGGCGGTGGCAGCGAGCACCCGGGGATCCACGCCGTCGGCCGGCACAAATTCCACGGCGCGGCGGTTGCCGTAGGTGATGGTGCCCGTCTTGTCGAGGAGGAGGGTGGTGATGTCGCCCGCCGTTTCCACGGCCCGGCCGGAGGTGGCCAGGACATTGTGTTGGATCAACCGGTCCATGCCGGCAATGCCGATGGCCGGGACCAGGGCCCCGATGGTGGTGGGAATCAGGCAGACCAGCAGTGCCACCAGGACCACAGGGGTGGGCAGGGCGCCGGCAAATTGCGCCATGGGGGCCAGGGCCATCACGCAGACCACAAACACGATGGTCAGCGAGGCCAGCAGCACGTTCAAGGCGATCTCGTTGGGTGTGCGCTGGCGGGTGGCGCCCTCGACCAGGGCGATCATCCTGTCCAGGAAGGTCTTGCCGCTGGCGGCCGTGATGCGCACCACGATCCGGTCCGAGAGGACCCGGGTACCCCCGGTGACGGAACTCCTGTCGCCGCCGGATTCGCGGATGACGGGCGCGGACTCGCCCGTGATGGCGGATTCGTCCACGCTGGCGAGTCCTTCAATGACGTCGCCGTCGCTGGGGACCAGGTCCCCGGCCTCGCAGACCACGATGTCGCCCACCGCCAGGTCCGTGCCGGCCACCAGTTCCTCCGCGAAGCCGGCGCCCAATCCGCTGGCGGCGCCGCTGGGCGCGGACACCCTGGCGGGCACCCGGCGTCGTGCCATGACGGAGGTGCGGGCGGCGCGCAGGCTGTCCGCCTGCGCCTTGCCGCGGCCCTCGGCGATGGCCTCGGACAGATTGCCGAACAGGACGGTCAGCCACAGCCACACGGTGACCCAGATGGAGAAGACCGCCGCCGGCGAGCCCGCCGCCAGCTGCTGGACGCTGACCAAGGTGCACACCAGCGAGCCGATGAGCACGGTGAACATGACCGGGGAGTGGACCATCGTGCGGGGATTGAGCTTGCGGACCGCCAGCGGAAGCGCGGCCAGGGTGTTGGCAAGGGTCATTTCAGGATTCCTTCAGCAGCCGGGCCCAGGGCGAGCGCCGGGAAGTAGGTCAGGGCGGCGACCAGCAGGGACACTCCGCCCAGGAGCGTGGCGAACAGCGGCCCGTGCGTGGCCAGCGTGCCCGCGGTGTCCGGGACCTTGCGCTGGCCGGCCAGGGTGCCGGCGAGCGCCAGGACCAGGGCGATGGGCACAAAGCGGCCCAGCAGCATGACCAACGCCAGCATCGCGGCAAGCGGGGGCCCGGAGGTGGTGATGCCGCCAAAGGCGGAGCCGTTGTTGTTGGCGGCCGAGGTGAAGGCGTAGAGGATTTCGCTGAACCCGTGCGGGCCGGCGGCCGGGGCGTTGGCTGACAAGGACGGGATGGCCACGGTCAGGGACGTCCCGGCAAGCGCCAGGACGGGGGTGGTGAGGATATAGAAGGCCACCAGCTTCATGGGTCCGGCCCCGATCTTCTTGCCCAGGAACTCCGGGGTCCGCCCCACCATGAGGCCTCCGATGAACACGGCCACGATGGCCAGCACCAGCAGGCCGTAGAGGCCGGAGCCCACGCCGCCGGGGGCGATTTCGCCCAGCATCATGTTCAGCATGGCCAGGCCCCCAGCCAGCGGGGGCAGGGAGTCGTGGGCCACGTTGACGGCGCCCGTGGAGGTCAGGGTGGTGGCGGTGGCAAAGATGGCGCTCGGGGCGGCGCCGAAACGCTGCTCGAAACCTTCACCCACACCCGTGCCGGTGCGGGCGTAGGCGCCGACGGCCCAGGCCATGAGGGTGCTGGAGGCCAGCCAGAACGCCACCATGACCGTCAGCACCGTGTGCCCTTGGCGCCTGTCCCCCACCATCCGCCCGTACATGGCCGGCAGGGTGAAGGGGATCAACAGGAGCAGGAACACCTCGAACAGGCTGCTGAACGCCGTGGGGTTTTCAAGCGGGTGCGCGGAATTGGCGTTGAAGTAGCCGCCGCCGTTGGTCCCCAGCTCCTTGATGGCCTCCTGGGACGCGACCGGCCCGCCGGGCACGGTTTGCGCGGCGTGCGCGGCAAGCGTATGGATGTCCGTGCCGCCCCAGTTCTGCACCACGCCCGTCAGGATGAGGACCACGGCGCCCACCACACTCAGCGGCAGCAGCACGCGGATGGCGCCGCGGGCCAGGTCCACCCAGAAGTTGCCGATCCTGCTCGTCTCGGACCGGACCAGGCCGCGGACCAGGGCCACCACCACGGCCAGCCCCACGGCGGCCGAGAGAAAGTTCTGGACAGCCAGCAGCAGCATTTGCACGCCAAGGCCAAGGGTTGCCTCCGGCACGTACGTTTGCCAGTTGGTGTTGGTGGCGAAGGAGACGGCCGTGTTGATGGCAATCCACGGGTCCACCGCCCCGTGACCTTGGTTGAGGGGCAGCACCCCCTGCAGCAGCTGGCCCAGGAACACCACCAGGATGGAAACCGCGCTGAAGGCCAGCAGCGACCTCAGGTAGACCTTCCAATGCTGGTCGGCCTGGGGGTCCACGCCGGACAGCCTGTACAGCCCGCGTTCCAGGGCCAGGTGCCGGCGGCTGGTGAACGTCCGGGCCAGGTAGGCGCCAAACGGCTGGTGGACAATTCCCAGGGCGAGGGCCAGCATGGCCATCTGGGTCATGAAGGAGAAAGTATTCAGCTCCACGCCGTCACCACTTCTCGGGCCGGAAGAGGGCGGCGAAAAGGTAAACGAGGAGGGCGAGCCCCACGAGTCCCAAGAGCAGCCAAGTCAGCGATGCCATGGCGAAACCTGCTTTCACGGTCTGCGGTGATGTCTGGTTCCATCGCACACCCGGGCGGGGCACGGGAAGCCCGCTTTGACGCGTTCTTGATGCCGGCCGGCGCCATCTTGACGGTTTCCGCACAGCCCTTGCGTGCCGGCGCAGTGCCGGCGCCGGGCACTCAGGAGGAGAAGCCGCCGTCGGCCTTGATCAGCTGACCGCTCACCCAGCGCCCGCCCGGGGAGAGCAGGAAGGCCACGGTCGGTGCAACGTCCGCGGGGGTGCCAAGCCTGCCGCCCGGCTGCAGTGCGGTCAGTTCCGCCCGGACGTCGCCGTCCATCCAGCCGGTGTCGACGGGGCCCGGGTTGAGCGCGTTGGCGCTGATTCCCTGTCCGCCCAGCTCGCGGGCGGCCGCGATGACAATCCTGTCGAGGGCTCCCTTCGAGGCGCCGTACGGCAGGTTGAATGCCGTGTGGTCGCTGGTCAGCGCAACGATGGCCCCGCCGTCGGGCCCGGCCTGGCGCGCAAAGGCTGCAATGAGCTGCCAGCTGGCGCGGGTGTTGACGGCAAAATGCCGTTCAAAACTTTCCAGCGAGGTGTCCAGGATGGTGGAGTCCACCGATTCGCTGTGGGAGAGCACCAGGCCCTTCAGCCGGCCGGCCTCCCGCTGAATCTGCGCAAAGAGGCGTTCGACGGCGGACGGGTCGGCGAGGTCCGCCGGCACGGTCCAGACCCGGGCGCCGGCGGCGGTGAGTTCGGCGGTGAGGGTGCGGACGTCGTCGGGCTGCTCGCCCCAGGGCATGCGGGCATCGTAGGGCTGCCAATGGGTCAGCACCAGGTCCCAGCCGTCGGCGGCGAGCGCCCGGGCAATGCCCGCGCCGATCCCAACGGTGCGGCCCACGCCGGTGACAAGTGCGGTTTTGTGGTTCATGCACCCACCCTACGGGCCGGAGCCGCGCTTCACGGCGCCAGAAGCGGTAGCTTGGGAATGGGCCACCTGCCCGCCGGATTTCCGCCGCGACCCCGCGCGCATGCACCGAAAGGCCGTCATGACCCCCTCACTGCCCACCCCCAAGCCAGGCTTCGTCCCGGGCCGCGTGACGAAGCCGGCCACCCCGGCCCACCCGGCCACGCCTGCCGGGAAGCCGGGCGCCGGGAAGCCGGGCGCCGGGAAGCCGGGCGCCGGGAAGCCGGGCGCCGGGCCCGCGGCCAAGGGCGTCGGGCCCGCGGCCGGCCGCCCTGCCGCGGACACCGCCTCGATCAGCGCCGCCATCCGGGAAGCCGCCGACGCCGCCAAGAGGCGCGTGCTGGCCATCACCAACGCCCGTGTGGTGCCGATTGGCGGCGAGGAGTTCACCGGCACATTGCTGGTGGAGGGCGGCAGGATCCTGGCCCTCGGCGCCTCCGTGCAGGTCCCGGACGGGGCGGACGTGCTGGACGCGAAGGGCCAGTGGCTGCTGCCCGGCTTCATCGACGCCCACGTGCACCTGGGCATGCACCCGGAGGGCGAGGTGGGCTCCACGAGCGACGTCAACGAGATGACGGACCCCGTGATGGCGGCGGTGCGGGCGATCGACGCCGTGGACCCCTTCGACCCCGGCTTCGACGACGCCCTGGCCGGCGGCATCACGGCCGTGAACGTCAACCCAGGCTCGGGCAACCCCATCGGCGGGCTGGCCGTCGCCCTCCACACACACGGTCGCTACATCGAGGAAATGGTGCTGCGCTCCCCCAGCGGGCTGAAATCAGCGCTCGGCGAGAACCCGAAGCGCGTTTACGGCGAAAAGAAGCAGACGCCCTCCACCCGGCTGGGCACCGCGCTGGTGATCCGCCAGGCGTTCATGGAGGCCCAGAACTGGATGGCCAAGCCGGAGCCACGCCCGCGGGACGCCCAGATGGAGGCACTGGCCATGGTGCTGCGGCGCGAAATTCCGTTGCGGCAGCACTGCCACCGCGCCGACGACGTCGCCACGGCCCTCCGCCTGGCCGGGGAGTTCGGCTACGAGCTGGTCATTGACCACGGCACGGAAGCGCATGTCATTGGCGACGTGCTTGCCGCCCGCGGGGTCCCCGTCCTCATTGGCCCGCTCTTCACGACCAAGTCCAAACCTGAACTGCGCGGGCGTTCCATTGCCAACCCGGCCAAGCTGGCTGCGGCTGGAGTGGAAATTTCGCTGATCACGGACCACCCCGTGGTGCCCATCAACTTCCTGGTCCACCAGGCCACGTTCGCCGTGAAGGAGGGGCTGGACCGGCGCACGGCGCTGCGCTCCCTCACCCTCAACCCGGCCAAGGTGCTGGGACTCGACGGGCGGATCGGCTCCCTGGCAGTGGGCAAGGACGCGGACCTGGTGCTCTGGAGCGGCGATCCGCTGGACGTCATGCAGCGGGCCGTTAAGGTGTTCATTGGCGGCAAGCCCGTCTACACGTACGACGCCGTTTCCCGGCAGGGCACCGTGGCGTCGCGCGTGTAGGGACTTTGGTCTTAAAACGCAGGGAGGGGGCGTTCCACCTCCGTTCGTGCAGGTGGAACGCCCCCTCAGGGCGCGGGGTCAGGCGGGGAGCTGCAGTGCGGCACCCGTGAAGATCAGGTCGGGGTGGATCACGGTGTTCGCGTTCGCCTGGAAGAGGGCCTCCCACCCGCCCTTGATGCCGAGCTTCTGGGCGATGGTGCTCAGGGTGTCGCCGGACTTGATGGTGTAGGTCTTGCCGCTGAGCTGGACCGCTGCCGGGGCGGGGGCCTGCTCGGCCGGTGCCTGCTCGGCGGGGGCCTGCTGCACCGGTGCCTGCTGGAGGGGGGCGACGTTGGTTGACTGTGCAGCCACCGGGGCCGGCGCAGCTGCCGGGGTGTAGGCCTGGCCGCCACCGCCGGAGAGGCCCAGCTGGGCGGCGCAGGCGGGCCACGCTCCCCAGCCCTGGCCGGCCTGGACGCGCTCGGCCACTGCGATTTGCTGTGCCCGGGTGGCGTTTTCCGGAGCGCCGGTGCCGCCGTAGGCTGCCCAGGTGCTGGGCGTAAACTGCAGGCCGCCGGAGAATCCGTTGCCGGTGTTGATGGCCCAGTTGCCGCCGCTTTCACACTGCGCAAGGGCGTCCCAGGTGCTGCCGGATGCCGCGTTCGCGCCTGTTCCGGCGACGGCCAGCCCGGCACCGGCAATCGCGGCAATGGCGAGTCCGCGGCTGATGTTGCGGGTCAATGTGGAGTTCTTCATGGATGCGTGCTCCCAATGGCCACCTTCGCTCCATCCGTCCCCGGACTTCCGCGCGCCACCGTCGAACCTGTTGATCTGGAGGTCGTTTCCGTGGCCTGCCGCATGACGGTGTGCGGTGTGGGCAGGCCCGGGCATTCGTGGGCCGCACGAGGCGCGGCCGGCCCCTGAGGGCATGCTCAACCGTAAATCGAAACCAAATTGATATGCAAATCAGGTAATCGTGACCTTACTGTCACTGATTTCATCAGGATAATGGTGTATTTTAAGGCGCCGCTGTGTGTCCCCGGACTTTTCCCGCACGCCTGTTCTACGCACCGTTCCCATTGCCCGGATCCCGCTGCCGCCTCAGCTGTCCGCAGCCAGCGCGAGCCCGGCCCTTCCTTGGCGCATCCTCTGGGCAACCGTCTTCGAGCAGCGGCGGCTGCCGGACGGTCCTGCGCGTCCGGGGCCTTCGGCCCGCGCTGAAAGGGAGCCCTCCGCGCCGGATTTGGCCTTGGCTCAGCTTGGGCTGCTTGGCAGGCCTCGGCCTGGCCGGTGGCCACTCGAACACATGCCCGGATTTTCATCCCGGAAGTCAGGAGAGGGCACGACCATTTGGGGCTGTGCCGCGTGTGCGGTGGAACCCCGTGTGCGGTGGAACCCCGGACCCCGAGGAGGCCCCGGAGGGTCAGAGGGAGCTGATGGCCTGGTCCAGGTCCGCGATCAGGTCGGCCACGTCTTCGATGCCCACGGACAGGCGGACCAGGTTTTCCGGCACGGCCAGCTCGGTGCCCTTGACGGAGGCGTGGGTCATCGCCGACGGGTAGTTCATGAGCGATTCGATGCCGCCCAGGGACTCCGCCAGCGTGAACACGTGGGTGGACTCGGCCACCTTTCGCGCCGCCGCCTCGCCGCCCTTGAACTGCACGGAGATCATGCCGCCGAAGCCGCGCATCTGGCGGGCGGCGAGCTCGTGCCCGGGGTGGTCCGGCAGGCCCGGGTACAGCACGGTTTCCACCTCGGGGCGGGTCAGCAGCCATTCGGCGATCGCCTGGGCGTTGGCGGAGTGGCGGTCCATGCGCACGCCGAGCGTCTTGAGCCCCCGGGTGGTCAGCCAGGCCTCCATCGGCGCGGACACGGCACCCACCGCAAACTGCACAAAGCCGATCTTCTCGGCGGCCTCGGCGTCGGACAGCACAATCGCGCCGCCGGAGGCATCGGAGTGCCCGCCGATGTACTTTGTGGTGGAGTGCACCACGACGTCGGCGCCCAGGGCGAGCGGGTTTTGGAGGTAGGGGGACGCGAAGGTGTTGTCGACGACCAGAAGGGCGCCGGCGCCGTGCGCCACCTTCGCCAGCGCGGCGATGTCGGTGATCTTCATCATCGGGTTCGACGGCGTCTCCACCCACACCATCTTCGTCTTGCCCTCGGGACCGCCGGCGGCAACGGCGGCAGCCAGCGCACCGGCGTCGTTCATGTCCACCGCCGCGTTGCTGATGCCCCAGACGGACAGGACCCGGTTGATGAGCCGGTAGGTGCCGCCGTAGACGTCGTTGCCCATGACGATGTGGTCGCCCGGGACCAGCAGGGCGCGGATCAGGGCGTCCTCCGCGGCCAGGCCGGAGGAGAAGCTGAACGCGAACCTGCCCCCCTCGAGCGCGGCGAGCTGGGCCTGGAGGGCGTCGCGGGTGGGGTTGGTGCCGCGGCCGTACTCGTAGCCGTTGCGCAGCTTGCCGATCCCGTCCTGGGCGAACGTGGTGGTCTGGTAGAGGGGCGGGATGACGGCGCCGGTGGTGCGGTCGGGGGTCTGCCCGGCGTGGACGGCGCGGGTGTTGAAGCCTTCGGTCATGGTGTCTCCTTGGGGTTCCGGTGGTTGGGCTTGTCGAAACCAGGGATCCCGACAAGCTCGATTACCGCTAGTCGTTGAGGTAGTGCAGCAGGTCGTGGCGGGTCAGGACGCCAACGGGGGCGCCGACGAAGGTGACCATGAGCGCGTCCACGTCCTGCAGCTTGGTGCGTGCGGCGGAAATGGGCTCGAGGGACCCGATGATGGGCAGCTGGGGCTGCATGTGCTCCGTGATCTTGTCCGTCAGCTTGGCCTCGTGGCGGAACAGCTTGCCGGTCAGCGTGCGTTCGTCCACGGAGCCGATCACCTCGCCCATCACCACGGGCGGCTCGGCGGAAAGCACCGGGATCTGGGAGACGCCGTATTCGGCCATGAGGTTGATGACGTCGCGGACGGTCTCGTTCGGGTGGATGTGGACCAGGTCCGGCAGCTGCCCCGTCTTGGTCTTGAGGACGTCGCCAATGGCGGGCTCGTCGGTGGCCTTGAGGAAGCCGTACGACTGCATCCACGCATCGTCAAAGATCTTGGCCAGGTAGCCGCGCCCGCTGTCCGGCAGGAGCACCACGACGACGGCCTCTTCGCCCAGCCCCTTGGCCGCTTCCAGCGCGGCCACCACGGCCATGCCGGAGGAGCCGCCCACCAGCAGGCCCTCCTCGCGGGCCAGGCGGCGGGTCATGGCGAAGGAGTCGTTGTCGGTGACGGCGATGATCCGGTGCGGGACCTTGGGATCGTAGGAGGCGGGCCAGATGTCCTCGCCCACGCCCTCCACCAAATACGGCCGGCCGGTGCCGCCGGAGTAGACGGAGCCTTCCGGGTCGGCGCCGATGATCTGGACCTCGCCGCCGTCTTTGGCGGGGCGGTCCGCGGAGGCCTCGCGCAGGAAGCGTCCGGTGCCGGTGATGGTGCCGCCCGTGCCCACGCCGGCCACGAAGTGCGTGACCTTGCCTTCGGTGTCGCGCCAAATTTCGGGTCCGGTGGTCTCATAGTGGCTGAGCGGACCGTTCTGGTTGGAGAACTGGTCCGGCTTGTAGGCACCCGGGATCTCCGTCACGAGGCGGTCGGAGACGCCGTAGTAGGACTGCGGGGAGTCGGCGGCCACCGCCGACGGGGTCACCACCACCTCGGCGCCGTAGGCCCGCAGCACGGCGCGCTTGTCCTCGCCCACCTTGTCCGGGACCACGAACACGCAGTTGTAGCCGCGTGCCTGCGCCACCATGGCCATGGCAACGCCGGTGTTGCCGCTGGTCGGTTCCACCACGGTGCCGCCGGGCTTGATCCTGCCTTCCCTGGCAGCCTCGTCCAGCATCTTGACGGCGATGCGGTCCTTGGCGGAGCCGCCCGGGTTCATGTATTCCAGCTTGACCAGCACGGTGGCCTTGAGCCCGGAGGTCACCTTGTTGAGTTTCACCAAAGGGGTGTTGCCAATAAGGTCAAGGACGGAGTTTGCATACTTCATAAGTCCAAAGTATCCCCGGCGTGCCGCTGCAGCCAAAGGAGGTTACCCCTTGGGGCGTTCGCAGCCCTAGAATCGGGAGAATGCTCACCGCGTCCGATCCTTTGCCGGCACGACCGCGCCGGATCCTGGTGGCGGCGTCAGCGGGTCCGGGAAGACCACGCTCGCCGCGCGCATCGGGCAGCTGCTGGATCTGCGGCACACGGAAATCGACTCCCTTTTCCACGGGCCCAACTGGCAGCCGCGCGCGGACTTCATGGACGACGTCGCACACCTCACCAGTGCGCCGGCCTGGGTCACGGAGTGGCAGTATCCTGCGGCGCGGCCGTTGCTGGCGGAACGGGCGGAGCTTCTGGTGTGGCTGGACTTTCCGGTGGCGGTGTCGATGCGCCGGCTCATCCGGCGCACGGTCCGGCGCAGGTTGCGGCGGGAGGAGCTGTGGCACGGCAACATGGAGCCGCCATTTTTCACCTTCATGACCGACCGCGACCACATTGTCAGGTGGGGCTGGCGCACCAGGAACCTGTACAAATCGAGGGTGCCGGCGCTGGAACGCGACTTTCCCGGGCTGTGCGTGGTGCGGCTGGAGTCGCCGCGGGCCGTGGAAGCCTGGGTGGAAAATCTTCAGCTTTCCATCGCGTCCGGCTGGTAGCTTCGAACCATGACCCCGGAGGAACTTGCCACGCTGACCCTGCTGCGGCGTGCGCGGGACATGATTGACAGGGACTACGCGCAGCCCCTGGACGTGCCCGCCATCGCGGCCCGGGCGTTCATGTCCCCGGCACACTTTTCCCGCAAGTTCCGCGCCGCTTACGGGGAGACGCCGTACAACTACCTCATGACCCGCCGCATCGAGCGGGCGGCCGCGCTGCTCCGGTCCGGCATGTCCGTGACCGACTCCTGCATGGCCGTGGGCGCCACCTCCCTGGGCTCGTTCAGCTCCCGCTTCACCGAGATCATGGGCGAGACCCCCAGCGCGTACCGGTCGCGGGAACACAGCGCCATTGAAGCCATGCCCGCCTGCTTTGCCCGCTTTGCCACGCGCCCCATGCGCCGCTTCCGGCGCCGGAAGCGGCGCCGGCCAAGGTGAGCAGGATCGAAGAAGCGGCGCCCCGCGTCACAGGATAGCGTCATTGCATGACCATTTCACTGCAATACACCAACGTCACCGTCAACAACACGGACGAGGCCGTGGCCTTTTACCGCGACGGGCTGGGCCTGTCCGTCCTCAACGACGTGGCCTCGGGCGGCTTCCACTGGGTCACACTGGGCAGCGACGCCCAGCCCGGCCTGGGCATCGTCATCTCCGAACCGCACGCCGGCCGCTCCCAGGCCGACGGCGATGCCCTCCAGGAACTGCTCACCAAGGGCGTGCTGCCCATGCTCGTGTTCCAGACCGACGACCTCGACGGCACGTTCGAGCAGGCCCGGGCGTTTGGCGCGGAGGTGCTGCAGGAACCCATCGAACAGCCGTGGGGCCCGCGCGACTGCGCCTTCCGCGACCCCTCCGGCAACACGGTCCGCATCTCGCAGGCCTGACCTCCGCAGGAAATGCGCCCGTCCCCCGAAAATGCGCCAGCTCCACGGGGCGCATATTTGGGGACCGGGCGCGCAAACTGCCCGCACGCATCGACAAACCGATGTTGCCCCTTCCGAGGGGTTATCCACAGTCCAGCCGGGCCCCACTTACATGGTCCCCCGGTCTCTGGAACGCTTGGATGCATGAGCACGCCACGGTTGATACTCCCCTCCGATGTGGAGCTTGCCGGCCAGGACTCACGGCTCCTCGCCCGGCTGTGCAACATCGGGCGTTATGTTCGTGTCCGCCGCGGCGTCTATGCGGAGGCTTCTGAATGGCATCCACTCGATGAGTCCTCGCAGTACGGGCTTCGTGCAATTGCGTTCCAGCTGGCCACCAGGCACCAGCCGGTCTTCTGCCGGAACACGGCCGCGCTTCTGTGGGGCTTGTGGACCATCGGCACTCCGCAAAAGCTGCACGTCCTGACGGAGGAGAGGGGCGGCGGCCGCAGCCGTGGTGACATCGCCCGGCATTTTGGGCGTATCAACGACGGGGTGGTGCGTTGCGGCCCACTTCTCCTGACGGACAAGCTCACCACCACCATGGAATTGATCACCCGGCTGACATTTGAACGGGCCGTGGCCGTGTGTGATTCCAGCCTGCACACGGCCGCGTATCCCCGGCCGGTCAACGTCTTCACTCCCATGGGTTTCCCCGCATCCAACCATGAGCCCGTGTGGCGCGTCGATGAACCGCAGGGTGCGCCCCTGTCCAAGCCGGACCTGCTGCATGCGGCCGAGTTCCTTCCGTCAAAGTCGGCCCGAAACAGGGCCGTGGCCGTCATTGAGTTCGCGTCGGGACTGTCCGGTTCTGCCGGCGAATCCCTCAGCCGGGTCCGAATGAGGCAGCTGGGTTTCGCCGCCCCGGAACTGCAACACCGCTTCGTTCTCCGCGATGGCAGCAACGCATTCGTTGACTTTTGGTTCGAGATGCAGCGCGAGGCTGGCGAGTTCGACGGCCGCGGCAAGTACCTGCGCAAGGACTGGGCGGGCGGAAAGTCGCTTCAGGACCGGATCATGGCCGAGAAGAACCGTGAGGACCAGATCCGCGCCCAGAACGTGGGCGTCTTTCGATGGACATGGCAGGAAATGATGGATCTTCGGGGCTTTGAACAGCTGCTCCTCCAAGCCGGGATCCCGCAAAGGTAGTCCCTGGCAAGAAATGCGCCCGTCCCCCATAAATGCGCCCGGTGGAAGGGGCGCATTTATGGGGGACGGGCGCGGGCCTCGACGGGCTCGACTGCCGAACCGGCTAGATCAGCCCGTCCGAGAGGTGGTTCGGCGTCCCGAAGCGGTGCGCCGTGATGCTGACGGCCTGCTCGTGCAGGAATGGCAGCATCTCAACGCGTCCTGCCTCGGTGACCGCGCCGTGGTAGATCGCCAGGTCGGGGCGGCCGCCGGTGGCTTCATGCACGGCCGTCGGATCCCCGCCGATCAGGCGGATGCGCCCGGCACCGAAGCGGCGCGCGGTGGCGAGCCAGTCGGCGTCGTTCTCCACCGTGACACGGATGCGCAGGCTCACCAGCAGCGCCTTGACGGCGTTGGGAAGGTCGACGCCGGAGGAGACCTCCGGGGTGGCCCCGGCCAGGATGCCTGCCGCCAGCACGCGCAGCAGCTTGGCCACCGGCTCGCCCTCGGCCAGGCGGACGAGCGGGTTCAGCGGCAGGTAGCGGAACACGTTGCGCTCCGCGGACAGTCCGGACACGTCCTTGGCGGTGCCGAACTCGGCAGCCCAGGCCGCGGCGTCGCTGTGCAGCGAGCGGGTCAGGAAGGCCTGCTCGTCGGCGCTCAGGGACGACGCGGCCGTGAGCAGCTTGCGCGCCGTGTCGCCCAGCGGCGCCGTGGCCGTGGACGGGGCGGGAACCCAGTTGCCCAGGCCCACCAGATAGTTGGGGCCGCCTGCCTTGGTGCCGGCCCCCACGGCCGACTTCTTCCAGCCGCCGAACGGCTGGCGCTGGACGATGGCGCCGGTGATGCCGCGGTTCACGTACAGGTTGCCGGCCTGGACGGTGTCCAGCCACAGCCCGATCTCCGCCGGGTCCAGCGAGTGCAGCCCGCTGGTCAGTCCGTAGTCGATCTTGTTGACCATGGCGATGGCGTCCTCAAGGGTCTCCGCCGCCATGACGCCCAGGACGGGGCCAAAGTATTCGGTCAGGTGGAATTCGGAACCGTCCGCAACGCCGGTGCGCACGCCCGGGGACCACAGCCGGCCGGTGGCGTCGAGCTGCCTGGGCTCCAGGGCCCAGGATTCGCCGTCGTCCAGGGTGGTCAGCGCCTTGCGGAGCTTGCCGGCGGCCGGCTCGATGATCGGTCCCATCTGGCTGGTGGCGGTTTCCGGGTAGCCCACGAACATGCTGCGGGCGGCGTCGAGGAGCTGGTTGTGGAAGCGTGCGGACTTTGCCACGGAGCCGACCATGACGACCAGGGAGGCGGCGGAACACTTCTGCCCGGCGTGCCCAAAGGCGGACTGCACCACATCCTTGGCGGCCAGGTCCAGGTCGGCGCTGGGCGTGACAATGATGGCGTTCTTGCCGGACGTCTCGGCCAGCAGCGGCAGGTCCGTGCGGAAGCTGCGGAACAGCTCGGCCGTTTCATAGCCGCCCGTCAGGATCACCCGGTTCACGGCGGGGTGGGAGATGAGCGCCCGGCCGAGCTCGCGCTCCTCCAGCTGCACGAGCGCCAGCACCTCGCGGGGGACGCCGGCGTCCCAGAGCGCCTGCACCATGACGGAGCCGCTGCGGCGCGCCTGGGTTGCCGGCTTGATGACGACGGCGGATCCCGCGGCGAGGGCTGCGAGCGTGGACCCTGCCGGGATGGCGACCGGAAAGTTCCACGGCGGGGTGACGACGGTGAGTTTCGCGGGGACAAAGGTGGCGCCGTCGACCGTTTCCAGGTCCTTGGCCCGCTCGGCATAGTAGTGGGCGAAGTCAATGGCTTCGCTGACCTCGGGGTCGCCTTGGTCCAGGGTCTTGCCGGTCTCGGCGGCCATGACCTCCAGGAGCTCCGCGCGGCGGGATTCCAGGACCTCGCCGGCGCGGTGCAGCACAGCGGCACGCCCGGCGCCGCCCATGGCACCCCAGGCCCTTCCGGCCTCCAAGGCGGCGTCCACAATGCCGTTCAGCTGGTCCAGCCCGGAAACGCGGCTGGCGGCAACGAGGTCGTTGCCCAGCTCGGAGCCCGGGATGCGGGCCAGGATTTCCTTGCCCCAGGCGCGGTTGGCGGGCAGGGCCGGGTCGGTGTCCGGGGTGTTCGCGAACGCGTCGGTCGCTGCGGGGGCGGCCGGGGCGGAGCGGTCCTGGGTGCGGTTGGGGCCGGGGACCGAG
Organism: Arthrobacter wenxiniae; assembly: GCF_013376105.1. Lineage (GTDB taxonomy): Bacteria > Actinomycetota > Actinomycetes > Actinomycetales > Micrococcaceae > Specibacter > Specibacter wenxiniae. Next base: position 61,314 of record NZ_JAAMFM010000001.1, read on the forward strand.
GTGTCCAGCGCGGCCAGTGAGGCGAGGAAGCGGTTCTTCTCGCGCTCGAAGAGGGCCTCGTTCTCGGAGAGCTCAAAGACGGCGGACATGAAGTTGTCCTGGCTGGCGCCCTCCTCCAGGCGGCGGATCAGGTAGGCGATGGCGACGTCGAACTCGCCGGGGTGGACCACGGGCGTGTAGAGCAGCAGGGAGCCCACGTCGCGGCGCACGGCCTCGGCCTGGCCGGTGGCCATGCCGAGGAGCATCTCAAATTCCAGCTGGCCGGTGGTGGTGCTGATGCCGCGGTCCTTGGCGAGCAGCCAGGCGTGGGCCACGTCGAAGAGGTTGTGGCCGGCAACGCCGATGTGCACGTTCTCGATGTGCTCCGGGGTCAGCGCGTAGTTCACGATGCGCTTGTAGTTCGTGTCCGAGTCCTGCTTGGTGCCCCAGGTGGCCAGTGGCCAGCCATAGACGGAGGCCTGGACCTGCTCCATGGGCAGGTTGGCGCCCTTGACGATGCGCACCTTGACGGCGGCGCCGCCGTCGGCCCTTCGGGCGGCCGCCCACTCCTGCAGCTCGATCATGGCGCCGAGGGTGTCCGGGAGGTAGGCCTGGAGGACAATGCCGGCCTCGAGGTTCTTGAACTCCGGCTTGTCCAGGATGCGCTTGAACACGGCGATGGTCATGGTGAGGTCCTTGTACTCCTCCATGTCCAGGTTGATGAACTTTGGCTTCGGGAAGGAGTTGGCCAGCGCGTAGAGCGGGGTGAGCTCCTCCACCACGTGGTTGACGGCGTCGTCAAAGGCCCAGGCGGAATGGGGGGCCACGGTGGAGGACTCCTTGATGGAGACGTAGTCGACGTCGTCCCGGGCCAGCAGGCGCATGGTGCCCTCGAGCCGGCGGCCGGCCTCGTTTTCGCCCAGCACGGCCTCGCCGAGGAGGTTGAGGTTCAAGGCGACGCCGCCCTGGCGGATCTTGGCGATGGCCGGTCCCAGCTTGGCGTCCGTGGCATCCACGATCAAGTGCCCCACCATCTCGCGCAGCACCCGGCGCGCGATCGGGATGACCAGCTGCGGCAACACGGGCGCCATGACGCCGCCCAGGCGGACGGCACCTCGCATGTACCACGGCAGGAAGGCGGGCACCTTCGGCGCCAGCGCGGCCAGGTTCCGGCCGGCCACGGCGAGGTCCTCGGGGCGGATCACGCCGTCGACGAAGCCCACCGTGAAGTCGAGGCCGCCGGGGTCCTTCAGGACGCCGGCGAGGCGCTGGGCCGAGATGTCCGCGGGGAATTTTGCGGCCTCGGTGAGCCAGTGCCGGACCAGGGCGATGGTTTCGGCGGCGAGGTCGTTGCCGGGTGCCGGAATGGTGGCGGCGGTGGCCGCGCTGACGGTGCTTGTCATGGTGGCTGGTGCGTTCTTTTCTGCTGGTGCTTGGGCTGGGCCGGGCTCCGTCCCGCGCGTCCCCAGCGCCTCCGGGTGGTTCCCTTCAAGTCCAGTATGGGACTAATATTCAATAAGTAAAAGTGATGTTTTGTGATGAATATTAGTCAAATTCCCTTAACCCTCCGGAGGTCCCCGTGTTGGACGTCAAGCGCCTGCGCCTGCTGCGCGAATTGCACATCCGCGGCACCCTCGCCGACGTTGCCCTGGCCCTGCAATACAGCCCTTCCGCCGTGTCCCAGCAGCTGGCCCTGCTGGAGAAGGAGGCAGGCGTGAAACTGCTGCGGAAGGTGGGCCGGCGGGTCCAGCTGACACCGCAGGCGCAGATCCTCGTGGCCCACACCGCCGAAATCCTTGAGACGCTGGAACGGGCCGAGGCGGACATGTCCGCGTCCCTCACCACCGTCACGGGAACTGTAAAGCTGGCCGTGTTCCAGTCCGCCGCGCTGGCCCTGCTCCCGGAGATGCTGACCGCCATGGCGCAGGACTACCCGGACGTGCGGATCGAAATGACCCAGCGCGAGCCCGAAACCGCCCTGTACGAAACCTGGGCACGCGACTTTGACCTGGTGGTCGCGGAGCAATATCCGGGCCATGCCGCCCCCCGCCACCCCGAGCTGGACCGCGTCGTGCTGACCACCGACGCCATCCGCCTCGCTGTCCCGTCCCCCGGCGTCAGGGGCACCGTGTCCCATCTGCGCGGCGAGCCCGTTCTGCACATTGAGGACACGGCCGGGCTGCCGTGGGTCATGGAACCGCGTGGGGCGGCGTCACGGCACTGGGCCGAGCAGGCGTGCCGCCAGGCCGGATTTGAGCCGGACGTGCGCTTTGAAACGGCCGACCTCCAGGCCCAGGTGCGCCTCATTGAGTCCGGCAACGCCGTCGCGCTGATGCCCGACCTGATGTGGACCGGCCGCGACCCGGCCCTGACCCTCATTGAGCTGCCGGGGCGCCCCCGACGCACGGTGTTCACCGCGGCGCGGCGGGCCAGCCGCAGCCGCCCCGCCATCCTGGCATGCCGGGAAATCCTGGAACGGGCGGCGCATGGCATTTCCGGGGACCCGGCGGAGCTGCCATCTTAAGTACGACGCCGGCCGGCCGGGCCTAGCGCGCCAGTTCCCTGACGATGGGGCCCAGCAGGCTGCGCACTTGCGCCGGGTTCCTGCGGGCGGCCTCGCTCATGAGCGCCCGCGTGGGGCCGGTCCGGTGCAGCCAGAATCCTTCCACCGGCAGGATGCGCACGTTCAGGTTGAAGGGCGCGGACTTCCGCCGGCACCAGCGGCGGAATGAAGAACGGTGCCGTGGCGGGCAGTTTCAAGGCATCCCGGACATACAGGGCCACAGTGAGCGGCCATGACAAGTCCTCGCCCATCTGCCAGCTGGCAGGTTCCTTCCTGCCCCAGACGCTCCCAACCCGTTGCATGGCATCCCCACTCCCCTTGCCACAACCATCCGCCCAGCCTATGGCCGCCGTCGTGCTTTGGCCATGGCTCCTGACGGAACGGCCCGCCTCAGCAGCCATGACCAGCACCTCCCAGCCCGGCGTGGGACCATGGATCCATGACCGCCCCCGCCGCGCACCCCGGGCCACCGCTGGTCTGGGACGCCGGCGGCCCGTACAGCCTGCACCAGACGCTCGGCATCATCGGCCGGGGACCCGCCGACCGCACGGTGCGCCTCGCCCCCGGCGCCGCCTGGCTGGCCTTCAACACGCCGGGAGGTCCGGCTACGCTCGGCATCAGCCAGCGCGGCACCGAGCTGCACGCCCGCGCCTGGGGCCCTGGCGCCGGGCATGCACTGGCGGGCGCCCCGGCCCTCCTCGGCGCCCGCGACGACTGGTCCCGCTTTGATTCCCCGGAATTCCACGCCACCCTTCCCCGGCTCGCCCGGGAAGCACGACGCCGGAACCCTGCCCTGCGCCTGCCCGCGACCGGGCGCGTGGTTGACTCCCTGGTCCCCGCCATCCTGGAACAAAAGGTCACCTCGCAGGAAGCCCGCCGCGGCTATGCCACCCTCGTGCGAAAGTTCGGCTCCGCGGCGCCGGGCGCCGGCAGCCACCCGGACGTCCCGGCTGACCTGATGGTCGCGCCCACCCCGCGGCAATGGGCGAAAATCCCTTCGTGGGAGTGGCATGGGGCAGGTGTGGGACCACAGCGTTCGGCGGCGGTGCTGCGCGCGGTGGGTTCGGCGTCGGGCCTGGAACGGCTGGCAACGCTGGCGGCCCCGGAAGCCGCCGCGAAAATGCAAGGCATCCCGGGGATCGGTGCGTGGACCGCGGCCGAGGTCACCCAGCGCACCCACGGCGACGCCGACCAGGTCGCCGTGGGCGATTACCATCTGGCCGCCTTTGTGGGCTGGGCGCTGGCCGGGAGGCCCGTGGACGATTCCGGCATGCTGGAGCTTTTGGAACCGTGGTCAGGGCACCGGCAGCGCGTGGTGCGGATGCTGTACCTCAGCGGCTTCCGGAAACCCGCGTTCGGGCCGCGCATGACAATCCAGGACCATCGCGGGCACTGACGGCGCCGCCCGGGGCGTTCACACTGCGGAACGTCTTCCCATCCCAAAGCCCGCGTCCCCTAGGCTGAACCCATGAGCGACGTCATCAACCTCCAGGCCACCTTCATCCCCAACCAGGGCGAGTTCTTCCGTGTGAAGCTTGCGCTCGAGATCGCCATCGAGCAGGTCGTTGAGGAGGCCGGCTGCATCCAGTATGAGATCACGCAGGCGTCCGAGGAAAAGATCGTCCTGACCGAGCAGTGGGCGTCCGAGGAAGACCTTGACAAGCACAGCAAGGGCATTGCCGTGCAGGACCTCAACGAGTCACTGAGCGCGCTGCTGGCAGAGCCCGTGAAGCTGGAACGGTTTTAAACGCCGTTGGAGGCAATGGCCGATCCGGTCACGATCCCGAAGGAATTGAGAACGCTATTTGGCGCCCTCCGCCCCTTCGGCCTGCTGCTTCGCGACGGCGGAGTGGACCTCGGCCATGTCCAGGTCCTTGACGGCGGTGATGACCTTGTCCAGGTCCGTGCCGCTGAGCGCGCCGGGCTGGGCGAACACCAGCACCTTTTCGCGGAACGCCATCAGCGTGGGGATGGAGGTGATGTTGGCCTCGGCGGCGAGCTGCTGCTGCGCCTCGGTGTCGACCTTGCCGAACACGACGTCGTGGTGCTTATCCGAGGCAGCCTCATAAGTGGGCGCAAAGCGCACGCACGGCTGGCACCAGGAGGCCCAAAAGTCAACGAACACGATGTCGTTGCTTTCGATGGTGGTGCCGAACGATTCGGTGGTGATTTCAACTGTAGCCATGCCTCCCACGGTACGTGGCCGCGGGAAGGCATGGCTACTGGTTTCGCTCAGCGCGTGAGCGGGAATATCGGCGTCAAACGCCCCGAGGCTCATGGGCGGCGAGGTACTTCCGTCCGCCAAAGACCACCCCGGCGCTGACCAGCACCATGGCGGCAGCCACCAGGAAGGTGACGGATGCGGAGGAGTGCTCGGCAATTTTTGCAGCCGAGAACGGGGCCAGGGCGCCGCCCATCCAGCGGACAAAGTTGTAGCCGGCGCTCGCCACGGGACGCGGGGAATCGGAGACGGCCATGGCCATTTCGGTGAACAGCGTGTTGTTGATGCCCAGCAGCGCGCCGGAGACGACGGTCAGGACCACGATCACCGTCACCGAGTGCCCGGCGGCCAGCGCCAGCCCGGCCAGCACCACCATCAGGCACAGCAGCGAGCCGGTAAGCGACTTCACCGGGCCGAAGCGGCGCTGCACAATCGGGGCCACGAACACGGAGAACACGGCCACGGACACGCCCCAGCCAAAGAACACGGCACCGATGCCGTAGGCGTTGAAGCCCAGAATGAACGGCACAAACGCCAGGATGGTGAAGAAGCCGTAGTTGTAAAACAGGGCGCTCCCGGCCGTGGTGCGCAGGCCCTTGTGGCCCAACGCCACCAGCGGGTCCCGCAGCCTGGTCTTCACCGCGGGAACGGGGGTCTTCGGCAGCAGCACGACCACCAGGATGAAGGCGACCGCCATGGCCGTTGCGGTGCCGAAGAACGGCGCCCGCCACTGCCAGCCGCCCAGCAGCGCGCCCATGAGCGGTCCAAGCGAAAGGCCCAGGCCCAAGGCCGCCTCATAGAGGATGATGGCGGTCGCGGCGCCACCGGAAGCCACGCCCACCATCACGGCCAGCGAGGTCGCCACGAACAGGGCGTTGCCCAGCCCCCAGCCGGCTCGGAAACCGACCAGCGCATCGACCGTGTTGGACAGGCCGGAGAGGGCGGAAAAGACCACAATGACGGACAGGCCGATCAGCAGTGTCTTCTTGCCGCCGATGCGGGAGGAGACAAATCCGGTAATCAGCATGGAAATGGCCGTCACCAGGAAGTAGCTGGTGAACAGCAGCGACACCTGGCTCGGCGTGGCCTGCAGGTTCTTGGCGATGGCCGGCAGGATCGGGTCCACCAGGCCGATCCCCATGAACGCGAAGACGGCCGCAAAGGCGACGGCCCACACGGCCTTTGGCTGCTTGAGCATCGACCGCTTCTCGTCGACGAGGACGTCCTCGATTTCCTGGACAGCATTTTCTGCCGCATTGGCCTGCACGTTTACTCCTTCAAATGATCCAAATTGCATGTACGCGGGCGGCGGACCCACCCGCCGCAGTGGTCACGACTTCAGCGCCGCATTGAGCTTGCCTATTGCGGGAAGGGCGTTCTTCACTGCCCCGCGCTCTTCCTCCGAGAGGGTGGCAAGGGCCGCCGCGACGTCGGCGTTTCGCCGCTTGTTGGCTTGGGCGAGCGCCTTGCGCCCGTCCTCCGTCAACCTGACCAGCACCGCCCGGGCATCCGAGTCGTCGGGCGTCCGCTGGACCAGTCCCGCGGATTCGAGCTTGATGACCTGCTCGGTGGCGCTCGGCACCCGGATCCCGGCAAAGCGTGCCACGGCGCCGACCCGCAGCGGTTGGCTGGCGAGCATGTTCAAGGTGCTGACCTGGCTGGTGCTCAGCTCGCCTTCGGCGTCAATTGACCGCAGGAGGTAGACGGCCTGGCGGAGGATGTCACGATAGCGGCCGGCCAGTTCCTCAAGATCTTCGCTCATAGTTAGGTAGTCTAACAATGTGGGGCCTGGCAGTCAAAGCGCCAGCGCCTAGACTTGCCCCATGAAGTTGGCCACAAGGCGTCTGGTGCTGCGCGACTACGGGGCGTCGGATTTCGAGGCCGTCCATGCCTTTGCCTCCGATCCCCGAACCACCGCCTTTGTCGACTGGGGACCCAACGCGGAACAGGACACCCTCGACTTCCTCGAATTTTGCCGCAGGAAGGCCAGTGAGGTGCCGCGCACCAACCACACACTCGCCATCACCCGGGACGGCGAAGTCATCGGCTCCGCCGGCCTGACCATGAACGCCCGGGCCCGACGGGACAGGGCGCGGGAGGCGGAAATTGGCTACACGATCCGCCCGGACCAATGGGGGAACGGCTACGCCACGGAAGCGGCCGCGGCCCTGATCGACTTTGGATTTTCCCAATTGCACCTCTCGCGCATCACAGCCACCTGCCGCCCCGAGAACGTGGCGTCCGCAGGGGTCCTGCAAAAAGTGGGAATGGGGCAGGTGGGGCTGCTGAAGAACGACCGCCTCATCAGCGGCCGGTGGATGGACTCCCTGGTCTTCGCCATTGACGCAGTGAACCGCTCGCCGGATCCGGTCAGCGCAGACACATGGAGTTCACAGGCCATTAACCTGGTGCGTGCATTTTGAACATGTTGGCTGAGTAAAACTGGTGCAAGACAAGCCGCAACAAAATCACCCGCCGCCAGCCGCCAGGAGGAAATTTTGACCCGTCCCAGCCACCACCACCACCGCGGCGCCGACCACGCATCCCAGGGGCGCGCCGACAGTGAAGTCTGGCCTGCCCTGTCCAGGGACCAGCACGTTGCTCTCGTCAACGAACGCGGCTGGCGCCTCTCGGGCAAGGTTGAAACCTTGACCAACGACCGCCAATGCCTGTGGATCCAGCTCGACGCCGGCATGGGCCGCCAGCTCATCCACCACCAGGACGGCTTTGTGCTCGAACGCGACGAACCGGCGTAGCGCGGAGGCAAAGAATGCCTGCCCTGCCCCCGACGGGTTTGACCGGATTGGGCGCGGAAATTTGGAATTGCGCCTTACAGAATTTGGAATTGCGCCTTAAAGTCTGTCGGGAAGTGGGACATGCAAGGAGCGGCCCTGACGGTCCGGCCGCCGCCAAACAGGCCGCCGGGTCGGGCTAGACTTTCGACCTGCGGTATCCGCCCTGACGTGCCGCCGCTTCAGTGGCAAAGCAGATTTCCGGAGTGGTCCTGTTGTAGAACCGCTGGCCCTTCAGGTGGTAGATCCTGCTCGGCGCGTTGCCCTTGATGGGCGCCCAGGCCGGGCAGGTCCACTTGCTCGCCGGCCTGGACGACGTTGGTTTCGGCGCGGGGAGGACTTTGACGTACCTGGCCGCACTGGAGGACGCCTTCAACGCCGCTTGTCCGGGAATCCGCAGCGACCACTTTCCGGACACCGCTGCGGGAAAGGCCAGCCTGACGTATCCGCGGGCATTGCTGCGCACCGTCCGCGCCGCCTTGTTCGGGGCCGCCCCGTCGGGATCAAAATAGACGGTTGCGGTGACGGCCCCGGTATTCACCCAGCGGGCACCGGCAACCTTCTGCGCCTGCGCCGAGATGGTGACCGGTTTCCCCTTGACGACGCTGGCGGGACCGGCCGCGAACGTGGCCACGCGGCTGTTCGCCGTGGCGGCGGCGTGGACCGGTGCCGCCAGGGCCGGGGCAAGGACGGCCAGGGACGCGGCGGCGACAAGGATGAGGCGGCGCAGGGCGGACCGGTGTTTGTGCAGTGACTTGTTCAAGTTCTCCCCCAAGGAGCCGGCCGTCAAGACGGCAGATGACGTTGACGTCTCATGCTATCTGCCGGCTACTCCTCCAGGCCGATCATCGAGACAAACTCGCGGGCGTCGTCTCCGGAAATGTCCGCATGGTCGCGCAGGAGGCCGGCAGCGCCGTCGAGGTCACCGGAAAGCGCAAGGGAACGGATGCGCCCGAAAACCTCTTCATTGAGCCGCGTGCTGGCCACCTCGCGGACCTCCTCGCCCCGCGAGACGATGGCGCGGTAGCGGTAGGCGCCCGCGGCCGGACCTGGCTCCGCAGGCTTCGCCTCGGCGGGCTTGGGCACGGCAGGCTTGGGCACGGCAGGCTTGGGCACGGCCTCGAGGATGTCCTCGACCAACAGCGGCGCCTCCGCGGCGACAGGGTCCGGCAGCGGCTGCGGGAACTCGGCAAGTGCCGCCACCGCGGCCGCGGACTGGCCCAGGCTGGAGTTGGTGGCCTTCCGGTAGGCTTTCACGGCGTCGAGCACCTGCTGGCGTGCAATGAGGGAATAGACGGCACGGTGCGCTTCCGGCGACAATTTGGCGCTGGCCTCCACCGCCATCTCGCGCGTTGCCCGTGGCCGGCGTTGCGCCGGGGCCGCCGTTCGCGGCCCCGGTCCCTGGGCATCCTGCATGGCCCGGCCCCTGCGCCCCATGACTCGTGCGCCCACGATCACGGCAATGACGATGACCAGCACAATGACCAGCGGCACGAGATATTCCATGCCTTAACTGTAGTTCCCCCGCCCTGCGCGTGGACCCCCATTAACGGCGGAAGCCCGGAACCCCGCTGTGCGGCGCTCCGGGCTTCCGGGACTGGTGGCAGATACTGGATTCGAACCAGTGAAGGCGTTGCCAGCTGATTTACAGTCAGCCCCCTTTGGCCACTCGGGTAATCTGCCATGGCCTGCCAAGCGTGATCATTCCCGCCCGACAATCACCCCCATCAAGTGGGAGCAGTAAAACAATACAAGGTATTTGGCCAAGAATCGAATCGGGAGTTTTCCGTGGCCGGCACTGCCGGAGATCAGGCCTGGGTGCCTGCCTGGATGCGCCGGACCAGCTGTTTCTCCAGGAACGCGGCCTGTTCGGGCGTCACCTGATTCAAGGCCACGGCGCGGGCAATGTCCTCGTGCACGCCGGCGATCCGCGACGACGCCGAGTTGACCGGCGACGCGAGGATGGCCGCAGGATCCTGGCTGATGACCGGGGCGGCGAGGACCGTCACGGCCGCCAGGGTTGCCGCCGCCATCGCCGTTCCCACCGTCGCCTTCACACCGGGCCGGGGCCTGGCCACGGCCGCGTTGCAGTCCACGGGCGGCACAGCGGATGGTGCGGCAGGAGCGGGGCCGGGATCCGGCGTCGGGCCTTGGGCTTGTCTCATCAGTCCTCCTGAAATGGCGTCTGTCACTGGGTACAACGATGCCGGTCCCAAATGTGCTCCCGCCCCGCGTCCGCTTGGAGCGAACTGTGAACGCCACCCGACCATGCCGCGGGCGCTAGGCTTGTCATCAAATCAACCGGAACGCCCGTCGCTTATTTATGCAGGAGGAACCATGGCTAGTGAGTCAACGTTTGACGTCGTCAGCAAGGTCGACAAGCAGGAGGTCGCCAACGCGCTGAACCAGGCCCAGAAGGAAGTGGCCCAGCGCTACGACTTCAAGGGCGTGGGCGCGGAGATCGACTTCAGCGGCGAGAAGATCCTGCTCAAGGCCAACTCCGAGGAGCGCGTCATGGCCGTCATGGACGTCTTCGAATCGAAACTGATCAAGCGCGGCATTTCGCTGAAGTCGCTCGACGCGGGAGAGCCGTACGCCTCCGGCAAGGAATACCGCCTGGAGGCCTCCATCAAGGAAGGTATCGCCCAGGACGTGGCCAAGAAGATCAACAAGCTCATCCGCGACGAGGGGCCCAAGGGCGTGAAGTCCACCATCCAGGGCGACGAACTGCGTGTGAGCTCCAAGAGCCGCGACGACCTGCAGGCCGTCATGGCGCTGCTGCGCAAGTTTGAGGACGCGGACCTGCAGTTCGTCAACATGCGCTGACCTCCCGCGCGGCACTTTTGAAGTGCACCTGCGTGCTGGGAATCCTGTGGTGAACGCCGGGTGAATTCCCAGCCTGCAAGTGCCCTGCCGTACTTGTGGGGCGGTCCGGGCGGGCATAGGCTCGTGGTTTAGCTGATCGACCCGTTCACTTTTGCAAGGAGCAGCCATGACTGAAATCCCCGCGGGAGCACCGTGCTGGATCGACTTGATGACCTCGGACCCGGCCAAGGCCAAGGAGTTCTACACGGCCCTGTTCGGCTGGACCTACGAGGTGGGCGACGTCGAAAAGTACGGCGGCTACATCATGGCCTTCAAGGATGGAAAGTCCGTGGCCGGGCTGATGCAAAGCAACCAGGACGACGCCGGGTACCCGGACATGTGGTCCACCTACCTCCGCGTCGAGGACATTGACGCGACCGTTGCCGCGGCCACCACGGCCGGCGGCGTCACCTACATGGCGCCCATGGACGTCCCCGAGCAGGGCAGGATGGCCATGCTGGGCGATCCCGGCGGCGCATCCGTGGGCGTGTGGGAATTTGGCGGACACACCGGTTTCCAGGCCCACGCCGTCGACGGCGCGGCGAGCTGGCACGAGCTCTGGACCAAGGACTACCCGGCCGCCCTCAGGTTCTACCAGGACGTCTTCGGCTGGAAGACCGCCGTCATGAGCGACACCGCGGAATTCAAGTACTCCACGGTGGGCGAGGGCCAGGACGCCGTGGCCGGCGTCCTGGACGCCACCAACGACCTCCCCGCACACCTCCCCGCCACGTGGCAGGTCTACTTTCAGGTGGCGGACGCCGATGCCTCCGTGGCGACGGCCCTCGCCCTGGGCGCCACCGTGATCCAGGCCGCCGAGGACACGCCGTTTGGCCGCCTGGCGGGGCTGACCGACCCCACCGGGGCCATGTTCAAGATCATCCAGCCGCCGGTCCGGTAGGCCGCCGCCTTCAGGCCGCCGCAGCCTTCAGGCACCGGGCTCGACGAGCCCGGTGTCGTAGGCCAGCACCACCATCTGCACGCGGTCCCGCAACTCCAGCTTGGCCAGGATCTTGCTCACGTGCGTCTTCACCGTCTGCTGGGCGATGAAAAGTTGCGCCGCAATTTCATGGTTGGCCAGCCCGCGGCCCACCAGCGTCATGACTTCCAGCTCGCGCTCGGTCAGCCCGTCGAGGCGGTCCCTGGACAGTTCGGCGCGGGGGTTGGACTGCGCAAACTGTTCAATCAGCCGTCTGGTCACGGACGGCGCCAGCAGGGCCTCCCCGCCGGCCACGATCCGCACCGCCGCCACCAGCTCGTCGGCAAGCGCGTCCTTCAAGAGGAAGCCGCTGGCGCCCATGCGCAGGGCGTCATAAACGTAGTCGTCCACGTCAAAGGTGGTCAGCATCAGCACGTGGACGGACGTCCGGGGACCGTCGCAGCCGGCCTGCGCCAGGATGCGCCGCGCGGCTTCCAGCCCGTCCATCACGGGCATGCGCACATCCATGAGCACCACGTCCGGGCGGCATGCCGCGGCCAGGTCGACGGCCACGGCACCGTTCTCCGCCTGCCCCACCACCTCAATGTCCGCCTGCGCGCCGAGCAGCGCGGCAAATCCCTCCCGGACCATTGCCTGGTCATCCACCACCAACACCCGGATGGCCATCAGGCTCCCTTCCCTTCCCGAGTCCTGCCGCTGCCTGCCTTGCCCACGCTGATCAGCGGCAGCGAGGCCACCACGGAGAAGCCGCCTTCCGGCGTCGGCATGCATATGACCGAGCCTCCCACAATGGTGGCGCGCTCCCGCATGCCGATCAAACCCTGGCCCACATGGGAACCGCGGTCCAGCTGGGCCATGACGGCGCCAACGGCCGACGGCGAATTGACCACCGACACTTCCAGCCGGCCCCCCGCCGTGGTGAAGCGGATCTCCACGGACGCCCCCGGGGCGTGGCGGACCACGTTGCTCAGCGCCTCCTGGACAATCCGGTAGGCCGTCAGGGCAATGACCTCGCCCACCGCGTCGAGGTCGACACCGGAAAGCGCGGGGTCGCGGACCCTCACCCCCGCCGTGCGGGCCGAAGCCAGAAGCCCCGCAAGGTCCGCGAAGCCGGGCTGCGGGGCGGTCGCGCGGCCCGCCCCGGAATCGCGCAGCGAGCCAAGCATGCTGCGCATTTCCGTCATCGCGCGGCGCGAGTTGTCGGCGATGTCCTCAAATTCCTGCTTGAGCTCGTCGCTGAGCCCGGCGTGCCGGTACGCGGCCGTGGTCGCCTGGACCACCACCACTGACATTCCATGGGCCACCACGTCGTGCAGTTCGCGGGCAATGCGCGTGCGTTCCTCGGCCAGCCGCCGGCGGGACTGTTCCTCAGCACTGACACTGCGTTCAGCGGCAAGTTCCTCCCGGAGGTGCTGCCATTGCTGGGCCACGACGGAGGCCACCATCAGCCCGCCGGACACGGCCGCAAAGACCACCACGTTGATTTGGGCGCCCTGGGTCTGCCCGTTCGGCATGGTCAGGTAGTTGTCCATGACCCCCACGCCCACGCTCAGCAGCCACCCCGCGGCCGGCACCATCCAGTGGCTCCGCAGCCCGGCCACGCAAATCACCAGGACCTGCGTCACCATGGCCACCACGCTGAACGGCAGGGGGGCCGCCCCCTCCGGGATGGACACCAGCGGCATGACCACCATGGGAACCAGGGAGACCAGCATGCCGGCCACGGGCCGCGCCGCCGTCAGCCCGAGGGACGCCGCATGCAGGATCGCCATGCCCAGCCCAAAGGGCAGCACCATGTGGTACAGGGTCATGTTCAGCGGAGCCCCGACGGCAAGCAGGGCAATGCACACGGCGGCCGTGCCCAGCCACACCCAGCTGGTCCGCTTCAAGTCCCACAGCTTGGCGGTGCTGAACGCGCCCTGGCCGCCAGCGGCCAGCCCGGCCGTCCCCGCGGTCGCGCCCCTAGTCTTGGGCATGGCCGGTGCGGGGCGCGTCCGCGTCCAGGTCTGCCGTCGGGCCGTCAAAGTCGGTGCCGCCCACGCCGCCGGCGGGGGCGCCTTGCCAGTCGGTGACCGTCCAGCCGCCGGGGGCATTCCCGGTGCCCGGCTCGCCGTCAAGGGTGACAATCCCGGTGTTGGAGAGCTCGTGGTACTTCGGGTCCGACCAGTCGATGTTGGTGCCACGGTGCCCTGCCCAGAAGCGGATCATGGCGCCGTGGCTGATCATGGCGACGGCTCCCCTGCCGTCGCCGGCGGCAGCCTCCGCCACCACGGCGTCAAAGCGTTCAAGCACCTCCGCCCCGGTGTCGGCCCCGGGCATCCTGACGGACAGGTCGCCGCCCAGCCAGGCCTTGACTGTTTCCAGGTACGCCGTGATGGAGTCGGGGTCGCCCCTCATTTCCAGGGAGCCGGCGCTGATCTCGCGGATGCCCGGGCGGACCACCGCGTCCAGGGCACGGTCCGCTGCGAGCGGCGCCGCCGTCAGGGTGGTGCGTGTCAGGTTGGAGACGTAAAGCCGGCTGATCACCTGCCCGCTAAGGGCGCCGGGCACGGCGGCCGCCTGCTGCTTGCCCACGGCCGTCAGCCCGGGGCCGGGAATGGCCGTGTCCAGCAGGGAGCGGACATTGTTGGGGGTCTGGCCGTGCCGAATCAGGATCAATCGCATATTCCCATTCTGTCCTACCTGGCTGGACCCCCGCTGCGTTGCGGCGGTCCGCCGGACATGCCGGTCCCGGGCCTGTGCAGATCCCGGCCGTGCCACTGGCTGTCCCGGGCATGGAAAAGACAGCACCTGTGGGTGTGCCGGATCCGTGAGGAAGGGGCCCACCCGCGAGAAAGGTGGGTCTTCGCACCTGTCTCACGGGTTGGCCCCTTCCTCATCAAATAGGGACCTTCACCGTTACGGGCCGGCCCCTTCCTCGCAGCTTGGCCCCGTCCTCAATCGGTAAATGTCCGCACTCACCACGCCGTGGCGCTCGGCTTCGGGTTGCGGGGGAAGGAGAGGCGCCCACGCCAGGCCGGCCAGCCCAAGAGTCGCGGGCTCTCCGCCACCAAGGCAGCAAAATGGTGACCGCTTCCTGCCCATCGGCCGCCCCGGCCGGGCCGCAAGCACAACCGCCTCCGCCTGATATTGCCTAGCCCAGGGGGCGGCCGGCCATCCTTTCGAGCCGGGCGATGCGGTCGGCCATGGGCGGGTGGGTGGAGAACAGCCTGCGGGCACCGCCGTTTCGGAAGGGGTTCGCGATCATCAGGTGGCTGGCGTTGACAAGGTTCTGCTCCTCGGGCAGCGGGGCCTGCTGGATGCCGGATTCGAGCTTGTGGAGCGCGGAGGCGAGGGCCAGCGGGTCGTCGGTCAGCTTCGAGCCGTCCTCGTCTGCGTCGTATTCCCGGGTGCGGCTGATGGCCAGCTGGATCATGGAGGCGGCCATGGGGGCCAGCAGGGCCATGGCAATCATGGCGATCGGGTTCGCATTGCGGCGGTCGCCACCACCGAAGAACAGCATCATCTGCGCCACCGAGGTGATGACTCCGGCCACGGCCGCCGCCACGGAGGAGGTGAGGATGTCACGGTTGTACACGTGCATGAGTTCGTGTCCCAGCACGCCGCGCAGCTCCCGCTCGTCCAGCAGGTTCAGGATGCCCTCGGTGCAGCAGACGGCGGCATTCTTGGGGTTGCGCCCCGTGGCGAAGGCGTTCGGTGCCTGCGTGGGCGAGACGAAAATGGCGGGCATGGGCTGGTTGGCCTTGACTGACAGTTCGCGCACAATGCGGTAGATGCCCGGCGCCTGTTCCTCCGTGACCGGGTAGGCCTGCATGGAGCGGATGGCGATCTTGCCGCTGTTCCAGTAGCCGTAGGCGGTGGTGCCGACGCCGATCAGGGCAAAGATCCACAGCGGAGCCGCACTGCCGGTCCCGCCGGCCACCAACGCACCAATGCCGAGCAGGACCGCCCAGAGCACGCCGAAGAGTGCAGTGGTCTTCAGTCCGTTGAAATGGCTGTGCACGTGCCTTTCCTTCCCTCGCAGTCCATTAATCGTGCAATTCCTCATCGTGCTATTCCTTCTTCACGTAAAACGAGCCGGGCCGGGCCCTTGTTCCCGCCTCAGGGCCTGGGGTGGCGGGCGTCATAGTGGAGGAAGCCCCGCTGCCACCACGCCAGGCCCCAAACGGCCGCAATGCACAGCAGCCCGCCGGCCACGGCAGCCCATCCCTCGCCGATCCACTGGCCAGTGGAGCCGGCGAAGACGTCGCCCAGGCGCGGGCCGCCCGTCACCACCACCACAAAGATGCCCTGCAGCCGGCCCCGGAGGTGGTCCGGGGTGGCCGACTGCAGGATCGTGGAGCGGAACACGGAACTGATGGAATCGGCCACGCCGGCCACCACCAGCGCCGCGGCCGCACCCGCAATCCAGGGCGACACGCCGCCGTCGTACCCGTGGCGGCCGCCGGCCAAAACCGCCCCGCCCAGCGCGGCGATCGCCGCCCCCCACACGGTGACGGACCAGACCACGGCCAGGCCCTGGCGCCGCACGCCGCCGAGCGGGCCGGAGAACAGGGCGGCCAAAAAGGACCCGGCGGCGATGGACGCCAGCAGGAGCCCCGCGGTCTGCTGCCCGCCGCCCAGCCAGACGGCGCCGATGGCCGGCAAAAGGGCGCGGGGCAGGGCGAAGACCATGGCACACAGGTCGACGAGGAACGTCATGCGCACGTTGTGCCGCGTGCCCAGGAAGCGGAAGCCCTCCAGCACGGACCTGAATCCGGCACGCTGGACCGTGCCGCCCCCGCCGCCCCCAACGCCCAGCGGCGCCAGCGGGGGCAGCGGCGGCAGCTTGAACAGCGCCCACAGCGACGCCGTGAACGTCAAAACATCCACGGTGTACGTCCAGCCATAACCCACGCCGGCCACCAGGATTCCCGCCATCAGCGGCCCGATGGTGGTGCCCAGGCCCATGACGATCATGCTGAGCGCGTTCGCCGCGGGCAGCAGTTCCGGGCGGACCAGCCGCGGCACAATGGCGCTGCGTGCCGAACCGTTCACCCCGGCGGCGGCGGACTGGACCGCGATCAGCCCGTACAGTATCCACACATTGCCCAGCCCCAGCCAGGCCTGTGTGGCGATGCCGATGGTCACCAGCCAGAGGGCCGCGGAGGATGCCAGCGCCACGCGCCGGCGGTCGTGCGCGTCGGCGATGGAGCCGCCGTACAGGCCCGCAAACACGAGCGGGAGCAGGGCCACCAGGCCCAGCATGCCAACGGCCAGCGTTGAGCCGGTAAGGTCGTACACCTCGAGGCTGACGGCCACCACCGTCAGCTGCGTCCCGATCGACGAGAGCCCGTTCCCCAGCCACAGCCGCCTGAACGCCGGGCTTTCCTTCAGCGGCGCCACGTCGGCAAGGATTTTTGGCACCTGCCCAGCCTAACCGCCCCGCGCCGCCCCTCAGCTACGCCGGCAGTGCATCCCTGGGCGCCGGCCCGCAGGGAGGGGATTGCCGTGGCCTTGATTTACGCCAAGCTGTTCGCCTCCACGTTCTGGAGCACCAGGCGGCCCACGTTTCCGCTGGCCGCCGTCCACCTCTTTTCCACTCGTCCGCAGGCACGACGGCGGCCACCCCCTTGCGCCTCCCGGCCCGGCGCCCACGGTTCCACGGTGTGGGCCGCGGATGTCTGGAACTCCGTGGCGGGCGGCGGCCTGGACTTGACCTCCGAGGCGGACTTTCGCGGGAAATCCGGCGGCCCATCGCCTACTGTGGAGACATGACTTCCGACACCTCACTCAACGACGAACAGGCCGCCAAGGTCGTCGCCCTGGCCATGGGCCTGGCCCGCGAGGGCCGCACGGCCGACCTCGCGGAATTCCTCGACCACGGACTGGCTGTGGATGTGCAGGATGAGGGCGGCAACACCCTGTTGATGCTGGCCGCCTACAACGGCCGACCGGAGTCCGTGAAGATGCTGCTGGACCGTGGCGCCGACGCCAACATCCGCAACGGCCGCGACCAGGCGCCGCTCGCCGGCGCGCTGTTCAAGGGCGAGGATGCCGTCGTGGCCCTGCTGGTGGCCGCCGGGGCGGACCTCGACGCCGGGACGCCCACCGCAAGGGCGGCCTCGGCCATGTTTGGCCGCGAACACCTGCTCGGCTGAGCCCGGCGCCGGCGCTTGAACCTGTCAGGGTCTCGACGCGCTCGCAGAGCTCGCTGCCCGACCACCGCCAGGGCCGCGGCGCGGGTTAACCGACGGCGGCGGCACCCCGCCTGACGCTTGATGCGCAAGGCAAGGTGCCGCCGTCGTGCTTGAAGAAGCGGGCGCTACTTGGACGCCTGCAGGGCCTCGACGGCCTTGCGCACACCTTCGCCGTAGGCGGGATCCGCCTGGGTGCAGTTGTGGATGTGGCGCTCAATGGTGGCCTCGGAGGCACCGTCGATGGCGCGGGCGGTGTTCTCGAAGAGGACTTGGCGCTGCTCTTCGGTCATCTTTTCGCGGAACAGGATGCCGGGCTGCTCAAAGTAGTTGGCATCGTCCTCGCGGTAGTTGAAGCGGTCGGCCACGGCGCCGACGGCGTGGGCCGGCTCGGCGTAGGCAGGCTGCTCGGCCCAGCGGCTGTAGGAGTTCGGCTGGATGCTCGGCGTACGGCCCTGGTTGCCGTCGACGCGCATGGCGCCGTCGCGGTGGTAGGAGTTGACCGGGTTCTTCGGGGCGTTCACCGGGATCTGGTGGTGGTTCACTCCGAGGCGGTAGCGCTGGGCGTCACCGTAGGAGAACAGGCGGCCCTGCAGCATGCGGTCCGGTGAGTAGCTGATGCCCGGCACCACGTTCGCGGGGGAGAATGCTGCCTGCTCGACGTCGGCAAAGTAGTTCTCGGCGTTGCGGTTCAGTTCCCACTCGCCCACCTCAATCAACGGGTAGTCCTTCTTGGACCAGACCTTGGTGAGGTCGAAGGGGTGGTACTTGTAGGTCTCGGCGTCGGCCTCGGGCATGACCTGGATCATGAGCTTCCACTTCGGGAAGTCGCCGTTCTCGATCGAGTCGAAGAGGTCGCGCTGGTGCGACTCGCGGTCGCTGCCAACGAGCGCGCCGGCTTCCTCGTCCGTGAGGTTCTTGATGCCCTGCTGCGTCCGGTGGTGGAACTTGACCCAGAAGCGCTCGCCCTCCGCGTTGATCAGGGAGTAGGTGTGCGAGCCGAAGCCGTGCATGTGGCGGTACGACGCCGGGATGCCGCGGTCGGACATGACGATCGTGACCTGGTGCAGCGATTCGGGCAGGTTGGTCCAGAAGTCCCAGTTGTTCTCGGCGCTGCGCAGGTTGGTGCGTGGGTCACGCTTCACTGCGTGGTTCAGGTCGGGGAACTTCAGCGGGTCGCGGAAGAAGAACACGGGGGTGTTGTTGCCCACCAGGTCCCAGTTGCCTTCCTCGGTGTAGAACTTCACGGCAAAGCCGCGAATGTCGCGCTCGGCGTCGGCAGCGCCGCGTTCGCCGGCCACGGTGGAGAAACGGGCAAACATGTCCGTCTTCTTGCCCACCTCGGAGAACACCTTGGCGCTGGTGTACCGGGAGATGTCGTTGGTGATGGTCAGGGTGCCGAATGCGCCGGAGCCCTTGGCGTGCATGCGGCGCTCGGGAATGACCTCGCGGTCAAAGTGGGCCATCTTCTCCAGGAACCAGGCATCCTGGAGAAGCATGGGGCCGCGGGGACCGGCCGTGAGGCTGTCCTGGTTGTTGGCGACGGGCGCCCCGGCGACGGTGGTCAGCGGCAGAGTGTTGTCATTAGCCATGAAAGTATTTCGCTCCTAGGTGTTTTGTGTTTCTCAAGTCTTCTTGGCGGCGCAGTCCGGGCAGGTGCCCCAGTAAATGACCTCGGCTTCGTCAATGGTGAAGCCGTGGTCGTTGGAGGCGTGCAGGCACGGAGCCTCGCCAACGGCACAGTCGACATCGGCTATGTCGCCGCAGCTGCGGCACACCACGTGGTGGTGGTTGTCGCCCACCCGGGCCTCAAACCGGGCCGGAGACCCCGAAGGCTCAATCCTGTGGACCAGTCCGGCGTCTGCCAGGGCTGCCAGCACGTCATAGACGGCCTGCTTGGAGACGCTGCCCAGCACTTCCCTGACGGCACCAATGATGGTGTCGGCATCGGCATGCGGATGGGCCCGGACGGCCCGGAGGACGGCCAGCCGTGGCCGTGTCACGCGCAGCGCAGCCGCCCGCAACATCTCCTCCGGTTCCCGTACATCGACCATGTGACCCACACTTTCATGTTTTCTGGACTGAGTCCAGTTAAATTTTCGACGCGCCCTCCACAAGCGCTGCCGGCCACCGTGCCGTCCACACCTTCCGTGGTCCCCCTGTTGTGCGGCCGGGGATGTCCGTAGGCTCGCCTTCATGGAAACTTTCACCGGCATCCCCACCGCGGCCAGCGCCTTCTACGCCGAGCTTGAGGACAACAACAACCGCGACTGGTGGCTGGCCCACAAGGCCATGTACGACGCCGTGGTGCGGCTGCCGCTGGAGTCCCTCCTTGCGGAGCTGGCGCCGGTGTTCGGCCCCGCCAAGCTGTTCCGCCCCAACCGTGACGTACGCTTTTCACCCGACAAAAGCCCCTACAAGACAGCGCAGGGCGCGTTTGTCTCGAACCATGAGGGCGTCGGCTTCTACCTTCAGGTCAGCGCCGACGGTCTGCTGCTGGGCGGCGGATTTCATTCCACTTCCCCCGCCCAGCTGGCCCGCTACCGCACGGCCGTGGACGCCCCCGTCAGCGGGGACGCGCTGGCCGGCATTGCGCAGGCCCTCTCGGAGTCCGGGTTTTCGGTCGACGGGAACAGGCTCAAGACCGTTCCACGCGGCTTCCCGAAGGACCATGCGCGCGCGGAACTGCTCAAGCACAGGACACTCAGCGCCTCCATGCACCTGGGACAGCCGGACTGGATGGAGACGGCGGGCGCGCGCAACGAGGTCGCCCGGCGCTGGGAGCAGCTGCGCCCCCTCGTTGACTGGACCATCCGCTACGCGGCTCCGTGACCCAGGCCAGATTGGTCGATTGCTTGGCGCCGCGGATGTACAGTCACAGAACCCGCCAGGACCCACGGGACAGGGCCCCGCTGCGGAGGCTGGTGTCAGCGCACCCGCTTCAGGTAGTAATGCATCGGGGCCTGGCGGATCCGGGCAGGGGTGATGCGGACCAGGACGCCAGCCGTCCCGAAGAATCCCCGCAGCAGGCGCTCCTGGCGCCTGGACCACGTGAATTCATACAGCTCCCGCACAGAAGGGGGAAGCAGGCCCACTGTCAGAAGGCGGACCAGCGGCATGGCCGCCTTGATCCACAGCGGGGCATGCCGGGCCGCCAGCAGTTCGCGGGCCACCTCGTGGATGGTGGCGTCCACGGCCAGTCCACCGAGGCTGCGCTCCCAGTAGGCGGTGAAATCTGCGCGGGTTGCCGGCCACAAGGCGGCGGGCATGCCCAGGGCCGTGCCCAGCACGGCGTAGTCCCGGTACACGGCGTCGGCGGCGTCCGGGGCAAGGGCCGGGAACACGGCGTCGTACACCTGGATGGCGGATGCATACAGGGTGGCGGCCACCCACAGCTGGAGCGCGGGGTCGCCGGCGTCGTAGGCGGGGCGCCCGGGTCCGGCCACACCCCTGACCGGCCGGTGCGCGCGCTGGACCCTGGCGGCGACCAGTCGCTGCTGCTCGGGGGTGCCGTTGCTCAGCGCGTAGACGTAGCCCAGGGTGGCGTGGAGACGGCTGAGCGGGTCGGCGGCAAAATTGGAATGCCTGGCCACGCCGTGGCCGACGGCGGGGTTGGCCAGCTGGAGCAGGATCGCCCGGCCCGCGCTGGCCAGCAGCACGGACTCCGGCGCGAAGCCCGCGATCCCTGCCACCGGCCGGCGCATGGCTAGCCGCGCAGCCCTGCGGGCACGGCGGGAGCAAGCCCTTCGGCCGCTTCCCGGCGCAGGCGCGAATTCCAGTGGCCGTAGGAGAAGTAAAAGACAAGCCCGAGGGCCACCCAGACGGCAAAGAAGACCCAGGTGACGGTGGCCAGGTTGAACATCAGGTAGATGCACAGCACGGCGGACACAATGGGCAGCACGGGGCCGAACGGCACGCGGAAGGACGGCTTGAGGTCCGGGCGCTTGTGCCGGAGCACCAGGATGCCGACGCTGACCATGACGAACGCACTGAGCGTGCCAATGTTGATCATCTCGCTGAGCAGTTCCACCGGCGTGAATCCTGCCAACACGGCGACCACGGCGCCGCACATGATCTGGGTGCGGGCCGGGGTGGCGTGCTTGTCGGAGGTGCGGCTGAGGGCGCGCGGCAGCATGCCGTCGCGGCTCATGGCCATGGTGACGCGGGCCAGGCCCATGAGCAGGACCATGATGACGGTGGTGAGCCCGATCAGCGAGCCCAGGGAGATGATCACCACGGCCCAGTCGGCCCCCACCAGGTGGAAGGCGGTGGCCAGCGACGGCTCGGCCTGCGCGGCCAGGTCCTTGTAGGACACCATCCCGGTGACCACCAGGGTGACCAGGATGTACAGGACCGTCACGACGGCCAGGCCGGCAAAGATCCCGCGCGGCAGCGTCTTGGCCGGGTCCTTCACTTCCTCGGCACTGGTGGCGACGACGTCGAACCCGATGAATGCAAAGAACACGAGGGCGGCGCCGGAGATGATGCCGGTGAAGCCGTACATGGCCGGGGTGGCGCCGGTGAGGAAGGAGAGAAACGGCTGGGTGGCCCACGAGGTGTCCGTGACCGGCGCCGGCTTGGATGACGGGACGAAAGGGGCGAAGTTTGCGGCCCTGACGTAGAAGAATCCCACGACGATCACGAACAGCACAATGGCGATCTTGATCATCGTGAACACGTTGTTGATCCGTGCGGACAGCTTGGTCCCCAGCACCAGGACAACGGTAAAGGCGGCCACCACCACCAGCGGGCCCCAATACACCGTGACGCCGAGCAGCGAGAAGTTGGACGGAATGTCGATGTGGACGGCTTCGAGGAAGTTGCTCAGGTAGACGCCCCAGTACTTGGCGATGACGGAGGCGGCCATCAGCAGCTCCAGAATCAGGTTCCAGCCGATGATCCAGGCCAGCAACTCGCCCATGGTGGCGTAGGTGAACACATATGCACTGCCCGTGACGGGGATGGCGGTGGCAAACTCGGCGTAGCACATGACGGCCAGCGCGCAGGTGACCGCGGCCAGGACAAAGGAGATGGTGACGGCCGGGCCGGCATAGCTGGCGGCGGCCTTGGCGCCGACGGAGAAGATGCCGGCACCGACGGCCACGGCAACGCCCATGATCATCAGGTCCCAGCTGCTCAGGCTCCGCTTCAGGGTGCGCCCGGGCTCGCCGGCGTCGGCCAGGGAGAGCTCAATGGATTTGGTTCGGAACAGGTTCATCACAGGTCGCTTAATCTTCAGGTATTTTCAACCATTTGACTTTACCGAAGCCCTACCAGATCAGCGGAATTCCGGATATCATTTCTCACTATTTGAGACGGGCCAGGCGGGGGCGACGGAAGCGGCGGCGTTATTTCTTGGAAATGTTGACCATTTGTTCGCGGTCCACCACCTTGACGCGCTCGCGGACCACCTCGATCCCGGACTCGGGAACAAACGTGGCGCCCAGGCGTTGTTCGTGGGCGTCAAGCTTGATCCAGCCGTCCCAGGTGGTGTACTCCACGCCCCGGGATTCAAGCAGTTCCACAATGGCGTTTTCGTCCGGATGCACCGCCACGGGCAGGCTGGCCCGGTCCTCCAGCAGGCAGCCGATGGTTTCCAGGGCGTCGCCCTTGGTGCTCCCGATCAGCCCCACGGGCCCGCGCTTGATCCACCCCGTTGCATACAGGCCGGGCACGGGGGCGCCGTCGTGCCCGAGGACGCGGCCGCCGTCGTTCGGGACCACCCCGCGCGCCGAATCGAAGCCCACCTCTGGAAGCTCGGAGCCAAAGTAGCCCACGGCCCGGTAGACGGCCTGGACGGGGTACTCCACAAACTCGCCCGTGCCCCGGGCGTTGCCGGTGCCGTCGAGCTCGTTGCGCTCAAACCTGATGCCGGAAACCTTGCCGTCGGTGCCCAGGATTTCCACCGGCGTGTGCAGGAAGTGCAGGTGCAGGCGGCGCGACGCCGGCACGCGGCTTTCGTCGTGTTCCTCGGCCAGCCAGTTGGTGAAGGTCTTCACGATCGTCTTGACCTGGTTGTTGGTGCGGATGGCCTCGTCGGAGGCTTCGTCAAAGTCGAAGTCCTCCTCATAGAGCACGATGTCCACGTCGCGGGAGTGGGAAAGCTCCCGCAGCTCCAGCGGGGTGAACTTCACCTGGGCGGGGCCGCGGCGGCCGAAGATGTGCACGTCCGTGACCGGCGAGGCCTTCAGGCCCTGGTAGACGTTGTCCGGGATTTCGGTGACCAGGAGGTCATCGGCGTGCTTGGAGAGCACGCGGGCCACGTCCAGGGCCACGTTGCCGTTGCCGATCACGGCGACCTCCTTGGCGGTCAGCGGCCATTCGCGGGGGACGTCCGGGTGGCCGTCGTACCAGGAGACAAAGTCGGCGCCGCCAAACGAGCCCTCCAGCTCGATGCCGGGGATGTTCAGGTCCGCGTCCTTGATGGCGCCCGTGGCGAAAATGACGGCGTCGTAAAAGGAGCGGATGTCGCGCAGTGAAAGGTCCCGTCCGTACGTGACATTGCCGAAGAAGCGGATGTCCCCGCGGTCCAGCACCTTGTGGAGGGCGTTGACGATGCCCTTGATGCGGGGGTGGTCCGGCGCGACCCCGTAGCGGATCAGGCCGTAGGGTGCGGGGTGCGACTCGAAAATGTCAATGCTGACTTCGACGTCCCCGCCGGCCACTTCCTGCGACTTGGTCAGGATGTCCGCGGCATAGACACCGGCCGGTCCGGAGCCAACAATGGCGACGCGGAACGGGCGGGCGGTTGTCGAGTTAGACAAGGATGAGTCCTTCCGAACTGTGGTCCGCGGCACCAGGGGTCACCGGACCGCGGCGGGAACGCCACGCGGACGCTGCTTTCCCAGTCTAGGTGTCCGGGACCGGTGCCGGTAAGGGGCGCCCGGCGAACGTGATCAACCCCTCAGCCACCCCTGGATTCGGGCGGATGCCCGCATGTTCCTGCCAATCCCAGTCCAGTCGCACCCCGGGTGGCCATGGAATAATGTCCCCTTCCGTGCTGTTGTAGGCCTTGTGCCGATCAGCAAACCCTCCACAGCGACCACGCCAGCGAAAACCACGTCCACGGCCCGCATCAAGCCCGTCCGGAGCGAGACGGCAACCGGCATGCTCTTTGGCATTGGCGCCTACGGACTGTGGGGCCTGCTTCCGCTTTACTTCATTTGGCTCATGCCGGCCGGCAGCCTGGAAATCGTCGCCAACCGGGTGGTCTGGTCGGTGGTCTTTTGCGCCCTGGTCATCACCCTCACGCGCGGCTGGGCGAAGATCGGCGCGGCCGTGCGGAACCCGCGCATCCTCGGCACGCTCGGCGTGGCCGGCGTCCTGATCGTCATCAACTGGCTGACCTACGTGTTTGCCGTGACGCACGGCAATGCGATCGAGGCCTCGCTGGGCTACTTCATCAACCCGCTGGTCTCCGTGCTCCTGGGCGTGATCGTCCTGAAGGAAAAACTGCGTCCCCTCCAATGGGTGGCGGTCGGCGTGGGGTTCGCGGCCGTCGTGGTCCTGACCATCAGCTACGGGAAGCTGCCGTGGATCGCACTGGTCCTGGCGTTCAGCTTCGGCCTCTACGGGTTCGTGAAGAACCGGGTGGGCGGCAGGGTGGACGCGCTCACCAGCCTGAGCGTGGAGACGGCCGTGCTGGCGCCGTTCGCCATCGCCACCATGGTGGTCCTGGCCGTGCTGGGGCAGGCCACGCTGACCGGCCTGGGCGCCGGCCACTTCTGGCTCATGGCCGCCTCCGGCGTTGTCACGGCCGTCCCCCTGCTGTTCTTCGGCGCCTCCGCCCGGCGCCTGCCCATGACCACCATTGGCCTGCTCCAGTACGTGGCGCCGCTGCTGCAGTTCGTCGTGGCCACTACGCTCCTGGGTGAACACATGGGGCTCGACCGCTGGATTGGCTTTGGCATAGTGTGGCTGGCACTGGTGATCTTGACGGCGGACTCCCTGGTCCACTACCGGCACACCGCACGACTGCGCCGGGCGGGCGCCTGAAGCCCGTCGTCGCAGGCGAAAGGTGCGTGCATGTCCGTTGAGGCTTTTGACCTGCTGATTGTAGGCGGGGGCAAGGCCGGGAAGTCGCTGGCCATGGACCTGGTCATTGGCGAGGCCTGCTTTGTGGGCCCGCGCACGGTGGAGGTGACGGACGACGCCGGCACGCACCGCACGCTGTCCGGCACCAATGTGGTGATTAACACCGGGATGGTCCCGTTCGTGCCCGACATCCCCGGCTTGCGCACAGCCGAGCCGTTGACCAGCACCTCCATCCTGGCCCTGGAATCGCTGCCTGCCAGCATT
Source organism: Arthrobacter wenxiniae (assembly GCF_013376105.1). Classification (GTDB taxonomy): domain Bacteria; phylum Actinomycetota; class Actinomycetes; order Actinomycetales; family Micrococcaceae; genus Specibacter; species Specibacter wenxiniae. The sequence goes on from NZ_JAAMFM010000001.1 coordinate 87,148, forward strand.
GTCATTGTGGGTCGTGGAACGACTACCGGATACTGAAGGCCAGCCTCGCCGGCGGCTCGTGGAGCCACCAAGGACAGGCTGATCCCCTACTGTGTGTTCACCACGCCGGAGCTGGGCAGGGTGGGGCTGAGCGAAACCGAAGCCCTGCACGCCGGGTACGGCATCAGGATCGCCACCATGCCGGTCTCCGCCATTCCGCGCGCCCGCACCGTGGGCCAGCTTGACGGGGCCTGGAAGGCCGTGGTGGAGCGCGGCACCGACAGGATCCTGGGCGCGGCCCTTCACGGCCGCGGGTCCAGCGAAGTGATCGCCGTGATCCACATGGCGATGCTGGGCGACGTCCCCTACCAGCAGCTGCGCGACGCGGTCATCACGCACCCGACCATGGCCGAGGGCCTCCAGCTACTCTTCAGCGACGCGTTTCTGGCGCCGTAGAACCGGTGGTCGAGCCTGTCGGGATCCAGGCTTCGACAGGCTCAACCAACGGCACACTTAGATCCCCTGCCGCACGAGGTCGCGCGGCACCACCACCATGGGAACCGGCAGGGCGCGCAGGATCTTGTTCGCCGTGGACCCGAGGAAGATCTTGTGGTTTTCGGCCAGGCGGCTGGAACCGACCACCACCAGTTCCCCCGACTTCCAGCCGATCCCGTCCACGGCTTCCTCAATGTTGCGACCGTGCGCCAGGGTTACGGCGACCTTGCCCTCGGGGAGCTTGGAGGCGGCCTCCGCCAACACGGTGTTTACGTGTTGCCGGGCGGGGCTGAGCGCATGGTCAAGATCAAAGTCGTCCTGTTCCAGCTGGTCGATTTCGACCAGGGACACCAGGCGCAGCGGAACGTTTCGCCGCCCGGCTGCGGCGATGCCGACGTCGAGCACGGCCTGCCAGCCCTCACGGACACCGGTCATGACTGTCAGCCGGGTCAGCGGCTCCCGGCGGTTGTAGCCACGCGGCGCCAGTGCCACGGGGACGGGGGATGCGTGCAGCAACCCGTTGGCCACGGAGCCGACCGTGAACCGCTTGAAGAGTCCGTTGCTGGCGGCCCCGACCACGATCAGCGCCGCATTGTCCTCCTTGGCCGCGTCGATCAGCCCGTGGACAAACGAATCGGCGGTGCGAGTTGAGTACGTGGCGGCGACGCCGTCGGGCACCAGGGCCAGTGCCGCCTTTTCCTCGGAAGGATCGGCCTCCCTGCCGCCGTGCACCACGTTCACCAGGTGGAGTCCTGCGCCCTGCGTCTTGGCGATGACCCCCGCCAGCGCAATGGCATCGGCGCCACGCTCGTCCGGTCTGTATCCAACGACATATTTCATGCAATCAACCTTTCGATGGGCCGCCCGCGTGCGAACATTCCGCGGACGCCGCGGCGTTCACAGCACTGACTGTACAGCCGCCGGCCGCCGCGCCGATAGGGACACGGCAGGTGATGCGGCGATCCCGTCAAGGGCGAGCACCGCGCGCTGATTTCACGCGGCCGCGTCCAGAGCCACCAGGGCGGATACATCTACCGGCAGGCCGGCGTGGGCGCGCACGCCGTCCACGGCGCCATGGGCTCCAAACGGGTGCAGATGGACGACGAGCGCAGCGCCTTGGACTACCCAGGCAGCGGCGAATCCTGCTCAGGGGTTGCACGGGGTTGCGTGCAACCTTTCCTGGGCGGCAGCATCGTGCGGATGTCCGGAGCCGGCGTCAGCGCCGGCCCGAATTCCCGGAGCGTCGGTGTGGCGGTGACCCAAGCGCCGGCCCAATTCGCCCGTCAACCAAGCGCCGCCGGACGTCCTCCGGATCGGCTCGCAGCGGATGCGGCGGGAGGCCGCCAACCGGCTGGCCGTGTTGCTCGGCGGGGCCGCCGTCTCCGGCGTGGCTGTCGCAGCTGTCAGCACCTTCCGTCCCCTGGAGCAGCACCTCGGCCTGCCCACCGAGTTCGTCACGGCCCCCCGCCGCAGGGGCGGTCAACTGACGTCGACGGGACCCTCGCCACGAGCCTCATCCGGACCGGCGCCGGTTTCGACGGGCACCGTCGTCAGCCGGAGGTAGATCGCCAGCAGCAACGCCGCCAGTCCCACCAAAAGCAGGTACGGCCCCAGCTGGATCAGCGTTACCGGCCACGGAGTCAGCGGGACACCGTCTTCGCCGCTCCCGAAGGTACCGGACGCCATCGAGCCGGTGAATATCTGCGGCGCATAAAAAGACACCGCGGCGCCCGCCAGCAAGACGGCGCCCGTGGCAACGGCGCGCGCCGTCGACAGCGAATTCCTCCCGTCAACAGCGGGCCTGACGATTGCCACGGCGGAACCGGCAAACAACCCAAACAGGGCCAGGGGCATGGTGGCAATGGTGGTCAGCTGAAACCAGGGGTAACTGACGGATGAGCCTTCTGGGGAGCCAAACATGGACAGCAGGATGTCAGGACGCAGCGTGACCGCGAAGAGCGAAAGTCCAGCCGCCGCCATGGCTGCCGCCGCCACCAGGGCGGCACCGCCCCGCAGCCAGGGAGAGGCCCGCGGGTGGCGGGGCGCCCCCGTGAGGAACATGGCCACCAGCAGGCACATCCCCGCAATGATGATGACGGGACCCAGCGCCACGACCTTGTCGGTCAGGGGAAAGAACAGCGTCACGAGCACGTAGCTGGCGGTTGCGGGGTCAAGGGCGGGCGCTTTTTTGGGCAACAGGCAAAGCACCCCGAGCACGATCGTCGCCATGCCGGTCCCGAGGCCAAGAACCCACGTCCGCGCGGTCCACGGCACGGGACCCGGGACGGCATGCCCCGTCCCGGCCGCGTCCTGGGGCTCGTCCCCGGCGCCGGACTCCACCGCCGGGTCCACCGACTGGTCCCCGGCCGGGAGGGCGCCGGCCGGCCGGTCCACGGACGGCTGTTGCGGCTGCGGCAGTTCCGCGGTCGCAAATTCTGCCGGCCCAGTGTCCGGTGGCCCGGATTCCGCGGGCCCCGCGAAGGCCCGCGGCAGCCCCTCGCCCCCGGGCTGGAAGATTGCCGGATATCGTTCGTCAAAGCCGCTGTCCATGTCGGCTCCCATGTTGTGACCCCCGCCAAGCCGCTGATCCCCCAAGTTTATCCAGCGGAAGACGGGAACGGCACCCCGGCGGGGTCAGGCCGCCTTGCGCACGGCGGCGGCCAGCACGTCCAACCCGTCGTTCAGCAGCTCGTCGCTGATGACAAGCGGGGGGAGCAGCCGGATGACGTTGCCGTACGTCCCGCAGGTGAGGATGATGACCCCGGCCTGCAGGCACGCCGCGGCGATCGCCTTGGCGGCCTCCGGGTTCACTTCCTTCGTGGTGTGGGCGGTGCCCGGCTTGACCAGTTCGATGGCCATCATGGCGCCGCGGCCGCGGATTTCGCCGATGATGCCGGCCTCGCCAAGTTCCTCCACGAGCGCGGTGAGGCGTGCAGTGACGGTCTTTTCGATGTTCTGCGCGCGGCCGTTGAGGTCGTGGTCCTTCATGGTCTTGATGGCCGCCAGCGACGCGGCGCAGGCCACCGGGTTGCCGCCGTAGGTGCCGCCGAGGCCGCCGGGGTGCACGGCATCCATGAGGTCGGCGCGGCCCGTGATGGCCGAAAGCGGCAGCCCGCCGCCGATCCCCTTGGCCATGGTGATGATGTCCGGCACAACGCCCTCGTGCTGGGAGGCAAACCACTCGCCGGTGCGGCAGAATCCGGACTGGACCTCATCGGCGATGAAGACGACGCCGTTTTCCTTGGCCCAGGCGGCGAGGGTCGGCAGGAAGCCGTCCGCGGGGACGATGAACCCGCCTTCGCCCTGGATCGGCTCGATCAGGAGGCCGGCCACGGAGTCCGCTCCGATCTGCTTTTCGATCATGGTGATGGCGCGGCGTGCTGCCTCTTCGCCCTTGATGTCGGATTCTTCACGGTACGGGTAGCTCATGGGCACGCGGTAGATTTCCGGCGCGAACGGGCCGAAGTTCGTCTTGTACGGCATGGCCTTGGCGGTCAGCGCCATGGTCAGGTTGGTGCGGCCGTGGTAGGCGTGGTCGAAGGCGACGATGGCGTCGCGGCCCGTGGCCAGGCGGGCGACCTTGACGGCGTTTTCCACGGCCTCGGCGCCGGAGTTGAACAGCACGGTGCGCTTCTCGTGCGTGCCGGGGGTCAGGGCGTTAAGCTCCTCGGCGACGGCCACATAGCTTTCGTACGGGGTGACCATGAAGCAGGTGTGCGTGAAGTGGCCCACCTGCTCGCGGACGGCGTCGACCACGTTCTCATCCGAGGCGCCCACGGTGGTCACGGCGATGCCCGAGCCAAGGTCGATGAAGGAGTTGCCGTCAACGTCGGTGATGATGCCGCCGTCGGCGTCGGCCACGTAGACGGGAACGCTGGAGGCGACGCCGCCGGCCACGACGGCCTTGCGGCGGGCGTCCAGGGCTGCGGACTTTGGTCCGGGGAAGGAACCGCTGAGGTGGCGCTTCTGCTCGAGCCGGTAGTGGATTTCAGACATGGAATGACCTTTCACAATGGAAGTGCAAATGGGTGGGGGCGCCTACGCGTCCAGGTTGCTCATGACGTGCTTGATGCGGGTGTAGTCCTCGACCCCGTAGATCGAGAGGTCCTTGCCGTAGCCCGACTGCTTGAACCCGCCGTGCGGCATCTCGGCCGTGAGCATGATGTGGGTGTTGATCCAGACGGCGCCAAAGTCCAGGTCGCGGGAGACGCGCATGGCCACGCCATGGTTGGACGTCCACACGCTGGACGCGAGCGCATATTCGACGTCGTTGGCCAGCTCCACCGCTTCCTCCTCGGTCTTGAAGGTCTGGACGGTGATGACCGGGCCGAAGGTTTCCTTCTGCACGATGTCGTCAGTCTGCTTGACGCCGTCCACCACTGTCGGCTCGAAGAAGAAGCCCTTCTCGCCAACGCGCTTGCCGCCGGTGACCACCGTGGCGTAGTCGGGGATGTTCTCCACCACCTTGACCACCTCGTTGAAGTGGTTGATGTTGTTCAGCGGTCCGTAGTAGTTCTTGGAGTCGTCGGCGTTGCCTGTCTCCAGGCCCTTGGACGCCGTGGCCAGCAGTGAGACAAAGTCGTCGTGCGCCGACTCCTCCACCAGCACGCGGGTGATGGCCGTGCAGTCCTGGCCGGCGTTGAAGAACGAGAACTCCGCGATTTCCTGCGCCGTCCTGCCGAGGTTGGCATCGGCAAAGACGATGGCGGGGGCCTTGCCGCCCAGCTCCAGGTGGGCACGCTTGAGGCCCTTGGCCGCGCCGCCGGCCACGGCAATGCCGGCCCGGACGGAGCCGGTGATGGACACCATGGCCGGGGTCTTGTGGTCCACCATGGCGGCGCCCGTGGCACCGTTGCCCAGCACAATGTTCAGCACGCCCGCGGGCAGGATGTCCTTGGCGATGTCGGCAAACACCAGGGTGCTTTCCGGCGTTGTGTCACTGGGCTTGAGGACAATGGTGTTGCCGGCGGCGAGGGCGGGGCCGATCTTCCAGACCAGCATCAGGAACGGGTAGTTCCACGGCGTCACCTGTGCCACCACGCCGACGGGCTCGCGGCGGACGTAGGAGGTGAAGTTTTCCATGTACTCGCCCGCGGAGCGGCCCTCGAGCAGGCGCGCCGCACCGGCGAAGAAGCGGAACTGGTCGGCGCCTGCCGCCACTTCCTCATCCGCGATCATTTGCCTGACCTGGCCGGTGTTGCGGTGCTGTGCCTCAACAATTTCATCGCTGCGGGCCTCAATGGCGTCAGCCACCTTAAGGAGCACGGCCTGGCGTTGGCCTGGGGTGGAGTGCCGCCACGTCTTGAAGGCGGCGGCCGCGGCGGCCATGGCTGCGTCAACATCGGCCTGGCTGGAAATCGGCGCCTTGGCCACAATGTCTCCGGTGGCGGGGTTGACGATGTCCAAGGATTCCGTCCCCGTGACGGGCACAAATTCGCCGTTGATGAAATTCTGCAAGGTTTGGACCACGGTGTTCAACCTCTTTAGCTCGGTGTGTGACGCGGCCTTCATGTGCCGCCTCATCTGAGCCTAAGCCCCCGACACCGCTTCGACGAATGGCCGTTTGCACCACCGGGAGCACACCCGGTAGTGCGTTTGTATAGTTGATGCATGGCACTATCCTTGGCTGACCTCATGGCTGTCCCTGCCCTGCGCCTGAAAAACATGGGTTCATCGCGCACGCCCCTGACGGCGCCCATTGACTGGGTGGCCGTCACCGAGCTGGAGAACCCCCAGGCGTTCCTCAGCGGCGGCGAGCTGGTGCTCACCACGGGCGCCCGGCAAGGCACGGCCGACGCCCAGCGTTCCTTTGTCCGCCAGATCAGGCGGGCGGGCGCCGTCGGAATTGGCTTTGGGATTGGCTTTGAGCACGACGCCGTTCCCCAGGCACTCATTGCCGAGGCCAACCGCTGGGGCGTGCCCGTGGTGGAAGTCCCCTATGTCACCCCGTTCATCGCCATCGGCAAGCTCGTGGCCGAGGCCCGGTCCGCGGACCACTACACCAAGCTGGAACGGCTGCTGCGCGAACACCAGGTGCTGGCCCGGGCGCTGCTGACTGGTGCCGGGCTCCCGGCGCTGTTGCGCAAGCTGGCAGGCATGGTGGGCTCGGAACTGTCCATCACCCAGTACGGCAGCGAGATTTTTTCAACGTCCCCGCCGGCTTCGGCGCACGCCCGGCCCGGCCCGGCCGACGACGGCTGGCACGCCGTGGCGCTCTCCACCGGCAAGCGGGACGCGAGCACGCTGTGGCTGCGCAAGCCGTTCAACGACGATGGCATTGTGGACTACGCGCGCGGATTGATCAGCATTGAACTGAACAACTTGGTGCAGCGCCGGCACACGGCCCGCCAGATCGCCGGGCAGGTCCTGACGGACATTGTCCGCGGCACGCTCGAGGCCGCCGACGCCGCCGCCAGGATCGAGAGCCTGGGGCTCAACCCGGCGTCAAAGTACTTTGTGCTGCTGGTCCGGGGGCGGCAGGACAGTTTTTCCACGCTGTCATCCATGGCCTTGCCCCCTGGACTGGAAGCCGCAGTGGCTGCCGTCATCAAGGCGGACGAGCACAATGAACTGCTGCTCATTGTTCCCTCGCAGCTCGGCGATCCCGCGGCGCTGGGCCGCGCGCTGAGCCGGCAGATGAACGACGTCGGCATTAACGAGCCCGTGGGGATCGGCGGCACGTACTCGCAGGCCAACGGCCTGCGGTGGAGCTATTTCGAGGCGAGGGAGGCCGCCACCCGGGGGCTGGATGTCAACGTCCCCGAGCGGCTGAGCCTTACTTCCCTGCTCCTGGCCAGCGGTGACGTGCCCATGGCGGCCATGGCGGACGAGGCCCTGGGTCCGCTGGTTGCCTTCGACACCGCACACGGCGCCGAACTGGTGGACACGCTCGAGACGTACCTGCGGCTCAACGGCTCCGTGGCCGCGGTGGCCGACGCCCTCACCCTGCACCGGAACACCGTCCGGTACCGGCTGACCCAGATTGCGGAACTGACCGGCTACGACCCGGCCCTGACGCCGGACCGGGTCCAGCTGTGGCTGGCCCTGGCGGTGCGCCGGCTGTCACCGCCGGCCTGACCCCGCCGGCTGTCACCGCCGGCCTGCCCCCCGGCTGCGGACGGCGGAGTGCTAGCCCAGGACGGCAGCCCCGCGGGAGGCGTTGACCATCCCTTCGCGCGAAACCACCTTCACGCGTTCGCGCTGGACGGGGCCGTTGGCGGACGCTTCGGCACCGAGCGCCTTTTCGTGGGCATCGAGCTCGTGCCAGCCTTCCCAGGTGGTGTACTCCACGCCGCGGTCCCCGAGCAGTTCGGTGATGGCGTCGGATTCAACCACGGCGGCGGCCGGCAGCCCCGCGCGGTCGGCCAGCAGGTGCGTGACGGTTTCCAGGGCGTCGCCCTTGGTGCTGCCGATCAGCCCCACGGGCCCGCGCTTGATCCACCCCGTCGCATAGATGCCCGGCACCTGGGTGCCGTCGGCGCTGAGGACACGGCCGCCGTCGTTCACCACAACGCCGCGGCGGTGGTCAAACTCCACGTCGGGGAGGGCGGAGCCAAAGTACCCCACGGAGCGGTAGACGGCCTGGACCGGGTACTCCACAAACTCGCCCGTGCCCCGGACGTTCCCCGTGCCGTCGAGCTCGTTGCGCTCAAACGTGATGCCCGTGACCTGGCCGTCCTCGCCGGTGATTTCCACCGGGTTGTGCAGGAAGTGCAGGTGCAGGCGGCGCGAGGCCCCTGTGGCGGGGTCCGCGGCGTCGTCGTCCTGCTCCACGAGCCAGTTGGTCAGCGTGTTCACCATGGTCTTGACCTGGTTGTTGGTCTTCACCGCGACGTCGGAGGCCTCGTCGAAGTCAAAGTCCTCCTCGTACAGGACGATGTCCACGTCGCGGGAGTGGGAAAGCTCCCGCAGCTCCATGGGCGTGAACTTGACCTGGGCGGGGCCGCGGCGGCCGAAGATGTGCACGTCCGTCACCGGCGAGGCCTTCAGGCCCTGGTAGACGTTGTCCGGGATTTCGGTGACCAGGAGGTCGTCGGCGTGCTTGGAGAGCACGCGGGCCACGTCCAGGGCCACGTTGCCGTTGCCGATCACGGCGACCTCCTTGGCGGTCAGCGGCCATTCGCGGGGGACGTCCGGGTGGCCGTCGTACCAGGAGACAAAGTCGGCGCCGCCAAACGAGCCCTCCAGCTCGATGCCGGGGATGTTCAGGTCCGCGTCCTTGATGGCGCCCGTGGCGAAGATCACGGCGTCGTAGTGTGTTTGGAGGTCCGCCAGGGAGAGGTCCGTGCCGTAGTCCACGTTGCCGAAGAAGCGGATGTCCCCGCGGTCCAGCACCTTGTGGAGGGCGTTGACGATGCCCTTGATGCGGGGGTGGTCCGGGGCCACTCCGTAGCGGATCAGCCCGTACGGGGCGGGGTAGCGGTCAAAGAGGTCAATGGCCAGGACCAGCCCGTCCTGCACGTCCTGGCTCTTGGTCAGCATGTCCGCGGCGTAGACGCCTGCCGGGCCGGATCCGATGACGGCAATGCGCAGCGGGCGCCCGGCGGTGCCGCGGGCATCCCCGGCTGTTGTCGAGGGTGTGGTTGAAGGCAAGGCTGTGCTCATTTCTGTCAATCAGGAAGGGCCTGGGGTCAAGTCTAGGAGAGTGCGCTGAAAGTTTCGCGCGTGCCGTAGTGGGCGGTGGCCAGCTCGGCCGGGGCCAGCGGGCTGACCCGCACCACGTCGCCGACGACGACGACGGCCGGGTTGCGCACCCGGCCCGCCTGGGCCTGGGCCACGATGGTGCCCAGCGTGCCAATGGTGACACGCTGGTTCTTGGCGAAGCCGTTCTCGATGATGGCCACGGGGCAGTCCGGTCCGCGTCCCGCCGCCTGCAGGGTCGGGATGGAGCGGTTCAGGGTGCCGACGCCCATGAGCAGGACGACCGTGTGGTCGCTGCCGGCGGGGACGTTGTCCAGCTCCTCGTGGCCGCTGACCATGGTGAACGCCTTGGCCAGGCCGCGGTGCGTGACCGGGATGCCGGCGGCGGCCGGGACACTGACCGCGCTGGTGACGCCGGGGACCACCTCCACGTCCACGCCGTTCTCGCGGCAGGCGATGGCCTCCTCGCCGCCGCGGCCCAGCACATAGGGGTCCCCGCCCTTGAGCCGGACGACCCGGTTGCCCTTTTGGGCTTCCCTGACCAGGATCGCGTTGATTTCCGTTTGCGGTACCGGGTGGTGGCCGGGCGTCTTGCCGACCTCGATGACCTTCACGTGCCCGCCCAGGTCCGCCAGGAGTCCCCGCGGGCCCAGCCTGTCCGCCACGACGACGTCGGCCTCGGCCAGCAGCCGGCGGCCGCGGACCGTGATGAGGTCCGCCGCCCCGGGCCCGCCGCCGACCAGGGCCACTGAGCCCCGGTGATCGAGCTTGTCCAAGTCCCGGCGGAATCTCCCGAGCGGCAGCTCCCCGGTCTCCAGCGACGACTTGATGGCGTTGCGAATGGCCACGGCACGCAGCGGGTCTCCCCCGGCGTTGACGGCCACCTTGACGTCCTCGACCGTGGCGACGGCGGGTGTCCAGGCGGCGGAGTCGTCCGCGTGGGAGTGGTTGACGCACCAGACGCGCTGGGCTTCGGCGTCGGCCGCCACGCGGGCGTCGACGGCGGGGTTGCCGCTGGCGGCAACCGCAAACCAGGCATGGTCCATGTCGGTGCCGCGGTACCCGCGCGCCTCCCAGCTCAGGAAGTCCGTGAGTTCCCGGGCTGCGTCGCTGAGGACGGGGGCCACCAGCGTGACCCGGGCCCCGGCGTCGAGCAGGGCCTTGGCGCGGCGCGCGGCAACGGGGCCGCCGCCCACCACGAGGGCGGGGCGGCCGAGGAGCCGCAGCGAGGTTGGGAAAAGATCGACAATTGCCATGGATTGACCTTAGGGACTGGAAATAACGCGGTTCAAGGCGTGCGTTACACCCGTTCACGTGGCGTCACGCGGGGACACATTGCGCGTGATCGAGCCTGCCCCGATCCGGACGTGCCCGACCACCCGGGGAAGCGCCGGTCAATGGTGGTCAGGCGGCCCAATGACGGTCACAGCTTGTTCCAGTGGGTCGGTCGCGGCGGTGAGACCATATTGCAACTCCGCAATGGCGGTCACCGACACCGCAAGCCCGTCGGCGTGCCGGCTGACCTGCTGCACCGGCGGGGGTCGCTCAGCGCCGACGTGTCCAGAAGGGCACGGCGCGGCTCGCTGCTCATCGCCGTCGGGCCTGACGCTCCGAGGGGTCTTCCGGGTTGTCTGCGCCCTCGCGGAGGTCGTGCCGCCATTGCCGTCATCCGGTTGGGAAATTGGGGTGGCGGTCAATGCCGCGGCCGCAGCGGCGGTGGACACAAACCGGCGTTTGCCGGCGTCCCGCTGATGCGGTGCGACATCAGCGACAGGCCGCCCATTGACCGTCACGACGAAGGACTCGCCGGCGGCGACCCGGCGCATGACCACTGCGTTGTCATGACGCAACTCGGATTTGCGTATTTCCGTTGTCATGGCGCTTTTATAGCTCGCAGGTAGCGGTTGACGCCCCGGGTCGCCCACGGGCGGTTCTCGAGGCGCCCGCAGAGCTCGCTGCTCGACCACCGTCGGCAAGCTGCCGGGGACTACCGCGTGCTGCCGGCCAGCAGGCCCCGCCCGCGCAGGAGCCGCTTTTCCACCGGGGCAAACACCAGCAGCTCCACGGTGATCCCCACGAAGAGGATGACCAGGATCGCGGACATCACAATGCCCATGTCCGCCAGCTGGCGGCCCTGCTCCAGCAGCGAGCCCAGGCCGAACCCCAGCGTGCCGCCCATCGCGATGATTTCCGCCGCCATGAGTGAGCGCCAAGAGAACGCCCAGCCCTGCTTCAGCCCGCCCACGTAACCAGGCAGGGCCGCGGGAAGCACCACGTGCAGGGCCATTTCCCAGCGCGAGGCGCCCAGGATGCGCCCCACGCGCCGGTACTGGGGCGGTATCTGGTCCACGCCGGAAATCAGCCCGTTGATGATGGACGGGATGGCGCCCATGAACATGACGAAGTAGACGGTGGCGTCACTGAGTCCGAACCAGATGATGGCAGCGGGCACCCAGGCCACGGACGGCAGCACCTGCAGCCCGGACACCAGCGGCCCAAAGGCGCGGCGAAGAAAGTGCACCTGCGACAGGAGCAGCCCGATGGGCGTGGCCACCACAATGCTGATGGCGAACCCCACGAAGCCGCGCTGCAGCGACGTCCAGATGGCCTCCTGGGCAGTGCCCGCCTGCCAGAGCACACCGAGCGAGCCGAGCACGTCCAGCGGCCCCGGCACCTGGTCGCGGCGCCGGAAGCCCAGCGACACATAGAACTGCCAGGCCAGTACCAGCACCAGCAGCGCGGCGACGGGCAGCAGCATGCGGGAGAGATCCAGTTTCCTGCGGTGGGCCGTTTCGGACTGCAGCGAGTCCAGCCCGGCTTCCAGTGACCGCATGTCCTCGGCGCTGTCGCCCTTGAGCAGGGGCGAGGTGACGGTGTCAGGCAGGGCGGTGTCAGGCAGGGCGGTGTCAGGCAGGGCGGTGTCAGGCATGGCGGCGGATCTCCTCGCGCAGTCGGGCGGTGATGCGACCGGTCAGTTCCCCGGCCTTGGCGGCGTCGGTCCGGTGCTCCTCGGACACCTGCCACTGCGCCACCACGGTGCCCGGGCGCGAGGAAAGCAGCAGCACGCGCTGGCCCAGCCGCACGGCCTCGCGCACATTGTGCGTGACAAAAATGATGGTCCGCCCGGTTTCCTGCCACACCCGTTCCAGCTCGTTGTGCAGCAGGTCGCGGGTGATGGCGTCCAGGGCCGCAAAGGGCTCGTCCATCAGCAACACGGCCCGGTCCTGGGCGAGCGAACGGGCGAGCGCCACGCGCTGGCGCATGCCACCGGAGAGCTCGTGCGGGCGCTTGTCCGCGGCGTGCCCCAGGTTCACCAGCTCCAGCAGCTCCCGGGCACGAGCCTTCCGTTCGGCCCGGCCCACGCCGCGCAGCTTCAGGGCCAGCTCCACGTTGCCGCCGGCACTCAGCCACGGGAACAGCGACGAGTCCTGGAACATGAACGCCGCGCCGTCCGAAGGGACCTCCAGCGCACCGGACGTTGGCACGTCGAGCCCGGAAATGATGTTCAGCAGCGTCGACTTTCCGCAGCCCGACGCCCCCAGCAGGGCCACGAACTCGCCCTGCCGCACGGTGGCGTTGACGTCCGCCAGGACTGCCGGGCCGGCGCCGAAGCGCTTGCCCACGTTTTCAAGTACGACGGCGGGAGCCCCGCCGCGCTGCCCGTCCCCGGCGCGCCGTGCGCCAGTTCCGGGCAGCACCTGCGCCTGCGTGAGCGTATCCGTCATTCCGTCCCCAGCCCGGCAGCCGAGACGGGCTTTTGCCCGGCGGATGTCAGCGCCTTGTTGAGCGGCCCGAGGTCAAAGATGCCCTTGATGTCCGCCTGCCTGGTCACGCCGGCCGCCACGCCGTGTGCCAAGAGCTCCGGGAAGGTTGCCGCGAGAGGGTCCGCGGAGAAGGCCAGTTCGGTGAGGGAGCGGTCAATGACGTTTTGGGCCAACGGCTTCCCGGCAGCACCCCTCAGCCCGGCGTTGATGACCGCCGCCGATTCCGCCTTGTGCGTGTTGAGCCACTGGATGGAGTCCACATGGCCCTTCAGCAGCGCCTCGACTGTCTGCGGGTGCGCATCGAGATATGACTTGTTGACGACCAGCACGGTTGTACTAAATTGCCCCTTGTCCCACAGTTTGGCCTCGTTGACCAGGACCCTGGCCCCGGCCTGGAGCACCAGGCGGGAGGCCCACGGCTCGGGGAGCCAGGCGCCGTCGAGCTTGCCGTCCTGGAAGAGCTTGAGGGTTTGGGCGTTGTCGGTGGGGTTGATGGTCACGTCCCCGCTGCCGCCCGGCGTGGTCTTGAAGCCCTGGCTCGCCAGCCACGAGCGCAGGGCCACGTCCTGGGTCCCGCCAAGCTGCGGCGAAGCCAGGACCCTGCCCCTGAGCTGGGCGGCGGAGGTGATGGACGGCTTGACCACCAGTTGCGACCCCCCGCTGGTTGCCCCGGCGATGATGCGGATGGATGCCCCGCCGCTCTTGACATAGGAGTTGATGGCGGGGTTCGGGCCAAGGTAGGCGGCGTCGATGGCCCCGGCATTGAGCGCCTCAATGGCGGAGGGGCCGGCGTTGAACACCTGGGTGCTCAGTTTCGTGGCGCCCAGGTCCTTCGCGAGGAGGCCCTCCTGCAGGCCGGCCACGGCCGGGGCATGCGTGACGTTCCCAAAGTAGCCCAGCCTAAGAGTCGCGGCGGCGGTTGGCTGGGGGGCGGCGTCGCTCCTGGCGGCGTTGTTGTCGGCAGTGACGGAGGCGACGGCGGCCCCGGCACCAATGAGCGCCACGAGCGCGGCGACGGCGACAATCTCCACGGTCCGGCGCCTGCCCTTGGGCTTTTCGCCGGCGACGATCCGGGTGGTGGCGAGCCTAGGGGGCTGTTCTGGGGTGTTCGGCATGGTGTGAGTCCTTTGGTCGGTGAGGTGCGGGCGGGCGGCTATTGCGCGCTACATCGCGGCATGGGCTTCCGTGGTGCGGGTGCCTGCGAGCCCCTCACGGTGGTCCGTGCGGGGGTGCCGGCGGGCTCTGCCAAAGTGGTCATGGGTAAACGCTAGGGAATGGTGCGGGCGCGCTTCAACGGTCCGGACACCCGGGGTCACGGGGGTTCACGCAGCGTCACAAAGGCTGTGGCGGGGTGCTTTCAGGGTTCCGGCCTGCTTGCGGGGCCGGGGGCGGGTCCTGGTCAACGGACCGCCGGTGGCTGCCGGGGGTGAGGCCGGGGACGCTCTGGAAGTCCTTGGCCGGATGCGCCTGGTCGGCGTGGCCGAATGCGGCGGCCACGGCGGCCAGTCCCAGTGCGGGATGCGTACGGGAGCGGTCTGCGGCTTCCTGCAGCCAGCGGCGCCGGTTTCGGGCCGACGGACTCAGGCCCACATGCTTCCTCGCCCGCCGCTGCAGGGTCCGTGTGGAAATGGCAAGGCGTCTGGCGGCGTCCCCGATGCGGACCACATCTGCCCCGCTGCCGGGCACCTGGGTCATGGCGTTGGCCAGCAGGAGCGCGCCGACGGCCCAGCCCCGCCCGGTGGGGTCCTGGTGCGGGGCGCGGTGGCTGGGCCGGCCGGCAGGGGTGAGCGGCAGGGCGTCGGGGGGTCCGGCGTCGTACTGCAGGAAAGGGTGGCCGCCTCAGGAGTGGAACGCACGGAACCGGCGCAGGCGGAAGCGCAGCTTGCCTTCCCGATTGAAGTCGTTGCCCACGTTTCTGGTGGCCTCGATGTAGGGTTCGCCGAAGGTCTTGAGCAGGAGGTCGTCCACCACGCGGACCTGGCCGGGCAGGAAGCGGTAGCCCATGGAAGGGACCATGGCCTGTTGATCGATGTCCGCAAACCACTGTTCGACGGCGGCCACGGTGCTGAAGCCGTTGGCCGCGAGCACGTCCACCAGCCACTGGTATTGGCCCGCCTTGCTGTGCGGGTAGGCGGGGAACACCCGGTCCAGGAGCAGCTGGATGGAGTTCGCGTCCAGGTCGCGCGACTCGGTGGCGTCGGTTTCGGACTGGAGGCGCTTGAGGATGTCGGAGATGTTGACGAACTGCTGGTCGGCGAGCTCGATCAGGGTGGATGCCATGGTGAACGCGCGGCTGATCTCGGCATTGTCCACGTGGGTTCCCTTGAAGCGGATGTCGTGCTCAAATTCCGCCCAGGCGTGCTGGAGGACTGTGCGCAGCTGAACTTCGAAGCGCTGCCCGCGGTAGGCCTCGCAGCCCAGCGGCGGGTTGTCCACCGGAACTTCCAGGGTCAGGTGCCGGCCCGAGTAGCCGATCCCGCCGTTCTTGCGGATCACGGCGGTCTTGTCCTCGTCGTCGTGGCAGATGAACTGGCTGGTCAGGGCGATGGCGACGGCCTTGATGTCAGTTTCCACGAAAAGGATCACACGGACGCCGATGAGGTCGTCAAGGTCCTCGGGGCCGCCGGGGTAGCGGGGATGCCCGGCGTGATCGCGGCGGTCCAGCTTTTCCTGCACGGACTTGGGGGACTTCACGCGGCAGCGGACGTCGTGGTGGTTCAGGCCGTCGTCCCGGAGCCGGGCGACGATGCATTTCCGGATGGCCTCCGCCGCGGCCTCGAACTCGCAAATGCGCCCGGCAAAGTCCAAAACTTCCGGGCTGAACTCGCCAACGGACTGCCGCATGGTCACATCCTTAACTCCTGCCGGCCTTGGCTCCAACTCTACCCACTTGGCGGCTGCGGCAGTTGGACTTGCTGAAAGCGGTGTCGCGAACGAGTCAAAAATTATTAGAACTAATCTTCTAATACATGTTGAGATAATAGTACAAGGGGTGTAGAATCCATGGTATGGACGAGCCGGTTTGTGACCCCGGCAACGGGGGGCTTCCCGCCACGCAGGAGGTGGCGGCACTGATCTCCGCCCTGTCCCTTCCCTCCATTGAACCCTTTGGCCCCGACAATGCCGTGCTGGCTGGCCTGCCGCCGTACGCGCGGCATCCGGCCCCGGTCCCGGAGCCTGCCTCCCGGGTCTCGGTGGCCCGGGCCGTGCAGGACGCCTCGGTGGCGGCGCTGGCGGCTGTGCGGGTCCTGGAGGCCCGGACGGCGGCGTTGAAGGCGGCCCTGGTGGCCCGCCACCTCGCGGCCGTCGCGGTGGAAGCCGCGGCCCTGGCCCTGGACCGGCACCAGGGCCAGGTGGCGGAATCCAGCGCGGTCGCGGAGATCGCCACGACCCTGCTCATCCCCCAGGGCAGCGCGACCGCACTGGCCCACCAGTGCGCCAGCCTCGCCGCCCACCCGGACACCTTCGACGCCCTGGGCCGCGGCGTGCTCTCCTGGCGCCACGCGTGCACGATCCTTGAGGAAACCCAGACCCTGGCCCAAACCCCGGCCGTCGAGCCGGCAGACATCACCGCCTTCGAGGCGGGGCTGCTGGCGGCCGCGCCCGGCACGACCGCGGGCGCGTTCGCTGCCCGCGCCCGCAAGCTGCGCGAAGGCCTGCACCCGGAAACCCTCACGACCCGCATGCGCGAAGCCATCGCGAAACGGTCCCTGAGTGTCGACCCCGGCAAGGACGGCATGGCATGGCTGACCCTGCACCTCCCCGCCCCGGCAGCGCTCGGCGCCCTGGTCCAGTGCACCCGCCTGGCCCGCGCCCAGCAAGGCCCCGGCGAGCACTGCACCCTGGACCAGCTCCGCGCCGACACCGCCGCGATCCTCCTCCTCGGCCAGGCCCTCCCCGAGGCCTGCACCACCCCCGGCACCCCCGTCGGGGAGGGCACCCCCGTCGGGGAGGGCACCCCCGTCGGGGAGGGCATCCCCGTCGGGGAGCGGGTCACGGCTTTGGCGGCCGCCGTGGTGGACGGCGGCGTGGACGGGATGCCCGAGGACCCGGTGCAGGAGTACTTCACGCAGTTGGAGGCCACCCGCAACGGGCAGGCGGTCACGGAGCCGCCACTGCCTTCTGCGCAGGTCATCGTCACCGTCCCGGCCCTGGCCCTGCTCGGCCTCACGAACGAGCCAGCGCAACTGGCCGGACACGGGCCCATCCCGGAGGAGATCGCCCGCAAGCTCCTGCTCAACGCCGGCGCGTTCCTGCGCGTACTGACCGACCCGCTCACCAACACCCCGCTGGCGGGCCTGCCCCCGGACCGCTACCGGCTCCGACAGGCCGAAAAAACCCTGCTCCGGGCCCTGCACGAAACCTGCTCGTTCCCGAACTGCACCAACCCGGCCCTGGACACCGAAACCGACCACATCACCCCCTACTCCGCCGGCGGGCCCACCACCGTGGAAAACTCCCTGCCCGAATGCAAACGCCACCACGGCTACAAGCACTTCCGCGACGACAAGGACAGGCACGGCCGCTACCGCCAGGACCTGGACCCCGACCGTCGCGGGATCAAGCTGCGCGGCTGGAAACCCTGCACCACCAACGACGGACGCATCGCCTGGACCTCACCCACCGGCAAATACCACCCGCCGAAGCCCCGCACCACCCAGCCGCCCGCCTACCCCAAATGGCTCAAAAAACGCATCACCAAGGGAGCTGCCAGACTCGCCGGCGCGGCCGGCGCGGCACCACGGATCGACCCCAGCCACAGCCCCTTCGAGAGCCTCATCCAACACAATTTCAAGCACCTCGATGAGGACGACTGACGGCATCCACTTCCCGTCCCCGCGGCTAAACCCCACCAGGTGACCACAGGTGAAATTAAGTCCCAGGCGGACACCGCGGATCCGTGCGCCACACCATCCGGCAGCGCCAACCTTATGCAATCTTCTTGCGATAGGCAGCCATCGCGAAGACGTATGCCACCATCAGGATGCCGACGCACCAGGCAAGGGCGATCCAGATGTCGCTGCCCACCGCCTGCCCGTCGAACAGCTCGCGGATCGAGTTGACGATGGAGGTGACCGGCTGGTTTTCGGCGAACCAGCGCACCGGGCCTGGCATCGTGGCGGTGGGGACAAACGCGGAACTGATGAACGGCAGGAAGATGATCGGGTAGGAGAACGCGCTCGCCCCGTCCGCCGACGTCGCGGAAAGTCCCGGGATGACGGCAATCCACGTCAGCGCCAGCGTGACCAGCAGCAGGATTCCGGCCACGGCAAGCCACGCCATCGGGCCGGCCGGACTCCGGAAGCCCATGAGCACGGCCACCAGCACCACCACCACGATCGAGACCAGGTTGGCGACCAGGGACGTGAGCACGTGCGCCCACAGCACGGACGACCGCGCAATCGGCATGGACTGGAACCGTTCGAAGATGCCGCCCTTCATGTCCAGGAACAGCCGGAACGCCGTGTAGGAGATGCCGGAGGCAATCGTGATCAGCAGGATGCCGGGCAGCAGGTAGTTGACGTAGTTGCCGGTGCCGGTCTTGATGGCCCCGCCGAAAACGTAGACAAACAGCAGCATGAACGCGATCGGCATGATGGTGGTGGTGATGATCGTGTCCAGGCTGCGCGAGATGTGGCGCAGGGACCGTCCCAGCAGAACGGCGGTGTCGCCGAAAAAGTGCTTGTTCATCGGATGCTCCTCAGTCTTTCGCTCCGACGCTGGCGTCTCCGGCGTCGCCGTTCTTGCTGGTGTCGCCAATCAACGCGAGGAAAACGTCCTCAAGGGTCGGCTGCTTTTCAACGTATTCCACCTTGGCCGGCGGGAGCAGTGCCTTGAGCTGGGCGAGCGTGCCATTGACGATGATCCTGCCCCCGTGCAGGATCGCGATCCTGTCCGCGAGCTGTTCGGCCTCGTCCAGTGTCTGCGTGGTGAGCAGCACCGTGGTGCCGTGGGCCGCGAGCTCCCTCACGGCCGCCCACACCTCGAGCCGCGCCTGTGGGTCGAGCCCCGTTGTCGGCTCGTCGAGGAAGATCACCGGCGGGTTCCCGATGAGGCTCATCGAGATGTCGAGCCGGCGGCGCATGCCGCCCGAGTACCCGGAGACCTTCCGGCCGCCCGAATCGGCAAGGGAGAACCGTCCGAGCAGCTCATCCGCCACGGCGCCGGGGTCCTTGACGTGCCGCAGCTTCGCAACCAGGACCAGGTTTTCCCGTCCGGTGAGGATTTCATCCACCGCAGCGAACTGCCCGGTGAGGCTGAAGGACTCGCGCACCTCGCCCGCCTGGGTGGCGACGTCGAAGCCGTTGACGGTGGCAGCACCGGCGTCGGCCTTGAGGAGGGTGGCCAAGATCTTCACAATGGTGGTTTTGCCCGCCCCATTGGACCCGAGCAGGGCAAAAACGCTTCCCTTCACCACGTCAAAATCCACGCCGCGCAGGACCTGCAATTCCTTGTACGACTTCTCCAGGCCCCGCACGCGGATCACGGGCGCCTGGCTGCTGGTGGTTTTCATCTGAATGTCCTTCCCAAGCCGGGATTACGGTTCGCTGTCCGCGACGGAGTCGATGGCGTCGGTCAGCCGCTTCCGCTCCTTGTTGATCCACTGCCCCTCCGAATAGTTCGCCAGGAACGTCTCCACAAACTCCACGGGATCCGCCCCGACAATGGCGCGGACCGGCGTGCCGTCGGCGGCGCTCTGTTCGAAGAGCTCGAGGAGATCCTCCAACATCGTCACCAGGGTGTCCCCCTTGGTAACCGCACCGAAGTACATCAGGTACCGGTCCAGCGCCTCGATGGCCGTGCGGTAGTTCTCCGGAAGTGCCTTCACGCGCGCCTTGTACTGCCGGTACTGCTTCTTCTGCTCGAGCGAGCCGGTGACCAGCTCGATCCAATTCCTTGCCACCCTATTTCCCTTCATCCTTCAGCTGTCCCAGCCGCTCGGCCAGGAAGCCCCATGTTGCCCAAAATTCGTCGAGATATTCCCGCCCGGGGACGTTGAGTGAATACACCTTGCGCGGCGGCCCCTTCCCGGAGGGCACCTTCTCCACCTCGACCAGGCCGTTGCGTTCAATTCTGAGGAGCAGCGCATAGACGGTGCCCTCGGCGATGTCCGTAAAGCCCTGTTCGCGCAGCCGCGTGGTGATTTCATACCCGTAGGCGGGCTGCACGGACAGGATGGCCAGGACAATGCCCTCGAGCGTGCCCTTGAGCATCTCCGTCATCTGCTTGCCCATGTGGCCCCCTTCTCCAACTACTCAGTGTTACTAGCTACCAGTACATAGTAGCGTTAAGTAGCGCGCGTGCAATACCTTCACGGAAATTGATGACGACGCCGTTCCGATGGCTGCCCTGGTCAAGCCGCCGTCCAGCGGGCATGCGCCCACCGGATCCGATGACCCCCTCGACGTCCACGGGAGCACATGAAGCCAGGTCCTGGGCCGCGCACGGTCCCTTGCCGCCTGATGCCAACGCCTTCCCGGCCAGTTCATCCACTGCCGCCCGGCTCTCGCGGCTCACGGCTGTTTGCACCTGGATGGCCGTTGCGGGGTCGACAAGGGGCTTGTCCGTGAATGTGGCCAGGAACGTCGGGGCGAGCACCAGGCCGTAAATGTTCGGATCCTTCATCGTTTCCGAAGCTGGAGTGGCTCGTCGGGGGAAAATGCCGCGCAAAATGCCGCCGCTTCCACATTTCCGCCGGTGTCAGGGCGGGGGCAGAAATGCGGAAACGGCGGCAGAAGTGCTGTACAGAGCACCGGGCGGGTTAGATCACGTAGCGCTCGCCCTCGCGGTCGCCCGGATGGTCCTTGACCAGGCCGGCGGCGAGCGTGTTGCCATCCTGGGCATCGATCACCAGGAACGCCCCGGTGCGTCGGTGCAGCGCGTACGTCTCCAGCGGCAGCGCGGACGCCAGGCGGATCTGGGCCGTGCCGATGTCGTTCAGTTCCAGTCCGGCCGCAGCGCCCAGCTCGAAGCTGTCCAGGTCCAGCTTGCCCGTCACGGCGCGGACCAGGCCCTGCACGGTCTTGCTGCCGTGCTTGATCAGCACCTTGGCGCCCTCGCGCAGGGGCTTCGTGGAGAGCCAGCACAGTTCCGCGTACAGGTCCTGGCTGACCTCGCCGAACGTGCCGGTGGCGGCGATGACGTCGCCCCGGGCAATGTCGATCTCCTCGCTCAGCCTCAGCGAAACCGACTGCGGCGCCACGGCCCGCTCCAGGGACCGGCCGGCGAAGTCGATGCCCACCACGGTGGCGGTCCGCCCGGACGGCAGCACCGTGATGGCGTCCCCGACAGACACGGACCCGGAAGCTACCTGCCCCGCGTAGGCGCGGTAGTCGCGGTAGGAGGCACCGGCGTCGTCCGCGTCGGCAAGGTCGGGAGCCAGCGCACCCTGCGGCCTGATCACCAGCTGGACGGGGAAGCGGAAAGGCTCCAGGCCACGCTCCACCTCGTCCAGGGTGGGCAGCGCCTCCAGGATCTGCAGCAGGCCCGGGCCCGTGTACCAAGGGGTGTGGGCGGAGCGTTCCACCACGTTGTCGCCCTCCAGCGCGGACACCGGCACCACCAGAACGTCGGAGACGCCAATCTGCGCGGCCACGGACTGCACCTCGGCCTCGATGGCGCGGAAGGCCTCCTCGCTGAAGTCCACGAGGTCGATCTTGTTCACCGCGACCACCACGTGGGGCACCCGCAGCAGGCGCAGCACGGACAGGTGCCGGCGCGTCTGTTCCAGCACGCCCTTGCGCGCGTCGATGAGGACGACGACGGCATCCGCCGTGGACGCGCCCGTCACCGTGTTCTTGGTGTACTGCACGTGACCCGGGCAGTCCGCAAGGATGAAGCTGCGGCGGTCAGTGGCGAAGTAGCGGTAGGCGACGTCGATCGTGATGCCCTGCTCGCGCTCGGCGCGCAGCCCGTCGGTCAGCAGCGCGAGGTCGATCTTTTGCGCGCTGTCGTTGTCCCCGCCGAAGCCGCGCTCCGCCGAGGTGCGGGTGACGGCGTCGAGCGTGTCCGCCAGGATGGCCTTGGAGTCGTGGAGCAGCCGGCCCACCAGGGTGGACTTGCCGTCGTCGACGGAGCCGGCCGTGGCAAAGCGGAACAGGGTTCCGCCGGTGATTGCGCTTGCCGACATCCGGGTCCCGACCGGCGCGACTCCAGGCTCGACCAGCGGGTTGGAGAGTGTGCTCATTAGAAGTAGCCGTCCTTCTTGCGGTCTTCCATGGCTGCCTCGGAGATGCGGTCATCGGCCCGGGTGGCGCCACGTTCGGTCAGGGTGGAGGCGGCAACCTCGCGCACCACGTCGTGGACGGTGGCGGCGCTGGAGGCCACGGCGCCGGTGCAGGACATGTCCCCCACCGTGCGGTAGCGGACCTGCTTGGTGACGACGTCCTCGCCGGGGCGCGGCTGCGAGACCTCGCCCACGGCCCGCCACATGCCGTCGCGGGCAAACACCTCGCGGTCGTGGGCGTAGTACAGGGGGGGCAGCTCGATGCCTTCGCGGGCGATGTAGCGCCACACGTCCAGCTCGGTCCAGTTGCTGATGGGGAACGCGCGCACGTGCTGGCCCACCGTGTGGCGGCCGTTGTACAGGTTCCACAGTTCGGGCCGCTGGTTGCGCGGGTCCCACTGGCCGAACTCGTCGCGCAGGGACAGGATGCGCTCCTTGGCGCGGGCCTTGTCCTCGTCGCGGCGGCCGCCGCCAAACACGGCGTCGAACTTGTTGCGCGCAATGGCATCCAGCAGCGGGACGGTCTGCAGCGGGTTGCGGGTGCCGTCGGCGCGTTCGGCCAGTTCGCCGCGGTCGATGAACTCCTGCACGGAGCCCACCTCCAGGCGCAGGCCCAGGCGCTCCACCGTGCGGTCGCGGAAGTCGATGACCTCCGGGAAGTTGTGGCCGGTGTCCACGTGGAGCACGGGGAACGGCACCTTGCCGGGCCAGAACGCCTTGGTGGCCAGGTGCAGCATGAGCACCGAATCCTTGCCGCCGGAGAACAGCAGCGCGGGGCGCTCAAACTCGGCCACGACCTCGCGGATGATGTGGATGGCCTCGGATTCGAGCAGGTCGAGCGAGTTCAGCTCGACGATTTCGACAGGCTCAATCACCGGCTCGTCCACCGGGGTCTCTGTTATTTGGGTGCTCATGCGTGTAGCCCGCATTCTGTCTTGGAGGTTCCGGCCCAGCGTCCCGACCGGGGGTCCGCGCCGGGGGCCACTTTCTTGGTGCAGGGTGCGCAGCCGATGGACGGGTAGCCCTGGCTGAGGAGGGGGTTCACCGGCAGCAGATTGTCCCCGGAGTAGGAGATCAGCCCGTCGTGGCTCCAGGTGGCAACGGGGTTGACCTTGACCAGCCCGTTCCTTTCATCCCAGCTGACCAGCGGCGTGTTGGTGCGGGTGGGGGCCTCGTCGCGGCGCACGCCGGTGAACCACAGCTCGTAGCCGGCGAGGGCCCTGTGCAGGGGCTCCACCTTGCGCAGCGCACAGCAGCGGCCGGGGTCGCGGGCAAAGAGGTCCCGGCCCAGCAGCGAGTCCTGTTCGGCCACCGAGTGCTCCGGCTTGACGTCCACCACGTTCACCCGCAGGTTCTCGGCCACCTCGTTGCGCGTGGCGTAGGTTTCCGGGAAGTGGTAGCCGGTGTCCAGGAACAGGACGTCCACGCCGGGGAGCTGGTCGGCAACCAGGGCCGGCAGCACGGCGTCGGCCATGGAACAGGCGACGGCGGCAGCCTCCGTTGCGAAGTTGCGCGCCACCCAGGCGATGACGTCCTTGGCGGGCGCATCCCAGTCCAGTTCCGCGGCGCCCGCCTCGGCGAGCGCCCGGAGTTCGGATGACGGGCGCAGCGCCGAGGCGGCTTGCGCCGCGCTCATTGGAGCAGCCCCTCGTCGGCGCGGTGGGACCATTCGGCGAAGGTCTCCCCCGCGGTCCGGTTCGCCACGTAGGTGCGGATGACGCGTTCCACATAGTCGGGGAGGTCGTCCACGGGCACCTTGAGCCCGCGGACCGTGCGGCCCAGGCCCGCCTCCTCGCGCTCCACGGAAGCCAGCCCGCCGCCCAGGTGAACCTGGAAGCCGGGGGTGTGGCCGCCGTCGTCCGTGGGGAGCATCATGCCCTTCAGGCCGATGTCCGCGGTTTGGATGCGGGCGCAGGAGTTGGGGCAGCCGTTGATGTACAGCCCGATCGGCTGGACCAGCTCGCCGGAGTCGATGAGGTCGGCCAGGCGGACCTCCAGCTCGGCGATGGCGTGGGCTGCCGTGCCCTTGGTGTTGACGATGGCCAGCTTGCAAAACTCGATGCCAGTGCACGCCATGGTGGCGCGGCGGAAGATCGACGGCCGGGCCGAGAGTCCAATGGCGTCGAGGTCGGCGATGATTGATTCGACGTCGCCGCCGTCGACGTCCAGCACCAGGATTTTCTGGTGCGGGGTGGTGCGCAGGCGGTGCGTGCCGTGGGCTTCAAGCACCTCCGCCAGGGCCAGCAGCGTGTCGCCGGAGAGGCGGCCCACGATGGGGCTGGTGCCGATGAAGAACTTGCCGTCCTTCTGCTCGTGGACGCCGATGTGGTCGCCCAGGGCCTTGGCCTGCGGGGGCACGATGCCCTCGGGCAGCTTCCGGCCCAGGTACTCCTCCTCGAGGATCTGGCGGAACTTCCCGATCCCCCAGTCGTCGATGAGGAACTTCATGCGGGCCTTGTTGCGCATGCGGCGGTAGCCGTAGTCGCGGAAAATGCTGGTGACGGCCTCCCACACGGCGGGGCCGTCCCCGGGCGGCACGAACACCCCCACGCGCTTGGCCAGGCGCGGCGCGGTGGAGAGGCCGCCGCCCACCCACAGGTCATAGCCGGGACCCAGTTCGGGGTGCAGCACGCCCACAAAGGAGACGTCGTTGATCTCATGCACGGTGTCCTGGTTGGGGTGCCCGGTAATGGAGGTCTTGTACTTGCGCGGCAGGTTGGAAAACTCGGGGTTTCCGATGAAGCGCCGGTTGAGCTCCTCGATGAACCCGGACGGGTCCAGGATTTCGTCCTTGGCGATGCCGGCCACCGGGGAGCCGAGGATGACGCGCGGCACGTCGCCGCAGGCCTCGGTGGTCGACAGGCCCACGGACTCCAGGCGGCGCCAGATCTCCGGCACGCTTTCAATTTCCACCCAGTGCAGCTGGATGTTTTGGCGGTCGGTCAGGTCCGCCGTGCCGCGGGCAAAGTCAGTGGAGATCCCGGCGATGACGCGCAGCTGCTCGGTGGAAAGCACGCCGCCGTCAATGCGCACGCGCAGCATGAGGTACTTGTCCTCGAGCTCGTGCGGTTCCAGCGACGCCGTCTTGCCGCCGTCGATCCCCTGCTTGCGCTGCGTGTACAGCCCCCACCAGCGGAAGCGGCCGTGGAGGTCGTCATCCGCGATCGAGTCAAAGCCCTCGCGGGAGTAGATCGACTCGATCCGCTGGCGCACGGCCAGGCCGTCGTCGTCCTGCTTCCAGACCTCGACCGGGTTCAGCGGCGCCTTGCCGTCCACCTTCCACTGCCCGTGCGGCTTCGCTGCCGGGCGGGCCCGGACAGTGCGGACGTTTGCAGGTGCCTCGGCGGGGACGGTTTCAGTGCCGGTGGCGGCTGCTCCGGCTAGAGCTGTCTGTGTCATAAAACGAGCGTAGGGGGCCCGTCATGGCTGGCAAACAACGCCTGCAACGCGGGTTCACCTTAGGCAATATTTCGTCACGTGCCCCTTTTTGCGGCCGGGTGTGCTTGGCTGCCTTGCCACCCACGACGGCGGACGCTTTGCTCCTGAGTACGGTTACGGCGCCACGGTGCGCCACTTCTGAAGTGGCGCACGGTTACGGCGCTACTGTGCGCCACTTCTGAAGTGACGCGCCGCTAGGTCGCAGCGCTCCGCAGGACCGCAGCGTCAAAGTGTTCCAGGGCCAATTCAGCGAGCAGCACGGAGGGCAGCAGCGGCTCGCTGACCCGGTCCGCGCCTGCCGTGGCCAGCTGGTCGTGGAAGTAGCCGGGCGCCAGCAGATAGGAGGCGATTGCCACGCCGGCGGCACCCCCGGCACGCAGCTGCGCCACGGCGTCCGGCACTGTCGGCCGGGCGCTGGCACCGTAGGCGGCCAGGATTGCCTCGGGCCGGCGGACGGCCAGGTCGGCGGCCAGCACCTCCACCTGCTCGGCGGCCTCGGGACGGGAGGATCCTGCCGCCGCGAGCACAACGGCCCACCCCGCCGGCAGCTCCCCCAGCCGTTCATGGAGCAGTCCGGCCAGGCGC
Organism: Arthrobacter wenxiniae; assembly: GCF_013376105.1. GTDB lineage: Bacteria > Actinomycetota > Actinomycetes > Actinomycetales > Micrococcaceae > Specibacter > Specibacter wenxiniae. The sequence goes on from NZ_JAAMFM010000001.1 coordinate 113,275, forward strand.
GGGTCCGGCCCCAGCGGCACCGCCGCGAGCGTTCCGGGGCGGCTCGCCACGGCCTGCGCAATGTCCACCTGGACGTGGTACCCCACCGTCAGCAGGAGGGGCACGACGACGGCCCTCATTCCCTCCGGCAGCCCGGCCACCACGTCGGGGAGCGCCGGCTCCTGGACGTCCACGTAGGCTTCCAGCACCGCCAGCCCGGGGCGCAGCGCCGCAATGTCCGCCCGGAGCTGGTTGATCCGCGCCCGGCCGTCGGGGTTGTCCGTGCCGTGCGCGCAGGCGATCAGGGCCGTTTCCGGGGCGCGGGTTGTGGCCGGGGTGGCGTCAATCATGGGCCCGCCTTCCAAGAATCGTGTGCATGTCCCAAATCAATGTATGTCACGTGCCGCCGGTTCCGCCGCCGCGGCGGCTGCCTTGTTGGTGATCCCGATGGCGGAGACAATGCCGCCGGTGATGAACATGAACGCGGTGATGACCACAATCCGCCGGAATGACCCGTAGTCCAGGATGCCGCCCAGCATGACGCCGGCCAAGGCCACGGCGATCAGCCCAGCCACCCGGGACACGGCGTTGTTGATGGCCGAGCCGATGCCGCTCTGCCGTTTCGGCACGGCACCCAGGATGGCCGCCGTCAGGGGTGCCACCGTGATGGACATGCCCACGGAGAAAACCACCAGGCCCGGCAGGATCTGCAGCCAGAAGTTGAACGGCCGCGAGGTGGTGGCCATCAACAGGTACCCGCATCCGGCAATGACTGGCCCGGCCGCCATGAACAGCCGCGGCCCGTATTTCCCGGCCAAGGCGCCAAACGGGCCGGAAAGCAGCAGCAGGATGACGGCCGTGGGCATGGACGCCAGCCCGGCCAGGGCCGCCGACAGCCCGGCCACCTCCTGCAGGAACAGCACCATCATGAGCCCGCCCAGGGAAGCTCCCGCATAAATGAAGGTGGTGGCCACGTTGCCCATGCCAAAGTTGCGGATCCGGAACAGGTCCAGCGGCATCATGGGCGCACGCGAGCGGTGCTCCCACCACAGGAACACCGTCAGGGCGCACAGCCCCGCCACAAACGGGCCAAACACGGCCGGGCTGCCCCAGCCCAGCCTTTCCTGCTCAATCAAGGCGTACACGGTGCCGGCCAGTCCCACCGAGGCCAGGAGGGCCCCCGGGACGTCCACCCGTCGCGGGGGGCCGGCGGCAGCCGCGGCGTCGTGCGCGCCGGGAGGAATGGGCGCGCCGGGAACGGGCAGTGCCAGCCCGCGCAGCAGCCACAGGGTCGCCGCCAGGGGCAGGACATTGATGGCGAAGATGAGCCGCCAGCTGGCGAAGTCCACCAACAGCCCGCCCAGCAGCGGGCCGGCCAGGAATGCGGTGCCGGTCCAGGCGGTCCAGGAGCCGATCGCCTTGGCCTGGGCGGGCCCGCTGAACGTGGAGGTGATGAGTGCCAGCGAGCTCGGGACCAGCAGCGCCGCACCGGCACCCTGCACGCAGCGGGCAACCATCAGCAGCAGCGCCGTGGGGGCCGCGGCGCAGGCCAGCGACGCCGCGCCGAAGATGAGGAGCCCGGCACGAAGGACCCGGACGCGGCCAAAGGTGTCGGACAGGGAGCCGGCGATCAGGATGAGCGAGCCCAGCGCCAGCAGGTACGCGTCCACCACCCACTGCTGCGTGGTGAGGCCGCCGCCCAGTTGGCGGGTCATGGCCGGCAGCGCCACGTTGACGATTGCCCCGTCCAGGAACGCGACAAAGGACGCCAGGATGGCCACCCACAGGACACGCCGCTGCACGGTTCAGCCCTTTCGGGCGAAGGCCGTGCGGAGGGACAGCTTCCGCGAATATTCAATGGAGCCGTACCGGAACAGGTGCACGGCCAGCCGCAGCGCCAGCAGGCCGAAGACGAACAGCTCGGCCACCACCACGGCCGCCGACACCGCGTTGAGCGAGCCAAAGCCGTTGCGGAGCATGGCCGTGACGGGGGCGCTGAACGGGAAGAACGTGAAGATCTGCACGATGATGTTGCTGGGGTCACTCACCACCATGGTCACAATGTAGAACGGGATGAACATCATGATCATGACCGGCGCGAACACGGTGCTGGCGTCCTTGGCCGTGGGCATCACCGCGCCGATGGCCACCAGCACACCCGTGAACAGGATGAACCCGCCGATGAACAGCAGGGCGCCCACCAGCATGGGCCAAAACTGGAATTGCAGGTGCGAGAGGTCAAAGTTCGGCATGGAGAGCTGGTCGTGGAAGAACACGTAGCCAATGACCATGGGGGCGGCGAACACCACGGCCTGCACGGCGCCCACCAGGAACAGCGAGATCACCTTGCCCACTACCAGCGTGGTCGGGTTCAGCGTGGTCAGGATCATCTCCGTGACCCGGTTTTCCTTCTCCTCGAGCGTGGACGCCAGCATCTGGTTCGCCAGCAGGATGATCACCACGTAGAACAACACCAGGAACAGCAGCGGCGGCACCACGGTTTCCAGCCCGCCGGAGACCTGCCCGTCCTTGAACGTCTCCGACTCGGTCCTGAAATTCCCCTGCACGGCCGCCGCCAGCTCCGCCGAGCCCACCTTTTCCTGCGCGGAGAGGACCACCAGCTGCCGTGCCACAGCCTCATAGCTGCCATTCTTGAAAATGCCGTGGTCCGCGCCGTACACCTTTACGGGATCCTTGCCCAGGGTTGCCGGAAAGCTGAAGTAGGCGTTGAGCGTGCCTGCCCTGACACGTTCGACGGCGGTCCCCGGGTCCGCCTCCACCTCGCCCCCCAGGGCCCTCGCCACGGCGGGGTCCAGCAGTGCGGACGCGTCCGTGTAGGTGAAGCTGAGCTTGTCGCTTTTCTGCGCCTCGGTCAGGGACTTGGTGTTGGAGCTGCTGGCGAACACCAGCCCAAACACGATGGCCAGCAGCACCGGGATGGCCAGCGTGGCAATCCAGAAGCGGCGCTTCTTGATGGTGCGGGTGAACTCGAACTGCACCACGGTGCCCAGATTGTGCCGTGCCATGCTATTTCACCGTCTTATCGATAGCGGCATTGTCGCCGTAGACCTGGATGAAGATGTCGTCCAGGCTCCGCTTGGCCGCCACAAAGCCGCGCACCAGCAGCCCGGAATTGACCAGCTCCCGGAGCACGTCCGCCTCGTCCGCGGAGTCGTCCAAGTCCAGTTCGGCATAATTGGTTTCCTGCAGCCCCACCCTGTAGCGCGGCGATTCCGGCAGCGTCCCGGAGTACTTCAGGCGCACGGTGCGCCCGCCAAACTGGTTCTGGACCTCATCGATGGTGCCGTAGGCCGCCGACTTTCCGTCCTTAAGCAGGATGATCCTGTCACACAGGCGCTCCACCTCCTCCATCTGGTGGGTGACCATCATGACGGTGGCGCCGGCCTTTTTCCTGTCCTCGATGATGTCCAGCAGGAGCCTGCGGTTCACCGGGTCAAAGCCCTTGGTGGGTTCGTCCAGGATCAGCAGCTCGGGATCATTCATGATGGTCACGCCGAGCTGCACCTTTTGCTGCTGCCCGCCGGAGAGTTTGTCCACGCGCACGTCCGCCTTGTCCGCCAGGTCCACCCGGTCCAGGTAGGCGCGGGAAAACCTTTGGGATTCCGCCCGGGACAGGCCCTTGAGCCGGCCAAAGTACGTCATGACGTCCAGCACGGACTCCTTTTTGTACAGGCCGCGCTCTTCCGGCAGGTAGCCCAGCCGCGCGCCGAAGTCGTCGCTGAACACCCGGCCGTTGATTTCCAGGGTTCCCGAGGTGGGACGGTAGATGCCCAGCAGGGCCCGGATGGTCGTCGTCTTTCCGCTGCCGTTGCTGCCCAGGAAGCCAAACGTCTCACCGCGGGCCACGTCGAAGGACAGCCCGTCTATGACGGTGTTGTCCCCAAACTGCATGCGAAAGTCCCTGACGTGGATGAGTGGCTTCGCGGCGCGGTATTCCATTTGGCCAGCGTATCGACCTTTCCGCATCCATGGCACCTGCGCGCTGGCTTGTCCGCCTTCTGCCGCCGTAGGCTTGAGGCGGCCTTTCCCATGGCCGTTCAGCCCTACGCCCACCGACGGAATTGCCCCCATGAACCTTGACCTTGCCCTGATGCTGGACCTTTTGGGCTGCTTCTTCTTTGCCGTTTCGGGCTGCCTCCTGGCGGTCCGGAAAGGCTTCGACCTCGTGGGCTCCGTGCTCCTGGGGTCCCTGGTGGGGCTGGGCGGCGGCGTGCTCCGCGACCTCATCCTCAATGCCGGGCCGCCCGCAGCCTTCAGCAACCCCCTCTACCTGGCCGCACCGCTGCTGGCCGCCGTGGTGGTGTACTTCGTGGTGGGCGGCGTGAAGCGCGCGAACCGGCTGGTGTTGACGTTCGACGCCGGCGGGCTGGCCCTGTTTTGCGTTACCGGCGCGCTGAAGGCACTCGATGCAGGCATGAACGCGGCCGCCGCGATCCTGCTGGGCGTCACCACTGCCGTGGGCGGGGGCATACTGCGCGACGTGACGGCCAACCAGGTGCCCAGCGTCTTCGACCCGAAGACCATGTACGCCATCCCGGCGCTGCTCGGCTCCGCCCTGGCCACGGGCCTGTGGTACCTGGGGTGGCTGAACCTGGCCACGGGAACCATCTCAGCCTTGCTGGTGTTCACGCTACGCATGCTGGCCCTGAAGTTCCGCTGGCAGGCCCCGCTCGCCGCCCGCAGCTGGGCTCGCCCGCGATTCCGTCGCGGCTAGGATTGGGTGTATCCACACTCGCCGATCCTGGAGTATTGAATGTCCGACATTTTCGTTGAGAAGTTCCGCGGCCTGGTGCCCCTCTACCTTGGGGAGCCGTGGCAGGAAGCGGACGGGATCGACCAGGCCGATCTGGACAGCATCTTCGCCGAGTTGCGCATCGCCGTGCCACGGGCCCTGCAGGAATTTTTCAACACCCTGGGCAACTGTGAGGAACTCATGGAGGCCTACTACTACTTCTGGGATCCGGAAGAGCTCGAAGTCGAGGATGGCTACCTCCTGTTCCTCGAGGACGAGGACGAGTCCTACACGTGGGGCATGCGGGCGGACCAGGCCGACGTCCCCGACCCGATAGTCTGGCGCCGCAACAACCGCACCGGCGAATGGGTCAATGAGGAAGGCACGTTCAGCGAGTTCGTCTTCGACATGCTCGACTGGGTCTTCAACGACGACGAGGGCGACGACGACTGACCCGGCCCGCGGTGGGCCTGGCCGGCCTTAGACGTCGCGGTCCACGACCGCTTCGGCGAAGCTGGCCAGTGCGGTCTTGACCATGCCCTCGGGCAGCGGGGCCAGCGCGGCGATGGCCTGGGCGGACCATTCGCGGGCCACGGTCCAGGATTCGGCCGTGACGGGGTGCTCGCGCAGCGCCGCCACGGCCTTTGCGAGGGCCTCGTCGCTGCCGAGGTCCCCGTCCACCAGCGCCAGCACGGCGGCGGCGGAGGTGTCTCCGGCCGCGGCGGCCTTGCGCAGCAGCAGCACGGGCAGCGTGGGGACCCCTTCGCGCAGGTCGGTGCCGGGTGACTTCCCGGAAACCTGCTTCAGCCCGGTGACGTCAATGACGTCGTCGGCCAGCTGGAAGGCGATGCCCACCTTTTCGCCGTATTCGAGCATGACGTCCTGCAGGTCCTCGGGCACGCCGGCGAAGATGGCGCCCAGCTGCCCCGAGGCGGCCACGAGCGAGCCGGTCTTGTCTGCAAGCACGGACAGGTAGTGCTCCACGGGGTCCTCGTCCTCGCGGGGCCCCACGGTCTCGTGGAGCTGGCCCAGGCACAGCCGCTCGAAGGTCCGTGCCTGGATTTCCAGGGCCCGGCCGCCCAGCTCGGAGACCAGGATGGAGGCGCGGGCAAAAATGAGGTCGCCGGTGAGGATGGCCACCGTGTTGCCCCACACCTCGTGGGCCGTGGGCGCCCCCCGGCGGTAGGGCGCGGAGTCCATGACGTCGTCGTGGTACAGCGTGGCCAGGTGCGTCAGTTCAACCACGACGGCGGCCTGCACCACTTCCGGCCGGCCTGCGTCCCCGAGGTGGGCGGCCAGGAGCACCAGCAGCGGGCGGATGCGCTTGCCGCCGGCCTCCACGAGGTGGCGGCTGGTCGCGTCGGCCAGGGGGTCGGAATTCGCGATCGCCTCACGCAGGACCTTCTCCACCTTGGCCATGCGCAGCGCAATGGACGGACCCAACTCGGGGTCGTCCGCCACGGAGGAGAAGCCGGCGGGCAATTGCAGGCCGGTGGCAATGGCCATGGTGCTGGGGTTGGCGTCCTCGGTGTCGGTGCGCCCGTGCCCGGCATGGGTCCAGCTATGGTCTGCGGAAGTAGTCACTGCTTAACACTAACTATTGGAAGGGAATGGTGCTTGGGAGCGGTGGTGCCCTGGTTGCCGGTGGCCGGCACCAGCTTCTCCAGTAGATGAATCACTCTATCCTCAAATCCGCGCTCTCCCGCGTCCGTCAGATTGGCCATCATCCGCACCACAAACCGCATGAGGGCGGGGACGGGCATGCCAGTCCGCAGGGCCAGCTTCATGATGGACGGGTTGCCGATCAGCCTGGCGAAAACGCGGCCCAGGGTGAAGTGGCTCCCCCACTGCGCGCGGACGAAGCCACTGTAGCCGGCCAGGGCGTGGTCGGCGGCGAGCCGGGAGTTGGCGCCGGAGGCCCGGACAATGAACTCCGCGGCGTAGCGGGCCGACTCCATGGCGTAGGAAATGCCCTCGCCGTTGAAGGGGCTGACCATGCCGCCGGCGTCGCCGAGCAGCATCAGCCCGTCGGAGTAGTGCGGCGTCCGGTTGAAGCCCATGGGCAGGGCGGCACCGCGGATGGGCCCCACCTGGTTTTCCGGCGTGAATCCCCACTCCACCGGCATGGACGCCGTCCATTCACGCAGCACGGAACGGTAGTCCAGCTTGCCGAACTCCTTGGACGAGTTCAGGATGCCCAGGCCCACATTGGAGGTGCCGTCGCCAACGCCGAACACCCAGCCATAGCCGGGCAGCGGCTTGCCCGGCTGCCCCGCCGCGGACGGGGCGGCCAGTTCCAGCCAGCCCTCCATCCAGTCGTCGTCGTGCCGCGGGGACGTGAAATAGGTCCGGTAGGCCACCCCCAGGGGCCTGTCGTCGCGCTTCTGGTGCCCCAGGGAGACGGCCGTCCGCGTTGAATTGCCGTCGGCGGCAAGCACGACGTCGGCGAAAAAGTCGCGCGTCCCGCCCGTCTTCCGCCCGTCCCCGTCCAAGAGCGACGCCCGGGCACCCACCACGGTTCCGGCGTCGTCCGTCAGGGCCCCGGTGACCGAATGGCCCTCAAGAATCGAAGCGCCGGCGGCCTGGGCGTGGCGGGCCAGGGACTCGTCGAAGCCCAGCCGGGTGCGGATCAAGCCGTAGCTGGGAAAGTTGGTGAGCTCGGGCCAGGGCACCTCCACCGTGCGGCCGCCGGCAATCAGGCGCAGTCCCTTGTTCCGCCGCCAGCCGTCCCCGGCCGGGTGCGGCACGCCCATGAGCTGCATTTCGCGCACGGCGCGCGGGGTCAGGCCGTCGCCGCAGACCTTCTCGCGCGGGAAGCGCGTCTTCTCGAGGACGGTGACCTCAATCCCGGCGGAGGCCAGGTGCCAGGCGGCGGTGGATCCGGCGGGCCCGGCCCCTACAACAAGTACTTTCATGGGGGCCGCTAGGCGGGCTTCACGGCGCGGTGCACGGCCACGATGCCGCCGCTGAGGTTCCGGTAGGCCACGGAGGCCCAGCCGGTCCCGGCCAGCCACGCGGACAGCTCGTCCTGGTTGGGCCACGCGCGGATGGACTCGGCCAGGTAGACGTAAGCGTCGGGGTTGGAGGCGGCTTTCCGGGCCACGGCCGGCAGGGCGCGCATCAGGTATTCGGTGTAGACGGTGCGGAACACGGGGTTGACGGGGTGGGAGAACTCGGCCACCACGAGCTTGCCGCCTGGCTTGGTCACGCGCAGCATTTCGCGCAGCGCCTTCTTCGGGTCGATGACGTTGCGCAGGCCAAAGGAAATGGTGGTGGCGTCGAAGGAGTTCTCCGCGAACGGCAGGTTGGTGGCGTCCCCGGCGATGAAGTCGATGTCGGGGCGGCGCCGCTTGCCCACCTTGAGCATGCCCACGGAGAAGTCGCAGGCCACCACGTGAATGCCGGCGTCGGCGTAGGGCTCGCTGGAGGTTCCGGTGCCGGCGGCCAGGTCCAGGACGCGCTGGCCGGGAACGGCGCCGACGGCATCCACCACGATCCGGCGCCAGCGGCGCGTCTGCCCCAGGGACAGGATGTCGTTGACGATGTCGTATTTGGGGGCCACGTCGTCGAACATGGCGGCCACTTCTTCCGGACGCTTCTCAAGGGATGCACGGTTCACCCCCTAAGTCTCTCAAACTTTGCGCGCGCGTGCGGACGAGTAATCTTGACTCATCATGACTGCAACCCTCGGCACCCCTCCGCTGCGCACCCTGACCACCGCCCTGGATGCCGCGGCATTGGGCGGGCATCCCGCAGCCGCCCCCGCCGACCTCCTGGCACCGGACGCCTTTTGCTGGCTCCGCCGCGGCGAGGGGCTGTTGGGTTACGGGGAGATCGCGCAGTTCACCGGCACGGGGCCCGAGCGTTTCGCAGACGCCGAACAGTGGTGGAAGGACATGCTTGCCGGCGCCCTGGTCCGCGACCCCCTCCGGGTTCCGGGCACCGGGGCCCTGGCCTTCGGCTCCTTCGCGTTCTCCAAGACGAGTCCGCACGCTTCGGTGCTGGTCATTCCCGAGCTGGTGGTGGGCTTCCGCGACGGCACGGCCTGGCTCACCCACCTCACCGTGGACGGCTCGGTCCCCACCGCCGAATCCGCGCACGCACTGCTGCGTGGCTTCCTGGCCGCCGCCCCTGGCTGCCCCGAAGGCCTTGGCGGGACGACGCCGGGCACCCCCTCCGCGGGCACCGTGCGTTCCGGGGCGCTCACCGAGGAGCAGTGGAAGGAGTCGGTGGCCGAGGGCGTGCTGGCCATCGGCCGCGGCGGCCTGGACAAGGTGGTTTTGGCCCGCGATGTGGTGGCTAGCTTTGACAAGCCCGTCAGCAGGGTCTCAATCCTGCAACGATTGCTGGAGATTTACGGCGAATGCTGGACCTACGGGGTCCGCGGACTGGTCGGCGCCACGCCGGAAATCCTCATCAAGGTGGACGGCACCACGGCGCAGGCCAGGGTGCTCGCCGGCACCCTGGACCGCGAGGACGAGCCCGCCGGATCGGTGGGCTTTGCAGCCTCCGTCTTGGGCGGCTCCGCGAAGCAGCGGCAGGAACACGACTTCGCCGTCCGGTCCCTGACCCGCCAGCTGGCACCCTTCGCCACGGACCTCTCCTTCCCGGCCGAACCCTTCATCCTGGAGCTGCCCAACGTCTGGCACCTGGCCTCCGACGTCACGGCCGAGCTGGCCGACTTCGAAGGCCACCTGCCCACGTCCTTGGCGCTCGTTGAGGCCCTGCACCCCACGGCAGCGGTGTGCGGTACGCCCCGGGAGGAGGCCGGAAAACTCATCCTGACCCTGGAAAAAATGGACCGGGGACCGTACGCGGGCCCCGTCGGCTGGCTCGACGGCGCGGGCAACGGCGAGTGGGGGATCGCGCTCCGCGGGGCAGTCCTTGAGGACCCGTTCTCGGTGCGCCTGTATGCCGGCGCCGGCATAGTTGAGGCCTCCGATCCGGAGGCCGAACTGGCTGAGACATGGGCCAAGTTCCGGCCCATGCTCCAGGCACTCGGCCTGCACGCCTGAATCTGTCTTGGATTCCAGACAGCAACACCCGCGGGCCCCTTGCCATCCAAGGGATAAAGTTGTTCAATAGTGAAATATCGTTTACCGTGACGCAAATCACAGGACGCTACACTAGTTTCCATTAGCTCTGCTCCAGTTATGAAACAAAGGGTAAAACATGCAAATCTCTTCCCGGCTGACCGTTCGACTGGCCTCCCTCGCCGCAGTCGCAGCATTGGCGCTGACCGGCTGCACCACCGCATCGCAGGAGGCTCCGAGCGGGGCGCCCGCCAACACGGGATCCGACGCCTCCTTCGACCCGACAACGGTTGCCAAGGACGACGCCCTCATCGCCATGCTCCCGGCATCCATGAAGGGCAAGTCCACCATCAACGTTGGCTCTGACACCTCCTACGAGCCCGCCGAGTTCCTGGACAAGGACGGCCAGACGCCGATCGGCTACGACGTGGACTTCGCCAAGGCCATTGCAGCCACGCTGGGCATGAAGGCGGACGTCCACACCGCGGACTTCTCCTCCATCCTGCCCAAGCTTGGCACCGTGTACGACCTCGGCATCTCCTCCTTCACGATCAACCCGGAACGCTCCAAGGCCGTGAACTTTGTCAGCTACTTCAATGCCGGCGTCCTGTGGGCCGTGCAGAAGGGGAATCCCAAGGGCATCACCATGGACAACCTCTGCGGCAAGAAGGTGGGCGTGCAGACCGGCACCGTTGAGGAAGATCCCGACGTCAAGGACCGCTCCGCGGCCTGCGTCAAGGCCGGCAAGCCCGCCATCACGGTGGTTTCACTGAAGAACCAGACCGACGTCACCACGCGCCTGGTGGGCGGCACCATCGACGCCATGAGCGCCGACTCCCCCATCATCAAGAATGCCCTGGCCAAGACCAACGGGCAGCTGGAGACGCTGGGTGCCGTCTATGACTCCGCCCAGCAGGGCATTGCCGTTGCCAAGAATGACACCGCGTTTGCCGGCGTCATCGAAAAGGTCATGAACAAGCTGATCGAGGAGGGCGCCTACACCAAGATCCTGACCAAGTGGAACAACGTCGAGGGTGCGCTTCCGAAGGCAGTCCTGAACCCGACGGCGGGCTAGCCATTGAGCCGCCTACTTTCGCGCCGGACCGCCCACAGCGGGGGCGCCGGCCTGGAACTGATTGACGCAGTTCCGGTCCGGCACCCCTGGCGGTGGGTCGGCGCCGTCGTCATCCTGCTGATACTGGTCCTGGTGGTCCAGTCGATGACCACCAACCCGAAGTTCTACTGGGGCACCTTCAGGACGTACCTCTTTGACGTGCTGGTCATCCAGGGCGTGGGCTGGACGCTCATCCTGACGGTCACCTCCATGATCATCGCCATTGTGCTGGCCATCCTGCTCGCCTTCATGCGCCAGTCCGACAACCCCCTGTTCCGGTATGTTTCCTGGGTCTGGGTCTGGTTTTTCCGCGGCACCCCCGTTTACACGCAGTTGCTGTTCTGGGGATCCGTGGGGGCCCTCTACCCCAAGATCATTGTCGGGGTGCCCTTCGGACCGGAGCTGTTTTCCTGGGACACGGCCACGGTCATCAATGCCACCGTCGCTGCCATTGTCGGGCTGGGCCTGAACGAGTCCGCCTACCTGGCAGAGATCTTCCGGGCCGGATTGAAGTCCGTGGACAACGGCCAGATGGAGGCCGCCGAGGCCTTGGGCATGCGGCGTTCAAAGGTCATGTGGCGGATCATCCTGCCCCAGGCCATGCGCGTCATCATCCCGCCGACCGGCAATGAAACCATCGGCATGCTCAAGACCACCTCGCTGGTGCTCGCCGTCCCGTTCACCCTGGACCTGACGTTCGTCACCAACGCCCTGGCAAGCCGGACGTTCCTGCCCATCCCGCTGCTCATGGTGGCCGCGTTCTGGTACCTGGGCATCACCTCGGTGCTGATGGTGGGCCAGTACTACATTGAACGGCACTACGGCAAGGGCGTGGACAACGTCACGAAGGCGCCCGTCCAGGCCACGGCCGCGGCGGCCGCGGCACATGCAAAGCCGGTGGATCCCGCCGACGGAACCACGGAAGGCGGCCGGCCATGACGGACACCGCATCGATCAAGAAGCAGGAATCCACCCGCACCAAGCCCCTTGTGGAAATCCAGGGCGTGCACAAGCTCTTTGGCTCCCACCACGTCCTCAAGGGCATTGACATGACGGTCAAGCAGGGCGAGGTCTCGGTCATCATCGGCCCGTCCGGCTCCGGCAAATCCACGCTGCTGCGCTGCATCAACCTGCTGGAAACCATTAGTGCCGGCCGGATCTACGTCCATGACGACCTCATCGGCTACCGCGAGGTCAACGGCAAGCTCCACGACCTGACCACGAAGCAGATCGCGGCCCAGCGCCGTGAAATCGGCATGGTGTTCCAGCGCTTCAACCTGTTCCCGCACAAGACCGCGTTGCAAAACGTGATCGAGGCTCCCACCCAGGTCAAGCGCCAGTCCAAGGCTGCGGCGAAGCTGAAGGCGACGGAGCTGCTGGAGATGGTGGGGCTGGGCGACCGCGCCGACTTCTACCCCTCCCAGCTTTCCGGCGGCCAGCAGCAGCGCGTTGCCATCGCCCGGGCCCTGGCCATGGAGCCGGAGCTGATGCTCTTTGACGAGCCCACCTCCGCCCTGGACCCCGAGCTGGTGGGCGACGTCCTGGAAGTCATGAAGGACCTGGCCAAGTCCGGCATGACCATGATCGTGGTCACCCACGAGATCGGCTTTGCCCGCGAAGTGGGCGACACCCTGACGTTCATGGACGCCGGCGTGGTGGTCGAATCCGGCAACCCGCGGGAGATCATCGCCAACCCGCAGCACCACCGGACGCAGGAGTTCCTCAGCCGCGTGCTGTAGCTGCAGGGGTGGGCCCGGACGTTTCTGTGTCTACGGGTTCAGCGCCGCGGCGATCCGGGCGTGGAGTTCCCGGAGCCCCTCGCGGGTGGCCGCGACTTCGACGATGCTGCGCCCGCGCACCGGCGGGGCCAGCGCGGCGGCGAGTTCCGCCGTCGTGCCCGCCGCCGTGTGGCGCCAGCCGTAGGCCGCGGCCAGGGCGCGCAGGTCCACGGCGTGCGGCGTGCCAAAGAAGCGTTCGACGGCGGCCGCGTAGTTGGGTGACTCGGCCAGCCTCCCGTGCTCCAGGACCGAGAAGATGCCGCCGCCGGCGTCGTTGAGGACGATGAGCTGGACGTCCGCCTCCTGTTCGCCGGTGCCCAGCAGCAGCGCGCCGGAATCATGCAGCAGGGTGAGGTCCCCCAGGAGCACGCGGGTGGGCGCGGCCGTGGCCAGGGCAATGCCGGTGGCCGTGGCGACCGTGCCGTCAATGCCGGCCAGTCCGCGGTTGGCGAACACCCGGGTCCCGTCTTCCGCACCGTCGCCGCCGGCTGGCGCGGGCCTGCCGGCCAGGTCCGCGTCACGCACCGTGTTGGACGAACCCAGGAGCAGGTTGGCGGGGCCCTGCGCCGCATCGTGCCGCGCGCGGTCCCACACCTGGCGGGCAACGGCCGGGCCGCTCAGCCTCCCGGGTTGGGCGGCCTCCGCCAGGACGGCATCCAGGCTGTCTTCGGCGGCCCCTGCCGCGTCCTGCCAGGCCTCGAGCCAGCCCGCCGGGCCCGTTCCGGCAAATCCCACCAGCTGGTCCCACTGGGTCAACACCAGTTCCGGGCGCCTGCCGGGCTCAAACCAGGCGACGGGGCGGGGCAGGTACAAGGCCCGCTCCAGCTCGGTGCGGGCCAGCAGCCGGGCCACGGGCCGCGACAGGGTGGGCCGGCCAAGGACCACCACGCGCTCGATCGGCTGCGCGGACGCCGGGCCGAACTGCTCCAGCAGCAGGCGGTACGGGCCCACGGCGTTGGGGCCGAACCTGGCGTTCGACGACGGCTCGGCCAGGAGCGGCAGGCCCAAGGTGCGGGCAAAGTGTTCGGCGGCGGGTCCGGCGTCGTGCCCGGCGAGGACCACGGTGCGGTGGCTCGTGGAGGGCAGGGCGATCTCCGGTGTTCGAGCCTGTCGAGATCCGGTGGTTTCGACCGGCTCAAGCAGCGGGGCGGGATGAACCACCGGCAGAAGCCGTTCCCACTCGGAACCGTCGAGCGCCGGCGTGAGGGGGTCGCGGAACGCGAGGTTGACCTGCGCCGGCCCGGCGGGGATGCCCTCAAGCCGTCCCCGGGCGCCGCTGAGGGCCGTGGCGATGGCGGCGGTGGGGTCGATCCCGGCGGCCACGTCGGTGGCGAACCGGACGTGGTCGCCAAAGAGGTCCAGCTGGATGGTGGTCTGGTTGGCGCCGGTGCCGCGCAATTCCGCGGGGCGGTCGGCGGACAGCACAAGCAGGGGCGTGCCGGCGTGGTTGGCCTCCATGACGGCCGGCATCAGGTTGCCCACGGCCGTCCCGGAGGTGGTCAGGACGGCTGCCGGGTGCCCCGATCCCTGCGCCAGGCCGAGGGCCGTGAAGCCTGCCACGCGTTCGTCGATCCGGACGTAGGCGGTCAGCCTGCCGTCGGCTTCGGCCTCCGCCAGCGCGTAGGCAAGTGGCGCGCTGCGAGAGCCCGGCGCCACCACCACATGCCGCACACCGGCACGCTCCAGCGCATCCACCACATACCGGGCGGTGTCCATCGAACTAAGTAAACCCACGCCACCATCTAACCACCCGGGCAGGGTCTCGATGCGCTCGCGGGGCGCGCTGCCCGACCGCCGGGGCAGGCAGGCAGGTCCAGCGTGCGAATTACAGCAGAGCGTGGCAGCGGCGGAGGCGGTCCAGCCACCAGTCGCGGCGTTCTGCCGGCGCGGCGAAGCGGTCCAGCAGTTCCGGGTCCGCGGCGACGTCGCGCACGGCGATGCCACCGGACACGGCCACCAGGCTGTTGGCGGTCACGTCGCCGGCCATCAGCGAGACCGTCCCCAGCCCGCAGGCGTAGGGGAGCTGCGGCAGCGCGGCGGCCAGCGCCAGGCCCGCCCGGATCCCCACCGAGGAATCCAGCGCTGAACTGACGACGGCGGGCAGCCCGGCCTCCGCCACGATCTCCAGCGCCTGCCGCACGCCGCCCAGCGGTGCCGCCTTGACCACCAGCAGGTCCGCCGCCCCGGCGCGGGCCACGGCCAGCGGGTCGGTGGCCTTGCGGACGCTTTCGTCCGCGGCAATCAGCACGGACCCGGCCAGGGCCCGGCGCACCGCGGCCATGTCGGCAACCGAGGCAACCGGCTGTTCGGCGTATTCGAGCCCAAACACGGAGAGCATGGCCAGCGCCCGGACGGCCTGGTCGGCGTCCCACCCCCCGTTGGCATCGACGCGGATCCGCGCGTCCGGCAGCAGGTGCCGCACGGCACCCACGCGGGCGGCATCGTCCCGCAGCGTCTGACCGGGCTCGGCCACCTTGACCTTCACAGTGTGAACGCCGTCGAACGCCGCGAGGACGGCCGGCACCTCGGCCGCGGACACGGCCGGCACCGTGGCATTGACCGGAATCCACTCCCGCACGCCCTCCGGGTACCCCAGCCAGCCGGCCTCGACTGCCGAGGCGAGCCACCGGGCCGACTCGACGTCGTCGTACTCCACAAACGGTGAGAACTCGGCCCAGCCCGCCGGGCCCTCCAGGAGCAGCACCTCCCGCTCCAGCACGCCCCGGAATTTCACGCGCATGGGCAGGGAGGCAACGCGGGCGGAGGCGAGGAGTTCGTCGAGGGCAACCATGGCCAACACTTTAGCGCCCCGGCCGGCGCCCCGGTTCCGGAGCGCGGCCAGCTTGCTTTCATGAATCTGTGGGAACCTAGTCAGGATGAGTACGAAAGCCCCCCGTTCCCGCCGCGGCAGCACGCTGCCCCGGGGCAGGCCCATCCCGGCCGCCCCGTTCCTGACCGGCGCCCTCGTCTCGGTGGCCGGAGTCGTCGCAACGTACCTGTTTTTCGTCAACAGCACCCTGGGACAGTTTCTGGACGAGTCCGCCCTGGTCCAGGCGAAGGTGGCCCAGCGTTTCATTGGTCTTCCGGCGGCCGGGGTCCTGGACCTGCTTCCGGCCACCTCCGTGGTGATCGCGTCCCTGGTGGTGCTTTTTGTCACGCTGGCCCGGCGCCGGTGGAAGGCCGCCGGCATCGCCCTGGTTGCCATGGCCGCCGCCAACCTCAGCACGCAGCTGATCAAGTTCGGCCTGCCGGACCGGCCGTTCGTGGGCGTGCAGACCTTGTCGCTGAACTCGCTCCCGTCCGGCCACAGCACGCTCGCGGCGAGTGCCGCCGCGGCGGTGTTCCTGGTGGCCTCCCCGCGCTGGCGCCCGGCCGCGGCGTTTGTGGGCGGCAGCTACGCCGTGGTCGCCGGGATCGCGACGTTGATCAACCAGTGGCACCGCCCGGCCGACGTGGTGGCCGCCTTCTTCGTGGTGTCCTTCTGGACCTGCGTTGCGGCCCTGCCCATCCTGCGGACCGGCCGGTCCTGGAACGTGTGGCTGGGCTCGGGGCGCCACTGGGCGTCGCGCCGCTGGTGGACGGGGCTGGCCGCGCTGGCCGCCGTCCTCGCCGCCGTCTCAACTGCGCTGGTCCTGCGGGCGGTTTCCTCCCACGCCCACGACAGCGTCATTAGTTTTTTCCTGGCCGGTGTGGGCCTGATTGTGGTGTCCGGCTACGGCCTGACCGTCCTGGGCACACTGCTGCTCACCCGGGAAGCACGACGCCGTTCCGTCCGTTAGGCCCCTGCCCCCGGCGCCGCCGTGGTCCAGGCGCCGCCGTGGTCCAGGGGCCGCCGTGGTCCAGGGGCCGCCATGGGCCAGGGGCCGCCGGTTCACAGTGCCGCTGCGAGCGGCTCCCAGAAGTAGCTGAAGTCTTCTTCCGGACCGGCCATGGCCCGCTGCGTGAACAGCACTCCGATGAAGTCTGCGGTCGGGTTGACGTAGGCCGTGGTGCCCGTACCGCCCGTCCAGCCGTAGCCGCCCGGTGTCGTCCAGGACCCGGCTCCGTCAGTGGTGACGCCGACCTGCCAGCCCCAGGAAATGCCCGGACCCACCATTTCCACCATGCCTTCGCGCTGCGCAACGGTGAGCTGGTCCGAGGTCATGTGCCGGCGCTGTTCAGCCGGCAGCAGCGAATCCTCCGCCAGGGCTGTCAGAAACGCCAGGTAATCCGGGACGGTGGACACGAGTCCGCCGGCCAGGGTTTCGAACACCGGCTCCCGCGAGAAAACGCCGTCCGGCGCGTCCAGGATCTCCAGTCCGTCCACACCCGGGCGGTAGGCGGTGGGCAGTTCGGCGGCGTCCCCCAAGAACCCGGTGTCATGCAGGCCGAGCGGCCCGGTGATGCGTTCGGCCAGGATTTGCCGCAGGGGGGCCTGGCCGGCGCGGGCCATGAGCACCGAGAGGAGGTCGCTGCCGGTGTGGTAGCTCCAGCGCTCGCCGGGCTGGTGCTCCAGTGGAAGTGCGCCGACCCGGTGCATGAATTCTTCGCTTGTCATGGACGGAGGAATGGGTCCGGGCGCTATCCCCGCGGCGGCAATGGCCCTCGCCAGCGGCGTGTCGCCGACGATGACGCCCAAGCCGTGGGTGAGGGTCATAAGGTGGCGGACGGTAATGTCGTGCCCGGCGGGAACAGTGCTTTCCAGCGGGGCATCCGGGCTGGTGAGCACGCGTGGGTAGGCCAGCTCGGGAAGCCAGACATCGGCCGGGTCGTCGGGCGCCAGCGTGCCGTCGGCAACCATGGACGCGGCGATCGCCCCGGCCACGGGCTTGCTCAGCGACGCGATCCGAAAGGGCGTGTCGACGCGCATCGGTTCGGCCCTTCCCAGCGTGCGGACGCCGGTGGCGAAGAACTCCGTGGTGCCGCCGTGCCTGATGCCGGCGACCATGCCGGGCGCCCAGCCCGACTCCACCTTGTCCCGCAAGGCCTGCCAAACGGGTTCGAATTGTGCGCTCATGATTCCATGATTCGCGGCCCGGCCGGTGCCGTCAACCGTTATTGGGGCGGCAGGCGGTCACGCGGTCCATCGGTGAATTCGGCCCGCCAAAAGCGCAGTTCCCTTTGCGCGCCCCGAGACGGGAACGCCGTGAAGGGCAGCTCCCCAGCCGGATGGCGCTCGCCGCGGCCAGGGCACTTCGGTTCGCGGCGCCGCGGCCTTGGCGACAAAGCCAGCGAATCTGCAAACTCACCCCGATGCCTGTCCTTGAGGTTCCCGATGGCGTGGGGTCTCCTTGGCCGTGAGCCATGCGACGGCAAACTGCAGGTCGAGGTTTCGATCCGCCGACACGCGTTGCCAGCGCCCCTGAGGCGGTCAAATCGCTGCACACCAGGCCCTGCCAGCCGTCCCGGCCGCTGCCGACGCTGCCTTTCAGCACAGGAATCCTGCGGCCCCCGGCACCGGCCAAATGTGCCGCGTCGATGGCCACCCGGTGCGGACTGCCGGCAAGGTCCAGCATGGAAGCGCTTGACTTCTCCTGAACTCCGGGCAGGGCGGGCTCATCGCCGGCTGCAGTCCCGGCACGCACTATTCGGCGATGTCCTCGGCCCACAGCTGGGGGTGTTCCTGCTGAAACTGGCGCATCATGTCCACGCAGCGCCCGTCGTCGAGGACCTCCACGACCACTCCGCGGGAGCGCAGCAGCTCAAACTCGCCCGCAAATGTTTGCGCCTCGCCCACCACCACGTGGGGGATCTTGAACTGGATGATGGTCCCCGTGCACATGGCACACGGCGCGAGCGTGGTGTAGAGGACCGTGTCGCGGTAGCTGCGCTGGCGGCCGGCCGCACGCAGCGCGGACATTTCCCCGTGGGCGATGGGGTCCCCGTGCTGGACCCGTTCGTTATGTCCGACGGCGATCACCTCGCCACCGCGCGCCAATGCCGCGCCGATGGGAATGCCGCCCTGGGACAGGCTCTCACGCGCCGCCTGGTACGCGGCTTCAAAGGCAGGATCGGTCATCGGGTTGTCCTTTGCAGATGCTCCATGGCGCCCCGTCGGGTGCCGTCAGGGTCGGGTTCCTTCAGGCTACCCGCCTACCGCGCAACGGGCTTGTTGCGCGGCACCCAATAACCCAGGACGGCGGCCGCGGCCAGTCCCAGCAGGCCGGTGGCGGCAATCCCGAAGGACAGCGTCACGGCGGCGGTAAGCCCGGAGAGGATGGCGGGCCCGCTGGAACCGCCGGCGTCCGAGAGGAAGCGCCAGATGCCCAGGAACTGGGCGCGTCCGTGCCGCGGCGAGTAGTCCGCGCCCATGGTCATGATCAGCCCGGAGCCGATCCCGTTGCCAAAACCGATCAGCAGCGCCACCAGCAGCAGGGAAGCGGCCCCCGTGGTCAGGGGCATGAGCAGCAGCGCAACGCCCATCAGCACCATGGACGGCACCGCCACCCAGATGCGGCCCTTGTGGTCCATGACCTTGCCCGCCGGGTAAAACACCAGCATGTCGATGGCCCCGGACAGCCCGTAGATGACGGACGTCACGGCGGGGTTCAGGCCCAGGTTGTCCGCCCACAGCGGCACCACCACCTGGCGGGAGGAGCGCACCGCACTGACGAGCAACACGCCAAAGCCCACCGTCAGAAACACCTTCCGGTGGGCGGCGATGAGCGAGCGTACCGTGGGGAGGGGGCCGCCCGGCGTCGGGCCCTGGCCGCTGACAAGGTCCGGCAGGCCCCAAGCCACCGCCCCCGCCCCCGCGACGGAGACGGCCGCCACCCAATACGCGCCGGTCAGGCCCACCAGGTGGATGACGAGCGCGCCAATGAACGGCCCGGCAAAGAGGCCGATCCGCCCCACCCCGCCCAGCGTTGACATGGCCCGGGCCCGCAGGATCGGCGGCACGGCCTCGGTCAGGTAGCTTTGCCGGGCCAGGTTGAACACGGCGGCGGCGGCCCCGATCAGGAACACGCCCAGCCCAAAGAGCACGAGGCTGCCGGAGAACACACACAGCAGCATGGCCAGCAGGCTCAGCATGGCGGCGCCGACCATGCCAATCCGTTCCCCAAATTTCGCCGTGATTACCGACGCCGGAATGTTGCTGACCAGCGAGCCGACGCCGATCAGCGAGACCACCAGGGCCGCGCCGGCCAGGGAGGCACCCATGTCGCGGGCGCTCAGGGGAATGATGGGCAGGATGGCGCCCTCGCCCACGCCAAACAACAGGGACGGTCCGAACGCCGGAACCGCGATGGACCACAGGCTGAAGTCGCCGGGATTTGCTGTTTTGCTCACTGCTTCCACTCTAGACCCGGCGGCCACTCCGGACGCGGCGGCCAAACCCCTGGCGGCCGAATCCCGTCGGGGCGTTCGCGGAGGGAGGGGTCAACCCGCACCGGCGGTGTATCTTGTCGGGGCGTTCGCGGGTTGGCCCCTGTGTCACGGGTTCGCGCGGGACTCGAAGGCCCCGCCCTCCACTGCGCCCTCCATGGTGTCCGCCATCCGCGCGGCAAATTCCGCCGTCACAGGGTTCCCATGCCCGGGAACCATGACCGGGTACCCGCCGCCCATGCCGGCCAGCGTCCTCAGCACACGGACCCAGCCGCCTCGGTCCGCGTCCTCAAACTGCGGATCGGCGCCTTCCTCCAGCACGTCGCCGGCAAACAACACGCCGGGCGCACCCACCATGAGGTCGCCGTCGGTGTGCGCCGGACCGAGGCAGAACAGTATGGCGGACACGCCGCCAAGGTCCAGTTCCACGGGGTCCGCGCCCACCGTCCGGGTGGGCAGCACCAACTCCGTGCATGGCCCCTCCCCCGCCGCCATTTCAGGTTCGACGCCGGACACGGCCGCCCGCTGCGACTCCCCCGTCCCGGCCATGTGCCGCCGGGCGGCGGCGTGCGCCCAAAAGTCGGAGACGCCGTCGTGCCTGAAAACGGCGTTCCCGAAGAAGTGGTCCCAGTGGGCGTGCGTGTTCGCCACCACCAGCGGCAGGGGCGTCACACTGCGCACCGCCGCCAGGACTTCCGCGGCGTGCCTCGGCCCGCAACCGGTGTCGACAACCAGGGCCCGCTCGGAGCCGACGATCAGCCCTATGTTGACCAGCGCCCTGGCGTAACTGCTGCGCATCACCTGGCTGGGGCCGCCAAGACGCCGCCATGAGGCTCCTTGGGCCATGGATACCCCCTGTTGTTGCCTGCGACCTTGAACTACAGCATGGCGTGCCCGGCCGGGACACACAAGGGACAGGAAGGCGGGCCTCATTTGCGGGCCCGGCCCTCACGGTGCCACTATATGCGTATGAACGCAGATAAGAAGACGTGCGGGCGTTCCCCGGACGGAGAATTTGTAGAGCTGGCTGTTGAAGTCTTTTCCATGCTCGCCGATGCCACGCGCGTGCGCATCATCCTGGCCCTGCGCGACGGCGAGCTGTCCGTCAGCAACCTGGCAAACCTCGTGGACAAGTCGCCGGCCGCCGTCTCCCAGCACCTGGCGAAGTTGCGCTTGGCACGCATGGTGGCGACCCGTCAGGACGGCCAGCGGGTCTACTACCGGCTGGAAGATGAGCACGCCAGCCAGCTGGTGACCGACGCGATCTTCCAGGCAGAGCACTCCCTGGGCGGGATCCCCCGCCACCACCACGAACAGGGCGGCGACCAGGCATGAGCGCAGGACACCAGCACTCCCGCACGGCACGGCACGACCACGACCACGACCACGACCACGACCACGACCACGACCATGACGGACATTCCCACGAGCACCACGGCGGATTCAAGGGATGGCTGTTCGAACTTTTTGTCCCGCACACGCACGACTCTGCGGACTCGATAGACGACGCCCTTGAATCCAGCGTCCAGGGCGTCCGGGCGTTGAAGATCAGCCTCTTTGTGTTGCTGGCCACCACAGTCCTGCAATTCGTCGTGGTGCTCATCAGCGGATCGGTGGCGCTGCTGGCCGACAGCATCCACAACTTCTCCGACGCCCTCACCGCCGTCCCCCTGTGGATCGCGTTCATCCTGGGCCGCCGGTCAGCGAACCGGCGCTATACCTACGGATACGGGCGGGCCGAAGACCTGGCCGGGCTGTTCATCGTCGCGGTCGTGGCACTCTCCGCGGTCGTCGCCGCCTGGCAGTCGATAGACCGGCTGGTCCACCCGCAGCCGCTGCACAATCTGTGGTGGGTGATCGCGGCCGGACTGATCGGCTTCGCCGGCAACGAGGCCGTGGCCGTCTACCGAATCCGGGTGGGCCGGCAAATCGGCTCCGCCGCGCTGGTGGCCGACGGCGTGCACGCCCGGATCGACGGTTTCACCTCCCTTGCCGTCGTCCTGGGCGCAGGCGGGGTGATGGTCGGCTTCCCGCTGGCAGACCCGATCGTGGGCCTGTTGATCTCCGCAGCCATCATCGTCCTGCTGTGGGGAACGATCCGCAGCATTGGGCGCCGGCTCATGGACGGGATCGAGCCCGAACTCGCGGACAGGGCCCTGACGGCGCTCCGCGGGACGCCCGGCGTGGTCGGGGTGGAGCGTCTCCAGCTGCGCTGGGTGGGCCACCGGCTCCAGGGCACGGCGACTGTCACCGCCGAGGATGCGCCGCTGTCAGCCGTGGAGCAGACGCTGGCCGACGCTAAGCACCGTTTGGGGCAGGCACTGCCGAAGCTGGACGACATGGTCATCCAGGCGACGGCGGCGCACCCTTAAAGGTCGGCGCACCCTTAAAGGTCGGCGCACCCTTAAAGGTCGGCCAGGGCAGCTGCGGGATTTTCCATGGCGTCGGCAATGAACCGGAGGAAGCCGGCGGCCACCGCGCCGTCGCAGGCGCGGTGGTCGAAGGCCAGCGTCAGCTCCGTCATCTTCCGCACGCACAGTTCCCCGTCGACCACCCAAGGCTTGTCAACGATGCGCCCCAGCCCCAGCATGGCGGCCTCCGGGTGGTTGATGATCGCGGCCGAGCCGTCCACGCCGAACACGCCGTAGTTGTTGACGGTGAACGTGCCGCCGCTGAGCTCGGCCGGCCCGGCCTTGCCGTCGCGGGCGGTCTTCGCCAGGTCCCGGATGGCCGTGTCAAGCGCCCGCGCGCTGCGGCCCTGGGCGTTGCGGAGCACGGGAACCACGAGTCCGCGGTCGGTTTGCGCGGCGAAGCCCAGGTTGATCCCGTCAAATTCAACGACGGTGTCCGCGCCTTCCGCGCTGACCAGCTGCGTGTTCAGCTGCGGGAACCGGGCCAGCCCGGCCGTGACAAAGCGGGCCACGAAGGCCAGGATGCCTGGCGCCGTGCCGTCCTTGGCCTTCATCCCCGCCCGCAGTTCCACCAGCGCCGTGGCGTCGACGTCGACCCACACGGTGGCTTCGGGAATTTCCCGCCGGCTCCTGGACAGGGCAATGGCCGCGGCCTTCTTCACACCCGTCAGCGGCGTCCGCGCGAGCACGCGCAGCCCGGTCCGGGGATCGACGGCGGCGGAGCCGGGGCCTGCCGGGGCCGGCACCGGGGCAAGAGCAGGGGCGACAGCCGGGGTCACGGCCTGCGCCATGGCCGCTTCAACGTCGCGGCGCAGGATCAACCCGTCCGCACCCGAGCCGGGGATGTCCGCCAGGGCAAGCCCGGAGTCGTGGGCCATCTTGCGCACCAGCGGCGACACCACCAGGTGCACCCGGCGCTGCGGCGCGGCCCCAGCAGCAACTTCGGCCGGCTCCTGGCGCAAGTGGCTGCGGCGCGACGGACGCGTCCGGCCCGGGCCGCCGTGTCCGGGCGTGCCGTAGCCGATGAGAACATTGCCCGAGCCGGAAGCGGCGCCCACGCCGGAGGAAGGCGCGGCCGCGACGTCCGGAGACGGTGCCTGCGCCGCGGCAGCCGGGACCGCCGCGCCGGGCGCTGAAACCGAGATCAGGGGCTTGCCGACCTCCAGGGTGTCGCCCTCGGCGCCGTGCAGCGTGGCGACGGTTCCCTCAAACGGGGAGGGCACCTCCACCACGGACTTTGCGGTTTCAACTTCCGCGATGGGCTGGTCGACGTGGACGGTGTCACCCTCGGCAACCAGCCAGGTGACGAGTTCGGCCTCAACGAGCCCTTCGCCGAGGTCCGGCAGCATGAAGACCTGCAGGCTCATGATTCCTCCCACTGGAGCGAGTCGACGGCGTCCAGGATCCGGTCCACGCCGGGCAGGTAATGCTTTTCCAGCCGTGGCGCCGGGAACGGGATGTCGAAGCCGGTCACCCGCAGCACGGGCGCGGCGAGCGAGTGGAAACAGCGCTCCTGGATGCGGGCGGCAATCTCGGAGGCCATGGAGGCGAAGCCCGGGGCCTCGGCAATGACCACGGCCCGCCCGGTGGAGCGGACGGCGGCACTGATGGTCTCGTCGTCGTACGGGACAAGGGAACGGACGTCGATGACCTGGAGGGAACGGCCTTCGGCGGCTGCGGTCTCGGCGGCGGCGAGCGCGGCGGCCATGGACGGGCCGTAGGCGATCAGCGTGGCGTCGGTGCCCTCGCGGGCAATCGCGGCGCGGCCGATGGTGCCGGGGATGGCGCTTCCGGCGGCGTAGCGGGCGCGCAGGGCGTCCAGGTCCACGGTGTCCTTGGAGAAGTACAGCTTCTTGGGTTCCAGAAACACCACGGGGTCCGGGGAGGCGATGGCGTCGCGGAGCATGATGTAGGCGTCGGTGACCGTCGACGGCGTCAACACCGTCAGGCCCGGCGTGTGCACGTAGTAGGCCTCGGAGGAATCGCAGTGGTGCTCCACCCCGCCGATCCCGCCGGCATACGGGATGCGGATGACCAGAGGCAGGCGGACGCGGCCCTTGGTGCGGTTGCCCATCTTGGCCACATGGCTGGTGATCTGCTCGAACGCGGGGTAGGCGAAGGCGTCGAACTGCATCTCGACGACGGGCCTCATGCCGTTGACGGCCATGCCCGTGGCCATGCCGATGATGCCGGACTCCGCCAGCGGGGTGTCGAAGCAGCGGTCCTCCCCGAAGCGCCGAGTCAAGCCGTCAGTCACGCGGAACACGCCGCCCAGGGTGCCCACGTCCTCGCCGAAGACCAGCACGGAGGCGTCCGCCGCCATGGAATCGGCCATGGCCAGCGTCAGTGCCTTGGCAAAGGTGATGGTCTGGACGCCGGACAATTCGGGGCCGGGGCCGGGGCGGGCGGCGGGGCGGGCCGTGCCGGCATTGGACTGGGGCTGGTGCGCCATGGTGGTCACTGGTGTGCTCCTTCCAGGGAAGCGGCGGCGAGCTCGTCCGCCAGCTGGCGGGCCTGCTCGCGCAGCTGCGGGGTGGGCTCGGAATAAACAAAGGCGAAGAGGTCCGCCGGGTCCGGCACGGTCTCCATGTTGAGGCCGTCGCGGATCACCTTCGCCATGGCCTCGGCGGAGGCCGTGATCCGGGCGGCGTCCGCCGGAGCCAGGTGGCCGGCGTCGTGCAGGTACTTCTCCATGCGCAGCAGGGGGTCCCGCGGCACCCACTGCGCCACTTCCCCGGCGCTGCGGTAGCGGGTGGCGTCATCGGCGTTGGTGTGGGACTCCATGCGGTAGGTGTGGGCCTCCACGAGGGCCGGGCCGCCGCCATTGCGGGCGCGTTCGACGGCGTGCCCCACCACCGCGAGCAGCGCGGCGAGGTCGTTGCCGTCCACGCGCTCCCCGGGCATGCCGTAGCCCACGGCCTTGTGCGCCAGGGACGGGGCCACGGACTGGTGGATGAGCGGGACGGAAATGGCGTACTGGTTGTTTTGCACCAGGAACACGACGGGGACGTGGAACACGGCGGCAAAGTTCAGCGCCTCGTGGAAGTCGCCTTCGCTGGTCGCGCCGTCGCCGCACAGGGCCAGCGCCACGGTGTCCTCGCCGCGCAGCTTGGCGGCGTGGGCCACCCCGACGGCGTGCAGCAGCTGGGTGGCGAGGGGCGTGGCGGGAAGTGCGGTGTTGTGCTGGTGCGGGTCAAAGCCGCTGTGCCAGTCGCCGCGCAGGGACTCGAAGGCCTCCATGGGGTCCACCCCGCGGCCCAGGATGGCCACGGTGTCGCGGTAGGTGGGGAACAGCCAGTCGCTGGGGCGCAGGCACATGTCCGCCGCCACCTGGCAGGCCTCCTGGCCGGCCGACGACGGATACACCGCCATCCGCCCCTGCCGCACCAGGGCGTTGGCCTGGTCGTTGATGCGCCGGCCCACCACCAGGCGCCCGTAGCCGTCCACGAGCGTTGCCGGGTCCGGGATGGGGTAGCTTTCCTTGTACTCGGCGGCGGGGGCGGCCGAGCCGTCGGGGGCAATCAGCTGGACTGGCGCGGCGGACGGCAGGAGGTATCCCTCCGGGCGCCCCGCATTGCCGGCGTAGTCCATAAATTCCGGGTGGTTCGTCATTGAAGTCCCACTCCTCCCAGGGAGTTGCGCGGTCCCTGCGCGCCCCTGGTTGGGGGCGCGCGGCGGACCGCAGGCGTAAAGATGTTCCGTCCCTCAAGTATGCGATTGGATGGCGATCTGTATCGACAGGCTGCGCAGAGTGTGGAATTTTGCGATCTACTGTCATAATCTTGAAGACAAAACAATCATGTGACGTGCATTACCGGCCGGGATGTCTGACGGGCCTTCCGGCAGAACCAAAGGACCCGCCATGCCAGACCACTCCCCCGTGCCGCTGGACGACGTGGACCGCCGGATCATCGCCGAACTGGTCCGCGACGGCCGGCTGTCAGTCACCACCGTTGCCGAGAATGTGCACATCTCCCGTGCACACGCCTACGCGCGGATTGCACGCCTGACCTCCACCGGCGTGCTGACAAAGTTCACCGCCCTGATCGACCCGGTGAAGGCGGGGCTGAAGTCCTCGGCCTATGTAACCCTCAAGGTCAGCCAACATTCCTGGCGCGAATTAAAGGAAGAGCTGCGCGCCATTCCGGAGGTGGAACACATCGCCCTGGTGGGCGGGGACTTCGACGTCATCCTGCTGGTGCGGGCGGAGGACAACGCCGGGCTCCGGCGGGTCATTTTTGACCAGCTCCAGTCCATGGCCGGCATCCAGGACACCCAGACGTTCCTCGTCTTTGAGGACCTCGACAACCGGTGAGCGGCCGCTGCCGAACAGACCCGCCCCCGCCCCCGGTTTACGCGCGATGAAACCATGAATTTGCCATGAATCACAATCGGCCCGTTGACGTTAATGCGCACCGGGCGCATTCTGGTGCGGGGACATCTCGGAGGGGAGCGCGCCATGGCCACGTTGAAGACACCTGTTCCGCCCGCCGGCGCCAGGCCCGGACTTAAGCGCGAGATTGGGTTCATTGGACTGCTGTGGGCCTCCACCGGCTCCATCATCGGGTCCGGCTGGCTCTTCGGGGCCAAGGACGCCCTGCAGATCGCCGGGCCGGCCGCGATTATTTCCTGGGTCATCGGCGGCATCTGCATCTTGATCCTGGCACTGCCCCACGCCGAGCTTGGCGGCATGTACCCCGTGTCCGGCGGCACCGCCCGATTCCCGCACTATGCCTTCGGCGGCGCGGTGGGCGCATCCTTTGGCTGGTTTTCATGGGTCCAGGCAGCAACGGTGGCACCCATCGAGGTCCAGGCCATGATCAACTACGCCGGACACTATTCCTTTGCGAAGTCCTGGCTCGTCATCAAGCAAACGGCTGCCGGACCGCAGCCCACCCTGACCGGCAGCGGCCTCGTGGTTGCCATCCTGCTCATGGCCTTCGTCACGGCCATCAACTTCCTGAGCATCAGGAAGCTGGCCAACGTCAACAGCGCGGCCACCTGGTGGAAGGTCGGCGTGCCGCTGCTGACAATTTTCATGCTGGCCGTGTTCAATTTCCATCCAGGCAATTTCACCGGCGCCAACGGATTCTCCCCCGACGGCGTCAAGGGCATCCTGTCCGCCGTGTCCACCGGCGGCATCGTCTTTGCGCTGCTGGGATTCGAGCAGGCCGACCAGCTTGCCGGGGAGAGCAAGAACCCGAAACGGGACATACCGCGGGCAGTCATCGGATCCACCATCATCGGCGTCTTCATCTACCTGCTGGTGCAGTTCGCGTTCCTGGTGGCGCTGCCGCCCTCCCAGATCGGCACGACCTGGAAGGATGGCCTGGACACGGCCATGACCGGACCTTTCGCGGACATTGCCACACTGGTGGGATTCGGTTGGCTCGCATCGATCCTCTACATCGACGCCCTCATCTCCCCGGGCGGCACGGCTCTGATCTATGTCACGGCGTCGTCGCGTGTTTCCTACGGTCTGAGCCGCAACGGCTATGTGCCGGTGGTGTTTGAAAAGACCAACAAGTCAGGCGTTCCCTGGGTTGGGCTGATCGCGGCGTTCGTCATTGGCTGCATCTGCTTCCTGCCGTTCCCCACGTGGCAGTCAATCGTTGGCCTGATCACCAGCGCCAGCGTCCTGATGTACGCGGGCGCACCCCTGGCCCTGGGCGTGTTCCGGCGCAGGCTGCCGGATGAGGACCGCCCCTACCGGCTCCCCGGAGCCACCATCATGTCACCGCTGGCGTTCATCGTGGCGAACCTGCTGATCATGTGGACCGGCTGGGGCACCGACTGGAAGCTCGGCGTCGCCATCCTCATTGGCTATGTCATCCTCGTCGGCAACCGCGTTTTCAAGCTGAACCCGACCAAGCCGCAGATGGACTGGAAGGCCGCCCAATGGCTGCCGGTCTACCTTGTGGGCATGGGACTGATTGTGTTCCTCAGCGACTTCGGGCCGCTGGCCCACCCCTGGTTCCCGCTGTACTGGGACATTGTGGCCACGGCGGTCTTCAGCGCCATCATCTACTACTGGGCGGTGCACGTGGCACTGACCACGGAGGAGATCAACAAGGTGGTCCACTCTGCGCTGGTTGAGGAGGAGGAAGCCCTCCCGCTGTCCTCCTGACTCCGCGGGCAATGAGGGTTAGGCTCGTTGCATGAGCACAGCCAGCAAGGCCACGGAACTTCTCCGCCTCCACCACGCCCCCGAAATCCTCCAGCTCGCCAATGTGTGGGACGTCATCAGCACCAAGGTGATTTCGGAGCTGCCCGGCACCAAGGCCCTCGCCACCGCCAGCCATTCCATCGCCGCGTCCTACGGCTATGAGGACGGCGAGCACATCCCCATCGCCACGATGATCGAGGCAGTCGGCCGGATCGCGGCGGCCACGGACCTGCCCGTCACGGCCGATCTTGAGGCCGGCTACGGCAACCCCGGGGAGACCATCCGCAAGGCGATCGGCGTCGGCATTGTGGGGGCAAACATCGAGGACCAGATGCGCCCGCTGCCACAGGCCGTCGCCCAGATGAAGCAGGCCGCCGACGCGGGCGCCGCCGAAGGCATCGATTTTGTCCTCAACGCCCGCACCGACGCCTTCCTGCGCGGCGCGGACCGCGACCCCCGGGAGGTGCTGGAGGCCGCCGTCGAACGCGGCCGCGCATATCTCGAGGTGGGGGCCAAATGCGTCTTCGTGCCCGGCAAGCTCGACGAGCCCACCGTCAAGGCGCTCGTCGCCGGCATCGGGCGCGGCAAGGTCAGCGTCATCAACGTCCCCGGCTCGCTCAGCCCGTCCAGGCTTCAGGAGCTGGGTGTGGCCCGGATTTCCTACGGCCCGTGGATCCAGCGCGTGGCCCTCACCGCCATCGCCGACGCCGCCACGGAACTCATGAACGACGGCTCCCTCCCCGAAGGCACCCGCCCGCTGAACTGAGCTGCCCGGCGATGGCGCATGCCCGGCAGAGGCTGAAACCGGGTTGGTGTCGAAAACCCTCCGATGGATCGGCGGGGGACGGTAACGTGCAGAACTGGGGCGGGTCAGCGGCCGGTGAAGCTTGGCTTTCGCTTGGCGGTAAAGGCGGCGAAGCCCTCGGCGTAGTCGGCCGTCCCGGACAGGGCGGCCTGCGCCTGGTTTTCAAGGACGACGGCGTCCCAGAGCCCCAGCCGACGGTCGCGGATCTGCGCCACCAGGGTCTTGCTGGCGTTGAACGCCCGGGTGGGCCCGTTGGCCGCCTTGGCTGCCGCGGCGCGGGTGAAGTCGAGCAGTTCCTCCGCCGGCCTGGCCCGGCTGAACAGCCCGGAGGCCACGGCCTCCCCGCCGCTGATGAGTTCGGCGGTGTAGATCAGGTCAAGGGTGCGGTGCATCCCGAGGCGCTCGGTGAACAGCCAGTGGCCGCCCGAGTCCAGCGTGGCCCCGAGGTTGGCGAACGGCGAGCCGATCTTGGCGTTCTCGGCCACGTACACCACGTCGGTGGCGACCAGCAGGCCCAGCCCCACGCCCAGGCAGGCGCCCTGCGCGGCGGCGAAGGTGGGGGCCGGGAATCCGCCCATCTTCTTCAGGAGCGGGGCCAGCAGCCCGTCGAGGTAGCCGCTGACATCGTCCGTGGCGCCGTCCACCCCGGCGATGTCGCGGCCGGCACAAAACGCCCGTCCCTCACCGCGCAGGAGCAGCGCCCGGACGGTGCCCGCACCGGCGGCGCCTGCCGCTTCGTCATAGACAGCGGACAGCTCCCCCAGAGCGGCCTCGTTGAGCGAGTTCAGCTTCTCGGGGGCGTTGAGAACAATCTCGGCCACGCCGTCGGAAATCGAAAGCTCAATCATGGGGACTCCTCGGAGGTTGTGCGCTTCTCGGTCTCGACGCGTTCGCAGAGCTCACCGCCCGGCCACCGGGGGCACGGGTCAGCCGTCGTAGTCAACGGTGACCTCGGGGGTGGTGGGGCGCGATTGGCAGGTGAGGACGTAGCCGTTCTCGATCTCGTCGGGTTCGAGTGCGTAGTTTTCCTCCATCTCCACCTTGCCGCACACCAGCTTCGCCCGGCAGGTCCCGCACACGCCGCCGGCGCAGGCGAAGGGGACATCGGGGCGCACGCGCAGGGCGGCGTTGAGGATGGATTCGCGCGCATGGATGGGACTGAGGATGTCCGCGGTGAGGCCGTCGAGCGTGAACGTGATCTTGTAGGTTTCCTCGGATTCGTCCACCAGGACGGCCCGGCCGGCCTGGCCTTCCGGCTGGTCGGGGCGGCCCGTGGTGAACAGTTCAAAGCGGACCCTGTCCCGGGGGACGCCGCGGGCCTCGAGCACGTCACGGCACAGCTGCACCAGTTCGAAGGGCCCGCAGAGGAACCATTCGTCGACGTCGTCCGCGTGGATGGCCGTGCCGAGCAGGGATTCGAGCTTGTCCGCGTCGAGGCGCCCGCTCATGAGCGGGGCGATGCGCTGTTCGCGGGAAAGCACGTGGTGGAGGGCGAAGCGCTGCGGATACCTGTCCTTGAGGTCCGCCAGCTCCTCCAGGAACATGACGTCCATGGTGGCCTTGTTCGCGTAGACCAGGTCGAGGCGGGTCCCGGGGTTGCCCGCCAGCAGGGACTTCGCGAGGGCCATGACGGGCGTGATGCCGGACCCGGCGGCGATGGCCACGTACGTTCCGGCGTCGCGCGCGATGTCCTCGGGGTGGTTCATGCTGTTGAGGACGTTGGACACTCCCCCGGCGGCTTCGCCGTGCTTGGAGATGAAGGCGCCCATGGGGCTCATGACGTCCATGACGGCCCCCGCCGCCAGCTCCGCATTGGCCCAGGTGGAGAACTCGCCGCCGATGTCGCGCTTGATGGCCACGCGGATCTCCGAGGAGCCGTCCTCAAACTGCACCGGCACGGCGCAGATCGAGTAGCTGCGGCGCACCTCGCGGTCCACGCCGTCCGCGCCCGGCATCTGCACGCGCAGCGCCACGTACTGGCCGGGCAGGTAGTCGTAGTAGCCGGCCAGCGCGGCGGGCACCTCGAAGGTGACCTCGATGGCGTCCTCGGTGAGCCGGCGGACCGCCTTGACGGTAAGCGCGTGGAACGAGGCCCGGCGCCGGGCGGTGGCGTCAGCGGGAACAGTCATTAGAGCACCTTGAAGTAGTCGAACGGTTCCTTGCAGTCCTGGCAGACGTAGAGCGCCTTGCAGGAAGTGGAGCCGAAGCGGGTGAGTTCCTTGGTATGGAGCGATTGGCATTGCGGGCACTTGACTGCCAGGGCCAGCCGGACCGGGCCGCTGTGGCCGCCGGCGCGCGAGTGGCCGCTGGGCGGGGCGATGCCGTATTCCTCAAGCTTGGCCCGGCCCGCGGCGCTCATCCAGTCCGTGGTCCAGGCCGGGGACAGCACCGTGACCACCTCCGCGGACTGGCCTTCCCTGGCGAACTCGGCCACCACGTCGTCACGGATGGCGTCCAGGGCCGGGCAGCCGGAGTAGGTGGGCGTGATGGTGACCCGGACGGCCGGCCGGCTGGCGTCAACGCGCGGGGCAGAGGCGGCCGGGGTCCCGGCGTCGTGCACCTCCACGCTGCGCAGGATGCCCAGGTCCGCGATGGTGAGCACGGGGATTTCGGGGTCGCAGACGCGTGCGGCGATGTCCCAGGCCTGCTGCTGCGCAGTCTTTCGGGGCGCCCCCTTTTCTTGGACCTCCACGGCACTCACCAGCCCGCTCCGGGAAATTCGCGGGCCAGGACCTGCATCTCGGCCAAAATGAAGCCCAGGTATTCGGAGTGGCGGCCCAGCCGGCCCCCGCCCGTGGCCATGGGGTGGCCCGAGACGTCCAGTTCCGCCTCAGCCAGCACGGCGCCGGTGGAGCGGTCAAACTCTTCCTTCAGTGATGACGGCACGACGCCGGCGTCCCCGACTTTTGCGATCAACGGATCGTCTTCGAAGAGCTCGCCGACAAACGGCCACATGAGCGCGAGTCCGGCTTCCATGCGGCGCCGGGATTCCTCGGTGCCGCCCGCCAGGCGCAGGACCCACTGGGTGCTGTGGTCCAGGTGGTAGTCCACCTCCTTGACGGCCTTGGCAGCGATGGCGGCCAGCATGGGGTCCGTGGACTTGCTCAGCTCCCGGTACAGGGGGAACTGATAGTTGGCCGCGATGAACTGGCGGGCAATGGTGGCGGCGAAGTCGCCGTTGGGCTGCTCAAAGAGGTGCGCGGAGCGGAATTCGGGTTCGTGGCGGAAGTAGGCGAGCTCGTCCTCCGATTTCCCCCAGGCGGAGCCGGCATACGTAAGGAAGGAACGGGCGTGGCCCAGCTGGTCCAGGGCGATGTTGCCCAGGGCCACGTCCTCTTCAAGCTCGGGGGCGCGGGAAATCCAGTGACCCAGCCGCTGGGCCAGGATCAGGGCGTCGTCGCCCAGGCGCAGCGCGTAGTCGGCGACGTCCCCGCCGGGCGTCGCCGTGCCCTGTTCGGCGGCGAGCGCAATGTCCTCGGGCCGGAGGGCAAAGCCGGGCGTGATGCGGGTGGCGGAGGCTGAGGCGTCGCCACCCAGGCTGCTTGAGTGGTCCATTAGAGGTGCTTCACCCCTTCGCTCTTCGTGTAGTAGGTGGCGTGGCGGTAGTCCTTGCCCTGGGGCGATTCAAAGAAGGAGCCCTTGGAGTCGGGGTCCGAGGCGGCGATGGCGTCGGAGGGGACCACCCAGATGGAAACGCCTTCGTTGCGGCGCGTGTACAGGTCCCGGGCGTTGCGCAGCGCCATGGACGCGTCGGGTGCGTGCAGGGAGCCGGCGTGGACGTGGCTCAGTCCCCGGCTGGAGCGCACAAAGACCTCCCACAGGGGCCAGCGGGGGGCACCTTCGGCGGGTGCAGGTGCCGTGCCTTCTGGTAAACGGGCTTCATTCATGTCTAGGCTGCTGCTTTCTGTGCGTTCGTGGACGACTGCTTCGCGGCCTGCTTCGCTGCGTAGGCCGCGGCCGCCTCGCGGACCCAGGCGCCGTCGGCATGCGCGGAGCGGCGGCGCTCCAGGCGCTGCGCGTTGCAGGGGCCGCGGCCGGCCAGGACTTCCTTGAATTCCTCCCAGTCCAGCGGGCCGTGTTCCCACTTCTTGGTGTCCTCGTTAAAGCGGATTTCATCGTCGGGGAGGGTCAGCCCCAGCACCTTGACCTGCTCGGCGAGCATCCCCACAAAGCGGGAGCGCAACTCGTCGTTGCTGAAGCGCTTGATGTTCCAGGCCATGGACTGCTTGGAGTTGGGCGAATCGTCATCCGGCGGGCCGAACATCATCAGCGACGGCGCGTACCAGCGGTTGACGGCGTCCTGGGCCATGGCGCGTTGTGCGGGGGTGCCGTTGGCCAGTTCCAGCAGGATCTCGAAGCCCTGGCGCTGGTGGAAGGATTCCTCCTTGCACACGCGCACCATGGCCCGGCCGTATGGGCCGTACGATGCCCGGCACAGCGGCACCTGGTTGCAGATGGCGGCGCCGTCCACCATCCAGCCGATGGCGCCCATGTCCGCCCAGGTCACGGTGGGGTAGTTGAAGATGGAGGAATAGCGGGCCTTGCCGGCCACCAGGGCGTCCATCATCTCGTCCCGCGTGGTGCCCAGCGTTTCGGCTGCGGAGTAGAGGTAGAGCCCGTGCCCGGCCTCGTCCTGGACCTTGGCCATGAGGATCGACTTTCGCTTCAGGCTCGGGGCCCGGGTGATCCAGTTGGCCTCGGGCTGCATGCCGATGATCTCCGAGTGCGCGTGCTGGGAGATCTGGCGCACCAGGGACCGCCGGTAGGCCTCCGGCATCCAGTCCTTGGGCTCCACGCGGGAATCCTTGGCGATGATCCGGTCAAAATTCTCCTGCCCCGCGGCGTCCTCCGGGGTCAGGGCTTCCATTGCGTTCTGGGGGGCGGGCTGGCCCGCCGGCTGCACGTTCCGTGCCATGGCAACTCCTCGATGTGGCGCCGACATTATTTACCGACCGTTCGTTCAGAATATAATGTGACGGGCGCCTCGTCAATCGGGCGGCTGTGGATTGACAGATGCGTGTGCAAGGGTATTACCTAATGAACATTCGGTAAGAAAGCGTGAGGAGTGACACATGGGGGCCATCGAGGCCGGGGAACAGCACCCCATCCTGTTGAATGACCATGCGTCGGAGTGGCTGGGCATCGAGGTGCTGAACCTCGACGACGGCCATGCCACCATTGCCATGACGCTGCGTCCGGAGATGATGAACGGTTTTGGCATCACCCACGGCGGCATGATCTTCGCATTTGCCGACTC
Organism: Arthrobacter wenxiniae; assembly: GCF_013376105.1. Taxonomy (GTDB): domain Bacteria; phylum Actinomycetota; class Actinomycetes; order Actinomycetales; family Micrococcaceae; genus Specibacter; species Specibacter wenxiniae. The sequence continues at coordinate 147,876 of NZ_JAAMFM010000001.1, forward strand.
CGCCTTTGCGCTGGCCTGCAACTCAGCCCACGGCGACGACGGCCTTGTGACCGTGGCCTCCGGCGCAGACGTCACCTTCCTGGCCCCCACCCGCGCGGGCCAGCGGATCACCGCCGTCGCCAGCCGCCGCCAGCAGCAGGGCCGCAGCGGGCTCTATGACGTCCAGGTCATCGCCGACGACGGCGGCACCCCCACCGTCGTGGCTGAATTCCGCGGCCGCAGCCGGACCATCCCCAACAGACACACGAATTGAAAGGTCCGACCCACGATGACCGAAACCACCCAGAAGGACCCCTCCCTGCTGGACGCCGCGGAGCTCATGAGCCGCGACGAACTGGAGGCCCTGCAGCTCAAGCGGCTCCAGGACACCGTGGCCTACGCCTACAGCCGCGTGCCGCTGTACAAGCGCAAGTTTGACGAGGTCGGCGTCCACCCGCAGGACCTGAAGGACCTTTCCGATCTGGCGAAGTTCCCCTACACGACCAAGGAGGACCTGCGCCAGGAGTACCCGTTCGGCATGTTTGCCGTGCCCCAGAGCGAGGTGGTGCGCATCCACGCCAGCTCCGGCACCACGGGCCGGCCCACCGTGGTGGGCTACACGCAAAACGACCTCAACGTCTGGGCATCCCTCGTGGCCCGCTCCATGCGCGCCTCCGGCGTCAAGCCCGGGATGAAGGTCCACAACGCCTATGGCTACGGCCTGTTCACCGGCGGTCTGGGCGCACACTATGGCGCCGAGGCGCTGGGCACCACCGTCATCCCCATGTCCGGCGGCCAGACCGAGAAGCAGATCCAGCTGATCCAGGACTTCGCGCCGGACGCCATCATGTGCACGCCCACGTACCTGCTGACCATCATGGACGCGATGATCCACCGCGGCATCGACCCCCGTGCCACCTCGCTGAAATTCGCCGTGTGCGGCGCCGAGCCGTGGACTGAGGAGATGCGCCACGAGCTTGAGCAGGGCCTGAACCTCGACGCCTGCGACATCTACGGGCTCTCCGAGGTCATGGGCCCGGGCGTGGCCGGCGAATCGGTGGAGACCAAGGACGGGAACCACATCTGGGAGGACCACTTCCGGCCCGAAATCATCGACCCCTTCGACCACACCACGGTGCTGCCGGACGGCCACAAGGGCGAACTCGTGTTCACCGCCCTGACGAAGGAAGCGCTGCCCATCATCCGGTACCGCACCAAGGATCTCTCCAGCCTGCTGCCCGGAACGGCCCGCCCGTCCATGCGCCGGATGGCCAGGATCACCGGCCGCAGCGACGACATGATCATCCTGCGCGGCGTGAACATGTTCCCCTCCCAGATCGAGGAAATCGCCCTGCGGATCCCTGCGTTGAGTCCCCACTTCCAGCTGGAGCTGACCCGCAGCGGCCGCATGGATGCCATGACCATCCACATCGAGCCCCGCGAAAACACCACCCCCGGGGACCGTGCGGCCGCCGCCGCGGAACTGAAGTCCCAGATCAAGATCCACGTGGGCTCATCGTGCACCGTCGACGTCGTGGAACCCGGGACCCTGGAACGCTCCAACGGCAAGCTGCGCCGGATCTACGACAACCGGCCCAGGCCTTGATCCCGGGGGTCGATCCCCGCGTGAGAAACTAGGAACCATGCCCAACACCGCACCCGCCACCGCCACGAACTCCGCCGCGTCCAAGCGGGGCCGTCCCGGCTACGACCAGCGGTCCGTGCTGCGGATCGCCGTGGACGTTTTCAACAAGCACGGCTACGACGCCACGTCCATGGGCCTCCTGGCCGAGCACCTGGGCATCTCCAAATCCGCCATCTACCACCACGTCCCCTCCAAGGAGGACCTGCTGCGTCTGGCCCTGGAGGAGGCCATGGGCGGCCTTGAAGGCGTGTTGACGCTCGACGGCGCCACCACCGGCGCGCCGGACGCCCGCCTTGAGTTTGTGCTCCGGGGTACCATCGGGGTGCTGGTGGACCGGCTCCCGTTCGTCACGCTGCTGCTGCGCCTGCGCGGCAACACGGACATGGAACGCGACGCCCTGGCCCGGCGCCGCGTGTTCGACCGCACCATCACCGGGCTCGTCGCCACCGCCCAGCAGGAGGGCTCCCTGCGCACGGACATCGCGCCCGGCACCATCACCCGGCTGCTGTTCGGCACCATCAACTCGATCGTGGAATGGTACAAGCCCGGCGGCGCGCTTTCGGCCGAAAAGCTGGCCGACGACGTCATCACCATGTCCTTCCAGGGCCTGCACAAGTAGCCGGCACGGCGCCGTTGACTGCGCCCCCGGGCAGGCGCACGATTTAGGCATGGCCACCAAAATTTCAGACTCCCTGCGGGCGCTCACTCCGGAGCTCCGCTACGAACCCACCACCAAGCGCATCCGTGCCCTGCTCGGGGACCAGCCCGTCCTGGATTCCCGCAGCGCCGTGGTGCTTTGGGAACCCCGGCGGGTGGTGCCGTGCTACGCGGTGCCGGCAAACGACGTCGTGGGCGTCCTGAGCCCGGCCGCGCCCCAGCCGCCGGGACCGGACACGCGGCCCGTCCTGCACCCGGGCATCCCGTTTGGCCGGCACAGCTCCCCGGGGAAACCGCTCGATGTCTCGGCCGCCGGGCAGACGGCGGCGGGCGGCGCGTTTGAGCTCGAGGACCCGGACCTTGCCGGCTACGTGGCGTTCGACCCCGACGCCTTTGGCTGGCTGGAGGAGGACGACGCCGTCCAGTCGCACCCGCGCGACCCTTTCCACCGCGTGGACATCCGCCACAGCTCGCGGCACGTCCTGGTCAGCAGCGGCGGGCTGGTGCTGGCCGAGTCCACGGCGCCGGTCATGGTGTTTGAAACCAACCTGGTCGAGCGGACCTACCTGCCGGCGGCCGACATCAACTGGGACCAGCTGATCACAACCGACTCCGTGACGCTGTGCCCCTACAAGGGCACGGCGAGCTACTGGCGGCTGGCCGGCGGGTCCGGGGAGGACGTGGCCTGGAGCTACCAGGAACCGCTGCCGCCCGCGGCGGAAATCGCCGGGCTGGTGTGCTTTTACGCCAACCTGGTGGACGTCAAGGAGCTCTAGCCGGCCGCCAGGCAGCTTCCTGGCCTGTTGTGCGCAACGGCAGGCTCCAGCCGCACGCACGACACTGCCCAGCGCACGGCCCCCGCCTACACGGCGGCGCAGGACGGGTCACGGAGGCCGGACGATCCCAAGCACGTCGCCGGGAGCGTCCATGTCCGATTCAAGGTCAGGGGGCGCAGTCGGCATGCCCCGCTTGTCGCCATGCGCACAACCCGCCGGCAGTCTGACGCATGGCGCTTTGCGAGCTTGTGGGCAAAGGGAGCGCTTGGGCACCAGCGGCTGGAGGAATGCGGGCTTCGCCGCCCCGTGCCTCTACTTGTAGAGCGTGTCCTCTTTCTCCACGAGGGTCAGGACGTCGTAGGTGGCCACGATCTCGCCGTCCTGGTTGTGCAGGATCGCGTCCCAGCACACCTCGCCGTATTCGTCGGTGACGCGCGGGGTGATCTTCTTGGCCGTCAGGGTCACCCGGATGGAGTCGCCCGCCGCCACGGGCGTGATGAAACGAAGGTTTTCCAGGCCGTAGTTGGCGAGCACGGGGCCCGGCTCCGGCTCCACGAACAGCCCGGCCGCCCAGGAGACCAGCAGGTAGCCGTGGGCCACGATGCCGGGGAAGAACGGGTTCCTTTCGGCCGCCGCGGCATTCGTGTGGGCGTAGAACGTGTCTTCGGTGGAGTTGGCAAACGCCGTGATGTCCTCCAACGTGACCTGCCGCAGCCCGGAGGCAAACGCGTCGCCGATGCGCAGCTCGGCCAGCGACTTCCGGAACGGGTGGACGGCACCGGCCACGGCACCGAACTCCACGGAACCGGCGGCCGTCCGGTCAGCCCCGGTGTGCCACACGCCGGTGACGGCGGTGAGCATGTTGGGCGAGCCCTGGATGGCGGTGCGCTGCATGTGGTGCTTGACGGAGCGGATGCCGCCCAGTTCCTCGCCGCCACCGGCGCGCCCGGGGCCGCCGTGGACCAGGTGCGGCACGGGGGAACCGTGGCCCGTCGAGGTGCGCGCGTCCTCGCGGTTGAGGACCAGCACGCGGCCGTGGTGGGCGGCGATGCCCGTCACCATCTGCCGGGCCACCCCGGGATCGTTGGTGCACACCGTGGCGACGAGGGACCCGGCCCCCAGCGCGGCGAGCCGGACCGCCTCGGAGACGTCGCCGCCGTCGTGCGTGTCGTAGCCCAGGACGCTGGTGACGGGACCAAAGGCCTCCAGGGCGTGGACGGCGGGGGCCTCGGCGTCGGCCCAACTCAGAAGCACGGGCGACATGAACGCGCCGTCGGCGACGGCGTCCACGGTCCCGTCCGCGCGGGTCACCCTGGGCGCGTCCAGGCTGCCGAAGGCGAGCTCGCCGCCGGCGGCGAGCATGGTCTCCACGGCAGAGCGGACGTCGGCCAGCTGCTCCAGCGAGGCAAGGGCGCCCATGGTGACGCCGGCGGCGCGGGGGTCGCCCACCACCACGCGCTCGGTGATGCGCGCGCCAATGGCGTCGATGACGGCCTGGCGCAGCCCGTTGGGGACGATGGCGCGGCGGATGGACGTGCACTTCTGGCCGGCCTTGACGGTCATCTCGGTGACGACGGACTTGATGAACGCGTCGAATTCCGGCGTGCCGGGGACGGCGTCGGGGCCCAGGATGGCGGCGTTGAGCGAGTCGGTCTCCGAGGTGAAGCGGACGCCGCCATGGGCCACGTTGGGGTGGTTCTTCAGGAGGTTCGCGGTGCTGGCGGAGCCGGTGAAGGAGACCATGTCCCGGTAGTCGAGCTGGTCCAGCAGGTTCCGGGCGGAGCCGGAAATCAGCTGCAGCGAGCCGGCGGGCAGGATCCCGGATTCGACGATGGCGCGCACGGCGGCCTCGGCCAGGTAGCCGCTGGGCGTGGCCGGCTTGACGATGGTGGGCACGCCGGCGATGAAGGCGGGGGCGAACTTTTCCAGCATGCCCCAGACGGGGAAGTTGAAGGCGTTGATCTGCACGGCCACGCCCGGGATGCGGGTGTAGATGTGCTCGCCGATGAACGAGCCGTCCTTGCTCAGCACCTCCACGGGCCCGTCCACTATGACGTTGGCGTTGGGCAGTTCGCGCCGGCCCTTGGAGGAAAACGTGAACAGCACGCCGATGCCGCCGTCGATGTCCACCATGGAATCGATCTTGGTGGCGCCGGTCCGGGCGGATATCGCGTAAAGCTCCTCGCGGCGCCCGTTGAGATATGCCGCCAGCTCGCGCAGCTTCAGCGCCCGCTCGTGGATGGTCAGCGTGCCAAGTGCGGCCTGCCCCACGGTCCGTCCGTGGTGCACGGCCGCGGCCAGGTCCAGCCCCTCGGCCGACACCCGGGCCAGGACCTCGCCCGTGCTGGCGTCGCGCGCATCGGTGGAACGGGCGCCGTCGGCGGGGGTCCACCAGGCGTCCTGGATGTAGCTCGGAACCGTTTCAATTGACGTAGCTGTGGCCATGGCCGGCACGTCCTTTCAGTGTTGTCTTGGCGGGCCTTCCAGCCCGGAAAAGCATTAGCTCCAGTCGAAGAATCCCTTGCCGGACTTGCGCCCCAGTTCGCCGCGGGCCACCTTCTCGCGCAGGATTTGCGGCGGTGCGAAGCGCTCCCCGAGGGTTTCGGCGAGGTATTCGGCAATGCCCAGGCGCACGTCCAGGCCCACGATGTCCGTGGTGCGCAGCGGCCCTGTGGGGTGCTTGTAGCCGAGCACCATGGCGTTGTCGATGTCCTCGGCGCTCGCCACGCCCTCCTCGACCATGCGCATGGCCTCCAGGGCCAGCATCACGCCCAGGCGCGAGGAGGCGAAGCCGGGTGCGTCGTTGACGACGACGGCGGTCTTGCCCAGCGCCGCCACCCAGCCTTTCGCCGTGGCCACCAGGTCCGGGCTGGTCTGCCTGGCGACGACCACCTCGATGAGCGTGGACGCCGGGACCGGGTTGAAGAAGTGCAGGCCGATGAAGTTCTCCGGCCGCGCCAGCTCCGCGGCGAGCCCGGACATGGTCAGGGAGGAGGTGTTGGAGGCCAGGAATGCGGCGGGGTCCAGGTGCCGCTCCACGCCCTGCAGCGCCGAGACTTTCAGCTCCCAGATTTCCGGGACGGCCTCGACCACCAGCCCGCACCGGGCAAAGCCGGCGTAGTCGGTGGACACTGCCAGGCGTGCCAGCACCTCGTCCGCGCCATCGGCCAGGCCGCGTTCCACGGACTTGGCCACGGAGCCTTCCACCCGGGTGCGGGCGCCGGCGGCAGCATCGTCGTCGCGCTCCACCACCAGCACCTCGCACCCGGCCATCAGGAAGCCGTGGGCGATGCCGGCGCCCATGCGCCCGCCGCCCAGGACGCCCACAAAGTGCGGAAGCGTTGGTGAAAAAGCACCCGTTTGTGAGGGAGCGTCTGGTGTTTGTGTCATTTCTTCCTCCTGTCCAGGAACGCCTGCATGCGCTCAAACTTGGCGGGCGATTCAAACAGCTCCGCCTGCTCCCGGTTGTCGACCTCGGGATGGGCTTCCCGCGGTGCGTGGAACACGCGCTTGGTGGCCTGCACCGCCAGCGGGTCCTGCAGACCGATCCGCTCCGCCAGGCCATGGGCCGCGGCCATCAGTTCCGCGGACTCGACCAGTTCGGTGATGAGTCCCACGGCCAGGCAGCCCTCGCCGGTGAGGATGCGCCCGGCCAGCAGCATCTGCTTTGCCACGGGCTCGCCCACCAGCTCCTTCAGCCGCCAGGTGGCCCCGGCGGCCGCCATGATCCCCAGCGACGTTTCCGGCTGGCCCATGCGCAGTGCCCGGGTGCCGATGCGGAAGTCCGCGGCGTAGGCCAGCTCGGCCCCGCCGCCGAGCGCGTACCCGTCCAGGGCCGCGATGACGGGCATGGGCAGCCTGGCAATGCGGTCAAACAGGCCGGAGTTGATGCCGGCGAGGGCGTCGCCGCGGCGGCGTTCGCGCAGCTGGGCGATGTCCGCGCCGGAGGCGAAGATCCCTTTAGTCCCTGCGCCCTCGTCGCCGGCAATCCCCGAGAGGATGAGCACCTTGGGGGTCTGCTCCAGGTGCGTGCAGACGGCGTGCAGCTCCTCGACCATCTGCACGTCGATCGCGTTCCGCACGGCGGGCCGGTTGAGCTGGACGGCCACCCGGTCCTCCGCCTCGGTGACCACAAGCGTGGCAAAGGCTCCGGGGTCCAGGCGGGGCCCGGCGTCGTGCGCCAGGGAATCCCCCATCACAGCCCCTCCACGAGCAGCGCCGCTCCCTGGCCCACGCCCACGCACATGGTCGCCAGGCCCAGCCCGCCGGGTGCTTCCCGGTCGAGGCGCCCGAGCAGGGTGATGACAATCCGCGAGCCGGAGGAGCCGAGCGGGTGGCCCAGGGCGATGGCGCCGCCGTCGTTGTTGACTGTGCCCGGGTCCAGGCCGAGCTCACGCATGCTGGCCAGGGACTGGGAGGCGAAGGCCTCGTTGAGTTCCACTGCGGCGAGTTGGCTGACGCCAAGCCCCTGCCGTTCGAGGACCTTGCGGGTGGCCGCGACGGGGCCCATGCCCATGATTTCCGGGGCCACGCCCGCCGCGGCGCCATCGAGGATGCGGGCGCGCGGGACGAGCCCGTATTTCTTGAGGGCGGCTTCGGAGGCGACGATGATGGCGGAGGCGCCGTCGTTAAGGGACGAGGCGTTGCCGGCCGTGACCACTGTGCCGCCCTTGACCACGGGGCGCAGTTTTGAGAGTACGTCCATCGTGGTGCCGGGACGGGGGCCCTCGTCGGTGTCCACGACGGTGTCCCCCTTCCGCCCGCGGACCGTGACGGGGACGATCTCCCCCGCGAAGCGGCCGGCGGCGATGGCAGCCAGGGCGAGTTCGTGGGAGCGGACGGCAAAGGCGTCGCAGTCCTCACGGGAGGTGCCGTAGACGCGGGCCACCTCCTCGGCGGTCTCCGGCATGGAGAAGGTCATCTTCCCTCCGCGGGAGAGCTCGCCCGAGAGGAAGTCCGGGTTGGTGAAGCGCCAGCCGATGGAGGTGTCGAAGGTGGCGCCCGGCTTGGCGAAGGCCTTCTCCGGCTTGGCCATGACCCACGGGGCGCGGGACATGGACTCCACGCCGCCGGCCACCACGATGTCCGCGGCGCCGGCCTTGACCATGTGGGAGGCCATCGTAATGGCGGACATGCCGGAGGCGCACAGCCGGTTGACGGTGATGCCGGGGACGGTGTCCGGGAAGCCGGCCAGCAGCCACGCCATGCGCGCCACGTTGCGGTTTTCCTCGCCGGCGCCGTTGGCGTTGCCGAGGATGACCTCGTCCACGTCCGCCGGATCGATCCCGGTCCTGGCGATGAGCTCCTTGACGGCCAGTGCCGCGAGGTCGTCCGGGCGCACGCTGGACAGGGCCCCGCCGTAGCGCCCCACCGGCGTCCGGACGCCGCCCACCAGGAATGCCTGCGGTGTTGCTGTGGCCATGAAAGTACCCTTCGAACGTGCTGTGCGGCGTGGCAATTGCTTCCGCCAGGGACCCGGCCGCAATTTACCGACCGTTCGTTCTATAAATATTCCATGTGATGGGGCGCACGGTCAACTGCGGAGCCGTCATCCGTCGAAGTCAGGCCCAGTTCCCAGCCGGGCGGCTGCCACCCGCTGGCGGCGGTGCCGACCCGCTGGCGGCGGTGCCGACCCGCACCGGATCCGTGAGGACGCCTGGCTGCCCCGGTCTCGCGGCCGGCCCGGCAACCGGTCAACCACGTTCACGCAGAAACTCCGCTGTGGGCATACACCGGCGCCGCGGTGGGCTGGCCTCGATACAGTGGATTCCATGACCACCTCCCGCGCCGCAGCAACTCCGTCAGCACCCGAACGCACCGCCGCGCCGGCAGCGGCGTCAGTACCCGCCGCGCCGGCCTCCCCGCCCGTGGCCAAGAAGGTCCCGGTCACGCGCACCCACCACGGCGACACCTTCACGGACAGCTACGAATGGCTGCGCGAGAAGGACAACCCGGAGGTCGTGGCCCACCTCAACGCCGAGCAGGCCTACACGGACGCCGTCACGGCCGGGCAGGAGCAACTGCGCCAGGACATCTTCAACGAGATCAAGAACCGGACGCAGGAAACGGACCTGTCCGTCCCGAGCCGCAAGGACGGCTGGTGGTATTACTCCCGCATGGTCGAAGGAAGTGCCTACTCGATCCAGTGCAGGGTCCGCGCCGCAGGCGATGGCAGCACCGTGGAGCACTGGACGCCGCCGGTGGTGGAACCCGGCGTCGACGTCCCCGGGGAACAGGTCCTGCTCGACGGCAACGCCGAGGCGCAGGGCCAGCCGTTCTTCTCCCTGGGCGGCGCCGCCGTGACCCGCGACGGGAACCTGTACGCCTACGCCGCGGACTTCGCCGGCGACGAGCTGTTCACCATTCGGATCAAGGACCTGCGCACCGGCGGGCTGCTGCCGGACACCATCGAGAAGGCGTTTTACGGACTTGCCTTCTCCCCCGACGGCGGCACCCTGTACTACATGGTGGCGGACGACTCCTGGCGCCCCTACCAGGTCAAAACCCACATCCTCGGCACCCCCGTCGCCGAAGACCAGGTCCTGTACCAGGAGGACGACGTCGCCATGTGGACGGGCTTCGGCCTCTCCGCCGACCGCCGCCACCTGCTGGTCAGCATCGGCTGCTCCGAATTCAGCGAGACCCGGCTGCTGGCCTTTGACTCACCGGAAAAGGGCCTGCAAACCCTCATCCCGCGCGGCGGGCATATCCTGTACGACGCCGAACCGTTCCTGTGGAAGGGCGTCGAAAAGATCCTTTTGACGCATGACCGCGACGCCGCCAACTCCATGATCTCGCTGGTCGACGCCGCGGAGTTCGCCAAGCCCCTGACCGAACAGGAGTGGGCCACCGTGGTCGCCCACGACGAGGCCGTGCGCATCAACGGGGCCACCGTCACGGCCACCCACATGGTGGTTTCGCTGCGCAAGGACACCATCGAGCGCATCCAGGCAACCCCGCTGGAAGGCCTGGGCACCGCGGCGCAGGAGTCCGGCGTCGAACCCTCCTTTGACGAGGAGCTGTACACGGCCTCGATGGGCGGGAGCGAGTTTGACTCGCCCGTGATCCGGGTGGTGTACACCTCCGACTTCACGCCGCCGCGCGTCTATGACTACGTGCTGCCCACGGCGGCACTGCCCCACGGCGAGCTCCTGCTGCGCAAGGAAACCCCCGTGTTGGGCGGCTACCGTGCCGCGGACTACGTGGCCACCCGCGAGTGGGCGACGGCCGACGACGGCACCAAGGTCCCGCTGTCCGTGCTGCGCCGCGCGGACCTGCCCCGGGATGGGACGAATGCCGGCGTGGTGTACGGCTACGGGTCCTACGAGGTCAGCATGGACCCCGGCTTCGGCGTGCCGCGGCTCTCGCTTTTGGACCGCGGCGTGGTGTTTGTGATCGCGCACGTGCGCGGCGGCGGCGAGATGGGCCGGCACTGGTACGAGGACGGCAAGAAGCTGCGCAAGAAGAACACCTTCAGCGACTTCATTGCGGCAACGGACTGGCTGGCGCAGTCCGGCTGGGTGGACCCCGCGCGGATCGGCGCCATGGGCGGCTCGGCCGGCGGGCTGCTGATGGGCGCCGTGGCGAACATGGCGCCGGAAAAGTACGCGGCCATCGTGGCGCAGGTGCCGTTCGTCGACGCGCTGACCACCATTCTGGACCCGGAGCTGCCGCTGTCCGCGCTCGAGTGGGAGGAATGGGGCAATCCCATCACCGACCCCGAGGTGTACGGCTACATGAAGCACTACACGCCGTATGAGAACGTGCGGGCCGCGGCCTACCCGGCCATCGCGGCCGTGACGAGTTTCAACGACACCCGGGTCCTGTACGTGGAGCCTGCCAAGTGGGTGCAGGAGCTGCGGGCCAGGTCCACGGGGACGGCACCGATTGTGCTCAAGATCGAGATGGACGGCGGCCATGGCGGCGCCTCCGGCCGGTACGAAGGCTGGAAGACGCGCGCTTGGGACTACGCGTTCCTGGCCGACGCGATCGGGGCGCGCACGCTGCGGTAGGCGAAGGGATCAGCTGCGCACCACGGCGTAGATGGCCTCCGACGTCCATTCGCCCTTGAGGTACATGTTGTCCCGAAGCACGCCTTCGCGGCGCATCCCGAGCCGTTCGCAGATGGCGGCGGAGGCGCCGTTGCGCGCATCCAGCCGCGCCTCCACCCGGTGGAAGCCGAGGTGGTCGATGGCCAGGTCAAGCACGGCGCGCGCCGCCTCTGTGGCGTAGCCGTGCCCCTGCGCCCCCGGGGCCAGCGTCCAGCCGATTTCCCCGACGCGCTCAGCCCCGTCGCCGTCCCCGGTCCTGCCGCCCGGATTCCACTTCAACGCCAGTTCCCCCACCAGCCCGGGCAGCCCCGCCCGCTCCACCGCGAACGTGGCCCAGTCGCCGGGGCCCGCAAAGGGGTCCTCCACGTACTTGGCAATGCGCGCCATGCACTGCACGTAGCTCCGCGGCCCGCCGTACAGATACCGCGCGGTCTCGGGCAGGCGCTGGTACGCGTAGTAGGCGTCAAGGTCGTCGGCACAGAAGCGGCGCAGCACCAGCCGCTCGGTGGTCAGCGGGTAGGGAATTTCAACCATGAACCGAGCTTACGACGGCGGCCGTCGCCTCTGCTATGGCCCGCTCCTCATCCGTGGGGACCACGAGCACCGGGAACGCCGAGTCCGGGGCGCTGACCACCCGCGGCGAGCCGGACCGCACCAGGTTTGCCTCGGCGTCGAGCGTCAGGCCCAAGGCACCCAGGCGCCCCACCACCTGCGCCCGGAAGGCGGAGGAGTTCTCCCCGATCCCGGCCGTGAACACGAGGGCGTGGGCGCCGCCCACAGCCACGTGGTAGCCGCCAATGTACTTCGCCAGCCGGTGTGAGGCGACGTCCAGGGCCATCCGCGCCCGCCTGTCCCCAGCTTCCGCGGCGTCCACAATGGCGCGCATGTCGTTGTTGCCGGCCAGCGCCTTGAGCCCGGAGTCGCGGTTGAGCATGGTGTCGATGTCGTCCGCGGACAGACCCTGCCGCTGGAGGTAGATGAGGATGGACGGGTCCAGGTCGCCGCTGCGGGTGCCCATGACCAGCCCCTCCAGCGGCGTGAAGCCCATGGAGGTGTCCACGCTGGCCCCGCCCTCGATGGCGGTCAGGGACACGCCGTTCCCGAGGTGGGCCACCACTGCGTTGAACTTTTCCCGCGGGACGCCCAGCAGTTCCGCGGCCCGGCCCGTGACAAACTCGTGCGAGGTCCCGTGGAAACCGTAGCGGCGGATCCCGTATTGCCGGTACAGCGAATCCGGCACCGCATAGCGCCAGGCGTGCTCGGGCAGGGTGCGGTGGAACGCAGTGTCAAAAACGGCCACCTGCGGCAGTTCCGGCCACTTGGCGGTGATGGCGCGGATGCCCAGCACGTTGGCGGGGTTGTGCAGCGGCGCCAGCGGGTTCAGCCGCTCAATGGCCCGGGTGATCTCGTTGTTGACGAGCACCGGCTCGCCAAAGCGTTCCCCGCCATGCACCACCCGATGCCCGACGGCGTCCAGCGGCCTGCCTTCCAGCACGCCTTCCAGCTCGGCCTCCACCTGGTCCATGGCGGCGCCGTGGTCAGCCGGCCCGCCGGCGCCCTCGCCGATCCGCTCAATCAGCCCGCTTGCCTGGACCTCGTTGCTGGCGGTGTCGCGCACCTGGTACTTCAGCGAGGAGGAGCCGGAGTTGATGACCAGAACGCGCACTAGGATTCCTTCGATTCGGCGGGAGCCTGCGCCTGGATGGCGGTGATGGCCACGGTGTTGACGATGTCCTCCACGGTGCAGCCGCGGGAGAGGTCGTTGATGGGCTTGCGCAGGCCCTGCAGGACCGGGCCCACGGCCACGGCGCCGGAGGACTGCTGCACGGCCTTGTAGGTGTTGTTGCCGGTGTTCAGGTCCGGGAAGATAAACACGGTGGCCTGCCCGGCCACGGCGGAGGCGGGCAGTTTCGAGGCGGCAATGGCCGCGTCGACGGCGGCGTCGTATTGGATGGGACCCTCGACGGGCAGGTCCGGGCGGGCGGCCCGGACCAGGGCCGTGGCACGGCGCACCTGGTCCACGGCCGAGCCCGAACCGGAACCGCCGGTGGAGTAGGAGAGCATGGCGATGCGCGGCTCCACCCCAAACTGTGCCGCCGTCTCCGCCGAGGCGACGGCAATGTCGGCCAGCTGCTCTTCATTGGGTTCGGGGTTGACGGCGCAGTCCCCGTACACCAGCACCCGGTCGGCGAGCAGCATCAGGAACACGGAGGAGACCAGGCGCACGCCGTCGCGGGTTTTCACGAATTCCAGTGCGGGGCGGATGGTGTTGGCGGTGGTGTGGGCGGCGCCGGACACCATGCCGTCCACGTGGCCCAGCTGGACCATCATGGTGCCGAAATAGGAGCCGTCGGCCATGACCTCCCGCGCCCGGGCCAGGTCCACGCCCTTGTGGGCGCGCAGCCGCTGGTATTCCTTGGCAAATCCTTCGCGCAGTTCCGAGGTGTCCGGGTCGACGATCTCCACGCCGTCCAGGTCGACGCCGTGGGCGGCCGCCAGTTCGGCAACCGTGCCTGCGTTTCCCAGCACGGTCAAATCGCACACGTCGCGGCGGTGCAGGATTTCGGCGGCCCGCAGCACGCGCACATCGTTTCCCTCCGGCAACACGATCCTCTTGCGGTCGCTGCGGGCCCGCTCGATCAGCTCGTGCAGGAAGCGCAGCGGCGTCATGGTGGCCGGGCGCGGCAGCGCCATCCTTTCCAGGAGTTCGGCCTCGTCCACGCTGCGCGCCCAGGCGCCCATTGCCGCCGCGACCTTTCGGCGCTGGCCCGAGTGGATCTCGCTGCGCACCTCGATGACGGCGCGGGCGGTGCTGAACGTGTCGTCGTCGTGCTTAAAAACGGGGAACGGCGCGTGGGCCAGGATGGGCAGCACGTTCGGGTCCGGTGCAAGGCCTCCGGTCAGGATCATCCCGCTGGGCACGGGGAATTCGGGCGAGAACGCGGAGGCCAGCGACGCCACCATGACGTCGGCACGGTCGCCGGGCACAATGACCAGGTCGTTGGCTTCGAGCAGGTGGAGGAAGTTGCCCACTGTCATGGCGGCAATCTTGATGGCGTGGACGTCGCGTTCCAGCTCCGCACTGCCGGCAATCTGCTGCAGCCGCATGGCCTTGGCGACCTCCCCCACGGTGGGCCGGGAAATTTCGGCAATCTCGGGGATGACATAGACGGGACGGTGGCTGGCGCCCGGGCGGACGGCGGCCTGGATGGCAGCCACCGTCCCGGGATCGGCGCGGTTGACCATCATGGCCAGCAGGGAGCAGTTGGCGGCCACCAGTTCCTTGCGGGCCACGTCCACGGCATCGGCAGACTCTTCGGCGCTGAGCCCGCGTGCGCCGACCACGGCGAGCACGGGCAGCCCCAGGTTGTTGGCGAGCCGGGCGTTGAGGTCGAATTCCACCGCCGCGTCCTGGCCGGTGAGGTCCGTACCCTCGACGATGACGACGTCGCACGCCTTGGCAATTTCGCTGTAGATCTCCACGCACCGGGCGTCAATGTCCTCACGCCTGCCGGCCGCGAGCAGTGCCCGTGCCTCGGCCCCGCTCATGCCCGCCCGGCACACGTCCGGGGCGAGCCGGTACATGCGCCGGAGCATGACCACCGTGGGGTCGTTTTCCGGTTCGGGACCCGAAGTGATGGGCCGGAAGAAGCCGATCCTGTCCGCGTGCCGGTGCAGGGCGTCGGCCAGGCCCAGGGACACGAGCGTCTTGCCGGAGCCCGGCGTCGTGGCACTGACATATATTCCACGGATCATGGGACCGCCTTTCAAGCGTCTCCCCCAATCCAAGCACGCCGGGCGGGGCAGCAACATGGAAAGCGGCAGGAATCACCCGCGGGAGAAGGCTCCCGGCCGGTTGCAGCCTGCCGCCTGGGGATCCGAAGGCGCGCGGCCGACGCATAGGGTTGGGGGATGGACATCTTGTTTGGCCACCTCACCACCCCCTCCCAGGGTTTCTCCCTCGCCTTTCGGATCCTGGGGGTTGTCATCATGTGCGCCGGCATGGCATTGCTGGGGCGGCGCAACGAGGTGGGGTGGTGGCTGGCCGTTGGATCGTTCGCCCTGCAAATTCCGGCCGCGTTCTTCCAGATTTCCGCCAGCGTCCCCGTCTCCCCGGCCGGCCTGCTGCTGTACCTGGCGGCCTCGTGGATCGCGCCGCTCGTGGGTGTTGGCGCGGCGCTGTACGGGCTGGCCTGGTTCCGGAAGGCGCCCCTGGCACGGCCGTTGGTGCGCGACGTTGCCCTGCGGCGGTTCCGCCCGGCGGATGTTGTGGCGCCCTTGGCGGTGGCCGTGGTTTTTGCCGTGGCCTACCTGCTGCCTCCGTTGGCGCTGTCGTTTGGCCTGGGGGGCTCCGGCGGGCTGGACCGCTTCCCGGTGGTGCCGGTCCTGGCCGCGGGCCTGCTCACGGGACTGCTGCCCGCCGGCCTGGCCGGACTGGCGGTCCGGTCCCGCTGGGCCTGGCTGCCTATCGCGGGGTCCTCCGTGGCGTCGCTCGGCGGCGTGGCCCTGGCGGCCCAGGGATCGGTGCTGATCTTCCTGTTCATGGCGCAGGCGGCCCTTGCCGTGTTTGGCTTCAGGGGCTGGGGCTCGCTGCGGCGCGAGGCCCAGCTGCGGCCCGGTTCGTGAGTTTGCCCCCAAGCCCACATTTCGTTGACAGGCGGCTTGCAGCCGTGGTCAACTGGCAGTGTTTTACAGACGTGCCCGCTCGTCGACCCTAAGGAGGACCACATGAATGTTCACGCAGCAGTTCGCGCCCAAAACATCAGCTTGTCCTTCCACAGGAGTCGATTCACCCATGAAGTCTTCTGCTGACCCACAGCACTTCGAAGCACCGTCTTTTTCACCCATCAAGAACCGCCGCGGCACGCCCGTGCGCGACATCTTCGGATCCGACCCGCGCCCCCGCGACTGGAACATGCTGGACGATTCCCTCGCGGACAACCAGCGGTGGTCCACCTGGCCCGAGCTGGAAAAGCTCATGCGCGGGCCCTCCCCCTACCCGGACTTTGTCATTGAGGACGCCGCGGCGGTGGACACCGACCTCGGCGTGCTGAAGACCGGCAAGGAGGCGGACGTGTTCCTCGTGGAGCGCGCCACCGAACACCGCAGCGCACTGCTCGCCGCCAAGCGGTACCGCTCCGCGGACCAACGCCTGTTCCACCGCTCCTCGGCCTATACGGAGGGCCGGTCCGTGCGCCGCTCCCGCGACGCCCGCGCCATCAAGGGCGGCAGCACGTACGGCCGCGGGGTGGAGGCCGCCCGCTGGGCCGACGCCGAATGGACCTACCTGCGCATGGCACACGGGGCCGCCATCCCCGTGCCGTATCCGGTCCAGATCTTCGGCACCGAGATCATGATGGAGTTCATCGAGGACCCTGGGCATCCCGGCGTGGCGGCGCCCCGCCTGCAGTCCGCCCACCCCGGGCCCGCCCAGCTGCGCGGCTACTGGGACCAGGTGGTGGAGGCCATGCTGGGATTCGCCCGGATGGGCTTTGCCCACGGCGACCTCTCGCCGTACAACGTGCTGGTGGCCGGCGACCGGCTGGTGGTCATCGACCTGCCCCAACTGGTGGACCTGGCCGGAAACCTGCAGGCCGCGGAGTTGCTGGCCCGCGACTGCCGGAACATGTGCGCCTGGTTCGCCTCCCGCGGATTGAAGGTCGACGACGGCGCCCTCCTGGGCGAGCTCCTCGCCGCGGCGTGGTGAGGCTCAGGAGGCGGGGCGGACCTTGCCCGGCAGGAATGGCAGCCAGGGCGCCGAATAGACCAGCGTGGCCCCGGCGCCGGGCTCCACGGTGAAGCTCGCTTCGCCAAACTTCCACAGCCGGTTGAACAGGAAAATCTCCACCGTCGCGGCGCCGCTGCCCGGGACCTTCCAGTTCCGGGTCCCCCACTGCGCCGGCTGGCCCATGCCGTCGACCACGACCGTCGGCTTGGGGAACCAGCCCAGCCACGGCTTGTGCAGGGTCAGTTCAAAGCGGCGGGTGGTGCTTGTTGGTTCGATCACATGCCCCAGCCTATAGAGAGTTGGCCCGGCGCAGTTCCCAGTCCCGGTCCGGCTTCAGTTCCGCCAGGAATGCGTCGTGGTGGCTGGAGACGACGAACGCGGGCGCCCAGACTTTTCGCATAGGCTTCCACGATGGACGTTCAACAACCCCTTAACGCAGCCGCCGACTGGTGGCACGCCGTGCTGGCCGGATTTGTGCACACCGGCGCTCCCGTGGTGCCCGGCGCGGTGCTTGGCGGGATAGTGGCTGCGGCCGTTGTCCTGAGCATCCCGCGCGCAACGTGGCGCTGGTTCGGCCTGTACGTGACGTTCGTGCACGAACTCGGGCATGCCTTCGCCGCGCTCATGACCGGCCGCTACATCCACGGGCTGAAGATCGGGCTGGACCATTCCGGGCAGCTGGTCAGCAGCGGGCGGCGCGGTTTCAGCGCCACCTGGTCCGGGTTCTGGGGCTATCCTGCGCCGGCAGTGGTGGGCGCGGCGCTGGTGTGGTCGGTGACGGCGGGGTGGGCCGGTGCCGCCATGTCGCTCGGGGCACTGGTGCTGCTCGTGGCCCTCGTCTTCCTGCGCAACTTCACCGGCATCCTGGTGGCCGTGGCCAGCGCGGCCGTGGCCCAGGCGCTCGTGATGCTGGTGGATCCGCTGGGCGTCAGCTATGTGGTGCTGGCACTGGGGATCGCGCTGGGCGTGGGCTCGGTGCGTGACTTCCTCAAGGTCGCGGCCGTGCACACCAGCCGCCGCAGCCAGCTGTCCAGCTCCGACGCCTGGATCCTGTCCCGCGCCACGGGCGTCCCGTCCGCAGTATGGCTGGCCGGGTTTGCCGTGGTCATCGCCGCCTGCGCCGCAGCCTCCGCCTGGCTGCTGTGGGGGATGCTGGCCTAGTCGTTGCGCACTGCATAGTGGAGATGGACGACGCCGTTGCCAAACGTGCGCTCATCCAGCAGTTCCAGCCCCGTCCGGACGGCGGCGGGCAGCGCGCGGGTGCCCCCGCCCACGATGATGGGCGAGAGCAGCAGGTGGATCTGGTCCACCAGCCCGGCCGCGAACGCCTGTCCGGCGAGTTCGGCACCGCCCACGGAGAGGTCGGCGTCCGCCTCCGCCTTCAGGCGGCGTACCGCGTCCGGATCGAACGTGGGCTCGATCCGCGTCCTGGCCGTCTCCACCTCCTGCAGGGTGCGGGAGTAGACCACCTTGTCCGCCAGGTGCCACAGGTCCGCGTAGTCCCGCACCACGCGCATCAGGTCCGTCTTCCCGTAAAAGCTGTCCCAAACCTTCATCGTCTCGTACATGCGGCGGCCAAACAGGTAGGTGCCGATGGGCCGTTCAAGGTCGTTGACAAAGCTGTGGACCTGCTCGTCCGGCGCGCTCCAGTCAAAGCTGCCGCTCGTGTCGTTGATGTAGCCGTCCAGTGACGTGATGGCGGTGTAAAAGAGTTGGGCCACAGGAGATCATCCCTCACACGTTCGGAAAGTATTTGTCCGCCCCTCCAGTATTCGCTTTCCCGCCGTGTTGCGGCAGCCTATTTGCCCAGCTTTTTTTGCAGCCACTTCACGGCGGCGTCGGACTGGCTGCCAAACGGGTCCTCATTCACCACGTATGTCCAGGTCGAGGATGCCCGGCGGAGGCCGGCGGCCAGCAGGTCCGCCGTGCCGTCCGCCACTTCCAGCGCATCAAAGGATTCCCGGGCGCTGTCCGCGGCCCGGTCCAGGAACCCCTCGAAGGCGAAAATCGTTTCCCGCCGGTATTCATCCAGCGGATTTTGCCGGCCCAGGGCGCGCAGGTGGATCGCGGCACGCTGCTCGGACAGCAGGGCCAGGTGGTCGCTCCAGTGCGCGTCCAGCTGGAACAGCATCACCTGGCGGCAGATCCCCGCCAGCTCCGCCGCGCCCAGGGCGGCACGAAGTCTCCCGACGTGTTCCGAGCCCTCAAACGGTTCCAGCGCCGCGGCATCGACCGTGAGGACCCGGTCCCTTTCGGCCAGCACCACGCGGCGCTGGTGGGCAATGAGCTCGTTGTACTTCCAGGAGATCTCCTGGGTGGTGAAGCGCTCCTGCTCGGCAAGGCGCTGGGTTCGGTCCAGCAGGCGGGACACGCCCGCCCGGGTGACGCGTCCGGCGTCGTCCGCGTCCCCGGCGAGGGAACTGCCCAGTTCCAGGCCCTGGATCTCCTGGCCGTTGGCCGCCGGGTCCTCAATGCTGGAGAAGGTGACGCTGGCGCCGGGATCGCCCTGGCGGCCGGCGCGGCCGCGGAGCTGCGCGTCCAGGCGGGGCGAGTGGAACCGGCCGGCGATCACCACCAGCAGCCCGCCCAGCGCGGCGACCTCGCCGTGGGCGGCCGCGCCGGCGCCCTTGCCGCCGAGGATTATGTCGGTGCCGCGGCCCGCCATCTGCGTGGAGACCGTCACGGCGTGCTTGCGCCCCGCCTCCGCAATGATGCCTGCCTCCAGGGCGTCGTTGCGCGCGTTGAGGACCTGGCAGTCCACGTTCCTGGCCGTAAGGTCCGCGGCGAACCGCTCCGAGGCGGCGACGCTGTGCGTGCCGAGGAGCACCGGGCGCCCCACGGCGTGCGCCGCCACCACCGCCTCGACCACGGCGGCGTCGCGCTGCGCGGCGGTGGCGTAGATGCGCTCGGGCAGGTCCTCGCGGATGCAGGGCCTGTGCGGCGGAATGCGGCCGGCGTCGAGTTCGTAGTGCGTGCGCAGGTATTCGGCGACGGCCGAGGCGGTGCCGCTCATGCCGGTCACGGTGGCGAACGACCTGACCAGGTCGCGCACCAGCAGCTGGTCCAGGACCTCGCCCTGTTCAGTCTTCAGCAGGCCTTCCTTGGTCTCGACGGCCGCCTGCAGCCCGTCCGGCCAGCGCTGCGTGTGCGCCACCCGGCCGCGGGAATCCGAGACTATCTGGGCCCGGCCGGCCCGCACAATGTAGTCGACGTCCCGCTGCAGGAGGACCTGGGCATGCAGGGCCACATTGAGGGAGGAGAACAGCGGCGTGCCTGCCGCCGAGTACAGCTCGACGCCGGGCCACCTCCCCTCCGCCTTGTTGATCCCGGCGTCGGTCAGCGAGACGTTCCGCCGGTCCGGTTCCACGGTGTAGTCGGTCTCCGGGTCCAGCCCGCGCACAAAATCCGCCACGTCCACGCCCTGCAGCTCGCTGCGGGCCCGGCCCGCCAGGACCAGCGGCACCACGGCCTCGTCCACCAGCACGGAGTCGATTTCATCCACGATGCACACGTCAAAGGGCCGGAGGACGGCCTGGTCCGGCCCGGTGCGGCTGCGGTCCCGCAGGACGTCAAAGCCGAGTTCATTGACGGAGACGTAGACAACATCTGCCTGGTAGGCGTGTTTCTTCTCCTCCGGGGTGCTGCCGGCCGTCACGGAGGCGGAGGTGATGCCCAGTGCCCCATAGTAGGGGCCCATCCAGGCGGCGTCCCGTTGGGCGAGGTAGTCGTTGACCGTCAGGACGTGGACGCGACGGCCGTTGAGGGCGTGCGCGCCGGCCGCCAGGGCGCCCACCAGGGTCTTGCCCTCCCCGGTGTCCAGCTCCACCACGGTCCCCTGGAGCATGGTGGCGGCCGCGAGCAGCTGGGTGTCGAACGGGACCATGGCCAGTGCACGGCCGGCCAGGACGCGGGCGCTGAACAGGTAGTCCTCGAGGCGCTGGCCGGTCCACGGCTTATTGTCCGCCGCCAGTTGCTTGATGGTTTTCCGGGCCTGGGCCAGGCCTTCCCGTTCGGTGGCTTCATCCGCCCGCTTCGCCGCCCGGCCCACTTCCCCGGTGAAGATGGCCGTGTCCGCGACGCCGGGGGTGTTGAACAGCCAGTTCTTGAATTGCTGGGGGAAACGCACGGAGCCTCGAGTCGTTTGGGGCCTGGCCGGCCGGTGGTCCTTTCACGGTACCCGGGGCGCGGAATGGGCGCCAACTGGCGTTCCGGTCTCCCCGCAGTTGGCGCGGCGGCGTCCAGGCAAGTGAAAACGCCTGGTGCCACAGGGTGGCCGAATTTGGACTCCTGACAGGCGCGGACGTTGCCGACCCTGCCGGCTGCAGGTCGCGAAGCCGCGGCAGCTGGTCCTCGCGGCGAATTCGGGACCCGGACACGGTTCGCCTTCTTCGCAAGGCCGCCAGTGCCCGTCCTCTACACCGCTGCAAGGGAACAGACGGCAGTGTGCGAGACACTGCCGCAGGACATGCCCGCTGAAGGCGGCGCCCGTGACTACGCGGACTACGCCTGCGTCTTTTTGGCGGCCGGTCCGGCCCTCCGACCTGGCCTTGGATCCCGGGGTTGCCGGCGTCCTTGAACTGGAACTGGACAGGAACTGGCACTCCGACTTCTGCGCACCGCCGCATGTGGACGTTCGCTGGTAGGGCGCCAGGCGAACCGGCTGCGGCGAGAGGTCCCTGGCGAACGCATGCCCTTCCGCCCCGTTGGTGGCCACGACGAGGACCAGCACGGGTGCGCCGTTGACGCCCCACGAG
The DNA here is from genome assembly GCF_013376105.1 of Arthrobacter wenxiniae. Taxonomy (GTDB): domain Bacteria; phylum Actinomycetota; class Actinomycetes; order Actinomycetales; family Micrococcaceae; genus Specibacter; species Specibacter wenxiniae. The sequence continues at coordinate 169,466 of NZ_JAAMFM010000001.1, forward strand.
CTGCCCGCCACCTTGACGTACGTGACCGCCAGCCATGACGGCATCCACGCGCGGGGTCGCGACGTCCGCGCCCGGCGTCGCCCACAATCCTGCCGCGGCGGCCGCGACCCCGTCCAGCAGGCCCGCGCCGTTCAGCGGCACCTCGCCACCACGGCGTCGATCTCCGCCGCCGTGACGCCGTTGGCCAGCAGGAACGCCCGCACGTCCAGCCCGCCCACAAACCGGCTCAGCGCCCGCTCCCGGTCCGCCACGACGCCGGCCATCTCGTCCTCGGCCAGGTAGTGCTCGTACGGGTGCTTCACGGGAGCCACCAGGTGCCAGCTGTTGATCCCGCGCGACGCCAGCTCGTCCTGCCCGGCCGCCCGCTCCGCCTGCCCGGCGAGTGCCAGCAGCAGCGACGCCACCAGCCCCGTCCTGTCCCGCCCGCCCGAACAATGGATCACCACCTTCCCCCGGGCCGCGGCCAGCTCCTTGAACACGGCGGCCAGCTGCCCGGGAAACAGCCGCAGGATGTCCGCGTACAGCCGCGGGTGGTTCATGTAGGGCTGGACCAGGGCCTGGTACTCGGCGTTGTCCGGGTCCTCCGTGGGTGAATTGACGACGTCGAACCGGGCCATGGCGCCGTCCCCCACCACCGGGTCGGTCGGCCTGCGCTTCCGCTCGCCGGGATTCCGCAGGTCGATCACGGTGCGGACGCCGTCGTCGTACACCTGCTCCCAGCCGCGCTCGGTGAGCCACTCGCTGCGGCCCATCCGGTAAATGTCGCCGATGAGGAGGCGCGCGTTGACGGCGCCCTCCCAGTGCGGAACCTCAGGTGCGGGCATTCAGCGCTGCCTGGCCACGCGGAGGTCCAGGCCGTTGCGGACCTGCGGCCATTCATGGGCGAGGATGGAGAAGACCACGGTGTCGCGCAGCGAGCCGTCGGGCATGCGGGTGTGCGAGCGCAATACGCCATCCTGCTTGGCACCCAAGCGGGCAATGGCCTCGCGGGACTGCAGGTTCATCCAGTGTGTCCGGAATTCAACGGCAACGCAGCCAAGGGTTTCAAAGGCGTGCCCCAGCAGGAGGCGCTTGCTGTCCGGGTTGGTGCCGGTGCCTTGCACGCTGGCGGCGTTCCAGGTGGAGCCGATCTCCAGCCGTGGCACGTCTGCGTCGATGTTCATGTACGTGGTCATGCCGATGACCTTGGCCGGCCCGGCGGGATCATTCAGGCGCGTGGTGAAGGGGACCATCATGCCGGAGTCCTGCAGGGCCAGGCGGCGGTCGATTTCCGCCATCATGGCCTCGGGGCGGGGAACGGACGTGTACCAGAGGTGCCACAGCGCGCCGTCGGACGCCGCCTCGACCAGCCCGTCGTGGTGGTCCCGGCTCAACGGCTCCAGGGTGACGTACTTTCCGCGCAGGGTGACCGGTGCAATTGCTGTCATGAAAAAACAGTAGCGGATGCCGCCCAACCCTGAAGTGGCGCGCCATTGGATCCCAACCGTGCTCCACTTGGCAAGTGGAGCCCGGTTGGGATCCAACCGGGCTCCCGTGCTGGACGGCCGGGCCCGCCCGCGGCAGACTCTCACCATGGCCTATTCACTGCAGATCGTCGTCGATGCCCTCAAGCCCCACGAACTTGCCGACTGGTGGGCGGAAACGCTGGGCTGGGCCGTGGAGGCCTCGGACGAGGCATTCATCAGGTCCATGGTGGACCAGGGATTCGCGTCCGCGGACCAGACAATGCGGCACCACGGCGTGCTGGTCTGGAAGGACGGCCAGGCGGTCACGGCCGGCCCGGACGCGGGCAGCGGCCAGCCGCGGATCCTGTTCCAGTCCGGTGACCGGGAAAAGGCGGACAAGAACCGCATCCACTGGGACGTGCGGGTCGGCGGCGAGGACAAGGCGGAGGTGCGCCAAAGGCTGGAAGCCCGCGGCGCCACCTTCCTGTGGGAGGCCAGCCAGGGTCCGCACGCTTGGTTCACCATGGCCGACCCCGAAGGCAACGAGTTCTGCATCAGCTGATGCCGCCCGTGTGAACCTGTGTGAATCTTATGAATTCATAAGATTCACACAAATTCATAAGCGGTGTGGGATGGCAAGATGGACAATCCATTCAAACCATCGTTCGGCCGCACCCCGCCAGAACTGCTGGACCGCACCGATGTACTCGACGAGTTCGAATACGGGCTCAGTCTTCGCTCGGGCGTCCTCGGGCTGCTCACGATCATCACGGGTGCCCGTGGCGTCGGCAAGACCGTCATGCTCAATGAGGCCCAGGACCTGGCGCGCGAACAAGGATGGGCCGTCATCTCCGACACGTCCACAGATGGTTTTTTGGCGCGGATCGCAGATGCCATGAGCGCGATCAATGACGAACTGGGGGCGGCCCCGCCCGCCAGGAAGATCACAGCGTTTGTCGCCGCCGGATTCGGGGTCACCACACGGCTGGCCCCTGAGAGACAGGTGGAATTTCGAAGCCTCGGCGGCCAGCTTCTTCGCCGACTGGATGAAAACAAGACCGGGCTGCTGATCACGCTTGATGAAATTCAGGACGCAAACCGTGGCGAGCTGCTTCACCTCGCTGCGGTCATTCAGCACTTTGTCCGGGACGGCCTGCCGATCGGCTTTGTGTGTGCCGGCCTCCCGTCAGCAGTCTCCGACTTGCCTAATGAGGGTGTGGCGACCTTTTTGCGGCGGGCTGACAAAATCGACCTTCATTCAGTCGAAATCGCGGACGTGGAAAGTTCGTACATCAAATTGTTCGCCTCGGCCGGGCTCACCCTGCCCGGCAACATGGCATCCAAGGCCGCCATCGCCACGACCGGTTATCCATTTCTGGTCCAGCTGATCGGGTACTTCTTGTGGCGTGAGGCAGAAAAGACTGGCGGAATGTTGGGGGACGATGCTGTGGACCGAGCCATTGCGGCAGGCCTTCAACGAAACATTCGACTGGTCCTGGAGCCGGCCCTGGCCAACACCCGCCGCCGCGACATGGACTACCTGCGGGCCATGGCCGTCGACGATGGAGTTTCCGGAACGGGCAACGTTGCCGAGCGCATGGGGGCAAAATTGACGCTGGCGGCCAACTACCGGGCAAGGCTCATAGATGCCGGCCCGATCGAAGCTGCCGGGCATGGCGAGGTGCGATTCTCCATCCCCGGTCCGCGGCAGTACCTCCGATCGACACCGCCGCGAGATTGACCGCAGAAGATGAGCGCGCAGGACGGCGATGCCTTCGCGCCGGCGCTGACACCTGCCTGCCCCGCCCCCGCCAGCTAAGATCGTGAGGGTGAGCGCAGACAAACTCCCCGAGCAGGTTTCCGACATCTTTGACCCCGCCCGCTGGCGCGTGGTGGAAGGCTTCGATTTCCAGGACATGACCTACCACCGCCAGGTGGAACGGGTTTCGACAGGCTCAACCACCGAAGCAAGGGACCTGCCCACGGTCCGCATCGCCTTCAACCGCCCGGAGGTGCGCAACGCCTTCCGCCCCGGCACCGTCGACGAGCTGTACCGCGCCATGGACCACGCCCGCATGACCCCGGATGTGGCCACCGTGCTGCTGACCGGCAACGGACCCTCCCCCAAGGACGGCGGCCATTCCTTCTGCTCCGGCGGGGACCAGCGCATCCGCGGCCGCGACGGCTACCGATACACCGTACAAGATACCGGCGGCGAGTCGAAGGAGACCATCGACCCCGCCCGGGCCGGCCGCCTCCACATCCTGGAGGTCCAGCGGCTCATGCGCACCATGCCCAAGGTGGTCATCGCCGTCGTCAACGGCTGGGCCGCCGGGGGCGGACACTCCCTCCACGTCGTCTCCGACCTGACCATCGCCTCCCGCCAGCACGGGAAGTTCAAGCAGACGGACGCCACGGTGGGCTCGTTCGACGCCGGCTACGGTTCCGCGCTGCTGGCCCGCCAGATCGGCCAAAAGGCTGCCCGGGAGATCTTCTTCCTGGCCCGCGAATATTCCGCTGACGACATGGTCCGCATGGGCGCCGTCAACGAGGCCGTGGACCACGCGGAGCTGGAAAACGTGGCCCTGGAATATGCTGCCGACATTGCCCGGCAGTCCCCGCAGGCGATCCGGATGCTCAAGTTTGCCTTCAACCTGGCCGACGACGGACTGGCCGGACAGCAGGTCTTTGCCGGCGAGGCCACCCGCCTGGCCTACATGACGGACGAGGCCGTGGAGGGCAAGGAAGCCTTCCTGGAAAAGCGCGACCCCGACTGGTCCAACTTCCCGTACTACTTCTAATCCCCCATAAATAGGCAGCCCATGAACATCGATCCCCTGCTCAAGGCACTTTCCGAGGCCCTGTCCGGCGAAGGCCCGGCCGTCGAAATCGCGGCCGACGGCAGCTTCACCCGCCTCCCGCAAGGCGAGCTGGGCCTGGCGGCCGGAAGCGAAACGGTCATTGCCGCCGTCGTCCGCACCTCGGGGAGCACCGGGACGCCCAAGCGGACCATGCTCAGCGTGGATGCGCTGGCGGCGTCGAGCGTGGGCACGGCCCTGGCGCTGCGCGGCGAGGGGCAGTGGCTGCTGGCCCTGCCCGTGCACTACGTGGCGGGGCTGCAGGTGCTGGTCCGTTCGCTGTTTGCCGGGACGCGGCCGTGGGCCATGGACCTTACCGGCGGCTTCACGGCCGGGGCCTTCACGGCGGCCGCCCTGGAGCTGACCGACAAGCTGCGCTACACGTCGCTGGTCCCCACGCAGCTCACCCGCCTGCTCACCAACCCGTCGGCCGAGACGCTCACGGTCCTGCGCCGCTTCGACGCTATCCTGCTCGGCGGCGCGCCTGCCAGCCCCGTGCTGCTCGAGGCCGCGCGCGGGGCCGGCGTCACCGTGGTCACGACCTACGGCATGTCCGAAACCTGCGGCGGCTGCGTGTACGACGGCGTCCCGCTCGGCGGCGTGGAACTCGCCATCCGCGGGGGCCGGGTGCGGCTGGGCGGGTCCGTGGTGGCCTCCGGGTACCTGGGCGACCCCGCGCTGACGGCGGCCGCGTTCACCGAGTCCGACAATGGCGTGCGCTGGTATGAAACCGGCGACCTGGGCGAACTGGACGGCAAGGGGCGGCTGCGGGTCCTGGGCCGTGTGGACGACGTCATCATCTCCGGCGGGCTGAAAATCTCCGCCGCGGCCGTGGCCGACGGACTCCACAGGGTGCGGGGCGTCCGCGAGGCCTTTGTGGGGCCGGTGGCCGATCCCGAATGGGGCCAGCAGGTGGCCGCGCTGGTGGTAGGTAGCTGCTCCCGCGAGGAACTGCGCGCCGGTGCGGCGTCGCTGCTGGAGCCGCACCAGGTGCCCAAGACTGTGGTGTTTGTCTCCGAGCTGCCCGTGCTGGCCACCGGAAAGCCTGACAGGACGGCGATTTTGGCGCTGCTGGCGGACGCGGCGGCGGCCGGGAGGTAGCCCGCACCCGGCACAATGGACACTGACAGGTTTTTAGCCGCCTGCGCGGACATTGCGCGGACAAGGAGTAACTGTGGCCACTGTTGGTCAATGGATTGAAGGCGCGCGCCTGCGGACGCTGCCGATGGCTGTTGCCCCGGTGATCATCGGCACCGCCGCCGCGTACGACCTCGGCGCCCTCCATTGGGGCCGGGCCGTCCTGGCCGCACTGGTGTCCCTCCTGTTGCAGGTGGGCGTCAACTACGCCAACGACTATTCCGACGGGATCCGCGGCACCGACGAGGTCCGCGTGGGCCCGCTGCGCCTGGTGGGATCCGGGGCGGCGGCGCCCGGCCAGGTGAAGATGGCTGCCTTCGGCGCCCTGGGCCTGGCCATGGTGGCCGGGTTGGTCCTGGTGGTGTTGTCCCAGGCGTGGTGGCTGCTGCTGGTCGGGGCCGGGGCCGTCATTGCCGCGTGGGGCTACACGGGCGGCAAGAACCCCTACGGCTACATGGGCCTGGGCGACGTCTTTGTGTTCTTCTTCTTCGGCCCCGTGGCAACCCTGGGAACCGTGTTCACCCAGGCCGGCGCCGTGAGCACGGCCGCAGTCCTGGGGTCCATCGCAACGGGGTTGATCGCCGTCGCACTCTTGATGGCCAACAATGTCCGCGACATCCCCACGGACCGCGCGGTGGGCAAGCGGACCCTCGCCGTGCGGCTCGGGGACAGAAATGCGCGACTCAGCTACGTGGTGATGCTGGCGCTGGCGGTGCCGCTGCCGCTGTTTCTGGTTCCGGCCAAGCCGTGGCTGCTGCTGGTGCTGCTGCTGGTGCCGTTCATGCTCATGCCCAGCTGGCTGATGCTCAAGGGCAAGAAGCGCAAGAGCCTGATCCCCGTCCTGAAGCAGACGGGCATGCTCAACCTTGGCTTCAGCGTCCTGTTTGCCGCGGCGATGGTGCTGACGGGGCTGTAGCCGGCGGGGATGCCTGCGTTTCGCGGGTTACCTGCGTGCAGCCCACTCGCGGAACGCCGCCAGGTTGGCTTCGCTGCCCGTGACGTCCACGGTTGCGGCACGCCGGCGGCCCGAAACGTAGAGCGCCATTTCCACGGGGTCACCGGTGACCAAGACGGTGCCGCGGCCCTTCCGCACGGGCACCGCGGGACGGTTTTTGGCGGCGATCGTGACGCCGACGGGGCTGCGCAGATACGCGATCCGGGCCATCAGCGGCAGCTTGGCCCACAGGGCGTCGAGCTGGCCTTCGGGCAGGACCCTGGGCGTGTTGTCGCCGGTCCCCCGGCGGACGTCCTCATGGTGGATCACGTATTCCACGAGCTGGACGGAGTCGCCCAGCCAGGTCATGGGGTTGGCCGCCCCGGTGCCGGCGGCGAACCGCTGGACCAGCGCCGCATAGCCGGCCGGGGACCCGGCGGCCGAAACGTATTGGCCAAGCCGTTTCTCCGTGCCCGGCTCCGGGCGGGCCGCGTCGTCGAGGAGCCGCTTCAAGGGCGCATGTTCACGCATCACCAGGTGGGCCAGCAGGCGCCGGACGGTCCAGCCTTCGCAAAGTGTCGGCGCGTCCGGGTCCACCGCCCGGAACGTCTCCACGAGTGCAAGCCGTTCCGTGTCCATCCAGCGCATGCGGGTCCTTGTCGATCATGTTGCGGGCGGTCATGGTGCGGGCGGGTCCGGCCGGTCGTGCTGCCGCTCAGCCCTCGGGCTGGGCGCGGGGCTTCCTGGTGGCGCGGTCCGCGTCGACCCAGACGTCCGGGTTTGAGTCGACGAGTGAATCCTCGGCGTCGGCGTCGGCAACCGCGCCCGCGGACTGTGTCGTGGTGGCTTGGGGCGCGAAGCGCTCGGCGATGACGGCCGTGGCGCCGTCGCGCTGCTTGCGCAGGAGGAAAAAGCTGACCACGAAGGCGCACAGCGCCGCTGCCAGCGCGGACGACAGCGGGCTCAGGCGCAGGGCAAGGTTGGCCACCAGGAAGAATGCCAGAAACAGCAGGCCGCGGATCAGGGAGTATTTGAAGAAAGCCACGGGCCAAGCTTAGCCGTTGATTCTGAACACACGCCCGGAGCCCAATTTGTCCGTCAACGATAGAATGAAGCATGCGCTATATCCCAGTGATCTTCGGTGTGGTCCTCTTCATTTACGGACTCATAGACTGCATCCGCAGCGAACCGGCCGATGTCCGGAGCCTGCCCAAGCCCGCCTGGATCATTGTTATTGTGCTGCTGCCCCTGGTGGGCGTCCTCCTCTGGCTCTTCCTGGGACGTCCGCGGTACGCGGCGGCTGTTGGCAGCCCCACCTCCGCTCAGCGCGGCCCGTCCCTCATGGGCCGCAGCAGCCAGTTCCGGGCCCCGGACGACGATCCCGACTTCCTCCGCAACCTGGAGGTGACCTGCGCGCAGAAGGCCGAGGCCGAACGCCTGCGCAAGCTCCGGGCCGAACTTGACGCCCGCGAGGCCAAGCTCCGCGAGCAGCACCCGAACGACGAAACCAAGCACTGAACCGGGCCGATCCGCCGCCCTTGAACATCCAGCCGGGCCGGCGGGGAGGACCGGGATTCCGGCGCCGGGCTGTCTTGGCTGCCCGCGATCAGCTGCCCACGCCGGCGTAGGAGTGCAGGCCGGAGAAGTACACGTTGACGATCGTGAAGTTGAAGACCACACACAGGTAGCCAACAATCGACAGCCAGGCGGCACGGGTGCCCGTCCAGCCGCGCGTGGCGCGGGCGTGCAGGTAGCCGGCGTAGACAACCCAGATGACGAACGTCCACACTTCCTTGGTGTCCCAGCCCCAGAACCGGCCCCACGCCTTTTCGGCCCAGATGGAGCCGAACATCAGCGTCAGCGTCCAGCCCACAAAGGCGATGCCGTTGATGCGGTAGGACATGTTTTCCAGGCTCAGCGCGTTCGGAACCAGGCGCATGACCAGGGCCTTGTCCGGCTTGCCGGAGGCAATGGAGGCCTCGCGGCGCGACTGCAGAAGCTGCAGCACCGACATGGCGAAGGTCAGGGTGAACAGGGACGAGGACATGACGGCGATGGAGACGTGGATGATCAGCCAGTAGCTTTGCAGCGCCGGCACCAGGTGCCCGGCGGGCGTCCAGAACGCCACCGACGCGGCCGTGATCATCACCAGCACCAGCCCGATGACGAAGGTGCCGAGGAAGCGCAGGTCGCGCCGGGTCAGCACCAGCAGGAAGATCAGCGCCACGGTGAACCCGCCGGTGGTGCAGAACTCGTACATGTTGCCCCACGGCACGCGCCCCGCGGCGAGCCCGCGGAACAGCACGGCCAGGCCGTGGACCACGGCGGCCACCACGGTGATTGCCACGGCAATCCTCGCTGCCCGGCGCTTTTCCTTCCCGTAACGCATGGAGTCGCCGGCCGTGATGCCGTCCGAGCCGCTGTGCGTCTTGCTGCTGGGGCGTACGCCGCGGTCAAGGGGACCCGCTCCCAGGTCCTGGCCGATGGCGCCGGAGTCGGACGCCCCGGACGCTCCCACGCCCACCAGGCGGCTGGCATCGGCGGAGACCGTGCCGGCTGCGGAGTCCACGGCCAGGCCCCGGCGGACGGTCTTGCTGTACGTCACCAGATCCCAGGCGTAGGCGCAAAACGCAACGACGTAGGCCAGGCCGGCCATAAGCATGAACTGCTCACTGAGCAGGGCAAAGCCTGCATTGATTGTTGGCATTACTGGTCCTTACTTGACATGGTGACGCCGGCTGCGGCGTCGGAACGATTGGCGGGTGTCCGGTTACCATCTTCCACCTGCGGGTCCAGCGGCACCAGCCACTTGGCATGGAGTGCCTTGCTGATGGCGGCGGCCTCCCCTGCCAGGCGGTGGTCCTCGCCCCGGGCCAGCAGGCCGAACTCCACCATGGTGCGCCCGTCCGGGTGGTTGCCGGTGCGGATCCACACCCGGCGGCGGTTCAGGAAGAGGGAGGACATCAGGCCGGCCAGGGCCAGGACAGCGAACACCAGGACGAAACCCTGGCCCGGGTCGTGGCGGATGTCCAGGGCGGCGAAGCGCTTGATGCCGTCAAAGCTGATGGTGCCGTTGCCGTCCGGCAGCTTGTAGCTCTGGCCGGGCGCAAGCACAATGCCGCCGGCCTTCAGGTCGCGGCCGTTGATTTGCTTCATCTTTGACGTGTCGAGCGTGTAGACGTTGCGGGGAATGCCGTTGTCCAGGCCCAGGTCGCCCGTGTAGGCGTTGAGGTTCAGTTGCGGGTTGAACGGATCCGGGTCGGAGCCGTAGGACACGCCCTTGTCGTCCACGAGTGCTGTGGGCAGGAAGAAGCCGACAAAGCCGAGCTGCTTTGGCTTCGAGTCCGGGACCTTGATGACTATCAGCGAGGTGTAGGCGCCGTCGGTGGGGATGGCGACCACCGGGCCCTGGAAGGCAACGTTTCCCTTGCCGTCCTTGACGGTCACCACCGGCGCGTAGCCGTTGCCGACCAGGTAGATGTTGGTGCCGCCCAGGGACACGGGGTCGTTGACCTTCAGCACCTGCTGCCTGGCCCCGGCGTCGGGGCCGTCCTTGGTGGTCAGGGTGGCCGTGAAGTCGATCGGCTGGCCATAGTGCCCCGGCGACTCACGGTCATACTTGACGGCCAGCTTGTCCAGCGTCACTGAATACGGGCTCAGGCGGTCGCTGTTGAAATAAGCGCCGGGGGTGAACGTGTCATAGCCGACGAGCGTGTTGACGAAGGTTTCGCCTTCCACCACCACCCGCTGGCCGCTGTACCCCGCCAGGCCGCTGTAGGCGACGGCCGCGAGGACGCCCAGGATGGAGACGTGGAAGACCAGGTTTCCCACTTCCTTCAGGAAGCCGATCTCGGCGCCCACCGAGGGGCGTTCCGTGCCTAGATCGCGCACGTCCACGCGGTAGCGGCGCGACTTGAGGACGGCAGCGGCATCCCTGACGGCCTGTTCGGCGTCGACGCCGCTGCCGGCCGGGATCTCCACGGTGCCGTATTCGGCCAGCCGGGACAGGCGCTTGGGGGTGCGCGGGGGCGCCGAGCGCATGGCCTTCGCGTGGATCTTGGCCCGCGGCAGCACGCATCCCACCAGGGACGTGAAGAGCAGCAGGTAAATGGCCGCGAACCACGGCGAGGAGTAGACGTCGAAGAGCCTGAACCAGTCCAGGATGGGCCCGGAGGCGGGGTGGTCCGCCAGGTACTGCGTGACGTTGGAGGGGTTGGATGCGCGCTGCGGGAACAGGGACCCCGGAACGGCCGCCACGGCGAGCAGCAGCAGCAGGAACAGGGCCGTCCGCATGCTGGTCAGTTGCCGCCAGGCCCAGCGGAGCATGCCAACCCATCCCAGCCGTGGCAGCTCAACGTCGTCCTTGGCCGGCTTCTTGCCTTGCTCTTCTTGCACCGAGTCATCCCTCATCAGATTGGCAGTATCACTTCGCTGGCAAACCAGAATTGCAGCTGGTTGATCCACGTCCCCCACAAACCGGTCACCATCAACAGGCCCAGGGAGATCAGCAGGCCCCCGCCAAACCACTGCAGGCCGCGGCGGTGCGTGCGGAAGAACGCCAGGGCGCCCAGCCCGCGCCGCACGCCCACGGCGATCAGCAGGAACGGCACCCCAAGCCCCAGACAGTACACAAACGTCAGGAACGCACCCTTGGCGGCGGTGGTCCCGTCAAAATACGACAACGCCAGGACGGCACTGAGGGTGGGGCCGATGCACGGCGCCCAGCCCAGCCCGAAGGTGATCCCCAGAACGGGGGCGCCCCACAGGCCCGCCGGCGGCTTCGCATGGATCTTGACATCGCGCTGGAACCAGTTCAGTCCGCCCAGGAACACCACGCCGAGCAGGATGACCACCACGCCCAGGACCTGCGTGACCCAGCCGGCGCCGGGGGTCCGCAGCCAGGCGCCCAGCTGACCGAACACCGCCCCGATGAGGACAAAGACCGTCGAAAACCCCAGGACAAAAAGGCCAATGCCGAGCAGCATCCGGCCGCGCCGCTGCTTTTCCAGGTCGGCGCCGGCCAGACCGCTGACATAGCCCAGGTAGCCGGGCACCAGCGGCAGCACGCACGGCGACAGGAATGACACGATCCCGGCCAGCAGGGCGACCGGGATCGCCAGCAGCATGGGGCCGCTGAAAATCGCCTCGGCAAATGGGTTGTTGGCCAACGTCCCTACTTCTCGGCCAGCGCGGAGGTGATGAGCGCCTTGAGCGTCCCCTTGTCCGCCGGGCCCAGGATGCGGGCCGACACGCTGCCCTGCTTGTCCAGCACCAGGGTGGTGGGGACGGCGGCCGGCGGCACCAGGTTCCGCTTGGACAGGGCCAGCAGCACGCCGCCGTCCTTGTCCATGATGCTCGGGTACGTCAGCTTGTAGCTGCGCTCGAACGCTTCCGCCGTGGCGACCTCGTCACGGATGTTCACGCCGTAGAAGTCCACGCCCTGCGGCTCAAATTCGACGTGCAGGGCCTGCAGCTCGGGCGCCTCCTCCCGGCACGGGGAGCACGCGGCATACCAAAAGTTCAGGACGGTGACCTTGCCGCGCAGCCCTGCCGCCGTGACGGTGCTGCCGTCAAAAAGCTTCCCGGAAAACTCCACGGGCGCGGAGCGCTTGGCCGGGGCGTATTCCGTGACGGAGCCGTCCCCCGCCACGAATCCCTTGCTGTCCCCCGCCGCGGCCTGTTTTGCGAGGGTGTCGCTGGACGCGCACGCCGTGAGGCCAATGGCCAGCACGGCGCCCGTGGCGGCGAACAATGAACGGCGGCTCATCGAGGAAGTCACTCTAGTTGTCTTTCATCTTGCAGGATTGTTGTGGCGTGGCTGGTTATTTTCGTCGGAATTTCTACATTACGTCGAAATGGTGGCTTTCGCCTAGCCCGGGCCGCAAATTCAGGCTCCGGGGGTGGTGGCGGCGCCGGGCAGGAGCACAGCGGCGGGTTCGCTGTAGCTCACGCCCACCACGTCGTCCGCGTCGAACGTCAGGGATGTCAGGGAGGCCAGGGTGCATTCGCGGTGGCGGGGGTCGTGCCACAGCCGCCTGCCCTCGGCGCTGCGCCGCGTGGCCCAGATGGGCAGCTGGTGGCTGACCATGATGGCCTGCGCGCCATCCCCTCCCAGCTCGCAGGCACGACGCCGGGCATCCCGCGCCGCTGCGAGCATGCGTTCCGCCTGGGCCGCGTACGGCTCGCCCCAGGACGGGCGCAGGGGGTTCGCAAGATACGGCCAGTGCCTCGGCTTGAGGAGCTCGGCCTTGCTGACCTTCATGCCCTCGAAATGGTTTTCAGCCTCAATGATGCGCGGATCGGTGACAATCTCCAGTCCCAGCGCGACAGCCGTGGGCTGCGCGGTTTCCTGGGCACGGGCCAGGGGTGAGGAAACAAGGTACACGGGGGCGGCGCCGCCGTCCGCCAGGGCCTTGAAGTGCCCCGCCACCAGGTCCGCCATGGCACGGCCGCGCTCGGAGAGGTGGAATTCGGGCAACCGGCCGTACAACACGCCCTCGGGATTAAATACCTCGCCATGGCGCAACAGGTGAACAGTGACTCGGGACATGTGTCCAAGTTTCTCAAAGTTACGCGGATTGGGGTTAATCAGGGAATTCCCAGCCTCGGGCGCCACAGTGGCACAAGTCCGGCCCAAAAAAACCAAGAAATTTCCGCCGCAGGGAATATTAGATGCAAACGCATGCTTATACCCGGTGAAGGACCTCGCTTGACGGGTCCTGAACCCTGTATTGAACCCCAATCCCTAGGAGCATCACATGACTGCAACTTCCGTTGAAACCGTAGGCCTGAGCCAGGGCACCTGGAACTTTGACGCCGCCCACAGCACGGTTGGCTTCACCGTCCGTCACGCCGGCATCTCCAAGGTGCGCGGCCAGTTCACCGACGTGGACGCCACCTTGACCCTCGGGAAGACGCTGGCCGACGCCGCCGTCACCGCCACGATCCAGGCCAACAGCTTCAACTCCGGCGATGCGAACCGCGACGGCCACGTGCGCGGCGCCGACTTCCTTGAGGTCGAGGAACACCCCACGCTGACCTTCACCTCCACGGGCGTCTCCGGCGACGAGGGCGACTTTGAGCTGGCCGGCGAGCTGACCATCCGCGGCATCTCCAAGCCCGTCACCTTCAAGGGCGAGTTCAACGGCGTGGCCGTGGACCCGTTCGGCGCCACCCGCGCGGGCTTCGAGGCCAAGACCGTCATCAGCCGCAAGGAGTTCGGCCTGACCTGGAACGCGGCGCTGGAAGCCGGCGGCGTGCTGGTCTCCGACAAGGTCACGATCACCCTCGACGTTGCCTTCGTGAAGGCCGCCTAGGCACCCGAACGCCTTCCAGACGTGCCGGTCCGCCCCGTGGCGGGCCGGCACTTCCCCTTTCCGCCCAAGTCCGCCCAAGTCCGCCCACGATTTTCCGCCCGGCGGCTCCGCCTGCCTGTTCCGGCTGCGTGGCCTGCCCCCCGCAGTGTGGTGGCTCCTGGGGAGCCTGGCCACTTTCCTGATTTCCGTGCCGTTCGTCAGCCCCAACGGCATGGCGGCGTCCATCGGCGCCATGCCGTTGGGGCTGTCGAAGTCCTCCACCTGGATCAGTGCCCGCTCGCGGGGCGCCGCCGGATCCGGCACCCCGCCCGGGCACGTTCCGGGTAGGTCCGGGGCACGCGGTCGCGTAGGGTTAAATACAAACCCGGCGCGGCCCACAAGGCTGCCGCCGGCCGCCACCGAAAGGGACCACTTCCATGACCACTCCTGACGAAACACCTCAAGAGCGGCCTACCCCCGGTCCCGGCCCCGGCCACTATGGCGAGATCGCCCCGGGCGTGCCGCGCTACGGCCAGTACGCCCCGGAGGGGTGGCGGCCGCCGCAGTCCGCGGACCCCGCGCACGACGCCGGGCCGTCCCAGGGCCTTCCGCCCGCCTCCGCCTACCCCGGCTCCGGCCCCGTGCCGCCCGGCCAACACCTGGCCGCACCCCGCCAGGTGGCGGTCTCCAGCAGGCTGATCATGGCGGCCGGCGGCCTGCAGGCGCTCTCGGGGTTGCTGCTGCTGTTTGTCTTGTTCCTGCCGTCCGTCCGGACCACGATGCTGGACGCCCTAAAGTCCGCCCTGCCCAGCGACCCCGCCTACGACACCCTGATGGCCGACCAGTCCGCCATCACCGGGCTGCTGGTCGGTGCCACCGTGCTCAGCCTGATTGCCGCGGCGGTGTACTTTTGGCTGGCCGTCAAAATCCGCCGCGGGGCCGGCTGGGCACGAACCACCGGGCTGGTCTTGTCCATCGTGTCCCTGCTGGCCCTGACGCAGCCGAACGTTTTCACCGTTGTCCAGGTGGGGCTGGGGCTCGTGGCCGTCATCATCCTGTACCGCTCCCCCGCCAAGGAATACTTTGCCAGGCGCGTCCCCGGAAACGGTCCGCACGGCTACTGACAACAAGCCCGTCGCTCAGGCCCCCGGGCGGTCCTCGTCCAGGCGCGGGTCCGCCAGCCGCTGGGCGTGATAGGCCAAAATCTGCAGCTCGGTGGCCATGTCCACCTTGCGCAGGTTTACGAAGGCGGGAACTGAGAGGGCCACGGGGGCGAAGCTGAGGATGCTGTGGATGCCCGCGTCCACCACGCGGTCGCACACCGATTGGGCCACCGCGGCCGGCAGCGCCAGGACCACCATGTTGGCGCGCGTCTTTTCCAGCGTGTGTTCGAGATCGGCCACGTCCGTGACGCGCAGCCAGCCAATCTCGGTGCCCACCAGCATTTGGTCCGCGTCCAACAGTGCCACCACGTCAAAGCCGCGGGACTCGAAGCCTGCATAGCGGGCCAGGGCGCGGCCCAGGTTTCCCGCACCGACGATGGCCACGCGCCATTCATGCGTCAGTCCGAGGGCCTGGGCGATCTTGCGGCTCAGGTGCGCCACCTCGTAGCCGACGCCGCGCGTGCCGTAGGAACCGAGGTAGGAAAGGTCCTTGCGGACGTTGGCGGAGCCGACGCCGGCCGATTCGGCCAGCGCCTCGGAGGACACCCGTTCGGTCCCCTCCGAGAGCAGGGCGTTCAGCGTGCGCAGGTACAGGGTCAGGCGCGACACCGTGGCAGGCGGCAGTTGCCGGGCCGCTTCTGCGGCCGGTTCGTCCGGGGTCTGCGATGGGGACAAGGTGACGCTCCAAATTCTGTTGCCATGGCCGCACCCGGGCGGGGAACACATGTCGCCGGGGTCCGCCGTCGGCCATTATCCACTGTAGGACGTGCCCAACCGTTAGCCAAAGCGGGGCCCGTGTGTGGCATCAGCGCCCGGCCGGCGGTCCCTGCCGGCCCAGGGCCCGCTCCAGCACGGCGCCCAGCCGGACGGGGTCGATGTGCCAGAAATCGCGCGGCACACCGTCCACGAGGACCACCGGGACCTCTTCGCCGTAGCGTTCGACAAGGGCGGGATCGCCGTCAATCCGCCGCTCGCTCCACGCCACACCCAGGCGCCCGGCCACGCCGGCCACCACTTCCCGGGCGTCCTCGCACAGGTGGCATTCGGCCTTGGTGATCAATTCGAGAATCGGCGTTGCGCCGGAAACGGGCTCCATGCCTTAACCGTACGCATACTTTAGTTTCGCCACCGTCAACCGCGCCAAAAACGGCACGACGGGCAAGGCAGGTGCGCATTGACTAGACTCGTTCCATGCCCGACGTGACTACCGACAGTGCCGAGGCCGCCTCGACCGCTGCGAATCTTCAGGGCGAAGCCGCATTCTTTGACGTGGACAACACGCTCATGAAGGGCGCCAGCCTGTTCCATGTGGCGCGGAAGATGTACCAGAAAAAGGCCTTCACGCTGCGGGACGCGGCCGGCTTTGCCTGGAAGCAGGCGAAGTTCATCCTGCGCGGGGAAAACATGGCCGACGTCCACTCCGTCCAGGACTCGGCCAAGAAACTGGCGGCCGGCATCAGCTCGGAGTTTGTCCGCCACCTGGGCGAGGAAGTCTACGACGAGATGATCGTCTCCAAGATCTGGCCCGGAACGCGGGCGCTCACGCAGGAGCACCTCAAGTCCGGGAGGCAGGTGTGGCTTGTGACCGCCACGCCGGTGGAGGTGGCCGGCGTCATTGCCAAGCGGCTGAGCCTGACCGGCGCCCTGGGCACCGTGGCGGAAGTCGAGGACGGCCTCTACACAGGCCGCATCGTGGGCGAGATCCTGCACGGGGCGGCCAAGGGCCGGGCCGTGCGCGACCTGGCCGAACAGCAGGGGCTGGACCTGTCCCGGTGCTGGGCGTACAGCGACTCGTTCAACGACATCCCGCTGCTGACCGCGGTGGGCAACCCTGTCGCCATCAACCCCGACGCCCGGCTGCGCCGCCACGCGCGCGAGCACAACTGGCCCATTTACGACTACCGTTCGGGTCGCCGCGCGGCGACCCTGGGCCTGCAGGCCGCCACGGGCGCCGGGGTGGTGTACGGGCTCTGGAAGGGCATCGCCTCGATGCGGCGGAAGTAGGGGCACAAAACAAAAACACCCGCCCACAGATGTGGACAGGTGCCTTGTGCAGACGCCGACTTACTTCTTGTTGCGACGCTGGTGGCGGGTCTTGCGAAGCAGCTTGCGGTGCTTCTTCTTGGCCATCCGCTTGCGGCGCTTCTTGATTACTGAACCCATGGATTCCTCACAAACTACATAGTTGGCCCCAAACGGAGCCGTAAACGATTAGGTCGACCGATCGCAGGAATCGGTCAAAGCCGAAAATGGATCTTTCCTAGGGTACCGCCTCTAGCCGGTATGCGCCGAACCGGAGGCCCCGCCCTGGTCCTTGTCCTCCACCACGGACGACTTCAAGATGGTCTCCACCGCATTCTGGGGGACGCGGTAGGAGCGGCCAAAGCGGACGGCGGGCAGCTCCCCGGCATGGACCATGCGGTAGACGGTCATCTTCGACACGCGCATGAGCTCCGCGACCTCCTGGACCGTCAGGAAGTTCACATTGGAGAAGTTTTGCTCCTGCACCATTGCCCCTGGCTTCCCTATTGTCGAATTAACCCGTTCCAGGATGATGAGGCCCGGAAAACCATAGGCCTTACTCTAGATGCTGGCGGGGCCAAAGTGAAAGCTGTTACCGGAAATTGGTCCCCGGACGCGGGATTCCCTGCGCGGCGCGGCCCTGTTACGCGGCGCGGGTCCGGCGCGCCCGCGCTGCCCCGGCCAGCGCTGCCAGCACGTCCGCCGTGACGTCCCATTCCATGCAGGCATCCGTCACGCTCTGCCCGTAGGCCAGCACGGCCGTGCCGGCGGCAACGTCACCGACGTCCAGTTTTTGCGCACCGCCCACCAGGAAGCTTTCCAGCATGACCCCGGCGATCGCCTGGGCGGAGGGGCCGCCCGCTTCGAGCTGGGCGCCGATTTCCAGCGCAACCTCGGCCTGGCGGTGGTGGCTCTTGCCGGAGTTGGCATGGCTGGCGTCCACGATCAACCGCGGGTTGATCCCGGCGCCGGCCGCCGACGCCGCGGCGGCCCCGACGTCGGCCGCGGAGTAGTTGGGCCCCTTGCGGCCGCCGCGCAGGATCACGTGGGTGTCCGCGTTGCCGGCCGTGCTGACCAGGGCGGCCCGGCCGTCGCCGTCGATCCCCAGGAACGACTGTGCCGCGCTGGCGGCGTTGCAGGCGTCCAGGGCCACCTGGAGGTCGCCGTCGGTGCCGTTCTTGAAGCCGACGGGCATCGACAGGCCCGAGGAAAGCTGGCGGTGGATCTGGCTTTCGGCAGTGCGCGCCCCGATGGCGCCCCAGGAGACGAGGTCGGCCGTGTATTGGGGGCTGATGGGTTCCAGGAACTCGGTGCCGGCCGGCAGCCCCAGCCCCGCCACGTCGAGCAGGAATTTGCGGGCCATCCGCAGTCCCGTCGCGACGTCGTGGCTGCCGTCCAGGAGCGGATCGTTGATCAGGCCCTTCCAGCCCACCGTGGTGCGCGGCTTTTCGAAGTAGGCCCGCATCACCACCAGCAGGTCCTCCTCGTGCTCCTTCGCGGCGGCGGCCAGGCGGCGCGCGTACTCCAGGCCGGCTGCGGGGTCGTGGATGGAGCACGGACCCGCGATCACCAGGAGCCTGTCGTCCACGCCGTCCATGACGGCCCGGACCTGGTCGCGGCCGCGCTCGACGACGGCAGCCGCCGGTGCGTCCAGCGGCAGTTCCGCCTCGAGTTCGGCGGGCGTGGGCAGGGCGGTGAACTGGCTGACGCGCAAATTCGCGGTGCCGCTGGTGGTTTCGGCTGCTGTGGTGGTCATGGAGCGGATCCTTTGGTGGGGTGGCAGCGGACCCCTGTTCAGAAGCCCGCCCGGAAATGGCGAAGGACAGGGAAAAGTTTCCCTGTCCTGTTGGCTCTGAAGGTGATTGGATGCGTGTCAGTTAGACGCGGGCCCCTCCAGAGCCAACGAAAAATACGCATACCAACGGTTTGTCATGGCACCACTGTAGACCGCCCGCTGCCGTGCCAACAAATTGTGTCACCCGTGTGTCGCGGGCCGCGGCAGGACTGCTCCGGGATCTCCAGCGAGGAGGCCACCCTGGCCGGAGGGGCACGACGCCGGTGCGACGGCGTCGTGCCCTGCGCACCCCGCATGGGGCGGCGGAGTTGGAGGAACCGGCGGCCGGGCTCAGCGCAGCGGGTTGAAGTGGCGCATGATGGCCGGCGCGGTGGTGCCGGTCAGGCCGGCGGCAATCATCTTGCCGGTCAGCGGGCCCAGGGCGATCCCCCACATGCCGTGGCCGCCGGCCACGTGCACGCGCGGGGACTTCGAGGCCCCGATGAGCGGGAAGCCGTCGGTGGTGCAGGGGCGTGCGCCCACCCACTCCTCGGCGCGGTCCTCCCAGTTGATGCCCGTGAACATGGGCGAGGCGGCCTCCACGATCGCCTTGATGCGGCGCGGGTCCAGGGGAGCGTCGGCGTCGCGGAACTCCATCATGCCGGCCACGCGGAACCTGTCGCCCAGCGGGGTGCAGGCCACGCGCTGGGCGGGGAAGTAGATGGGGTGGCTGGGCATGGACTCGGGCACCACGGTGAAGCTGTAGCCTCGGCCGGCCTGGACCACCCTCTTGACGCCAAACTTGCGGGCCAGGGTGCCCAGCCAGGCACCCGTGGCGAGGACCACGGCGTCGGCTTTCAGGGAACGGCCCTCGGAGCCGATGACATCCACGCCGGTGCCGGAATCGCGCACGTCCACCACGTTGAAGGCGCCTGTGATGGTGGCGCCGCGCTCCGCGACGGACCGGGCCAGGGAGTCCATGAACGCCGGCGGGTTCATGTAGCGCTGGCCGCGGATCCCGATGCCGGCCACCACGCCGTGGCCGAGGGTCGGTTCCAGGGCGCGCAGTTCCTCCCCCGTCATGAGGGAATAGTCGACGCTGCCCCCGGTCTCCCGAATCACGTTGAACTCCTTCACCAGGGCGTCCCTGTCCGCAGCGGACGCGAAGCCCGTCAGGAAGGGATCGGCCGGGCGCGTCGGCTCGGCCCCGGGGCCCGACGCCTGGGCGATCTCATCGAAGGCGTCCAGGCCCGTGTGGCCCACCTCGGCAAAAACGCCCATGGCGGCTCGCCACTTTCCGGGGGTGCAGTTGCGGGCAAAGCCGGCCAGGAACTTCAGCAGCCGGGGGTCGGCGGAGAGCGGGATGTAGAGCGGGGACGCCGGGTCAATCATGGCCTTGAGCCCGTAGCTGAGGACGGAGGGTTCGCTGAGCGGCAGGGTGAGCGCCGGGGTCAGCCAGCCGGCGTTGCCCCAGGAGGAGCCGCTGGCCACGCCGCCACGGTCCACCACGGTGACGCCGATGCCGTGCTCCTGCAGATACCAGGCGGTGGACAATCCGACAATACCCGCACCGACAACAACCACATGCCCAGGCGCCTTTGCACTGACCACGATTCACTCTCCTCTTGGGCTTGGCCGGCATCTTTGGCGCCGGCACCGGTCCCAGCCTAACCGGGGTTTCGCCGGGACCGGAATCCGCGCCCCGGACGGCGAAACGGGCCGCTGTGGCCTGCCCGGACGGACTTTCGGCGCGTCCCCCGCGTGGCGGGGGGACGCGCCGAAAGTCCGACATGCGGGGTGGGCCCGGAAGCCTGGTCCCTAGATCAGGCCCTGGGCCAGCATGGCGTCGGCCACCTTGACGAAGCCGGCGATGTTGGCGCCGACCACGTAGTTTCCGGGCGAGCCATAGGTCTCGGCGGTCTCCGCGCAGCGGTCGTGGATGCCAACCATGATCTGGGTGAGGCGCTGCTCGGTGTGCTCAAAGGACCACGCGTCGCGGCTGGCGTTCTGCTGCATCTCCAGGGCCGAGGTGGCCACGCCGCCGGCGTTGGCCGCCTTGCCCGGTCCGAAGAGGATCCCCGCCTCCTGGAACACGGCAACCGCGCCCGAGGTGGAGGGCATGTTGGCGCCTTCGGCGACGGCGACGAGCCCGTTCTTCACCAGTCGGGTTGCGGCCTCGGTGTTGAGCTCGTTCTGCGTGGCGCAGGGCAGGGCCACGGCGGTGTCCACGTCCCAGACCGATCCGCCCTCAATGTAGCTGACGGAGGCGCCGCGGCGTACGGCGTACTCCTTCAGGCGGCCGCGCTCCTTTTCCTTGATCTGGCGCAGCAGGGGAACGTCAATGCCGTTCTCGTCCACGACGTAGCCCGAGGAATCCGAGCAGGCCACCACCTTGGCGCCAAACTGCTGGGCCTTGGCAATGGCGAAGGTGGCCACGTTGCCGGAGCCGGAGACCACCACGCGCTGGCCGTCAAAGGACGTGCCGCGGGTCTTGAGCATTTCCTGGGCAAACAGCACGGTGCCGAAGCCGGTGGCTTCCGGGCGCACCAGCGAACCGCCCCAGCCGATCCCCTTGCCGGTCAGGACGCCCGACTCGTAGCGGTTGGTGATGCGCTTGTACTGGCCGAACAGGTAGCCGATCTCGCGCCCGCCCACGCCGATGTCGCCCGCGGGGACGTCGGTGTACTCGCCGATGTGGCGGTAGAGCTCGGTCATGAAGCTCTGGCAGAAGCGCATGACCTCTCCGTCGGACTTGCCGCGGGGGTCAAAGTCCGAGCCGCCCTTGCCGCCGCCGATCGGCATGCCGGTCAGGGCGTTCTTGAAGATTTGCTCGAAGCCCAGGAACTTCACAATGCCCAGGTACACGGAGGGGTGGAAGCGCAGGCCGCCCTTGTACGGGCCGAGGGCCGAGTTGAATTCCACCCGGAAGCCGCGGTTGATCTGCACCCGCCCGGCGTCGTCCACCCACGGAACCCGGAAGATGATCTGGCGCTCAGGCTCACACAGGCGCTGGAGCACGGCCGCGTCGACGAATTCTGGATGTTTATCCAATACCGGGCCGAGGCTCTCGAATACTTCGACAACTGCCTGGTGAAATTCCTTCTCCCCGGGATTGCGGGCCAATACCTGCTCCCGAATGGCTTCAAGCCTGGTGTCCATGAGTCTCCTAGGAAAGTGCGGGGCGCCTCGACGGGCGCATAAATATGCTCACCGGCAATTTTCCAGTCATCCCACGCCGCAAAGCCAATTATTCTTGGAATTCGAGACCGGATGCACGACCCTGCCGATTCCCGGGGGTCAGGGCCATCCGGTGACGCGGCTGGCCCGCAGGGGGCCTACTCCTTGCGGCGGCGGAAGGCCGGCAGGCTGGCCAGCAGGTCCGCCGCCTTGTTGGCGGCGCGGCCGACGCTGCGCGATATCTGCTGCTGCACGGAGGGGTCGTGCCCATCGGCGGGGCCGGCGGTGGCGAGCACCTTGTCGGTTGCCGGGGCCGCCGCAGCGGCCGCCCTGGCGGCCGCCTCGGGGACCGGCCGGATCGGCGCCGCAGCCGGGACATCCACGGCAGCTGCCGACGCCGCTGCCGGGACGGCGCCGGACGGGGCGCCATTGCCATTGCCCGCGGCGGCGCCGTGGGCGTTCACGCCGCCATGGCCGGCCGCGCCGCCGTTGGAGCTGAAGGCGCTGCCGGGCACGCCCGCCGTCCGCGGCGCCGCGCCCACCCCGGCACCGAGGTCTTCGAGCCATTGCGAGACCAGCGACAGCGGCTGGGTGTTAATGCTGTAGTAGCGCTTCTGTCCCTGGGCGCGCATGGTCACCACGCCGGCCTCGCGGAGCACCCGCAGGTGCTTGGACACGGTGGGCTGCGAAACGCCCAGTTCCTCCACCAGCTGGCCCACGGCCTTGTGCTCGCGCGCCAGCGCTTCCAGGATGTCCCGGCGGGTTCCCTCGGCAATGACAGCGAATACTGCTTCTACGACCATCCCACTACCCTAACGACATATGCCAGCCCCGGCATCTTCATGCGGTTTCAGTCGAACCACGGGTCCAAACCGTACAGCGGAAAGACAGCCTTGCGCGTGGCCATGACCGTCCTGTCCAGGGCGTCGGAGGGGTTGTAGCCCACTTCCCACGACCTCCACCAGATGTCCGCGTCCTCACCCATCAGCAATGGCGCCTCCCGGCCATAGCGCTCCAGCACATGCTCCCGCCACCGGGGCGGCACGGGGGTCCGCAGCGGCACCGGCCGCCCCGCCGCAATGGCCATCAGGTGGGACCACACGCGCGGCACCACGCTGACAATGTTGTATCCCCCGCCGCCCATGGCCAGCCAGCGCCCGCCGCACACCTGCTCCGCCAGCGCCCCAATGGACAGCGCGGCCTCCCGTTGGGCGTCAATGCTCGTGTTCAAGTGCGAAAGCTCGTCGTCCCGGTGCGAGTCGCAGCCGTGCTGGCTGACGATGACCTCCGGGCCGAAGGCAGCCACCAGCTGCGGCACCACGGCGTGGAAGGCCCGGAGCCAGCCGCCGTCCGAGGTGCCGGCCGGGAGCGCAACATTGACGGCGGAACCCTGCGCGCGCGGCCCGCCCACCTCATTGGCGAACCCGGTGCCGGGGAAGAGGGTCAGACCGGACTCGTGCAGCGAAATGGTCAGGACCCGGGGATCGTCCCAGAAGATGTTCTGGGTCCCGTCGCCGTGGTGGGCGTCGATGTCGATGTAGGCAACTTTCGACACGCCGGAGTCCAGCAGGCGCGTCACCGCCATGGCGGCGTCATTGTAGATGCAAAAGCCGCTGGCCTTCTCCCGGTCCGCATGGTGCATGCCGCCGCCAAAATTGACCGCGTGCACGGCAGTCCCGGAAATGAGCGCGTCGGCCGCCGTCAGGGATGCGCCCGCCAGGCGGGCGCTGGCCTCGTGCATGCCGGCGAAGGCCGGATCGTCCTCGGTGCCCAGTCCGCGGTCCGGGTCGGACAGTGAAGGATCGTTCCCGACGCGCTTGACGGCGGCGATGTAGGCGGCGCTGTGCACCGTGGCAAGCTCGCTGTCGGACGCCACACGGGAGGCCTCCACGCCCACGTGCGGCAGCGCATAGATGCCCAGCTCGCGGGCCAGCATGGAAGTGAGCTCCAGCCGCTTTGGCGACATGGGGTGGTTGGGGCCAAAATTGTACGCATACATGGCCGCATCGCAGACTATGCTTGTCGGGACGGCCGCTGGCCCGGTGCTGGCAATGGATGACATCCATCACAGGCTACCGAACTCCTTGTCGCTTTGCCGTATCGGCAGGGCTGGGGAGGGAATGAACAGGCTTATCACGGGCAGGAGGCGCGGCGCACACCTTGGCCATAAAACCCATCCAGGCCGTCCCGGCACGCAGCAGGCCATTGGCCGCCGTGCGCGACTTTGTGGACCGGGTCGCCAACAGTTCCCCGGCACGGCTTGCACTCACCGTCTTCGCGCTGGTCATCATGGTCTTCACCGTCATGCTGTCCCTTCCTGCGGCCTCCCGCGACGGCCACGCCACGGCGTTTCACGACGCCCTGTTCACCGCCGTCTCCGCCGTGTGCGTGACCGGCCTGACCACCGTCTCCACCGCGCTGCATTGGTCCTTCTTCGGCCAGTTGGTCATCCTGACCGGCATCTTCGTGGGCGGCCTGGGCATCCTGACCCTGGCCTCCCTGATGTCCCTGATGGTGAGCAAGCGCCTCGGCGTGCGCGGGAAGCTGATTGCCCAGGAGGCCATGAATGCCGGGCGGCTGGGCGAGGTGGGCACGCTCCTGCGGATTGTCATCAGCACCTCCGTGGCCATTGAGGCCGCACTGGCGCTGGTCATGGCTCCCCGGTTCCTGGTCCTCGGCGAGACGCTTCCGCAGGCCATCTGGCATGCCGCGTTTTACTCCATTTCGGCCTTCAACAACGCCGGCTTCACGCCCCATTCCGACGGCGTGGTCCCGTATGAGGCGGACCTGTGGATCCTGGTCCCGTTGATGGTTGGCGGATTCATCGGCAGCCTGGGCTTCCCGGTTCTGATGGTGCTGCTGGCCACCGGCTTCAGGTTCAGGAAATGGACGCTGCACGCCAAGCTGACCGTCCAAGTTTCCCTGCTGCTGCTGGCGGCCGGCGCCGTGCTGTGGGGCGCCATGGAGTGGACCAATCCGGCCACCATCGGCAACATGGACGTGGGCGACAAGATCACGCACTCCATCTTTGCCTCCGTCATGACCCGCTCGCTGGGCTTCAACCTGGTGGACATGAACTCCATGCACTCCTCGACCATGATGCTCACCGACGCCCTCATGTTCGTGGGCGGCGGCTCCGCGTCCACGGCCGGCGGCATCAAGGTCACCACCCTCGCCGTCATGTTCCTGGCCATCGTGGCGGAGGCCCGCGGCGACAACGACGTGAAGATCTACGGCCGCACCATCCCGCAGGGCACCATGCGCGTGGCCATCTCCGTGATCATGATGGGTGCCACGCTTGTCATGATTGCCACCGGGCTGCTGCTGGCCATCTCCGGCCAGAGCCTGGACCGGGTCCTGTTTGAGACCATCTCCGCGTTCGCCACAGTGGGGCTGAGCACGGGGCTCAGCGCCGAGCTCCCGCCGTCGGGCGTCTATGTGCTCTGTGCCATGATGTTCTTCGGCCGTGTCGGCTCCATCACGCTGGCGGCCGCCCTGGCCCTGCGTCAGCGCCGCCAGCTGTACCACTACCCGGAAGAGAGGCCGATCATTGGCTGACAAGGCAAATTCCAGCAACCGACCGCCGCACAACGCACCTGTCCTCGTGATCGGCCTGGGACGCTTTGGCGCGTCCACGGCCCACCAGCTGGTCAAGCAGGGCCGGGAGGTCCTGGCCATCGAGCGGGACCCCGTCCTGGTGCAAAAGTGGGCCGGCGTCCTCACCCACGTGGTGGAGGCCGACGCGACCAACATCGACGCGCTGCGCCAGCTCGGCGCGCAGGACTTCAGCTCCGCCGTCGTCGGGGTGGGCACGTCCATCGAATCCAGCGTGCTGATCACGGTGAACCTGGTGGACCTGGGGATCGACCACCTGTGGGTCAAGGCCATCACGCAGTCGCACGGCAAGATCCTGACCCGGATCGGCGCCAACCACGTTATCTACCCCGAGGCCGACGCCGGCGTCCGGGCCGCGCACCTCGTGGGCGGGCGCATGCTCGACTTCATCGAGTTCGACGACGACTTCGCCATCGTGAAAATGTACCCGCCCAAGGAGACCCAGGGGTTCACGCTCGCCGAATCCAATGTGCGCAGGCGGTACGGCGTGACGGTGGTGGGCGTGAAGTCCCCGGGCGAGGACTTCACGTACGCGCAGCCGGAAACCCGCGTCTCCAGCCGCGACATGCTCATTGTCTCCGGCAACGTCGAGCTGCTGGAGCGGTTCGCCGCCCGGCCCTGAGGCTCACACATTCCCGGCCCCCGTCGTCTACTGGGCATGAAGGCAACGACCATGAACAGCCACACCATTCTTGACTCGCCCATCGGCCCGCTGACGGCTGTGGCGAACGACGCCGGACTGGCGGCCGTGTACATGGCGCAGCACCTGCGACGGCCGGGTTGGGAATCGTTCGGGGAGCGGGTGGACCCGTCCGCCTCGCCCGTGCTGTCCGCGGCCGCGGAGCAGCTGGGCGAATACTTTGCCGGCGCCCGCCGGGAGTTTTCCGTGCCGCTGGCACCCGTGGGGAACGCCTTCCAGCACCGCGTCTGGGACGCCCTGCGCCAGATCCCTTACGGGGAGCTGCGAAGCTACGGCGACGTTGCGGCCATGCTGGGCGGCCGTTCCATGGCGCAGGCCGTCGGGGCGGCCAACGGCCGCAACCCCATCAGCATCATCGTCCCCTGCCACCGCGTGGTGGGCGCCGACGGCTCCCTGGTGGGCTACGCCGGCGGACTGGAGCGCAAGCAGTTCCTGTTGGAGCTGGAAAACCCGTCGCGGACCCACACCGAAGCGCTGTTTTGAGCCGCCCCGGCCACGTGCCGCCGCCGTTTGAACGCCTGGTGGAGGCCCATGGCGCGGCAGTCCTGCGGGTGTGCCGGGCCCTGGTGGGCGTCCAGGACGCCGACGACGTCTGGCAGGAAACGTTCCTGGCGGCCCTGCGCGCCTACCCGTCCACCGCCGTGCTCAACGGCGAGGCCTGGCTGGTGACGATCGCGCGGAACAAGGCCCTGGACCACCACCGGAAGGCCGGCCGGCTGCCCATCCCCGCCAGCTCGCAGGGTGCCGCCGACGGTGCCCTGCCGCGGGGCCTGCCGCGGGGCCTGCCGCGGGGCCTGCCGGCACGGACGCCGGGCGGGACGGCCTCCGGTGGAGCGGACGGCGTCGCGCATTCCGTGGAGGCGGGAGAGGACGCGGCCCGCGTGTGGGCCGCGATTGGCGCGCTGCCCAAGAAGCAGCGGGAAGCGGTGGTGTACCACCACCTGGCCGGGCTCCGGCATGCCGAGGTGGCGGGCCTGCTGGGGAACTCGGAGGCGGCCGCGCGGCGGGCGTCGGCCGACGGGATGAAGGCGCTGCGCGAAATATTGCAGGGTACAGGCATGTCGGACACCCCGGAAGGGAGAGGGCAATGAGCACGGAGCTGGAAATGCCGGCGGAACTTGCCGCCGTGGCCGCCGGGGAGGCGGAGGCCGTGGCACGGCTGCGGGCCTCGCTGGTCGACGCCGCCGGCGCGGACGGCCTGATTGACGTGGCGTACCGCCTGGTGGACTCCCCCGTGGGTCCCCTGCTGCTGGCCGGCACCGCGGTGGGGCTGGTGCGGGTGGCCTTTGCCCGGGAGGGGCACGACGCCGTGCTGCAGTCCCTCGCCGTGACGGTCAGCCCCCGCATTCTCCGGGCCCCCGCCCGCCTGGATGACGCCGCGCGGGAACTGGAGGAATACTTTGCCGGACGCCGGCGGCTGTTCGACCTGCCGCTGGACCTCCGCCTGGCCACCGGCTTCCGGCGCGAGGTGCTGGCCCACCTGCCCGAGATTGGCTACGGCCACACGGCCAGCTACGCCACCGTTGCCGCCCTGACGTCCAGCCCCCACGCCGTCCGGGCCGTGGGGACCGCCTGTGCCCGCAACCCGCTGCCGCTGGTGGTGCCGTGCCACCGCGTGGTCCGCTCCGACGGCAGCCGCGGCTCGTATCTGGGCGGGACGGAAGCGAAGGCCCTGCTGCTGGACCTCGAGGCCGGCGCCGCTACGTGCCCCTGAGTTCCTCCGTGATCTCGGCGGCCCGGGCCGCGGCCGCCTTGGCACCCGCCCTCACAATGCCCGGCAAGCCCTGCCGGTCAAAGATGTCAATGGCCCGCTCCGTGGTGCCGTTGGGGCTGGTCACCCCCCGGCGCAGGGCGGCGGTGTCGGCACCGGGCTCGGCCAACATGAGGCCGGCGCCGGCCACGGTCTCCCGCGCCAGGACCTGCGCAATCCCGGCCGGCAGGCCAAGTTCCTGGGCCGCGGCGGCCATGGCCTCGGCCAGGTAAAACGCGTAGGCGGGACCGGAGCCGCTGATGGCCGACACCGCGTCCTGCTGTTCCTCGGGAATGTCGAACACCACCCCCGAACCGTCAAAGATTTCATGCGCCGCGGCGAGGTGGTGTTCGTCAACGGCGCTTCCGGCGGAGAGCGCCACCACGCCGCGCCCCACCTTCAGCGGCGTGTTGGGCATCGAGCGCACAACGGGTTGGCCGGGGCGCAGGGCTCCTTCGAGCTGGTCCAGTGAAACGGCCGCGGCGACGCTGATGACCACGGCGCCGGGTTCCAGGGCGTCGGCGATTTCCCGGCACAGCGCCGCGATGCCCACCGGCTTGACGCCGAGAAGCACGACGCCGGCCCCGGCCACAGCGTCGATGTTGGCCCTGCCTTCCTCGTTGGATGCCAGGGCCGTGACGCCGTGTGCCTGGGCCAGTTCCTCCGCGCGTTCGGGCCGACGGACGGTCACGGTCACGGCCTGGGGCGGCGTCCCGGCAGCAAGCAGCCCCGTCAGGATTGCCTCGCCCATGGACCCACAGCCTAGAAATGCGATCTTTTTGCTCATGCCCCCATCATTCTTGCCCGGGCCCCCGCATGCAACAACGGCCCCTTCGGGCTGCCGGGGGGCCTCGACCGCCGAGGGCGGACGGGAATTGCCAGCTTCTTCCCAGCCCCGCGGGGGGCGTTGCCCAGAAAGGGCCCCTAGTGTCTTAACTGCCTCATAAGGGTGCGAGTGATGATGGTCCGGCAGTTGTTTTCAACCGCTGGTCCGGAGCGTCGGAAGCGGCTGGACATCCCCCAAGATCCAGCATTGCTTCCGGCGTTTCTCGCTTTAACGTGGACGGTCGCGGGGCGAGGACGCTTAAGGGCAAATGCACAGCCTGCGCCCGGCCTTTTCCCAACCACGGGACCTAATGTTTGAAGTACCTCATAAGGGTGCGAGTGATGATCGGACTGGTCCTGTCCTGAAGACCAGTCAAATCGCCGGAGAACTCGCCAGTGTTTCCCCCCATCCACTGGCCCCATGTTCTCCGGCGATTTCGCATTTAAGGACCGGGCACCGGAACTGAACAAGCGGCGCCGTCCAGGATCGGGACCATCCGACGGTCCCCGACCGCCGGCTGTCAGTACCGCCGGCTGTCAGTCCAGCGTCTGGCCCAGATGGACGCGGGCAAATTCCAGTGTTTCCGCCAGCCATTCCTCGCGCTGCCCGGCGCCCTTGGCCTTGCGGGTGGAAATCTCGGCCACCACGGCGCCGTCAAACCCGTTCCCGGCAATGTGCTGGAGCACCTCCACGCACTCCTGCGTTCCGTGGCCGGGGATCAGGTGCTGGTCCTTGGTGGACGGCGAGACGCCGTCCGTCAGGTGGATGTGCCGCAGCCGCGAACCAAGCGCCTTGGCGGCGTCCAGACTGGACGCCCCGGCGGACGCCGCATGCGAGAAGTCCCACGTGACGTCGCGGTAGTCCTGCGGAACCGGGTCCCAGTGCGGCAGGTAGGCCAGCGCCTCGCGGCCGCGGACCCGCCACGGGTACATGTTTTCCACGGCGATGCGGATCCCAAAGGCGTCGGCAATGTCCCGCACCCCGTGCGCAAAGGTCCACGCATAGTCGTTTTGCCAGCGGAACGGCGGGTGCACCACCACCACATCGGCCCCCACGTCAACAGCCAGCTGCGCGGAGCGCTGGACCTTGTTCCAGGCGCTCCCCCACACCTGCTGGGTCAGCAGCAGCGTGGGCGCGTGGATGGCCAGGACGGGCTGGTCATAGCGTTCGGCCAGGGCGTTCAGGGCCCGGGCGTCCTGGCTGTCGCCGTTGTGGGTCACCAGCACCTCGACGCCGTCGTACCCCAGGTCGGCCGCCACGGCAAAGCCGTCATGCACGCTCAGCGGGTACACCGACGCCGTGGACAGCGCCACCGGAATCGGGCGCCGCGGCGCGTGGCCGCCGTCCGCCGTCGGGCCTTGGGAAAGTGAGGGATCCAGGGGTTCAGTGTTCATGTCCGCCTAAAGGGTTGCCGAATTGGTCAGCCTACCCACATGCGCGGGCGGATCCAACGGGCCGTCGAAGACCAGCTGGTCCAGGCGCCGCAGGATCAGCCCCTCGCGCAGCGCCCAGGGGCTGATCTGCAGGGACTGCACCTTGAACAGTTCCAGGGCGGACTGCGCCACGAGCGCCCCGGCCAGCACCTGGCCGGCCCGCGCCACGGACACGCCGGGCAGGTGCAGCCGGTCCGCCGAGGACATGGCGGAGAGCCGCTGGCTCCACAGCCCCAGGTCGCTCAGGTGCAGCTCGCGCCTCACATAGGGTCCCATGGCCGACGGCGCCGCCCCCGTGATGCGCGCCAGCGCCCGGAACGTCTTGGAGGAGCCTGTGACGATATTGGGGGCGCCGAGCGCCTGGGTGGCGGCGACCGGCCCCTTCAGGGTCGCCTTGATGTGCTTGCGCAGTTCCTTGACGCTCTTGGCCGTGGGCGGGTCCTCGGCCAGCCAGTCGCGGGTCAGCCGTCCGGCCCCCAGCGGCACCGAATGGGCCAGCTCGGGCAGCTCGTTGGAGCCCTGCGCGATTTCAAAGGAGCCGCCGCCAATGTCCAGGTTCAGGATGGTCCCGGCGCCCCAGCCGTGCCAACGGCGCACGGCGAAGAACGTCATGGCGGACTCCTCGTCGCCGGTCAGCTCGGTCAGGCGGATGGTGGTTTCATGCTGCACCCGCTCCAGCACGGCCGCGCCGTTGGTGGATTCGCGGATGGCTGAGGTGCAAAACGCCAGCAGGTCCTTGGCCCGGTGCTTGGCGGCAAATTCCCACGCCTCCAGGATGAACTCGATGAGCTCGGTCTGGCCCTCGTCATTGATGTTTCCGTCGCCGTCAAGGTACTGCACCAGGCTCAGGGACCGCTTGTGCGAGGCATAGGGCACGGGGTTGGCCCCGGGGCGCGCGTCAACAAGCAGCAGGTGGACGGTGTTGGAACCGATGTCGAGCACGCCTAATCTCATGTGCCCATTATTGCGCGTTCGTGGCCGCACCACGTGCCGGACTTCCTACTTCCGGGCCGCCACCTTGCGCTTGGCCGGCGCCTTCGCCGTGCGCGTGGCGGGGCCGCGTTCGCGCTTGTCCGCCAGCAGCCCGACGGCTATCTCGTGCGTCAGCTCCTCAACGTCCGTTCCGCGCGGCACGGTGATGTTCGTGACGCCGTCGGTGATGTAGGGGCCAAAGCGGCCTTCCTTCACCACGATCTTCTTCCCGGACACCGGGTCGTCGCCAAACTCGGCCAGTGGCGGCACCGCGGCACGCGCCCCGCGCTGCTTGGGCTGGGAGTAGATCCCCAGCGCCGTTTCGAGGGTGATCGTGAAGATTTCCTCCTCCGAGCCGATGGAGCGGGAGTCGGAGCCCTTCTTCAGGTACGGGCCGAAGCGGCCGTTCTGCACCGTGATCTCGTTGCCCTCGGCGTCGGCGCCCAGGACGCGCGGCAGGCTCATGAGCTGCAGTGCCTCGTCCAGGGTGACGCTGTCCACGGTCATCGACTTGAACAGGGACCCCGTGCGCGGCTTGGCCTTGACGGGCTTCTTCGCCGGCTTCGGCTTGCCGTTCTTGTAGTACTCGACCGGCTGGTTGGCGATCTCTTCCTCGGTCAGCTCCGGGATGACCTCGGTGACGTACGGCCCGTACCGGCCGTTCTTGGCCACGATGGTCCGGCCGGTGGCCTCCTCGACGCCGAGCACGCGCTCCTCGGGGGCTGCCGTCTCCATGAGTTCGCGGGCCTTGGCGGGCGTGAGTTCGTCCGGGGCCAGGTCCTCGGGGACGTTGGCGCGGGCGGACTCGATGATCTCCCCGGTCTTGGGGTCCAGGGTGGGGACGGTGCTTTCGAGGTAGGGACCGAACTTGCCGACCCGCAGCACCAGGTCCTCACCGATCTTGATCGAGTTGATGTCGCGGGCGTCGATCTCGCCGAGGTTGTTCACGATGGCGAGCAGGCCGGCGTCGGCCCCGTCACCAAAGTAGAAGTGCTTGAGCCATTCGGAGCCCTTGTCCTCGCCGTTGGCGATGCGGTCCAGGCCGGTTTCCATGCCGGCGGTGAACTTGTAGTCAACGTAGGAGCTGAAGTGCTGTTCCAGCAGGCGGATCACCGAGAAGGCGATCCAGGTGGGGATCAGCGCCGAACCCTGCTTGCGGACGTAGCCGCGGTCCATGATGGTGGACAGCGTGGAGGCATACGTGGACGGGCGTCCGATGTCCCGCTCCTCCATTTCCTTCGTCAGCGAGGCTTCCGTGAAGCGCGGCGGCGGGGACGTTTCGTGGCCGCTGGCCGTGACGTCGGCGGCCGTCAGGACGTCCTCCTCCTTCACGTTGGGCAGGCGGCTCTCGGATTCGTCGGCGTCGTTGCGGGACTCGTCGCGGCCTTCCTCGTAGGCCGCCAGGAAGCCACGGAAGGTGATGACGGTGCCGGAGGCGGAGAACTCGGCGTCCTGGCCCGTGGCGGCCGCGGCGCCCAGCTTGATGGTCGCCGTCGAGCCCTTGGCGTCCGCCATCTGGGACGCCACGGTGCGCTTCCAGATCAGCTCGTAGAGCTTGAACTCGTCGCCGCGCAGGGCGCTGGCCACCTGGGCCGGGGTGCGGAAGGAGTCCCCGGCGGGGCGGATCGCCTCGTGGGCCTCCTGGGCGTTGGAGCTCTTGTTGGCGTAGACGCGCTTTGCCGCGGGCACAAACTCGGGGCCGTACAGTTCCGAGGCCTGGCGCCGGGCGGCGTTGACGGCCTCGTCGCTCAGCGCCGAGGAGTCGGTACGCATGTAGGTGATGTAACCGTTCTCATACAGCCGCTGGGCGGTCTGCATGGTCGACTTGGAGGAGAAGCGCAGCTTCCGCCCGGCCTCCTGCTGGAGGGTCGACGTCGTAAACGGCGCCGCGGGCCGGCGCGTGTAGGGCTTGTGCTCCATGGAGCGGACGGAGAAGTCCGCGTGCTGCAGGGCGTCCGCCAGGGCCTTGGCGGAGGCCTCGTCCAGGTGTGCGACGTTCCGGCCGGTCAGCTCGCCCTTGTCGTTGAAGTCGCGGCCGGAGGCGACGCGCCTGCCGTCCACGGCCGACAGCTTGGCGCCAAACGGCTGGCCCGCCGAGGCGTCCGGGGTGAAGGTGCCCAGCAGGTCCCAGTAGCCGGCGGAACGGAAGGCCATGCGCTCGCGTTCGCGCTCCACCACCATGCGGGTCACCACGGACTGCACACGGCCGGCGGACAGGCCGCGGGAAACCTTGCGCCAGAGCACGGGGGAAATCTCGTAGCCGTACAGGCGGTCCAGGACGCGGCGCGTTTCCTGGGCGTCCACCAGGTCGGTGTCCAGCTCGCGCAGGTTGCCCAGGGCGCGCTGCAGCGATTCCTTGGTGATTTCCGCAAACGTCATGCGGTGCACGGGGACCTTGGGCTTGAGCACCTCGAGCAGGTGCCACGCGATGGCTTCGCCTTCGCGGTCCCCATCGGTTGCGAGGTAGAGTTCGTCGGCGTCCTTGAGCTGCGCCTTAAGCTCCGCCACCTTCTTTTTCTTGTCCGGCGAGATGACGTAGTACGGCTTGAAGCCGTTTTCCAGGTCGACGGCAAACTTCCCGATGGCGGACTTTTTCAGGTCTGCGGGCAGGTCCGAGGGCTGCGGCAAGTCACGGATGTGGCCAATGGAAGCTTCGACGACGAACCCCTCGCCCAGGTACTTGGCGATGGTCTTGCTTTTGGCAGGGGACTCGACGATGACGAGCTTCTTGCCGGTCTGTGGCTTGCTGGCTGCCTTGCTTGGCACGGTACTCCTACAGGGAATGAAAGGGTGGGCTGGAGGCGCCCCCCATGAGCCTAGTTCACCATATTTTTACCGCGAACATGTATTGGAGGCGAAACGGAGGCCGAATCCCGGACCGCCGCCCGGCCCCGCCACGGGCCCGACGGCGGGTGCCGCGCACGGCGGCCGGCGGGCGGCGCGGCTACTCTATTTCGTCGTCGAACGTCACCGCGGCGATGGTGGCCAGGCGGGCCAGTTCGGAGAGCAGCCCGTCCTTGGGGCCCAGGCCCTCAATCTCCAGCTCGACCTCCACCAGGCGGGCGGATTCGGGCAGCGATTCGGTGTTGAAAAGCCGGCCCATGGTGCCCCCGCCCTCCGGGACCGGGCGGGTGTTGAAGCCGAGGATCTGGAAGCCCTGCCGCGTGCAGGTCTGCAGGATTTCCCGCAGCGCCCCGGTGCCGTCGACATACTGCACCTGCAGCACATGGTAGCGGCGGCCAAACAGGCGCCCGCGCTCCAGGACCTTCGAGTAGGCCAGCACGATGAGGAAGTAGGCGGCCGTGACGAACGCCGCATACAGCACCAGCCCGGCACCGGCCGCCGCGCCCACCGCCGCCGTGAGCCAGATGGACGACGCCGTGGTCAGCCCGCGGACCTTGTTGCGGCGCACAAACACCAGCCCGGCGCCGATGAAGCCGATCCCCGAGACAATCTGGGCCGCCACCCGGGACGGGTCCAGGCGGACCAGGTTGATGTCCAGGACGTCGGAAAAGCCGTACTTGCCGACCACCACAAACAACGCCGCGCCCAGGCCCACCAGGGCGTGCGTGCGCATCCCGGCCGACTTGTTGTTGACCTGCCGTTCGAGCCCGATCAACGTGGGAAGGACGACGGCGGCCGCGAGGCAGAGCAGGATGGCCCACCACGGCGCGTGGGGACTCAGTAGCATGGTGCCTCCTTGCACTCACAACAACCGCCGGCAGCCCGTTGCCCCCAACCTACCGCTCGCCCGGGCACGCCGCATCACCTCTGACCGGTCATTCGGGCACGCCGCATCACCCGGCGGGGAGCAGGAAGCCGTCGCGGACCAGGTTGCGCACGTCGGAGTGCAGGCCCTCGGCAAAGGCCGCGTCGGGCCGTTCCAACAGCGCCGCCAGTGCCCCGATGAGCTGGCCCACGGCCAGCTCGCCGTCGCTGGCGGAGACGAAGCCGGCCAGTTCCGTGCTGAGCAGGTTGGTGCGGCGCAGCCCCGCGCCCTGGCGGAGCAGGATCACGCCGGGGTGTTCGGCGCCGGGCTTTTGGTGGCGTTCCTCCGTGACGTCCCCGGCCACCACCAGGTGCTCGCCCAGGATGGACCCGCGGGCGTCCAGCCAGGCCTCCCGGTCCAGCGCGGCCGCCAGGTGCGGCCCCACGGGCTGCTCAAGCGGATGGAGGATTTCCTCAAAGCGGGCGGAGGTGCCGAACGGTTCCATGTCCCCTGCCGCGTCCCGGTCCCGGGGCTCCTCCGGCCTGCGCAGCAGGATGTAGCCGAAGCCGACCCCGGAAACGTTGCGCGAGGCGAAGTCGAGCAGGTAGTCCGCGTAGGAGTCGGCGTAGGCCTTCCGGTCCCTTCCCTGCGAGGCGTCCTGCAGCCAGGTTTCGGCGTAGGCGCCCGGGCTGAGCTGTTCGCGCTGGATGAACCAGGCCTGCACGCCGTCGGCAACCCACTCCGCGGGGCGGGCCGTCCACGGGGCGCGGGCGCCGGCGTCGGGCCCGTCCACCACCTCCCAGTTGCCCAGCATCTGGGCGATGCCGCCGGGCGCAAGGACGGCAGGGAGCCCGCGGACCAGGGTCTCCACAATGGCGTCGCCCGGCAGTCCCCCGTCCCGGTAGGTGAACTGGTCGCCGGCGTCCTCACCCCTGTGCCGGGGCGTGATCACGAACGGCGGGTTGGACACCACCAGGTCAAAGGCCTCCCCTGCCACCGGTTCCAGCAGGCTGCCCAGGCGCAGCGACACGCGCGCGTCCCTGTTGGCTGGGTCAAGGTCGTCGGGGGCCAGGCCCAGGGCTGCGGCGTTGAGGACCAGGTTGAAGCGGGTGAACGCCAGGGCGCGGACGGAAATGTCCGTGGCCACCACCGAGCCGGCGTGATGGAGGAGGTGGAACAGCTGGATGCCGCAGCCGGTGCCCAGGTCCAGGGCGCGGCCCACCCCCTTGCGGATGGTGGCCTGCGCCAGCGTGAGCGACGCCTGGCCGATGCCCAGCACATGGTCGTGACGCAGCACCCCGGGACGCTGGTGGGCGCCGAGGTCGCTGGCCACCCAGAGGTCGGTGTCGGCGCCGCCGGGGGTTTCGGCGGGCCAGCCATAGGGACGCAGGTCCACTGCGGCACGCAACAGGGCCGGGGACGTGCCGTCCACGGGCTCCACCAGGCCAAGCCACGCGAGCGCCTCCGTGCCCGTGGCGGGGAGCGCGTCGGCGAGCGCGGACGCGGCGACGGGCTCGGCAAGCAGCCAGAGCCGGACCACGGTTGCCAGCGGCTCGCTGCACCCTTGCAGTGCCAGCTGGGCGGGGACCACCTGGTCGCGGCCCAACGCCTGGTGGGCTTCCCCGCCCAGAAGCCGCGCCACGCCATCGACCGTGTAGTCCAGGGCCGCCAGATCGGCTGCGAGGAACGCCAGCAGGGCGGGGTCGTCGCTGCGGGGTGCGCCCGGGACGGTGGAGAAGGGGCCGGCGGCTGAATCGGTCATGCCACCAGCCTAACGAGTTGGTGCGCTCGACGGGCTTGGAGGTCCTGGCGGTGACGCCCGCTGCCGGGGGCCCACGGCGGGTGCCCGGCGCCGGACCTGGCGCCGGACTAGGCTGCGCAGCCCTGGGGGCAGTGGAGCGTTGCAGGGTCGGCTGAGCAGCCGGCGCAATACAGGTTGAGGTTGCGGCAGCTGGGGTTGGAGCAGTTCTCAAACTTGCTCGTGGGACTCTCGCAGCGGATGCAGCGGCCCACCGTGGCGGCCTCGTCGCTGAACTCCAGGTGCATGCGCTTGTCGAAGACGTAGAGTGAGCCCTCCCACAGGCCCTGGTCCTTGAAGGTTTCCCCGTAACGGACAATGCCGCCGTCAATCTGGTAGACCTCCTTGAAGCCTCGGTTCACCATGAGGGAGCTGAGGACCTCGCAGCGGATGCCACCGGTGCAGTAGGTGACGACCGGCTTGTCCTTGAGCGCGTCGTACTTGCCGGAGTCCAGTTCGGCGATGAAGTCGTGCGTGGTGGCGACGTCGGGGACGATGGCGTTCTTGAACCTGCCGATCCGGGCTTCAAAGGCGTTGCGGCCGTCAAAGAAGACGACCTCCTCGCCGGCGGACTCCTTGGCGGCCACCAGTTCGTGGAGCTCCTCGGGCTTCAAATGCGTCCCGCCGCCAATGACGCCGTTTTCATCGACCCTGAGTTCCCCGGGCGCGCCGAAACTGACGATTTCCGCGCGGGCCTTCACGCTGAGGCGGGGGAAGTCGTCGCCGGTGCCGTCGGACCACTTGACGGCGATGCCCTTGAACCCGGCGTACTCGCGCGTGGTCTTCAGGTACTGCTTGAGGTCCCTGATGTCGCCGCCGACCGTGGCGTTGATGCCGTCCTTGGAGATGAGGATCCGGCCCCTGAGGCCGAGTTTTTCGCACAGGGCCCGCTGCCAGAGCCGCACCGCCTCCGGATCCGGGACAGGGGTGAAGCCGTAAAAGAGCACAATTTTGTTCAACGCCACGCTTTTAAGCGTACGGGGTGGCGCCAAACCGGCCATGCCGTCGCCCGTGGGGCGGGCCCCGTCATAGGCTGGGGGCATGACATCTGGTTCCACGGAACTTGACGGACTGCTGGACGCCTGGTTTACCGGGTGGACGGCGCTCCGCAGCTACCGGACCTCCTTCGACACGGGCTATCACGGCGCGCTGCGCCTGGACCGAAGCGGTGACTGGGAATACTTCATCTGCGACCCGGCAGCAGCGGACTTTGCCGTCCTCGCCGCCCACGTGGCACAGGCCGAGAACCGGGCCATGTGCGTGCTGGGCCCGGACATCCACCGCTACGTCAGGCAGGCCCACGCCGCGGGGCTGGGCATGCTCTCGGCGTCCGAACAAATGATGGCGGTCAGGATGGAAGCCCAGGACAGCCAGGACCCCTTTCTGGGCGACCCCGAACTCACACTGCAGGTAACCCGCATGGGCGGACGCCGCGCAGCGTCGGCGTGCCAGGCCCGGCTGTCCGGCACGATTGCCCGGGGCCGCCTGGTGCTGGCCAGCGGCAAGGTGGCCGTCTACGGCGAGTACGCCGTCTTTGACCAGATTGAGACCCACCCGGACCACCGCCGCCAGGGGTTCGGGCGGCTGATGATGCAGTCGCTGGCGGCGCATGCCAAGGACTACCCGGTCACCACGGGCCTGCTGCTGGCCAGTACGGACGGGCAGCGGCTTTACGCCAAGATGGGCTGGCACAGCGTCGGCGCCGTGACGGTGCTGGTGCCGCGGGCCCGGCTGGAACGGGACATGGCCGGGCTGTAAGCCCGGCGCGCCCGCGGCGGTCAGTCCGCTTGTTCCCGCAGTGCCTCCCGCGCCCGCCGGGTGGTTCCTGCGCCGCCCGGCGGTGGCACAATGATGGGGTGCCTGCCAACGATTCCCTCATCTCCCTTCTGGGCGGGGGTGAAAGTCCCGCCCAGCTGCAGCATGTCCACCACATTCCGGCACGGCAGGCCGTGTCCGTGGCCTGGCCGCGGTGGGTGCACCCGGACATCGTGCAGGCGTATGGCGTGCTTGGCGTCGACTCCCCCTGGCTGCACCAGCTCGCCGGGGCCGAGGCCGCACATGGCGGCGAACACGTGGTGGTGGCCACCGGCACCGCCTCGGGCAAGTCGCTCGCCTACCAGCTGCCGGCGGTCGACGCCGTCCACCGGGCCGAGCTTAAGGTCCTGGACAACCCCGGCAAGCTGGACCACGACGGCGCCGTGGCCCTCTACCTCTCCCCCACCAAGGCCCTGGCCGCCGACCAGCTCGCCGCCCTGGCCTCACTCCACCTGCCGACCCTGCGCCCAGCCACCTACGACGGCGACACCGCCCCGGCCGACCGCCGCTGGATTCGCGACCACGCCAACTTTGTCCTGGCCAACCCGGACATGCTGCACTTTGGCGTGCTGCCCAACCACACGTGGTGGGCCAGGTTCTTCCGGCGCCTGAAGTATGTGGTCGTCGACGAGGCCCACAGCTACCGCGGCGTTTTTGGATCGCATGTGGCGGTGCTGTTGCGCCGGCTGCGCCGCATCTGCGCCCACTACGGGGCGGACCCCGTCTTCATCGGCGCATCCGCGACGTCGTCGGACCCGGGCAATTCTTTTTCCCGGCTGATCGGCGCAGCCGTCACCGCCGTGACCGAGGACTCCTCCCCGCATGGTGCCACGACAGTGGCCTTCTGGGAACCCGAGCTCACCGAGTTCAAGGGTGAAAACGGCGCCAAGACCCGGCGCACCGCCATTGCGGAAACCTCCGACCTCCTCGCCAACCTGGTCTCAGCCCGGGTACGCACCATCGCGTTCATCAAGTCCCGGCGCGGTGCCGAGACCATTGCCAGCGTCACCAGGCGCCTGTTGGACAACGTGGACCCTAGCCTGCCCGGCCGCGTGGCCGCCTACCGTTCCGGATACCTCCCGGAAGAGCGGCGCGCCCTGGAAAGGGCGCTGCGCTCCGGGGAGCTGCTCGGCGTCTCCAGCACCTCCGCCCTGGAATTGGGCATCGACATCTCCGGCCTGGACGCCGTGCTGGTGGCCGGCTGGCCCGGAACCCGCGCATCCCTGTTCCAGCAGATCGGCCGGGCCGGCCGTGCGGGACAGGACGCGCTCGCCGCGTTCGTGGCCAGCGACGACCCGCTGGACACGTACCTGGTCCACCATCCCGAGGCCATCTTTGACGTGCCCGTGGAAGCCACGGTGTTCGACCCCTCGAATCCGTATGTGCTCGGCCCCCACCTGTGCG
The DNA here is from genome assembly GCF_013376105.1 of Arthrobacter wenxiniae. Classification (GTDB taxonomy): domain Bacteria; phylum Actinomycetota; class Actinomycetes; order Actinomycetales; family Micrococcaceae; genus Specibacter; species Specibacter wenxiniae. The sequence goes on from NZ_JAAMFM010000001.1 coordinate 209,293, forward strand.
CCGCCGCAGCCGAACTTCCCCTCACCCACGCGGACCTGACCCTGTTTCCGGACAACGCCGCGAAGCTGTTGGACCAGCTGGTTGCCGACGGCTACCTGCGCAGGCGCCCGGCCGGCTGGTTCTGGACGCATCCGCAAAGCGCCGCGGCCATGGTCAACCTGCGCGCCGACGGCGGCGGGCCCATCAACATCATCGATGCCGACACAGGGGCCCTGCTGGGCACCATGGACTCTCCCCAGTCGCACTATCAGGCCCACCAGGGGGCCGTGTACGTGCACCAGGGCGAACCGTACGTGGTCCTGGAGCTGAACGAACAGGACCATTGCGCCCTGGTCCGCCGCGGCAACCCCGACTACTACACAACTGCCCGCGACGTCACCCAGATTGCCGTGCTGGAGTCCGAGCGGCACGAGGTGTGGGGTCCGGTTGAAATGCACTTTGGCGAGGTGCAGGTGACCACCCAGGTGGTGTCGTTCCAGCGCAAGGCCTTCATCTCCAACGAGGTTTTGGGTGAGGAACCGCTGGAGCTGGGCGCCAGGGACCTGTTCACGAAGGCCGTGTGGTTCACCATGGACACCCGCACCCTCGTGGACGGCGGCCTGGTGGAGCCCCAATTTCCCGGGGCCCTGCACGCCGCCGAACACGCTGCCATTGGCCTCCTTCCCCTGGTGGCCTCCAGCGACCGGTGGGACGTGGGCGGCGTCTCCACCGCACTCCACGCCGACACAGGCCAGCCCACCATCTTTGTCTATGACGGCCACCCGGGCGGCGCCGGATTCGCCGAGCGCGGCTTTGCCATGGCCCGTGTCTGGCTGGCGGCAACCCGCGACGCGATCAGCGCCTGCGAATGCGATTCCGGCTGCCCGTCCTGTGTGCAGTCCCCCAAGTGCGGCAACAAGAACAACCCGCTGGACAAGGCCGGGGCAGTCTCCCTCCTGAATACCCTGCTCAAGCACGCGGGCTGACCGCTACGGTCCCGGCGGCGGACCTGCCCGTGCCAGTCCGTGGGCGGGCCACGGCAGCGGGGTCCGCACCGACACTTCGACCTGCACGGTGTCCGCCCAAGGGCCCAGCACTTGGCAGGAGGTCAGTGCGGCCTCATGCCTCGCGGCCAGATCAGCGGCGACCTGGCAGGGGTCACCGTCCGCCAGGCCGCGGGCTGCGTCGGCGGCCCCGAGCGCGGCAAGGTCTGCCGCCGTGGCGGCCCTTGACGCGGCGGCCGCGGCCTGGCCCAGGCCCAGCACCCCGCCCAACAGCAGCAGCAGGGCCATGGCCAGCCCGGCCGCCACCACCGTCCCGGCACCCCGCTCATGGGCCGGCCCGCGGCCCCGTTCAGACATGGCCTGGACCCCCGGGGCACCAGGCTTGCCCGGCCACACGCCCGCCCACGCCTTGTCCAAGCTGCACCATGACTGAGCGGCCTTCCGGGGCCAGGGGAACGTGCACCCACCGCCACAGGGCGGACTTGCGCGGCGGCATTCCCTGCCCCGCGCCTGCGGCCGGGGGTGCCGCCACCTTCTTCCGGCCCGGGCCTGGACCTGCGGCGCCCGGCCGGCCCGTGCCACCGGGTGCCGAGGCAGAGGCGTTACTTTCCAGGCGCGCCGAGGCCCTGGCCGTCTGTTGCCAGGGCATCATCGCGGCCAGCGGGCCCGACATCCTGCCGGTGAACGTCACCGTCGCATAGCCGCCGTCCAGGTCAACCGTGACGGTGCCCACCCCACCCGTCACCCTTCGGGCGATGTCCTGCGCCTGGGCGGCGGATTCGCCCCGGGCCAGCGAGCGGGCTCCCGCCCGGGCGCCTTCCTCCAGCCGCAGCTGCAGGATGCCAGCCCCGGCGCCGAGGAGCAGCAATGCCAGCAAGGCGGTGACGGCCGGCAGGACGACGGCAAATTCGGCGGTGACAGACCCCCTCGGGCCGGCGCCAGGCAGTCCGCGTCCATGGCCGCATGCGGTCCCCGGGGAAGGGCGTCGGGCGCGGGCATGTGCCTGCGCCTCCCCCGGCGGCGGCGTGTCCTGGCGCACCCGCCTCATGTCCACCGCCTTCGTCCGGACACCGGCCGTCATCGTCCTCATGCCTGTTCGTGCGGGTCAGAAGCTCAGCGCCGTGCGGATGATGTTCAGCAGGAACCCGCGCACCTCGTCGCTCTTGAGAATGACGACCAACAGCCCGGCAAACCCTACGGCGGCCAGCGTGGCAATGGCGTATTCGGCCGTCGCCATGCCGGCCTGCGGCCCGGGCCGGCGCACCCGCGGAGGGTTTGCCACCGGAACCCCCTTGCTGGCCCCCGGGAAGATTTCGCGGACGTTGGCGGCGTGGGGCGCGGGAACGCCTGGGGCGGCTGCCGCCGCGTGAAGATCGGTCCTGTACATCTTGGGCTCCTCGGTGTGTCGTTGCTTGTCAGACGCGGCCGTTGCCGGCGCCCTCCGGGCCGCCGGGGCGACACCTGTTGTCCACCTTTCCCTGCCTCCGGCCGACGCGAAAGCCCCCTCCGCGCCGTCGTGGACTGGCCGCGGGGCAGCCTCCCCTGTGGAGGGAGAAATGGGCCAATTGAACGGCGGATCCCGTGGCCCGCCCCTAAAGGGACGGGATCATGGCGACCACCACGGGCACAATTCCAAGGCAGATGAAGGCCGGCAGGGAGCACAGGCCCAACGGCACCACGAGCCTTACGCCCAGTGCCGCGGCCTTCTTCTCGGCGTCCCGTTGGGCCTGCCTCCGGCGCTGCGCGGCCGCGGCGTACAGCAGCGGGGCCGCGGGCGCCCCCGTCAAGGCCGCAAAGCTCAGGGCGGAATGCAGTTGACCCACCGCTCCCCTGTCGCTCATTCCCTGCCACGAGTGTTCCCAGGAAGCCCCGATTTGGAGTCCGGCCACCACCTGGGAAAGTTCCGTGCGAATCCGTGCCGTGGACACCCCCGCCACCAGCTTCAACGCCCACGGAATGGCCAGGCCGGCGTCCAGGGCCGCGCCCAGCAGTTCCAACAGGAGCGGAACATCCGCGATCCCGCCAGCTGCCTCGGTGGGGCCGCGCCAGCCAAATGCGGGGAATGCGGCCCCCGCCCGTCGGTCGTCTTCCCCCGCGCGGAACCGCGCCGCAGCGGAGCCGGCCGTGCCACCGGACCAACGCGGCGCTGCATCGGCATGCAGGAGGCACCCTGCCGCCAGCGCCAGCATGATGAAAACCCCCAGTGCGGCCATTACCGGCCACTTCCCGGAGCTGGGCGCGCGGCCGCACTAATCAGGTGGTGCGACCACCACCGCCCCGCGGCCACGAGGGCCAAACCGGTTCCCAGGCATGCCCAGCCAAAAGGTCCGCCCAACAAGACCCCGAGCGGGTCCACTCCCATGGCCATGCCCAGTCCAAGCCCCACGAACGGCAGCCAGGCCAGCAGCCGGACCGTTGCGCGGGGACCGGCCAACGCGGTTTTCCGCAGTTCGGCCGTGTCCTCCTCCGTTTCCAGGCGGTCCGCCAGCCGTGCCAGCACGGCGGCCACGGGTGCGCCGCTGACCTCGCACACTTCAAGGCAGGCGGCAAGTTCCAGCCACACCTGCCGCTGCTCCTGCGGAAGTCCGCCGGCACCCCGGCGGCCTCCCCCGGTCTCCGGCCGTCCGGCGCCCTTCCAGCAGGCGGACCTCACCGCTTCCGCCGTGGGCAGGCCCAGGGCGCTCGCGCGCTCCACGGCCCGGATGAGGGCAATGGCCGGATGCCTTTCCAACTCGTCCCCCGGCGTGGCGGGTGGTCCCGGGACCAGCCGGGCAAAGTACCTGTGGCCCTCCCCGCCGGGCCTGCGGCGGGCCGACATCAGCTCGGCGGCAAGGACATCGGCGAGCGCCGCCCACAGCACCGGCCCGTTCCGGCCCGAGGTGAGCAGGGCCGCCAGCTGCCGGGCCAGGCGGGGCATCGATATCTCCTGGCCGCCCCGGCGGACACTCCCCGGCGCGCCAAACGCTGCCCTACCCGGCAGGGGGCCGGCGTCCCGCCGGGACCCGGAACCACCCGCCACGCCGGGCCAGCGGCGCCGTCGAACGGAAAACAACAGGCAGGCGGCCACCGTGAACACGAACACCATCATGACGGCCATGGTTCCCGCCCCGCCGGCGGCAGGGGATCCAGCCCCAGCCGCGCCGCCAGTTCCGGCCAGGCAGGTCCCGCGGACGGCAGCAGGGCGGGCACGCCGCCGCCCGGCGCGCCCGTGTCGGACGGCGGCGCCGGGCGGACCACCAGAGCCGGAATCACGGCAAGCCGCCCTTCCCGGAGGGCCACGACCCCGATTTCGGAGACCAGCCGTCCGCCGATGCCGCGGTCCACGTGGATCACGGCGTCAAGGGCACTGGCCGCCTGGAGCGCCACGGCCTCGATGCTCATTCCGGCGAGCACCCCCAGCGCGGCCAGCCGGGCCGGCACGTCCGCGGCGCTGTTGGCGTGGATGGTTCCGCCGCCGCCGCTGTGGCCCGTGTTCAGCGCCATCAGCAGCTCCCGGACTTCCAGCCCGCGGCATTCCCCCACGATCAGCCGCCCGGGGTTCATGCGCAGAGCCTGGCGCACCAGTTCCTGCAGGTCAACGCTGCCGGCCCCTTCGGCGTTCGCATGCCGCGCCTCCAAGGTCAGGACGTGGGGGTGGGCGGGCTCCAGTTCCGCTGCATCTTCAATCAGGACAAGGCGCTCGGCTGGTTGGCAGAGGCCCAGCAGGGTGGAAAGCAGCGTTGTCTTGCCGGCACCGGTGGCGCCGCTGACCAGGAACCCCAGTCGGCAGCCGATGATGCGCCGCAGCACCTCCGACATGGCGGGGTGCACGCAGCCGGCGGCCTGCAGTTCGGCCAGGGTGAACGACCGGCGCCGCCCAATCCTGATCGAGAGCAGGGTGCCTTTGGAGGAGATGGGCGGCAGCACGGCGTGGACGCGGTATCCCGGGGCGATCTTTACATCCACGCAGGGAGAGCTGTCGTCCAGGCGCCGGCCGCCGGCGGCAATGAGGCGGACGGCCAGGGCGCGCAGGGAAACTTCACTGTCAAAGGCCACGTCCACCGGCTCCGGGCCGGCGCCGCGGTCCAGCCATACCGAGCCCGGGGCATTGACAAAGATGTCCGTAACGTTCGGGTCCAGCGCCAGCGACTGCAGCGGCCCCAGCCCGTTCAGCTCGGCGCTGATCCTGTCCATGGCCACGAGCGAGCCCGAGGCGCCCAGCAGCCGGCCGCTCCCGCTTACCGCAGCCGCCACCCGCAGCTCAGTCACGGGCCCCGATTCGGCCAGCACGGCCTGCCGCACTGACTCGAGCAGGGCGCGGTCAAGCGTCGGCCCGTCCTGCCGCGCCCCTGTCGCGGGACCGGTCGCGGCAACTATTCCGGGACCGGCCTGCCTCCGCGCATCGAACGGGCGCCCGGCCGCGTGCCGGGTCACGGCCCACGCCGCGCGCGACTCGCGGCGCCACGCCTCCCGCGACTCGCGGCGCCATCCTCCGGGATGCCGTCCCCGGCCAGCCAGGCCAGGACCCCGCCCGCCACGCGGCGCACTTTCCGGTGGCGGGCAATGTCCGGAAGCCGACCGGCGTCGAACGCTTCCTCCAGCCCCCTGATCCGCGGCAGGCGGCCCACCAGCGGCACGCCGACGCTGTCGGCGACAAGCCGGGCGTCAACGCCGTCGCGCAGCGGCCCCGCCACGACCAGGCCGACCGGTGCGGCCGGCAGGGATCGGAGCACGCGCTGCGCCGCGGCCGCGGCGCGCAGCCGGCCGGGAACCAGCAGGACGAATCCGTCACAGTGCATGCCAAGCCCCAGCGCCGGCTGTGCCGGCCTGCCGACATCAACCACCACCAGCCCGAAGGCCTCCCTGGCGGCGCGCATGACCTCGGCCTCCGCCTCGGCCTCCGCCGCGGCCGCCGCACCGCCGTCGCCACCGGCATCGCCGGCCGCGCTCCAGGAGAGCAGGGACATTCCGTTTGGCTGCGGAAGCGACGCGGCCAGCTGCTCCGGGTTGATGGCCCCGGACGCCTGCAGGAGGTCGGGCCACCGGAGCCCGGGAACGCTGTCCGCCGCCATGGCCGCATCCAGGTCCCCGCCCCATGGATCCCCATCCACCAGCAGCACGCGCCTGCCCCCGGACGCCGCGTGGCCGGCAATGAGGGCGGACAGCGTTGATGCCCCGGCGCCGCCGCAGCCACCCACGACGCCGACCACCGCCGCGCCGTCGGCAGGGTCCCGCAGACGGGTGAAATAGTTGGCCAGCCACTGGGCCGAATCCGGCAGCACGGCCACCTTGTCCGCGCCAAGCCGGGAGGCCTGCCGCCACATCCGTGCCGCGTCCCCGGTCGGCCCCACCACCACGGTGGGCCCGCGCCAGCCGGGCAGCCCGCCCGCGACATCGCTCCCCATCAGGACCGCCGCAACCTCGCCCCACCTCCCGCCGCTTTGTTCCACGGTTTCAGCAATGACCAGACCGACGGCGGCTGCCGCGCAAACGCGCGCCACCTCGCCGTGGAGCGCGGGCGAGCCGGAAATGACCATCACCGTGGTTTCGGTCCCGGGCAGCCAGCGCGTCCCGGCCTCGCGGGGGACCGGTGCCGCCTGCAGGGCCGTGCCCGCATCCGGCCCGTGGCGGGCATTCATTCGACTGGTCATGAATCCACTGTCCGCCCGCCCCGGACGCCGTTCCAGTGGCGTCCGGCCGAATGGTGACAAAGTGCACGGCCGGCACGGATGTGGAGGAGGCAATCTCGGCCGGGACCGCAGCGGTCCACGGCGTTCCGCCCCGGACCGGCCAAAGAATCGTCCAAATATTCGAATGCGTGTCTAGGCAGTGGAGAATGGAGGAATGTACGCGTTATTGGCCACCGCAGCGGAGCCCGCCGCAGTGAAGCTCCAGCTGTGGACGCCCGACGGCAGCCCCGCAGCGCCCTCCCGGCAGGTGCCGCGCGATTCGCTGGCCGCCCTCGTGCGGACCCTGGAGGCGGAGCACCGGCCCAGATGGGTGTGGGACCGGGCGCAAAATTGGTATCCCGGGCTGCTGGCTTCCGGCACACGGGTGGAACGGTGCCATGACCTGGCCCTGTGCCAGGCGATCCTGCTGCATTCGCAGTTCACGGCGGGCACCGGCTACCGGCAGAGGGCTCGGATCCTGCCGCCGGAGCAGCCGCCGGCCGCCGGCGCCGATGATGCCCAGGGCAGTCTGTTTGACCAGCCCGCCAGGAACCCAGGCTGGGACCTTGACGCCGTGGCTGCGGAACTGGCCGCCCAAAAGGCTGCCATTGCCTCCTCCACACACCCGGCCAGGCTGGCGCTTCTCACCACCGCGGAGTCCGCGTGCTCCCTGGTCGCCGCGGAGATGCAGAATGAAGGCATCCCCTGGCGCACCGATCTGCATAGGAGGCTGTTGGATGAACTGTTGGGCACCGAGCCGCCGGACCATGCCCGGCCACCCAAGCTGGAGGCCCTGGCCGTGGAGCTGCGGGCCGCCCTGGACGCGCCGGCCCTGAACCCGGACTCCCCGCAGGACCTGATGCGGGCCCTGCACCGTGCCGGGATCGAGGCCAAGTCCACCCGCTCCTGGGAACTGCAGGAATTCAAGCATCCCGCCATCGCGCCCCTGCTGGCCTACCGCAAGTTGAGCCGGCTGTTCACCACCAACGGGTGGTCGTGGCTCGAGCAGTGGGTGCGGGACGGCCGCTTCCATTCCGAGTACGTGGTGGGGGGCGTGGTGTCCGGCCGGTGGGCCTCCCGCGGCGGCGGCGCCATGCAGATTCCCAAGCAAATCCGCGGAGCGGCCGTGGCGGACCCCGGCCACAAGCTGATCGTGGCCGACGCCGCCCAGCTTGAGCCGCGGGTGCTGGCCGCCCTGGCACAGGATTCCGCCATGGCGGCCGCCGGCCGGGACAAGGACCTGTACGCCGGCATCGCCGCCCAGGGGTTTGGCGGTGAGCGCGCCCTGGCCAAGGTGGCCCTGCTGGGCGCCATCTACGGGTCGACGTCCGGCGAGTCCGGACGCCTGATGCCCCAGCTGGCGCGCATGTATCCGCAGGCCGTGGGGTTCGTGGAGGACGCCGCCCGTGCCGGTGAACGCGGTGAACAGGTGTCCACGCACCTCGGGCGCAGCACCCCACCGGTTTCCGAGCAGTGGCGGGCCGCCCAGCGCAGCAGCACGGCCGACGAACAGCGCCGGGCCGAGTCGGCGGCGCGGTCGCGCGGGCGCTTCACCCGCAACTTCGTGGTGCAGGGGACGGCGGCCGAATGGGCCTGCTGCTGGCTCGCGGAACTGCGGCGCGGGCTGCGCACCTTGGCGCCCGGTCCTGCCCTGGTGTTCTTCCTGCACGACGAGGTCATGGTGCACTGCCCCGACGCGCTGGTGGAGACCGTGGCCGGGATGGTCCACGAGTCCTCGAGGGCCGCCACCCGGCTGCTGTTTGGCCGGATCCCGCTGGAGTTTCCCGTCAACGTGACAGTCGTGGAGTCCTACGCGGACGCCAAGTGACGCGGCGGCGCGGCGCCCAATCCGCAGCCGCCGGCGCCCCCGCCAGCAAGCGTCGCGGCAACTCAGAGCGGTGCGGGGATCTCCCGTGACGCATCCCACGGGACCGACCAGCCCAGCTCGTCCAGCACGTGCGTGAGGATTCCCGCGGTGAGGCCCCACACCACCACGCCGTTTACCGTGAAGGCGGGGCCCCGGTAGGTCTGCCCGTTGCGGGTCAGGGTGGCCGTGACACGGTTGTCGGGGTCGAGGAGGTCGCGCACGGGGACTCGAAGCACCTGCGCCGATTCGCCGTAGTCCACCACGTCCACCGGCGTCTGCCGCGCCCACCAGCCCAGCACCGGCGTGACCATGAAGTTGGAGACGGGCACCGGCACCTGCGGCAGGACACCCAGCACTTCAACGCCGGACGGGTCCAGACCGGTTTCCTCCTCCGCCTCGCGCAGCGCGGCCGCCACGACGGAATCGTCCGCGGGATCGACCCCGCCGCCGGGAAAGGCCATCTGGCCCGGATGGTCCGTCAGCGTCGCGGCGCGTTCAACGAGCAGCAGGTCCAGGTCCGCGGAGGCAAGCGGCTTGGAGGAAGCGGCCGGCACGTCGTCCAGCGCGCCGAAGAGCAGCAGCACGGCAGCCGGGCGCGCGGTGGTGCGGTCCATGGGCGTATTCCACAGTGCCGCGCGCGCCGCGTGGAACTCGCCGGCGCGGGCCCGTCCTGCCAGCGTCTTCAAGTCCGCGTAGGCGCTCACGGCCCCACGTCCCCCGCCGCGCCGGCGGAAGCCGCGCCGGCGGAAATGGCACCCAGCCCGGTGGCGGCCAGCCCGGTGGCGGCCAGCCGGGCCGAACGCTGGGACTCCTGCCGGTACTCGGCCGCGCGGCCCACGTCGGCCAGCATCCGGGCCAGCAGTTGTTCCTGCCCCGGCGCCAGCTCGTACTTGAGCAGCCTGGCGGCCTTCACGGGGTCCACCTCGCCCTCCCCGTAGGCGGGGCAGAGGTGGGCGACGGGGCACGCACCGCAGGCGGGCTTGCGGGCATGGCAGATACGCCGGCCGTGGAAAACCACACGGTGCGAGACCATGGTCCAGTCCTTGCGTTCAAACAGGGCGGCGACGTCGGCCTCGATGCGCACGGGATCCTCCGACGCGGTCCACCCAAAGCGGCGGGCCAGCCTGATGAAGTGGGTGTCCACGGTGATGCCGGGGATGCCGAAGGCGTTGCCGAGCACCACGTTGGCCGTTTTCCGCCCCACGCCCGGCAGGGTGGTGAGGGCCTGCAGGGAGCCGGGCACCTCGCCGTCGTACTCGTCCACGATCCGCGTGGCCAGGGCGAGCAGGTTGGCCGCCTTGGCGCGGTAAAAGCCGGTCGGCCTGATCAGGGTTTCCAGCTCAAAGGCGGGCGCCTCCGACAGCGCCAGGGCGGTGGGGTAGCGGGCGAACAGCGCCGGGGTGACCGCGTTGACGCGCACGTCAGTGGTCTGAGCGGAGAGCACCGTGGCCACCAGCAGCTCAAACGGGTTCCGAAAATCCAGCTCCGCGTGCGCGTAGGGGTACAGCTCCGCCAGCTCGCGGTTGATCCTGCGCGCACGCCGCTTGAGCGCCAGCGCGGATTCGTTGCCGGCCGGTCTCAAGGCCTACTGGCCCTCCGGCGCCCGCTCGACTCCGACCAGGTCCAGCAGCAGGCCCGTCTTTCCGTGGCTGTCCTGGACCAGGAAGCTGCTTCCGCGGTCCTCGAGGGCCAGTATCCACGACCCTGGCATCAGCTTGAACACGAATTGTCGCGTGTGCTCATCCACCACGTTCTGCGGGCGGTCCACGGCGAACCAGAAGGGGTCGGCCGCCACGGGCGCACCCTGCGGGTGGACGGTGGCGCCGATGCTTTCCCCCGCGGGCGCGGGCTCCACGATCTTCGGGTTCAGCATGGTGGCCGGGGCGCTTTCCTGCGCACCCTGTCCCGGAGGCACGACGCCGGCAGCCGGCTCCGTGCCCCGCGCCGCCTGGGGTTCGTGGGCGTTGGCGGACGCCTGCGCCGGAGCGCCCGGCTCCTGGGCAACCGTTTCATGGGCAACACTTTCATGCGCACTGGTTGCCTGCGTACTGGTTGCATGGACGCCGGTTGCTGCGGGGCCGGCCGTTTCCGGCGCGTCGTCACGGGCGGCGGGCGGCTGTGCCGCCGAGGGCGCGGAGGCTCCGGCGTCCGCGGCGCCGGCCTGCGCCCCGGCAGGGACGGGGGCGACGGCTCCGGCAGCGGCGCCTGCCGCCGGCATGCCGGGGGCGTCACCGGCGGGGGTGAAGATCTGGCCGGCCGGGGTGTGGCCGGGCTCCTGGGAACCCGCGGTCCAGCCCTGGCCCTGGCCCTGGAACTGGCCCGGCTGGCCGGCCCGCTCGCCCGCTGCCCGCGCGCCGGCGGCCCCGCCCTTTGCGCCAACGGCACCGCCCGATCCGGGGCCGGCAGGCAGTGCCAACGCCTGTTTGGGGGCGGCGGGGCGGCGGGCAGCCACCACGGCGTCACGCGCCACCGGGTGGGCCGGGGTCTCGGCCCGGCCGGCAAAGTCGGCTGCGAAAATCGGAATCCAGGGTGCCAGCACGGTGGCGGAAAGCAGGATGAGGGCGCCGATCAGCCCCACCAGGTAGGCCGCCCGGAAATTGGCGACTGTGGCCAGGAAGAAGTAGAAAGTGGCAAAGGCGGCGATGACGGATGCGAACTGGTCCACCGAGAGGGACCCGAAGCGGAGCTTCACTTCCGGGCTCAGCCTGCGGACCACGAACAGCACTCCCACGGCCAGCGGCAGGATCACCCCGATGCCGAGAAAGAACAGCGGGCTCAGGCTCCACAAGTTCCCCGCGAAGCCTGGCCCCATGAGCAGTGGCAGCAGAGATGCCACGAAAATGACCACGACTCCGGCGAGCGCTGCCACGTCACGGACTGTCAACGGGCCAAGGAGGGCTTTGCCCTGGGCCGGGGCCCTGCGTTCGGACGCCACCGCGGTGGTGGGCGCTTCTTGCTCTGTCATGGGGTCACTCCTCGAAGTCACGGTTCTGTTACAGCCTAGTGAACGCGGGTGGACAACACTAGCGGACCACGGCCAAAACTCGCCAAAATCGGCACAGATCGGGACTTGCGACCCTGTCCGCCGCACACGCGCAACCAGGCGGGCAGCCTGCAGTTGGGCGCAGATCCGACCCCGCCGGGCCCTTCGTCCTGTGACGGCAAACACGTTGTGGCACCCGACACGCTACAGTGAATCTTGGAGAAGAACGCGAATGAGCCACGGTGCCGCCACCTGCTTCCCAAGCATCAGCAAGAAAGACTGGATGCAGGGTGCGCGGCACCGCAGAGAAGGAAATGAAGGGGTTTTAGATGTCCGAAGACACCACCACGGCTGGGGCCACCGGCGACGCACTGGAGAATCTCTCCACGGAGAACCGCCACTTCCCGCCCAGTGCCGAATTTGCCGCCAACGCGGTCATCAAGGCCGGCGAATATGAGGCTGCCAACGCGGACCACGCCGCCTACTGGGGCAAGCAGGCCCGCGAGCTCCTGACCTGGTCCAAGCCCTTCACCAAGACCCTTGACTGGACCAACCCGCCGTTCGCCACCTGGTTTGAGGACGGCGAAATCAACGCCGCGTACAACGCCCTGGACCGCCACGTGGAGGCCGGCAACGGCGACCGCGTCGCCATCCATTTTGAGGGCGAGCCCGGCGACACGCGCACCTACACCTACGCCCAGCTGACGGATGAGGTCAAGAAGGCCGCCAACGCCTTTGAAGCGCTGGGCCTGGCCAAGGGCGACCGTGTGGCCGTCTACCTGCCGATGATCCCCGAGGCTGTCATCACCCTGCTGGCCTGCGCCCGCATCGGCGCCATCCACTCCGTGGTCTTTGGCGGCTTCTCCGCGGAGGCCCTGCGCAGCCGCATCGACGACGCCGAGGCCAAGCTGGTCGTCACCGCCGACGGCACGTTCCGCCGCGGCAAGCCCAGTGCCCTCAAGCCGGCCGTGGACGAGGCGCTCACCGCATCCGGGCACTCGGTGGAACACGTCGTCGTGGTCAAGCGCAATGGCGAGGACGTCAACTGGGTCGAGGGCCGCGACAAGTGGTGGGACGACACCGTCGGGGCGGCAGCCTCCGAACACACCGCCGTCGGGCATCCCGCCGAGCATCCGCTGTTCATCCTCTACACCTCCGGCACCACGGGCAAGCCCAAGGGCATCCTGCACACCACGGGCGGCTACCTGACCCAGACGGCCTACACGCACCGCGCCGTGTTCGACCTCCACCCCGAGACGGACGTGTTCTGGTGCACGGCCGACGTCGGATGGGTCACCGGCCACTCCTATGTCACCTATGCGCCGCTCGTCAACGGCGCCACCCAGGTCATGTACGAGGGCACCCCGGACTCCCCGCACCAGGGCCGTTTCTGGGAGATCGTGGAAAAGTACAAGGTCTCCATCCTGTACACGGCCCCCACGGCGATCCGCACGTTCATGAAGTGGGGCGAGGACATTCCCGCCAAGTACGACCTCTCCTCCATCCGCGTGCTCGGCTCCGTGGGCGAACCCATCAACCCCGAGGCCTGGATGTGGTACCGCCGCGTCATCGGCAATGACGTGGCCCCCGTGGTGGACACGTGGTGGCAGACGGAGACCGGCGCCATCATGATCGCCCCGCTGCCGGGCATCACCTCCGCCAAGCCCGGCTCGGCCCAGACCCCGCTGCCCGGCATCGCCGTGGACGTGGTGGACGAGCTCGGCGCGCCCGTGCCGGACGGCCACGGCGGCTACCTGGTGATCCGCGAGCCCTGGCCGGCCATGCTGCGCGGCATTTGGGGCGACAACGAGCGGTACAAGGACACGTACTGGTCCCGCTTCGATGACATGTACTTTGCCGGCGACGGCGCCAAGAAGGACGAGGACGGCGATGTCTGGCTGCTGGGCCGCGTGGACGACGTCATGAACATCTCGGGCCACCGCCTCTCCACCACGGAGATCGAGTCGGCGCTTGTCAGCCACCCCTCCGTCGCGGAGGCCGCCGTCGTCGGTGCCGCCGACGAGACGACGGGCCAGGCCGTCGTGGCGTTTGTGATCCTGCGCGGCTCCGCCGTGGACGATCCGGACATCGTCACCACCCTGCGCAACCACGTGGGGCACGAGATCGGCCCGATCGCCAAGCCCAAGACCATCCTGGTGGTCCCGGAACTGCCCAAGACCCGCTCGGGCAAGATCATGCGCCGCCTGCTCAAGGACATCGCCGAGGGACGCGAGGCCGGCGACTCCTCGACCCTCGCGGACAACACCGTGATGAACCAGATCTCGGACTCCCTGAAGAAGTAGCACGACCCAACTGTGACGCAGTGGTTGCCAATTTTCCGCGGATTCCTGGCAACTGCTGCGCCAGAGTTTTGCTTAGGGGCAGCCGCAGGATCGGCGCAGGACCAGCGTGGACGGGATGACCACGTGCGCGGGCGCCGCCGAATCGTGCAGGCCCACCAGCGCGCTGACCGCGGCCGCGGCCATTTCCCGAACGGGCTGCCTGACGGTGGAGAGCGGGGGCCAGCAATAGGCGGCGTCGGTGGAGCCGTCGAAGGACACAATGGCCATCTCGCCGGGCACCGCGACGCCGGCCTCGTTGAGCGCCCTCAGGATGCCAACGGCCTGCATGTCCGAACTGGCAAAAACCGCCGTGGGACTGGCGGCCGAGGCCAGCAGGCGCTTCCCGGCCGCATAGCCGCCGTCGCGCGTGAACAGGCTGCGGACTATGGGCCCCTCCGGCAGACCGGCCGCGGAGAGCGCGTCGAGCCAGCCCAGTTCGCGGCCGTCCACCTCCCCCGCCACGTTGCTGCCCATGGCCAGGGCGATGCTCGTGTGGCCGTGGCCGATGAGGTGTCCGACGGCGGCCCTTGCCCCGGCGCGGAGGTCGGTGCCAACCGTCGCGAATCCCAGGGCCTCCCGGCTCGCGTTCAGCAGCACCGCCGGAATGTTGGCCGCCTGCAGCTCGGCCAGGTCCGGGTCAAACATGTTGCTGGCCAGCAACACCCCGTCCACCTGCCGGGCGGCCAGGTTGCGGATGTGGGTGCGCTCCTTGCCCATGGTGCCGTCCGAATTGGTCATCAGGACCGCGTATCCCCTGGCGCTGGCTTCTTCTTCAACGGCGTGTGCCAGCTCGGTGAAGAACGGGTTCCTGGTGTCCGGGACAATCAGCCCGAGCAGGCGGCTGGATCCCAGCTTGAGCGCCCGGGCGGCCGCGTTGGGGCGGTATCCCAGCACGGAAATGGCGTCGCGCACGCGGGCCTCGGTGGCCGGTGAAACGTTCTTCGGCCCGGCGTTGACCACGTAGCTGACGACGGCGGCGCTGACTCCCGCGTAGCGGGCCACGTCCTTGCGGGTCACCGTCGTGCGAAGAGCCCGCGCCGCCGAATCAGTCATGGTGCCAATGCTAGCTATATTTCCACCGGGGCTGCGCCAAAGTCGTTGATCGGCAGGCGCTCGCCCCCGCGGAGGGCGGACTCGTGGGCGACGATGCCGGGCAGCGTGAAGCGGGCGGCCACCCAGGCGTTGACCGGCGGCAGCGTGCCGTTCTTCACTGCGCTGACAAAGTCGTCCGCCAGGAAGTGGTGGCTGCCTTCGTGGCCGTTGGGTGCGCCCGCGTATTCGCCGGGCAACCGTGCCACATCGTGCACCGGGGCATGGCCGGACATGAACGCGTCCCTCAGGGCGGGGGCAACATGGGCCAGCGACTCGTCGTCGGCGGACATGGTGGCGTGCGTGGCCAGCTCGGCGGAAATGTCCGTGACGGATTCCTTGTCCTGCCAGACGCTGACTTCGGCCAGCTGCTCCAGGCTCGCCTCCGTGCCGAAGTAGCGGAAGCGGGATTCGCGGATGTGGGAAGGGTAGCCCACGCGCCGCATCTCGTTGATCCGCATGGCGCCGCCGTCGTTGAGTTCAAACAGGGCCGTGGCGTTGGAGAAGTCGTTGTCGAACTGGCTGACGTCCTTGTCGAAGACGCCGTCGCCGCGCTGGTCCTTCACGCCGATGCAGCTGACGCTGACGGCATGCGCGTCGAGGGCGCCCAGGACCCCGCCCACCGAGTGCGTGGGGTAGAGCATGGGAGGGTAGCTTGCCGTGCTCTTCCACTGCTCGCCGCCGCTGTACTGGTACGCCTCGTAAAACCCGAGGTCCATGTCATGGACATAGTCGCCCTCGGCGTAGAAGACCCGGCCGAACGCGCCCGCGGCATGCTTGTCGCGGGCGTAGACGGTGGCGGGGTTGTAAAAGCTGGTTTCCCCCATCATGTAGGTCAGCCCGGTCTGGCGAACGGCGTCAATGATGTGCGCTATCTCTTCCTCCGAGACGGCCATGGGCACGGCGGAATAGACGTGCTTGCCCGCCCTGAGGGCCTGGACGACGAGCGGCCCGTGCGTCCAGCGCTGGGTGAAGATGGCCACGGCGTCGACGTCGGAGGCCAGCATGGCGTCAAAGTCCGCCACCGTGCCGGCCAGGGACAGGCGTTCATTCAGTTCGGCGGCACGTTCCGGCAGGACATCCGTGACGGTGACGGCCGAGACGTCCGGGTGGAGCTTGAAAAGCTTGGCGAACTGGCCGGCAAACTGGCCCGCGCCGACGATGCCGATGGTGACTGACATGGGGATCCCTTCAGGTGACATGGAACACTGGTCAATGAATACTCACACACGAATCTACTCGTGTCAACGGGTCGTCATCTGACAATCCGTTTGTCCCTGCAATCTTCAGAACTGATCCTTGCGCTCCAAAAGTTACTCGTGTAGATTCCAGTTCAGCCTGTTACCCAAATCACATGCGAACGAGGAGCCTGCCAATGGCCACTACCGAAATCCCGGCGCGCAGCCAAGCGGCCGCCCCGGCCCGGGCGCCGCGGAAACGCGGCAAGAGCGACCTCGCCACCGCCCTGGTGTTCATCACCCCGGCCGTGGTGGGGTTCATTGTCTTCTACCTGGTCCCGACCATCCGCGGCCTGTACCTGAGCTTCACCAACTACAACCTTTTTGGATCACCCGTCTGGATCGGCCTCACGAACTACATCAAGATCGTCCAGGACAAGTTGTTCTGGAACGCCATGGCCGTCACGGGCGAGTACGTGGTGCTGAACATCGCGTTCCAGACGGTCTTTGCCTTGGGGCTGGCGCTCCTGATGTACCACGTGGCCAAGTCGACAATCGTGCGCGGCGTCCTGCTGCTGCCCTACCTGGTGGCCAATGTGATCGTCGCGCTCCTGTGGTTCTGGATGCTGGACTACCAGATCGGCATTGTCAACCAGGTGATCGAGTGGCTGGGGCTGCCCCGCGTCGCCTTCTTCGGCAGCGGGACCTGGGCCATCCCCACCATTGCCTTCATCAATGTCTGGCGCCACATGGGCTACACGGCGCTGCTGCTCTTCGCCGGCCTGCAGGCCATCCCCCGCAACGTCTATGAAGTGGCCGCGCTGGACGGGGCGGGCGCGTGGAAGACGTTTTGGAAGATCACCATGCCGCTGCTGCGCCCGGTCATGGTCCTGGTGCTGGTGGTGACCGTCATCGGTTCCTTCCAAATATTTGACACGGTTGCCGTCACGACCAATGGAGGGCCCGTCAACGCCTCCCGCGTCATCCAGCTTTACATCTACCAGAAGGCCTTCACCGAGCAGGACTTCGGCTACGCGTCGGCCCTTTCGGTCATCCTTTTCGCGATCCTCGGGGTCGTGGCATTCCTGCAGATGAAATTCCTGCGCGGCAATGAATCCGAACTGGGATAGGAACACACCATGACAACCACACAACGACTCGACGCCGCGCCGGCCGGCGCCGCCAACGGGGGCACCCGCCGTCGTCCATCCACCGACAGGCGCCCCAGGCGCCCCGTGGGCTGGGGGCGGATCGGCGCCTGGGCGGTCCTGGCGCTCGCCATCCTGGTGACGGTGGTCCCGTTCCTCTGGATGATCCGCACAGCCCTCTCCAGCAACCATTCGCTGGCGGCCAACTCCGCAAGCCTGCTGCCGGCGGACTTCAGCTGGGGCGCGTTCAAGCGGGTCTTCGGCATGCAGAGCCCCGAGGAGGCGCTGGCCCAGGGCGGCTCGGGCGCGGCCATCAACTTCTGGCTGTACCTGCGCAATTCCTTCATTGTCTCCACCATGGTCACGGTGGCCCAGGTGTTCTTCAGCGCGCTTGCGGCCTACGCCTTTGCCAGGCTGCAGTGGCCGGGCCGGGACAAGGTGTTCTCGTTGTTCCTGGCCACCCTGCTGGTGCCGCCAATCTTCACCGCCCTGCCCAATTTCCTGCTGATCAAGAACCTGGGCCTGCTCAACACCTTCCTCGGCATCGCGCTGCCCACCATGCTCATGACCCCGTTTGCCATCTTCTTTCTGCGGCAGTTCTTCCTCGGCATGTCGCGGGAGATGGAGGAAGCGGCAAAGTTGGACGGCGCCAGCCACCTGCGCATCTTCTTCCAGATCGTGGCCCCGAACGCCGTGGGCCCCATCGCCACGCTGTCCCTGCTGACCTTCATCGCGGCCTGGAACGACTACTTCTGGCCCCTGCTGGTGGGCCAGGAGGACAAGGTGCGGGTCCTGACTGTCGGGCTGAGCGTCTTCAAGTCCCAGTCGCCCCAGGGCGCGCCGGACTGGAGCGGGCTCATGGCAGCCACGCTCGTCGCCGCCCTGCCCATCCTGATCCTGTTCCTCGCCTTCGGCAAGAAGGTTGTCAACTCCATCGGATTTTCCGGCATCAAATAACCCCCGCCCCGCCCCACGAAAGGCACACCATGAAAAAACCCCTCGCCACCGCCGCCGCCCTGGCCGCCGTTGCCCTGTCCCTGTCCGCCTGCGGAGGCGGCACGCCGGCCTCCTCCGCCGGCGAGATCAACTACTGGCTGTGGGACGCCAACCAGCTGCCCGCCTACCAGCAGTGCGCCACGGACTTCCACGCCGCCAACCCGGAGCTGACGGTCAAGATCACCCAGCGCGGCTGGGACGACTACTGGTCCACCCTGACCAATTCGTTCGTCGCCGGCACGGCCCCGGACGTCTTCACCGACCACCTCTCGAAGTTCCCGGACTTCGTGGCCAGGCACCAGCTCCTGCCACTGGACGACGCCGTCAAAAACGACAAAATCGATACCAAGCAGTTCATCCCCGGACTGGCCGACCTGTGGGTGGGGCAGGACGGCAAGCGCTACGGCCTGCCCAAGGACTGGGACACCGTGGGCTTGTTCTACAACAAGTCAATGACCAAGGCCGCGGGCCTCTCCGATGCGCACATGGCCCAGCTCAGCTGGAACCCGGACGACGGCGGCACGTACGAAAAGGCCATCGCCCACCTCACTGTGGACAAGAACGGCAAGCGCGGCGACGAGGCCGGCTTCGACAAAACCAAGGTGGCCGTTTACGGACTGGGCCTGGCGGGCAGCGGCTCGGGCCAGGGGCAGACCGAGTGGAGCTTCCTCACCGGCACCACCGGCTGGACCCACACGGACAAGAACCCCTGGGGCTCCAAGTACAACTACGACGACCCCAAGTTCCAGAAAACCATCGCCTGGTGGGCATCGCTGGCCGACAAGGGCTACATGCCGAGGCTGGAAACCACCGTGGGCGCCTCCGTTGCCGACACCTTTGGCGCAGGAAAGGCCGCCATCAACACCAATGGCGACTGGATGATCGGGCAGTATTCCGGCTACAAGGGCGTCCAGGTGGGCATCGCACCAACGCCCACCGGCGTGGACGGCAAGCGGTCCAGCATGTTCAACGGCCTGGCGGATTCCATCTCCGCAGCCACGAAGAACCCGGCCGGGGCCACCAAGTGGGTCGAATACCTTGCTTCGCCGCAGTGCCAGGACGTTGTGGCAGGCAAGGCCGTGGTGTTCCCCGCCATCAAGTCCTCCTCGGAACTCGCCGCCAAGGCCTTCGCGGCCAAGGGCACCGACGTCAGCGCATTCACCCAGCAGGTCAAGGACGGGACCACCTTCCTGTTCCCGATCACCGACAACGCGGCGAAAATCGATGCCATCATGAAGCCGGCCATGGACGCCGTCGTCTCGGGCAAGGCCCCGGCCAGCTCGCTGACGGACGCAAACAGCCAGGTGAACGCATTGTTTGCGAAATAACAGTTCACTAAACACCACCCCCCCCGCCGGAACCCCGCGGCCGCCGCCCGGCCCCGGGAGGCGGCCCCGCGGTTCCGGGCCGTCACATTGGCCCGCGGCGCTGTCACGTGCCGTTTCCCGCGTCCCGGCGGGGGTGCCGGCAGGCGCGGATGTGGCGGCGTGCGCTCCGCGCCACCACACAGGGAAAGCCTTTACCCGCCGCAGAACTTCCACGGCAGCTTCACGCCGCGCCTCAATCGTGATCGAAAATTTTTCTTTTTGAGTCTTGACGTTCGTTTTTGACAGTTTATGATTGCTTCATGTGATCCACTTCACAGGCCTGTGTTTTTCAAGGGAGAAATCATGTCAATCCACGAAGACCGGCCCGCCAACGGAACCTTCCGGCCGGGCCTTGACCGCCGCACACTTTTGAAGACCCTCGGCGTCGGCGCCGTGGGCGTCGCCGGCATCCCGCTGCTGGCCGCCTGCACGGGCGGCAGCGGCCCGGGCGCCACGCCTTCCGCCTCAACGTCGCTGACCTTCGGGTCCGGCTCCTCCGACGACGTCCCCAAAGCCGCCTACAAGGCCGTGACCGACGCGTTCACGGCGAAGACCAAGATCAAGGTCACCACCAACGTGGTGCCCCACAACGATTTCCAGAACAAGATCTCCACCTACCTCCAGGGCAGCCCGGACGACGCCTTCACCTGGTTCGCCGGGTACCGCATGCAGTACTACGCCGGCAAGGGGCTCCTGGCCCCCATCGACGACGTCTGGGCCAAGGTTGGCGCCAACTACTCCGACGCCATGAAGAAGGCCTCCACCGGCCCCGACGGCAAGATGTACTTTGTGCCCAACTACAACTACCCCTGGGGCTTCTTCTACCGCAAGAGCGTCTGGGCCGAAAAGGGCTACGCCGTCCCCACCACCTTCGATGCGCTCAAGACCCTGTGCGCCAAGATGAAGTCCGACGGGCTGATCCCGATTGAATTTGCGGACAAGGACGGCTGGCCGGCCATGGGCACGTTCGACTACATCAACATGCGCCTCAACGGCTACCAGTTCCACATGGACCTGACCGCGCACAAGGAGTCCTGGGACCAGAAGAAGGTCAGCGACGTCTTTGACACCTGGAAGGCCCTGCTGCCGTACCAAAACCCGGCCGCCCTGGGCATGACCTGGCAGGATGCGGCCATCAACATGGGCAGGAAGAAGTCCGGCATGTACCTGCTCGGCTCCTTTGTCACCCAGCAGTACACGGACAAGACCATCCTGGACGACATCGACTTCTTCGCGTTCCCCGAAATCGCCATGGAAGGCCAGGACGCCGTGGAGGCCCCCATCGACGGCCTGCTGCTGTCCAAGAAGGGCGGCAACAACCAGGCCGCCCGGGACTTCCTGGCGTTCATGGGCACCCCGGAAGGACAGGACGCCTACGCGAAGGTGGACCCCTCCAACATCGCCACCGCCAAGGGCGCGGACACCTCCACGTTCAGCCCGCTCACCAAAAAGTGCGCCGAGACCATCGCCAACGCCAAGAGCATCAGCCAGTTCTTTGACCGCGACGCCCTGCCGGCCATGGCGAACAACGTCATGATCCCGGCGCTGCAGGGCTTCATCAAGGACGGCACCGTGGACGTCAAGAACCTCGAATCCCAGGCCAAGGCGCTGTACGCCGCCCAGTGACGCGAGCCGGTGGCGGCGCCCCGCCGCCACCGGACACCCGCTGCAACAAGCAGCCGCCCCACAATGCATCCGCCGCCAGAAAACGAGTCTTCCACCATGACCACGCCAACCGAGCTTTCCGAACCAGCCGCCCCCGGCTCGCGGGCCGGCCACACTGCAGCAGCGCGCCCGCGCAAGCCGGGCCGCGTCAGGCGCCTCTCCAAACGGGACAAGGTGGTCCTGGGCATCATGGTGGGCATCCCGACCCTGGTGCAGCTGGCCTTTGTCTGGATTCCCACGCTGCTGTCCGTCCTCCTGTCCTTCACCCGGTGGAACGGCCTGGCCCTGTCCGACATCCGTGCCGCGGGGCTCGCCAACTACAGCTACGTCTTCACGGACAACCCGGCCTTTTGGCCCGCCGTCCAGCACAACATCCTGTGGCTGCTGTTCCTGGCCGTCATCGCCACCCCGCTGGGCCTGCTGCTGGCCGTGCTGCTGGACCAGCAGATCCGCGGCAGCAAGATCTACCAAAGCATCTTCTTTGTCCCGGTCATGCTGTCCCTGGCCCTCGTGGGCATCATCTGGCAGCTGTTCTACCAAAAGGACAACGGGCTGCTGAACTTCCTCCTCGGCACGGCCGGCACGCCGCAGGCCGTGGACTGGTTCGGCAACTCCAGCGTCAACATTTGGGCGGCGCTGGTCGCCGCCACGTGGCGCCATGCCGGCTACGTCATGATCCTCTACCTGGCCGGGCTGAAGGGCGTGGACGCCTCCCTGAAGGAGGCAGCCTCCCTGGACGGGGCCAATGCCACGCAGACGTTCTTCCGGATCGTCTTTCCCGCCATGGCCCCCATCAACATCGTCATCGTGGTGATCACCATCATCGAGTCCCTGAGGGCGTTTGACGTCGTCTGGGTCATCAACAAGGGCACCAACGGCCTGGAACTCATCAGCGCCCTGGTCATCACCTACCTGATCGGCGAGGGGCAGTCCATCGGCATCGGCTCGGCCTTCGCCGTCATCCTGCTCGTCATCTCCCTGGTGCCGATCACCATCTACCTGTCCCGCACCTTCCGGAAGGAGAAGTTCTGATGTCTGCTTCCACCACCGCCCGCCGGGCCCGGCCCGCCAAGACCGGCGCAGGCCACGGCCGCAGCCGCCCGCACTACGGCACCCACATCTTCCTGACGGTGATGGCCGTCATGTGGATGATCCCCCTGGGCTGGGCCCTCTTCACGGCCCTGCGCCCCAAGGCGGACACGGACAAGTACGGCTACTTCAGCCTGGGCGGCGCGTTCAACTTCGACAACTTTGCGCAGGCCTGGACCCAGGGCGGCTTCCCGCGCTACTTCATGAACTCGCTCATCATCACCGTCCCCACCATCATTCTGGTGCTCTTGTGCAGTTCCATGATGGCCTTCGCCGTCAGCCGCGTGAACTGGAAGTTCAACATCACCTTGCTGATCATGTTCACGGCCGGAAACCTGCTCCCGCCCCAGGTCCTGGCCACGCCGCTGTTTGAGATGTTCAAGCTCATCCAGCTGCCGTACTGGTTCAGCGATTCCGGCAGCCTGCTCAACACCTACATCTCGGTCATCATTGCCAACACCGCGTTCCAGATCGGCTTCTGCACCTTTGTGCTCTCCAACTACATGAAGGCGCTGTCCGCGGACCTGACGGAGGCCGCCCTGGTGGACGGGGCCGGAATCTGGCGCCAGTACGTCTCCATCATCATGCCGCTGTGCAGGCCGGCCATCGCCGCCCTGGCCACGCTGGAGCTGATCTTCATCTACAACGACTACTTCTGGCCGCTGCTCTTCATCCAAAGCGGCGACCGGCTGCCTGTCACCACGGCCATCAACAACCTGCAGGGGACGTTCCTGTCCAACTACAACCTCCTCGCCGCCGGGGCGACCATCACGGTCATTCCCACCCTGGTCATCTACCTGGCGCTGCAGCGCCAGTTCGTGGCGGGCCTGACACTGGGCTCCAGCAAGGGGTGAGCGTCCACGTGAGGACCGAGAAACAGATGAAAACCGCCAAGGGCGATCCCGTCCCGCGCACGGAGCGCACGGAGGACGTGCCCATGCTGGCCGACGCCAGGCGCACGGCCATCGTGGCCACCGTCGCCCGGGAACGCGTGGTGCGGGTCTCCGACCTGGCCGAGCAGTTCGGCGTCTCCCTGGTCACCGTCCGCCGCGACATCGAGGCCCTGGACGACGCCGGACTGGTCCAGAAGATCCATGGCGGCGCCAAGGTGCCCGGGGGCGCCGGGACGCACGAGCCCGGCTTTGAGCTCAAGTCCACGCTGGGAACGCTGGAAAAGCAGGCCATCGCCAAGGAAGCCGTGCTGCTGGTCAGGGACGGGATGGCGATCGGGCTCAGCGCCGGCACCACCACCTGGGCCCTCGCCAAGGAACTGAGCTCGCGGGCGAACCTCACCGTGGTGACCAACTCGGTCAAGATCGCGGACGTCTTCCAGGAGGCGGCCTCCAGGGTGTCGGTCATCCTCACGGGGGGCGAGCGGACGCCGTCGGACGCCCTGGTGGGGCCCATCGCCACGCAGTCCGTCCGCTCGCTGCACCTGGACGTGCTGTTCCTGGGCGTGCACGGCGTGGACCAGGACGCCGGCTTCACCACCCCCAACCTGCTCGAGGCCGAGATGGACCGGGCCCTGATCGATGCGGCCCGCAGGGTGGTGGTGCTGGCGGACCACAGCAAGTGGGGCACCGTGGGCATCAGCACCATCGCCGCCATGGAGGAGGTGGACGAGGTCATCAGCGACGACCAGCTGGGCCACGAGGCGCAGCGCGTGTTGCGTGAACGCGTCGGCAGCCTGCGCCTGGTCCGCACCACCGCCCACCCCCTGGCCTCTTAGCCCCACCCAAAAACCGACAGGAAACACTCGTGCCATCCATATACCTGCGCCACGGCCGGACATCGCTCGTCATCGGGCTCGACGGCGCCTCCCCCCAGCTCCTGCACTGGGGCGCGGACCTCGGCCCCGAGCTGCCGGAACTGGGGATCCTGTCCGACGCCGTCCCCCCGTCCGCGCTGGACACTCCCGTTGAGCTGGGACTTCTTCCGCAGGCCTCGGCCGGCTGGCGGGGGCGCCCCGGACTGCGCGGGCACCGCGTTGCCGACGGCCGGCCGGGGGCGGGTTTCTCGCCGCTGCTGCGCCTGGCCGACTGGTTCCAGCACGGTGCCGAGGCCCGGATCGAGCAAATGGACGAGGACCTTGGCCTGTCCGTGGTGACCACCGTGAAACTGCACGACGGCGGCCTGTTGGAGCTCCGGCACGAGGTGGAGAACCGCGGCGGCACCGGCTTTGCCCTGGACGAGCTGTCCGTGGTGCTCCCCGTGGGGCGGGACGGCACCGAGATCCT
Organism: Arthrobacter wenxiniae; assembly: GCF_013376105.1. Classification (GTDB taxonomy): domain Bacteria; phylum Actinomycetota; class Actinomycetes; order Actinomycetales; family Micrococcaceae; genus Specibacter; species Specibacter wenxiniae. The sequence goes on from NZ_JAAMFM010000001.1 coordinate 233,885, forward strand.
GGACCTCACCGGCAGGTGGTGCCGGGAACGCCACCCGCAGCGCCGTCCGGTTGCCCAGGGCACGTGGGTGCGCAGCGGCCGCCACGGGCGGACCGGCCACGACTCCTCCCTGCTGATGGCGGTGGGCACGCCCGGCTTCGGCAACCGGCACGGCAAGGTGTGGGCAGGCCACTTTGGCTGGAGCGGGGACCACGAACAGTTCGTGGACGCCGTGGCGGACGGGCGCACCGTGATGGGCGCCGCGGAACTGCTGGGCTCCGGCGAGGTGGTGCTGGCGCCCCGGGAACGGTACGTGACGCCGCCGTACTTTGCGGCCTACTCGGACCACGGCCTGGACGGCATCTCCGAGGCGTTTCACGACTGGTTCCGGACCCGCGGCCACCACCCGTCCACGCCCCGCCCCGTTGTCCTGAACGTCTGGGAGGCCGTCTACTTCAACCACGACCTGGGGGTGCTGACCGAGCTGGCCGATTCCGCCGCGGAGCTGGGAGTGGAGCGGTTCGTGCTCGACGACGGCTGGTTCCGCCACCGCCGCGACGACCACGCCGGCCTGGGCGACTGGTATGTGGATCCGGGCCTGTGGCCGGACGGCCTGCACCCCCTCGTGGAGGCCGTCACGTCCCGCGGCATGCAGTTTGGGCTGTGGGTGGAGCCGGAGATGGTCAACGTCGATTCCGACGTGGCCCGTGCCCACCCGGACTGGCTTGCCGGCCCCGTGGCCAGGCACGACGCCGGGTCCCGGCTGCCGCTGCCGTGGCGCCACCAGCAGGTGCTGGACCTGGCGAACCCGGAGGCCTGGCAGTACATTTTCGACCGCCTCGACGCCCTGCTGGACGAATACGCCATCAGCTACCTCAAATGGGACCAGAACCGGGACCTGGCCGAGCTGGGCCACGAAGGCCGCCCCGGCGTGCACCGGCAGACCCTGGCCGTGTACCGGCTGCTGGACGCCCTGAAGGCCGCGCACCCCGGCCTGGAGATTGAAAGCTGCTCCTCCGGAGGTGCCCGCGCGGACCTGGGCATCCTGGAGCGGACGGACCGGATCTGGGCCTCGGACTGCAACGACGCGCTGGAACGGCAGGTCATCCAGCGCTGGACCGGGCTGGTGGTGCCGCCGGAGCTCATGGGCTCGCACATCGGCCCCACCACCTCGCACACCACTGGCCGCACGCACGACCTCTCCTTCCGCGCCATCACGGCCCTGTTCGGCCACTTCGGCCTGGAATGGGACATCCGCCAGGTGCGGGGCGCCGCACGCGGGGAGCTGCGCGGCGCCATCGAGCTGTACAAGAAGCACCGCGGGCTCATCCACACCGGCACCATGGTGCGGGCCGACGTGCCGGATCCCTCCCTCATGCTGCACGGCGTGGTGGCCGGGGACGGCACCCGGGCGCTGTTCGCGCTCGCGGCGGTGACGACGTCGTACGCGGAGCAGCCGGGACGGGTGGGAATACCGGGGCTCTCCCCGGACACGCTTTACCGGGTGCAGCTGTGCTACCCGGGCCCGGACGCGGCCGGCGCCACGTTTGTGCAGGCGGCGGCGCCGGCGTGGGTGGCCGGCGGGGCCGTGGCGTCCGGGCGCTTCCTGGCCGAGGTGGGGCTGCCCATGCCCGTGCTGAACCCGGAGCATGCCATCCTGCTGGAGGTCACGGCGAGCTGATGGGGCTGCGCGGCGGCTTCCGGGGAACCTCCGGCGGCGCCGCGGCACGCAGCAGGGTATCCGCCTGGCGCAGGAGGGAGTCGTGGCCGGGCACGCCTTCTTCAGGCACGCCTTCCCCGGGCGCAGCTGCTTCGGGAGCCACCTGCCGGCGCGCCGCAGCCGGGCCAAGCGAGGCCTTGACGCTGCGGGCAATCTCGTCGAACAGTTCCGCGTCCTGGCGGGTTGCCAGCTTGCTGGTCTTGAGGCTGGTCAGGACGATCAGCCCGGCCAGCCGGCGGCCGCCGCCCGGCTCCAGCGCGGCGTCGATGGCCCACTGCGCCCGCGCCCACCACTGGTCGCGCCGGTCGGCGTCCAGCGCCCGCCGGTAGCTCAGGTACGCCACCAGGGCAGTGACAAACACGCCGGTGAGGGAGATGACGGGCAGCCAGCCCTGGCCCCAGCCTCCCAGGCTGGCGACAATCCGCCCCCACCACATGTCCATAGCCGCATCCTACCGCCGGGGAACCCGGGGCGGTCCGGAACGTGCGGCATGATTGATCCATGACTTCCACAACCGGCGCCACGCCCCAGGGCCGCGGCGAACTGCTCATCCTCAACGGCCCCAACCTGAACCTGCTTGGCACGCGCGAGCCCGCCATCTATGGCAGCCACACGCTCGACGACGTCGCCCGGCTCACCGTTGCGGCCGCCAATGCCGCGGGGTTCAGTGCCGAGTGCATCCAGTCAAACCATGAGGGCGACCTCGTGGACGCCATCCATGCCGCGCGGGACACGGCGGTGGGACTCATCATCAACGCCGGCGCCTACACGCACACGTCCGTGGCCATCCGCGACGCGATTTCCGGCGTCGAGCTTCCCGCCGTGGAGGTGCACATCTCCAACGTCCACCGGCGCGAGGAATTCCGCCACCACTCCTACCTCTCGCCGGTGTGCGACGCCGTCATTGTTGGCGCGGGCATCCACGGCTATGTGATGGCCGTCAGCTACCTGGACCAGGTGCTGCCGTAGCCGCTCCGCGCTGGGCCCACGGGCCCGAGGGCCCCGCTGCGAGCGTGCGAGCGGGGGGAGCCTGGGCCCACGGGCGCGAGGGCCCGCTGCGAGCCTGCGAGCAGGGGGAGCGCCTGGGGACTACTTGGCGCTGCACTGGCCGGAGCCAACCGAGCTGCTGAGCATGGGCGCCGCCGCGACGACGGGCGCCACCTCGGTCATGGTGAAGGCGAAGCCCACGGGCTCCGAGGTGGTCGACTTGGCGAAAACCACTCCCACCACGCGGCCCGAGGTGTCCAGCAGCGGGCCGCCCGAGTTGCCGGACTGGACATTCCCGGCCAGCTGGTAGATGTCCAGGGCAGATTTCTGCTTGCCGGTGATGTCGGGGATCAGCATGGGTCCGGAGGCCATGACGGTGGCCGGGCGGACCTGCAGCGGGCCGCCCAGCGGGTAGCCGGCAAATGCGGCCTGGGAGTTGTCGCGGAGGGTGGAGCCGGCGGGCAGGGGCGCCACGTTGAGGCCGTCCACGGCCAGGATGGCCAGGTCCTTGACGGGGTCAAAATACACCACCCGCGCAGGCAGCGACCCCTGCGAGGGCGTGGCCACGACTGGCATGGAAACGCCGGCCACCACATGCGCGTTGGTCAGGACCCGGTTGGGCGCCACCACAAAGCCGGTGCCCGTCTGGTTCTGCCCGCACTGGAACGCGGTGCCGGAGATTTTCAGCACGGACTTCGCCGCGTTGTTCCAGGCGGGCGTGTCCGTGCTGGAACGGGGCACCGCCACCTGGACGTTGGGGCCGGCCGGGTTGAGCAGCTGGGGAATTCCCTCGTCCAGGACCAGGGAGCGCATCTGCGCGGCCGCGGCCTTGAGGGGATCCGGCGTCCAGGCGTCAATCCTGGAAATGACGGCGGAGCCGCTCAGCTGCTTTGAGACGGCAGGAATGCCCAGGTTGGCCACCCCAAAGGCCAGCAGGGAGATCACGGCCGCGCCGACCACCACATTGAGTGCGCCGCCCAGCAGGCGGTTCACGGTGCGCACGGGCCCGGGCTTCACGCGCCCTCCAATGGCCCGGCCGATCCTGATTCCGACGGCGTGGCCCGCCGCGATCAAGATGACGGTGGCGCCAATGACAAACACTGTCCGCCAGCCGGGCCCGGGTGCGTGCCCGCTGACAAAGGGCGCGGCAAAGAACGCCGCAACCGCCCCGGCCACAAAGCCCACCAGCCCGCCCAGGCCCACCACCAGCCCGGTGCTGAGGCCGTAAATCAGCTGCCACAGCAGCCACAAAATCAACAACGCATCCAGCCAGGAGAAGCCAAACATCGCAGTCCCCGCCTCCCTGTGCCCGTCCTCGAACGTGACCGTTGCCCTCGCCCTGCACGCGGGTCCCCGGACGGCACCCGCGAAGCACATATTACCGGCCCAATCCGGGCATTCCCTGTGGCCGGGTTCGGTAAAATCCCGAACGGGGAGCGCCGGAATGCCAAGTTGGTCACAAAAGCTGGAAAGTTCTGAAAGAATCAGTAACAAGCCCCAACTGACTAGTTACAAACTTCAAGGAGATTTCATGGACATCGAGGTACTGCGCCGCGCACCCCTTTTCACCACGCTCGACGACGAGGCCTTCCGACTGCTGACCGATGAACTCGCCGAGGTGGACCTCTCCCGCGGTGCCTCGGTATTCCGTGAAGGCGACCAGGGCGACCAGCTGTACTTCATCGTCTCCGGCAAGGTGAAGCTGGGGCGCACCTCCCCCGACGGCCGCGAGTCCCTCGTCGCCATCCTTGGCCCCGGCGAACTGTTTGGCGAGATGGCCCTCTTTGACCCGGCCCCCCGCAGCACCACCGCCACCGCCGTCTCGGAGACCCGCCTGGCGGGGCTGAAGAACGAGTCCCTCAACGCCCTGCTGCGCAACCGCCCCGAGGTGTCCATGCAGTTGCTGCAGGCCCTTGCCCGCCGCCTGCGCCGCACCAACGACAACCTCTCCGACCTGGTCTTCTCCGACGTCCCGGGCCGCGTTGCCAAGGCCATCCTGGACCTGGCCGACCGCTTTGGCCGCCCGGCCACCGACGGCATCCTGGTGGCGCACGAGCTCACGCAGGAGGAACTGGCCCAGCTGGTCGGCGCCTCCCGTGAGACCGTCAACAAGGCCCTGGCCGAGTTTGTCCAGCGCGGCTGGCTGCGCCTCGAGGCGCGCGCCGTGGTCATCCTGGACGTCAACCGGCTCCGCCAGCGCTCCCGCTGACATTCGCGACGCTAATGCGGCCCGGTCACCTCACGGTGGCCGGGCCGTTTTCGTCGGTGTCCACCTACCGACGCTCCCGCACAACCGGGGCACATCCCCCCAACGCTCCCGCACAACCGGGGCACATCCCCCCAACGCTCCCGCACAACCGGGGCACTTCCCGTAAGCCCTCCCGCACGTGGCGACCGTCAAAGTACATGCATTGCGGGAGCGTTCACCAAAACACCCCCGATTGCGCGGGAGCGTCTGTAGTGCGGTGGTTACCGCTCGCGGCAGGCTGCGCCTTCGGACGCCGGGGAGGCCTGGACCTCGAGTTCGAAGGTGCCGTCCGGTTCGGTGATCAGGACTGGCTGGTATTCGTTGATGGGCCTCTTGTGGTTCAGGTAGGCGATGCAGCCCCGGGCCGCAGCGAGCTTCTCCAGGATGATTTCAACCCCGGGCACGGTCAGTTCGCCGAGGGTCAGCCCGGCCGTCGTTTCGAGGCCGACCTCGTCACCCAGCTCGGTGGTGGCCCGTGCGGCGAGGACGTCCGCCGCGCACACCCAGCGGCCCCACACGCCCTTGCTTTCCAACAGCCGCGGTTCCTGGTTCACCGGAGCGGCGGCGACAAAGTAGCGGGTGTCAAAGCGGCGGTGGGCAAAGTCGGGGCTGAGCCAATGGCTCAGCGGCTTGAGCAGGTCGGTGCGCAGCACCAGCCCCCGCCGTTCCAACAGGCTCGCGAACGTGGCGTCCTGGGCGGCGATGGCTTCCCTGGCCTTCATCCACTCGGGCCCGGACACATCCTCCACCAGCGACGATGCGTCGGGCCCGGCCAGCAGGATGCCTGTCTCTTCAAATGTTTCGCGGATGGCCGCCACCACGTGGCGCTTCGCAATGTCCGCGCTGGCGGCCCCCATGCTCTTGGCCCACTGCGCGGGCGAGGGGCCCGCCCAGTCGGTGACGTCGTCGTCCGCGGGTTCAACGGTTCCGCCGGGGAACGCCACCAGGCCCAGCGGCGAATTGCCGGGGCGGTAGGTCATGAACGTCTGCAATCCCCGGGGGCTGTCCTTCAACAGCACCACGGAGGACGCGGAGCGGGGCTTGCTGGGGGTGCGTTCGCCAAAGTCAACCCAGGCCTGTGCGGCTTCGCGCTGGTCGGCGTTTAGCGGAAAAATCCGCTTTCCCGCGGGCCGTGGGCCCGCGGGGGCGTTACTGAAATTCGGCAATCAACTCAACCTCGACAGGTGAATCCAACGGCAAAACGGCAACCCCGACGGCGGAGCGGGCGTGGACTCCCGCCGCGCCAAATACTTCGCCGAGGAGCTCGGAGGCGCCGTTGATGACGCCGGGCTGGCCGGTGAAGGAGGGGTCCGAGGCCACAAAGCCGACAACCTTGACGATGCGGATCACGCGGTCCAGGTCGCCGATCACGCTCTTGAGCGCGGCAATGGCGTTGATGGCGGACGTGGCGGCCAGCTTTTTTGCGTCCTCAGCGGAAACGCCCGCGCCGACCTTGCCGGTCGATGTGAGTTTGCCGTCAACGAAGGGCAGCTGCCCGGAGGTGTATACGTAGTTGCCGCTCACCACGGCCGGCACGTAGGCGGCGACGGGCGCGGCCACGGCCGGCAGCGCCAGGCCGAGCTCGGCAAGGCGGGCTTCAATGCGCGAATTCCCTTGAGTGTGCACGGTTTCCATGGCTACGCCTTCTCTCGCTTGAGGTAGGCAACCAGTCCGTTGCCGTCCGGTCCGGTCACTACCTGGACCAGCTCCCAGCCGTCCTCGCCCCACTGGTCGAGGATTTGCTTTGTGGCGTGAATAATCAGCGGAATTGTGGCGTACTCCCATTTGGTCATGCTTCAAAGCGTAGTCCCTGCCGGTAAACTGGGAAAATGGCAGCAAAAAAACACCCCATTTTCGATACCGCCACAACCCTCGGAAAACTTATGCTCTTCCTTGGCGTGAGCGCAGTGTGTGGTGTCCTGGTCGCCGGTCTGATGGTTCCCGCGGTGGCGCTGACGGGCAACACCGCCACCTCCTCGATCGACTTTTTTGACCAGCTTCCGGATGAGATGAACGTGGGAGTGCCGGCCCAGTCGTCGAAGATCCTGGCCGCCGACGGTTCCGAGCTGGCCACTTTTTACGACCAGAACCGCACGGCTGTAAAGCTTGCCGACATTTCCCCCTTCATGAAGAAGGCCGTCATCGCCGTCGAGGACGCGCGCTACTACCAGCACGGCGGGATTGACACCAAGGGACTGATGCGCGCCGTGGTGTCCATGGTGCAGGGAGGCGGCCGCCAGGGCGCCTCCACCATCACCCAGCAGTACGTGAACAACGTCATCATCCAGACCTACGCCGCCAACGGCGAGTACGACAAAATCAAGCTGGGCGGTGACAAGACGGCTGGCGACAAGGTCCGCGAGATCAAGCTCGCCATCGCCATGGAGAAGAAGTACTCCAAGGACGACATCCTGCAGGGCTACCTGAACTGGGTGCTGTTCGCCAATGGCAACTACGGCGTTGAAGCCGCCGCCTCCTACTATTTCGGCGTCCACGCCAAGGACCTGACGCTGCCGCAGGCGGCCCTGCTGGCGGGCGTCGTCAACAGCCCCACCATCTACGATCCGGTCGCCAACCCGGACAACGCGATTGCCCGGCGCAACCTGGTGCTGGCCAACATGCTTGACCAGAAGATGATCGACAAGAAGCAGTACGACGGCGCCGTCAAGGCCAAGATCGACCTCAAGATCCACGCGAACAAGAACGGCTGCACCACGGCCGTGCGCGCGGAATACTTCTGCGAATACGTCACCAACCTGATAGTCAACGACGCCCGCTACGGCAAGACCAAGTCCGACCGCGAGAAGTTGCTGTACCAGGGCGGCCTGACGGTCAAGACCACGCTGGACCCGAAACTGCAGGATGCGGCCCAGGCCCAGTTTGCCAACTTCACGCCCATGACCAACAACCCGGACAAGGTGGGCCAGGCGCTGGTGACGGTGCAGCCCAAGACCGGCAACATCCTGGCCATGGCGCAGAACACGAAACTCCATGCCCCCAAGGGCCAGTGGAGCACCGAGTACAACTTCACGGTGGACAAGTTCGACAAGGGCGGCAACTCGCTGGGCGGTTCGGGCGGCTTTGACGTGGGCTCCACGATCAAGCCTTTCACCTACGCCGAATGGCTCAACTCGGGCCACAAGATCAACGACATGGTGGACGCCTCGGTGCGCAAGTACCCTCTCGGCTTCCCCTGGCGGAACAGCTGCGGTTCGTCCACCGGCATTTATGACAACAACTACCCCGGATCCCAGGACCTGCAGAACGCCGAGGACGGCCGCTACAGTCCCATCACTGCCCACATGGGCCTGGTGCTGTCGCTGAACACGGCAACAGTTGCCGAGGCGGCCCAGCTGGACCTCTGCAACATCCAGAAAATGATGACGGCCACCGGCATCCACCTGGGCCAGGACCCGAACAAGCCCTATGACCTCTCCAATGTCTCCAGCCTGCTGGGGAGCGGCGAGGTGGCACCGCTGACCATGGCCTCGGCCTTTGCCACCTTCGCCTCGGGCGGAGTGCACTGCGATCCCGTGGCCTTGGTGTCCATCACCAACGCCAAGGGCGACAAGTTCCCCGTGCCGGGCGCCAACTGCAAGCAGGCGGTCAGGCCCGAGGTGGCCGCCGGCGTGGTCCACACCCTCCAGCAGGTCCTGGTCAACGGCTCCGGTTGGCAGATCGGGCTCCGGTACCCTGCCGGCGCCAAGACCGGCACCACGAACGACTCCCAGCAGACGTGGACCACCGGCTTCACGAAGGGCCTGGTCACTTCCTCCTGGGTCGGCAGCCCGGAAGACAAGAACCGGTCCAACAACGGCAAACTGATCGCCGGCCAGCGAATTCCCTATGTGGACGGCGCCACCTACGCGGGCAAGGCCTGGCAAAGCTACATGAACGCCATTGCCGGCAACTACGACACCGGCGGTTTCCCGGAGCCGCCGGCCAGCATGCTCAACCCGATCGTGGTGGCCCCGCCGCCCAGCGCCGCCAAGGACGACGCAAAGAACGCCACCAAGCCCAGCACGGCCCCCAAGGATCCCAAAAAGAAGGACTAGGCTGCCAACACGATGAGCACCCAACGCACCCCGCACCCCCGCTTGGCCGCCCTGGGCTGGATGGCGGGCGTGGCCGCCGCCAGTGGCGTGGGGTGCGTCGCGTACGGCGCGCTGGTGGAACGCACCTGGTTCACCCTCCGGGACGAGCGGCTGGCCATCCTGCCGGCCGGCTCGAAGCCGTTCACGGTCCTGCACCTCTCCGACATCCACTTCTCCCCCGGCGAGCGCAAGAAGGCCACCTGGCTGCGCGGGCTGGCGGACCTCAAGCCGGACCTGGTGGTCAATACCGGGGACAACCTGAGCCACCCGGATTCGGTCAAGCCGCTGCTGGCCGCGCTGGCCCCGCTGATGGAGTTCACGGGCGTCTTCGTCCCCGGCTCCAACGACTACTTTGCCCCCCGGTTCAAGAACCCGCTCGCCTATCTGGGCGGCCCCTCGAGGCTTCCCGGGCAGGGCAGGCGGCGTCCGCTGGTCCTGGACACCGCCTCCCTGCACGACGGCTTCGGGATGGGCGGCTGGGTCAACCTCACGAACCGGGCCCAGTCCGTCCCGCTGGGTGGCATCCGCTTTGACTTCAGCGGTGTGGACGATCCCCATCTCAAGCGGGAGCGCTATGCCGGCTGGCCCCGCGGCTCCACCACCCAGGACTCGGCCCCGCACGTGAAGATTGCGGTGGCCCACGCACCGTACCAGCGGGTACTGGACCATTTCACCGCCGACGGCGCCGACCTCATCCTGGCCGGCCACACCCACGGCGGCCAGGTCTGCATCCCGGGATATGGCGCCCTCGTCACCAACTGCGACCTCCCCACCTGGCGCGCCAAGGGCCTCCATGACTGGAGCGCCGGGGGACACACGACGCCGGTCAATGTCTCCGGCGGCATCGGCACCTCCCGCACGGCCCCCTTCCGCTTCGCCTGCCGCCCGGAAGCCGTGGTCCTCACCCTTACCGCCAGGGGCGCTGCGTAGGCAGGCCCCGCCCCGCCGTCGAACGCGGCAGGGCAGCTGCACACTGGCGACGTCTCCGGCGCCCTGCTCTACATGAACACGGCGCTGAACATGAACGCAGTCCAGGAAGCGACCGTTGTCAGCGCGTTGCTGTTCCCCGGCGCCGCGGCCGGCGCCTTGGTTGGGGGCCGCCTGGCCGACCGGCTGGGACGCCGCGGCACACTGCTGGCCTGTGCGGGGCTGTTCCTCGTCGGCGCCCTGGGCTGCGCCCTGGCTCCGACGGTGTCCATCATGATCGCCTTCCGAATCATCCTGGGGCTGGGCGTCGGCGCGGCCGCCGTGACCTGCCCGCTCTACCTGGCCGAAATGGCTCCCACCCACCTCCGCGGGAGGATGGTCACCATCAACGAACTCATGATCGTCACCGGCTAGATGCTGGCCTTTGCGATCAACGCCCTCCTCGATGCCCTGATCCACAACAACGAGGTGTGGCGCATCATGCTGGCCGTCGCATCGGTTCCGGCCATCGCCCTGCTGGCGGGCATGCTCCTGGAAAAGAGCGGGCTGGGCGTCAGCGCTTCGCTGGTGGCCACCGTCGCCGTCGGCGTCACCTCGGTGTTGACCACGGTGCTGGGCATCTGGCTGCTCGGGTATGTGGGCCGCCGGCGCATGCTCGTCATCGGCTTCTCCGGAGTGGTCGGCGCACAGGCCCTGCTCGCGGTCGTCTTCCTGCTGCCGCAGTCGGATGTGGTCAGCTACGTCATCCTGGCCGCCGTGATCTCATTTCTGTTCCCGATCGTCAACCAGGCCCTGGGCTCCACCGGGACATTCAGCCTGTTTGTCCTCGTCAACCTGGCCTCCCTCGGCTTCGTGTTGAAGTTCGTGCCGGAAACCAGGGGCCGCTCGCTGGAGGAGCTCGAGGAACACTTCCGCAGCTCCGGCGAAGCCACGGCCGCCGGCTAAAATGGCCGGCCGCCATGGCCCACGTGAATACCGGGCGGCCGAGGCGCTGGGCTATTCGCCCAACCGCCTCGCCAGCCGCCTGGCCAGCCGCAGCACGCAGACCCTCGGGCTGCTGCTGGACCTCCATAACCCGGTTTTCGCCGACATGTACGACGGCGTGGCGCGCCGGGTTGCCGACAGCCGCCATCAGCTGATGGTCGCCGTCGGCTCCACCGATGTGGACGACGGGCGCGCGGCCATCAAGTCGCTCGTGGACCTGCGCGTTGACGGGATCATCCTGGCGGGATTCATCGGTGACCCGGAACAGCTGCTGCCCATGCTGCACGGCACGCCCGCGGTGGTGCTCAGCCGGGACATTGACATCCCCGGAATCGACTACGTCCACACCGACGACCTGGCCGGCGCCGCCGCGCTGCTGGAGCGGCCCGGCCCGCCCCCGACCGCCATCTTTGCCTACAACGACCTCTCAGCCGTGGGGGCCATCGAGGAACTGGTGCGCCGCGGCCTGCGCGTACCCCAGGACGTGTCGGTGGTGGGCTACGACAACTCGGACCTGGCGTCGTCCCCGCTGCTGGGCATGACGTCCGTCGACCCCAACAGCACCGGGCTCGGCATGGCGGCCGCCGGCCTCCTGCTGGCCCGGCTCGGAGGTGAAAACGCCGGGGAGATGCCGCAGGGCTTCACGCCAACGCTCGTTGCCCGGACCACGAGCGCGGCGCCCCCGCCCTCCACCGGGGTCGCGGCAGCAAGCCGTGGCCCACATCCCTTGCATTAAGTTTGTCCTGACAATAGGATGATCCATGACCGCAGTTGGTGCCGCATCCAGCACCGCTCAGTCCACAGGACCCACCCTAGGAGCACCGAATGGTCACCCCGCTGAACCTAAACATCGACCGTTCCTCGCCCGTGCCCCTTTACCACCAGGTGGTCCAGGGCATCGAAGCCGCCATCCGCAGCGGGGGCCTGGAACCGGGCAGCAAGCTGGAAAACGAGATCGACCTGGCGGCGGCACTGAACCTGTCCCGCCCCACCATGCGCAAGGCCATGGACGAGCTGGTCCGGGCCGGCCTGCTGGTCCGCAAGCGCGGCGTCGGCACCCAGGTGGTGGCCAGCCAGGTGCGCCGGCCGCTGGAGTTGTCGAGCCTCTACGACGACCTCATCGCCCGCGGGGGCAAGCCGAGCACCGACGTGTTGACGTTTTCCCACGTCGAGGCCGACGCCGCCACCCGCGAGAAGCTGGCGCTCCACCCCGGCGCCAGGGTCTACCATTTCACCCGGCTGCGGAAGGTGGACGGCAAGCCGCTGGCCCTCATGGAGAACTGGGTCCGGGACGACATCGTCGCCTTTGACGAGACCGCCCTGGGGGCGGCGGGACTGTACGGCATCCTGCGCCAGGGAGGCGTGAACTTCCGCCTCGCCACGCAGCGGGTCGGGGCCATGATCGCCAACGACTACCAGGCCCCGCTGCTGGACACCACGCCCGGCGCCGCCCTCGTCACGATGGAGCGCACAGCCGTGGATGACACCGGGCGCATGGTGGAGACCGGCCACCACGTCTACCGCGCGGACAACTACAGCTTTGAAATGACCCTGGTGCAGCGCTGACCGGCGCTTTTCAACCGAAGGAACTCCCCGCATGAGCAACTGGGTATACCCGCTGGGCTCGGCCCGCGACGGCGTCTGGGACGTCTCGCTTGGCACCTCCGATTCTGCCCTGGCCGTGGACGGCTGGGCCCACACCGGGCTGAAGGTGGCCACGCTGGAGCCGGGTGCCGGCGTCGAGCTTCCCGCCGCGGCCGAGGAACGCATCATCATCCCGCTCAGCGGTGCGTTCACGGCCACGGTTGACGGCACGGGCTACGTCCTCGCCGGACGCCCCAACGTCTTCAGCGGGCCCTCCGACGTGCTGTACACCGGGATCGGCAGGGCTGCCGCCGTGACCTCGCCCGGCGGCGGGCGCGTGGCGGTTGCCACCGCCCCGGCCCGGGAGGGCCACCCCACCCGCCTCATCACGGCCGCCGAGATTCCCGTGGAGCTGCGCGGCGCCGGCAACTGCTCCCGCCAGGTGCACAACTTCGGCACGCCGGCGGCCCTGGAGGCGGACCGGTTCATCGTGTGCGAGGTCATCACCCCCGCCGGAAACTGGTCCTCCTACCCGCCGCACAAGCACGACGTGGAACGGGACGGCGAGACGGCCCTGGAGGAGATCTACTACTTCGAGACCCAGGTTGCCGCAGGCTCCCCCGCCCCGTCCGACGCGGACGCGATCGGCTACCAGCGCGTTTACGCCTCCGACGACCGCCCCATTGACGTCAACGCGGAGGTGCGCACGGGCGACACCGTCCTGGTGCCCTATGGCTGGCACGGCCCCGCCATGGCCGCCCCCGGCTACGACCTCTACTACCTCAACGTCATGGCCGGCCCCGGCCCGGTCCGCGAGTGGCTCATCAGCGACGACCCCCATCACGGCTGGGTCCGCCAGACCTGGGACGCGGCCGCCATCGACCCGAGGCTCCCCTTCGGACGGTAATTTTATGGCACGACGCCGGTGATTGAGCCTGTTGAACTCAAGGTCTCGACGCGCTCGCAGAGCTCGCTGCTCGACCACCGGGGCGCCGGCACGAGGCGGGGAGCCGGTGTTTCCGTAGGCCGCGTAGAGGAGACCGTAAGGCCGCTCGCGGCCGTCGGTCGGATAGCGGCCGGGGGAATGCCGGCTCGCCCGCAGCAGGTGGCTACACGGCCACCCGGACCGGCGCGCCGGTGAGCAGGGACTCCTGGGCGGCGTCGGCCACCTTGGACGCCGCCACGGCGTCTTCGGCCGTGCACGGGTTGGGACGCAGGCCCTGGATGAGCTCCACGAAGGCCGCCAGCTCGGAGACGTAGGCGCCCGCGAAGCGCTCGGCGAAGGTCTGGTGCGGGGTGCCGGACGGGAATGCCACGCCGGGCTCGGCGGACTTGAGCGCGGCCTGCCCGTCGAGCCCCACCATGACGGACCCCTTCGAGCCCTGGAGCTCGAGGCGGACGTCGTGCCCGGCGCCGTTGTAGCGGGTGGCGGCCACCGTGCCGACAGTGCCGTCGTCAAAGGTGATGACGGCCAGCGCGGTGTCCACGTCGCCCACCTCCCCGATGGCGGGGTCGCCGTTGTTGGATCCCCGGGAGTAGACCTCCACGATTTCCCGCCCCGTCAGCCAGCGCAGGATGTCGAAGTCGTGCACGGAGCAGTCGCGGAACAGCCCGCCGGAGGTGGCCAGGAATTCGACCGGGGGCGGTGTCATGTCGCCCGTGATGGCGCGGAGGGAGTGGATCCAGCCCAGCTCGCCGGCGTCGTAGGCGCGCTTGGCCTCCAGGTAGCCGGCGTCGAAGCGGCGCTGGTGCCCGATCTGGACCACGCCGCCGTGGTCGCGGATGTAGTCGAGGACAGGCAACGACTCGGCCACGTTCACCCCGACGGGCTTCTCACAGAACACCGGGACACCCGCGTCAACGCCTGCCTTGATCAGCTCGGGGTGCGTGGCGGTGCCGGTGGCGATGAGCAGCCCGTCAATCCCGGCGGCGAGCAGCCCGTTCACGGAGGGCACGAATTCGGCGCCGAGCCCGGCGGCAACGGTGCGGGCGTGCTCCGCCGCGACGTCCGTGAGCTTGAGCTCAACGCGGACGCCGGGCGCCAGCGCCTTGTTGAGGGCGGCGATGTTGGTGGCGTGCATGACGCCGATCCGCCCCACTCCGACCAGGCCCAGGGTGATGGTTTTCATGCGGATTCCTTGCTCTTGAAGTAGTGTTCCAGCTCTTCCAGGGACTTGCCGCGTGTTTCCGGGACCACCTTCTTGACCCAGACGATGGCGCAGAGCTGCAGCGCCACGAAGATGAAGAAGGTGGCGGAGACGCCGATCCCGGACACGAGCTGGGGGAAGAAGAAGCCGATCAGGAAGTTCACCATCCACAGCACGAACACGCAGATGCCCATGCCCACCCCGCGCACATGGAGCGGGAAGATCTCCGCCATGGTCAGCCAGGTGACGCAGCCGATGCATCCCTGCATGAACACCAGGAACACCACCATGCACAGCAGCACTAGGCAGCCGCGGAACAGGCTCTCGGGCACCACCAGGGAGACGGCGGCGAGGGCGGCCAGGGAAGACGCCGTGCCGCCCAGCCCCGTGACCAGCATGGCCTTGCGCGGCAACCTGGACATGAAGTACATGCCCGCCACCACGGCGGCCACGGAGACCACGCCGTTGAGAACGTTGGCCATGAGGGCGCCCCGGTCGCCGAAGCCGGAGGAGGAGAGGATGGACGTGCCGTAGTACATGATGGCGTTGATGCCGCTGATCTGGTTGATGACGGCCATGCCCAGCCCCACGATGAAGATCCGCCGGATCCACGGTACGGCCAGGTCCTGCACCGTGCCCAGCTTGGCCTTGTAGTCTTCGCGGGCGGCGTCGCGGACCTCCTCGAATTCACCCTTGACGTCTTCCGGGGCGCGGCCCTTGCGAAGCACCTCCAGGACGTCCTCGAAGCGGCCGCCGGCCGCGAGCCAGCGGGGGCTTTCCGGCAGCACCAGCATCCCGAACCACAGGATGACGGCGGGCAGCGTGGCAATCACCAGCATGTAGCGCCAAATGTGGCCGGCCTCCGGGAACAGGTTGCCCAGCAGCGCGTTGAAGGTGAACGCCAGGAACTGACCGGTCACGATCATGAGCTCGTTTTGCGTCACGATCCGCCCGCGCTGGGCGGCCGGGGACATCTCGGCCAGGTAGACCGGCACAATGACGGAGGCGCCGCCGACGGCGAGCCCCAGGACGGTGCGGGCGAGCACCAGCAGCGCGGTGGTGGGGGAAAGTGAACATCCGATGGTGGCGGCGGTGAAGATGACGGCC
The DNA here is from genome assembly GCF_013376105.1 of Arthrobacter wenxiniae. Lineage (GTDB taxonomy): Bacteria > Actinomycetota > Actinomycetes > Actinomycetales > Micrococcaceae > Specibacter > Specibacter wenxiniae. The sequence continues at coordinate 249,662 of NZ_JAAMFM010000001.1, forward strand.
AGGCCCATGATGGTCCTGCGCCGGCCGAAGCGGTCGGAGAGCCGCCCGGCCGTGATGGCGCCAAACGCGGCGCCGAGCAGCAGCGTGGACGTGACCAGTCCCTCGGTCAACGGCGTCAGGCCAAGATCACGCTGCATGAACGGCAGGGCGCCGTTGATGACGCCGGTGTCGTAGCCAAACAGCAATCCGCCAAAGGTGGAGAACAGGGCCACCTTCCGCATGAACTTCCGCGGCGCCACCTGCGGGGCATGCGCGGCGGGCGCCGGGGCTGCCTGGTCCGTGGGCGTCCCCGCCATCAAAGCACGGCCTCCCGGGCCCGCGCGACCTGGCTGTTGATCGTCTGAAGCTGGTAGCGCGAGACGTTTTCGGCGTCGTCGTCCTCGGCGAAGACGCTGGAGACCATCACGGTGTCCTCCCGGTCCAGGAAGCCGATCTCCGCCAGGCCGGCAAAGAACTCGTCCCAGTTGACGTCGCCGTCGCCGATCTTCAGGTGCTGGTGCACGCGGACCGGGTTGCCGGGCGGGTTGGTGATGTAGCGCAGCCCGTGGGAGGCGTGGTGGTCCATGGTGTCGGCCACGTGCACCAGGCGCAGCCTGTCCCCCGCCGCCCGCATGATCTCCAGCGGCACGTCCTTCATGTGGAAGCTGTGCGAGGCCACGTAGACCAGGCCCACGTTGGGCGAGTTGACGCCGCGGATCATGCGGATGGCGGCCAGGCCCTCCTCGACGAAGTCGTCCGGGTGGGGGTCGATCAGCAGGTCGATGCCCTCCCGCTCAATGATGGGCAGCAGTTCCTCCATGGACCGGTAGAACGCCCGTTCGGACTCCTCCGCCTTCTCGGGCCGGCCGCTGAACTCGGTGTTCATGGTCCGCACGCCCAGGTCCACGGCGATCTGGATGGCACGCTTCCAGTAGCGGACGGCGGCCTCGCGGGCGTCCTCGTCGGGCCCGGACCAGCGCAGCACGGGCAGCACCGACGCGATCTGGATCCCCGCATCGGCCACGGCCTTCCGCAGCGAGGCGACCAGTGCGTCGTCGGCCTTGGGGTGGTTGTAAAAGGGGATGAAGTCCGGGTGCGGGGTCATCTGCATGAACTTGTACCCGAGGTCCGCCACGAGCTGCGGAAATTCGAGCAGGCCGTGGCTGTGGTGGAACGGCGTGGGGTCCAGGGCGATCTTCATGGTGGTCCTTAGTTGTAGAGGTCCGGCTTCGCGGCAAGGACGACGGCGGTCTTCGCGCCGGTCTTCTGCGCCTCGACTCCCGCTTCACAACAGGCGGAGGTGGCGTAGCCGTCCCAGGCGGACGGCCCTCCGATTTCCCCGCGCAGGGCGGCGTCAACCCAGGCCTGGACCTCCACGTCATAGGCGGTGCCGAAGCGCTCCTCGAAGCCGGGGGTGATCCGCCCGCCCCAGCGGCCCTGCGTGCGGACGTACGGGCCGCCGTCGTTCCCGATGTTCACGATCCCGTCCTCGAAGGACGCCTGGGTTGCCACTTCGTAGCCAAAGCGGGCGTTGACGTAGATTTCAACGTCCGCCAGCACGCCGGATTCGGTTTCAATCAGCACGTGCTGGGGATCGTGCTGGCCCTCGGGGGCGTTGCGGGTGGGCTTGCCCAGGCGCACCTGGACGGAGGCGATTTCCTCGCCGGTGAAGAAGCGGATCGCGTCAAACTCGTGCACCACGGAGTCGTTGATGAGCATCTCGTTGGTGAAGCCTGCCGGGGTGTCCGGGTTGCGGTGCTGGTGGTGGAGCACCAGCAGCTCGCCCAGGCCGCCCTCGGTGATGATTCCGCGGAGGGCGGCGTATTCGGCGTCGAAGCGGCGCATGAAGCCCACCTGGATGCGCTTGCGGCCCAGCTTGGCCTCGGCCTGGACCACCGTCAGGGCGCTCGCGGCGTCCGGGGTCAGCGGCTTTTCGCACAGGATGGGGATGTCCCGCGCGAGAGCCTTGAACAGGATGTCCTCGTGCAGGAAGCCGGGGGTGGCGATCAGCACGGCGTTGACGTCGCCGTTGTCCAAGGCCTCCTCGGCACTGGCCAGGGCCACCGCGCCCGGGATGCCCTTGATGGCGGCCTCGGCCCGGGCCAGGTCGATGTCGACGACGGCGGCCACCTCGGCCCCGCTGATGCGGTGATGCAGGCGGTTGATGTGGTCCGCGCCCATGCGTCCGGCGCCGATGACGGCGACGCGAAGTTTTTCAGTCATGACGTGCTTCTTTCTAGTTGACGGTGGTGCGTGAGCCGCAGCCGAGCAGGTAGTTGCGGGTGCGCTTGGCGATCGGCATCGGGACGTCGAAGGCCACGGGGTACATGTCCTGCTCCACAATGCCAAAGATCGGCCGGCCAAGACCCTCCACTGCCTCTACGACGGCGCGCAGGTCCGGCAGGCCGTTCGGCGGCTCCACCATGACGCCGGCCAGGTTGGCCGCGGCCCAGGTCATGTTCTCGGCGTTGACGCGGGCCAGCACCTCGGGGTTGATCTGCTTCAGGTGCAGGTAGCCGATGCGTTCGGGGTATTTGCCGATGAGTTCCAGCGAACTGGCCCCGCAGTATTCGGCGTGCCCGGTGTCCAGGCACAGGTTCAGCAGTGCGGGGTCGGTCTCGGCGAGGAGGTGTTCGATGTCGGCCTGGGCGCCCACGTGGGAGTCGGCGTGCGAGTGGAACTGCTGCTTGAGCCCAAAGTCCTTGAGCAGGACCTCCCCCAACCTGTTGTGGCCCTCGAACAGGTCCGTCCACTGCCGCGCGTCCAGGGTGCCGCTTTCCACGGCCTCCCCGGTGACGTCGTCGCGCCACATGGCGGGAATGACGACGACGTTCTCCCCGCCCATGGCGGCCGTCAGTTCGGCCACCTTCCGGGCCGGCTCCCAGGCCTCCTCCCACTGGGCTGCGCCGCGGTGGAAGGCGGTGAAAACCGTCCCGGCAGTGACCTGCAGGTCCCGGTCCTTGAGCTCTTGGGCCAGGCGCGTTGGATCGTTGGGCAGGTACCCGTAAGGGCCCAGCTCAATCCATTTGTACCCTGACTCCGCCACCTCGTCGAGGAAGCGCTCCCAGGGGGTCTGCTTGGGATCGTCGGCAAACCAGACGCCCCAGGAGTCCGGCGCGGTGCCGATGATCAGCTTGTTTTCAGTCATGAGGTTTCTTTCCGGGTCTCAAGGAAGCGGTCGGGATCGACCACCGGCGGCGGAGTCGGTGTTGCCGAAGGCGACGTCAAGGAGGCCTGAGGCCGCCAGCGGCCGATGGCCGGGAAGTCGCCGGGGGAATGCCGGCGCCGCCTGCGGGGCTGGACCACCGGGGCTAGTTGGAGGGGAAGTTGTAGCTGGCGTCGGAGGCGTGCTGCGGTTCGGGCCAGCGGGAGGTGACGACCTTGGCGCGCGTGTAGAACGCCACGCCTTCCTCGCCGTAGATGTGCTTGTCGCCAAAGAGCGAGTTCTTCCACCCGCCGAACGAGTGGTAGGCCACGGGTACGGGGACGGGGACGTTGATGCCGATCATGCCCACGTGCACCCCGCGCTGGAACTTGCGCGCGTTCGCCCCGGAGGAGGTGAAGATCGCGGTGCCGTTGCCGTAGGGGTTGGCGTTGATCAGGGCGATGCCCTCCTCCACCGTCTCCACGCGCATCACGGCCAGCACGGGGCCGAAGATTTCCTCCGTGTAGGCGGTCATGTCCGCGGAGACGCCGTCCAGCAGGGTCGGGCCCACCCAGTAGCCGTCCTCCTTGCCGGGGACGGTGAAGTCCCGCCCGTCCACGACCAGGGTGGCGCCGGCGTCGGCCGCCTCCCCCACGATCTTCAGCACCCGGGCCTTGGAGGCGGCGGTGATGACCGGGCCCATGTCCGCCCCGGGCTCGGTGCCCTCGGCGACCTTGATGGCCTCGGCGCGCTCGCGCACCTTGCCCAGCAGCGTGTCCGCGGCACCGCCCACGGCAACGGCCACCGAGATCGCCATGCAGCGCTCCCCGGCGGAGCCGAACGCGGCCGCGGAGAGGTGGTCGGCGGCGTTGTCCATGTCGGCGTCGGGCAGGATGATGGCGTGGTTCTTCGCCCCGCCCAGGGCCTGCACGCGCTTGCCGTGCGCCGTGGCGGTCTCGTGGACGTACTTCGCGATCGGGGTGGAGCCGACGAAGGAGATGGCGTCCACGTCCGGGTGGGTCAACAGCCCGTCCACGGTGTCCTTGCCCCCGTGCAGGACCTGGAACACGCCGTCCGGCAGGCCGGCTTCCTTCCACAGCCTGGCCAGCAGCATGGGGGCGGAGGGGTCGCGCTCGGAGGGCTTGAGGATGAACGCGTTGCCGGCGGCGATCGCTATCGGGCACATCCACAAAGGCACCATGACCGGGAAGTTGAACGGCGTGATGCCGGCCACCACGCCCACGGGCTGGCGGAAGGAGAACACGTCGATGCCGGTCGAGGCCTGGTCCGAGTAGGCGCCCTTGAGCAGCTGGTTGATGCCGCAGGCAAACTCGATGACCTCCAGGCCGCGGCCGATCTCCCCGGCCGCGTCGGAGAGGACCTTGCCGTGCTCGGCGGTGACCAGGGCGGCCAGCTCGTCCACGTGGGAGGCCACCAGCTCGCGGAACTTGAACAGCACCGCGGTGCGCTTGGCCAGCGAGTACTCGCCCCACGTCGCCGCGGCGGCCTTCGCCGCGGCGACGGCGGCCTCCAGGTCCCCGCGGCCGGCCAGGTGCAGCCGGGCCGAGACGGCACCCGTGGCCGGGTTGTACACCGGCTGGGTCGCCCCGCCCGTGCCGGCGGTTTCGGCGCCGTTGATGAAGTGCTTGATGGTGGTCAGGGTTGGCGTTTCAGTCATGTCAGGTTCTTCTTTCCAAAGTGGGGGGAGGTCAGCCGAGCAGCGTGCGCTGGCGGTCCTTGTGCCCGGTGTACGTGGTGTAGGCCTGCTGCGTGGAGGCCAGGAGCGAGACTGATGAGACAGGCACGTCCCACCAGGATTCGGAGCTGGGTGCGTCCAGCAGGGGGTCCGATTCCACGTGGATCAGCACCGGCCCGCCGTCCTCGGGGGCGGCCTTGGCCGCCGTGACCGCGGCTTCCAGCTCCGCGACCACGTTCCCGCCCGGGGCCACGCGGATGACCTTCACGCCCAGGCTTTCGGCGTTCAGGGCCAGGTCGATCGGCAGCTTTTCGCCGTCGTCGAAGGTGTGGTGTTCGGCGTCGAGCGTGCGGTACTTGGTGCCGAAGCGCTGGGAGCCCAGCTGCTCGGACAGCGCCCCAATGGAGGCGTAGCCGTGGTTTTGGATCAGCACCACAATGAGCTTGATCCTCTCGGCGACGGCGGTGACGAGTTCGGTGTGCATCATCAGGTAGGAGCCGTCCCCCACCATGACGACGACGTCGCGCCGGGTGCCGCCGCCGGCCGCCTCCGCGATGGCCGCCCGCTTGACGCCGAGCCCGCCGGGGATTTCATAGCCCATGCAGGAGTATGCGTATTCCACGTGGTAGCCGAAGGGGTCCCGGATGCGCCACATCTTGTGCAGGTCCCCGGGCAGGGAGCCGGCGGCGCAGATGACCACGTCGGCGGGGTCCATGGCGCGGTTGGTGGCGCCGATGATCTCGTTCTGCGAGGGCAGCGGGGTGTGGCGGGTGTCGAAGGCCTCATCGACGACGGCGTCCCAGCGCTTCTTCTGCGCGGCCACCGTCCGCTCCAGGTCGGCCCCGACGCGGTAGCCGCCCAGGGCGGCGTTCAACTTCAGGAGCGCCTTGCGGGCATCCGCGACGATGGGCAGCGAGGTGCCGTGCTTGTAGGCGTCCAGCGGGGCGACGTTGATGTTGATGAAGCGCACGTCCGGATTCTGGAAGGCCGTGCGGGAGGCCGTGGTGAAGTCCTCGTAGCGGGTCCCGATGCCAATGACCAGGTCGGCGCCGGCCGCGACGGCGTTGGCCGCCGTCGTGCCCGTGGAGCCGATGGCGCCCAATGACTGCGGATGGTTCCACGGCAGCACGCCCACGCCCGCCTGGGTGTTGCCCACCGGGATGCCGGTGGCCTCGGCCAGCTTGGCGAGCTCGCCCTCGGCGTAGGCGTACAGGACGCCGCCGCCGGCCAGGATGAGCGGGTTTTTGGCCTCCCGGATGGCGTCGGCGGCGCGGCGGATGTCGTTGTCGTCCGCGTCCGGGCGGCGGATTCGCCACTCGCGCGGGGCCAGGAACTCCTCCGGCACGGCCAGCGCCTCGGCCTGGACGTCCTGCGGGAGGGAGATGGTCACGGCCCCGGTGTCCGCCGGGTCGGTGAGCACGCGCAGGCCGTTCAGCAGCGCGGAGAACAGCTGCTCCGGGCGGGAGACCCGGTCAAAGTAGCGCGAGAGCGGGCGGAAGGCGTCGTTGACTGACACGTCACAGGCGTCGGGGCGCTCGAGCTGCTGGAGCACGGGGTCCGCGGCGCGCGTGGCGAAGACGTCGCTGGGCAGCAGCAGCACGGGCAGCCTGTTGGTGGTGGCCAGCGCCGCGCCGGTGAGCAGGTTCGTGGAGCCCGGCCCCACGGAGGTGCTCACGGCAAAGGTGGCGCGGCGGCGGGTGTGCCGGGCATAGCCGGCGGCCTGGTGCGACTGCGCCTGCTCGTTGCGGCCCTGGTAGTAGGGCATGAGCGCGGGGTCGCTGACCTGGTACTGCTTGAGGGCCTGGCCCACCCCGGCCACGTTGCCGTGCCCGAAGATGCCAAACATGCCGGGGATGAGCCGGCCGCGGTAGTCCCCGGTGCCCACCGAATCCGTGGTGAACTGGTTTCCCAGGAACTCCACCACGGCCTGGGCCACCGTCATCGTGCGTGTTCCTGTTCCCATGTGTCTCATTCCTGTCCTTCTGTGGTGCGGTTCAGCAGGGACGCCGCGATGGCAACGGCCCCGGCAACGTCCCCGTCCTGGGGGTAAAGCAGGGTGCGGCCCACGGTCAGCCCCTGGACTCCGGGCAGCGCCAGGGCGGCGCCCCAGCTGGCGAAGACCTCGTCGGGCCCGGCGTCCGGGTCCCCGCCCAGCAGCACGGTGGGCATGGTGGTGGCGGCCATGACGCGTTCCATGTCCGCCACCACGGGAAGCTTCATCCAGGTGTAGGCGCTCGTGGATCCCAGCCCGGAGGCGATGGCCACGGACTTGATGACGGCGTCGGTGGAAAGGTCGTTGCGGACGCGGCCGTTTTCGCGCACCGACAGAAACGGCTCCACCATGGCGACGAGCTTGCGTTCGGCCAGCGAGTCGATGGCCTTGGCCGTGGCCTCCAGCAGCGCAACGGTGTCCGGGTCGCCCAGGGCGATGCGGGTGAGCATCTTGCCGCCGTCGGCCCCGAAGGCGGCAAGGGCCGCGGCCGTGTGCCCGGTGAAGCGGTCGTCAAGTTCATTGACCAGCCCGGCCAGGCCGCCGCGGTTCATGGACCCAAACACCAGCTTGCCCTCAAGCGCGCCGAGCAGCAGGAGGTCGTCCATGATGTCCGGCGAGGCGAGGACGCCGTCCACGGCCGGGTTCGCCAGCGCGATTTGCAGCCGGTCCAGCAGTTCCCGCCGGTCCGCCATGGCCGTGGGGTTGTCCCCCACGGAGATGGCGCCGCGGGCCGGGTGGTCCGCGGCCACGATGAAGTTCTGCAGGCCTGACTTCGGCCCGGGGTGGCGGCGGCGGGCCTTCGCGGCCCGGGCCACTGCGCCCGGGTCCTCCAGGCGCAGGGTGGTCAGGTGGGCATAGCGGCGGGGATCGGTGTCCGCCCCGGTGGCAGCAGGGGCCGCGGCGGCAGGGGTGCTCACTTGATGACCCCTGCCGTGGCTGCCCCGGATTCGGCGGCTTCGGGCGTCCCGGGAGCCGCGGTCCCGGGCACCAGCCGGCCGCGGTCGGCGAGCAGTGAGGTGACCTCTTCCGGCGTCGGCATCGCGTCGGCGCAGGAGAGGCGGGAGGCCACGATGGCGCCGGCGGCGTTGGCGTAGTCCAGGATCTGGGCCAGCGGCCAGCCGGCCAGCAGGCCGTGCACAAAGGCGCCGCCGAAGGAGTCGCCGGCGCCGAGGCCGTTGACGGTTTCCACGGGGACCGGGGCGGAGACCACGCGTTCGGTGGCGGTCTTGGCCATGACCCCTTCGGGGCCGAGCTTGACCACGGCGATCTCAACCCCGGCGGCCAGCAGCCGGTCCGCCTGTTCGTCCGGCGTCCCCACGCCCACGGCGACGGCGCATTCCTTGTCATTGCCGATGGCGACGGTGACGTGCGGGAGGATCCTGGCCACCTGTTCGCGGGCGTCCTCCTCGGAGTCCCAGAACATGGGCCGGTAGTCGAGGTCCAGGATGGTGTGCTGGCCCTCCCGCAGCGCGGCACGGGGGCGGGCCAGGTGCGCGGCGAGGTGCGCGCCGCGGCTGGGCTCCTGGCACAGGCCGGTGACGGTGGACCAAAAGACGCGGGCATCCCTGATGGCGGCAGTGTCCAATTCATCTGCGGCGATCTGCCAGTCCGGAGCTGTGGGGAGCCGTCCGTAGAAGTACAGCGGGAAGTCCTCCGGCGGCTTGATGGCGCAGAAGGTGACCGGTGTTTGCAGGCGGGCCACCGGGCAGACAAACGAATCGTACACGTTGAACTTCTTCAGCTCGCGGTGGAGGTACCGGCCAAACGAGTCGTCGCCGGTCCGGGTGACGACGGCTGTTGCCCGGCCGTGCCGTGCGGCGGCGACGGCCACGTTGGTGGCGGAGCCGCCCAGGTATTTGCCGAAAGACGTGACGTCCTCCAGGTCCACGCCAATGTCATTGGGATAGATGTCGACGCTGATGCGCCCGATGGTAATCAAATCGTGGATCACGTTGATCAAAAGGACCTTTCACTGGGGAACGCGCCTTGGTTTCAGGATGCTGCCGGGGTGGACCCCCGCGTTGCGCCCGCCGCGTGATGGCCGACACAGCTACTACTTTGCATGAAATTTCATGTCCTGTCAAAGGTTTGTTCTGACATAAGCACATTAAGAATTACAGCCGTCCGCGGGGCGGCCGCGGACAGGTGGGGCTCAGGCCCCGGGGCCGGCCGGGATGGCAAGTTCGCCGGTGGCATACTGGGCGCGCCCAAAGCCGAAGGACCAGTCGTCCGCAGTGTTTTCGACGTAGCCGATGAACACATCCTGCCCGGGCACGCCCACCGCGGCAAGGCGTTCGGCGATGGCGGCAAAAAGCCCCTGCTTGGCCGCGGGCGGGCGCCCCTCCTGCGTGAAAATTTGGATCATGACCACGCCGCTGCCGCGCTCAAACCCCAGCCCGGCATCCTGGGCGACAAGCTGCCCCGCCTTGTGTTCACTGAGGATGTGGAAGTAGTCCCGCTCCGGAATGCCGTATTCGGCGAGGATGCCGTCATGAATGGCGCGGCTGAGCGCCCTCAGTTCCCCGGGCGTGCGGCCTTCATTGACATCAATGCGTACCAATGGCATCTTCACACCCCTTTGATAGTTTGTCCTGTCATACTATCAAAGTTAATGAAATTTGCCATCCTTACCCACAAAAGATCCCCGGAAGCGTCCGCTCCCGGGGATCGCCGTCTTCAAGCCGTTAGAAGGTTCCCCATGCTGCGATGCCGTCCATGGCCCCGGCTGCCCGCAGTTCCGCGGCGCGGGCCGGCGTCGCCAGCAGCGATTCGCCGTCCGCGGTGACAATTTCGCGTTCGCCCAGAAATGCCACGTCCGCGAGGATCTGGTCCCAATGCCGGTACTGGACGTCGTGCCCCTCACCGTCGTAGACCCGTTCATGCGCCACGCGGCGCAGCTGGGAGCGCCACCGCAGCCTGTGTTCGGCGGGCACCAGGGGGTCCGCCGAACCCCAGTAGAGGAATGACGGCGCGCAAACACTGGAGAGATCGGGCAGGGTCGCGCTGCGGTACAGCTCGAAGGCCTGCCGGAGGCCGTCGGGCGGGGTGTCCCGGCCAAGGGCAAATGAGCCCCGCACGGCCTCCTCGATGGCCGAATCGGTGAAGCCGGGGATGTGGTGGACGGAGCTTTCCGGCGGAAACGTCCACCAGTCAACGGGGTGTGCGGCGATCTTCCCGGCATCGAAGGATGCGGTGGTTCCCGCCCTGCCGTCCGAAAAGGCGCAGGCCAGGTGGAGGGAGCGGATTCGTTCCGGCTGCGCCGCGGCCAGATGGGCGGCGTAGGGCCCGCCGCCGGAAATGGCGACGACGGACGCCTCCGCGATGCCGAGCGCATCCAGCACGCTCCACACGTCCTCGGCGTATTCGGCAAAGCCCACGGCGGGGTCAAATGCCGTCCCACCCAAACCATTGCGTTCCACGGAGATGACGCGCACGCCCAGTTCCTCGCGCAGTGTGCGTGCAAATTCCAGCAGCCCGAAAGCCCTTACGGTGGTCCCGGCACCGCCGAGGAACACCAGCGGCGTCCAGCCGGGCCGCCCTTCGTCGATGTAGTTGGCCAAGCGCCCTGAAGCAACGCGCATGCTGCGCAGCTGTGGGCCCAGCGGGTCGAAGTCCTTTTGCAGCAGCCGCGTCGCGTTCATTCCCGCATCCCCCTGTATCGAATTCATGAGTAGTTGTAAAAGCCGCGGCCGCCCTTGCGTCCCAACAAGCCGCTTTCCACCATGCGCATCAACAGCGCCGGCGGGGCGAGGTGTGGCATCTTGAATTCCGCATACAGGGATTCGGCAATGTGCAGCGCGGTGTCGAGGCCCACCAGGTCGGTCAACCGCAGCGGTCCCATGGGGTGCGCGCAGCCTTCCACCATGCCGGCGTCGATGTCCTCGGCCGTGGCGAACCCGGCTTCCAGCATGCGGATGGCACTGAGCAGGTAGGGAACCAGCAGGGCGTTGACCACGAAGCCGGCCCGGTCCGGGGCCGTGATGACTTTTTTGCCCAGCACGAACGAGGCGTAGTCCCGGGTGCGCTCCAGGGCGCCGGCGGAGGTCAGCAGGGACGGCACCAGTTCCACCAGGTTCAGCACGGGCACCGGGTTGAAGAAGTGCATGCCCAGCACCTGCCCCGGCCGCGACGTGGCCGAGGCGATCCGGCCGATGGGGATGGAGGAGGTGTTGGAGGCCAGGATGGCGTCCGGGTCCATGACGGCGGCGTCGATCCGCCGAAAGGCGTCCAGCTTGAGGCCGGGGAGCTCGGGCACGGCCTCAATGACCAGTTGGCGGTCGGCAAAGGCCTGGAAGTCCGTGCCGATGCCGATCCTGGAGAGTGCGGCCTCCCGGTCCTCCCCTCCCAGCCTTCCCGAGGACACGGCCCGTTCCAGGGACGCGGTGATCCGCGCCAGGCCGGCGGCCGCGGCATCGTTGTTCATTTCAACCACGACGACGTTACTGCCGGCCCGCGCGCACACCTCGGCGATGCCGGACCCCATGAGGCCGGCACCCAGGACACCCACCCGTTCGATTGCTGCCATGGCTGCTATCCGTCCGTCCGGTTCAGGGCCGCGTAGGCCAGCTGTTCGATCAAGAGCGATGACGCCGCGGAGGATTCCGCCACCGCGTCAATGGCCGCCTTGGTCCAGGCGACTGCCATGGCCGGTTGCGTGGCCAGGAAGGACGCCCGTTCCAGGGCCACCGCCAGGACCTCGGCCGGGGGGACCACCTCGCGCACCAGGCCCAGCCGATGGGCCTCGCCGGCCGGGAACCTCTCTCCGAACAGGATGATCTCCCGGGCCAGAGCCGGACCCAAGGCGCGGACCAGCCGGGTAAGCCCGCCAGAGCTGGGAAGGATGCCCAGCCCCACCTCGGGCAACCCGAATTGGGCCGTGTCCGCAGCCACCCGGATGTCGCAGGCCAGTGCCAGCTCAAAGCCGGCGCCCAGGCAGTAGCCCGAGACGGCGGCGAGGGTCGGCTGCGGGAGCCGGGACACGACGTCGTACACGGAACCGCTGCCCCGGTAGTAGGCGGCAATCCGGTCAGGGGTCATCTGGGGCAGCTCGGACGTGTCCGCGCCGGCGGAGAACGCCCGCTCGGAGCCGGCGAACACAATGGCGCGGGCGGCCCGGACCAGGGGCGTGTGGAGGGCGTCCAGCAGGGCCTGTTCCAGCCCGGTGGACAGTGCGTTCAGCTTGGCCGGGCGGTTGAGCCGCAGGACCACGACGGCGCCGTGCTCCTGCAGCTCAACCAGCGGCTCCGTGTCAGGGAATGTCACTGCGGGACGGCCCCGGCGTACCCGAGGAGTCCTTCGGCGCCGCGCTTGCTGATTTCGTTGCCGATGATGACGGTCTGGATCTCCGAGGTGCCCTCCCAGATGCGGTCCACGCGCAGCTCGCGCCACAGCCGTTCCACAGGGTTCTCACGCATGTAGCCGCGGCCGCCGAAAATCTGCAGGGCGTTGTCCACGCAGCGGTTCGAGGCCTCGGACGCGCCCAGCTTGATGACGGCGGCCTTGGCATTGAGCAGCTTGCGGTCCATGCCCTGGTCGGCCTCCCACGCCACCTGGTAGGTCAGCACCCGGTTGGTCATGATGTCCACCGTGTTCTGGGCCAGCATGCGCTGAATGAGCTGGAAATCCAGGATGGGCTTGCCAAACTGCACGCGCTCCTTGGCAAAGTCAGCTGCCAGCAGGGTGGCACGCTCGGCGGCACCGATGGTGCGCGCGGCGATCATGAGGCGCTCCTCCACAAACCAGTCGCGAGTCAGCTCGTAGCCTTGGCCGATCTCGCCCAGGATCTTCTCAGCCCCAACCCGGACATCCTCAAACAGGAATTCCGGGTGCTCGTAGACAAAGGTGTGGGTGTAGCGGGGTGTGCGTTTGACGGAGACGCCGGGCAGGTCCTTGTCGACAAGGAACATCGTGGGTGCGCCATCCACGCTGGCCAGCAGCAGGATGAAGTCGGCCGCGTCGCCGACCGTGACAAACCACTTTTCGCCGTTGATGATGTAGGAGTCGCCGTCCTTGACGGCCTTGGTCTGGATGTTTTGCGGGTCCGAGCCGGCTTCGGGTTCGGTGATGGCGACGGCGTCGCGGCGTTCGCCGTTGATCTCGGGGATCAGGTACTCTTCGCGCTGGGCGGGCGTGCACGCCTTCAGCGCGTTGGCGGGCCGCCACATGGTGTCCCACAGGGCGCCTGTCAGTTTGCCGACTTCCTCCGAAACGATGGCGTGTTCCAGCGTGTTCAGCCCCGCGCCGCCCCATTCGGCGGGCATGTTGATGGCGGCAAGGCCGTGGTTCTTGATGAGCTGCCTGACCTTGTCATGCTGTTCGTCGGTGAGACCGTTGTTCATTTCGCAGTCGAGTTCATACTGCTTCATCTCTTCGGTCCAGGCGATGGCGCGCTGCTTGAGTTCGATCTGGCGGGGGGTGAACCGGAAGTCCATGGTGTTCTGCTTTCTTCAGTGGCGGGTGGAATGGAAGTGCTGGGGACGTGGGAAGTGCTAGTCGAGGACGATGCGGGCGTCCAGGGCGATGGCCCGGTCCGGCAGCGCGGCGACAGGGTTGCATTCGATTTCGCTGATTTCGGGGTGTTCGGCAGCCAGCACGGACAGTCGGGCCACGACGTCGGCCGCCGCGTCCAGGTCCACGGGCGCCCGGCCGCGGGCCCCGGTCAGCAGGGCCGCGCCGCGCAGTGAAAGCAGCAGCCCGCGCGCCTGTTCCCGGGTCACCGGTCCCAGCGCGCACCGCACGTCCCGGAGGACTTCGGCGAACACGCCACCCAGTCCCACGAGAACGATCGGTCCGAAGCGCGGGTCCCGTCGGACGCCGACCAGCAGTTCCACGGCGCCGGAAAGGTTTGCCATCTCCTCCAGGGAGCACGACGACGGCGCGAGCCGGGCCTGCACGTCGTTCCAGGCGTCTTCGAGGGCGGGGGGGTCTGCGATGCCAAGCACCACACCGCCGCGGTCGCTCTTGTGTTCGTCGCCGAGCGCCTTGAGCACGAGCGGGTAGTTCAGCCCGCGGGCCGCTGACAGGAGGTCTTCCCGCGTGGCCACTTCGGCGGCCGGGACGAAGGGGATGCCGGCACCGGCCAGCAGCCTGCGCGAGAGGTGGTAGCCGGTGTCCTCGACGGGCGTGGCCGGCGCTGGGAGGCCCGGCACGCCAGTGGCCGGTTCCGTGCGGCGGCGGGCCAGCCGGCCCAGCACCCAGGCAGCCTCCTCGATGCCACGGTAGACCGGGACCCCGCCGTCACGCAGGGCATCGGCGGCGGCGGATTCCCAGTTCATGGTCTGGACCACCACGGTTCCGCCGCGCGCAGCCGTCGAGGAGGCCATCGCGTGTGCCGCGGTGATCTCCTTCGCCGCCAGTTCCGGGCCGTAGGAGCCGTAGCCGCCGAAGTACCCGCTCATGAGGGTGGCGTCGACGGCGTCGCTGGCGGTGAGGTGGTCCAGCACCCGGGCGAAGCACATGATGTCCTGCTCGCCGCCGCCGGCCACGTCCACCGGGTTGCTCACGGCAGCCGTGGGGGGCAGTTCCGCGGCCAGGGCGGCCTGCAGGTCCGCGGGAAATTCCACGACGTCGAGCCCTTGCGTGGCGGCACTGTCGCTGGCGACGGACGCCTGCCCGCCGCCGTCGGCGAAAACGGCGGTCCGGGACCCGGCCGGCACCTTGCTGCGGACAAGGGCCTGCAGCAGATGCGCCATCTGGGCCGGCGACGTGACCTGCTCGATCCCGGCGGCCCGGCAGGCGGCCTCGACAACGATCCCCGAGGACACCATGGCGCCCGTGTGGGACTTGGCGTTGCGCACCGACGCGTCGGTGGCGCCGACCGTGAGCAGGACAACCGGCTTCCCTGCGGCGGCGGCCTTCGCGGCGGCGCGGGCAAAGCGCCGGCCGTCGCGGAAGTCCTCGCAGTAGACGGCGATGGCGGCGGTGCCCTCGTGTCCGGCATAGGCCTCGATGAGGTCGGCGGCGTCCAGGTCCGCCTGGTTGCCGAGGCTCGCAAAACGCGAGACGCCCAAGCCGTGGTCCGCCAGGAGCGCACACAGCTCCAGGGCCAGGTTCCCGCTCTGCGAGATCACCCCGATGTTCCCTAGGGGGAATTCATTCGAGGCCAGCGTCAGTCCGGTGGTGTGGTCCAGGACGCCGAGGCAGTTGGGACCGAGCATGCGCGCTCCGGCTGCCAGCACCTTTGCGGTGATGCGCTGCTCCAGCGCGAGGCCCTCGCCGCCGGCTTCGCCCAAACCGGCGCTGATCCCCACGATTGCCTTGGCACCGGCGGCGAGCGCGTCGTCGACCGCCGCCTCAAAGCCGGCGGCCGGGACGGCGATGACGGCCAGGTCCACGGGGCTGCCGACTGCGCTGACGCTGGGCACGGTGGGCAGCCCCAGCACCGTGCTGCGGGTGCGGTTGACCAGGTGGACCGGGCGGGAGCCCTTCAGCGCCTGCACGGCAATCCAGTTGCCGTACTTGCGGATGTCGTCGCTGGCGCCGACGATCGCGACGGCGTTGGGGGAAAACAGCGCGTCCAGGCCGGACGCCGAACCATGGCGGGCCGGGGCTGCGTTGTCGATGATGCTCGTCATCAGGGCTCCTTCGTGGGAACGGGACGGCCGGAGCCCCAAGCGTTGGCTCCGCCGTCAATGTCAATGGTGGTTCCGGTGATGTACCTGGCTGCGTCCGTGGCCAGGAACGCAATGACGTCGGAGACGTCTTCGGGGCGGCCCAGGCGCCCCAGCGGGACACCCTGCTCCCACCCCCGCCTGGCCTCGTCCGTGTACTGCTCCAGCCCTTCGCTTTCGATGCTGCCCGGTGCCACGGCGAGGGATCGGATGCCGTAACGGCTCCACTCCAAGGCCAGTCCCGAGGCAAGATTTTCGACGGCGGCGCGGGCCGCCGTCGCATGCACCATGCCGGGGATGCCGCGGTGCGGGGAGAAGGCCATGAAGACCAGCAGCCCGGAGCGGTTCGGGATCATGCTGCGCACGGCAACCTCGCGGGTGACGTTCCAGACGGCCTCAACGGAAAGCCGGTGGACGGCCCGCCATCCGTTGAGGCTGATGTCCTCCGCAGGGGCCTGAAACTGGCCGCCGGCATTGTTGACCAGCACGTCGATGCGCCCGTACTCTGCCAGCGCCCGGTCCACCAGCTCCGCCACCTGTTCAGCTTCGCGGATGTCCCCCGCCACGCAGATGGCCTCGGACCCGGCGGCACGGACGATGGCGGCCGTTTCCTCCAGCAGTGCCGCCCGGCGCCCGGCAAGGACCACCTTGGCGCCGGACCGCGCCATTGACAGGGCCGTGGCGCGGCCGATGCCCGTGCCCCCGCCCGTCACCAAGGCGATCCTGCCAGCCAGCGCCTCAGGATGGAGACTCGGGCCCTGCCCGCCACCGTTCACAGGGCCACCCCGTTTGGTTCGGCAGCGTAAACCTGACTGGGCAGCTGGAAGTTTGGCGTTGCGGACATGAGCGAGCGCGTATAGGCATGCTGCGGGTTCTCGAAAATGTCCGCCACGTCCCCGAACTCCACAATCCGGCCGCGCTCCAGGACCGCCACCTGCTGGGCGATGTTGCGCACCAGGGCGATGTTGTGGGTGATGAACAGCAGTGTCAGCCCCATTTCGGCCTGCAGTCCGCGCAGCAGGTCCACGAGGGAAGACTGTACCGAGACATCCAGGGCCGAGGTGATCTCATCGCAGATCAACACCTCCGGCTCGGTGGCCAGGGCCCGCGCAATGGCGACACGCTGGCGCTCTCCACCACTGAGCTGGTCCGGGTAGCGGCGGGCATGGTCCGGCCGCAGGGAGGCGCGTTCCAGCGCAGTGGCCACGATGTCCCTGGAGTTCTTCACCTTCCCGCGCACGGCCAGCACGGGCTGGAGGATCAGCTCCTCCACCGTGCGCCGGGGGTTGAGCGACTCGTAGGGGTTTTGGAAGATGTACTGGACGCGCCGGCGCTGCTCCCTGGTGCGCTTAAAGCTGCTGGTCGCCAGGGGTTCACCGGAGAGTTCCAGGCCTCCGGTGAAGTTGTGGTGCAGCCCGGCAATGCAGCGGCTCAGCGTCGTCTTGCCGGAGCCGGATTCGCCCAGCAGCGCCACGCAGTCCCCGGAATATACGGACAGGTTGATGTCTTCCAGGACGGTGAAATTGCCGTAGCCGGCCTTCAGCCCGCTGATGTCAATGACGGGCTTGTCCCCGTCGGCGCGCACGGACCGTTGCTGCTGCGGGCGCGCGATGGCCGGCGGCAGCGCGTTCCCCGCCTTGTAGCAGCGCACCTTGTGCCCCTCCCCCACATCGGTGGCTTCCGGCGGTGCCACGGTGCAGCCGGTGTCGGCGATGGGGCACCGCGGTGCGAAGGCGCAGCCCTGCGGCCGGGCCAGGGGCGACGGCGCGTTCCCGGGGATGCCGACCATGGGCCGGAGGGCGTCCAGGTCCGGCACGGCCAACAGCAGGCGGCTGGTGTAGGGGTGGGAGGTGTGGCCCAGAACGTCGGCTGTCCTGCCGATCTCCACGATCCGGCCGGAGTACATGACGGCGATGCGGTCGGCCAGTTCGGCGACGACGGCCATGTCATGGCTGATGTACACGGCGGCACAGTCATAGGTCTTGCACATGTCGCGCACGGTGAGCAGGACGTGCTCCTGCGTGCTGACATCCAGGCCCGTGGTGGGTTCGTCCATGACGATCAGGGCAGGCCGGGCGGTGAATGCCATGGCAATGGCCACGCGCTGCTGCTGGCCGCCCGAAAGTTGGTGCGGGTATCTGGCCAGGAATTCGTCGCCGTCCGGCAGTGCCACCTCCCGCAGCACCTCGCGGACCCGCTCCAGTTTGGTGACCGCGTCGCCTGAAAGGCATTCGCGCAGTTGGGTGCCGACCCGCAGAGCGGGGTTAAGGGCCGACGCCGGTGATTGCGGGATGTAGGCGACAGTCCTCCCCCGAAGTTCCCGCACTTTGCGCCACGGCAGGGCTGCCAGGTCAAGGTCATGGATGCTCACGCTTCCGCCGTCGACCCTGGTCCCCTCCTTGCAGTAGTTCAGCAGGGACAGCCCCAGCGTGGTCTTGCCGGAGCCGGACTCGCCAACCACGCCCAGGATTTCCCCGGGATGCACCTCCAGTGTGAGCTGGTCGATGATGCTGGCCATGGACGGGACGCCGACGATCTTAAGGGCGTCAACCACCAGGGTGGGTGCGACGGTGCTCATGCTTCGACTCCTTCGTCGCTGCCGATGGCAGCCTTGGCCAGGCCGTCGGTGACCAGGTTGGTGCCCACCGTCAGAAGCGCGATGGCGATGACGGGCAGGGCCACCGACCAGGGCGAAACGGTCAGGGCAACGCGATTTTCATTGATCATCAGGCCCCAGTCGGGGTTTGGCGGCTGCATGCCCAGACCCAGGAAGCTGAGACCGGCCACCAGGCCGATCGAGTAGGTCAGGCGGAGGCCGAATTCGACGGCGAGCGTGCTGCTCAGGTTGGGAACGATTTCCCCGACAATGATCTTCCAGCGCGGGATGCCGACGGATTCGGCGGCCTTGACGAAGTCACGTTCGACGACGGACATGGCCGCGCCGCGGACCACGCGGGCCACGCGCGGCAGGTGGCCCAGGGCCACCATGAGCACCAGCAGCCACAGCTTGGGGCCGATGATGGACAGGAACAGCAGGGCCAGCACGATCTGTGGAAAGGCGAGTGCAACGTCGCCGGTGCGCATGAGGGCCTCGTCCACCCAGCCGCGGCTGTACGCGGCCAGCACGCCGACCAGGGCGCCCAGCCCCACGCCGATCCCCGTGGCGAGCACCGAGAGGATCATCAGGGTTTGGCCGCCGGCCAGGAACCTGGAGAGCACGTCCCGGCCCAGGTTGTCGGTGCCGAAGGGGCCGCCGACGCCTGCCGGCGAGAACGGCGCCCCCACGAACTCGGTCGGTGAGTGTGGAGCAATGTAGGGGCCCAGGAAGGCGAGGGCGAAGATGAGCACGCTCAAGGCCAGGCCGACCACCGTCCGCTTGGACCTCAAGGCCCGGCGCAGCAGTCCCTTCTTGCGTGGGCCCCGCACCCGGGTGCCGGCGCACGGCCCTGCCGGCTGTGTTGCAACGGTGCTCATTGTGCCGTCCTAACTTTCGGGTTGGCCGCGAGCGTCACGACGTCGGCCAGCAGGTTCACGATGACGTAGAAGAGGGCGATGATGATGACCAGCGCCTGAATGACCGGCAGGTCCCTGTTGGTGACAGAGTCGATGAGTTCAAAGCCGATCCCCGGGAAGCGGAACAGGTATTCCACGATCACCACGCCGCCGATCAGCCACGCCAGCTGAAGGGCAATGACCTGGGCCACGGGGCCGATCGCGTTGGGGATGGCGCGGCGCCAGATCACTGTGCGCTCCGGCAGGCCCTTCAGGCGCGCCTGCTGGACGTACTGGCTGTCCAGGACCTCCAGCATGGTGGCCCGCATGATCCTGATGATGTATGGGGAGACGGCCAGCACCAGGGTGAGTACGGGAAGGACCAGCTGGTCCGGATGGCTCCAGACCTGCTCGCCGGGAATCTGCACGAACACCGCCGGGAAGAGGTGCAGCAGGCCGGTTGAAAGCAGAAGGACCAGCAGCACGCCGACCACGAATTCCGGCAGGGAGGCGAGCACCAAGGTGACGACACCCGTCACGTGGTCCATGGCGGTGTCCTTCTTCAGCGCACTCCAGGTGCCGATGACAATGGCCAGCGGGATGGCGATCACGGCGGAGGCAAACATGAGGACGGTGGAATTAAGAACCATCGGGCCAATGGTGCTGACGACCGGGTTGCCGCTGGCGAGGGAGGATCCCATGTTGAAGGTAACCACGTGGCCAAGCCAGCTGAAGTACTGTTCCGGCAGTGAACCCCCCAAGTGGAGCTGCGCACGCAGGGCCGCGAGCCGCTCCGGGGTGGCCTCGCGGCCCAGGATGGCCTGGGCAGCGTCGCCCGGAAGTGCCTGCGTGGCCAGGAAGACGACGATCGAGACAATCCACAGGGTAAAGAGACCAAACAGCGAGCGCCTGAACAGCATCCGGCTCATGCCGCCACCCTTGCGGGTCATTTGTTCATCCAAACGCTCCGGAAACCGAATGACGTAAGCGGGATGCCGCTCTTGTCCGGGCTGAATCCCTGGACTGCGGCGGAATACGCGTCAACGCTGTTGGGGAAGCCCCAGATGATGTAGCCGCCGTCGTTGAACTCGATCTGCTGGGCCTGCTGGATGAGCGCGCAGCGCGCCGTCATGTCGACGGTGGCGCTGGCCTTGTTGACCAGCTCGGACCAGACTTTGTTGTCCCAGTGCGTCTCGTTGTAAGGGGAATTGGTGAAGCCTGAAGCGGCTGTCTGGGGCAGGAAGTCACGCGTGAACCAGAAGTCCTGGGAGAAGTTCCACTGCAGGTACTTGTCGCCGTAGAACTCGCCGGGGTCCACCTTCTTGACGTTGACGGTGACGCCGGCCGCCTTGGCCTGCTGGGCGAAGACCTGTGCCGCCTCCACCATGCCGGCGGCGGCCGAGGACGTCACCAGATCCACGCTCAGGTTGGACTTGCCCGCCTCGGCGAGCAACTGCTTTGCCTTGGCGATGTCCTGGCTGCGCTGGGGGATGCCCTTGGGGTAGCAGGTGTCAAAGGGTGCGTACAGGTCGTTGCCGATGGTGCCATGGCCGCCGAGGACCTGGTCCACCATCTGCTTGCGGTCCACTATCAGCCGGAAGGCCTGGCGGACCTTGGGGTCGTTGAACGGCGGCTGGTCCACGCGCATGGTGAACGGCACCCAAGAGCCGGTGGCTGATTCAAGCACCTTCAGCGCCGGGTTGGCCTTGACAATGTTGATCTGGCCCAGCGGCAGCTGGTCGATGGCGTCCACCTGGCCGCCCAAAAGGGCATTGACGCGGGCGGTGTCATCGGGGAAGTCGATGATGGTGACGGCAGCCAGGTGGGGCTCGCCCTTGCGCCAGTAGTTCGGATTCTTGACAAATGTGCTCTGCTGGCCCGCGGTGAAGTCCTTCATCATGAAGGGGCCCGAACTGACGGGGTTCTTGGGGTCATAGCCCACTGGCACGATTCCGGTGCTGTACTGGGCCACGTTGTCCGGGAACGTGGCAAAGGGGGACTTGAAGGGGAAAACAATGGTTTGGGCATCCACGGCCTTCAGGCCGTCCCGGTTCAGGGTGGACAGGGCGCTGGCTCCGGCCATGGGGGCCTTTGGGTCCGTGATGCGCTTGAACGTAAAGATGACGTCGTTGGCCGTAATCGGCTTGTTGTTGCTGAATTTCAATCCGTCACGCAGGTGGACGGTCCAGGTCTTGGCGTCGGCGGAGGGCGTGATCTTGTCCGCCAGCGCCATCTCCACTTTGTGGTTGACGTCATAGGTGGCAAGCGTTTCGTAAAGTTGTATGACGCGCGCCTCGTCCGGATGGGTCACAGGAGAGTGGGCGTCGAGGCTGTCCTTGGCTGATCCCCCGACGATGCCCACCCGCAGGGTGCCCCCGTCCTTCGGAGTGGAATTGACGGCGGCGGCGGACGTGCCGGGGGCGGATGAGCAGCCGGCCAGGCCTATCATCGCGGCCGCCAAAAGGGTGGCTGTAACGGTGCGTAAAGTCTTGGGGCGCCGGGGAGCGGTCATAGCATTTGACTCCTGCAACAGTGAAGGAAAACTTGGGTCTCGTCACGTCTGACTGACGCGTCGATCATTTAGACAGCATTGTGGTTCCCATCACAGATGTCAAGAGTTAGCCGAAATATGGCGTTAGCCTGGGAATCAGAGTGGAATTTTACGTTCGAAAAGATTGCCATGATTTGACTGATGCGTCAGTTTCACGAATGGACTAGAGTCATCTCACAAGCATCCGCCGCGGTGAAGGATTTCTCATGAATGAAGCAATTGAAGCCCGAGGGAAGCCGGACCGCCGCAATGCGATCCTGGAGGCGGCGTGGCCGCTGATCGCCGAACGCGGCTACCACCACGTCCGCGTCCAGGACATCGCCGCGATCTGCGGAACCAGCACGGGGACCATCCACTACTACTTCCCGGGCAAGGACGACGTCCTGCGGGAGGCGTTGCGTTTCTGCGTGGACCAAGCTTTCATCCGGCAGGGGGCGGCGATGCGCCAGATCGACAACGCACGCAAGCGCCTCCTGGCGCTGATTGAGATGCAGCTGCCGGCAGGCGTGCAAGTGCGCAATGAATGGTCCATTTGGCTGCAGTTCTGGACCGAGACCTGCCTGAACCCCGAGCTCAGGTCGCTGCACAACGACTTTTACGAGCGGTGGCTGGACGCCGTGGAGCGCACCGTCCGCCGCGGCCAGCGACAGGGGATCTTCCGCGAGACCGATCCCGTCGTGTTTGCCCGCCTGTTGACATCGGCCACGGACGGCGCTGCCATCAAGATCCTGACGGGCGCCCCCAACATGAGCGTAGATTCCATGCGCCAAATGTTGGTCAATATCATTGACACCCACCTGGGCCTCCAGCAAACAGGCAGCGCCTTGGCCGAGCCCGCTGCCTCCGGAACGGCATGATGGCGTTCCCGGCCGCCACGCAGGCGGCGTGGGCGGAGCTGCGCGCACGCACCGCCGCCCGCCTGACGGCGTGGAAAAGGGAAGCGGTGCCGGACTTCGACGGCATCCGGCGCGCTGCCGTGGCCATCACACTCTACGAAAGGAACGGCCAGCCTCACTTCCTGATGATCAAGCGCACCTCCCGCGGTTCCAATCCCGGCCAGTGGGCGCTGCCCGGAGGGAAGCTGGATCCCGGCGAGACGCTGGTGGAAACGGCGCTGCGCGAACTACGGGAGGAGACAGGCCTGCAGGCCTCTGCCGATGACGTGGTGGGGCTGCTGGACGATTTCAGCGCATCGCGCGGAATGGTCATCACACCCGTCGTGGTCAGCCTGAACGGACCGCAGCGTGCGCGACGCAACCCAACTGAAGTGGCCTCGCTCCACCCCGTGCCGCTGGCCCGGCTGCACGCCCCTGGGGTGCCCCGTTGGAAGGACACAGCGGACGGCCCTCTTCTACAGATGCCGTTGCGTCACGACATGGTGGTCCATGCCCCCACCGGTGCCATATTGTGGCAGTTTGCCTCGGTCTGCCTGAAAGGCGAATGCCTCCGCGTCCACGCGACACTCGAGCCGGCCTTCACCGCGAACTAAAGCCCCTAAACCGCTTGCCCAGGTTAACAAGTTAACCGTGTGCCGCGCCGCGGCCCGGGCCACCCCGGGCGTAGGCTGGACGTCTCGGATGAAGTATCGATTCAATGGGCAGTTAAGGTTGGGCAGTCACAGCAACGCCATGACAGACGCAGACACCACCGCGGACAACGCCACCCTCCTGGCATCACTGGGCCGGCTTTCCCCGCAATTGAGAACAATCTTTTGGCCCCTCATGTGGGGCCTGCTCAGCGCACTGGCCGCCAGCGTCGTGGCCCTCCTGGTCCCGCAGGTGTACCGCGTGCTCGTCAACTCGGCCCTGCAGCCGGGCAACGGGACGAAGGGGTTGTGGACGGGGGCCGCTGTCGTGCTTGGCCTGGGCATCCTGGAGGCCGGGCTCATCGCGCTGCGCCGGCAGTTCGTCATTGTCCCCGCCACCACTGTGGAAACGCGCATGCGCACCGGCTTCTACCGGCACCTGCAGTCCCTCGCCGTGGAATTCCACGACCGCTGGGGCTCCGGGCAGCTCCTCAGCCGCGCCATGAGCGATTTGAACTTCATGCGCCGCTGGCTCGCGTTCGGGGCAATCATGCTGGTGGTCACGGCCCTGACGGTGGCGATTGGCGTGGCCCTCATGTTTGCCATGAGCTGGGAGCTGGGACTGATCTTCGTGGCCGCGGCCGCGCCGATCGTGGTCTTCGGCTTCAGGTTCCGGCAGTCCTACGGGCTGGTGAGCCGCAGGAGCCAGGACCAGGCGGGCGACCTCGCCACGGCCGTGGAGGAATCCGTCCACGGCATCCGCGTGCTCAAGGCGTTCGGGCGCGGCCGCGAGGCGCTTGACGCCTTCGCCGGGCAGGCGCAGGAGCTTCAGGCCACCGAAATCCACAAGGCCAAGTCCCTGGCCGTGTTCTCGCTGGTGGTCACACTCCTGCCCGAGCTGGCCCTGGGCGCCGGCCTGGTGGTCGGCATCCTGTTGGTGTCCGGCGGCAGGCTCGACGTCGGCGCCCTCGTTGCGTTTTTCGCCACGGCTGCCGTCGTGGCCGGGCCCGTGGAGTCGATGGGCCCGCTCATGGCCATGACGCTGGCCGCCAAGACCTCCCTGGACCGGCACTTCGAGGTCATGGACGCCGTCAACACCATCGCGGATCCGGCCGCGCCGGTCCGGCTGGGTGCGGTCCGCGGCGCCCTCGAATTCCACGGCGTCCACTTCCACTACCCCGACACCCCTCCGGGCGCGAAGGACCTGCTGGACGGCATTGACCTCAAGCTCCGCCCGGGCGAAACCATGGCCCTGGTGGGCGTGACAGGCTGCGGCAAGAGCTCGCTGCTGAGCCTGGTGCCCCGGCTGTTCGACGTCACCGCGGGCCAGGTCCTGCTGGACGGCACCGACATCCGCCGCCTGTCCCTGGCCGAGCTGCGCCGGCACGTGTCCGTCGCCTTTGAGGACACCACGCTGTTCTCCAACTCCGTGCGCGAGAACGTCCTGCTCGGTGCCGCGGACCACCCGGGCCTCTCCCCCGAGGACGTCCTGGCCCAGGCCTTGGACGCCGCCCAGGCCGGCTTTGCCTACGCCCTGCCCGACGGCGTGGACACCCTCATCGGCGAGGAGGGCCTGAGCCTCTCCGGCGGGCAGCGCCAGAGAATTGCCCTGGCCCGCGCCATCGCCGCCCGCCCCGCCGTGCTGGTCCTGGACGACCCCCTCTCCGCCCTTGACGTGAACACCGAGGAGCGGGTGTCCAGCCGGCTGCGGGCCGTGCTGGCGGGGACCACAACGCTGATCGTGGCCCACCGCCCCTCCACCGTGGCCATGGCCGACCGCGCGGCACTGCTGCAGGACGGCCGGATCACGGCCGTCGGCACCCATGCCGAATTGCTCGCCGGCAACGAGCACTACCGCTACGTCCTGGCCAGCCTCACGGAGGAGCCCCGCGACCTGGACACGGGCCTGGACGACGAGCTGCCGGAGGACTTCGGGACCGGGCCGCTGCAAACCGTGCAGAAGGGGGCCCCGGCGTGAGCCGCGGCGAAAAGCGCAGGCCCGTTCCGGCGTCGAACATCACGGACGGTCCGCAGGGCACAGCCAACGAGGACCGCGTGGACCTCAGCCGCGCGGACAGCCGGGCCGTGCGCCGCCGATCGGTGCGCCTGCTGGGCACGCTGCTGCGCCCGGTGCGCCTCCGGTTTGCGGTCACGGTGGCGCTGGTGGTGCTGTCGCAGGCGGCGAAGGTGGCCGGCCCGCTGCTCATTGCGTACGGAATTGATTCCGCCCTGCCCGCGCTGAAAGGTGGAAACCGGCTGCCGCTTCTCGTCACGGGCGGCGGCTACGTGGTGGCGGCGCTGGCGGCGTCCTGGCTCACGGCCGCCTACCTGACGGCCACGGCCCGGCTGAGCCAGGCGATGCTGCTGGACCTGCGCATCCAGGTGTTCCGGCACACGCAGCGGCTGAGCATGGAATTCCACGAGAGCTACACGTCCGGACGGATCATTTCACGCCAGACCTCGGACCTGGAGGCGCTGCGCGAACTGCTTGACTCCGGCATTTCCTCACTCGCCTCCGGGCTGATCTTCATGGCGCTGACGGCGGTCAGCATCTTTTCCCTCGACTGGATCACCGGGTTTTTGGTCATGGCCTCCGCGGTCCCCATGTACGTCCTCTCGCGCTGGTACCAGAAGCGTTCGCAGGCCGCCTACCGGTCCTCGCGCGTGGTGTCGGCGCGGCTCATTGTCCACTTCATCGAAACCATGACCGGCATCCGCGCGGTGAAGGCGTTCCGCCGGGAGGAGGACAATGCCGCCCGCTACGACGAGCTGGCCGAGGACTACCGGCGCGTCACCGTCACTTCCATCAACCTCAACGGCGTGTTCCAGCCCGGCCTGGTCTTCATCGGCAATGTGGCCGTGGCGATGGTGCTGCTGGTGGGCGGCTTCCGCGTGCTGGGAGGCGCCCTGGAAGTGGGCGCGCTGCTGGCCCTGCTGCTCGCCACCAAGCGATTCTTCCAGCCCGTCAGCCAGATGGCCATGTTTTACAACTCCTTCCAGTCCGCCCAGGCCGCCCTGGAAAAGGTGTCCGGGCTGCTCGAGGAGGTTCCCACAGTGCGTCCCCCGCGCAACCCGGTCCCGCTGCCGGCCGCGCGCGGCGAGATCCGCTTCACCGGCGCCGAATTTGCCTACGGCAACGGGCCCATGGTCCTGCACCGCCTGGACCTGCACATCCCCGCCGGCCAGACCGTGGCCGTGGTCGGGGCCACGGGCGCCGGCAAGTCCACGCTGGCCAAGCTCCTGGCCCGTTTCTACGACGTTTCCTCCGGCTCCCTGACGCTCGACGGCGTGGAGTTGCGAGACCTGTCCACCGCGGACCTGCGCCGTGCCGTGGTGATGGTCACCCAGGAGGCCTTCCTGTTCAGCGGGACCGTGGCGGAGAATATCGCGCTGGGCAACCCCGCCGCCAGCCGGGCCGAGATTGAGGCGGCGGCCCGCGAGGTGGGCGCCGACGTGTTCATCCGCTCCCTGCCGGACGGCTACGACACCGACGTCAACAAGCGCGGGGGGCGGGTTTCGGCCGGGCAGCGCCAGCTCATTTCCTTTGCCCGGGCCTTTCTGGCCAACCCGGCGGTGCTGATCCTGGACGAGGCAACATCCTCGCTGGACATTCCCTCGGAACGGCTGGTGCAAAGCGGGCTGCACAGGCTGCTGGGAGCCTCCGCCGGGGCCGGCTCCCACGGCGCCGGTCCGGGGCGGACGGCGTTGATCATCGCCCACCGCCTCTCCACGGTGGCCATCGCGGACCGCGTCCTGGTGGTGCACGACGGCCGCGTCGTGGAGGACGGCACGCCGGCGGAGCTGATCGCCGGCGGCGGCCGGTTTGCCGACCTCCACGGGGCGTGGCAGGACTCCCTGGTTTAGCCGCGGCGGGTTTGCCAGGCGATTTCGCGTAACCGGCATCCGTCCGCTATTCTTGAGAGGTTGCTTTTCCAGACCTCAGTGTCATGGAAGCGCAATGGATCGGGGTGTGGCGCAGCTTGGTAGCGCGCGTCGTTCGGGACGACGAGGCCGCAGGTTCAAATCCTGTCACCCCGACCAGAGAGCTTGAGGCAGTGTCCACGCGGACACTGCCTTTTGTGTTTCCCACACGTTTCCCACGGCTGTATCCCGCCCGGCTGACATGCCGCACGCGGCGAACATGGTGAAGCCCCCCACACAACACCATGAATGTGCTGACATTTTTCTAGGCAAATACCCAGAAGACTCACTCACGGCTGTCAAGGCGGGGGCGTAGTTTGCTTAGAGTAACGAAGAAACCGCCAAAGGAGATGGTTTTCCATGACCGCAGCAACTGAAAGCAGACCCCAGGAAGGGTTTCCCAAACCAGCAACCAAACTCAAGCGGCATCTGGGACCCGTGGGGCTCCTCTTTACCGCCATCGGCTCCATCATCGGCTCGGGCTGGCTGTTCGGAGCCTACAACGCCTCCCAGATTGCCGGGCCCGCGGCAATATTTTCCTGGCTGATCGCCGGACTCATGGTTCTGATGATCGGCCTGTGCTATGCCGAGCTGGGGCCCATGTTCCCGATCTCCGGCGGCGTGGTCAGGTACCCCCACCTGGTGTGGGGGTCCTTCGCAAGCTACTCGCTGGGCTTCATCACCTGGGTCAGCTCCGCCGCCGTCCCGGCCATTGAGGTCATGGGCGCGCTGACCTATGCCACCAAGTACGCCCCGTTCACCATCGCCCAACGCGTGGACAACACCACGGTGCACACCCTGACGCCATGGGGAATTGTGGTTGCCGTGGTGCTGATGGCGGTCTTTGTGGCCATCAACTACTACGGTGTGCGCCTTTTTGCCCAGATCAACAACGTCCTGGTCTGGTGGAAGCTGTTCATCATCCTGCTGGTGATCGCCACGTTCCTCATCATGGCGTTTGGCACCACCCAGATGGGGACGCTGAACAACTTCACGTCGCTGGGCTTCGCGCCCTCCGGGACCGCCGCGATCTTCACCTGCATTGCCACGGCGGGGATCACCTTCTCCTTCCTGGGCTTCCGCCAGGGCATTGAGCTGGCCGGGGAAACGTCCAATCCAAAGCGGAACATCCCCTTCGCCATCATCGGCTCGGTAGGCATCACGGCCGTCATCTACGCGCTCCTCCAGGTCGCCTTCACCATGGGCATCCCCGAGCACGTGCTGCAGAGCTCCGGCAGCTGGTCGCACCTGTCCTTCACCAACGACTTCGGCCCGCTGGCGGCCCTCGCCACCACGGGCGGCCTGGCCTGGCTGGCCTACCTGCTGTACGCTGACGCGATCATCTCGCCCACCGACACCGGCCTGATCTACACCACCATTGCCGCCCGGGTCTCCTATGCACAGGGCCGCAACGGCAATGCCCCGCAATGGCTGGCGCGCACCAACAAGCACGGCGTGCCGCACTGGAGCCTCTTCCTGACCTTCCTGGTGGGGCTGGTCATGTTCCTGCCGTTCCCGAGCTGGCAGCAGCTGGTGGGCTTCATCACCTCCGCAACGGTGCTGTCCTTCGGTTCCGGCCCCCTGGTGGTGGCCGCGCTGCGCCGCCAAATGGGCGGGCGGGTCCGCCCCTTCAGACTGCCTGGAGGCCACACCATCCCCCTGATCGCCTTCTACTGCGCCAACCTGATCGTGTTCTGGGGCGGCTGGGGCACCAACTCAAAGATGTTCATCACCATCCTGCTCGGCTACCTGGTGCTGGTTCTCTTCCAATTCACCGGCGACCGCAGGAGCAAGCCAAAGCTGGACTTCAAGGCCGGTGCGGCCTGGCTTCTCCCGTGGCTGGTGATGGTCGGTTTCCAGAGCTGGCTGATGGACCCGGCCTCGCATCCACGCCTGTTCTGGTGGGCCTTCCTCACCAACGCCGCCATCACCGTGGTGGTGTTCGTCCTGGCCCTGAACTCGCACCTGCCGCTCGCCAAGGTCCAGCAGTACATTGACGACGCCGAGGAGGAATCGCGCGAGGAAGAAGGGGAGGAACTGGCCATCTAGGCCCCCGGCTAGAATGGGCGCATGAGTGAGACACTGCCGCCGTGCCCCGAATGCTCCGGCCCGATGAAGCTCAAGTCCAGCGGCGTGGCGAAGGTCTAGGCGCCCGGACATCAACCACACCAGTTCCGCGGCACCGCCGTGACGTCTTGGCTCGAGGCTGTGCCCGCGTTCGCCGTGGCACTGCTGCTCCTTGCCGTGCCCGGTGTCGCCGTGATGCTCGCGCTGCGCATCCGCGGCCTGGCGGCACTGTGCCTCACGCCGGCAGTGTCCGTTTCGGTCGTGTCCGCCAGCGCGGTGGTGGCCCCGCTCCTCCACCTGCCGTGGGGCTGGCCGGTGCTGCTGCTGGGCACGGCCGTCGCGGCGGCGGCCGCCTGGCTGGCCCGCCGCTTCATCCCCGCCCTGCAGGCCGCGGGACCGGCGGCCCCGCACCGGCGCCACGCGACCCGCGGGATAACGCCCGCAGCCGTCACGGGCGTCCTCACGGCCCTCGCCGTGACGGTCGTGTTCCTCGTCGTGGTCTCGCCCAGCCCCGAACAGTTCACGCAGGGCTACGATTCCGTGTTCCACCTGAATGCGACCGAATACGCAGTCCAGACCAGGAATGCTTCCTCCTTTTCCATCTCGGGCTTCATCCTGCCGTCAGGCAAGTCGGTGTTTTACCCGGCTGCGTGGCACGGGCTGGCGAGCCTGCTGGTGATCCTGACCGGCATCAGCATCCCCGCGGCCATGAATGTCCTCACGCTGGCGGTGGCGGGGCTGGTGTGGCCGTTGTCCTGCGTGTTCTTTGCCCGCACGCTGTTTGGGGAAAAGCGCACGGTGCTGCTGGCGGCCGGCGCCCTGTCCGCAGCCTTTCCGGCGTTCCCCTACCTGCTCCTGCAATACGGCTCCGCCTACCCCAACCTGCTCTCCAACGCGATGGTTCCCGCCGGCGCGGCCCTGGTGCTGCTGATCATCCGCCCGCCCGCACGCCCGCCGCTGGAGCCGGCCATGGCCCTGGCGATGGTCGTGCTGTTCCTGCCCGGGACCGCCATGGCCCAGCCCAACGGCGTCTTCAGCATCCTGCTGGTCCTGACCCCGCTGCTGGCCCATCGCGTCTACGTGTGGCTGCGGACCGGGTTTGCGCTGAGCCGGCGCAGGGGGTGGCTCCGGGGCGGCGTGGTGCTGGCGGCCGCCGGCGCCGTGGCCGGCATCCTCCTTTCGCTGCCGCAGTTTCGAAGCCTGTTCAACTACACCAGCCCGGCCTTCCTGCCGTTTCCGCTGGCGTTCCTGCG
The DNA here is from genome assembly GCF_013376105.1 of Arthrobacter wenxiniae. Lineage (GTDB taxonomy): Bacteria > Actinomycetota > Actinomycetes > Actinomycetales > Micrococcaceae > Specibacter > Specibacter wenxiniae. The sequence continues at coordinate 279,893 of NZ_JAAMFM010000001.1, forward strand.
CAACCTGACCCAGGCGCCGGACCCCATCTGGTTCCCGGCCGCCGCCCTGACGCTGCTCGCACTGGCCGGTGCGTGGGCCGCCGCCCGAAGGCGCGGACTGCGCTGGCTTCCGGCGTCGCTGTTGCTGGTCAGCTTCACCTACCCGCTGGCCGCCGGGACCAACCTGCCCGTGGCCAATGTGGTCATGGCGCCCTGGTGGGACAACCCCGAACGCATCGCGGCCCTCATGCCGCTGGTCGCGGTCCCGCTGGCCGCCCTCGGGCTGGCCGGCCTGGTGGGCTGGCTCCGGACCAGGTTCCCCACGTCCCGCCTGGTCTCCACACGCAGGGGAACGGCGACGGCGGCAGCCGTCCTCGCCGTCGTCCTCGCCTTCTCAAACCCCGGCTTCTGGCAGATGGCCGGCGCCGTGGGGCAGATGTACAGCGTGCCGGCCAAGCCGGACAGCCTGGCCCAGGTGGACGCGCAGGAACTGGCGCTGATCCACCGGCTCGACTCGCTCACCACGGCCCGTGACGTCATTGCCAACAACCCGTACAACGGCTCAGCGCTGGCCATGGCGCTGGCGGGGCGGCACATGCTGTTCCCGTACAGTTCCCAAGGCGACCTCACCGCGGACCAGTACACGCTGCGTTTCTGGCTCAACCGGGTGGGCAGCGACCAGGCCGTGTGCGCCGCCGCCAAGCGGCTGGGCGTGACGTACCTCTTGGACTTTGGCACCGACTACATCCCGGCCTTCAACAATCCCAGGTCGCTGTATCCGGGCGTGACGCTGGCCGCCGGCACGGAGGGCTTCACGCTGGTGGCACGGGAGGGGCATGCCTCCCTGTACAAGCTCACGCTGTGCGCAGGGGTGCCGCAGTAGCCCGGCGCGCGGCTGCCAAGTGCCGTGCCGGACCACGTCCGCGACGAGTCCAGTTGACAAGATCTGTAGATAGTTATCACAAACTAGTCATAGCGCTTAGAGTTGTGACTGCGGATTCTTTTCCGCATGGTGGTTTGACCAGCGCGGCAGTTTGCAGGAGGAGTGGGACAGTGGGCAGCAGTTTTGGCGATCGACTTCGGCAGGAACGCCTGGCGCGGAGCCTCACCCAGGCGGAACTGGGCGGGGCGCTGTACTCGGCCAGCTACATCTCGCTGCTCGAAAACGGCCGGCGTGAACCCACCGTTGAAATAATCAAGCAGCTCTCCCGCCAGCTGCAGCTCGCGCCGCACTCCATTGAGGAGTGGGTGCAGCCCATCTCCTCGGAGGAAAGCGGCTACCTCATCGCCTCGCTCTACGCCCGGCAGTGCTGGGACACCCGCGACTACGTGGGAGCCGCCCAAAGCGCAGGGTCCGCGGCGGAAAAGGCCATTGCCAGCCACGATTCGGTCACCTGGTGGAACATGGCCTACCTGCAGGCCAACTCGCTGCTGCGCTGCGGCGGCCAGGCGGAGGCGCTGGACGTGCTGAAGAAGCTGCTCAACCACGCCCTGACCGCGGACAGCGACGCCCTGACGCTGCGCACCCGCCAAACCATGGCCGCCGCGCTGCTGAGCATGGGCCGCCTGCCCGAGGCCATCGAGGAAGCCACGCTCGCCATCGAGATCGGTTCCGGGGACACCGACGAGGAATACGCCGCCTACCTCATCGCCCTGCAAACACTCGTGGGGGCGCTCGCCGAGGCAGGCGACCTCGAGGGGGCGTGGCAGCACTGCCTGACCTTGGCCGACGCGGTCACCGATTCCACCCCGACCCAGCTGGCCGGGGAGATCCACTGGGTGATCGGCAACGTGGCGTTCATCCGGCAGGACGTGAACACCGGCCTGTTCCACCACGCCCAGGCCGGCCGGCTGCTCTCGCCCACCCAGGACCTGTCCCGCTGGGCCCAGTTCAACAAGGCCACGGCGTGGGTGCGCCTGGCCGCAGGCGTGGTGGAGCCGGCCACGCTGGAAGCGATCGAGCGCAGCGAACTGGCGCACTCCGTGGTGGGCGCCACCCGCACCGAGGCCTTGGAGGTCTCGCTGCTGCGCGCCCGCTGGCTCTACCTCAACGGCGACATGCCCGCGGCCCTGGCCCTGCTGGAAAGCATCGGCTCCGAGCGCGAAGCCCTCGCCACCCACATCGCCGGCGACACCGCCCTGCTGCTGGGCAAGGTGCTCAAGGCCCAGGGCCGCATGGAGGACGCCCTGGCCGCGTTCAATGAGGCGAAGTCCATGTTCACCGACGCCGGTGCCACCGAGCGGATTTCCCAGGCCATGGAGAGCATTGTGGAGATCGAGTCGCTGCGCCGTTCGGGAACCCGGACCTAGCGCCTAGCTGAACGTGCTGCCCGTGAGGCGCTCGTAGGCCTCCACGTAGCGGGCGCGGGTGCGTTCCACGACGCCGGCAGGCAGCGCCGGGGGCGGCGTCCCGCCGTTCCTGTCCCAGCCTGATTCCGCGCTGGTCAGCCAGTCGCGCACATACTGCTTGTCAAAGCTGGGCTGCGCCCGGCCCGGGGACCACAGCTCCGCATCCCAGAAGCGGGAGGAGTCCGGCGTGAGGACTTCGTCGCCCAGCGTGATTGCACCGGTGGCCGGATCCGTGCCGAACTCGACCTTGGTGTCCGCCAGGATGATGCCGCGCCCGCGCGCGATCCCCTCCGCCCTGGAATAGATCTCCAGCGTCAGTCTGCGCAAGGTGTCGGCAGCTTCCGCGCCGACGGTGCCGGCCATGGCTTCAAAGGTGATGTTTTCATCGTGGGTGCCCACTTCGGCCTTGGCCGACGGCGAGAAGATGGCCGCCTCCAGCCGGGATCCGTCCTGAAGCCCGGACGGCAGCGGCAGCCCGCACACGGTCTGCTGCCGGCGGTATTCCAGCAGTCCCGAACCAGTCAGGTAGCCGCGCGCAATGCACTCGATGGGGAACATGTCCAGCTTCCTGCACACCATGGCCCGCCCCGCAACCTCTGCGGGAACGCCCCCTCCCACCGTGGTGGCCACCAGGTGATTGGGGACATCGAGCTGCTCAAACCACCACAGGCTCAGCTGCGTCAGGACCCGCCCCTTGTCCGGGATCTCGCTGGCCAGGATGGAGTCAAAGGCGCTGATCCGGTCGCTGGCCACCACCAGGACCACGTCGGTCCGCCCGGCGAAGGGGGTTCCGGTGCTTGAGCCTGGCGAGCCCTGGGTCCCGACATGGGGCCCCGGCCGCGAAGGGGCCCCAGCGGAGCTTGCGAGGCCGGGGAGCGTCTGGGGATCGACCACCGGGATGTAGAGGTCTCGGACCTTGCCGGAGTAGACGTGTTTCCAGCCCGGCAGGGCGGGAGCGGTGCTTGGTGCCAAAGTCATTGCTTGTTCCTTATGCCTGGGCGGCCGGGCCGGCCACCGTGATGCCGCCGCGCGCGGCCTTGGCTGCGATGTCCGTCCGGTACTGGCCGCCTTCCAGGGAGATCTCCGCGATGCCCGCGTACGCCTTTTCGCGCGCGTCTTCCAGGTCGGCGCCCACGCCCACCACGGCGAGGACGCGGCCGCCCGCGCTGACGGTGTTGCCGTCGTCGTCCACGGCCGTGCCGGCGTGCAGCACATGCACGCCGTCGACGCGCCGGGCCTTCTTCAGCCCGCGGATGCGGTCCCCGGTGCGCGGAGTGCCGGGGTAGTTGGCGCTGGCCAGGACCACGGCGACTGCCGTCTCGGGTGCCCAGCGGAGCTCGTCCACCTCGTCAAGCTGGCCCTTGGCGGCCGCCAGCAGGAGGCTGCCCAGGGGCGTCTTGAGGCGGGCCAGGACCGCCTGCGTTTCGGGGTCGCCGAAACGGGCGTTGAACTCGATGACCCGCATGCCGCGGCTGGTCAGGGCCAGCCCGCAGTACAGGACTCCCGTGAACGGGGTTCCGCGGCGGGCCATTTCGTCAATGGTGGGCTGGGCCACGCGGTCCACGACGTCCTTGACCAGGCCTGCCGGAACCCATTCCAGCGGCGAGTAGGCGCCCATTCCACCGGTGTTGGGGCCCTCGTCGCCGTCGAAGATGCGCTTGAAGTCCTGTGCGGGTGCCAGGGGGACCACGGTCCGGCCGTCGGCCAGCACGAAGAGGGAAACTTCCGGGCCGTCGAGATACTCCTCAATGACCACCGTTCCGCCGGCGTCAAAACAGGCTTGGGCGTGGGCCACGGCCTCGCCGCGGTCGCTGGTGACCACCACGCCCTTGCCGGCTGCCAGGCCGTCGTCCTTGACCACGTACGGGGCGCCGAAAGCGTCCAGGGCATCGGACGCCTCCTCCGCCGTGGCCGCGACCCTGGCCATGGCGGTGGGCACCTGGGCCTCGGCCATAACCACCTTCGCAAATGCCTTGGAGGCCTCCAGTCGGGCGGCCTCGCGGCTGGGTCCAAAGACGGGGATGCCGGCGGCCTGCACGGCGTCGGCCACGCCGGCGGCCAGGGGCGCCTCGGGGCCCACCACCACAAGGTCGCTCTCCAGCCTCACGGCAAGGGCCGCCACGGCGGCGGGACTGTTGGCGTCAATGCTGTGCGTGGGCACAATTTCGGCGATTCCGGCGTTGCCGGGTGCCGCGTGGACCTCCGTCACGATGGGGTCACGCAGCAACGATCGGACAATGGCATGTTCGCGGCCGCCGGGGCCAATCACTAGGACCTTCACGCTACAAGCGTACTTGGCGCGGCGGCGGGGCCCGTAAACAGCGGTGCTGCATGGAACCGGCCCCCCGTAACAGGGGCAGCTCCTGCCCCTGGACCTGGCCCCTCCCTGCGTAACACACGGCGCGGGCGCCGCCTGCCATTGCCCGCCCAAAATCCACTTGATAGCGTGACGAGGGTCGGGCGCCCCGGCACGGTCATGCCGGCGCAACCGCCGTCGCACTTGCATTGCCGCTCACTCGACCAGCACCGTCAGCCCGGCCACACCTTCAAGGGGAACAAGTACATGCAAGCAACCACGCGGGCATTCCTTAGGCGCGCGGGGGCGGCCTGCGCCGCAGCTGCGATTCTGGGCGGCGGCACCTTTGCCGCAGGCGCGGCCTCCGCGGCGCCCTTCAGCGAACCGGCGCCAACAGTTCAGTCCAGCGCCGCACCGTCCAGCGCGTCCGCACCGGCCGCCAGCGCCTCCCCGTCTGCCGCCAGTGCATCCCCGTCTGCCGGGGCGCAGCCCGCAGGGCTGGAAGCGGCGCTCAAGCGCGACCTTGGCCAGACGGTTGCCGGCTTTGAGGCCAACGGTGAGCTGGCCGCGAAGGCTGCCACCATCGATGCCGAGGTCAAGAAGGCGGATCCCAACGCCGCCGTCTCCGTGGCCGGGGACACCATCAAGGTGGTGACCTCGGTCCCCGCCGCGGCCCATCAGGCCGCCAAACAGGCCGGCGTCAACACCAAGGTCTCCATCGCCCCCGTCCAGGCGGCCCCCGCCTACATGGTTGGCGTGAAAAAGAAGGACGCCGACGCGAAAACCCTGCTTGCCGCGTACGTCCACGCCTTTGGCGCCAGGAACCTGCAGTCCATCATGGTCAACGCGGCCGGCCAACACGTCATCCGCACCAGCGACCCCGCCAACGGATCCACCACCCCGTCGTTCCGGTCCTTTGCGGCGGCGTCACAGGAGTCCGTGACGGACTTTGCGGCGAAATACAACAACGTGGTGGTCGAGGCGGCAGACGGGCCGGCCGCCACCTATGGAGGCGACGTGGTGAACGGTCAGGGCTACGCCAGCCAGGTCTCCGGCAACCACTACGAAACGTGTTCGATCGGCTGGAACGGCTTTGACAGGTCAGGGCGGCCCGCCGTCATTTCCGCCGGGCACTGCACCGCGGACGGGGCCCTGAAGGACCCAATGCTCACCGACCCGGTGCATGACGCTGCCGGCAGGCCGGCAGGTCCCGGCATCGCGCTGCTGGGCAGCCTGGGCACCTTTGGCTTCTCCCAGTTCGGCGGACCCGGCAACAGCCCTGTCACCGGGCTCACGCCGACCTCCGACCCCGGTGACCTCGGCAACATTGGAACCGACGTTTCCGTCATTGACAACATCGCCCCGGGCCTGACTCAGCTTCCCCTCGCCACACACTGGACCGATCCGTCCAACCTTCCCGCAACGGCCACCAGGGTCACCGGCGTGTCCACTGCCGTGGTGGGCGCTGAAATTTGCAAGTCGGCGCGCACCACCGGATGGACCTGCGGCACCGTCACGGAGGTCGGCATCTTCCTGGTCGGCGGCGTCCCGGACCCCACGAACCCCGCTGATGTTCGGGCCGTGTGGGGCTTCGGTTCAGACAACATGGTAAGCGGCCCCGGCGATTCCGGCGGCGCCGTCATCTCCGGCACCACAGCAGTCGGCATGATCAGCGCAGGGGGCACGGACGGGGATGGGACGGCCTGGACCTTCAGCACGGACCTGGTGGACGCACTGGCCCACACGAACGGCTACACGGTCAAGATCTTCCTCAATTCCCCCACGCTGACGAGCCCCGCCAACAACGGCACCGTCCACCGCTCAGCCCCCATCACGGGAAAGGTTGCCGGCGCCCCTGCGGGAACCACCGTGACCGCCACCGTGGGCGGGCGAACCAGCACGGTTCCGGTTGGCGCCAACGGCACATGGGCCATCAAGGCCCCCACCACGTTCGGCAGCTTCACGCTCACGGCCCGGGCCGGGAGCGGATTCAGCACCTCGGCGAAGGCCACGTTCAAGGTCACTGTCATCAGGCAGACGCTGGCCGCACCGGCCTTCACGTCCCCGGCACCGAACGGCTCGGCAACTGCCCCTGTCACGGCCGTCTCAGGCACCGGTAAGCCCGGAGCCACGGTGGTGCTGAGCGGCAGCGTCACCGGCACGGCCGTTGTGGGCGCCGGCGGCCGCTGGTCCGTGGCGGCGTCCCCGGCACTGACCGCGGGGCGCTATTCGGTCACGGCCAGGCAGACCCTGGCGGACTGGAACGACTCCGCCGCGGCGACCGCCGCGTTCAGGGTTGCCCTTCCGGCCCCGCCGGCGGCAGCCGCACTCCTGGGCCACGTCGATGGCGGCGGCCTGGCGGAAACCGGCGTCCCGGGCACGGCGGCCACAGTCGGTGCTGCCGGCGCACTGCTGCTGCTGGCCGGCGCGGCATTCCTGTTGTTTGGCCGCCGCAAGAGGGCACACTGACAGCACCACCTTGCAGCCTGAAAGCTGCAGCGGGCGAATTGTTCAACGGCTTGATTGTTCAACGGCTTGGAGGATGGGATGAACGGCAGGAAGATCGCATTGGTCATCGCCGCCGCCACCATGACAGGTGCGCTGGGCATGAGCGGATGCGTGCCGGACCGGTCCCCGGGCACCCCTCCGGCGGCAACGCCGTCGGGCGGACCGCCACCGGGCGGGTCCACACAGACCGCCCGGCAGTCCACCGATTTGCTCAAGCTCAACGACACGCTGAAATCGAAGCTCGGCAGCGCCTATGCCGACTCCTGGATCGAAGGCGGCCGGCTGCACGTGGCGGTCACCACCAAGGAGGCGAAAGAGGTTGTCTCCAGGACCGGCGCCGTGCCGAAACTGGTCGCCTTTGACGCCGTACAGCTGGCGGCCGCGGTGCGGGCCGTCGCCGCCTGGCAGGCATCGCTGCCGCCGGAACAGGCCGCCTCGATCCACAGGATCATCAGCGACGGACGCACCGGCACGGTCACCATCTACGTGGCCGCCGCACACATGGACGCCATTTCCGCCGCCGCGGCGAAGGCCGCCCCCGCCGGAAAGGTCCCCCTGGCCGTCAAGCTTTCGCCGGGACTGGCCACACCCTTCCAGGCAGGTCCGTCAAGTGGTCACCAGCCGCCCGGCCCGCCGCACCGCCAGGGAGCGCAGATGTCGCTAGGATGACACCATGATCCAGACCTTCCGGGCGCACGACGCCGTTGAACTCGCCGTCCTGGAACGCAGCGGGTTTGTGGAGTCCCGGCACGTCGGATCGGCCGTGGTGGTGGCGGCAGACGGCTCGGTGGTGACGTCCCTGGGCGCCATCGACTCCCCCATCTTTCCGCGGTCGGCCGTCAAGCCCTTCCAGGCACTCGCCGCCATGCAGTCGGGGGTGCCGCTGCGCGGCCCGCAGGTGGCCATCGCGGCCGGCAGCCATGCCGGCTCACTGGAGCACATGGACGTGGTGGACGGGATGCTCAAGGCGGCCGGCCTGAGCGAGAACCACCTGCGCTGCCCCGCCGCGTGGCCCGCCGATCCCGAAGCCCGTGCCTGGCGGGTGCGCACCGACCGCGGCAAGTCCAGGATCGCCATGAACTGCTCCGGAAAACATGCGGCGTTCCTGTGGGCCTGCACCGAAAATGGCTGGGACACCGCCGGGTACCTGGAACCCAACCACCCCATGCAGCGCGCGGTGCGCAGGGTCCTGGAGGAATACACGGGCCAGCCCGTCCGGCACACGGGCATTGACGGGTGCGGCGCGCCTGTCATGTCCGTCACGCTCAAGGGCCTGGCGCGAGCCTTCAGCACGCTGGCCAAGGCGCCGTCGGACACGTCCGCCAACGCCCGGGCCGCCACAGTGGCCACGTCCATGCTCGACTACCCGTGGGCCGTGGAGGGCCACGGCCGCCCCAACACAGTGGTCATGGAGGAGCTGGGCGTCCTCGCCAAATTGGGTGCCGAGGGCGTCCTGGCGATGGCCGCGCCCTCCGGCGCCTCAGTGGCCGTGAAGATGCTCGACGGCAACGGCCGCGCCGCCACCCTGGTGGCGCTGACGCTGCTGGCGGCCTGCGGGGCCCTGGACGTCCCGGCAGTGGCGGCCGTCCTGGCCAAGGTGGTCCCGCCCATCATGGGCGGCACCCACCCCGCCGGGAGCCTCCGCCTGGGCAACGCCGTCAGTGCCCTCCTGGATTGACGGGCACACGCCGTGGCTTCCCGACGCCGGATTGACATTGCCGAGGGCAGGGCGGCCCTGGACGCCTGGGCCCGCGGGGACACCGCACGCAGCGTGACGGCCATGGCCGTGCGCTACTCCCTGGAGGAACTCTCCGCCCGGGCCCCCGGGAACTCCGTCGAGGTGCGGGTGCCTCCCTTCGGCGTCACCCAGTGCATTGCGGGCCCGCGGCACACGCGCGGCACCCCGCCCAATGTGGTGGAGTGCGACGCCGGAACCTGGCTGGCGCTGGTGACCGGACAGACCGGCTGGGGTGACGCCGTCGATCGCGGCCTGGTGGCGGCTTCCGGGCTGCGGGCCGACCTCTCGGGGGAACTGCCCCTGGGGTAGGGCAGGTACCCTTGTAGTTATGACTTCCCAGCCCGTTGACCCCGCAGCCGGTGCCGCGCAGGCACCTGCCCAGCGCCGCCGACTCACGGTTCGCCGCGCACCCAAGTACGTTCCCTTCATGGTGGCCGGCGCCCTGGTGGGCGTCATCGTGGCCGGCGCCCTGACCCTCATGTCCAACGGGACGGAGCAATTTGACGCCGGCAGCGTATTCGGCTTTTTTGCCGTGCTGCTGATGCTTCCCGGGATCGGTCTGGGCGCCGTGGCGGCCCTCGTCATTGACCGCCGCAGCGTCCGGCGCGCCGGCACGGCGGTGGTGGAGTCCGTCCCGGAGGACGAATCCGGGCACGCGGGAGCCTGAGCGCGCGGACGGGCGTCAGAGCCCGTTGCCATTACGTGAGATAATTTTCTCGTGGCTCGCGGAGACGGAAAACTATCACATGACCTTTTGCCCGGCGAAAAGGGACCCCAGGACGCGTGCGGTGTCCTAGGGATCTGGGCGCCCGGCGAAGAAGTGGCAAAACTGACCTATTACGGGCTGTATTCGCTGCAGCACCGCGGCCAGGAATCGGCGGGCATCGCCACCAGCGACGGCGCGCGGATCAGCGTCTACAAGGACATGGGGCTTGTTTCCCAGGTTTTTGACGAATCCACGCTGAACACGCTGACCGGGCACATTGCCGTGGGCCACTGCCGGTATTCGACCACCGGCTCCTCCAACTGGGCCAACGCCCAGCCCACGCTGGGCGCCACCGGCAGCGGCACCGTCGCCCTGGCACACAACGGCAACCTGACCAACTCGGCCGAACTCTACGACATGGTCGTGGCGAAGGACGGGGTTCCCACCTCCGGGGAAATGGCCCAGGGAAACACCTCGGACACCGCGCTGGTCACCACCTTGCTCAAGGGTGAGGCGGGCCGCTCGCTCGAGGACACTGCCATCGAGCTGCTCCCCAGGGTCCACGGAGCGTTTTGCTTTGTTTTCATGGACGAGCACACCCTCTACGCCGCCCGCGACCCCCACGGCGTCCGCCCCCTGGTTTTGGGCCGCCTGGAAAACGGCTGGGTGGTCGCTTCCGAAGGTGCCGCCCTGGCCACGATGGGCGCGAGCTTCATCCGTGAAATTGAGCCCGGTGAATTCATCGCCATCGACGAGGACGGCGTGCGCACCCAGCGCTTCGCCCCGGCCACGCCCGCCGGCTGTGTCTTTGAATACGTGTACCTGGCCCGCCCGGACGCCACCATCGCCGGCCGGTCCGTGTACGAGTCCCGCGTGGAGATGGGCCGCCAGCTGGCCCGCGAAAACAGCGCCGAGGCGGACCTGGTCATCCCGGTCCCCGAGTCAGGCACCCCGGCCGCCATTGGCTACGCCGAGCAGTCGGGCATCCCGTTTGCCCACGGCTTCGTCAAGAACGCCTACGTTGGGCGCACCTTCATCCAGCCCAGCGAGACGCTGCGCAAGCTTGGCATCCGGCTCAAGCTCAACGCCCTGGAGTCGGTGATCCGCGGGAAGCGGATCGTGGTGGTTGACGACTCCATTGTCCGCGGCAATACCCAGCGCGCCGTGGTGCGGATGCTGCGCGAAGCCGGCGCCGCCGCAGTCCACGTGAAAATCTCCTCCCCGCCCGTACGCTGGCCTTGCTTTTACGGCATCGACTTTGCCTCCCGGGCCGAACTGATTGCCAACGGCGCCGCCGTGGACGAGATCAGCAAGTCGATCGGCGCCGACTCGCTCGCGTACATCTCCGAGGACGGCATGATCAACGCCACCCTGCAGCCGCGCGAACGGCTGTGCACGGCCTGCTTCACCGGCACGTATCCGATTGAGCTGCCGTCCAGCGACCGCCTGGGCAAGAACCTGCTCGAACGCACCGCGCCCGGCGACGCCACCGCGTCCACCGGCTGCGACCCGGGCCCGGATGCCGAGCTGGAATCCCTCCTGACTGACCAAGACCGCTCTGCCGCAGATGGCTCCTAAGTACTTCCCAGAAAGAGACGCCATGACCAACGCCTCCCAGGAATCCGCCACCGCCATCACCTACGCCAGCGCCGGCGTTGACACCGAGGCCGGGGACCGCGCCGTCGAACTCATGAAGGAAGCCGTCAAGGCCACGCACGGCCCGTCAGTGGTGGGCGGGTTCGGCGGCTTCGCCGGGCTGTACGACGTCTCCAAGCTGCTCACGTACAAGAAGCCGTATCTGGCCACGTCCACGGACGGCGTGGGCACCAAGGTGGCCATCGCCCAGGCCATGGACATCCATGACACCATCGGCTTCGACCTGGTCGGCATGGTGGTGGACGACATCGTGGTGGTGGGCGCGGAACCGCTGTTCATGACCGACTACATTGCCACCGGCAAGGTTGTCCCGGAGCGCGTGGCGGACATTGTCCGCGGCATCGCCTCCGCGTGCACGGTGGCCGGAACCGCGCTGGTGGGCGGGGAGACGGCCGAGCACCCGGGCCTGCTGGCCCCCGACGAGTACGACGTCGCCGGTGCCTGCACCGGCGTGGTCGAGGCCGAGCTGCTGCTGGGACCTGCGCGCGTGCGCGCCGGCGACGTCATCATCGGCATGGCCTCCTCCGGCCTGCACTCCAACGGCTACTCGCTGGTCCGGCGCGTCATCAACCACGCCGGCTGGGCCCTGGACCGCCAGGTCTCCGAGTTTGGCCGGACCTTGGGCGAGGAGCTCCTGGAACCCACCCGCGTGTACGCCGCGGACTGCCTTGACCTGGCACGCTTCCTGCCGGTCACGCAGGAAGCGGCCGTTCATGGCTTCAGCCACGTCACCGGCGGCGGCCTCGCCGCGAATCTCGCCCGGGTCCTGCCGCAGGGCCTCCTTGCCACGGTGGACCGATCCACCTGGAGCCTGCCGGCCATCTTCAGCCTGGTTTCGCAGCTGGGCAATGTGCCGCTGGCCGACCTGGAGCGCACGCTGAACCTGGGCGTTGGCATGGTGGCAGTCGTCTCGGCCGGCGCCGCCGACGCCGCGGTGGAGCGCCTGAATGCCCGCGGCCTGCCGTCGTGGGTCATGGGCACTGTCACCGCTGAGGCGTCCCACGCGGACCGTTCCGGTTCCGACTACACGCAGGGCGCCAAGGGCGTCGACGGCGGTGCCGTCCGGCTGGTCGGCGACTACGCGCTGTAACCTCTCTCTTCTCACGAAGAATGCCGCCGCTCCCGCAAAATGCCACCGCTATACCGGCGGCATAATGCGGGAGCGGCGGCATTTTTTTGCTGGGGCAGCAGGGAACAACAAAATCCCCGCCCGCCGCCTGAGCTTTCCAGCTCCTGCGTCGTGCAGGGTTTGTCGCGTTTGGCGGGCTAAGCGCTCCTAGCCGATGCGGCGGGAGTCAGCCTCGTCGTCGTCCCCAAACTGATCCGCATATTTATCTTCATATGCCGAGTAATCAGGCTCTGCAGGAACCTCCATGTGGCGGCTCGGGGCTCGCCGAGTGGTTCCACCGAGCTCTTTCTGCAGAGCTGAATAGTCAGTGTTCGGGGAGTAGTACTTGATGTCCCGAGCCTGCTTGGTTGCCTTCGCCTTTTGACGGCCGCGCCCCATGGCGTGACCCCCTTTTTACACTTGGACCGGAGGTGGCCGCTCGGGCTGAGAGCGAGGCTCCGGAATATTCGGTCAATTTGTCGTACTCCTAGATTACATGAGTTCGGCGGTGGCTGCGCCCGCCCCCGAATCGTCCTGCCCACGCCCCGGCCAATAATATTCCGTTACGGCCGCGGAATATTCGATAGAGTCAAGAAGACGGGGAGTTGTCTCCCGCAGGCGGAACCACATTTGCGCCATCGGCGAAGCCCTTTTCCTTTTGTCCAGGCAGTAGAAAACGTGCCGGCAGCCGGCGCAGCAGGGAAGGCCAGTTCTTCATGAACGAACACGAGCAGGCAAACGGGCACCCGGCCGGGGAGCCGCCCACGGGCGGCAAGGCACCGGATGCGGATGCCGCCGACACGGCCGCCGCCCGCGTGGAACCTGCGGTTTCCGGGGTCGACTTCGAGCTCTCCGAACCGGAGCTTGGCGAGGCCAGGATCAGCGCGGAGGCGGCCGACAGCGTGGAGCTGGAAAAGGTCGAGGCCGAGACCGCTGAAGTTGAACGTGAGGCCGAACGCTCCACCCAGCTCGGCGCCGCGGAAGTCATCTCCTCCATCGCCCCCGCCGCCGTGGACTTCGAAGTGCCGGAACGCCAGCGTAACTGGAAGGCTGACGAAACCAACGTTCTGCGGACGGCCGGGGCAACCGTCCCACAGGCTCCGGAGGCACACGAGGCTCCGGAGGCACACGACGACGGCCGGCCGGGCGCGCCGGAGGCCGGCCCGCACCGCGTCGGACGCGGGATTGACGACGGATCCGGCTGGCGCCGCCCGGAGACGCCGTGGCAGCAGTCGTCCACACCGTGGCAGCAGTCCTCCACACCCTGGCAGCCGAAGGCCAACGCCTGGCAGTCACCGGCGCAGCATGCCCAGGGCGAAGCGGACGCCGCGGCGGCCGGCGCTGCCGCCATCAAGGCTGCCGAGGGCGCCGAGGGCGCCGTTGGCGGCGCCCAGCCGGTGGCACCTGCCGGGCGGCACCAGGACCAGCCTGGCCTCCCACCCATCCCGCCCGCGCCCGGCCAGCCGGGCTACAGCAGCAAGCCTGATGTGAGCCGGGCGGGCGCCAGCCAGCCCTGGGAGCAGGGCCGCCTCCCCGACGGAGCCGGACAGCAGGGAACGCGCGGCAAATTGATCATTGTCGTCGGCGTGGTCATTGTGGCGCTCATTCTGGTGGCGCTCTTGATTTGGCTGGTGCTGGGCATCGCCACGGGCGGCAACAAGGCCGCCGCACCCGCCGTGGACGCAACCACTTCGGCCGCGACCGCAAATCCGGCGGACGTCATCGCGCCACGGGCCTCGCCGGAGGACTGGCTGGCGGGCGACTGCCTGCGCGGCTATGCCGGCATCAACCAGGCCGCCGATGTGGTGGTCTGCAACAGCCCGCATTCGGCCCAGGTGGTGGGATCCACCCGTCTCACGGAGTCGGCGCCCTTCCCGGGCGACGATGTGCTCAAGGCGCAGGCCGCCGCGGTCTGCCAGTCCGTCCAGTACACGGATGCCACCAAGTCCTACAAGGGCCTGAAGGAATTCAAGGCCTACCCGTCAGAAACCACATGGGACACCGCCAACGACCGTCGGGTTGACTGCATCGTTACCGACCCGACGGGCGATCACCTGTTGACTTCACTGATCCCGTAGCAACCGGATCCAGCCGTGCCCAGGGGGTGCACAGGCCGTGCCCAGGGGGTGCACAGGGGCTGCACCGGGCGAGACGTTCCGACCGGTGCAGCCCCTGCCGTCCCAGATACGTGCCGCGCAGCTACTTCCGGCGCACGGTGAGCCCCGACTCACCAGCGGGCACCTTATCCATGGCGAGCTCGTCGAAGTCCGTGGCCGTGTCCACCAGGACCGTGTCCCCGTCCCCGATGGTGCCGGCCAGCAGCTCGCGGGCCAGGCGGTCGCCGATCTGCCGCTGGACCAGCCGGCGCAGCGGACGGGCACCGTACGCGGGGTCGTAGCCGGAGAGGGCCAGCCAGGCCCGGGCCGAGTCCGTCACCTCCAGCGCCAGGCGGCGCCCGGCAAGGCGTGAAGCCAACGACTGCACCTGCAGGTCCACAATCTGGGACAGCTCGTCCACACTCAGCGCGTCAAACATGACGATCTCGTCCAGGCGGTTCAGGAACTCGGGCTTGAACGACGCCTCCACGATCGACATGACGGCCTTGTGCTTCTGGTCGTCGGACAGCGACGGGTCCACCAGGAACTGCGAGCCCAGGTTGGAGGTCAGCACCACAATGACGTTGCGGAAGTCAACGGTGCGTCCCTGTCCGTCGGTGAGGCGTCCGTCGTCGAACACCTGGAGCAGGATGTCAAAGACCTCCGGGTGGGCCTTTTCCACCTCGTCCAGCAGCACCACCGAGTAGGGACGGCGGCGGACGGCCTCCGTGAGCTGGCCGCCCTCGTCGTAGCCCACATAGCCGGGAGGGGCACCCACCAGCCGGGAGACCGAGTGCTTCTCGGAGTATTCACTCATGTCGATGCGGATCATGGCGCGTTCGTCGTCGAAGAGGAAGTCCGCCAGGGCCTTTGCGAGCTCGGTCTTGCCCACGCCCGTGGGTCCCAGGAACAGGAAGGATCCCGTGGGGCGGTCCGGGTCGCTGATGCCGGCACGCGCGCGGCGGACCGCGTCCGAGACAGCCGCCACGGCCTTGGCCTGGCCAATCAGGCGCGCCCCGAGCACCTGCTCCATGTTCAGCAGTTTCTGGCTTTCGCCCTGCAACATGCGCCCGGCGGGAATGCCGGTCCAGGCCGAGATGACCTCGGCAATGTCGTCGGCGGTAACCTCCTCGGCCACCATCAGGTCCTTCTTCTCGGTCTGCTCCTCGGCGGCCGCGGCGTCCAGTTCGTGCTGCAGCGCGGGCAGTTCGCCGTAGAGGATCCGTGAGGCGAGTTCCAGGTCGCCGTCGCGCTGCGCCTTGTCCGCCACGGAACGGCGCTCGTCCAGCTTCGCCTTGAGTTCTCCCACGCGGTTCAGGCCCGCCTTCTCGGCCTCCCAGCGCGCATTGAGGCTGGCCAGCTCCTCCTTCTTGTCCGCCATGTCGGCGCGCAGGGTCTCGAGCCGTTCCGCGGAGGCTTCGTCGGTTTCCCCGGACAGCGCCAGTTCCTCCATGGTCAACCGGTCCACGGCGCGGCGGAGCTGGTCGATCTCCTCCGGCGCCGAATCGATCTCCATGCGCAGGCGGGACGCGGCCTCGTCCACCAGGTCGATTGCCTTGTCCGGCAGCTGCCGGCCCGAGATGTAGCGGTTGGAAAGCGTGGCGGCCGCCACCAGGGCCGAGTCGGCGATTTGGACCTTGTGGTGGGCCTCGTAGCGTTCCTTCAGGCCGCGCAGGATCCCGATGGTGTCGTCCACGCTGGGCTCGCCCACGTAAACCGGCTGGAAGCGGCGCTCCAGCGCCGGGTCCTTCTCAATGTTTTCGCGGTACTCATCCAGCGTGGTGGCCCCGATGAGGCGCAGCTCGCCGCGTGCCAGCATGGGCTTGAGCATGTTGCCGGCGTCCATGGACCCTTCGGACGCGCCGGCGCCCACCACGGTGTGCAGCTCGTCAATGAAGGTGACGATCTGCCCGTCGGAGGACTTGATTTCCTCCAGCACGGCCTTGAGGCGTTCTTCGAATTCGCCGCGGTATTTGGCCCCGGCCACCATCGAAGCCAGGTCCAGGCTGATGAGGGACTTCCCGCGCAGGGATTCGGGGACGTCGCCGGCCACCATGCGCTGGGCCAGGCCCTCGACGACGGCGGTCTTCCCCACGCCGGGCTCGCCAATGAGCACCGGGTTGTTCTTGGTGCGGCGGCTGAGCACCTGAATGAGGCGCCGGATTTCGGAGTCGCGGCCAATGACCGGGTCCAACTTGCCGGAGCGGGCCACGGCCGTCATGTCCAGGCCGTACTGCTCCAGCGCCTTGAACGTGTTTTCCGGGTCCGGGCTCGTGACCTTCCCCTCGCCGCGGACGCTGGGCAGCGCCGCATCGAGCGCCTGGCGGGTGGCACCCGCCTGGCGGAGGGCACCCCCCGTCGCGCCGGCGTCGTCCGCCAGGCCCAGGAGGAGGTGCTCCGTGGAGACGAAGCTGTCCCCCATGCGCTCGGCGGCCTGCTGCGCGGCCTGCACGGCCAGCAGGGTGTTGCGGCCCAGCTGGGCCTGTGCCACCGAGGTTCCGGACGACGCCGGGAGGTTGCGGATGGCGGTGCTCGCCGCGACGCTGACCACGTCCGGGTCGACGCCGGCCGCCTTCAGGAGGGCGACGGCGACACCCTGGCGCTGGTCCATGAGGGCCTTGAGCAGGTGGGCGGGCTCCACCGTGGGGTTGCCGGCCGTGGAGGCGTTCATGGCTGCGGCGGAAAGAGCCTCCTGGCTCTTAGTGGTGAATTTGGCGTCCAAGAGAGGTCCTTTCAAGGGCTGCGTGGAAGCGATGGTGTCAGAGTTGAGTCTAATACGCTCAACTTCATAGATGGGCGTTTGCGCCCGGGTTTTTTTCCCACGGCGAAATTCCCGCTTGACCTTGACGTTGCGTCAACCTTTAGAGTCGGTGGCATGGAGGAAACCGATTGGGCCATTCACCGCATTGCCGCCCTGGCCGGCACCACCAGCCGGACGCTGCGGCACTACGATTCGGTGGGGCTGCTGACGCCGAGCAGGGTCGCCGGCAACGGCTACCGGCACTACGACCAGGCGGCCCTGGTCCGCCTGCAGCGGATCCTGCTGCTGCGGGAACTTGGCCTGGGCCTGCCGGCGATTGCCGCCGTCCTGGAACATCAGGAGTCGGCCGTGGCTGCGCTCGAGGCGCACGTGGGCTGGCTGCGGTCCGAGCAGGAGCGGCTGGCCCGGCAGATTGCCTCCGTGGAAGAGACCATTGCGTCAGTGCTGAAAGGAAAAAACATCATGGCCGAGAACATGTTTGATGGCTTTGACCACACGCAATACCGGGACGAGGTGGAGGAACGCTGGGGCAAGGACGCCTACGCCCGCGGCGATTCCTGGTGGCGCGGGCTGGGCGCCACAGCGCGGGCGGATTGGAAGGAACGCCAGGCGGCGTTGAACCGCGACTGGATCGCGGCCGCTGCCGGCGGAGCCTCCGCGTCCTCCCCCGGGGCGCAGGAGCTGGCCCGCCGCCACGTCGAGTGGCTGGCATCCATTCCGGGCACGCCCGCCTCCGCCCCCGGCGGGGACGTGCGCGGCTACGTGACTGGCCTGGGCGCAATGTACGTGGCCGATCCCCGCTTTGGCGCGAACTACGGCGGCGAGGCGGGCGCAACGTTTGTCCGCGACGCCCTGGCCCTCTACGCGGAGCAAAACCTCTAGACCCGCCGCGTCCACCGACGCCCGGTTGCAACCGGGGCACTTCCCACCAACGCTCCCGCACTACCCGGGGAGGGACCGGCCTAAGCTGGGGCCATGATCTTGATCGATCCGCCGCTCTGGCCGGCCCATGGGACGGTCTTCTCGCACCTGGTGTCGGACACCTCCCTGGCCGAGCTCCACGAGTTTGCCACGGCGGCCGGCGTGAGTGGGCGGGCCTTCGACCTGGACCACTACGACGTTCCGGAACGGATCTACCGGGACCTGGTCGCAGCAGGGGCCCGGCCGGTTTCGGGCAGGGACCTGGTCCGGGCCCTGGCCGCATCGGGTCTGCGCATCAGGGCCCGGCACCGCAGCAAGTCCGTCGGAACGGCCCTGCAGTACCGCTGGGATTCACTCCTGCCATCCGCGCCGGGCTTGGGCGCCGAGCTGCTGGCCCGTTGGAACGAACCCCACCGGCACTACCACTCCGCCACCCATTTGCTGGCCGTGTTGGAGGCGCTTGACCTTCTCACTGACGGCGACCCGCCCCGGCCCGTGGTCCTGGCGGCATGGTTCCACGACGCCGTCCATAACGGCACGGCCGGACGCGATGAGGAGGATTCGGCCTTGTTGGCACAAGCGCGCTTAGAAGGACAGGTCCCCGCCATGGAGTTCGCGGAGGTGCCGCGGCTGGTCCGCCTGACCGCCACCCACTCCCCCAGCATCACGGACGACGCCGGAGCCCTCCTTTGTGACGCGGACCTCGCCGTCCTCGGGGGGTCGCCGGACGCGTATGTACGCTATCTTGCAGGGGTCCGCGCGGACTATGCGCACATACCGCCAGCCAATTTCGACATCGGGAGGACGGCCGTCGTGCGCCAGCTGCTGGCGCTCGAACCGCTCTTCCACACCCCACGGGGCAGGGAATTGTGGGCCGGCCAGGCTGCGCTGAACCTCCACGGGGAATTAGCACAGCTGCTGCAAATAGGCGGAACGTAGGCTGGCCACATGACGGATTACAGCCAACTGCCGATCGCCGAGTTTGCCTTCCCGGGCCCCCTGCGGGACCAGCTGGTGGCCGCAATTCTCGACGGTTCCAAGACGTCGACCACGGGTACCGCCCTTGAGCATGAGGTGGAGCAGGAGGACCTGCCGGTGGCCGGCGACCGGAAAGTGGTGGTGGACTCCAAGGGGAACAAGGTGGCCGTCATCGAGGTCACGGAGGTGCGCCTCGCGCGGCTCGCCGACGTGGACCTGCAGCACGCCCTGGACGAAGGTGAGGGCTGCACCACCGTGGCCGAGTGGCGCGCGGTGCATGAAGAATTCTGGCATTCACCGGACATGCGCCGCGCCCTCAACGATCCCGAATTCACCGTCACGGACAGCACCCTGTTGGTGCTCCAGCGCTTCCGCCTGATCCAACGGCTGCCGTGAGCAGCCACGGCATTGTCCGCAGCTGGCCGGCGGGGCAGGGCGCCGTCGGGGCCGCGCCGCAAGCTCCGGACGGAATGCATTTGTCAACGCTGGCCATCCGCTTCGACGATGAAACGGAAGGGGCATCTGGCGGCGGGCCCAACATGAGGGGAAATGGTTGGCAAAAATCAGCCGGAACCGCCGCTCGGTAGGCTTGGGCCATGGCCCCCAAATCCACGCCCCGCCCGCCCCGCCTTGATCCCGTCCAACTGAACAACCTGGTGAAAAACGAGGACGCCTTCTTCGGCCCGGGCGGCACCTACGACGGCCAGCACTTCATCCGCCCCTCCTTCGACGGCGTGGACCTGAGTTCCACGGATTTTTTGGAATGCCAGCTTGACGCCCCCACCTTCAACGGCGCTGAACTCCGTGGCACCAGATTCCGCGACACGCGGCTCACGGACAGCTTCGCCCCCGTGCTGAAGGCCTCGCGCACCAGCTGGCGGGACGTGGAAATCACCACGCCGCGCTGGGGATCGGCCGAGCTCTACGACAGCACCTGGGCCAACGTGCGCATCGACGGCGGCAAACTGGATTTCCTCAACCTGCGCGCCGCCAAGGTCACGGACCTGCAGATCAGCGACTGCATCATTGGCGAACTGGACCTGGGGGGCGCCGCCGTCACCCGCCTGGCCCTGATTAACTGCCGCATCGGCACGCTGGACATCCAGCAGGCAACGCTGAAGGACGTGGACCTGCGCAGCACCGGCTTCCGCACGCTGCACGGCGTCGGCTCGCTGGCCGGTGCGGTGATCGACGAGTTCCAGCTCGGCCTGCTGGCCCCCATCCTGGCCGCCCACCTGGGCATCACCGTCGCCTGACCGCCCAGCCCGGGCCGCCCGCCGTCGACCGCCCTCAAACCGGACTGCCAGCGAACTGCCAGCCGCACACCCCTTGCACCGGGAGCGCATCTGCAGGAACATTCTGATGGACCCACCAGCCCGGAACACGTCCGCCAGGGCAGTTCCGGGCCATCCACACCAAAGGCAGGAGCACCATGAAGACGATGAAACTGGGAAGCCAGGGCCTGGAGGTCTCCGTCGAGGGCTTGGGCGCCATGGGCATGAGCGCGTTTTACGGGGACAGGGACGACGCCGAATCCTCCGCCACGTTGAACCGTGCCCTTGACCTTGGGATCACCTTGATCGACACCGCCGAGCTCTACGGCCCCTTCCTCAACGAGCGGCTCATCGCGGAGTCCATCGGCCACCGCCGCGGCGAATACGCCCTGGCCACCAAGTTTGGCACGGAGATCACGGACGACGGGGGCCGCGCAGCCGTGAACGGCAGCCCCGCCTACGCGCGCAAGGCGCTGGAGCGCTCCCTGCGCAACCTGCGGATGGAGACCGTGGACCTGTACTACCTCCACCGGGTGGACCCCAACACCCCCATTGAGGAGACCGTGGGCGCCATGGCCGAGTTCGTCCAGGAAGGCAAGGTGCGCTACCTGGGCCTGTCCGAGGCCGCCCCGGAAACCATCCGCCGGGCCCACGCCGTCCACCCCATCACCGCCCTGCAGACCGAATACTCCATCTTTGAGCGCGACCCCGAGGGCAACGGCGTGCTGGACACCGTCCGCGAGCTCGGCATCGGCTATGTGGCCTACTCGCCGCTCGGCAGGGGCTTCCTGACCGGAAAGATCAGCACGCCGGACGATCTGCCGGAGGGCGACTGGCGCCGCGCCATGCCCCGCTTCACCACCGAAAACCTCGCGTCCAACCTGAAATTGGTGGACCAGATCAAGGCCCTCGCCACCGACAAGGGCGTCACGGCGGGGCAGCTGGCCCTGGCCTGGGTGCTGGCCCAGGGCGTCTGCGCCATCCCCGGCACCAAGCGCCGCACGTACCTGGAGGAAAACGTGGCCGCCGCGGGCATCGAGCTTTCCGCAGAGGACCTCAAAGCCCTGGACGCCGCCGCCCCGGCGGGCAGCACGGCCGGCACCCGCTACGACGAGGCGGGGCTGAAGTCGCTCTACAGGTAAGGTGCCGCGGGGGCGACCCGCCACGGGAAAGCCCCTACGCTGGTAGGCATGACTTCCCGCCCCGAACACGTCCTGGCCCGCCGCGGCACGGGCGGCCACCGCCAGTACCGCATCCCCGCGCTGGCGGTGTCCACCCGCGGCACGCTCCTGGCCGCCTATGACGGACGCCCCAACCTCGACGACCTCCCCAACCCCATCGACCTGCTCCTGCGCCGCAGCACCGACAACGGCCACACGTGGGGACCGCAGCAAACCGTGCGCACCGGCACGGGCCTGGACGGCTACGGCGACCCGAGCCTGCTCGTCGACACAGGGACCGGCCGCATCTTCCTGTTCCACGCCGCGGGCACGCACGCCGGCTTCTTCGAGGCGGCGGAGGGCCTCGGCGACGAGGACGCCATCCAGCACGCGGACCTCAGCTTTTCCGACGACGACGGCGCCACCTGGGAACACCGCCGCCTCACCCCCATGCTCAAACGTGCGGGCATCACCGGCCTGTTTGCCGCCGCCGGCGCCGGCATCCAGATCCACACCGGGCCCTTCGAAGGCCGCCTGGTCCAGCAGTTCGTGGTTCTCCACAGGGGCGGCATCAAGGCGGCGAGCGCGTACAGCGACGACCACGGCGGGACGTGGACCCTGGGTGAATTCGTCCCCACCGCCGGCCAGACGAGCGCCAACGAAAACAAGGCCGCCGCCCTCGCCGACGGCACCCTGCTGCTGCACTCGCGCGCCACCCCGCACCGGCTCACCGCGCTCTCCACGGATGGCGGCCACAGCTACACCCCCGCCCTGCCGCACCCGGAGCTGCCGGACCCCAGCGACAACGGCTCCCTGGCCCGCTTCGACGGCCTCCCCAACGTCACCGGCCTGACCACGCCGGAAACGCAAAACTGGCTCATCGCCACCCATAACCACGACTCCCAGCTCCGCCGCAACACCCTCCTCAAGCTCTCGCAGGACAACGGCGCAACGTGGCCCTTCGCCGTCGTGCTGTGCCCGGGGAGTTCGGAATACTCCACGGCGGCACGCCTCCCCGACGGCCGCGTCGGCGTGCTTTACGAGCGCCAGGGCTACCAGGAAATCGTGTTCACCACCGTCGAGCCGCGGGAACTCCTCGCCTCACCGGCGGCAGCCCTGACGCACGACGGCGGCACCGCCTTCGCCGGCCGCCTCGCCCTGGACGTGGTGTTGCGTTCGGTCACGCCCGCGCGGCCGGCCGTGTGGCGCAGCATTGGCGAAAGCCACACGCTGGCCCAGACCGACGGCGGCTGGGACGCATCCGCCTGGAAGGAGGTGGGGCAAGGCTACACGGCGGAGGCGCCGCAGGTGCTCTCCAACCGCGCATCCCAGGACCTCAACTACGGGCCCGCCGCCCCGGGCCACCAGGCCGGGGACCTCCTGGCCTTCAGCGGCAGGGTGGAAAACCGGGGCGCCGCGGCGGCCGGCCTTGCGGTCCGGGTGGACGGTGCCGCGGTGGCGGGTGCGGAAGCGCTGGCCTCGGGCGCCAGCCTGGCGTTCACGGCGAACCACACCGTGACGGCTGCGGAGCTGGCCGCCGGGCGGGCCGAAGTGGTGTTCACCCTTGTCTCCGGTTCCGAGACAGCCGCCAGATCCTTCGCCTTCAACACGACCACCGGGGACGTCACCGAGTCCAGCTAGTGGTCCGGTCGGGGTTCCTGCAGGTCCTTCAGCGACCGGGCGATGGTGTGCCGGGCGTCGGCCGCGGCCTGGGCGGCCTTGAGCGTCTCGGCCGTGACGTTGAAGCCGGCAACCCGGGCCTGCAGCTGGGCCAGCTCGGCGGTCAGCATCGATTCCTGCTCGGCCAGGGCGTCACGCTGGGACACGAGGTCGCCGTATTGTTCGCCCATGATGGTGAGCCGGGCGCGGGCCGACCCTGCCGCCCCCGCATCACCGGCGGCCGCCGACGCCTGCGACTCGAGCGAGTCCATGGCCTTCCTGAGGTCCGCGGCCTGAAGGTCCAGGCGCTGCCGGCTGATCGAAACATCCGCCACGCCGCGGCGCATCCGGGAGAGCACGGCCAGCTGCTTGAGCTGCGCGGCGCCCAGGGTGAGCTGGCCGGCGTCGGACGGATCGGCGTCGCGCTTCACCGCGGCCTCCTTAACGGCGGCGGGCCTGCGCCGGAAGGCGCCGGAGAGCCTGCCAAGGATTCCCATGGCGGATCAGGATTCGCCAAGGTCCGTGTACGTGGCGGACCAGTTCTTCAGCATGGTGGCCTCGATTTCCAGCGTGCGCGTGAGGTCCTTGACGTCGACGTCGGTCATCGGCGCGGCGGCAGCGGCCAGGGCGCTGCGGATGCCGGTGGAGGTTTGGATGACCTGCGCGACCTGCCCGCCAAGCGTCTGGGCGTAGGCGGCCTGCACGGCCGGGTCCGGCTCCCTTTGCGCCACGAGCAGCTGGTTCTCCAGCACCGTGCCGGCCTGCCGGAGGGTGCCGAAGATGGAGTCCAGGTTGCCCGTGTACTGGCGCGTGCTTTGGGCCACGGCCAGGCTGCGCTGGGTGGCCTCGAGGGATTCCTGGAGCCGGATCCGCTGCTTCATGACGTCGCCCAGGGGACCGGCCGTGGACTGGGCCCGGACCTTGAAGGCGTTGCGCTTGGCGAGCTCGTACTTGGGCTTGGACTTGTTGACCAGGCTCAGGACGCCGCGGGAAATGAGCACGGCAAGCGTGACGCCCACGCCCACCACTACGGCGATGGCCACCAGGGCGATGATCAAGATAACGGTGCCAAAATCCATGGCTTGTGCGTTCCTTAACTGTGCAGCGGGGAATCACGTTCGGTGCAAATCAGCGTAGCACCGGCTGCGCGGCCAAAGATCAGGGATCCGCTCAGGGTGATCCCTGATGCGTTCCCGCGCCCGCCGGGGCAGAATGGAAGCGTGAAGACAATCCTCAACATCATCTGGCTGGTTTTTGGCGGCCTGTGGCTGGCGCTGGGCTATTTCCTGGCCGGCATCGTCTGCTGCGCCCTCATCATCACGATCCCGTGGGGGATCGCATCCTTCCGGATCGCCGGTTACGCGCTGTGGCCGTTTGGCCGGACCGTGGTGGACAAGCCCGGCGGCACGGGCCTGGCCAGCACGCTCGGAAACGTCGTGTGGATCCTGGTGGCCGGCATCTGGATTGCGATCGGCCACGTCGCCACGGCCATCGCCATGGCGCTCACCATCATCGGAATCCCGCTGGCCATCGCCAACATCAAGCTGATCCCGGTCTCCCTCATGCCCTTGGGCAAGCAGATTGTGCCGACCGGCCGGCCGTTTGCCGGTTCCTACCGGTAATTTTCCCGCTCCCGGGGCCCCGGCGGGCATGGCGGCGGACGCTCCTGCGGACGTGGCGCGGTCTACGCTTGACCCATGCACAAGATCCTGCTTGGAGACACTCTTGAAGTGGGCCCGCTGGGCTTTGGCGGCATGGCGCTCACCCCCGTTTATGGCAAGGTTGACCCGGCCGAGGCCCTGAAGACCCTGCACCACGCGGTGGACGTGGGCGTGACGTTCATTGACACGGCGAACATCTACGGCGCCGGCTCCAACGAGGAACTGATCGCCCGGCTGCTCAAAACGAGGCGGGGCGAGGTCCAGCTGGCCACCAAGTTTGCCCTGGTGGGCAGCCCGGCCACGGGCTATTCGGAGATCCGCGGCGACGCCGCCCACGTCAGGGAGTCCATCGACCAGTCGCTCCGGCGGCTCGGCACGGACCATGTCGACCTCTACTACATGCACCGCCGCGACGTCCGCGTGCCCCTCGAGGAGACCGTCGGCGCCATGGCGGAGCTGGTGGCCGCCGGAAAGGTCCGCCACCTGGGCCTGTCCGAGGTCACGGCCGACGAACTCCGCTCCGCGCACGCGGTCCACCCCATCGCCGCGGTGCAAAGCGAATGGTCCATTTGGAGCCGCGACGTGGAAGCGCACGTTGTCCCGGCCGCCGCGGAGCTGGGGGTGGGCATGGTCCCCTACTCCCCCTTGGGCCGCGGCTTCCTCACCGGCACGGTCCACGCCCGGGACCTGGGCCCCGGCGACTTCCGCCACACCATCCCCCGCTTTGCCAGCGGCGCCATCGACGCCAACCAGGCCGTGGTCGACGCCGTCCGCCAGGTCGCGGAGGAACTCACCGGGGCCCTGGGCCGGGAGGCGACGCCGGCGCAGGTGGCCTTGGCGTGGCTGTACGCGCAGGGCCGCACCCTCCATGCCACGGTGGTGCCAATTCCCGGCACCCGCAGGGCCGCACGCATCGACGAGAACCTCGGCGCACTCGCCCTTGACCTCACCCCGGCGCAACTGGACGTGCTGGGCAAGGCGGCGGACGGTGTCGTCGGTTCCCGGGCGAAGGACCCCTCCTGGGTGTCGCAGGGCCGGGAGCAGCAGGCGCCGGGCGCGTAAGCTTGCCGTATGCGTAAAAAAGCCGATTGGCTGGACATCACGGTCCAGTTCGCCAGTTTCGCGGCCATGTGCCTGGTGCTGTCGCTGGCCCGCTTCGGCCTGCCCCTGAAGATTGTGCTGGCGTTTGGCGTCTCGATCGCCATTTCCGGCGCCTGGGCGTACTACAAGAAGCAGGCGCGCAGGCGGAAGGCCGAGCCCAAGCGCGTGCACGTGTACAGCATCAGGAATGTGGACGAAAAATAGTGGAGATTGTTCGCTACGCCTCCCTCACGCCGGCGCCATGGGCCAACGGCGGCGGGACCACCCGCCAGATCGCGGCCGGCACCGCGGGCTCCATCACGCTCGGCTCCGGCGCCAAGGGCGATCCCTGGGACTGGCGCATCAGCATCGCCGAAGTGGCCAAGGCCGGCCCCTTCTCGGTGCTCCCCGGCATTGACCGGATCCTGACCATCATCGACGGCGACCTCATCGCCCTGACCGTTGACCGCACCGAACAAGCCCTGGAAAAGTTCCGCCCCTTCCGCTTCTCCGGCGATTCCAGCACCTCCGCCACCCTCCCCACAGGTTCCCTCATGGACCTGAACCTGATGACCCGCCGCGGCGTGTTCAAGGGCTACGCCACCATCCTCGAGCTGTCCAGGAAGCGCCCGCACCCGTTATTTGCCGGCCAGTTCGCCGTGCTCCTGCAGGGCAGCGCGGACGTGGTCCAGGAAGGGACGGACGGCTCCGGCAACCCCTCAGGCGCCCATGTCACCGACATCTTGGGCAGGTTCGACGCCGTGGCGGGCGCCAAAAACATGCCGCACCTATCCGGCCGCGGGTTCCTTGCCGTGCTGAGCGTCGACCCCGCCTGACGCGGCGGCGGGCGCGTCGTGCCGTTGGGCAGTTTGAGGCGCCCTGGGCGCGTCGTCCTTCTCCCACACGACACGGATTTTAACGCCTCCGCGGGCCGTGTGGTCCACGTGGGACTTGATCTCCCCGGGCCGCGCGCCCATCTCGGCGATCTTGCGCTCGTAGCCCCTGACCAGATCGGCCAGTGACTCCTGCGTCCATTCGCCTTCGGGGACAAGTGTTGAAATTTCCACGTCGCCTGCAGCCATGGCCCTAGCTCCCGTCAACAGATGCGCCAGCACGCGGGGCGCGGTGGCTGTTGAGTCCACGCTAAATCCTCGGGCGCGCGCGTGCAATAGTCTATGAACCACCATCACGTTCCAGGAGGCGGGCATGGGATTTCCGGGGTTGGCCCTGATCTGCGTGGCCGCGCTGCTGGGGCCGCTGCTGGCCCTGCCGCGCCGCTGGCACGTGCCCGTGGTGGTGGGCGAGCTGCTGGCCGGCATCGTCCTGGGCCGCGCCGGGCTTGCCCTCGTGGACCCGGCCGAGCCGACCTTCACGTTCCTGGCGGACATGGGCTTTGCGCTGGTCATGTTCGTGGCCGGAACCCAGGTGCCCGTGCGGGACCGGCACATCCGCTCCGCGCTGGGCAGCGGGGCGCTGCGCCTTCTGGCGGTCGCCGCCGCGGCGGCCGCGGCGGGGATCGGACTCGCGGCATTGTTCGGCGGCGGCCACGCGGTCCTCTACGCCGTGCTGCTGGCATCCTCGTCCGCGGCCCTGGTGCTGCCGATCGTCGGCTCGCTGCGGCTGACCGGGCCCGGCGTCCTGGCCATGACCGCCCAGGTGGCCATCGCGGACACCCTGGCCATCGTCGCCCTGCCGCTGGCACTCAACCCGGCCACGGCCGGCAGGGCCGCGCTGGGCTCCCTGGCCGTCCTGGCCTGTTCCGGCGCCGTGTACTTCATCCTGCGCGGGGCGGACAGCTCCCGCGCCCGGCGGCGCATCCACCGCCTGTCCGAGGAGCGGAAATTTGCCCTGGAACTGCGCATCCAGCTCGCCATCCTGTTCGCGCTGGCCGGCCTGGCCGTCTGGAGCCACGTGTCGATCATGCTGGCAGGATTCGCGTTCGGCCTGGCGGTGTCGGCCGTGGGCGAGCCCCGGCGCCTCGCACACCAGCTGTTCGCCATCACCGAGGGGTTCCTCGGCCCGCTGTTCTTCCTGTGGCTGGGCGCCTCCCTGAACCTGCACGAGCTTGCCGCCCACCCGGCCATGATCGTCCTCGGCCTTGCCCTGGGCGCTGCGGCCATTGCCGTTCACGCGCTCATGCGGCTCTTCGGGCTGCCCCTGCCGCTTGGCGTGCTGTCCGCCTCGCAGCTGGGCGTGCCCATCGCCGCCGCGACCATCGGCCTGCACGAAAACCTGCTGGCACCGGGCGAACCCGCGGCCCTGATCCTGGGCGCCCTGGTCACGATCGCCGCCGCCACTGCCGCCTCGGGCGGGTTCGCCGCCACCGCTGCGGCACCCGCCCCTCCGCGGGGGTAGGGCGCCAGCCCTCCGGAGCGGGAACACGGCAGTTCGACCGGCGCTTGCCGCCCAAAATTTGCAACATCGATCCCGCGCCGCACCCTGTGGCCCCTTAAAGTGCGACGCCGGCACCCACCCTGGGTGCCGGCGTCGTCCCCACCCGCTCCTAACCTCGTTCCCCGGTCAGGGAACCCTGCGGGCGTGGGCCCCTCGCGGTGGGGTGGCGCGGATCAGCGCCCGCGGCGCTGGTTCGAGGCGGGTGCCGAGGCGCGGCGTGCGCCGCCGGCGCGGGCCGGGCGGCCGGAGCCACCGCTGGTGGCGTTGAAGCTGCCGCCGGACGTGCCGCCGGTGGTGGAGGACCACACGGCGCCGGAGCCCGTGGAGCGGGGGGCGCTGCGGGGGGCGTCGTTGCGGTGCGTGGAGCCCTGCGGGGCGCGCTTGCCGCGGGCCACGTCGCCGTCGCGGGCGGGGCGGCCCTCGCCGGCGGCGCGGGCCGGGCGGCCGGAGCCACCGAAGCGGGCACCCTGCGGCTGGCCTTCGCGGCGCTCGGAACGGTTGCCCTCGGCGGGGGCGTCGGCAGACACACGGCCGCGCCCTCCGCGCCCGCCACGTCCCCCGGCGACGGGGGCGGCACCGCGCCGGGCGCGCTTGCGCTCGGCGTTGGCGCCCGTGGACTGGCCGGCACCCTGTGCCGGAGCCTTGGCTGCCAGCAGCGCGGCGCGGGTGCGGGGGTCAATCTTGCCGGCAACCTCGCCCACCAGAGCGGCCACGGACGGCGACGAGGCGGTGACGCGCTCAAAGTTCACGTCGACGCCCGCCGCCCGCATGAGCTTCTTGACGTCGCTCTGCTGCTCGGGGAGCGTCAGGGTGACCACCACGCCGTCGGACCCGGCGCGGGCCGTGCGGCCGGAACGGTGCAGGTACGCCTTGTGCTCCGTGGGCGGATCGACGTGGATGACCAGTTCAATGTCGTCGACGTGCACGCCGCGGGCGGCGACGTCGGTGGCCACCAGGACGCGGACGCCGCCGGTGGAGAACTCGGCCAGGTTCCTGTCGCGGGCGTTCTGCGAAAGGTTCCCGTGGAGGTCGACGGCGGGGATGCCGGCGTCGGTCAGGGTCTTGGCGAGCTTGCGGGCGTGGTGCTTGGTGCGCATGAACAGGATGCGGCGCCCGGCACCCGAAGCCAGTTCCACGAGGACCTGCTTCTTGACGGTCTGGTCATTGACCACCAGGACGTGGTGCTCCATGGTGGACACGGCAGCCGTGGCCTCGTCCACCGAGTGCGTGAGCGGGTTGGAGAGGTAACGCTGGACGATCTTGTCCACGCCGTTGTCCAGGGTGGCGGAGAACAGCATGCGCTGGCCCTTGCTCGGGGTGGTGTCCAGCAGGCGCTTGACGACGGGCAGGAAGCCGAGGTCGGCCATGTGGTCGGCCTCGTCCAGGACCGTGATCTCCACGCTTTCCAGCGACACGATGCGCTGCTTCATGAGGTCCTCGAGGCGGCCCGGGCAGGCAATGACGATGTCCACGCCGGCGCGCAGCGCCTTTTCCTGGCGGGCCTGGGACACGCCGCCGTAGATGACGGTGGTGTTCAGGCCCATGGCCTTGGCCAGCGGCTCGATGGTGTTGTTCAGCTGGGTGGCCAGCTCGCGGGTCGGTGCCAGGACCAGGCCCATGGGGCGGCCGGGCTTGCGGAAGTAGGGCGCCTCGCGCTCGGCCAGGCGGGCCACAAGCGGGATGGCGAAGGCGATGGTCTTGCCGGAGCCGGTGCGGCCGCGGCCCAGGACGTCGCGGCCGGCCAGGGTGTCCGGCAGCGTCTTGACCTGGATGGGGAATGCTTCCTCAATGCCGTTGGAGGCAAGCGAGGCAACAATTTCCTTGGGCGCGCCAAGGGCAGCAAAAGTAGTCATGTAAAGAGGGAATCCTTCTAAAGGCGGTTCAACGGCCCACGATCAGTTTTGACCGCGGGTTCGCCGATTCAATGCCAGAGCGTGTCAACCGCAGATGCTTTGCAGCAAATCCAATGCGGGACAAGTTGAATGCGTTCATCGACGCAGAATGCGCTGGAAACGCATTAAGTCCTCACAGTCTAGCAGTGGCACGACGCCGGACGGTCACCTGGGTGGGTCATCTCACCTTTCACCACCTGGCACGTGGCGCGCCGCCAGGGTCCAATCGGGCTCCACGTCATGGGGTCACCGCCTCCAGCGCCGTCCCGTCCAGGCGCAGCTTCCTGCCCACCCGCTTGGCGCAGGCCAGCATCACCACGGTTTCCTGCAATTCGATGCCGGGGATGTCCTGCTGCAGCGTCAGTTCCACGTCCATGATGTCCGCCACGGATCTCAGCCACATGATGATGGTGAAGTTGCTTGACCCCGTCGTCGAGGCGATGAACCTGACGTAGGGAAGCCGCCGAAGGGCCGCGGCGGCTGCCTCGTGCCGGCCGGCAGGCACCTTGGCAAACCATTGGCAGGTCACCGGATAGCCGGAGAGCGGCTGGGCCATGTCGCAGCGCAGGGACAGGGCGCCTGAGGCGAGGACCCTGTTCAGCTGCCGCTGCACCGTTGCCGGCGTCCGCCCCAGTTCGCGGGCCATCGCGGCCGCGGTGGCCCGGCCGTCGCGGGCCAGGGGCGGCAGCAGGGCCAAGTGGCTTTGCGGCAGGTGTCCGGGCACGGGCTCCGTCCGGGCCAGTGCCCGGAGTTGCTGCTGCTGGCCCCGGGAGAGCACATTCAGCCGCCAGGAGCTGCCGTTGAAGTGCTGGCGCGTGCAGAGCGATACGTTGTAGCCGAGGACGCCGTCAATGGCGCGGATGCGTGGGATGACATCCCCGCTGAGCTGGGCCATGGACTCCGTGATGACTGTCAGGATGAGCGCGCGGCTGCTCGCGGTCTGCTCCACCGTGATGACCTCGCCAATGGCGCACAGCTCCTCCACCACGTGGCCCTGGCCTTCCATGACGGCATCCACGCCGATGAAGGACAACGACACTTCCTGGGGGTCCCCCATCGGGTGGGCCGTCACCCAGGCGGCGCCCGAGGTCGCCAGGCGCTCCCAGCGGGCCGCCGCGCTGGTGGGGTGGACGCGCAAGACGGCGCCGACGTCGGTCCAGCCGGCGCGCGGGGCAATTTGCAGGGCCTGGATGAGTGCCAGGTCCTCTTCACTCAAGGGTGCACGAGAATTCGCCATTTACACCAACTTTTACATAATTCCATGGATTTAGACAGCTGTGATGCATCTCACCTCACACTGGAGGGACAGTCAACCGCTACAGGAGCCCCCATGCCGCTTTCCCCCGCAGACCTCACCCCGGACTTGGTCCGGTTCCGCCACGACATGCACCAACATCCGGAGATCGGCCTGGACCTGCCGCGCACCCAGGAGCGCGTGCTCAAGGCCCTGGACGGACTGGGCTACGAGATTACGCTGGGCACGGACACCACCTCGGTCACCGCCGTGCTCCGCGGCGGCGGCCAGGGGCCGGTGCGGGGCCCGGCCCCGGACGCCGTCAAGCCGGTGGTCCTGCTCCGCGCCGACATGGACGCCCTGCCGGTCCAGGAACGCAGCGGCGTCGCCTACACCTCCCGCGTTGACGGCGCCATGCACGCCTGCGGCCACGACCTCCACACGGCCATGCTCACCGGCGCGGCCACCCTCCTGGCGGACCGGCGCGAGCACCTTGCCGGCGATGTGGTCCTGATGTTCCAGCCGGGCGAGGAAGGGCTCGACGGCGCATCCGTCATGATCCGCGAGGGCGTCCTGGATGCCGCCGGGCGCCGCGCCGACGCCGCGTTCGGCATGCATGTCTTCTCCGCGATCGCGCCCCACGGCCAGTTCGTCACCAAGCCCGGCATCATGATGAGCGCCTCCGACGGGCTGGTGGTGACCGTCCTGGGGGCCGGCGGACACGGCTCCGCCCCGCACATGGCCAAGGACCCCGTGCCCGTCATCACCGAGATCGTCACCGCCCTGCAGGTCATGGTCACCCGCCAGTTCGACATGTTCGATCCCGTCGTGCTGAGCGTGGGGGTCCTCCAGGCCGGCAGCAAGCGCAACATCATCCCGGAATCGGCCCGCTTCGAGGCCACCATCCGCACCTTCTCCGAGGAATCCCGCGAGAAGATGCGCCTGGCCGCGCCCCGCCTGGTGACGAACATCGCGGCGGCCCACGGGCTTGACGTGGACGTGGACTACCAGGGCGAATATCCCGTCAGCATCACCGACATCACCGAAACCGAACTTGCCGAGGGCGTCATCTCCGGCCTGTTCAACGCCGAACGCCTGACCCGCCTGGCGACCCCCATCAGCGGCTCCGAGGATTTCTCGCGCGTGATGGCCGCGGTCCCCGGCACCTTCATCGGCCTCAGCGCCGTGGCCCCGGGAGAGGACCACACCGCCACGGCGTTCAACCACTCGCCCTACGCCACGTTCGACGACGCCGTCCTCACCGACGGCGCCGCCCTCTACGCCGAGCTGGCCGCCAGCCGCCTGGCGTCCCTGTCCGCATCCCGGCCGGCCTTCGCCGCCAACTGACCGTCAAAGGTTGCCCACCATGAAAACACCACTCCGCTCCGCAACCCCCGCAGCTGCCCCAATGGCAGGCTCCGTTCCCGGCGCCGCCCCGCAACGCCGCAAGCTGGTCAAGACCCTGGTCGGCACCGGGATCGGCAATGCCGTCGAATGGTACGACTGGGCCGTCTACGCCACGTTCACCCCCTTCCTGGCCGGGGCCCTGTTCAGCAAGGCGGACAAGACCTCGGCCGTGCTGGCCACCCTGGCCATCTTCGCCGTGGGCTTTGTGGCCCGCCCCTTTGGCGGCTTCCTGTTCGGCTGGATCGGGGACAGGATCGGGCGCAAGTCCGCCATGACCCTGGCCGTCGGCCTTGCCTCGGCGGGCAGCCTGCTCATCGCCGTCGCCCCCGGCTACGCCCAGGTTGGCGCCCTGGCATCGGCAACACTGCTGGTGGCCCGCCTCCTGCAGGGGCTGGCCCACGGCGGCGAGCTGCCGTCGTCGCAAACGTACCTGTCGGAGATGGCGCCGAAGGAAAGGCGCGGCCTCTGGGCCACGCTGATCTATACGTCCGGCACGGCCGGAATTCTGTTCGGGACGCTGCTGGGCGCCGTCATGACGCTGGTGCTGCCCAAGGTGGACATGCAGGCGTGGGGCTGGCGCGTGCCGTTTGCCGTCGGCGCCGTGCTGGGCCTGTACGCCCTGTTCATGCGTTCGCGCCTGCACGAGTCCGAGGTCTTCACCGGGGAGGACGCGAAGGCCAAGCGCGCCCCGATGTGGCCGCAGATTGTCCGCCACCGCAAGCAGGCCCTGCAGGTGATTGGCCTGACTGTGGGCCTGACGGTTGTCTACTACATCTGGGGCGTGGTGGCACCCAGCCACGCGGCCACCGACCTCGGCATGGACCGCGGCGCGGCACTGTGGGCCAGCGTCATTGGCAACGTCGTCTTCATTGTTGCCCTGCCGTTCTGGGGCAGGCTGTCAGACCGGATCGGCCGCAGGAAGGTCCTTTTGGCCGGCGCCCTCGGTGCCGCCGTCATGCACTTCCCGATGACCTGGCTGCTCAAGGACCAGCCCTGGGAGCTGGCGGTCAGCATGTCCGTGATGCTCATCTTCATCGCGGCCAGCGCCTCGATTGTGCCGGCCGTCTACGCCGAACTTTTCCCCACCAGCATCCGCACGGTGGGCGTGGGCGTCCCCTACTCCATCTGCGTGGCCGTCTTCGGCGGCACCGCCCCCTACCTGCAGTCCTGGCTGGGGTCCGTGCACCTGGGCGTGCTGTTCAGCGTTTACGCCGTGGTCCTGCTGCTCATCAGCGCGGTGTTCGTCTTCACCATCCCGGAAACCAGGGGCAAGGACCTGGCTGAGGAGCCGGCGGCGTAGCCTGCTGCCCCGGTCCGCCGGGTGCCACGCGTGCGCAGCCTCAATGCCCGCCGGCACCGGTACGCTTAACGTCGATGAGTGAAACCCCAGCCTCCGCGCCCGTTCCCCCCGCGTCCCCGGACGGACGGAAGGCGCCCCGCAGCCAGGACGGCACGCCCCGGCCGGTCACACCGGGCAGCCAGGCGGCCGAGGGCACCTACCGCACGCAGCCCGTCTCCTTTGTGCGCCGGGGGACGCGCCTGCAGGGGCGCCGCCAAAAGGCCTGGGACGACCACGCCGCCACCCTCGCCGTCGACGTCCCCCGCCACATCGCGGACACCTCGGTGCACCCGGAGTACGTTTTCAACGCCGCCGCCGAGTTTGGCCGCACCGCACCGCTGGTCGTGGAGATCGGCTCCGGGCTGGGCGAGGCCGTGGTGCACGCCGCCACGGAAAACCCGGGGAAGGACTTCCTGGCCGTGGAGGTCTACACGCCGGGGCTCGCCCAGACCATCCAAAAAATTGTGGCCGCGGAGATTGGCAACGTCAGGGTGGTCCAGGCCAACGCGCCCGAGGTCCTGGGCACCATGCTCCCCGCCGGCACAGTCAGCGAGGTGTGGGTGTTCTTCCCCGACCCCTGGCACAAGACCAAGCACAACAAGCGCCGCATGGTGAAGGACTCCTTCGCCCCGCTCGTGTCCCGCGTGCTTGCGCCGGGCGGGCTCTGGCGCCTGGCCACGGACTGGTCCGCCTACGCCGAGCAGATGCGCGAGGTGGGCGCCTCCTCCCCCGACTTTGACAACGTGCACGACGGCGAACGGGCCGGTGCCGCCAGCCCCCTCACCCAGGCGCGGCTCACCGGCGTCGACCGCGAACAAAGCGATGAGCCGGACACCGACGGCGGCTGGGCCCCCCGCTTTGACGGGCGCATCCTCACCAGCTTTGAAAACAAGGCGCACAAGGCCGGGCGCGTGATCTTCGACCTCACCTTTCGGCGGAAGTAGGCACGATGGCGGAGGCCCCCGGCCCGGCAACGCAAGTCAGGAGCTGGCAGGAAATGCCGGACTGGATGGCCGGCCTGCTGCCGCGCCGGACCGGACACGCCGTGCCGTGGTGGCTGGAGGCGGTCAGGACCCGTCCCGATGACGCCTTCGGGCTCAGGGTCCGCCTCCGGACCCCCGCCGACGCCACCGGCGAAGTGGCCGCGATTGTGCTGCGATTGTGCTGCGCGCCCACCGCGCCGGCGCCTGACTGGGGGCGCCGCAGGAGGCAGGGCGGGCCGCGGGATGAAACCAAGCGGCAATCCCGCCTAAGATTGGTTAGATGAGGTTCCACGATTGGGGCCGCACGGACCCGCCAGGAAGACACCTTACGTGACGTATTCCACCGCCGAATCGCGACTGTTGACGCGGATCGCCGAGTTCACCGAAAATTCCATCGCCGCCGGCCGCGCCTACGCCGCCGACGGCCGGGTGCACGACATCACGCTGGAACCGGCCACCGGGCTGCTGTCCGGAAAGGTCGTGGGCACCACCCCCTACCGCTCCACGGCCAAGCTGGTCCGCGAGCACGACGGCGTGGTGGCCTGCCGGGTGGGCATCTGCAACTGCCCCGTACGCCAGAACTGCAAGCACGTGGTGGCCCTGATTGCCGCCGCCGAGTCCGACCCCAATTTTCAG
Organism: Arthrobacter wenxiniae; assembly: GCF_013376105.1. Lineage (GTDB taxonomy): Bacteria > Actinomycetota > Actinomycetes > Actinomycetales > Micrococcaceae > Specibacter > Specibacter wenxiniae. Next base: position 315,708 of record NZ_JAAMFM010000001.1, read on the forward strand.
GACTTTTTTGTCCCCGAGGAAACCGTCCACGAACCGACCTACCTCGAAACGCTGCTGGCCAACGCCAAGGGAGGCAAGGCGGGGACCGCCGGCAAGGCCGCGGCCGCGCCGGGTGCGGAAGCCGCCGATTGGGAGGCGTCCCTGGCCCAGCTGCTGCCGCCCGCCACAAACGCCCCGTCCTCCGACGCACCCGCCCTGGGACTGCAGTTCGAGCTCCAGCTGCCGCCGCCGCGCTTCTCCTACCGGGGCAAGGGCGGCAAGGTGGCGTCCGCGCCGATCCTCAACGTCCGGCCCGTGGTCATGGGCACCCGCGGCAAGTGGGTCAAGACGGGAATCAGCTGGAACACGCTGGGCTACCTTGGGTATGGGCGCCAGCACGACCCCGCGCAGTTGGAGTGGCTCAGCGAATTCCTGACCTCCCACAGCCCGCGGCATTACAGCCACAGCAGCGCCGCGTCGTGGCTTGCCGTCAATGACTTTGCCGGGCGCAACCTGTGGCAGCTGCTGGCCGACGCGCCCAAGCACGGTGTGGCCCTGGTCCAGGCCGGGACCGGGGACCCCGTGCGGATATCCTCCGACGGCGCCACGGTGCAGCTGGACGTCTCCCGGGCCGGCTCCGGCGGGCTGGACGTGGGCCCGTTGATCGAGGTGGGCGGCACGTCCGTCACCGAGGACATTGTGGGCACCATCGGCAACCCGGTGCACGGCCTGTTCTTCAGCGACCAGACGGACGCCCTGCCCAACGTGGGGAGCGGCACCTCGGGGAGAAACGCCGTCGTGCGGGGAACCATTACGCTGGCGCCGCTGGCGGCGGGGACTCCGGCACAAATGCTGGAGTTTGCCCTGCACGGGCAGGCGGTGCACGTGCCGGCCAGCGGCGAGGAAAAGTTCCTGACGCAGTTCTACCCGCAGTTGAAGCAGTCGGCGCCCGTGGTCTCCGCGGACCAGTCGGTGGAGCTGCCGGCGTACGTGGAGCCCGAGCTGTCGCTGCTGGCGGCGTACGGCGGGGACCACACGCTGCGGCTGCACTGGGAATGGCACTACCAGGTGGGAAACCGGGTGAATTCCCGCCCGCTGTGGCCCGAACCGGGGGAAGCGGCAGTGCGCGACGCGGGTGCCGAGGAACGCATCATCGAGAGCGTCGGCCAGCCCTGGCTGGAGGTCGCGGCCATGGGCGCGGCCGCGAACAGCGCGTGGGGCGAGCCCAAACTGGCCGGCTCGGCCACGCTGACCGGCCTGGACACCATGGCGTTCACCGAAACCGTGCTGCCGCGGCTGCGCGAACTGCCCGGGGTCACGGTGGAGACCAGTGGCGACATTGCCAGCTACCGCGAGGTCACCGAGGCGCCCATCGTGAAGATCTCCACGCACGCCACGGATGAGCGCGACTGGTTTGACCTGGGCATCGTGATCACGGTGGAAGGCCAGTTCGTCTCCTTCGCCGCCGTCTTCTCCGCCCTGGCGGCGGGGCAAAGCCGGATGCTGCTCCCCAGCGGCGCCTACTTCTCGCTGGACCGCCCCGAGCTGCACGAGCTGCGCGCACTCATCGACGAGGCCCGCGGCATGAACGACCTCAAGGACGGCGAGCTGCGGATCAGCCGCTTCCAGGCCGGGCTGTGGGACGAGCTGGCCCAGCTGGGGATCGTGGACGAGCAGGCGGAAGCGTGGCGGAAATCCGTGTCCGGACTGCTCGACGGCGGTGCCGTGGACCCGCTGCCCACTCCCCCTGCGCTCAACGCCACGCTGCGGCCGTACCAGGGCGAGGGATTCAACTGGCTGAACTTCCTGTACACGCACGGGCTCGGCGGGGTGCTGGCCGACGACATGGGCCTGGGCAAGACCGTGCAGACGCTGGCGTTGATCACGGAAGTCAAGGCCGGCGGCAGCAATGCGCTGCCGTTCCTGGTGGTGGCCCCGACGTCCGTGGTGGGCAACTGGGCCAGTGAAAGCGTGAAATTCGCGCCCGGGCTGAAGGTGGTGACGGTTCCCGAGACCTTTGCCAAGAGCGGGATCGACTCGGCGGCGTTCTTTGCCGGCGCGGACATTGTCATCACCTCCTACGCGCTGTTCCGCATCGACTTTGCCGAGTACGGCATGCAGGCCTTCGCCGGGCTGATCCTGGACGAGGCCCAGTTCGTGAAGAACCACCAGTCGAAGGCGTACCAGTGCGCCCGGAAGCTCAAGGCCCCGTTCAAGCTGGCCGTGACCGGCACCCCGCTGGAAAACAACCTGATGGAACTGTGGACCCTGCTGTCCATCGTGGCCCCGGGCCTGTTCCCCAGCCCCAAGCGCTTTGCCGAGTTCTACCAGCGCCCCATTGAAAAAAACGGCAACGCCAAGCTGCTGGGGAAGCTGCGCAGCAGGGTGAAGCCGCTGATGCTCCGGCGCACCAAGGAACAGGTCATCAAGGACCTGCCTGCCAAGCAGGAGCAGATCCTGGAAGTGGTGCTCAATGCCCGGCACCAGAAGGTGTACCAGACCCACCTGCAGCGGGAGCGGGCCAAGATCCTGGGGCTCCTGGAGGATGTCAACAAGAACCGCTTCACCATCTTCCAGTCGCTGACCCTGCTGCGCCAGCTCAGCCTGGACGTCACCTTGGTCGACGACGGCCAGGCGGGCGTGCGCTCCTCCAAGCTTGACGTGCTGTTCGAACAGCTCGAGGACGTGGTCAAGGAAGGCCACCGGGCGCTGATCTTCAGCCAGTTCACCGGCTTCCTGGGCAAGGTGCGCGAGCGGCTCATCGCGGAGGAGATCCCCTTCACCTACCTGGACGGCTCCACCCGGAACAGGGCCGCCGTGGTCGAGGACTTCAAGAACGGGACCGCCCCGCTGTTCCTCATCAGCCTTAAGGCCGGCGGGTTCGGGCTGAACCTGACCGAGGCCGACTACGTGTTCATCCTGGACCCGTGGTGGAACCCGGCCTCCGAGGCCCAGGCCGTGGACCGCACGCACCGCATCGGCCAGAAGAAGAACGTGATGGTGTACCGGCTGGTGGCCAAGGACACCATCGAGGAAAAGGTCATGGCGCTCAAGGCCAAGAAGTCCCAGCTGTTCTCCGACGTCATGAGCGGGGACTCCCTGGCCGGGGGCGCGCTGACCGCCACGGACCTGGCGGGCTTGTTCAGCGAGTAGCGGGGGTCAGGCCGTCAGCGCTGCGGGCGCCAGATGACGACGGCCTGGCTGCGCGCGCGCGGGCGCTGGCCCCGGGCCAGGGCCACAATGTCGCCGCCGGACAGGCCAGCCGCAAACACGCGGCTGTTGGCCCGGGGCGGGCGCGACTCCATTTCCGCCGTCACTGACTCGAGCCGCTCGCCCAGCTCCACCACCTTGGCGCGGAGCGCCTCCACCTGGTTTTCCAGCTGCATGATCCGCCGGATCCCCTCAAGCGAGACGCCCTGCTGGGACAGGCGCTGCACCTCCCGGAGCTTGTCGACGTCGTGCTGGGAGTACCGCCGCGACCGCCCCGGCGCCCGGTTGGGCTTCACAATCCCCAGGCGGTCGTACTGGCGGAGGGTTTGCGGGTGCATGTCGGCAAGTTCGGCCGCCACGGAGATCACAAAGATGGGCGCATGGGGGTCAAGGTTCATGGTGGTCTCCTTCCTTGCGGCGGCGGTGGTTCCGGCGGTTGGGATTGCTACAGCCTCGCCTTGTCCTTCAGGGTCGCGCGGGGGTCGCCGTCGGCGGTGGCGGCGGCAAAGGCCTTCACAGCCTCCTCCGCCTCGTGGCTCAGCTTTTGCGGGACGGAAATGTCGATCGTGACCAGAAGGTCGCCGGAGGCCTTCGACGTCTTCACGCCGGCGCCCTTGACCCGCAGGGTGCGCCCGGACGGCGTCCCGGCGGGGACCCGGACCCGGACGGACTCACCCGTGAGGGTCGGGACGCTGATGTCAGCCCCGAGCGCCGCCTCCGGGAATGTCACCGGCACGTGGATCCGGATGTTGTTGCCGTCGCGGATAAAAAAGTCGTGCGGTTTGACATTGACGGTGACCATGAGGTCGCCCGGTCCGGCCGCACCGGCCTGGCCCTTGCCCTTGACCCGGACTTTCTGGCCATCCCTGATCCCGGCCGGGATGCGCACGTCGATAACCTCGCCGCTGGGCTCGCGCAGGCCGATCTTGGTGCCGTGGATGGAGCCGGCAAAGGAAATGCTGGTCGACGCCGTCCGGTCCCCGCCCTTGGTGGGCGCCGGCTGGTAGCCGCCGAAGCCGCCGGTGCCGAAGAGGTCGGCAAATTCGGGGGGAAGCCCCGAGCCGCCGAACCCTGGCGAGGCGCGGCGGGCCCCGCCGCGTCCGCCGCCAAAAAGGTCGCCGAACACGTCTTCAAAGCCGGCCGGCCCGCCCTGCCCGCCGGCGCCGCCGGCACTGAACCGGGCACCGCCGCCCATGGCGCGGATGGCGTCATACTGCTCGCGGTCTTCCTTGTCGGAGAGCACGGAGTACGCCTCGGAGACGTCCTTGAAAGTCCTTTCCGCCTTGGCATCACCGGGATTGGTGTCCGGGTGGTACTTGCGGGCGAGCTTTCGGTAGGCCTTCTTGATGTCGGCGTCCGACGCATCTTTGGCCACCCCAAGAATCTTGTAAAAGTCCTTTTCGACCCAGTCTTGACTTGCCAAGACGCCTCCTCTTCCAAAGTTAGTGGTTCAAATGCCGGTGGTCGGGCGCCCTGGTCCCCACATGGGCCCACCAGCCCGCGGGTCCCAGTCTGAATTCGCTCCAGCGAATTCAGACTGGGCGGGCTTGGGGATCGACCAACGGGCGCCCGGCCAACGGCTGGGTTATTCCGGTACTGCCACAACCACCTGGGCGGCGCGCAGGACGCGTTCGCCGGACCGGTAGCCCTTGCGCAGCACCTGGCTGACCGTGTCAATCTCGACGTCGCCACCGGGCTGCTGGATGAGTGCCTCGTGCACGGTGGGGTCGAACGGGACACCGGTGGCGTCGATCCGCTCAAGCCCGTACGTTTCCAAGGTGGTCTCCAGCTTGGCGACGATGGCGGCAAACGGCCCGTCGACGATGTCGCCGTGGGTGCGGCCCGCGTCAATGTCGTCCAGCACCGGCAGCAGCGAGTTGAGCACGCCGATCACGGCCATTTGGCCGGCCACGGCACGGTCCCGCTCCACACGCTTGCGGTAGTTGACGTACTCGGCCTGCAGGCGGAGAAGGTCGTTCTTCAGCTCCGCCGCCTCACCCGCCCCGCTGCCCTGCGCCACCGACTCCTCGGCAGGAACCTCGACTCCGTTGAGGATCTCCTCCGCCTGGGAGAGGGCGTCGCCGTTGGTGTCGGCGGGGATTTCCCCGGGAGTTTCGACAGGCTCACCCACCGGATCGTTCTCCGGCTTGCCCTCATCGGGGTTTACGGATTCAGACATGGCTACTTCTTCTCGTCTGCGTCTTCGTCGACGATTTCAGCGTCAACGATGTCCTCGTCGGCGGAACCCTCCGATGCGGCCCCCTCGGAGGCACCGGCGGCGGACGCGGCACCCTCGGCGGATGCGGCGGCGTAGATGGCCTCGCCGAGCTTGGACTGCGAAGCCTGCAGCTTCTCAAACGCGGTCTTGACTGCGTCGTCGTCATCGCCGGCCAGCGCCGTCTTGAGTTCGGTGACGTCGGCCTTGACAGTGTTCTTGACGTCCTCGGGCAGCTTGTCGTCGTTGTCCGCCAGAACCTTGTCCACGGAGTAGTGCAGCTGCTCGGCGGAGTTGCGGAGATCGGCCGCCTCGCGGCGCGCCTTGTCCTCCGCGGCGTGTTCCTCGGCCTCGCGGACCATGCGCTCGATGTCGTCCTTGGAAAGCGCGGTGCCGCCGGTGATGGTCATGGACTGCTCGGCGCCCGTGCCCTTGTCCTTGGCGGACACGTGGACAATGCCGTTGGCGTCGATGTCGAAGGTGACCTCAACCTGCGGGACGCCACGCGGCGCAGGGGCAATGCCGGTCAGCTCAAAGGTGCCCAGCGGCTTGTTGTCGCGGGTGAACTGGCGCTCGCCCTGGAAGACCTGGATGGCCACGGACGGCTGGTTGTCGTCGGCGGTCGTGAAGGTTTCGCTGCGCTTGGTCGGGATGGCCGTGTTGCGCTCGATCAGGTTGGTCATGACACCGCCCTTGGTCTCGATGCCCAGGGACAGCGGGGTGACGTCGATGAGCAGGACGTCCTTGCGCTCGCCCTTCAGCACGCCGGCCTGGAGTGCGGCGCCAACGGCGACGACCTCGTCCGGGTTGACGCCCTTGTTGGGCTCCTTGCCGCCGGCCAGTTCCTTGACCAGGTCGTAGACGGCGGGCATGCGGGTGGAGCCGCCAACCAGCACGATGTGGTCAATGTCGGAAACCTTGATGTTGGCTTCCTTGATGACGTCGTTGAACGGCTTCTTGGTGCGCTCGAGCAGGTCCTTGGTCAGGTCCTGGAACTTCGCGCGGGTCAGCTGCTCGTCCAGGTGCACCGGGCCGTCGGGGGTGACGGAGAGGTACTGCAGGGAGACGTTGGTGGACGTCGAGGAGGAGAGCTCCTTCTTCGCCTGTTCGGAGGCTTCACGCAGTCGCTGCAGGGCAATCTTGTCCTTGGACAGGTCGATGCCCTTGACCTTGAGCTGGTTCAGCAGGTAGTCAACCACGCGCTGGTCCCAGTCGTCGCCGCCGAGGCGGTTGTCGCCGTAGGTGGCGCGGACCTGGATGGTGGAGAACTCGTCCTCGTCCTTGCCAACTTCCAGCAGGGAGACGTCAAAGGTGCCGCCGCCAAGGTCGAAGACCAGGATGAGCTCGTCTTCCTTGCCCTTGTCCAGGCCGTACGCGAGGGCGGCAGCGGTGGGCTCGTTGACAATGCGCAGCACGTTCAGGCCGGCAATTTCACCCGCCTCCTTGGTGGCCTGGCGCTCGGCGTCGTTGAAGTAGGCCGGGACGGTGACCACGGCGTCGGTGACCTTTTCACCCAGGTAGGCTTCGGCGTCGTTCTTCAGCTTCATCAGGATGCGCGCGGAGATTTCCTGCGCCGTGTACTTCTTGTCGTCGATCGCGATGCTCCAGTCGGTGCCCATGTGGCGCTTGACGGAGGCGATGGTGCGCTCGATGTTGTTGACGGCCTGGCGCTTGGCGATTTCGCCGACCAGGACTTCCCCGCTCTTGGAGAAGGCAACAACTGACGGGGTGGTGCGGCCGCCTTCGGCGTTGGCGATGACGGTGGGCTCGCCGCCTTCCAGCACGGAGACGACAGAGTTGGTGGTTCCGAGGTCAATACCTACGGCACGTGACATAAGTGGTTCCTTTCATGGGCCGCCGTGTGAACAAGTCCGCGCCGGGGTGGCTGCGGGTTCGCCCAACCAGCGGGTATTGAGCGTTCTGGGCTCAACTTTACTCAGGCTCGTTCCCATGTCAAATGAAGTTGAGCGTTGTTGGCTCAACTTTCACCGTAGGCGGAATCGGACGACGGCGGGGGCCCGGGTTCCGTGCCCCGCCGTGCCGAGCCGCTTGGAAGCTGGGCGTCGTGGGGCCCCAATGATGCTCAGCTTTAAGAGTGGAGCCTCATTGACACCCAACGGCGCTCCACTTCAAGGTTTGGGCGGGCGTGGCGCCCGGCTCCGGCCGGGCATACACTCCCATTTATGAACGCTGAAAACGGCCCCGGAGATGTTTACACGCACGGCCACCACGAAAGCGTGCTGAGATCCCACGCGTCGCGGACAGCGGCCAATTCGGCGGCATACCTCATCCCCCATCTCACCCACGGCCTCCGGGTGCTGGACGTTGGCGCCGGTCCCGGCACCATCACGGCGGACTTTGCCCGGCTGGTGGCACCCGGCGAGGTGCTGGGGCTGGACCGCTCGCCCGAGGTGGTGGCGGCCGCGACGGCGCTGGCGGCGGAGCAGCACCTGGCCAACCTCAGCTTTGACACGGGCGACATCTACGACCTCGACTTCCCGGACGGCACCTTTGACGTGGTCCATGCCCATCAGGTCCTGCAGCACCTGACGGACCCGGTTGAGGCGTTGCGCGAGATGCGCCGGGTGGCCCGGCCCGGCGGCATCGTGGCGGTGCGGGACGCGGACTTCCACGGCATGTCCTGGTACCCGGAACTGCCCGAACTCGACGAATGGATGGAGGTGTACCAGCGGGTGGCCCGGCACAACAACGCCGAGCCCGACGCCGGGCGGCGCCTGGTCCACTGGGCGCTGGCCGCGGGACTGACGGACGTGGCGCCGTCGTCGGCCAACTGGCTCTACGCCACGGACGGCGAACGGGCCTGGATATCCGGGGTGTGGGCGGACCGGGTGGAGAAGTCGGCCTTCGCCGAGCAGGCCGTCGCCTACGGGATGGCCGACGCTGCGGGGCTGGCCAGGATGGCGGCGGGCTGGCGGCGCTGGGGCGGGTCGAAGGACGGCTGGCTGCTCATGCCCAACGGCGAAATCATCGCGCGGGCCTAGCCGCCCGGACCCGCGCGGAAGAGTATGGAAAAGAACAGGCTCGAGGCGCTCAGCGACGGCGTTCTGGCGATCATCATCACCATCATGGTGCTGGAATTCAAGACACCGGCAACCGGTGACTGGACGGGGCTGGCAAGCATCCTGCCGACCCTGTTGAGCTACCTGCTGAGCTTCATCTACATCGGCATCTACTGGAACAACCACCACCACATGATCAAGCTGGCCGATGAGGTGACCGGAGGCATCCTGTGGGCCAACCTGCACCTGCTGTTCTGGCTGTCCCTGGTGCCGTTCATGACGCGGTGGATGGACGAGTCCGGGTTCGCCGTGGTGCCGGTCTTCATCTACGGCGTCAACCTGCTGCTGGCGGCCGTCGCCTACGCCATCCTGCAGGCGGGGTTCATCCGCCAGCAGGGTCCGGGCGGGCGCCTGGCCGGGGCATTGGGGAGGAACGTCAAGGCCCGCATCTCGCCCGTCATCTACATTGCGGGGTGTGCGCTTGCCTTCGTTTCGCCCACTTTCGGGCTGGCCGCCTACGCCGCGGTGGCCGCCATCTGGCTGGTGCCTGACCGCGGCATGGAGCGCGTGCTGCGAAGCGGTGGGGCCTAACCGTCGGCGCCGAGGGACAACTGCCTGGCGTGGAAGTCAAAGTGCAGCGTGGGGTAGGCGTAGACGTCCGCCAGTGCCATGGAGGGCTGGAAGAAGGGGTCCCAGCGGCCAGGGAAGTCCATGCACCTGGCCAACGACGCCGGGGACTCGCCTTCCAGCGCGGCCGTCAGTTGGCGCGTGGTGGCGTGCATTTTCCGCGACATCCGCCGGTGGTTGAACACGAGCGCGGCGGCGCGCGAGCCCCAAAAGTTCACGATGTCAAACGGCACGGTGGCCGCGTTCAAGGTGCGGGCAAACGCGCGGCCCCACGGCCGGGGGAGCCTGCTGACCATTTTGACCAGCGGCACCAGCGCCTGCACCACCATGAATCCGAAGACCATGTGGAACAGCAGCTCCTCATTGTTCCAGCGGGTCCCGGCACTGCGGGCCTTCAACTGCGCGGGGGTTGCCCGGGCCAAATAGGCGTCCAGTTCCCGGCAGGCGCGCTGGTAGTCCGCCATGGTCCGCTCTCCACGCATGTCCACGGGATGCCTTACCCTGCGCTGCCGGCGGAGACGCCGACCGCGGCACGGATGGCTCCGCGCAGGGTGTCCAGGTCCGGCTGCCCGGCGAGGCCTGCCGGTGTTGGATAGACGCGGCACGTCACGGCCGGTTCGGTGTCCACGGGGAAGAGGTCCGCACCGTCAATGGTGAAGGTCGGCGAGCCGTGGAAGCCCAGTTCCGCAGCGTCGTCTTCGGAGTGGATCTCCCGCACGGCCAGCGGCGCCGCGTTCAGGCCCTCAAGGGCCAGGGCGCGGGCAAACAGCTCACCGGCGGAGGCACTGTGGGGACAGCCGGGGATGGTGCGCAGTTCCATGGTCATGCCTCCATTCTCCCGCCTTTCAGCGGTCCGGTGCGCGCGGGATAACCAAGCAGCACCGGGTCGTTCGTTCCGCAGCAGGAGGTCTCCCGCGCACCGGCTTCCGCAAATTGTTCGTCGTCACCGCTGCCAAGGTCGGAAGAACAGACGCCCGTGCGGGGAAGTTCCAGGTGGACGGCGTCGGCGGCGGCCTGGTTGCCGGCGAGCGCGGCGGCGATGGAGCGGACCTGTTCGTAACCGGTGGCCAGCAGGAACGTTGGCGCACGGCCGTAGGATTTCATGCCGGCCAGGTAAAAGTCCTTTTCCGGGTGGGCCAGGACCTTGGCCCCGTGGGCCGGGACGGTGCCACAGGAGTGGAATTCCGGGTCGATCAGCGGCCCCAGCTCCCGCGGCGCCTCTACGCCGGGATCCAGCTCCAGCCGCAGTTCCTTCAGGATGTCCAGGTTGGGGCGGAAGCCCGTGGCCGGCACCACCACGTCCACGGCCAGGTCAACTGCCCCGTCCGCGGTGGCCCCGTGCACGACGAGCCCGTCCGTCGACGTGGTGATTGCCGTGATGGTGAAGGAGGTGTGCAGCTCCACCGCACCCGACTCCACGAGCTTGCGCAGCCGGGTGCCGAGCCGGCCGCGGGCCGGGAGCCCGTCCAGGTCCCCGCCGCCAAACGCCCCGGCTGCGGAGGCGCCGCGCACGGCCCAGCTGATCCGGGTGCCCGGCTCAGCCGCCGCCAGTTCGCCCAGGGCCAGCAGCGTGTTGGCCGCGGAGTGTCCGGCCCCCACCACCAGCACATGGCGGCCGGCGAATTGGGCGCGGTCCCGGCCCGTGACGTCGGGCAGCGGCGCAGTGATGCGCGTCCCGGCTTCGGTCTCCCCGGCGGCAGGGAGCCCCGCCTGGCCCAGCGGGTTGGGCGTGCGCCACGTGCCGGAGGTGTCAATGACGGCCCGGGCCTGAAGATCCTCAAAGGAGCCACCTGCGCCAGCAATCCGGACCAGGAACGGGGTATCGTCCCGGTTGCGGGAGTGGGTTTTATCCAGGCCCACACGGCTGACGGCAATGACCTCGGCCCCGGTGCGGATGTGTGGGGCAAGTGCGACGGTGGCTGCCAAAGGCTCCAAATAGTCCGCAACCAGCGCTTCGCCTGTGGGCAGTGCCGTGTCCCGTGGGGCCAGCCACCCGTCCGCGGCGAGGAGCCGCGCACAGGCGGCATCGACGTCGTACTTCCACGGGGAGAACAGCCTGGTGTGGCCCCAGGCACGGATGGCCTCGCCCACCCGGGGACCGGCCTCCAGGACCAGGGGTGTGAGCCCGTTCTCCAGCAGGTGGGCCGCTGCCGCAAGGCCAACCGGCCCGGCGCCGATCACGATGACGGGCAGGCCGGCTTTCATGGCAGCAGCTCCGCGAGCAGGGACTGGACGCGGGCCTTGATGTCGTCGCGGATGGGGCGCACGGCGTCCACACCCTGCCCGGCCGGGTCCTCAAGCTCCCAGTCCTCGTAGCGCTTGCCCGGAAAAATCGGGCAGGTGTCGCCGCAGCCCATGGTGATGACGACGTCGGACTCCCTCACGGCGTCCGTGGTGAGCACCTTGGGGATCTCGGCGGACATGTCGATGCCGTCCTCGGCCATGGCGGCCACGGCGGCCGGGTTGACCGATTCTGCAGGCTCGGAGCCGGCCGAGCGGACTTCCACGGCCCCGCCGGAAAGGGCGGTGAGATAGGCGGCGGCCATCTGGGAACGTCCGGCGTTGTGCACGCAGACGAACAGGACGGAGGGTTTCTTGGCGGTGTCCATGGTTCTCCTAGGGTGTGAAAAGACGTTTGCGGGCCCACAGGGCGGCGTAGACCAAGGCCACGAGGGCAGGCACTTCGATCAAGGGGCCCACGACGCCGGCCAGCGCCTGCCCGCTTGCCACGCCGAAGGTGCCGATCGCCACGGCGATGGCGAGTTCAAAATTGTTCCCGGCTGCGGTGAAGGCCAAGGTGGTGGACTTGGCATACCCCAGCTTCAGGACTTTGCCGGCCATCATGCCGGCACCGAACACCACAATGAAGTACACCAGCAGGGGCAGGGCAATCCTGGCCACGTCGAGGGGCCGCTGGGTGATGGTGTTCCCCTGCAGCGCGAACAGCAGCGTGATGGTGAAGAGCAGGCCGTACAGCGCCCACGGGCCCAGCTTCGGCAGAAATTTCCCCTCATACCAGTCGCGGCCCCTGGCCTTTTCGCCCAGGGTGCGGGTGAGGAACCCCGCGAGCAGCGGGATGCCGAGGAAAACGAGCACGGAGGCGGTAATGGCCCAGAAGGAAAAGTCCGCGGCCGTTGTCGCAAGCCCCAGCCAGCCAGGGAGCACCTGCAGGTAGAACCAGCCCAACGTGCCGAACGCCACTACCTGAAAGACGGAGTTGATCAGGACCAGCACGGCGGCGGCCTCCCGGTCCCCGCAGGCCAGGTCGTTCCAAATCATGACCATGGCGATGCAGCGCGCCAGGCCCACGATGACGAGCCCGGTGCGGTATTCGGGGAGGTCCGGGATAAAGATCCAGGCGAGGGCAAACATGAACGCCGGGGCCAGCAGCCAGTTCATGACCAGCGAGGTGATGAGCAGCCTGCGGTCCGCCAGCACCCGCCCGGTCTCCCGGTAGCGGACCTTTGCCAGCACCGGATACATCATGACGAGCAGGCCCACGGCGATCGGCAGGGAGACCGAGCCGACCTTCACCGCGTCCAGCGCCTCATTGAGGCCGGGCACCAGCCGGCCCAGCGCCAGCCCGGCAGCCATGGCTGCCATGATCCAGACGGGCAGGAAGCGGTCCAGACTGGACAGTTTGCCGGCGGCGGCCGAGCCGCCGGCGGCGGCCGAGCCGCCCGCGGCGGCCCGGGCGGTGGTATGCGTGCTCACTGGTCTCCTGGCGCCATGACGGCAATTGATTGACGGTTGTCGATACACAGTATCCGTGCATGCATCGACAACTGTCAATATACGGGCATAATGGAGGCATGGACACCTTCCAGCCGCTTGCCTCCGCCGCGGAATCCGCCTGCTGCACGCCCAGCGGCCGGCCCGCCCTCGGTGCAGCGGAAGCGCAGGCCCGGGCCAGGGTCTTGAAGGCGTTGTCGGACCCCAACCGGCTGCGGCTGCTTTCAATTGTCAAGGCGGGCGACGGCGGCGAGGCCTGCGTCTGCGACCTCACCGAACCGCTGGACCTGGGCCAGCCCACCGTCTCCCACCACCTGAAAATCCTGGTGGACGCCGGGCTGCTGCACCGGGAGAAGCGCGGCACCTGGGCGTACTACTCCCTGGTGCCCGGCGCCCTCGAGGCCGCCGCCGTCAGCGTCACCACCCTGTGACCGCCACGATCCGGGAGATGGGCGCGGAGCACTGGCCCGGCGTCGAACGCATTTACGCGGCCGGGATCGCCGGCGGCAGCGCCACCTTTGCCGAGGCCCCGCCCTCACGGGAGGAATTCCTGGCTACCAGGATCCCCGGGCTGAGCGTCGTGGCGGTGGACGGCGACGGCGCGGTTCAAGGGTGGGTGGCGGCCACGCCCGCGTCCTCGCGTGAGGTGTACCGGGGCGTCATCGAGCATTCGGTCTACGTGGATCCCGCGGCGGCCGGGCAGGGGGTGGGCCTGGCGCTGCTGAACGCGCTGGCCGCGCGCGCACGCGCACGCGGATTTTGGACCATCCAGTCCGCCATCCTGGCCGAAAACCTGCCAAGCCTGGCGCTGCACGACAAGGCCGGATTCCGGCGGGTGGGCCGCCGCGAGCGGATCGGATTCATGACGTACGGGCCGTACGCCGGGGCGTGGCGGGACACGATCCTGGTGGAGCTGCGGCTGTAGCGCCCGCAGACCGTAGGATTGGCTGGTGCAATTCTCCCTGTGGCTGGCCCTTGCGGGCGCCGGCGCCATGATCAGCCTGACTCCCGGCGCGGGCGCCATCAACACCATGTCCAATGCCCTGACGTCCGGCTTCCGGCGTTCGTTCTGGGGCATTCTGGGCCAGCAGCTGGCGCTCGTCATGCACGTCATCATCGTCGCGGCGGGCGTGGGCATCCTGGTCTCCAGCTCGCCGTTCCTGTTCCACCTGATCCGCTACGTGGGCGCGGCCTACCTGGTTTATCTGGGCGTCCGCAAGCTGTTGGCCAAGGCGGAGGCGTCCGACGCCGGAGGCGCACCGGCCGCCGTGGAGCACGGGTTCGCGATGTTCCGCCGCGGGCTCTGGGTGAACCTGCTCAACCCGAAGGCGATTGTGTTTTTTCTGGCCTTCATGCCGCAGTTCATCCGCCCGGAACGGCCGCTGCTGCCGCAATACGTCATCCTCACGGCAACCGTGGTGGTCATTGACATCATCGTGATGTGGTTCATCTTCGCCGCCGGCGCAAAGCAGCTCAAACACCTGACCACCAGCGAGCGCGGCCAGCTCGTGCTGAACCGGATCTTTGGCATCCTGTTCATCGGCGTCGGGATCCTGCTGGCCCTGGTCTGAGCCGGACGGCCTGCCTCCAGGGGCCCGGGGGCTGGATAGACTGGCCGCATGAGCAATCCCTACCGGATCATCACCGTTTGCACCGGCAATATCTGCCGCTCCCCCATGGCCCAGTTCATGCTCGCCCGGGCCGCCGAAGCCGCCGGCCTTGACGTCGTGGTGGATTCCGCGGGGACCACGGCGTGGGAAGTCGGGAACGCCATGGACCCGCGTGCCGCGGCCGCGCTGGCGCGCCACGGCGTCGCCGCGGATCCCCACCAGGCCCGCAGCTTTGACCCCGCCTGGTTTGCCGAACGGGACCTCATCCTGGCCCTGGACACCGACCATTTTGACGCCCTGCACGCCCTGGCCCCCACGCCGGAAGCCGCGGCCAAGGTGGGCATGCTGCGGTCCTTCGATCCCGCCGTGGCGCAAGCCCCCCGCAGCGCCCAGGGCATCTACGATCCCTGGTACGGCGACAGAAGCGACTTTGAGGCCAGCTGGGCCATGATCCACGCTGCCATCCCCGGCATCCTGGCACACGCCACCGCTCACGGCACAGCCCGTGGCTGATCCCCGGCACCTCCCGCTGCCCGCAAGGCCGCCGCGGGACCCTCTGCGCAGTGGGCCCAGCCGCCCGGTGATCATCGCCGTCGACGGCCGCTCCGGCGCGGGCAAGACCACAGTGGCCCTTGAACTGGCCGCCCTGCTCCGGCGCCACCGCACCGTTTCGCTCTTCCACCTCGAGGACATCTACCCCGGCTGGGACGGCCTGGCCGAGGGCGTGGAACGCTACGTCTCCACCGTCCTCGCCCCGCTGGCCCAGGGCCGGACCGCGCACTGGACCGCCTGGGACTGGGCGTCCGGGGACTGGGGCCCCGCGGACGACGCCGGCTCCCGCACCACCGCCGCGGCCGACGTCGTGCTGGTGGAAGGGGTGGGCGCCGCCCACGCCGCTGCCAGGGCCCTTGTGGATGTGGTGGTCTGGGTGGAGGCGCCGGCCCCGGCGCGCAGGCGCCGGGCACTGGAGCGCGACGGCGAGACCTACGCACCATTCTGGGACCGCTGGGCCGCGCAGGAGGACGAACTTTTTGCCGGCGGCGACGTGGCCGCCGCCGCCGACATCGTGGTGGACGGATCCCGGGGGGTGGCCGGGGCGCCGGAGCGGGTGCTCTCGGCACTGGCCGGCCTGCCCGCCCTGGAACCGCTCCTGGCGCCGGAACTGGCCAGGCGCCGGGGACTGGAATTCGCAGCCGTCCGCGTTGCCGCGTACCCGCCGGCGGCCGCACTCTTCGCCGCACTCTATGGCGGGTCCACGGACGCCGTGTGGCTGGACAGCTCCACCGCCGACCAGACGGGTGCGGGTGCCGACCCAGCCGGCCGCGCCCGGTTCTCCATCATGGCCGATGCCTCTGGCAGTTTTGGGCGCACCGCCACCCACGCCGACGGAACCACCACCGTGGCCGACGGGGAGGTGACCGCACGGATTCGCGGCCACTTCTTCCGCTGGCTGGACACCGTGTGGGGCCGCAAGGCCGTGCGCGCCCCCGACCACTACCCGGGGGACTTCACCCTCGGCTGGCTCGGCTGGCTGGGGTACGAACTCAAGGGCGAAACCGGCGGGGCCGCCGCCCGGGACGCGGCAGCGGCAGCCGGCGCCACTCCGCCCGGGCCGAACACTCCGCCCGGGCCAACCCCGCCCCCCACCGCCGCACTCCTGTTCGCGGGGCGGGCCGTCGTCGTCGACCATCAGGAGAGGTGCCTGTTCCTGCTCACCCTCGCCGAGGCCAACCATCCGGCATCCGGCCAGGAGGCGGCGGACTGGGCGCGCGGGGCCCGCGATGCGGTCGCGGCGCTGGCCGAAACCGACGACGCGCCCGTGGCGCCGCTGCCGGCCCCGGTGTTCGTCCTGCGCGACGGCGAATCCAGGTACAAGGCCATGATCGCCGCCAGCCGCACCGAGATCCGGGAGGGCAATTCCTACGAGGTCTGCCTCACCACGCAGCTGGAGGCGCACACGCCTGGACGCCTGGACGCCTGGGACGTCTACCGGGCACTGCGCCACCGCAGTCCCGCCCCGTTCGCCGCGTTCCTCCGCATGGGCGCCACGGCGGTCTGCAGCACCTCCCCGGAACGGTTCCTGCGCATCGACGCGGCGGGGCTCATGCGGGCCGAGCCGATCAAGGGCACCCGCCGCCGCGACGCCGACCCCGTGGCCGACGCCGCGCTCAAGGCAGACCTGGCCGCCTCGCTGAAGGACCGGGCGGAGAACGTGATGATCGTCGATCTCCTGCGCAACGACCTCTCGCACAACGCCGTGCCGGGCACCGTCCGGGTGCCGCGCCTGTGCGAAATTGAAAGCTACGCCACGGTGCACCAGCTGGTCAGCACCATCGAGGCCCAGCTGGCTCCGGGCAGTTCGCGCGCCGAGGCGCTGGCCGCGGCCTTTCCCGCGGGGTCCATGACAGGGGCGCCCAAAATCAGCACCATGGCGATCCTCGACTCCCTCGAGGCCGGTCCGCGGGGCATCTATTCCGGCGGGATCGGCTACTTTTCGCTCAATGCGGCCCTGGACCTGTCCGTCACCATACGCACCCTTGTCCTGCAGGATACCGACGACGGCGGCACGCACCTTTCGCTGGGGGTCGGCGGCGCCATCACGGCGGACTCCGACGACGACGCCGAATGGCAGGAGATCCAGGCCAAGGCCTACGGTGTCCTGTCGACGCTGGGAGCCGACTTCCCGGGCTGAGCACCGGCGCCGCCGCCGGAGCGGCGGATCCGGAGTTTTTTGTAGTCCGGCGTAAAGGAGACGCTGAGGCCGCCCGCGGCCGAAGTGTCGGATAGCCGGACGGAAAAACGCCGGTCCGCCGCCTGGGTCTGGACAAGCCGGCCCACCGCCCGTCGACCACCGGAACCTACTGCAGCGTGGCCGTCAGGCGGGCCACGTTGTCCACGTAGCGGGCCAGGATGGGGCGGGTTAGCCATTCGTCCAGCTGCAGTTCGCGGGAGACGGCCCGGTACTGCTCCTCGACACCGTGCATGTCCTGGACCACGTCCGCGTCGATCATCATGACGGAGACCTCCAGGTTCAGCGAGAAGCTGCGCATGTCCATGTTGGAGGAGCCGATCACGGCGACGTCCGCGTCCACCGTGAAGTGCTTGGCGTGGAGCACCAGCGGCTTGGGGTAGAGGAAGATCTTCACGCCGGCCTTCAGCAGCGCCTCGTAATAGGAACGCTGGGCGTGGTGGACCAGGAACTGGTCGCCGACTTCGGAGACAAACAGTTCCACCACCACGCCGCGCTGGGCCGCCGTGGTGATGGCGTAGAGCAGGGAGTCGTCGGGGACAAAGTAGGGGCTGGAGATGGTGATGCGTTCCTCCGCCGAGTACAGCAGGGTGTTGAACAGGCGCAGGTTGTTTTCGGTGACAAAGCCGGGGCCGCTGGGGACCACCTGGCAGAGCACGCCGCCGTCGAACGAATCCCAGTGGTGCGTGCCGAGCTGGGATTCAAGGTTCTCCTCGGTCTCGCTGGACCAGTCGGTGGCGAACATGACGTTGAGGGTTCCCACGATGGGCCCCTCGAGCCGGGCCATGAGTTCCACCCATTTGCGCCCCACCTTGGCGTTGCGCTTCTTGCGGTACGACGGTTCAATCACGTTCTGCGAGCCGGTGAAGCCGACGCGGCCGTCCACCACCAGGATCTTGCGGTGGTTGCGCAGGTCCGGCCGCCGCCACTGGCCCTTCACGGGCAGCAGCGGCAGCATCCGCCGCCACTGGATGTCGCTGGCCTCCAGCCTCCGGATCATGTCCCGGTAGCCGGGCACGCGGAGCGAGCCGATGTGGTCGAACAACACCCGCACCCGGACGCCGCGTGCGGCGGCGGCCTCCAACTCCCGGAACAGGCGGTCGGTGCAGGAGTCGGAACTCATGATGTAGAACTCGGCGTTGACGTAGTCGGTGGCCTCGCTGACGGCGTCGGCCATGGCGTCCAGGGATTCCTGGTACCCCTTGATCAGCTGGACCGTGTTGGCGCCCAGGGCCGGGAAGAAGCCCAGGTTGCGGTTCAGTTCCACGACCAGGTTGATCCAGGACGGACCGTCGTAGGGCGTGACCTGTTTGGCGATCTCCCGCGTCCCTTCCACCACGCGGCGGTTGACCGCCTCCTGGGTTTCGCGCCGGTGCCGCGACAGCCGGAAATTGCCGAACATGAGAAACAGGAGCAGCCCGATGTAGGGCAGGAAGAAGATGCACAGCAGCCAGGCCATGGCCGTGGTGGGGCGGCGGTTGCCGGGAATGATGCCCAGCACCACGAGGCGGATCACCAGGTCCGCGAGCAGCAGCAGGGCCGAGAGCCAGCCTGGTCCGGCCGGCAGGCTGAACGCTGTCCAGAACAAGCAGTGCCTCCTCAGGTGGCGCCAGTGACGCCTCGGGTGACCTTAGCCTACCGGGTGCCGGCACACGTTTCGGGCAGTAAATTCACCCCTGCCGGGCACTAAACTCGACCCATGACTGTTTTGGTGTTTTTGGACCCCGCCCACCCCGACGGCCGCATTGCCGACGCCGGCGTGCCCGCCCTGCTGGCCACCGACCAGGGCGTCACGCGCGGCGACGGCATTTTTGAAACGCTGCTGGCCGTCAATGGCGCCCCCCGCAAGGTCCAGGCGCACCTGGGCCGCCTCGCCGCCTCGGCCCAGTCGCTCAGCCTGGACGTCCCCGGCGAGGAGGCCTGGCTGCGTGCCATTGCGACGGCGGTCGGGGCCTTCGCCTCCGCCTCGCCCCCGGCGCCGGACGAGGACGGCAACACCAACGTCGTGGTCAAGCTGATCGCCACCCGCGGCCCCGAGGGCGCCGGCTCGCCCACGTCCTGGGTGCAGGCCACCGCCGTTCCCCCCGCCCTGGCCGAACAGCGCGCCCACGGCCTGGCCGTGATCCTGCTGGACCGCGGCTACGACAGCACGGTGGCGCAGCGGGCGCCGTGGCTGCTGCTGGGCGCCAAGACGCTTTCCTACGCGGTGAACATGGCCGCCCTGCGCCACGCCCACGCCCAGGGCGCGGATGACGTGATCTTCACAAGCAGTGACGGACACGTGTTGGAGGGGCCGACGTCGTCCGTCCTCCTGGCGCACCTGAAGGACGACGGCGGAGCACCCGTCAAGCGGCTCATCACCCCCAGCCTGGACAGCGGCATCCTGCCCGGCACCACCCAGGGCGCCCTGTTTACGGCGGCGAAGGCGGCCGGCTGGGAGCTGGGCTACGGCCCGCTGGTGCCCGCGGACCTGCTCGACGCCGACGCCGTCTGGCTGGTTTCCAGCATCAGGCTGCTCGCCCCTGTCAACAGCATTGACGGCACGGAGATCGGCACGGCGGAGGTGCGCGCCCGCCTGACGGCCGAGCTCAGCGCGCTGCTCGCGCAAACGCACTAGGCCGTTTCAGCGCGGGGCGGTTGGTGGGACCTCGACCCCCAGCCTGCGGAACGCAATGGGCCGCGCCGCGCTCCGCCGCGCAGGGGTCGAAAATGTCATGTTGCGCCATATTTCCCTCTCCGGCTGTCCCCCGGCCGGGGGCGGTGTGTTAGTTTTCAAGTGAGTAACGAGTGCCAGCGCCAAGCCCTGACTTGCTGGACGGCAACCCTCTGTGTCGGCGGGGTGCCTCAGGTGACTACTCGGCAAACCCGGCCAACCCAAGGCTGCGGCTTGCAAGCGCGAACTGCCCCGCGGTCTGCCCGGTGCCACTGGCCCGTCCACCGCCCGGTACCCGCTTGCAGATGCGGCCCCCTGCATGGAGGAGTACACAATGAGCGCAGAAGAATCCCCGCTGACCTACCGGCTGATCACCGGCCCGGACGACCGCTCCTTTTGCGAGCGGATCTCCGCCGCCCTGGCCGAGGGCTACATCCTGCACGGCAACCCCGCCGTGACCTTCAACGGCGTGGCCGTGATCTGTGCCCAGGCCGTCATCCTTCCCCATGCGGTGGCCTCGTCCGACGCTGCCGTGGCAAATGCCGTGTCAAGGCTGGAAGACCCCGAGGAGTTCGACGGCGAGGGCATCGCGTGAGCTACGCCGGGGACCTGGAACCCGCCTTGGCCTGGGACAGGGTGGCCGCCGGTGCCATCCTCGTCGACGTGCGGACGGCGGGCGAGTGGGCGCACATCGGCGTCCCGGACACCTCCGGGCTGGCGGCGGAGCCGGTCTTCATCCAGTGGAGCCTTGCCTCCGGCGAGCCCAACCCCGCCTTTGTGTCCGAATTGCGGAAGGCGGTGCCCGCCGACAAGGAACTGGTGGTTTTGTGCCGCTCCGGGGCGCGCTCCATCGCTGCCGCCGAGGCCGCCACGGCCGCCGGGTACACCGCCTTCAATGTGCTCGAGGGCTTTGAGGGCGTGCCCGACGGCTATGGCGACAGGGTTGTCAACGGCTGGAAGAACCGCAAGCTGCCCTGGAAGTAAGCCCGCCCCCGCACCTTCCGGGGCTGCACCCGGCACCACCCGCGAACGCTAAGGAAACACACGCAATTGAGCAACTTTAATGAAAATGCCGCCCGTTGGGCCGAAGGGACCCAGGCGGTCCGTGGCGGCCTGGACCGCAGCAACTTCCAGGAGACCTCCGAGGCCCTCTTCCTCAACTCCGGCTTCGTCTACGAATCCGCCGAGCACGCGGAGCAGTCGTTCACCGGCGAGGTGGACCGCTTCGTGTACTCCCGCTACGGCAACCCCACCGTGGCCACCTTCCAGGAACGGCTGCGGCTGCTCGAGGGCAAGGAGGCCTGCTTTGCGACGGCGTCCGGCATGTCCGCCGTCTTCACCGCCCTGGGCGCCCTGCTGGGGGCCGGTGACCGCGTGGTGGCCTCCCGCTCGCTGTTCGGCTCCTGCTTTGTGATCCTGAACGAACTGCTCCCGCGCTGGGGCGTCGAAACCGTGTTTGTGGACGGGCCGGACCTGGACCAGTGGCGGTCGGCCTTGTCCGTGCCGACCACCGCCGTCTTCTTTGAATCGCCGTCCAACCCCATGCAGGAAATCGTGGACATCGCCGCCGTCTGCGAGCTGGCCCACGCGGCCGGCGCCCAGGTGGTGGCGGACAACGTCTTCGCCACCCCCCTGCTCCAGCGTTGCGGCGACTTCGGCGCTGACGTCATCGTGTACTCCGGCACCAAGCACATCGACGGCCAGGGCCGCGTGCTGGGCGGCGCCATCCTGGGCACCAAGGAGTTCATCGACGGCCCCGTGAAGAACCTGATGCGACACACGGGCCCTGCGCTGTCCGCGTTCAACGCGTGGGTGCTGACCAAGGGGCTGGAAACCATGGGCCTGCGTGTCAACGCCTCGTGCGCCAGCGCCCTGGCCCTGGGCGAATTCCTGGAGGCGCAGCCGCAGATCAGTTGGGTCAAGTACCCGCTGCTGCCCTCCCACCCGCAGTACGAGCTGGCCAGGAAGCAGATGAAGGCAGGAGGCACCGTGCTGACCTTTGAACTGGCGCAGCCAGCCGTGGGGACCCGGAAGGACGCCGCCTTCAAGCTCCTCAACGCCCTGCGGGTCGTGGACATCTCGAACAACCTCGGCGACACCAAGTCGCTCATCACCCACCCGGCCACCACCACGCACCGGGCCATGGGGCCCGAGGGCCGCGCAGCCATCGGCCTGTCCGCCGGCGTCCTCCGCCTCTCCGTGGGCCTGGAGGACCTGGCCGACCTGACAAAGGACCTGGAGCAGGCCCTCTCCTCGATCTAGCCCCTCCCGCCGAGGTTGGAGATCACGGCCGGCCGCGCTGGGGGACCTAGTCCTGGAAGTACTCGATCTCGGCGCCGACGGTGTTCAGGCGCTCCGCCAGGTCCTCGTAGCCGCGCTCGATGACGTAAATGTTCCGCAGCTCCGAGGTGCCCTTGGCCGCGAGCATGGCCAGCAGGATGCAGGCCGCGGGGCGCAGGGCCGGCGGGCAGCCGATCTCGGCCGCGCGCCACGCCGTCGGGCCCTTGATGTCGATGCGGTGCGGGTCCAGGAGGCGGACGCCCGCACCCAGGCGGTTCAGCTCGGTCAGGTAGATGGCACGGTTCTCGTAGACCCAGTCGTGGATCAGCGTGGTGCCCTCGGCGCAGGAGGCAATGACGGCGAAAAATGGCAGGTTGTCGATGTTCAGGCCCGGGAACGGCATGGGGTGGATCTTGTCCGGGGCGGCGTGCAGCTCGGAGGGCAGCGTGGTGATGTCAACGAGGCGGGTCTTGCCGTTGCGGGCCACGTATTCGGCGGATTTGAGATAGCGGAAGCCCATCTGCTCGAGCACCTTGAGCTCAATTTCCATGAACTCGATGGGCACGCGGGTCACCGTGACCCGCGACTTGGTCACGATCCCCGCGGTGATCAGGCTCATGGCCTCGATGGGGTCCTCGGACGGGGCGTACTCGATGTCCACGTCGATGCGGGCCCTGCCGCGGATGGTGAGCGTGGTGGAGCCGATCCCCTCCACCTCGACGCCGAGTTCCTGCAGGTAGAAGCAGAGGTCCTGAACCATGTAGTTGGGGCTGGCGTTGCGGATCACGGTGGTGCCCTCGCGGTGCGTGGCGGCCATGATGGCGTTTTCCGTGACGGTGTCGCCGCGCTCGGTCAGCACAAAGGTGCGGTCCGTGGCGTCGCTGACCGGGGCCTGGACCTGGTAGAAGCCGTTGTGCGCCGTGACGGCCAGCCCGAACTCGCGCAGGGCCTGCATGTGCGGTTCCACGGTGCGGGTGCCGAGGTCGCAGCCGCCGGCGTAAGGGATGCGGTAGACGTCTTCCTGGTCCAGCAGGGGGCCCAGCAGCATGATGACGGAGCGGGTGCGCTTGGCGGCCTCAACGTCCATGGCAGCCAGGTCCAGGACGGCCGGGCGGCGGATCTGGAGGTCGTTGGCATTGAGCCAGCGGCACTCGACGCCGATGCTGGTCAGCAGCTCGACTATCCGGTTGACCTCCTCAATGCGGGCCAGCCGGCGCAGCGTGGTGGTGCCGCGGTTGATCAAGCTGGCGCACAGCAGGGCCACGCCGGCGTTCTTGCTGGAGTTGACCTCCACGCTGCCGGAGAGCTCGCGGCCGCCGTGCACGCGCAGGTGGGTCACCACGTTCTTGGGCGAGCTGCCGAGGTTGACGATCCGCCTGCCCAGCAGCGACTCCATGCGCTGGATCATCTTCAGGCTCAGGTTTTGCCTGCCCTGTTCCATGCGGGCCACGGCGCTCTGGCTCGTCCCCAATTGCGCTGCGAGTTCCAGCTGGGTCCAGCCCTTGTCGTTCCGGGCATCCCGGACCATTACACCTACGGTTTCTGCAGCCACTTGAGTCATGGAACTTTTATATCATGAGAAGCATATTTTGCTGGTATTTGTTGACATGCCCGGCCATAACCGCGAATTTATGGTGCCTTTAATCACTGTGTGCGATAAATCGTGCACAGGGCCCCCGCCCTGCGCACCACCAAGGCTACTCCTGCCGGATGCCGTGGCGCTCACGTGGCGCAACCTCGGCGGAAGGAGCTACCCCAGCACGGGGTTCCACGTGCCAAGCACGACGGCGGCACCCACCGCGAGCGCGGCAATCGCCAGTCCCCCTGCACCCACCCAGGCGTCGCGGCGGCTGAACGTGGATTCCCGGGCCCAGGTGCGCGGCCCGGCCCCGAAGCCCTTGGCCTCCATGGTCACCGCCAGGCGGGACGCCCGGCGGATCGCCTGGACCAGCAGGGCCATGGCCTGACCCAGCGAGGCCTTCAGTCCGCTGAAAAAGCCCGGTTCCCCGCCGACTCCACGGGCCCGGCGGGCCATGCCCAGGGTCTGCCACTCCGCCACCAGCAGCCCCACAAGTCGCATGGCCGCCAGCGCGCCCAGCACAAAGCGGTGTGGCAGTCGCAGTTTCTGGGCCAGGGCGTCGGCCAGGTCCGTGGGATCGGTGCTGGCCAGGACGATGACGCCCGGCAGGGCGATGGCCAGCCCACGCAGCGCAATGGCCACGCCGGATTCCACCGATCCGGTGGTGAAGGTCAGCGGACCCAGTGCCAGCAGCATGTCGCCCGTTTTCGGGGCCAGCAGGGCCGTGCCGTAGCCACCCACCAGCGCCGCAAACAGGATGGGCCAGCCGCGGCGCAACAGCAGGCCGGCACCCAGTCCGGCCAGCGGCAGGACGGCGAGTTCGAGGGCCAGCGCCGCGGTGGCGGACACCCAGTCGACGCTGGCAAGCAGCACCAGGGTGATGGCCATGCCCGCGCCCAGCTTGGACAGGGGGTTCGCGCCCGCCAGCCAGGCGCGGGACCGCGGCTGCGCCAGGATGTCCACGCTCATCGCTGCACCGCCTTCCTGGCCGAGGCAGGGGCGTGGTTGTCTCCCACGGAGGCGTCCCCCGCAGGCGCACCGAGGACCAGCCTGTCCCCGCCCAGGACCCGGGTGAACGCGGCATCGTGCGTCACGGACACCACGGCAGTGCCGGCGTCGAGCAGTTCGGTCAGGAGCGAGGCAAGCTCGGCCCAGGTGTTGGCGTCCTGTCCGAAGGTGGGTTCGTCCAGGACCAGCACCTGCGGGCTGGCGGCCAGCACCGTGGCCACGGACAGCCGGCGCTTCTCCCCGCCGGAAAGGGTGAAGGGGTTGGCGCCGGCCACATGCCCCAGCCGCAGCCGCTCGAGCAGTTCATCCACCTTGTCCCCGCCCTGCCCCAGCAGCCTGGGGGCAAACAGCAACTCGTCCCGCACGCTGCCGGTGACAAACTGGTGCTCGGGTTCCTGGAAGACGGTGCCGATCCGGCTGATCAGCTCCCGCCCCCGCCACTTCAGCGGCGCTCCCCCGGCCCCGCGGGACAGCGCCTCCGTCGCTTCAAGGCGCCCGCCCGCCGCGGGCAGCAGCCCGGCCAGGGTCAGGGCGAGCGTCGACTTCCCCGCGCCGTTGGGCCCTGTCACGCTGAGCGCCTGCCCGGCGAAAATCCGCACGGACGGCACCACGGCGGCCGGCACGGCCGGGTGGCCGCGCCGCGCCTTGGCCCGGGACACCGCCAGGGCCTCGGCCCCCAGCAACAGGTGCGACCCGGCGTCGTACGCGGGGACCGCCGTGCGGGGACGGACGGCGGGCACGTGCCCGGGGACCCACACGCCGGCCGCGGACAGCATGCCGGCGGCCTCGGCAAGGACTGTTGCGGGCGGGCCGTCCAGCAGCACACCGCCGGGCTCGCCCGCCGCCTCCGGGGCCAGCACCACAATGCGGTCCACCACGTCGAGCCAGACGGAGACGCGGTGTTCCACCACCACCAGCGTGGCGCCGGTTTCATCCAGGCTGTTGCGGACGGCGTCGCGCACGTCGACGACGCCGGCCGGGTCCAGGTTGGCGGTGGGCTCGTCGAGCAGCAGCAGCCCGGGGCGCATGGCAAGCATGCCGGCCAGGCCCAGGCGCTGCTTCTGCCCGCCGGACAGCACGGAACTTGGGTGCTCCAGCGGCAGCTCCAGCCCCACGGCGGCAAGCGCGGCGGGCACGCGGCGCCAGATCTCCTCGCGCGGGACAGCGAGGTTTTCGGCGCCAAACGCCACGTCGTCGCCGATCCGGGACAGCACCACCTGCGAGTCGGGATCCTGCTGCATGAGCCCGGTCCGGCCGCGGGCCTCCGCCACGGACGCGCCGTCGATCAGCAGGGAGCCGAACTCGTCGGCGCCCTCATCGGCGCCCAGGACGCCGGCGAGCGCGTGCAGCAGCGTGGACTTGCCGGCACCCGAGGGCCCCAGCAGCAGCACCCTTTCGCCCGGTTCGATCTCCAGGTCCAGGTCGTGGACGGCCTTGGCGGCGCGGCCCGAATGCTGCCAGCCCCACCCCCGGGCACTGATCCGGGCGGGGGCCACCCCGGACGCGCCGGAAACTCCCACGCCTACACCACCGGTTCACTGGCGGCGCCGCGGGAGGGCAGGTTGCCCAGGGCGCCCGTGCGTGCCAGGCCGCGCACGGCCAGCCAGGACAGCAGCCCGGCGATGACGGCCCCGGAAATGGCGCCGAACAGCGTGTAGACGAGCTTCCACACGAACGCCCATTCCACGTTGTAGACCAGGGAGTCGTTGATGCCCATGGCCACGCCGGCCAGCGCGCCGGCCAGGAGTGCCACGGGCAGCGTGAAGCGGCGGTAGCGGAACACCGCGAAGACGATCTCCGCGCCCAGGCCCTGGACCAGGCCGGAGAGCAGCACGGTGAAGCCGAAGGAACTGCCCAGCAGCGCTTCGACAATGGCGGCCACCAGTTCGCAGTACAGCGCGGCGCCGGGCTTGCGGATCACCAGGGCGCCAATCACGCCGGCGATCAGCCACCCGCCGCCGTAGAGCCCCTGGAACGGGGGGAAGGCGACGGTGACGGCCGCGATGACGCCGTAGCCGGCGGACCACAGCCAGAAGATGACGCCCACGGCCACGGAAAGGACGGAGGCCACCACAATGTCCACCACGCGCCAGGTGGACTTTGCTGCTGCCTTGGGGTTTGCGGAACTGCCCGCGACTGACTTGCTCATTGTTTCCTCCTTTGCAGGAGGGGCGGCCGGCGGTATTTCCGCGCAGCCGAAGAGAACTCGACTCCCTTCGCCGGTACTAGCCGGAGCAGGTTCGAGGGTCTGCGGCGGACCGCACTCTCAGCGCCTTGTTCCAAGGTATGGAACAGGACGCTCCCCTGTCGTGTTGAATTGCGGCTTCAGTCTACCCGGGCCGCCGCGCCGCGGCGAATGTTTGTGAAGCACGACGGCGGCGGGAGCCCCGGGCGGGCGCGGGAGCCCCGGGCGGGCGCGGGCACGGCGCGGGCGCGGGACCGGACCGGCGCCGGAAATTCCGCTGCCTGCCGCCGCCAACCGGCTAGGCTGGCCAAGGGACGTCCGCAATTCGCCGAGCCCGCCGCACACCAAGGAGAGTTTTTGTGAATATTGTGTTCAAGCTGCTGGGAACCGGCGTGAGCCTGGCCGCAGGCTTTGTTGCCAGCAAGATCGTGGATACCGCCTGGGAAAAGAGCACGGGGAACAAGCCGCCCAAGGACGGCGCGGACCTGGAAAACAGCCTGCGCTCGGCGCTCACCTTCGCCTTGGTGTCCTCCGCCGTGGCGGCCGTGATCCAGGTCATTGCGAGCCGCACCACGCAAAAGGCGATCGCGCGCTTCAAGCAGCACCCCGAAGAGGTTTAGGACCGATCCAACCGCGGCAGCCCGCACCGGCTCCCCAACCCCGTACCCCTCCCGGCGCCCCACGCGGGCGTGGGTCCCGTCGAAAACGTCCTCAGTCCGCGTCTGCCGACACCCACTCCGGGTCAGTTCCCGTCCCGGTCCTCGACGGCGGCGGCCACCACGTCGTTGAGCTCGTCCGTGCTCAGCAGCTCCGGGCGGCGGTGCTTGGTGCGGTACCCGGCACGGCCCACCATGTGGGCGGACACCGGGACGGTCAGCAGCTGGAACAGCCACGCGACAATGAGCAGCGGCACCAGGGTCCAGGCGCGCAACTGCAGGCCCATGGCAGCCAGCATCAAAAACAAGCCCAGTACCTGTGGCTTCGTTGCCGCGTGCATGCGGCTCATCAGGTCCGGGAACCGCAGCAGCCCAACGGCCGCGGCCAGGCTCATCAGGGCCCCGCCTAGCAGGCAGATGGCGGTCAGCACGTCAATGATGGTCATGCCTCCTCCTTCCGGTGCGCCACGAAGCGGGCCACCGTGACAGAGCCGATGAACCCGATCACGCTGATCACCACCAGCAGGGCCAGGTTGTCGGTGTGCCGGTTCAACGCCATCTCCATGGCCAGGCCGGCCCCGAAGATGGCCAGCAGGACGTCCGCGGCAATGACGCGGTCCAGCAGCGACGGCCCGGCGGCGATGCGGTAAATGGTCCCGGCCGCGGCCAGCGAAAGTACGATGGAGGCAATCACCGCCACAATTTCCAAGCCTGTCACGGTGTCTCCTTGAGCGGCGTTTTCGGGGCGGGGAGGTTGGGCCCACGCGCCCGAGGGCCCCGCTGCGAGCTTGCGAGGGGCGGGAGGGCGTGGGGATTATCTCGAGCCTCAGCGGCGGTCGGCGTCATGATCTCCAACTTCAACGGCCAGGGCGGCCAGTTCCGCGCGGCTGCCCATGATGCGGATCAGCCTCGCCTCGATGTCCCGGATGCCGCGGCGCACCTGTTCCACGCTTTCCGGCGTCGGGGCGTTCATGGCGTGGACATACAGGGTGGAGGTGCCGCGGTCCACCTCCACCACCAGGGATCCCGGAATCAGTGAGAGCACGTGTCCCACGCCCGTCATGATGAGGTCGGAGCGGCTGCGCAGCGGCACGGCCACCACGGCGTTGCGGATCCGCGGCCCCTTCACGACGGCCCAGTGGAAGACCTGGCAGCTGGCCATGGCCACTTCCTTCAGGAACCACAGGCCAAACCACAAGGCACGCAGCACGTTGAAGCGCCCGCTCAGCTCCACGGGCGGCAGGTACAGCGTCCGGGACACGCCCCAGGCGATGATCAGCCCGAACAGCAGGTTGCCGGGGCTGAAGTCCTGCCAGAGGGCGCCCCACACCACCACCAGCCACACCAGCACCGGCAGCTTCTGCCAGGCGCCGCGCCGCACCTTCCCTGCGCCGGCGGTCCCCTTCCCGCCGTTCATGGCGCCACTCCCGTCTGCGCGCCGGCGCCCAGGACGGCCTCGATGTACGGGGTGCGGGCCAGCATGCCCTCGGCGGCGTGCCGGCTGAGCTCAAAAAGCGGCCCGGCAAAGACGCTCAGGGCCACGCCCAGGGCCACAAGCCCCATGGTGGAGTAGACCATCATCCGGGGCAGGATGGGGATCTCGTCTTCCCCGGAGAAGCGGCCCTCCGTAGCGTCCACGTAGCGGCTGGTGCGCAGCGCACGCATGCTGCGCCCGCCCGAGGCATCCGGCGCCGTGGCGAGGAGCACGGGGTCGGGATCCTCGGCGTCGGCCGTGCTGCGCCAAAACACGCGGTTCCAGACACGCGCCATGACCAAAAGGGTGAGCAGGCTGGCCACCACCCCGCCCACCACCAGCGTGTAGGCCAGTGGGGAGCCGTCCGCCACGCCCGCCTGCAACAGGCCCAGCTTGCCCAGGAACCCGGAGAACGGCGGGATGCCGGCCAGATTCATGGCCGGGATGAAGTACAGCACGGCCAGCACGGGAGAGAGCTTGGCCAGCCCGCCCAGCCGCAGGATGGCCGAGGTCCCGCCGCGGCGCTCCACCAGGCCGGTGACCATGAACAGGCTGGTCTGGATGGTGATGTGGTGGATGACGTAGAAGATGGTCGCCGCCAGCCCCGCCACGGAGGAAAGTCCGACGCCGAAGATCATGTACCCGATGTGGCTCACCAGCGTGAAGGAAAGTAGGCGCTTGATGTCCGTCTGCGCCAACGCGCCCAGGATCCCGACCACCATGGTCAGCAGCGCCACCCAGAGCAGCACGGCATTGAAGTGGTCGGTGGGAAACAGCAGCGTCTCCGTGCGGATGATGGCGTACACGCCCACCTTGGTGAGCAGCCCGGCAAACACGGCAGTCACGGGGGCCGGAGCCGTCGGGTAGGAGTCGGGCAGCCAGAAGGACAGCGGGAACACGGCGGCCTTGATGCCGAAGGCCACCAGGAGCAGGACGTGCAGCACGTGCTGGGTTCCGGGGTCCAGCTGGCCCAGCTTCACGGCCAGGTCCGCCAGGGTCACGGTCCCGGTGGCCCCGTAGACCATGGCGATGGCGATCAGGAACAACATTGACGAAACCACGCTCACCACCACATAGGTGATGCCGGCCCGGATGCGCGAGCCCGTCCCGCCCAGCGTCATGAGGACGTAGCTGGCGGTCAGCAGGATCTCGAAGCCCACGTACAGGTTGAACAGGTCCCCGGCCAGGAAGGCGTTGGACACGCCCGCCACGAGGATCAGGTAGGTCGGGTGGAAGACGGACACCGGCCCACCCTCCTCGCCGTCGGCGGCACCCTGGCCGGATGCGAAGACCAGCACCGAGAGGCTGACGGCGGAGGAAACCACCAGCAGCAGCGAGGAAAACTGGTCCGCCACCATGACGATGCCGAAGGGAGGAGCCCAGCCGCCCAGGTGAACCGCGACGGGCCCGGACGTCCACACCACGGCCAGCACCAGCACTTCCAGGGCCAGCGTCAGCGCCAGGATGGCCAGGCTGACGCGGCGCTGCGCGCGGGGATGGCGGATGAGCACGAACGCCAGGGCTGCGCCCAGCATGGGAAGGGCCACGGCAAGGGGTGCCAGGGACGCGACGCTCATGCCCCGCCCCCCGTTCCCGGCCGGCTGCCGGGGCCGTGCCCGCCGCCCGGATGTTGGCCCCGGGCTTTCGCCGTCTTCAACGTCACTTGCCGGATCATTTCGCGGCTGGCCGCCGGCTGGTTGTTTTCGTGGAAGTCGGAGACTTCAATGGCGATTTCCGAGTCCTCCTCGGCGTCAAAGAGGTCCTGCCTGGCGACGCGGAGGTCTTCCCGGTCATCCTGGATCTGGTCGGCGCGGCTGAGCAGCCAGGACCGGTAGACCAGGCTCAGCATGAACGCCGTGACGGCGAAGGAGATGACGATGGACGTCAGGATGAACGCCTGCGGCAGGGGATCGTTATATGCCGCCGCGGGAATGTCCTTGTGGAAGACCGGTGCCAGCCCGGCATAGCCGCCGGTGGCCAGCAGCAGCAGATTCGTGGCGTTGGCCAGCAGCATCAGGCCCAGCAGGACGCGGGTCAGGCTGCGTTCCAGCAGCAGGTAGATGCCGATGGCATACAGCACGCCCATGACCAGCAGCAACGTCAGGTTGACGCTCACCGGACCACCTCCAGCGGCTCGTCGTCCTCAATCAAGGTGATGGCGCCGATCCCGTCTTCTTCATGCTGGTCAATTTCGGAGCCGAGGCTGCGCAGCACGTCGATCACCAGCCCCACCACCACCAGATACACGCCGATGTCGAACAGCGTGGAGGTGACGAACTTGACGTGCCCAAACACGGGCAGGTCAAAGCCGAGGATGGCGCTTTGGAAGATTTCGCCGCCCAGGAACAGCGGCACCATTCCGGTGAGAGCCGCCGCGGCGAGGCCCAGCCCCAGCAGCGTCCCGGCGGAGATGCGTGTGGCCTCGGCCAGTTCAAAGCGGCCGCCGGCCAGGTACCGGATGGTCAACGCCAGCCCGGCCACGAGACCGCCGGCAAAGCCGCCACCCGTGCCGTTGTGACCGGCCAGCAGCAGGTAGATGGACAGCACGATGATGCTGTGGAACACCAGCCGGGTGACCACCTCGAAGATGATGGAACGCCGTTCCGGGGCCAGCGTGCGCCCCGCAACGAGCCAGGGGTCGGCGGGCACCACGGCAAACCTCTTGGCCAGTTCGACGACGGCACTGGGCAACATGCCCGGCCCGCCAATGCGGCCAACGCTGCCGGTGGCCACGGTCTCGGCGCGGGCCAGGCGCTGCCCGCGCCCGCGGACAAAGATCAGGCTGGCCACGCCCGTGGCGGCAACGGCCAGCACGGAAATCTCGCCAAACGTGTCCCACGCCCGGATGTCCACCAGGGTCACGTTGACCACGTTGAGGCCGCCGCCGCCCTCGTAGGCCATTTTCGGCAGGCTGAGGCTCACCGGGGTGGCGGTGCGCGAGCCCATGGCCACGATGCCCACCAGCACCATGACGGCGCCAAACCCGGCACCCAGCAGAATGCGCACCAGCTTGCGGGCGCCGGCGGCGCGTTCCCGCAGGCCGGCCGGCAGCGAACGCATGGCCAGCACAAACGCCACCAGGATGATGGTTTCCACCAGCATCTGGGTCAGCGCGAGGTCGGGCGCACCCTGCAGGGCAAAGATCAGCGCCACGCCGTAGCCGGTGACCGAGACCATCAACACGGCCATGAAGCGCTTGTCCGCCCGGGCGGCCGCCACGGCGCCCACCACAATGGCCGCGCCCGCAACCAGCTGGAGCGGCGAGCCCATGTCCAGGAAGTAACGCTGCCCCGCCCAGCTTGGTTCGGTCAGCACCAGCACCGCGCCGACCGACGCGACGGCCGTGGCCAAAATGACGGCCAGATAAAAAAACAGGGATCCGCGCTGCGTCCGCCCGGTCACCCAGATCGCCACCAGGTCCAGGACCACCACGGACTGCCGGTAGCCGCGCTCCAGGTCCGGCATCGGAGGCAGTTTCCCCTGCAGTGCCTCGAAGCGGCCCCGCAGCAGGAACATGGACGCGCCGCCGGCAACCACCACGGCGCTCAGGGCCAGCGGAAGCGTGAAACCGTGCCAGAGCCGCAGGTGCAGCCCATGCGGGTCAAGGGCGGCGAACTGCGCACTGTAGGGGGCAATCCATGTCTCCATGGGGGCCGGATACACGCCAAGCGCCAGCGTCAGCGTGCTGAGCAGGGCCGGGGCACCCAGGAACAGCCAGCCCACGGGCTCGAAGGCGGTCACGGGGAGGCCCGGTTTTCTGGCAAAACCGCCCCACAGGAACCTGGCGCTGTAGGCAAAGGTCAGCACGGAGCCCAGCACCATGAGGGCAAGCACGGCCACTTCCAGCACGGGTCCCGCAGCGCCGTAGCGCGCGTTCGCCGCAAAGGCGGAAAACACGGATTCCTTGGCCACGAAACCGGCCAGCGGCGGCAGCCCGGCCATGGACGCCGCACCGACCAGGGCCACCACGCCCAGCTTCGGCGCGGAACGGAACACGCCGGACAGTTCACGGATGTCGCGGGTGCCGGACTGGTGGTCGATGATGCCCACGACCAGGAACAGGGCGGCCTTGAACAATCCATGGGCCAGCACCAGGACCATCCCCGCAAGGGCCGCTTCGCGGCTGCCCAGCCCGACGACGACGGTCAGGAAGCCGAGCTGGCTCACCGTGCCGTAGGCGAGAATGAGCTTGAGGTCGTGCTGGCGCAGCGCCCGCCAGCCGCCCAGCAGCATGGTGGACAGTCCCAGCACGGTCAGCAGCACCTGCCAGTACTCCGTGCCGGAAAAGCCCGGGGCAAGACGGGCCACCAGGTAGATGCCGGCCTTGACCATGGCCGCGGCGTGCAGGTACGCGCTGACGGGGGTGGGGGCGGCCATGGCGCCGGGCAGCCAGAAGTGGAAGGGCAGCAGGGCTGACTTGGTGACCGCTCCCACCAGGACCAGGGCAACGCCAACGTCCAGCACCGTGCCGGGCGTCCCACCGGCCGCCACCAGTGCCGGCGCCCGGGCCAGCAGGCCGGAGATGCTGTACGTCCCGGCGCCTTCGCCGACCATGATCAGTCCCACCAGCATGGCCAGGCCGCCAAAGGTGGTCACGATGAGCGCCTGCAGTGCGGCGCGCCGGGCGGCGATGCGGGTGCGGGCGTAGCCGATGAGCAGGTAGGACAGCACCGTGGTCAGTTCCCAGAACACAAAGAGCAGGATCAGGTTGTCCGCCGTGACAAGGCCAAACATGGCCCCGGCGAAAGCGAGCAGCTGGGCACCAAAGCCGCCCAGTCCGGCGTCGTCCGTCTTAAAGTAGCGGGCACAGTAGGCCAGCACCAGGGCGCCGACGCCCAGGACAAGCAGGGACATCAACCATGACAGCTGGTCCATGCGAAAGGTGAGGTTCAGGCCCAGGGTGGGGATCCAGGGAACGTCCAGCGCGGGGCTGGGGCGGGACGCGGAGTAAACGTTGCCGTACTGGGCCAGCAGCCAGGCGAAGCTGGCGGCGGGAACGGCGGCAAGAAGGTAGAACGCGGAGCGGCCCCAGCGGGAAAACATCAGGGGCGCGACAACGGCCACCATGAAATGTGCGCATAGGACAATCAACAAACTGGGCTCCGCAGGGTTCGGGCTGGACGCAGGACTTGCAGGAGAAACACCGCTTCTTTGGACCGTTTCAGCCTATCAAGCGGCCCGGCCCACGGCGCGGGGGCACACGGTGCCGGCGGCGGGATGTGGCGGCAAGCACGCCCCCAAGTCGCTTTGTCAATGTCCGCCCGTCGGCCGCCCCGTGCCTATAGCATGTGCCCTATGACTGAGTTCCCCCCGGCGGCCGCCATTCCGCCCGCGCAGACGGCCAGGACGCCCGGCACCCCGTGGCAGATCACGGCCTGGTCCCTGTGGGACTGGGGCGGTGCGTCGTTCAACGCCGTCATGACCACCTTCATCTTCACGGCCCTGTACCTGACCGGCGCCGCCTTTGGCGGCGCGGACCACGCATCGGCGGTGCTGGGCCTGACCATGTCGATCGCCGGTCTTGCCATTGCCCTTTTCGCCCCGGTCGCCGGGCAGCGCACGGACCACAGCGGGCGCCGGAAGCTGTGGTTGGGCATCAACACGCTGATCGTGGCCCTCCTGACGGGTGCGTGCTACTTTGTCCAGCCGCACGAGTCGTACCTGCTGCTGGGCTGCATGCTCATAGCTGCCGGGCACGTTTTCATTGAGATTGCGGGTGTGAACTACAACGCCATGCTGCTGCAGATTTCCACCAAGCACACCATCGGCAAGATTAGCGGTTTTGGCTGGGCGGCCGGCTACCTGGGCGGCATCGTGGCCCTGCTGATGGTCTACTTCGGGCTGATCAGGCCCGACGTCGGCGTCTTCGGCATCACCAGCGCCGACGGCATGTCCTACCGCGCCGTGGCCGTATTTTCGGCGCTGTGGATCATCGTGTTCTCCATCCCCGTCATGTTTGCCATCCCCGAGTCGCCCCGCAATCCGAACATGCCGCGGATCGGCTTCTTCCAGGCCTACGCGGAATTGTGGCGGACCATTGTCCGCCTGTCCCGCACCTCCCGGCACACCCTGTACTTCCTGATCGCGAGCGCGGTTTTCCGCGACGGGCTGGCCGCGATCTTCACCTTCGGGGCGGTCATTGCCGTGGGCTCGTTTGGTTTCAAGACCGGCGACGTGCTGATTTTCGCCATTGCGGGGAACGTGGTGGCAGCCGTCGGGGCCATGTCCGCCGGCTTCTTTGACGACAAGGTGGGTCCCAAGGCGGTCATCGTCACCTCGCTGGCCGGGCTGGTGGTGTGCGGCGGGACCATGTTCTTCCTGCACGGCAAGAGCGCGTTCTGGATTTTCGGGCTGCTGCTGACCCTGTTCGTGGGCCCGGCTCAGTCGTCCGCCCGCACGTTCATCGGCCGGCTCGCCCCCGCCGGGCAGGAGGGAGAGCTGTTCGGCCTGTACGCGACCACGGGGCGCGCCGTGTCCTTCCTGGCCCCGGCCATGTTCACCGTGTTCATCACCGCGTTTGGCACGCAGCGCTGGGGCATCCTGGGGATAGTGCTGGTGCTGGTGCTGGGACTGGCCCTCCTGCTGCCGGTCAAGGCCCCGATCCACGCCGCCGCGGAGCGCTGAGGCCGGATCAGGCCCGAGCTAGATCCTGGTGCGGTGGAAGTTTTGGTGCGACCGCGACGCCGTGGGGCCGCGCTGGCCCTGGTAGCGGTTGCCGTACTGCCCGCTGCCGTAGGGGTGTTCGGCCGGGGACGAAAGCTGGAAGAAGCACAGCTGGCCGATCTTCATGCCAGGCCACAGCTTGATGGGCAGCGTCGCCACGTTGGAGAGCTCCAGCGTGATGTGCCCGGAAAAGCCGGGGTCGATGAACCCGGCAGTGGAGTGCGTCAGCAGGCCCAGGCGCCCCAGCGACGACTTCCCCTCGAGGCGGGCGGCGACGTCGTCCGGCAGCGTGACCGTCTCATAGGTGGAGGCGAGGGCAAACTCGCCGGGATGCAGGATGAAGGCTTCGTCCGGGTCCACCTCGACCAGGCGGGTCAGCTCCGGCTGTTCCTCGGCCGGGTCAATGTGCGCGTAGCGGTGGTTGTCGAAGAGACGGAAGTACCTGTCAATGCGTACATCCACGCTGGATGGCTGGACCATGGAAGGGTCATACGGGTCCAGGCCAATCCGGTTGGCGTCAAGGTGGGCTCGGATGTCGCGGTCTGAGATCAGCACCCTCTAAAAATAGCGCATGCCCGCCCACCCAACGGTGCGGGGACTATATTGCGCTCCGCCAGCGTTGAATACCAACGCCAATTGGCAGCGCAGGACGACTAAGGTAAGACCATGAATATTGAAGAGACCCCTCTTCCGGGAATTGGCGTGCGCAGGGAAGTGCAGCTCGCCACGGGCCGTCGGGTGGGCGTTGTCACCCACCGCGACGGACACACCGAACTGATCCTCTCCCGCGTTGACGACCCGGACGCCTGTGCCGCGTCCATCCCGCTCAGCGCCGAGGAAGCCTCCGCCCTGGGCTCCCTCCTCGGCTCAGCCCAGCTCATCGCCCAGCTGTCGAAGGAACAAAAGGACGTGGCCGGGGTGACGACCCACCAGATCCTGATCCGGCCGGGGTCCACCTATGCGGGACGCCCGCTCGGTGACACGCAGATGCGCACCCTGACCGGCACCTCGATCGTCGCGCTGCTGCGCGGCGACGAGGTCATCGGCTCGCCGCGCCCGGACCAGCTTTTGGAGGTGGGTGACCTGGTGGTCATTGTTGGCACGGAGTCCGGTCTGGCAGAGGCGGCCCAAATCCTGCAGTCCAGATTGTAGTTCCGTAGTGGATCCGACCACGCTCTCCCTCATCCAGCTCGGAGTTGTGTTTTTTGCGCTGGGCTTTTTGGGCAGGCTGGCCGGACGCATTGGCATGTCCCCCGTGCCGCTGTACCTTTTGGGAGGACTGGCGTTTGGCCACGGCGGGCTCGTGGACCTCGGCGGCATCAACGATTTTGCGCACATCGCCAGCGAGATCGGCGTCATCTTGTTGCTGCTGATGCTTGGCCTGGAATATACGGCCCACGAACTCGTCACGGGCCTGCGGCAATCCTGGATGGCAGGCCTGCTGGACCTGGTCCTGAACATGGTGCCGGGCATCGCCGTGGCGTTCATGCTGGGCTGGGGGCCCGTCGGCGCCCTGGTCATGGCCGGCATCACCTACAGCTCCTCCTCCGGCATCATCGCCAAGGTCCTGGGCGATCTGGGCCGTCTCGGAAACCGGGAAACCCCCGTGGTCCTGGCCATCCTGGTCATCGAGGACCTGGCCATGGCAGCCTACCTGCCCATCCTGACCGCGGTGCTCGCCGGGGTGTCCTTCCTGGGCGGGCTGACCACCGTCGGAATATCCCTGGCCGTCATTTCCGCGGTCCTGCTGGGCGCCCTGCGGTACGGGCACATTGTCTCCAACGTCCTGGAAAGCCCGGACCGGGAGTCGTTCCTGCTCAAGCTGCTGGGCGCCGCCCTGCTGGTGGCCGGCTTCGCGTCGGCCCTGCAGGTCTCAGCGGCCGTGGGGGCGTTCCTGCTCGGGATCGCGATCTCCGGCGGCACGGCCACGAACGCCACCCGCGTGCTGGAGCCCCTGCGCGACCTGTTCGCCGCCATGTTCTTTGTGCTGTTTGGCCTGAACACCGACCCCCGCACCATCCCTCCCGTCCTTGGAGTTGCCCTGGCACTCGCCGTGGTCTCGGCCGCCACCAAGGTCATCACCGGCTGGTGGGCCGCCCGCCGGCAGGGCATTGCCACCCTGGGCCAGGCCCGCGCCGGGGCCGCGCTCATTGCCCGCGGCGAGTTCTCCATTGTCATTGCCGGGCTCGCGGTGGCGTCCGGGGCCGTGCCGAAGGAATTGGCTGCCCTGGCCACCACCTACGTGCTGATCATGGCCGTGTTTGGCCCCGTTGCCGCCCGCTAT
The DNA here is from genome assembly GCF_013376105.1 of Arthrobacter wenxiniae. Taxonomy (GTDB): domain Bacteria; phylum Actinomycetota; class Actinomycetes; order Actinomycetales; family Micrococcaceae; genus Specibacter; species Specibacter wenxiniae. The sequence goes on from NZ_JAAMFM010000001.1 coordinate 353,632, forward strand.
GTGGAGCCGCTGGTGCGCCTGTTCCAGGGCAAGAAGTCCCGGGGCAAGGAACCGGAGATCATCTTCTGACCCGCCCGGGCCGTCCGACGCCGGAGGCCCGGCTGCCGTGCGCGCCACCCGTTGCGCCGCACACCCGTCCCGCACCGGCGTGCGGCGCCCCGCGTGCGGCGTCCGGCGTCGTCGCGCGGGGACCGGCGGCGTCGTGCGGCGGTGTCCGGGGACTTCCCAAACATCCGCTAGACTTTTGATCGAAGCACCACCGCCGGGACAAGACTTCACAGTGACGGCGGCTTGTGCGGGCGTAGCTCAATGGTAGAGCGCTAGCTTCCCAAGCTCGATACGCGGGTTCGATTCCCGTCGCCCGCTCTCTCCCAGACCAGTGTCCCTGTTGCTCAGAACAGGGGCACTGCTTTACGTCGGGGCCGGATTTGGCAGAGGGGCCGGCACCCAGCGAGTGCGTGTAGGGTCGGGACCATGGGACCATTTTCGGTTCCACCTGAGGAGCTGACATGGGCGACAAATCACCACGGCAAACCGCATCAAAGAAATCCAGCAAGTCCATCAAGGAAAAGCGCGCCGACAAGCGCGCCGGTGAGGCGACTGCCGGGATCGCGGACAAACCCACGCCCGCAAAGAAAAAATGACGGCCGCCAGGACCGGGCTGCGACTCGGCGTCCTCGGGGCGTCGCGCAAGCCCGACGAACGCCGCGCCCCCATCCACCCCGAACACTTTTCCCGCATCGAGGCCGACGTCCGCGCCGGCATGGTGGTCGAGGAAGGCTACGGTGTCCGGTTTGGCGTTTCCGACGCCGCGCTGGCCGAATTGGTGGGCTCCGTGTCCCCGCGTGAGGAGGTGGTGGCGCGCTCCGACGTCGTCATCCTGCCCAAACCGCAGGCCTCAGACCTGGCGGACCTCAGAGACGGCCAGGTGCTGTGGGGCTGGCCGCACTGCGTCCAGGACCGGGCCATCACGCAGCTGGCCATTGACAAGAAGCTGACCCTGATTGCGTTTGAGGCCATGAACCACTGGGCCTCCGACGGCGGATTTGGCCTGCACGTTTTCCACAAGAACAACGAGCTGGCCGGGTACTCCTCGGTCATGCATTCACTGTCGCTGATCGGCTCCACCGGTGACTACGGGCGCCGGCTCAAGGCCGTGGTGATCGGTTTTGGCGCCACCGCCCGCGGCGCGGTCACGGCGCTGAGTGCCCTTGGCATCCACGACGTCCAGGTGCTGACCAGCCGCAGCGTGGCTGCCGTCGCCTCCCCGATCCACTCGGCGGAGATGGTGCAGTTCGACTTCGCCCCGGAGCCCCCGCACACCGGATTCGTCATGCTCGACGACGGCGACGCGCCCCTGGCGGCGTTCCTTGCCGAGGCGGACATCGTGGTCAACTGCACGCTGCAGGACCCCAACGCGCCGGTGACCTACCTGGCGGAGGCGGACCTGGCCGGTTTCCGGCCCGGCAGCCTGATTGTGGATGTTTCCTGCGACGAAGGCATGGGCTTCAGCTGGGCCCGCAACACCTCGTTCACCGACCCCATGTTCACGGTGGGCCGCCACATCAACTACTACGCCGTGGACCACAGCCCGTCCTACCTGTGGAATTCCGCCACGTGGGAGATCAGTGAGGCGCTGCTTCCCTTCATCGAGCCGGTGGTGGCCGGGCCGCAGTCATGGGAGGCGAACGAGACCATCCGGCGCGCCATTGAAATCCACGACGGCGTCATCGGCAACCCCGCCATCCTTGAGTTCCAGGGGCGCCAGGCAAGCTACCCTCACCTGCCCCTGGCGTAGGGGGCCGGCGGCTCCGGCCCGGCGCGGGCACGGGGGTGTTGGGGCACGGCCCGGCGGGGCCGCGCCCCGCGCGCCTACTCGGCCGCTTCGGGCAGGGCCGGCTCAAACAGTTCAACGAGGTTGCCGGAGGGGTCCTCCACCAGCACCTGCCGGCCGCCCACGCCGTTGATCACACCGGTCCGCAGCACCACCCCCGCCGCCGCCAGCCGTGCCGCCTGCGCGGCCACGTCCTCCACCTGGAGGGAGAAGCGGTTCCAGCCGCCCGGCGTTGGAAGCGTGCCGTCGGCCAACGCGTGGCCCCCGCCGCCGGGTGCGCCGCTGGCATCCGTGGCACCGGGTGCGCTGAGCAGCAGCCGCAGGGGCCCGCGCGAAAGCATGGCAAATCCCGGGGCAGGGTGCATCACCTCCGCGAACCCCAGCAGGCCGACGTAAAAACCGATCGCGGCATCGACGTCGTTGACTATGTACCGGATGCTGACTTGCCCCATGGCGGCCCCACTTTCCTTGGTCTCCACAGTACGCCGCACGCGTAGCATGGACGCCATGGTTGATTCGTTGACCCGGGACCAGCGCCACAGGGTCATGGCGAACATCAAGGGCAAGGACACCAAGCCGGAGATGCTGGTCCGCCGGCTGCTGTTTGCGCACGGCTACCGGTACCGGCTCCATGCGGCCGGCCTGCCCGGCACGCCGGACCTCGTCTTTCGCGGACGCCGGAAGGCCATCTTTGTCAATGGCTGTTTCTGGCACTCCCATTCGTGCCCGAACGGAACACGCCGGCCGCAAACCAACCCCGAATTTTGGCAGGCCAAGCGGGACCGGACCGTGGAACGTGACGCCCAGGCGCTGGCCCTCCTCCACGAACTGGGGTGGGGCACCATCACGGTGTGGGAATGCGAATTGAAGGCGCTGGACCAGGTGTCCGCCGCATTGTTCGGTTTCCTCGGGCCGCCCCGGCTGGAACGGTCCCGGCGTCCTGAGGTGTCCCAGTTTGGGTACCAAAAACCCTTTGACCCCTAGCACCAGCGCCGCGGGGACCCTATGCTCAAATAAGTTGGTCCATCGCGCTAGCGAAAAGGTGATTTCATTGGGGAAGTCCGCAGGCAAAATGATTCAAGACGAGGGGTGGGCGCCGCAGCCGGTGGGCATGACGCGCAAACCATGGACGCCATCAGGTTTTTGGCCCCACCAAAGAATCCGGCAGGTGCCGGCCCCCGTCAACGCGGCAGTCAGCGGAACTGACGCACCAGCGGGCATTCAAACGGATCAACGGCAGACAGGCCTACCCGATTGAGGTAGGCCACCACAATGGCGTAGGACTGAAGCAGTGAGGTTTCCGTAAACTCAATGCCGTTCCTTGCACACGCCTCGCGGACCAGCCCATTGCTCCGACGCAGTTCCGGCCGGGCCATGTCCGGGAACAGGTGGTGCTCCACCTGGTGGTTCAGCCCTCCCAGCAGCGTGTCCATGAAGAAGCCGCCGCGAATGTTCCGGCTCGTCACCACCTGCCGGGTCAGGAAGTCAACGCGGCTGCCGGCCTCCAGAATGGGCATGCCCTTGTGGTTCGGCGCGAACGACGCCCCCATGTAAAAGCCAAACACGGCCATCTGCACGCCGACGAACGCCAGTGCCATGCCCCACGGCAGGACCAGGAACAGCGCCGTGAGCAGGGCGCCAAAGCGCAGCACGAGCAGGCCGAGCTCCACGTAGCGGTACCGCACGCCTTGACGTCCCAGCAGGGTTTTGAGCGAGTCCAGGACCAGGCTGAACCCGAGGAACAAGATGATGGGGAACAGCAGCGTGCCCTGGTGCCGGGTGAACACGGCCGCCAAACCATGCTTGGTGGCCGCACCTTCCTCGTGGAACGCGACCACGCCGGTGTGGATGTCCGGGTCCATGCCCTTCGTATTGGGGTTTTGGTGGTGGGCTGTGTGCTTCTTCACCCACATGGCATAGCTCATGCCCACCAGCAGCGGCCCCAAAATCCGCGCGGACCAGTCGTTGGCCCGGCCGGAGGCAAAGATCTGGTGGTGCGCGGCCTCATGCGCCAGGAACGCGAACTGGGTGAACAGGACCCCGAGCCCGGCGGCAATCAGCAGCTGAAACCAGGTCTGTCCCAGCAGGACGAAACCGGTGCCGGCCGCTCCGAGCGCAAGCATCAGGACTGCGAACAGGGAAATGTAGAAGGTGCGGCGGCGCCGCATGAGTCCCCGCGCCCGTACCGTTTTCAGCAGCGCTGAGTACGTTTCAATGACGGGGTTGATGGAGTTTGGCATGATGTGCGCCTCGGATAGCTCTGCTTTGGGTAGCCTTCCGGGGTCTGGGGTGCCACTACAAGTCTACCTCCCTGCCGGTTGCGCGAAAAGGAGGCGACGAGACTCATGAAGAGTGCCCGCGTAATGGGGTGCGTGCCTCATTTGGGAAGTGCCCGCGAAAAAGGGTGCACGTCTACTGGATTGCCCGTGGCACAATATACAGCGGCGCCCTCAGGCTGCGCAGGTTGACCTTGAGCGTCAGGTGCCCGCGCCGGGCCAGGGCGATTCCGATGGTCGCCGCCGCCAGGGCCGGCATGCCGCCGGCGATGAGCATGGCCCAGTGCACGCCCACATGTTCGGCCAGCCACCCCATGAGTGGGCCGCCGAGTGCCTGCCCGCCGATGAGCACCATGATGTACAGGCTCATGACGCGCCCGCGCACCAGGACGTTGGTGGACGTCTGCACCAGCTGGTTGGCATTGGTCAGGAACATCAGCGACGCAAAGCCGGCCACCACCATCACCATGCCAAAGGTGACCATGTTCGGCGACAGCGACGCGACCATGAGCACCACGCCGTACGCGCCGGCGGCGCACATGACCGTGCGCAGCCGCAGGACCGCGACCCGGGTCGAGGCGAGGGCGCCGGCCAGGGCCCCGAGCGCAACGAGGGTGTTGAGCAGGCCGTAGCCCCCGGCACCGGCATGGAACACGTTGTTGGCGTAGGCCGCCATGAGCACGGCCAGGCTCAGGCCAAAGACCGCGAAGAACCCCGCCATGACGGCCGGCCAGAAAATGGTGGGCTTGGCCAGTGCATAACGGACGCCTTCCATGAGCTGGCCCTTGCCGCGCTTGGCCGGCGCCATCTTGACCAATTCGCCGGGTCGGATGAAGGCCAGGGACGTGACGGTGACGGCACAGGCCAGGGCGTTGGCGGCGAAGGCCCAGCCGCCGCCGACCGCGGTGATGAGGATGCCGCTGATGGCGGGGCCGATCATGCCACCCATCTGGAAGATTGAGGAGTTCAGGCTGATGGCGTTGCGCAGTTGGCGTGGACCCACCAGCTCGTTGACGAAGACCTGCCGGGCGGGCTGGTCGACCACCACCACCAGCCCCAGGATGAAGGCGATGACGTAAATGTGCCACACCTGCAGCTGTCCCGTCAGTGCCAGGACGGCCATGGTGGCCGCCAGAATGCCGGCCGAGCCCTGGGTGATCATCAGGATCAGGCGCTTGGAGTACCTGTCGGCCAGGATTCCGCCCAGCGGCATGAGCACCAGGGACGGAATGAACTGCATGAAGACGGTGATGCCCACGGCCGTGACCGAGCCGGAAAGTTCCAGCACCAGCCAGTCCTGGGCCACGCGCTGCATCCAGACAGCAATGACGGCCAGCAGGTTGGCGGAGGCAAAGATGCGGTAATTGCGGATCTTGAGCGAAGAGAACGTCTGGTTCCACGGCGGGCGAGTGGCGACGATGTTGATGGGTGCGGTCAGGGCAGCATTCTGGATTACTGAAGGGGGCGTCAACGGATGGTCCTGGGCTGGAAGGGTCTAGGTGGATGGCTCCCTTTAAGCCTAGGCAGCGCCACCTCATGTCGAAAGGGTATGGTGACTATAAGTAGCATTGCAATACGTAATAGTGAGGTGGAGCACCGCATGCATGGCACACCAACGTTTGACCCCGTGCAGCTGAAGACTTTCCTGGCCGTGGCGGAGACCCGCAACTTCACCCGCGCCGCCGAGCGCCTGGGCATCAGCCAGCCGACGGTCAGCCAGCACGTCAGGAAGCTGGAACAGGCGGCCAAGCGCGTGCTGGTGGCCCGGGACACCCGGGACGTGCGCCTGACGGACAACGGCGACGCCATGGCCGGCTTTGCCCGCACCATCCTGGCCGCGAACGACGCCGCCACCCGCTACTTTTCCGGCGCCGCCATGCGCGGACGGCTGCGCTTCGGCACCGCGGACGACCTCGCCATTACGGGGCTGCCCCGCATCCTGCGCGAATTCCGCCAGCTGTACCCGCAGATCAACCTTGAGCTCACGGTCAGCCAAAGCGACCAGCTGCACCGCCGGCTGAAGGCCGGGCAGCTGGACCTGGTGTTCGTGAAGTGGGTGTCCGGTGCGCAGGAGGGCGAGGTGGTCAAGCAGGACACCTTCGCGTGGGTGGGGCTGGAGCAGACGGTCCTGGAGCCCGGCTCGCCCGTGCCCGTCATTGTCTACCCGGCACCGAGCCTGAGCCGCAAGCTGGCCCTGGACGCGCTGGAAAACCACGGCCGCACCTGGCGGATCACATGCTCCACCAAGCAGATCAGCGGAGTGCTGGCGGCCCTGCGCGCCGGGATCGGCATCGCCGTCATGCCCACCTCCCTGGTGCCGGACGACCTGAAGGTCATCACCAAGCGCTTTGACCTGCCGCCCGTGGGAGACGTCGACTTCACCCTGATCCGCAACCCGCTCGCCAACACCGAGGTGGTGGACGCGCTGACGCAGGCCATCATGGGCCGCAAGCTCACGCCGCTGAGCCGGCGGTAACTGCCGGGCGGCTGGCAGGCCGCGCGCCACCGGCCGTAAGCGAACTCACAAGCCCCCCGCCCGGCGTCGCGGTAGAATGGGGGCGTTATGAACCGAACCATGTTTAAGTCCAAGATCCACCGTGCCACGGTGACCCACGCCGATCTCCACTACGTCGGCTCCGTCACCGTCGACCACGATCTGCTGGACGCCGCGGACATCCTGCCCGGCGAGCTGGTCTCCATTGTGGACATCACCAACGGTGCCCGCCTGGAAACGTACACCATTGCGGGCGAGCGGGGCTCGGGCGTGGTCGGCATCAACGGCGCCGCGGCCCATCTGGTCGACGTCGGGGATCTGGTCATCATGATCACCTACGCCCAAATGTCCGACGCCGAGGCCCGCGACTACGTGCCCACCGTGGTCCACGTGGATGCGGACAACAGGATCGTGAAGCTGGGCACCGACCCGGCCGAGGCCGTCACCGAAGGCCTGCTGCGCCCCGCCCTGGCCCGCTAGCCCACGCTGTCCCGCCACGAGTGGGCCGGCGCGTAGCCGATCACCCGGCGCGCCGCGTCGATCGCCAGCAGCGTTTCATGCCCCGACACGTCCCGGCGCCGCTCCAGCCCCGGGAAGAATTCATCCAGGAGCTCCGCCGATGGCCGGTCCATGACCGTGTCCGCCGCCGCGATGATCAGGTTTTCGCTGCCCGTGCTGTCCGCCTCGATGGCGTTGCGGCAGGCCGCGCCGACGTCGCGGGAGTCCACGTAACCCCACAGGTTCCAGGCCCGTGACATCGGATCCGACCAGAACCCCGGCACCCGCACATACTCGGCCTCCGTGAAGATGTTGGTCAGGCGCAGGCCCACAAACGGGATGCCGGACCACGCCGCAAACTGGGCCGCGGCGGCCTCGCCCAACACCTTCGAGAGAGCGTACGTCGAGGAAGGATGGGGGAAATGGGCCTCGTCGACGGGCGCATAGCGCAAGGTCCCGCCGTCGTCCGCGAACGGCAGGCCCAGGGTGGTCTCGCTCGACGCCCACACCACGCGGGCCAGCCCCAGCGCCTGGGCGGCCAGGAACACATTGTGGTTCATGGCGGTGTTGCGGTTGAGGGTCTCGGCCGGCGGGAACATGCCCGGCTCCGGGATGTTGGCAAGGTGGACCACGGCGTCAGCGCCGGAGAGGAACTGCAGGGCCTGCCCGTAGTCGGTCAGGTCCACACGCATGGTGGGGGCGCCCAGCTCGGAGTTGCGGCCCACCGGCCCGGCAATGTCGCAGGCGCGGACCTCGTATCCGTGGGCCAGGAATTCCGCGACGGCCGCGCGGCCTGCCTTGCCGTGCGCGCCGGTGACGGCAATGGACTTGACGGGAATGACGCTCATGATGACTCCTTGTGGCGTGGGCGGGCGGAGAGAATACGCTTTCTCAGCTTAGGCTGGGCAGGTGCCCGCCGTGAATATTTTCCACCCACCCCAGACGTGCTAGCCGTCGCCGAGGGGTTTTCCGTGGTGTGGCTCATCATCCTGGTGGGCTGGTTTGTGGGCAGGCGCCGCCTTTTGGGCGACAACGCGCCCCAGGTGCTGAGCCGGCTGTCCTTTTTTGTGGCGAGTCCGGCGCTGCTCCTCGAGACACTGTCCAAGGCGGACTTGAAGCAGGTGTTTTCCGAGCCGCTGCTTGTGGCCGCCGTAAGCGCCGTGTTCACCGGGCTGGTGTTTTTGCTGATTTCGAGGTTTTGGCTCAAGCGCTCCCTGAGCGAGGCGCTGCTCTCGGCGATGTCCTCCTCCATTGTCAACGCCGCGAACCTGGGCATCCCGATCGCCGCCTATGTGCTCGGCGATGCGGCGCTGATCGCCCCCGTGCTGATTTTCCAGCTCGCGTTCTACACCCCCTGCTATCTGCTCGTGCTGGATGCCACCACCAGCGGGCACCGGGCAACGCCGGGGCGCATCCTTTTACAGGTTTTCCGCAATCCCATGATCCTCGGCACCCTGGCGGGGCTGGTGCTGGCCGCGTCCGGCTGGAGGCTGCCGTCGCTGCTGGCCGAGCCCGTCCACCTCATTGGCGGCGCGGCGATCCCCGCCATCCTCATCGCCTTTGGCATGTCCCTGGGCACCAGCAAGCCCCTCTCGGCCGCCGACGGCCGGCGGACGGACACGCTCCTGGCCACGGGTTTCAAGCTGGTGCTCCACCCTGTGGCGGCCTACCTGCTGGGGCACTTTGTCCTCGGCATGTCGGGGGCCGCGCTGTTCGCCGTCGTGGTGGCCGCGGCGCTGCCGTCGGCACAAAACGTCTACGTGGTGGCCCAGCGCTATCTGGTGGGCGTGACCGTCGCCAAGGACACCGTGCTGGCCACGACCGTCCTGGCGATCCCGGCCATGTTTGCCGTGGCCGTGCTCCTGGGCTGACAGGAGGCCTCCCACTTTGAAGCTGCCCAGCGTTGGCCCCCAGCGCTGCGCCACTTCACGGCCTTGGCGCCGCGGACATCCCCGCACGGATGCAAGGCGCCGAATGTGACACAAGGGTACGCTTTTGCCATGGCTACCAACTCCACAGATGAGATTGTCGCAAAGTTCAAGGCTGGCTACACGTTCAGTGGTTCGTCCATTGCGCTCGGTGCGGCCCTCGTGGACGGGCAGGTCCACCCCGAGGCGCAGGTCAGCCTGCCCCTGGCCATGATGAACCGGCACGGCCTGGTGGCCGGCGCCACCGGCACGGGCAAGACGGTCACGCTCCACATGATGGCCGAGCAGCTGTCCACGGCCGGCGTCCCCGTCTTCATGGCGGACATCAAGGGCGACCTCACCGGGCTGGCCACCGCGGGCCAGGGCAGCGACAAGCTGACGGCCCGCACGCAGGGAATCGGCCAGCAATGGGAGTCCAAGGCGTTCCCGGTGGAGTTCCTGGCCCTGGGCGGCGCCGGCAACGGCGTCCCGGTCCGTGCCACGGTCACCTCATTCGGCCCCATCCTGCTTTCCCGCGTCCTGGGCCTGAATGAGACCCAGGAATCCAGCCTCCAGCTGGTCTTCCACTATGCGGACACCAAGAGCCTGGAACTCTACGACCTCAAGGACCTGCGCGCCGTCATCCAGTTCCTCACCTCGGACGAGGGCAAGGCGGACCTGACAGAGCTGGGCGGCCTCTCCAAGGCCACGGCCGGCGTCATCCTGCGCAACCTCATCACCCTCGATGCCCAGGGCATGAGCGACTTCTTCGGCATGCCGGAGTTCGACACTGCCGAACTGCTGCGCACCGCCCCCGACGGCCGCGGCGTCATCAGCTGCCTGGAACTGCCCAGCGTGCAGGACAAGCCGCTCCTGTTTTCCACCTTCCTCATGTGGCTGTTGGCCGACCTGTTCCGCGACCTTCCCGAAGTGGGCGACGCCGACAAGCCGAAGCTGGTGTTCTTCTTCGACGAAGCGCACCTGTTGTTCACGGGGGCCAGCAAGGCGTTCCTGGACGCCATCACCCAGACCGTGCGGCTGATCCGCTCCAAGGGGGTAGGCATCTTCTTCGTCACCCAGACACCCAAGGACGTGCCCGGCGACATTCTCGCGCAGCTGGCCAACCGGGTCCAGCACGCCCTGCGCGCCTTCACCCCCGATGACGCGAAGGCCCTCAAGGCCACCGTGTCCACCTTCCCGGTGAGCGCCTACGACCTTGAGGAAGTCCTCACCTCCGCCGGCATCGGCGAAGCCGTGGTCACCGTCATGAATGAAAACGGCGCCCCGACCCCGGTGGCGTTGACCCGGATGCGCGCGCCGGGGTCCGTCATGGGGCCCAGCTCCGACGACGCCGTCAAGGCAGTGGTCGCCGCCTCCGCCCTGCTGCCCACCTACGGGACCGCCGTGGACCCCGTCTCCGCCTATGAACGGCTGGAGTCCCAGGCGCCCGCCGCCTCCACCGGGGCCGCCGTCGGAACCCCGGCTCCCCCTCCCGCGCCGGCCCGGATCCCCGTCCCGGGGAACGACGGCGGCGGGCTTGGTGCGGAGGTCATGGACGCCTTGGGTGGCGCGCTGGGCGGCGGCGTGAAAAGCATGATCCGCTCCATGGGCTCCCAGCTGGGCCGCAGCCTCATGCGCGATATGTTCGGCACGGCACCGCGCCGGAGGCGGTAACTGGGGCCAAAGTCACAAAACCATGACCTCGCTGCGGCGGATTCCAGTGCCCGGAGTCCTAGACGGTACAGTGGACGGCGTGAAGAACGGGGCCGAACTCATCAAGATTGCCGCCGCGTGGCTGCTGATCCTGATGCTGGCCATCGCCGCCGCCATCGTCACCATTACCGTGGTGAACAGCAATTCCTTTGGGCCGGCGCGGACCGTCGAGACCTATTTGGACGCCCTCCGAGCCGGCAACGGCGCCAAGGCGCTGGGCCTGCTGAACGGCAGGGTCCCCTCGGCCAACGCGGCCGTGCTGGATGGCCCCGGCCTTGCCAAGTCGCAGGAGGGCCTCAAGAACGTCCACATCGGTGAACCCACGGATGCCCCGGAGCACCAGCAAAAGGTCACCGTCAGCTACACCATTGGCGGCCAGTCCCTCTCCACGGACTTCACGCTCAAGCCGGGCCCCAAGCAGTGGATGTTCTTTGACAGCTGGAACATGGTGCCCACCACGCTGCCCACCATCAATGTCTCCGTGGTCAACGCCAACCAGGCATCCATCAACGGCGTGGACGTCAACATGCCCAACGGCAGGAATTCCTTTGCGGCCTTTTACCCGGGCAGCTACGAGACCGCATACAAGTCGCCGCTTTTCGCCGCCCCGGCAGTCCAGCGCAGCGTGACGGGCCCCCTGGAGTCCGTTCCCGCCGTCGCACTTGCCACGGGGCCCACCAGCGACCTCCTGTCGCAGGTGGGTTCCACCATCCACAAGTACCTCGACGCGTGCGCCAAGCAGGCTGTGCTGCTGCCCGCCAACTGTCCCATGAGTGCCGCCACCGACAACCGCGTGCTCTCGGCGGTGAAGTGGAGCATCCTGGACTACCCCTCCGTGTCCATCACCCCATACGGAGGGAAATGGATCATGGCCCCCCTGACGGTCCGGGCCCAGGTGGAATACCAGGAGCAGGACCTGTTCACCGGGACTGTGGCACCCGTCAAGCACGCCGAGGACTTTGGCTTCACGGCCAAACTGTCGATCGAGGGCAACACAGTCGACGTGACCCCGGTGGTCAGCTACTAGGCCCCGCCGACACGGACCCGCCGCGTCCGTATTTCGGGTCCGTATTTCGGGTCCGTATTTCGGGTCCGTATGTCGGGTCCGTATTTCGGGTCAGTACTTCGGGTCCGTGCTTCGGGCGGGCCCGCCGGGGCCCGCGTGGCCGGGCCCTGGACGGGGCTTTTCTGGTGGTGCTCCCTGCACAGGGGGACCCACACAAAAGGTAGTACACATATTCGAATAATCATCTGGTTTTGTCAGTGGCACCCCGTAATGTGGGGGATATGGAAGCAACGGCACGGACACCGGGACACCCCGGATCCACACGGGAGGGCAGGGACGGCGGCGGGCACGTCCGCCGCCTCATCGCCCTGGCCGAATCCCTGGCCCGCGCCGCCACCACCCCGTCCACCGGACCGTCCCCCCGCCCCGGCGCCGCGCCCGGTCCCGGCGCCGGTTCCGGTT
>NZ_JAAMFM010000010.1 GCF_013376105.1 Arthrobacter wenxiniae
TGCCCCCGCCCCGGCTCCCGCGCCGGCACCGGCACCTGCCCCCGCCCCGGCGCCGTCCGGGTCCTACATCCAGGTCATGGTCAACTACGCCATGTCCCAAGGCGGCAAGGGCTACCAGTGGGGCGGCACCGGCAATCCGGGCTTTGACTGCTCAGGGCTTGTCATGAAGTCCTTTGCGGCGGCCGGAATTTCCGTGCCGCGCACTGGAACCGCGCAGTTCTGGGCGGCTCCCAAGCGCGTTCCGCTGTCGCAAATGCGCTATGGCGACCTGCTCGTGTTTGACGAGTATCCGGCAGGCTCGGGCCAATTCGGCCACATTGCCATCTACATCGGGAACAACCAGGTGGTGCAGGCGCTCAACTATGGCTACCCGGTGGGCGTGTATTCCCTGTCCGACATGGCCGGCATGAGCCTCTACCCGTACGCCGCCCGCTACTAGGCCGCACGCGCCCCAACCGCGGGCTCCTGGGTGGTCCGCGCCTTCGGGGGCCAGCGATCACCGCGAGGGCGGTGCCAAGCCGCACGGACGGTGTATGTTGTGGGTGCGTTCGCGGATTGGCCCCGAGCCCGCCCGGCAGGTGCTTGTGGCATCGGCCGCCGGTGCTCAGGTCTGCAGCATGGGGCCGAACGCCGCGCGGTCGTCCTGCCGGGGATCTTCACGGTCCCGGACCACCATGATGGGTCCCCTGGCATGGTGGCGCACGCCGTCGGTGGTGGAGCCGAGCATCATGCCGGCAAAGCCGCCGCGGCCGCGGGTGCCCATGACCAGCAGCTCCGAGGTTTCCGAGGCCTTCACGAGCACGTCCACGGCGGAGCCCTCCACCAGCTTGACTTCAACGGGCAGCGTGGGAAAGTGGTGGCGCAACCATTTCTCGCCGGCATCAAGCTGTGTCTGGATCTCGGCGAACAGTGCCTCCCGGTCCACGGGGGCCGGCATCCAGGCCAGCGAACCGGTGTAGGGCTGCACGGCGCAGATGATGCGCAGCAGGGATCCTGTACGTTCGGCCTGTTCGGCGGCCACCAGCACGGCATACCGTGCCTGGTCGGAACCGTCGACCCCCACGGTGACAACCTTTTCAATGACGGGCGGGACGGCGTCGGGGTCCGTGCCTTCACCGAGGCGCGGGGCGCAGCTCAGCGGAATCGTGACGGTGGGGCACTTCGAGTGGGCCGGCAGGGCGGAGCTCACGCTGCCCAGCAGGCGGCCAATGAAGCCGCCGCGGCCGCGGGTGCCGAATACCAGCAGCTCGGCTGTCTCACTCATCTCGAGCAGGACGCCGGCAGGGTCGCCGTTTTCCACGCGGGCATCAAGCTCCACGTCTAGGTGGGCCACCTTGGCGGCCGCCTCGCGAAGGACAGCCTCCGCGCCTTGGCGGATGACGTCGTCGTCCACGGTGGCGTAACCGCCGTCGAGCCCGGAGGCGGCAAAGATGGGGACGGTGTAAGCGGTGACCAGGTGCAGTGGCGACTTGCGGGCCTTGGCCTCGCGGGCGGCCCACACCACGGCGCAGTTGCTTTGTTCGGAACCGTCGACGCCCACAACAATTCCGGTGGGGGCGGGAATGGGGTCGGGCTGGGCAACCGGGGATGACTGCTCTGGACTGCTCATGCTGCGCCTCCTTGGGTAGGTGGCCTGGAGCGGGCGTCGAGGACTGTTGTCCGTCTCCCCCTCGAAGCCTGTACCTGTGACTATTGTCCCTCCAGCGTTGCGCGTCAAGTTACACGCGCCGGGCCCGGGCCGTGTTGTGCCGCGGCCATTCTCGGGCACTGAATCGGGCCGCGAATACGGTTGCCCAGTCCTCGCCCTGAAGGCAAAAACAGATGCTTTCGCCCCCTCCGCGAGCCCGGGGAAATCGTCCCACCCATGCCGGACACCCCGCGAGGGCAGGCGGCGTTTCTCCATTCACAGAACTTTCACTGTCCCTACCCAGACGTTGAAATGTTCGGTATGGTTCGAAAGGACGCTGAACCGCACGAAGTGTTTTACGAACACCAATTTGGATCATGTCCGCAGCGAATCATTGACGGCGCAGCCCGCTCCCGGGCCGCTGCCGCGCGAGGTTTCTCCCACCGTTCGAGGAGGCATTGCCATGACGGCCGCACCAACTGCTGTGCCCGCAACAGGCTTGACCACCGAAGCCACCACCACCATCGTGATCGGATCCGGCTTCTCCGGACTGGCCATGGCGGCGGAACTGAACCGCCAGGGCATCAAGGCGATCGTGGTGGACTGCCCCTCCCACGCTTCAGGCCCGGCTGCACCGTCGACCGGAGGCATCAGCCTGGACGCGATGGGCGAGCGCACCGACATCATGCGGCTGCTGGAGCACTACGCCCGCCGCCACGAGCTGGACATCCGGCCCGCCACCCGCGCCCTGCACATCCAGCACACCCCGGCCGCAAACCCCGCTGCACGGCAATGGGAGGTTCAGACGGCCACGGGCACCCTGACGGCATACAGCATTGTCTTCACCCGCGGGGCTCTGAACCAGCTGCGCCGCATGCTGCACACCACGGGGATCGGCACCGGCCGCGGGCTGGGCGCCGCCATGCATTCACTGGGCCTGTATCTGGTGGGCGCGGGGGATCTGGTCACCCCCACCACGGCGGAAATACTGCGCCAGGCCAAGCGCACAGGGCATTCCATCTCCGTCCGGGTGGCCTCCCGGCACGCCGCTGCCATGTCAGCCACCGCGTAATACGGCACCCGGAGCCTGCCGCCCGGTGCCGGAACGTCAGTCGGCCTGGCCGAGCCGGCGCCGCGCCACCACGACCATTGCCACGACCACCACCACCAACACGCCGATCAGGCCGACGACGCTCCACGGAATGCCGCCGCTGTCGGCCACGGGCGGTGCCGCGGCCTCGCTGACCTGCTGCGCCGGCTGCGCGGGCCCCGCCACGGCGCCCGGGCTGGCCGCCGCCTTGGTCGTGAACGTAAAGTTCTGTCCGGTGCCGACCGGGTGTGAGTCGGAGGACACCAGCCGCCATTCCACCGTGTACTTGCCCGCCGGGGCGCCCGGCTTGACCTGCTGGGTGGCCACATTGTCCAGCACCGAGACCGCGCCAACCGCCCAGTTGGTGCCCCCCGCGTCCAGCACCTTGATCTCGGCACCGATGGCGGCCGGGGTGTTGGACATGGTCAGCGTCACGGCCTGGGGCATCGTGGCCACGGTGGCGCCGTTGGCCGGAAAGGTGCTTTCCAAGGAATCGTGGGCCTGGGCCGTTCCCGTTCCGCCCAGCAGTGCCAGCAGCACGACGGCGGCACCCGCCAGGGCGCGCCAGGCGGCGCGCGGGCGGACGGCCCGCCGCGCTGAACCGTGCAGGCGGAGGCCAGCGGCAGGATTCCGCCGGGTGGCATGTCCCCCCGGTGTCATGTTCGTCTCGTCGGCGCTCTGCGGGGAAGGGAAATTCACGGTACGTGATCCTTGGCTGGGCAATGGGGTGTCGTCTTCACCTTAGTGCAGGAACTGGGGGGAATGCCCGGCGCCGGCGCGGATCCTCCGGCCCGCGGGGGTGGAACGAACGCACACGGCGCGTGGCGGCGTCGTACCTAAAATGCCGACCTGACCCGGACGCGGCCCATCATGGCCCGCCCTGAATGCGGCTAGTATTTTCTCAACTGGACTATCCCCCTTTTTCTTCGCCCGGAGGGCCCCCTTATGGCAACCACGATGGCTACCCGCCTATCTGCGGTAGACAAATACTTCATGATCACCGAGCGCGGCTCGAATTACTCGCGCGAGATCCGCGGCGGCTTCGCCACCTTCTTCGCCATGAGCTACATCGTGGTCCTGAACCCGCTGATCCTGGGGGGCGCCGATTCCTCCGGGGCGGTACTGGGCCCGGCCCGCGTGGCCGCCATGACCGCCCTCGTCGCTGGCCTGCTGACCATCATCATGGGCGCCTGGGCGAAGCACCCGTTCGCGCTGGCCACCGGGCTGGGCGTGAATGCGTTCGTGGCCGTGACCGTGGCCTCGCACCCGGGGCTCAGCTGGCCGGACATGATGGGTCTGGTGGTGCTCTCCGGCGCCACCATGTTCATCCTGGTCCTCACCGGTTTCCGCACTGCCGTGTTCAATGCGGTGCCGGCCGGGCTGAAGACGGCCATCGTGGTGGGAATCGGGCTGTTCATCGCGCTGATTGGCCTGGTCAACGCCGGCTTTGTGCGCCGCATCCCCGACGTGGCCGGCACCACCGTCCCCGTGGGCCTGGGCTTTGACGGCAAGCTGCTCGGCTGGCCCACCCTGGTGTTCGTGGTGGGCCTGGTCCTGACCATCGCCCTGGTGGTCCGGAAGGTCAAGGGCGCCATCCTGATGGGGATCATCGCCTCCACCGTCCTGGCCAACATCCTGCAGGCCGTCTTCAACATCGGCCCCAGCTTTGACGGCAAGACCGCCAACCCCGAGGGCTGGTCCCTGGTGGTGCCGCACTTCTCCGGGCTGACGCCGCCGGACCTGGGGCTGTTCGGCCAGGCCAACATCTTTGGCTCCTTCTCCCACCTGGGCGCGCTGGCGGCCCTGCTGCTCGCGTTCAGCATCCTGTTGAGCATCTTCTTTGATGCCATGGGCACCATGGTGGGCCTGGCCAACGAGGCCGGCACCGTGGATGCCGAAGGCAACATCCCGAACGTGGACCGCGTGCTCCTCGTCGACGCGTTCGGCGCCATTGCGGGAGGCGGCACCTCGGTGTCCTCCAACCAGATCTTTGTCGAGTCCGGCGCCGGCATCGGCGAGGGCGCCCGTACCGGCCTGGCTTCGATCGTCACGGGCCTGCTGCTGATTGTCGCCATGTTCTTCACCCCGCTGATCTCCCTGGTGCCGTTCGAGGCCGTTGCCCCCGCGCTGGTGGTGGTGGGCTTCATGATGGTGTCCCAGGTGGGCAGGATCGACTGGTCCGACTGGGGCATCGGCATCCCGGCCTTCCTGACCTTCACCCTCATGCCGTTCACGTACTCGATCGCCAACGGCCTGGGCGCCGGCTTCATCGCGTTCGTCCTGATCCGCCTGTTCCAGGGCCGCGCCAGGGAAGTCCACCCGCTCATGTGGGCCGTGGCCGCCGCGTTTGTGGTCTTCTTCGGGATCGGCCCGATCGAGCAGGTCTTCAACATCAAGTAGTCCCCAGCTCCTCCCCAATCTCGTTCCTCGATTGGGGCCCCTCGGAGTTGTGGGCCCAACCACGACTCCCCTGCCTCGTTCCTCGATTGGGGCCCCTCGGAGCTGTGGGCCCAACCACGACTCCCCTGCCTCGTTCCTCGATTGGGGCCCGCCCTTCCGCGCGTTGGGGCGGCGTCTGCCATGACAGACGCCGCCTTCGAGGAGCCGCTGGTCATTCCGGCCCGGCTGCTGTTGGCTGGAACCATGGACTTCACTTCCCTCACCGTTGACACCGCCCCTTCCCCCTGGTCCGGAAGGAACGACGGCGACGGGCCGGCCCACCGGCGCTGGTGGCAGTCCGTGGCCACTCCCCGGACGGCCGTACGGGACTCCTCCGCGGAATCCGCCGGACCCGCCGCGCTGCTGGGCTTCTGCTCCCATGAGGGCGTGCGCCGCAACAAGGGCCGCGTCGGGGCGGCTGCGGCCCCGGCCGCCATCCGAGCCGCGCTCGGCTCCCTGGCCTTCCACGGCTCCCGCGCCGTCACTGACGTGGGCGACGTGGTGGTGGCTGGCGAGGACTTGGAGGACGGCCAGGCCCGGGCCGGCCGCGCCCTCACCTCCATGCTCGACGCCGGACAGCTCACCTTCGTCCTGGGCGGCGGGCACGAGACCGCGTTTGCCAGCTACCTGGGCGTTGCCGGCACCGCGGCGGTGGCGAACGGCGCCCGGCTGGGCGTGCTGAACCTGGACGCCCACTTTGACCTGCGCGAGGCGCCCGTCCCCAGCTCCGGCACGCCGTTCCTGCAGATGGCCCGCGCGGAAGCCGCCGCAGGGCGCGAGCTCAATTACGCCGTCGTCGGCATCAGCGAGCCGAACAACACCCGCGTCCTTTTCGACACCGCCCACGAGCTGGACGTGAAGTACCTGCTCGACGAGGACTGCACGGCCGAGCGGACGGCCGCGTTTGTGTCCGCGTTCCTGGAGACCGTGGACATCGTGTACCTGACGATCGACCTCGACGTGCTCCCCGCCGCCGTGGCGCCCGGCGTCAGCGCCCCCGCGGCGTACGGCGTTCCGCTGCCGGTCATCGCCTCCGTGTGCCGGCAGGTGGCTGCTGGCGGCAAGCTGTTCCACTTCGACGTGGCGGAGCTCAACCCGGAGTTCGACATCGACAACCGCACGGCCAGGGTGGCCGCCCGCCTCGTCGACACCCTGCTGCGGTAGCCGCTGCGCTCCGGCCGCGGACTCCGGTGGTTGAGCCGGTCGAAATCCGGGCCACGGCGCGACCCTGGATCTCGACAGGCTCGATCACCGGGCCAACCCGATCACCGGGCCTCGGCCGCGACCTCATCTTCCAGGCCGTGCCCGCCACGGAACTGGGTCTTGTACAGCGTGTAGTAGGCGCCGCGGCGGGCCAGCAGGAGCTCGTGCGTGCCGTGCTCGACGATGTCGCCGTCCTCCATGACCAGGATGGTGTGGGCGTCGCGGATGGTGGAGAGCCGGTGCGCGATCACAAACGACGTCCTGTCGGTGCGCAGGGCGGCCATGGCGTGCTGGACCGCCAGCTCGGTGCGGGTGTCCACGCTCGAGGTGGCCTCGTCGAGGATCAGCAGCGACGGGTTGGCGATGAACGCCCGGGCAATGGTGATCAGCTGCCGCTCGCCGGCGGAGACTGTGCCGCCGTCGGCGTCGATCACGGTGTCGTAGCCGTCGGGGAGCTGGCGGACAAACCTGTCCACCATGGTGGCCTTCGCCGCCTCCACGATCTCTCCGTCCGTGGCATCCAGGCGGCCGTAGCGGATGTTCTCCCGGATGGTCCCCTCAAACAGCCACGCGTCCTGCAGCACCATGCCGACCTGCGCCCGCACTTGCTGCCGGGGCAGCTCCCGGGTGTCAATCCCGTCGAGCAGGATCCGCCCGCCCGTGAGCTCGTAAAAGCGCATGACAAGGTTGACCAGCGTGGTCTTGCCGGCGCCCGTGGGACCCACGATGGCGACGGTCTGGCCGGGCTGCACCGTGAAGGAAACGTCCCGGATGAGGGGTGTTTCGGGATCGTAGCTGAAGGAGACCTGCTCGAAGGCGACGTGCCCGTCCGCCTGGGCGGGGAGCTCGGCGCTGCCCGTGTCCGGGTCCTGCTCCCCGGCGTCGAGCAGTTCAAAGGTGCGCTCCGCGGAGGCCACGCCGGACTGGATCATGTTGGCTATGCCTGCCATCTCGCCGATGGGCTGGGAGAATTCGCGCGAGTACTGGATGAACGCCGTGGCGTCGCCCAGTGTCATCTGCCCGGTGGCCACGCGCACGCCGCCGACCACGGCGACCAGCACGTAGGAGAGGTAGGAGACAAACTGCATGGCAGGCATGATCATGCCCGAAACGAACTGGGCACCGAAGGACGCCTTGTAAAGCTTCTCGTTGCGTTCGTCAAAGACCTCCAGCATTTCCGCATCGCGGCCGTAGGCACGGACCAGTTCAAGCCCCGAGAACGTCTCCTCCACGTGGCCGTTGAGTGCGCCCGTGTTCTTCCATTGCGCGGCAAACAATTTTTGCGACCTGGCACCTATGGCACCGGCGATGGCTGCGGAAAGCGGCAGCGCGACCAGGGCGATCAAGGCCAGCTGCCACGACACGATGAACATCATGACGCCAATGCCCAGAATGGTCAGCGCGGACTGGACCAGCTGGGAGAACGCCTGCTGCAGGGCGGCCTGAATGTTGTCGACGTCGTTCGTGACGCGCGACATCAGGTCCCCGCGCTGGCGCGTGTCAAAGTACCCCAGCGGCAGCCGGTTCAGCTTGTGCTCGATGTCCTCGCGCAGCCGGAAGACCACGCGCATGACGAGTGCGTTGAGCAGGTACCCCTGCAGCCACATCAGTGTCGAGGCAACCATGTACAGGGCCAACACAACCACGATCAAGCGGCTGAGCCGGACAAAATCGATGCCCTGTCCGGGCACGATGTTCGCCTTGGCCAGCATGTCGGCGAGCTGCCCGTTGCCCGCGGCGCGCTGCCCGGCAACGATGGAATCCAGGGGCACGCCGGCGGGAAGCTGCGCGCCGATGACGCCGTTGAAGATGGTGTCCATGGCGGCTCCGAGGATCTTCGGCGCAATCACTGTCAGCACCACCGATGCCGCCACCAGCACCACCACCAGCGAGAACTGACGGCGTTCCGGGCGCAACAGTCCCGTCAGCCGCTTGACCGAGGGCCAAAAGTGTTTGGCCTTCTTGGCCGGCGCCGCGCCGAACATGTCGCCGTCGGTGCTTCCGGGTTCGTAGTCGGCGCCGGTGTCCCCGGCTTCCTCAGCCGTCCCGGACGCCTGGTCCGTGTTCCGCCGTGCCATCAGGGGACCCCTTCAACGCTTAGCTGCGACTCGACGATTTCCCGGTACGTCCCACTGCTTTCCAGGAGTTCGTCGTGAGTGCCGGTCCCGACCACCTCGCCGTTGTCCAGCACGATGATGTGGTCGGCTTCCCGGATGGTGGAGACCCTTTGGGCGACGATGATCACCGTCACCCCGTCTGTGGCGGCGTGCAGGGACCTGCGGAGGTTCTCGTCGGTGGTGACGTCCAGGGCCGAGAAGGAGTCGTCAAAGAGGAACACGCGCGGCCTGGCCGCCAGCGCCCGGGCAATGCAGAGCCGCTGGCGCTGCCCGCCGGAGACGTTGGTGCCGCCCTGGGCCATGGTCTCCGCCAGGCCCCCGGGCTTGTCCTCAACGAAGTCCCTGGCCTGGGCCACCTCCAGCGCAGCCCAGATGTCCCCGTCGCTCGCGTCCGGCCGGCCAAAGCGGATGTTGGAGGCGACGGTGCCGGAAAACAGGTACGGCTTTTGCGGCACCAGCCCCACCAGGGAGGCCAGCTGGGGGCGGCTCAATTCGCTCACGTCCACGCCGCCAATCCGCACGGAACCGCCCTGCGGGTCAAAGAGCCGGGGAATCAGGTTCACCAGCGTCGACTTGCCGGACCCCGTGGACCCGACAATCGCCGTCGTCCGCCCCTCACCGGCCGTAAAGCTGACCCTGTTCAGCACGGGGCGCTCGGCACCGGGATAGCCAAAGGAGACATCCTGGAATTCGACGTCATGGCCCGCCGGCATGCCTGTGCCGCCCGGAACCGCGAGGCTGGGCCGGGTGCTGAGGACCTCGTCGAGCCGTTCCGCCGAAACGGCCGCACGGGGGATCATCATGACCATGAAGACGCCCATCATGACAGCGACCAGGATCTGGAGCAGGTACTGCAGGAACGCCGTCAGCGAGCCCACCTGCATCTGGCCGGCGTCCACGCGCTGCCCGCCAAACCACAGCACGGCGGCGGTGGCCAGGTGCAGGATCATCATGATCAGCGGAAACATCAGCACAAACAGGTTGCCCACCCGCACCGACACGCGCGTCAGGGCCAGGTTGGCGCCGCGGTACCGTTCGGCCTCAAAGGGTTCACGCACAAATGCCCGGATGACCCGGATGCCCGTGATCTGTTCGCGCAGCACCGCGTTGACGGTGTCGATGCGTTCCTGCATCTCGCGGAAGAGGGGCAGCAGCTTCACCACCAGAAAGCCGACCACCATGAAGAGCAGCGGGACGGACACCCACAACAGCCAGGACAGGCCCAGGTCCTCGCGCAGTGCCATGACGATGCCGCCAATGCACATGATGGGCGTGGACACCATGAAGTTCAGCGCCATCAGGACCAGCATCTGCACCTGCTGGACGTCGTTGGTGTTGCGGGTGATGAGCGTGGCGGTGCCAAAACGGCCCACGTCGAGGGCGCCGAGCGCGTTGACGCGGTGGTAGACCTCCCGGCGCAGGTCGCGCCCCATGGCCATGGCCGTGCGGGCGCCAAAGTAGATGCCGCCGATCGCCGCGGCAACCTGGATGAAGCAGACCACGACCATGGTGGTGCCGGTGGCCCAGATGAAGTCGGTGTCGCCCTTGGCCACGCCCTGGTCGATGACCTTGGCGTTGAGGCTGGGCAGGTAGAGGGCAGCCAGGGTGGAGACCAGCTGCAGCACCAGCACGGCAAGAATGGATCCCCAATATGGCCGCGCATGGCGCAATGCCAGCAGGGCGAGTTTCACAAGGCAACCTCATTCGAATAAATGTTTGATACTCAAGTGACTCAAACATTAAACACGCCCGCCCCCGGTGTGGCAACCGTCACATCGGGGGCGGGCGGCTCGTCTCAACACCCTCGTTCCGGCCGCGGACCGGCATTCACGGTGGGAATGCCGGTCCGCCCTGATGGTGCGCCAGTTGGATGGTGAGCCGGTTAGTTCAGCGGGCCCGTGGCTGATTCTGCCGCCGCGCGGATGGCGCCGGAACCCACCAGGCGGTCGGCCTCCTCCAGCTCCGGGGACAGGAAGCGGTCTGCGCCGGGGCCGGGCACCGTGGCCCGAAGCAGCTCAAGCACGGCGGCGCCGGCGGGGCCGGGGACCAGTGCGCCGCCTGACATGGAAGTCCGCATGTCGATGGCGCGGGTGGCCGTGACGAGCTCAATGGCGAGCACGCGGCGCAGGTTTTCCACGGAGCGGCGCAGCTTGCGGGCGGCGTGCCAGCCCATGGAGACATGGTCCTCCTGCATGGCGGAGCTGGGGATGGAGTCCACCGAGGCGGGGACGGCAAGCCGCTTGGAGTCGGAGACGAGCCCGGCCTGCGTGTACTGGGCGATCATCAGGCCCGAGTCCACGCCGGGGTCCCCGGCCAGGAAGGCGGGCAGGCCGTGCGAACGGGCGGGGTCGAGCATCCTGTCGGTGCGGCGCTCGGCGATCGAGGCGACGTCGGCGGAGACGATGGCGAGGAAGTCCAACACATAAGCCACCGGGGCGCCGTGGAAGTTGCCGTTGGAGGAGACGCGGCCGTCGGGCAGGACCACGGGGTTGTCGATGGCCGCGGCGAGCTCGCGGGTGGCGACCGTCAGCGCGTGCTCCACGGTGTCACGGGCGGCGCCGGCGACCTGGGGGGCGCAGCGCAGCGAGTAGGCGTCCTGCACGCGGGAATCGCCCGTCCGGTGCGAGGCGACGATGGGCGAGCCGGCGAGCACGCGCAGCATGTTGTCGGCGCTCAATGCCTGGCCGGGGTGCGGGCGCAGGTCCATGTGCAGCTCGGGCAGGAACACCTGGTCGGTGCCCAGCAGGCCCTCGACGCTCAAAGCGGCGGTCACGTCCGCCGTCGTCAGCAGCAGCTTGAGGTCCGCGATGGCCATGAGCAGCATGCCGAGCATGCCGTCCGTGCCGTTGACGAGCGCCAGGCCCTCCTTTTCGGCCAGCTCGATGGGCGTGATGCCGGCCTCGGCCAGCAGCTCGGCGACGGGGCGGACCGCGCCGTCCGGCCCGGCGGCCTCGCCCTCGCCCATGAGCACCAGCGCGCAGTGGGACAGCGGCGCGAGGTCGCCGGAGCAGCCGAGCGAGCCAAATTCGCGCACCACAGGCGTGATTCCCGCGTTGAGTACGTCCACCATGGTCTGCACCACGACGGGGCGCACGCCGGTGCGGCCGGACGCGAGCGTCTTGGCGCGCAGGAACATCAGCGCCCGCACCACCTCGCGCTCCACCGCCGGGCCCATGCCGGCCGAGTGGGAGCGGATGAGCGACTTCTGCAGCTGGGTGCGCATGTCCTCGTGGATGTGGCGGTTGGCCAGGGCGCCGAAGCCGGTGGAGATGCCGTAGGCCGGCGTGTCGGAGTGGGCCAGCTTTTCAATGTGCGCCCTGACGCGTTCGACGCCGGCCAGCGCCTCTTCGCTGATGGTCACCTTGGCGCCGTGGCGGGCGACGGCGATGACGTCCCCGGGGGTGACCCCGGAGGACGACAGTGTTACTTCGTGGGCAAGGACGGCGGTGCTCATGGCTGATTCCTTTGGTGTGTAATGGTCTTGCTTCCCACTATCCCGCTTAACAGCAAGGAAATCCGGCCCCTCGCGTCAGCAGTGTCCGGGATTCCAGACCGTCGGCGCTGCGGAGCGTCTGCGACGGCTGCGCCCGTCAGGCACTACCCTTCGCGGCGGCCGTAAATCCGCACGGACAGTTCGCCGGCAACCTTGGTGACACGCCTGGCCAGGGCCGGCCACTCCCCCGGCGGCACCTTCTCGGCCAGGAACGTCACGGCCACGGCCGCCACGGGCCAGCCCACATGGTCCGTCACGGCCGCCGCCACGGAGCCGAAGCCCTCGGTGATCTCGCCGTTTTCCGTCGAGTAGCCGCGCCGGCGGACCTGCTCCAGGTGGGCGGAGAGGGCGGAGTACTTGCCGATGGGGTCCGGGACCTCGGTGCGCGAGGTGAACGCGGCGGCGTTGGGGTACAGGGCCCGGACCTGCGACTTGGGCAGCGCCGCCAAAATGGCGCGGCCGCTGGCGGTGAGGTGGCTGGGAAGCCGGACGCCGACGTCGGTCACGAGGGACGGGCGGTGCTTGGCCCGCTCCTCCACGATGTACAGCACGTCGCGCCCGTGCAGCACGGCCAGGTGCGCGCTCTCGCCTATCCGGTCAACGAGCGCGGCCAGCAGCGGCCGGCCCAGCCGGGACAGCGGCTCCTGCCGCGAGTAGGCGCTGCTGAGCTCGAAGGCGGCAATGCCCAGGCCGTAGCGCTGTTCCTCGGGCAGGTGCATGACAAAGCCGGAGGCCTCCATGACGCCGAGCAGGTGGTAGACGCTGGAGCGCGGCAGGTCCAGGGTGGTGGCGATGGTGGAGGCCGCGAGCGGGCCGCGTTTGGCGGAGAGCAGCTTGAGGATGCGCAGCGTATTGTCCGCCGCGGGAACCTTGGAGGGGGACCGCCTGGTGGGCGGGGCCTGCATTGCATCTGTCATGGTTCCTCGCCGGCGATCTGCGTCCATTGCTTCCTCTACACTGGCCGATCCGGCCGGCGCAGCGGGGCCGCTGTGGAACATTCGAGTCTCTAATCCCAGATTACCGGCTTTTTGCGGGCGGTCTCCAATCCAAGACAGCAACACCTGGTGAGCCGCGTCACGGCTGGTCGCGGCGTGATGTGCTGGAGGCCACTCCTGGACCGCCAGGCCCCCACTCCAAAGGTTTTTGCATGCAAAGCGCAGGCTTCTCGCTGACACGCGGGCTCAACGCCCGCCACATCCGCTTCATGGCACTCGGCTCGGCCATCGGAACGGGCCTCTTTTACGGTTCCGCCTCCGCGATCCAAAAGGCCGGACCGGCCGTGCTGCTGGCCTACATCGTTGCGGGGGCGGCCGTTTTCATGGTGATGCGGGCCCTGGGCGAGATGGCCGTGCGCCATCCGGTCTCCGGCTCCTTTGGCCAGTACGCCGGCCGGTACCTGGGGCCCCTGGCCGGGTTCATCACCGGCTGGACGTACGTCTTTGAAATGGCCATTGTCGCCATTGCCGATGTCACCGCGTTCAGTATCTACATGGGATTCTGGTTCCACGGGGTGCCCCGCTGGATCTGGGTGCTGGCCATCATCTTCTTCCTGGCCGCCCTGAACCTGCTCAGCGTGAAGGTGTTCGGCGAACTGGAATTTTGGTTCTCGCTGATCAAGGTGGCGGCCATCATCGCCATGATCGCCGGCGGCGCCGCCATCATCGTCTTTGGCTTCCACGTCGAGGCCGCACAGTCCGCCCCGGGCCTGGGGAACCTGGTGGCGCACGGCGGTTTCCTGCCGCACGGCTGGGGCGGGCTCATGGCCGCGTTCGCCGTCGTCATGTTTGCCTTCGGCGGGATCGAGACGATCGGGGTGACAGCCGGCGAGGCGGCTGACCCGGCCAGGTCGATCCCATCGGCCGTGAACACCGTCCCGGTTCGCGTGCTGCTGTTCTACGTGCTGACCATCGGCGTGCTCATGAGCCTGTTCCCGTGGGACCGCATCACGGGCGAGACCAGCCCGTTCGTGCAGATCTTCTCCTCCCTGGGCATCCCGGCGGCCGGCAACATCTTGAACGGCGTGGTCATCACCGCCGCCCTCTCCGCCGTCAACAGCGACATCTTTGGCGCCGGCCGCATCCTCTTCGGCCTGTCCCGCCAGGGCCACGCGCCGGCCGTCTTCGGGCGGATTTCACGCACGGGCGTACCGTGGATGACCGTGGTGATGATGACCGGCGTGCTGCTGGTGGGCGTGGTGCTCAACGCCGTCATCCCGCAGGAGGTGTTCGTGGTCATCGCCTCGATCGCCACCTTTGCCACCGTCTGGGTGTGGGTCATGATCCTGGCGTCGCACGTGGCGATGAAGCGCGAAACCGCCCGCGACTCCCTGGCCCCCTCCGCCTTCCCGGTTCCGCTCTGGCCCCTCGCCTCCGCGCTGACCATCGTGTTCATGGCGGCGATCGTGGTGGTGCTGGGCGCCTTCCCGGACACCCGCGTGGCCCTGTGGGTGGGCGGGGCCTGGCTGGCCCTGCTGGTCCTGGCGTTCCGCCTGTGGGTCCGCGGTGACGGACGACGCCGGACCCTCCTTCCCGACGAAACCGCGCCCGCCGCGGTGGCCGGCCTGGACGCGGGCACTGCCGCGTACCGCTAACGGCAGGGCCTGGTCCGCGTCACCTGGCCCCGTCGGTGAGCACGAGGGCGCTGTGGCCGAACTGGCGGACCTTGGCGTCGGCCCAGAGCTGGGCGGGCATGGCGCCGCCAAGCAGGGCGCGGGGCAGGCCGTCGCCGTCGCCCAGGGGTTCGTCGGAGCCGGCGATGATGACGTTGCCGGAGCGGCGGCCCTTGAGCATGGGCGGATCCGCGATGATGACGGTGTGCGCGAACGCCGCGGCGATCGTGGCGGCCTCGCGGCGGGCCGTGGCCAGCGCGGGCGAGTCCCCGCAGTTGACCACATAGACGCCGCCGGGGCCCAGCACGTTTTTCGCCGCGGCGGTGAACTCCGCCGTTGTCAGGGCGTGCGGTGTCGTGGCGCCGGCGAACACGTCCCGGATGACGAGGTCGCGGCTGGCGGCCGCCAGGGACTCGGTCACCCCGCGCGCCTCGCCCACGCGGATCCGGAGCAGGGGTGCCCGGGGAAGGTCGAACCAACCGCGCACCAGGGCGGCCAGCTTCCCGTCGATCTCCACCACCACGTTGCGCGAGTTCGGGTAGGCGGCCACCAGGTAGCGGGGCATGGAGCAGGCGGCGCCGCCCAGGCTCAGCGTGCGCAGCCTTTCGTCCGGGCCCCACCGGTCCTGCACGAGCGCCATGATCCAGCGCATGTACTCGAATTCCAGGTGCAACGGGTCGGCCAGGTCAACGTGCGAGCTCTGCACGCCATTGAGCATGAGCAGCCAGCCATTGGGGTTGTCCCCGTCGGGGATCAGCTCCGCGGTGCCGGTGTCGGTGGGATACAGTCCCGCCGCGGGCCCGGCCACAGCGGTGTCAGGCGTCACCGCGGCATTCCGGGGCGTGCGCTTGCGGCCCATCAGCCCGCCACCGCGGGCCGGACCCTGCGGATTTCCGGGAGGTTGTGCCAGTCGGCACCCAACACGTCGCGCGCGCCGTCGGCCCCGAAGCTGTTCCTGGCATAAAAGGCCTGGGCCCTGGGGTTGTCCTCCAGCACCCACAGGAACGCCGCCCCGCGGCAGCGCAGGTGCAGGCGCATGGCGGCTTCGGCATCGTCGGTGGTGGCGGGGCGCAGCTCGATGCTCATGCTGCCAGCGTAGTGCAGCGGCTACTTCACCACGGCAATCGCGAAGCCGTCCCAGCCCTTCGAGCCCGCGGTCTGGATGGCGGTGGCCTCCAGGGACGAGTTGGCGCCCATGAAGTCGAGCGCGGCACGGATGGCGGCGGCGTCCGGGTCGCCGCCGGGGTCCAGGATGGTGCCCTCCCAGACGACGTTGTCCATGACGATGACGCTGCCGGGGCGGGTCAGCTTCAGCGCCCATTGCAAATACGCCGTGTCGTTGCCCTTGTCCGCGTCGATGAACACAAAATCGTACGGCTCACCGCCCTCCAGCGTGGGCAGGGTCTCCAGCGCCGGGCCCACCCGGATGTCCACCATGGCGCCTACCCCGGCGGCGTCGAGGTTTTTGCGGGCGACGGCGGCATGCCCGGGGACGTACTCGCAGGTGGTGACGTGGCCGTCAGCGGGCAGCCCGCGGGCCAGCCAGATGGTGCTGAACCCGGCCAGCGTGCCGATCTCCAGCACCCGGCGGGCGCCCTGGATCCGGGCCAGCAGCATGAGCAGCTTCCCGGCCGTCGGCGCCACCTCGATCCGGGGCATGCCCGCGGCGTCGATGCTGGAAATCACCGCCTCCATGCCTTCGCCGCCCCCCACGAGCGTGGCGGACAGGTAGTCCTCAACCTCGGCCCAACCGGGGCGGCTCTGATGCTCAACCATGGTCCCAGCGTAGGACACCGCGGGCCGTTCGGACAGGGTTCCGCCCGGCGGGAAGTACGACGCCGGCTACTCCCCCAGGGTCCCCAGCGCGCGTTCCAGCCGGTCCACCTTGCCGGTGAGCTCGCCGGTGTGGCCGGGGCGGATGTCCGCCTTCAGGACCAGGGACACGCGGCTGCCGTAGCGGCCCGCGGCCTCGGTGGCGCGCCTGACCACGTCCATGACCTCGTCCCAGTCGCCCTCGACCTCGGTGAACATGGAGCTGGTGTGGTTCGGCAGGCCGGATTCGCGCACCACCTTGACGGCCGCGGCCACGGCGGTGTGGACGGACGCGTCGCCGCCCGTGCCGGCCGGCGCGTCCGCGGGCGTGCCGCTGGGTGCCACTGAAAATGCCACAATCATGGGGTCTCCTTCTGCGTTTCTTCCATTATGGTCCCTGGCGCCGCACCGACGGCATGCGGGTGTCCGCCATGCGCAGCCGGCGTTGCGCCCCCAGTACACCCGGGGCGAAGCTGTCAGGGCCAGCCCAGCAGCCGCAGCCCGGCCGCGGCCAGGGCGCCGACGATCACCACCACCAAAAACGGCGCTTTCAGCCACAGCGCCACCGCGGCCGCCACCAGCGCCCCCACCCGCGCGTCCAGCACCACGGCTGTCCCGCTCGCCGCCGCGTTCACCACCGTCAGCGACGCCAGCAGCCCGATGGTCAGGGTCCCCGCCACGCGGGACATGCGCGGGTTGGCCAGCACCTTGGCCGGGACCAGGTAGCCCAGCAGCTTCGTCAGGTACGCAATGGCGGCCGCCACCAGCACCCACAGCCAGAAATTCATGGTGCCACCCCGCTTTCCGGGTGGCGTCCCGGGGCATCCCCGTGGGCAGGGGCATCCCCCCGGGCCAGGACATCCCCCTGGCCGGAAACCTCGCCCCGGCCGGGGCGGGCCGGCGGCGGAAGCCGCGTCGCGGCATCGTGCCGGTAGGGTTCAATGTCCGGCTCCAGGCCGTCGCCCACACGGCCGGGAGCATGGTCAGGCGTGCCGCCCCGCCGGAACCAGCCGACCAGCCCCGCAACCAGCGCGGCCACCAGGATGGGCACGCCGGGGGCCACGAAGGGGACGGCCAGCAATGTCACCACGGCGCACACCACGGCAATCGCGGCCGGCTGGAAGGCCCTGATCCGGGGCCACAACAGGCCGAGGAAGGCCGCCACGGCGGCTCCGTCCAGCCCCCACTGCCTGGGGTCTCCCAGGGCATTGCCCAAAAACGCGCCCGCGGCGGTGAAAACATTCCACAACAGGTATATGCCGAGTCCGGCAACCCAGAAGCCGCGCTTCCGCTCACCGGGCTCCACCTGGCCGGTCGCCGTGGCCGTGGATTCGTCGATGGTGACGTGGGCGGCGGCAAACCGCAGCCATCCGGTGGGCCGCAGGAGCGCGTTCAGCTGCATGCCGTAGACGCCGTTGCGGATGCCCAGCAGGGCCGAGGCGCTCATGGCGGCCAGGCCGGTGCCGCCGCCGGCAATGACGCCGATGAAGGCAAACTGCGAGCCGCCGCTGAACAGCAGCAGGCTCAGGGCCATGGTCTGCCAAAAGTCCAGCCCGGAGGCCACTGACAGGGCCCCGAAGGACACGCCGTACAGGCCCGTGGCGATGGCGATCGAGGCACCAATTTTGGCCGCGGGCGAGTCCCTGAGGTTCATGGCCGGCGGACGCTCCAGGCCCATGCCACCAGCGGGAGCTGCAGCGGCAGCCGCACCGCGTGGAGGAGACGCCGAGCAGGCGTCCCGCCGGGTCCGAACGC
The DNA here is from genome assembly GCF_013376105.1 of Arthrobacter wenxiniae. Taxonomy (GTDB): domain Bacteria; phylum Actinomycetota; class Actinomycetes; order Actinomycetales; family Micrococcaceae; genus Specibacter; species Specibacter wenxiniae. Next base: position 18,145 of record NZ_JAAMFM010000010.1, read on the forward strand.
GCGGCGGAGGGCCGAAATGTGACCCGCGGCGAATCCCGTGAACATGAGTGCCGTGGCCCCGGCCGCGGCCCGGCGTGTTCCCGGCAGGAGCAGCCCCGCCATGGCCAGGACCTCAGGAACGGCTGACGCCACCACCCACCCGTGCCGGGTCATGACGCCCAGGCGCCCGTCCCTGTCGGTGCACAGCACGGGGGGCACCACAGGATAGTAGAACGTGGGGTTGCGCACATGGTTCAAGGCGCTGGCCCCCAACAGGGCGGCCAGGGCCAGGGTGCTGACGGTTCCTGGTTTCACGAGTCCATGGTTGCACGGGCGGGCGCCGATTCCCGTCCCGAGTCCACCGGACGGACGCCCCGGCGCCGTCCCCGCCGCCCGCCGTCGGACGCCATGCTCAGCTGTTCGGTGCCGTGCAGGGCGTCGGCGGCCCGCACCAGCGCCAGGTGGGAGAAGGCCTGGGGGAAGTTGCCGGCCATCCGCCCGTCCTTCACGGAGTATTCCTCGCTGAGCAGGCCCACTTCATTGGCCAGCCCCACCAGCTTGTCCATGAGCGCCACGGCGTCCTCACGCCGGTCGGAGTGGGCGTACTGCTCCACCAGCCAGAAGGAACAGGCCAGGAACGGGTGCTCCCCCGGGGCCAGGCCGTCGAGGCCCGTGCCGGTCTCGTAGCGCAGGATCAGCCCGCGGCCGTCCACCAGCTCCTTCTCCAGCGCCGCCACCGTGCCCAGCATTTCAGGCGAATCGTAGGCCACAAACCCCACCTGGGGGATGACCAGCAGCGAGGCGTCGGTGGAGGCGCCGCCGTAGGTCTGCGTGAACGTGTTCAGTTCCTTGTTGAAGCCGTGTTCGAGGATTTCACGGCGCAGCAGCCCACGGAGCTCCTCCCACCGCTCCACCGGGCCCTTCAGTCCGTGGTCCCGGACGGCACACACGGCACAGTCAAACGCCGCCCACATCATGACCCTCGAGTGCGTGAAGTACTGCAGGTCCCCGCGCATCTCCCAGATGCCGTGGTCCTTGTCCTCCAGGTGCCGTTCCACAAACTTCAGCATGGCCAGCTGCAGGGGCCAGGAGAAGTGGTCCTCCTGTCCGCCAGCCCGCCGGAGCTTCTCCAGCGCGACCAGGACCTCGCCCACCACGTCGGCCTGGTACTGTCCCACCGCGCCGTTGCCGAAGCGCACCGGCTGTGATCCTTCGTATCCGGAAAGGTGGTCCAGCACGCCTTCGGCCAGCTCACGTTCCCCGCCCAGCCCGTACATGATCTGCAGGTCTTCCGGGTCCCCGGCGACGGCGCGCAGCAGCCAGTCCCGCCACTTGAGCGCCACGTCTTCATAGCCGTGGGTGAGCATGGCTTCCAGCGTCAACGCCGCGTCCCGGAGCCAGCAATAGCGGTAGTCCCAGTTGCGGGAGCCGCCGAAGTCCTCCGGGAGCGAGGTGGTCGGGGCGGCCACAATGCCTCCCGTGTCCTCATGGGTCAGCGCCCTGAGCACCAGCAGGGAGCGCAGCACCGCGGGGGAATACTTGCCGTCCCGGTCGTACTTGGCCGCCCAGTTGTTCCAGTACTCCAGCGTCTCCGCCAGGGCGGAGTCCAGCTTCACGTCGCGGGGGACGGGCCTGTGCGACGGATACCAGACGAGTTCCTGTTCCACCCGTTCGCCGGCCGCCACGGAAAAGGTGCCCCCGTGCCGGTGGTCGACGGCGCGCGGCAGCTCGTGCCCGCGCAGCAGCAGGGCATCCGGCCCCGCGACGGCGACGATGGCGGAGCGCCCGGCGGCCTGGTGGACGCGCCTTACCCAGGGCAGCACCTTGCCGTGGCCGGGCCGGATGGTGATTTCCTGGCGGAATTCCACCGTGCCGGTGATCCCGTCAACGCGCCGCACCACCGAGGCGCGCCGGTCGCCAATGGGCATGAACTCGGTGACCCGGGCCGTGCCGGTCGCGCTTTCCCACAGTGTCTCAAGCACGAAGGTGTGTTCCACGTAGTTCCGCGAAACGACCTTCGCCTCCACGGGCGCCATCAGCCAGCGGCCGTTGTGTTCGTTGCCAAGCAGCGCGGCGAAAACCGCCGGCGAATCAAAGCGTGGAAAGCAGAGCCAGTCCAGGCTGCCGTCACGGCCCACGAGCGCGCCGGTGTGCAGATCTGAAAGCAGTGCATAGTCTTCTATCCTTGAGGCCATGTGTCCATGCAACCACATGAGTCTGGGTTGAAACAGGGCGGACCGCACGGTCAGGCCGGTTTGGGCGGCCGCCCCAGCATGGCCCTGATATCGGCGGGCCGGTTGGTGGTCACCTCGGCCACGCCGGCATCCAGGCACAGCTGCAGGTCCTCCTCCGTGTCCACTGTCCACACGCGGAAGGTGCGCCCCGCGGCCAGCCAGCGGGAGGCTTTCTCCGGGTTCGCGCGCAGGTACCCGACGCCGGGCCCGGCGAGGCGGGCCACGCCGTCGTCCAGCAGGGCCTCCCCGGCCGCCTGGGAGCGGCGCGGCCTGCAGCCGGGGGCGTGCGCGGGGGCGTCGTCGGGCCTCCCGCGCACCTCCCCCACCTCTTCCAGCAGCTGGCAGAGCCTCGCAGCCGGGACGCGTTCGGCCAGGTACTTCACGGCCTCCGGGTGGAAGCTCATGAAGGAGACGTCCACCGTGCCCGCAACGGAATCCGCGGCCGACCAGCCGCGGGCGCCAAGGGCCTCCAGGGCCGCGTCCACCAGGGCGGCGTCGAAGAATGTGCCGTACTTGAATTCAAGGGCCAGCGCCACGTCCCGGCCCGCGCCCGCCAGGATGTCCAGCAGTTCGTCCAGCGTGAGCAGCTGTTCGGCCGTGCCGCCGTATTCGGGCGGGACCCGGGCGCCCTTCCAGGAGGAAAAGTCCAGTTCGCGCAGCTCCCGCAGCGTGCGGTCCGCGACGGGGCCGGTGCCGTTGGACGTCCGGTCCAGCTCGTCGTCGTGGATCAGCACCAGGGCGCCGTCGGCGGTGAGGTGCAGGTCGCACTCCACCCCGTCGGCGCCGTCGGCCAGGGCCTGCAGATAGGCGCCGCGGGTGTGTTCGGCGTAGCTGGCGCTGGCCCCGCGGTGGGCGAAGATCTGCACGGTCATGGCATCACGCTACGCTTGCTGCATGGCGCAAACACAACAGCCGCGCAGGCTTCCGTTGCCGGTTCCGGACCCCGACGTGCAAAAGACCGCCGCGCTGCGCCGGATGAAGAACATTGCGCTGGGCCTGCTGATCGCCATGGCCGTGGTCTTCTGCCTGGCCTTCGCCTTCCAGCGTGAATACCCGTGGCTGCTGTACGTGCGCGCGGCCGCCGAGGGCGGCATGGTGGGCGCCCTCGCCGACTGGTTTGCCGTCACCGCCCTGTTCAAGTACCCCATGGGGATCAAGATCCCGCACACCGCCATCATCCCCAACCGCAAGGACGACATCGGCGCGTCCCTGGGCGAGTTCGTGGAGACGAACTTCCTCTCCGAAACCGTGGTGGCCGAGAAGCTGGCCAAGACACGGCTCGCCCAGAAGGTGGGCGCCTGGCTGTCCAAGCCTGCCAATGCCCGGCGCGTGGCCACCGAGGGCGCGGCCGCCATCCGCGGTGCCATGGCCGTGCTGAAGGACGACGACGTCCGCGACGTCATCGAGTCCATGGTGCGCAAGCACCTGGTCGACCCGCCGTGGGGACCGCCCATCGGCAAGGTCGCCGGGCGGATCGTTGCCGACGGCCACCACCACGCCCTCGTCGACCTGCTGGTGGACCGTTCCACCCTGTGGATCCAGGCCAACCACGCGACCATCGCCGGGCTGGTCTCCGAACGGTCCCCCGGCTGGGTGCCGCAGTTCGTGGACGGGCTGGTGGGCGACAAAATCTACACCGAGCTCCACAAGTTCGCCCGTGCGGTGCAGGACGACCCGCATCATGAACTCCGGATCCAGCTGGACAACTACCTCGCGGACCTGGCCCAGGAGCTGCAGCACGATCCGGCGATGATTGCCCGCGCCGAAAACATCAAGGCCCAGGTGCTGGGGGACCCGGAAGTGCGTGAGGTGGCCGGGCGCGCCTGGGAGACCATCAAGACCGCGATTTCCGACGCCGTGGAGGACCCTGCGTCGGAACTGCGCCTGAAGTTCACCGCCGGCGTGCAGGACTTTGGCACCCGGCTGGCGACCGACCCGGAGCTGGCGGGCAAGGCCAACGCGTGGATTGCCGACGCCGCGTCCTACCTGGTGCGCACGTACAAGCACGAGATCGCGTCCATCATCACCGACACCGTGGAGCGCTGGGACGCGGTGGAAACCAGCGAGAAGATCGAGCTGCAGGTGGGCAAGGACCTGCAGTTCATCCGCATCAACGGCACCGTGGTTGGCTCCCTCGCCGGCCTGGCCATCTTCACGGTGGCGACCCTGATCTTCCACTGAGCAGCCAGCGGGCGGGTTGGCCCAGGCCGGCCGAAGTCATGGCCGCCGGCGTGGGACCTTCAGGGCCTTCGGCTCTTTGGGCATGTCCAGTTCCGCCCTGAGCCCGGCCGGGATTTCCAGCGGCGCGGGCCCGAAGGCACGGTGGGCCGAGGCGATGACGGCCCGGCCCATCATGTAGTTTCCCACCCCGCCCACGGCGGCACCCATGCCGAACGGAAGCGCCCTTCCCACCATGGACGCGCCACCCCTGACCGCCACCCTCTTCAGGAATTTCTTCTGCATCGAGGCGATGAGGCCCTTGACCGCCGAGATCGGCATGGACTTGCTGACGGTCCTGCCCCACGCCTGCATGGGCGTCTTGCCGTTGCCGAGGGCATGCCCGGTCAGGCCCGCCAGCATCGCGGTGCCTTCATCCCCGAGGATGATCGCCATGACCGTGAGCTGGGCCCGTTCGGGGTCGGCCAGGCGCACCCCGTGGAGTTCGGCCACGGACTGGGCGTACAGGGCGGTCGCCTCGAGGAACACCACGGTGGCGGCGGCGGAGATCGACAGCGCCGCCACGGTGCCGACACCCGGGATGATGGCCGTGGCGCCAACCGCGGCCCCGCCCGCGCCGACGCCGTTGAGGAAGTCGCGCTCCAGCCGCCGGCTCAGCTCAAACGCCGTGGCGTACGGGTGCTTCCGGCGCAGCCGCCGGAGGTTGGCCAGCACCAGGGGCCGCTGGACCTCCACGGCCTTCAGCAGCATCCCATGCACCGCCGGCCGCGGCCTGCCCTTGTCATCGAAGGCGGCCGCCGCGGCCACCCCGACGGCGGGATTCGGCTTCCGGGCGGACCGTCCGGCACCGGCCCGTTCGACATCCTTGCGTGCCATGCGCTCCCCTGACTGTTGACGTGCTTCAAGCGTAGCCGCCCATCCAGGACGGCCGGCCGCCGGTCCCGGCGCCGTGCTTCACGGAAGCGCCAAACAGCCGTGCGCGCAGGGCCGGGAAGAGGAACACCATGCCCGCCGTGAGCAGCATGTGGCCCCGGCCGGAGGCTGCGGCTCGAGTGGTTCCAGGGCGCCGGGCAGTTCGTTGTGCAGCACAAAGCCGCAACCCGCGAGGGAGATGTGTCTTCCCTGCGCCTGCCTCGCGGCTTGGCGCCGTTCCCGGCGAAGACGGTGCCAAGACACGCCGTTTCCAGCGGGATTCCGCACAGTCCGTGCAGCCACAGCCCACCTAAATCTGTGTTTATGTTGTTTCTTGTTGACAAACAAAGATAACCGCAGATAAAGTGATGTGAAACAACATCCTGTGATGCCGGTCACGCCACAAGCGAAGGAAGAAAGAGCGCCATGTTTGCAGAAGAACGTCATCAGCGCATCGCCGAACTGGTCGGCGCGCAGGGCCGCGTCGGCGTCAACGAGCTGGCGGACCTCTTTTCCATCACCCAGGAGACCGTCCGCCGCGACCTTGCCTCCCTCGAGGACGGCCGCGTCCTGCGGCGGGTGCACGGCGGTGCCGTGGCCCTGGACCGGCTCAGCCGCTCCGAGCCGAGCCTGAGCGAACGGCAAAGCCAGCGGCTGGATGAAAAACAGCGCATCGCGGAGGCGGCCCTGGCGCTGATCCCGCACGCGCAGACCGTGTCCATCCTGCTGGATTCCGGCAGCACCACGGCCGCCCTGGCGGACAGGCTCGCCGGCTGGACGCCCGCCAACAGCGGCGACGAGCTCCTGGCCATCACCAACTCGCTGCCCATCGCCACCACGCTGGGCAGCAACATGCACCTGCTGCTGGACATCCTGGGCGGCCGCGTCCGTGGCCTGACCAGCGCCGTGGTCGGCGCACGCGCCACCGAACAGCTCGGCGCGCTCCGCCCCGACATCGCGTTCCTGGGCGCCAACGGCGTCCACGCCGAGTTCGGCCTGAGCACGCCGGACCCCGTCGAGGCCGCCACGAAGACCGCGATGGTCCGCGCCGCCCGCCAAATTGTCATTCTCGCCGATGCATCCAAGCTCGGCGCCGAAACCCTTGTCCGCTTTGCCACCCTTGAGGAGGTCGACACCCTGATCACGACAGCCGCCCCCGCCCCCGATCTCGCCGCCGCACTGGAAGCCGCCGGTGTCGAGGTGGTGCTGGCATGATTCTCACCCTGACCCCCAACCCGAGCCTGGACCGCACCATCGAACTCCCCGGCCCGCTGCAGCGCGGCGAGGTCCAGCGGGCCGTGGCCGCCTCGGCGCACCCGGGCGGCAAGGGCGTGAACATTGTCCGCGCCCTGACGGTCTCCGGCACCGACGCCCTGGCGCTGCTGCCCGGGGACGCAAGCGACGACGTCGTCCTTGCCTTGGCGCGCGAGGACATCCCGCACCTGTCGCTGCCCATTGGTGCGCCGCTGCGCAGCAACGTGGCGGTCACCGAGCCCGACGGCACCACCACCAAGGTCAACGAGCCCGGCCCGGTGCTGTCCGGCGCCCAGCTCGCGGCCCTCCTGGAGCTGGCCGTGGAGAAGTCCGACGGCGCCGCCTGGCTGGTGCTGGCCGGTTCCCTCCCGCCGGGGGCGCCGGAGGGCTTTTACGCCCAGGTGATTGCCGCGGTCCGCGCCCGGTACGGTGCCGCCGCGCCCCGCATCGCCGTGGACTCCTCGGGCGGACCGCTGGCCGCCAGCGTGGACGCAGCGCCGGACCTCCTCAAGCCAAACGCCGAGGAACTCGCCGAGCTGACCGGAATCGGCGACGGCCCGTCACTGGAGGAGGATCCCTCCCTGGCGGCCGCCGCGGCACACAGCCTGGTGGAGCGCGGCGTTGCCGCAGTCCTGGCGACGCTGGGTTCCAAGGGCGCCGTGCTGGTCACGGCTGACGGCAGCTGGCTGGCCGCCGGGCCCGCCATTGTCGCCAGAAGCACCGTCGGCGCGGGCGACTCCGCCCTCGCCGGATATCTGTTGGGCACGCTGCGCGGGGACTCCCCCGCGGCATGCCTGCAGCAGGCAGTGGCCCATGGGGCGGCCGCTGCTTCCCTCCCCGGAACCCTGGTTCCGGCATTGCACCAAACCCACCCCGACGCCGTCACCGTGACGGCCCTGGATGCACGTCTTGGAGAACTCTCATGACCACACTGATCAACACCGACCTGGTGGTGCTGGACGCCAACCTCGGCGCCGACACCTCCGCAGTGATCCGCCACCTCGCCGGCATGGTTGCCGGCGCCGGCCGGGCCACCGGGACCGAGGGGCTGTACGCCGACGCCCTGGCCCGCGAACAAAAAACCGCCACGGGCGTGCCCGGCGGCATCGCCATCCCGCACTGCCGCTCCGAGGCGGTCCTGGAAGCCACGCTGGCCATGGCCCGCCTGGCACCGGCCGTCGACTTCGGCGCCAAGGACGGCCCGGCGGACATCATCTTCTTCATCGCCGCCCCCGCCGGTGCGGACAACGAGCACCTCAAGCTGCTCTCGAAGCTGGCCCGCTCCCTCATCAAGAAGGACTTCACCGCCGCGCTGCGCGCCGCGAAGACCCCCGCCGACATCGTGGCCCTCGTCGACGGCGCCCTGGCCGACACTCCGGCGGGCGCGGCGGCACCAGGCGCGGAAGCGGCCGCCGCCGCCGTGTCCGCGCCCCGCCGCCTCGTCGCCGTGACGGCCTGCCCCACGGGCATCGCCCACACCTACATGGCAGCGGACTCGCTGGTCGAGGCGGCCAAGGAGGCGGGGGTCGAACTCCAGGTGGAAACGCAGGGCTCCGGCGCCGTGACCCCGCTGGACCCGGCCGTCATCGCCGCCGCCGACGCCGTGATCTTCGCCGTCGACGTCGATGTCCGCGGCAAGGAACGCTTTGCCGGCAAGCCCGTCATCAACGCGCCCGTCAAGCGCGGGATCGACGAGCCCGCGAAGATGATCCAGGAGGCCCTTGCGACCGCCACGGATCCCCACGCGCACCGCGTGCCACACTTTGGCGCCGAGGAGGCTGCCGAGCACAATGCCGAGGTGGCGGGCGAACACCTGGGCACCAAGGTCAAGAAGGTCCTGCTCACCGGCGTCAGCTACATGATCCCGTTCGTGGCCGGCGGCGGCCTGCTGATCGCCCTCGGCTTCCTGCTGGGCGGCTACGGCATCGCCCTGGGCACCCATGCCGATGACATCCTCACCCACAACACCCTGCTCAACCTGCCCGACGGCGGAAACCTGGCCCTGTACCTGGGTGCCGTGGCGTTCAAGATCGGCGGCCTCTCGATGAGCTTCCTGGTCCCGGCGCTGGCGGGCTATATCGCCTTCGGCATCGCCGACCGCCCCGGCATCGCCCCCGGGTTCACGGCTGGCGCGGTGGCTGTCTTCATGGGCTCCGGCTTCCTGGGCGGCCTGGTGGGCGGTCTCATGGCCGGCCTTGCCGCCTACTGGATCGGCAGCTGGAAGGTGCCCCGCTGGCTGCGCGGCCTCATGCCGGTGGTCATCATCCCGCTCCTCGGCTCCATCATCGCCTCCGGCGCCATGCTGCTGTTCCTTGGCGGCCCCATCGCAGCCTTCTCCAACGGCCTGAACCACTGGTTGACGGGCATGTCGGGCGCGTCCGCCGTCGTGCTGGGCATTGTCCTGGGCCTGATGATGTGCTTCGACCTTGGCGGCCCGGTCAACAAGGTGGCCTACGCGTTCGCCGTCGCAGGCCTCGGAACTGGATCCGCCCTGAACCACGCGCCGTGGGAAATCATGGCGGCCGTCATGGCCGCCGGCATGGTCCCGCCGCTCGCCATGGCCCTGGCCACCGTGATCGACAGGAAGCGCTTCTCCCTGGCCGAACGGGAAAACGGCAAGGCCGCGTGGCTGCTCGGCGCGTCGTTCATCTCCGAAGGCGCCATCCCCTTTGCGGCCGCGGACCCCCTGCGCGTCATTCCGTCCATGATGCTTGGCGGTGCCTTCACGGGCGCAATCTGCATGGCCGCCGGCGTCACCTCGCAGGCACCGCACGGCGGAATCTTCGTTTTCTTCGCCATCGGCAACATCGGCATGTTCATCACGGCCATCCTGGTTGGCATGGTGGTCTCGGCGTTCACCGTGGTGGCGCTCAAGCGCTGGGCAGTGCGCAAGCCCGTTGAAACCGTGGGCGCACCGGAGCTTGTCAGCCAGGGCAGCTACTAACCCTCGAAGGAGTCATCATGCAGAGCTATGTCGGAGTCGGCGTCACCCCCGGCCGCGTGGTCGGGCCCGTGCGCCTCATGCCGCCCGCACTGTGCGAGCCGCCCGCCGGGGAACGGCTTCCCGCTCCCGACGGCACGGGCACCCCGCCCGAGGAGGCCGCCGCCGCGGCGCTGAAAGCGGCGGCGGCCCAGGTCAGGGCCGAGCTGGCCGGCCGGGCGTCCCGCGCCTCCGGCGACAGCAAGGCGGTCCTGGAGGCCACGGCACAGATGGCGTCCGACCCCATGCTGCTCAAGGCCGCCGTCAAGCTGATCAACGCCGGCTCCTCGGCGCAACGGGCCATCTGGGACGCCGGCAACGACGTCGCGGCCATGCTCGTCAGCCTCGGCGGCTACATGGCGGAGCGCTCCCACGACGTCCTGGACGTCCGCTCCCGCATCGTCTCCGCGCTGCGCGGGGTCCCAGCCCCCGTGATCCCTGACTCCGACGTCCCGTTCATCCTGGTGGCGGCGGACCTGGCCCCGGCGGACACGGCCACCCTGGACCCCGCCAAGGTCCTTGCCCTGGTCACGGCCGGAGGCGGGCCCCAGTCACACACGGCAATCATTGCCCGCACCCTGGGACTGCCGGCCGTGGTGGCCGCCACCGGGGTGCAGGAGCTGGCCGAAAACATACTCGTTTACGTGGACGGCGCGCAGGGTCGCATCACCACAGGGCCGGGCCCGGCCGAGCTCGCCGCCGCCGCGAAGTGGCGCGGGCAGGCCTCCCTGCTGGACACGTTCGACGGCGTGGGACGGCTGGGCGACGGCACCCCCCTTGACCTTTTGGCCAACGTGGGCGGCGCCAGGGATGCCCGGGCCGCCGCCGCCGCCGGGGCCCAGGGCGTCGGGCTGCTGCGCACCGAGTTCTGCTTCCTCGGGCACGACTCCGAGCCCGGGCACGACGAGCAGGTGGCGGCGTACAAAGGCGTGTTTGGCGCCTTCCCCGGCAAGAAGGTGGTGGTCCGCACGCTGGACGCGGGCGCCGACAAGCCGCTGCCGTTCCTGACGGACGCCGCCGAGCCGAACCCCGCGCTGGGCGTCCGCGGCTACCGCACGGACACCACGTCACCCGGGGTCCTGGCCCGGCAGCTGGCCGCCATCGCCGACGCGGCAGCCGACTCCGACGCGATCGTGTGGGTCATGGCGCCGATGATCGCCACGGCCGCCGAGGCCGCCGAATTTGCCGCCCTGTGCGCCGGCGCCGGGCTGCAAGCGCCCGGCGTCATGGTGGAGGTCCCGTCCGCCGCGCTCACCTCCCGCCACCTGCTGGACCAGGTGGAGTTCGCCAGCCTGGGCACCAACGACCTCACGCAGTATGCCATGGCCGCCGACCGGCAGCTGGGCCCGCTGGCCGCCCTCAACGACCCCTGGCAGCCGGCCGTCCTGGCGCTGGTCCGCGCGACCGTTGACGGCGCCGCGGCCCAGGGACTTTCGGCAGGGGCGCCGCCCAAGCCGGTGGGCGTGTGCGGCGAGGCCGCCGCGGACCCGGCCCTCGCCGTCGTGCTGGCTGGACTGGGTGTCAGCAGCCTGTCCATGGCGGCCCGGGCCATCCCCGCCGTCAGCGCCGTGCTCCGCTCCGTGACGGCGGAGCAGGCCCGGGAACTGGCCGCCCGCGCCGAGGCTGCCGCCACCGCCGGCGAGGCCCGCGGGCTGGTCCGCGCAGCCCTCCCGGCCCTGGCGGAGCTGGGCCTGTAGACACCGGGGCCGCGGTTTTCAGGACCCCGCCCCGGGGCTGAAATCGGTCCGTCTGCTAGGGTTTAACGTCTGCCCGTAGCAATGAAGCTAAAAGCCACAAGCAAATGACCTCCGTAGGGAGCTGGACAAATGCCCATGGACCGAAGCACGATTCACCCGGACAACGGTGTTAAGGACACCACCGAAAAGACGCAGGCCACGCCCAAAAGGCCGCGCCTGCCGCAATTGAAACGACGCCGGCTCAACATGGACCATGTCAACGTCGTCGACACGCCAATGCTGAAAAAAGCGCTCGGCGGCACCGTGGTGGGAAACACCATGGAATGGTACGACGTAGGCGTGTTCGGCTACCTGATCGCCACCATGGGGCCCGTGTTCCTGCCCGAAGCCGACAAGAGCGTGCAAACATTGTTCCTCCTCGGAACGTTTGCCGCCACCTTCCTGGCGCGTCCGCTGGGCGGCATCGTCTTTGGCTGGCTCGGCGACAGGATCGGCCGGCAAAAGGTGCTCGCCACCACGCTGCTGATCATGGCCGCCTCCACCTTTGCCGTGGGCCTGCTTCCGGGCTACGCGCAGATTGGAATCTGGGCCGCCGTGCTGCTGGTCCTCTTGAAGCTGGTGCAGGGTTTCTCCACCGGCGGCGAGTACGCGGGCGCCACCACGTTTGTGAGCGAGTACGCACCTGACAGCCGCCGCGGCTTTTTTGCCAGCATCCTGGACCTGGGCAGTTACATGGGCTTTGCCATCGGCGCGGCCCTCGTCTCCGTGCTGCAGCTGACAATGGGGCAGGACGTCATGGAGCAGTGGGGCTGGCGCCTGCCGTTCCTGATCGCAGGCCCGCTGGGTGCCATTGCCATCTACTTCCGGATGAAGATCGAGGAGTCCCCCCAGTTCCAGGCCACCCTGGACGCCAATGAAGAGAACTCCAAGTCGGCGGCTGCCGGCGATGAAGACACTTCCAGCGGCCCTGTCCGGCTGGTCAAGGTGTACTGGCGCCAGATTGTGCTCGCCATGATCCTCGTGGCCGCCGCCAACACCGTGGGCTACGCCCTGACGTCCTACATGCCGACCTACCTCACCGACTCCATGGGCTACGACCCCGTCCACGGCACGTTGCTTACCATCCCCGTGCTGGTCATCATGGCCCTGTGCATCCCGTTGACGGGACGGCTCTCCGACAAGGTGGGCCGCCGGCCCGTGCTCTGGGTCGGCGCCCTGAGCACAGTGGTTTTGGCCCTCCCGGCATTCATGCTGATCGGCGTCGGCGGCATTTGGTCGACACTTCTGGGCCTGGCGCTGGTCGCCTTCCCGGTGACGTTCTACGTGGCCAACCTGGCATCCTCCCTGCCGGCGCTGTTCCCCACCTCCAGCCGCTACGGCGGCATGGGCATTGCCTACAACTTTGCCGTGGCGATCTTTGGGGGCACCGCGCCGTTCATCATTCAGGGACTTATTACGCTCACCGGCAACGACTTGATGCCGGCGTACTACCTGATGTTCACCTCCGCGATCGGCGCGGTGGCGATCTACTTCCTGCGTGAGTCGGCCCAGAAGCCGCTGCCCGGTTCGATGCCAAGCGTGGCCACGGTGGAGGAGGCGGAAGCGCTGGTGGCCGGGCAGGACGAAAACCCCCTGCTGGACATGGACCACCTGCCCTTCGACGAGACCTACGAGCCGGCGACCCCTGGCGCGGGAATCCCCGTGACCGTGGGCCGTCCAGGAACGGACGCCTGACCCGCATGCCCTCCCCGGGTGCCGGACTCCGCCTCGACCTCGACGAATATCGGGTGCCGGGCGTGGAGTCCGGCACCCGGCCTCGTGTGGGCCACCATGGTGCGCACGGATTTCCGCAGCGTGGGGACCTCCGCCGCCCGGTAGACGTGGCCAAAGGGATCCGCCAGGATGGCCCCTTGCGATACTGCGGACGGCGGCGGCCACGGATCCGGGCCGTGCCTGAGCCAAAGGCACTCGAAGAGTGTTTCCAGCAGGGCCGGCATGGTGCCGGGGTAAAAGCGCTGCAGGGGGTAGCGGTGCGGAGCGCGGTGCTGCGCGTCAATCCAGGCCTGCCGCAGCCAGGAAAAGTCGGGTGCTCCCAGACCCGGCGCCAGTGCCAGCCGGGCGCCCGGCGCGGCGACCAGCCTGAAGGGGGCGCCATGCCGGTCCAGGATGCAGGCGGCCTCGTTCGCGTACTCGAAGGCGGCCACGACGTCCGCCGCCGATTCATGGAAGGAAAACTCCCCGCCGTCGTCCACGGAGACGAACCCCCCGTCCCCCGGCGCCTGCCGCCACACGCTGTTCATACATTCATGGAAGCATCCCCGTTGGCGCTCCGGCGAAGTCTTGACGTGATCCATACGGCGGGCGCGCAAATCCTGACACACCATTGACGCCGCGGCCCCGCCTCACGGCGCCCCCCGCCCTTCATGCCTTGCCTGGCGCGGCTCCGATGGATCCGCGCGTGCGGTTGCGGCGGCCGCTTCAAGGCCCACCACTGTCGCCTCCAGGTCCAGGAGGGATTCCTGCATCCAGACAACCGCGGAATCGTTGAGCAGTTGTGCGGACTCTTCGGCGGGGCCCTCCGGCCTGGCCGCCAGATAGTCGTCGAGCCGGCGCTGAAGGGTCAAAAGGAGCACCATGAGTTCGGCCGCCAGCTGGTCCCTCCCGCTCTTGGGCAGCTGCGCCACCCGCCGGGGCGCGGGGCGCCCGCCGGTCCGCGCCCGTGAGAGGGGCCCCGCCGCCTCCAGAAGCAGTTTTTTAACATCCGGGGGGTGAATCATGGCGTACCGCCCGGTCCCGCCTTCTCTGCGCGGGCATTCCGCGGGCACGGGCCGTTCAGGGGCCTGATGGAAGGCATCGTGGTCCCCCCCCCCTAAAAATAGCCGCAACAACATAGTCGTGCCGGGGTCTGGGGCAGGTCCCCATTCTAGTTCATTTCCCTGGGCGCGGACGGGAAACCGGCCGCAATTCTCCGGGCGGCGTGCGCGCGGCGGGTCTCCGCACCACCCCGGCACCGGAGGCAACGCGACGGCCGGGAGGCGTGCGTGCCGCTCGAACGGGCCTAAGATGAAGGAACACCCGCGGTTCCGAAGTTCGTGTCGCAGCACTTCGACAACGCCCAAGGAGGCTAAGCCCCGTGCGCCTTCTTGGATGTCCAGGAGTTGCCACGCCACCCCGGCCTTCCGCCGCGGCCCGGCCGGTTCCCCGGCACGCGGCGGCATGCGGTGCGGCGGCGCGTCATGGTTGACGATTCCACCCCTGGGCCTACGGATTTTGGTGCGGAGCTGTGCGCAGCGTTTCAGCAGAACCTGCCCATCACGGGTGTTGCCGTATCGGCCTTTCCCGGCATGGTCCCGGAGACCCCGATTTGCGCCAGCGATGCCATTTCGGCCCGCATTGACGAAATGCAATTTGAGTTGGGCGAAGGCCCCCGGTGGACGGCCATGCGGACCCGCAGGCCCGTGGCCCTGCCGAACGTGAAGTCGGACGGGCATCCACAGTGGCCAGTGTTCGCCAAGGCACTGCTGACACTCGATGTCTCGGCGCTCTTCGAGTTTCCGCTCGTGCTCGGCTCCATGGACATCGGAGTCGTTGAACTTTACAGCACCGCTTCCGGGCCCCTCAGCCCGGCCGACCACGCCAAGGCCCTCCAGCTCGCCGACGCCGCGGCCTGGAAGCTGCTTCGGCACCTGCTGACTGCCGCGCCACTGGACGCCACGGCCCCGTACCGGGACGACGGCCCCCGGCTTTCGCGCCGGGAAATCCATCAGGCAACCGGAATGGTGCTGGCCCAGGCCGGGGTCTCGGCCACCGATGCACTGCTGCTGCTGAGGGCCCATGCATTCGCCCAGGGGCGCCCGGTGCATGAGGTTGCACGCGACGTGGTCGGCAGGATCCTTGACTTTACACCCACGGGCGGGGGTGGGGGCGACGGTTCCGTGCAGTAGAATTCCGACTATGGCGATCTTAAGCCGCGCCCGGCGCGTGAGTGCCGCATTCGTCAGGATAGCGGACACCCTGGTGGTCGACTACGACGTCATCGACCAGCTGCAGACCCTCGTTGACGAGTCGGTCGCACTGCTCGACGCCACCGCTGCCGGCCTGCTGCTGGTCGATCCTGCAGGAGAACTCCAGGTCATGGCGTCCACCAGCGAGAGAAGCCAGCTCGTGGAAGTCCTGCAGTCGGAAGCGGGCGTTGGCCCGTGCGTTGACTGCTTCCGGACGGGTGCCGTGGTCTCGGTCCGTGACATTGCAGCCGACGGGTCCGCGTGGCCGCAATTCCAGTCTGCCGCACTCAGCCAGGGCTTCAGGTCGCTTCACGCCGTTCCGATGCGGCTGCGCGGCCAAACGATCGGCGCGCTGAACCTGTTCAGGCAGGAGCTCGGTTCGCTCAGTGCCGAAGATGCCGCCATCGCCCAGGCGTTCGCCGACGTTGCCACCATCAGCCTCCTGCAGGAGAGGGCGCTGCGGGAAAGCGCAGTCGTCAATGAGCAGCTCCAGCGGGCCCTCAACAGCAGGATTGTCATTGAACAGGCCAAGGGCGTCATTGCGCACACGGCCAACGCCAGCATTGACGGCTCCTTTGCGCTGCTGCGTTCCTACGCCCGGGCGCACAACCAGTCGCTCGACGAGACGGCAAGACTCGTGGTGGAACGGAAGCTCACCATTTCGTCCTGACCACCCGCCGGGCCGATTGCCCATGCCGCGGTTCAACGCAACCGCTGCCGAAAAACATCACCGGCCGCGGTTGCCGGCCGCCGCCGCGACCCTGTCCGGGACCAGGCGGCTGATGGCAACAAGCGCGGTGTACCGCCGGGACGGGATGGAAACGGCCCGGCCGCGGGCGGAGTCGGCCAGGCCCTCCCGCACCACCTGGTCCGGGTCCAGCCACAGCCACGTCGGGATGCGTCCCGTGTTGGCGCCCATGCGCTGGTGGAATTCCGTATGCACAAAGCCCGGGCAGACGGCTGTCACGTGGACGCCGCGGGGACCGTAGCGCAGGTTGGCGAAGCGGCTGAAGCTGATGCCCCACGCCTTGGCCGCCCCATAGGACCCGCGCGGGATGAACCCGGCGACGCTGGCCACGTTGATGATCCGGCCCCGCCGGCGCTCCAGCATGGGCCCGAGCGCTGCGTGCATCAGCTCCATCGGGGTGCGGACCAGCAGCCGCAGCTGGTCCGCCTCCTCCCGGGCGGTGCTTGCCTCGAACGAGGCCACCAGGCCAAAGCCGGCATTGTTCACCAGGACGTCAACGGGCCGCGCCGGGTCCGCCAGCCGGGCTCCCGTGGCAGCAACGCCGTCGTCCGTCAACAGGTCGGCGGTCAGGACCTCCACCTCCACGCCGAACTCCTGGCGCAGCCGGGCCGCCGTCGCCCCAAGCCGGGCTGCGTCCCTGGCCACCAGGACCAGGTTGTGCTGGGAGCGCGCCAGTTGCCGGGCGAATTCGGCCCCGAGGCCCGCGCTGGCTCCCGTAATGAGCGCGGTGGGGCGGCCCACCTACAGCTCCGCCGGAAGGTCCGTGTATTGGGCGTACAGCTCCGGGTGCTTCTCCACAAACCGCGCGACATACGGGCAGTGCGGGATGATTCGCTTGCCGGAGGCCACCACGTCATCGAGCGCGTAGCGCACCAGCACCTTGGCCAGGCCGCGGCCCTCGAAGCCGGCCTGCGTCTCCGTGTGGATGAGGTCCATGTGCCCGGGCAGGTCCCGGATGAGGATGATGACGGCCAATTCCGACCCGGCGTGCAGCTCGTACCGGTGCCGCCCATCGTTGCGGGTCATCGTCACATCGGCTTCAAATGCGTCGTCGCGCCCGACTGCTTCATCACTCATAAATTGAGCTTGGCACAATGCCCCTGCGCTGGCAACAGCGTCCTGCCAGGACGCGCCGCCCTGCCACAGGGCGGTGTATGGCGCCGCCGAAACGACACGGTTCCTGATGCCCTCCGTGACAAAGGCCTGGGCCGTCCGGGCCGCTTCCAGCGGCGTGGCGCCCTTGGCGGGAGCGACGGCGCCGCTGATCCCGTGGATCATGCGGGCAGCCGCCTTGGGGTCGATGGAGACAATGCAGGTCAGGTTCACGATGCCGAAGACGGCCAGCTCCTGGAACGCTTTCAGGTCTGCCTGCGCCCCGGCACCGCCGGTCGCTTCGGAGCCGGCAATGGTCAGGGCAAGGGCAGGCGCTGTGGTGGCCATGAAACCATCCGGCCATCCGGCCAGGGACCCGCGCGCCGGGGCACCCCTCCGGCGCCGGGAAAAAAGAACCGCAGGCCGGGGCCATGGAGATGCGGCACCTGCCTGCGGTTTTTGTTGGTGGGCCCTGCGGGGCTCGAACCCGCGACCCACGGATTAAAAGTCCGATGCTCTACCAACTGAGCTAAAGGCCCAACCTGTCGACTTCCCTTCCGCGAGAGGAAAAGTTGTCGGAATTTAGACTACCGCACGGCAGGGGCACGATGGCAATTTCGCCCCGGTTCCGGGGCCCCCAGCCGGCTTCCTCGACCCCGCCGCGCAGCTGGCGTAGTGTCGTCTCATGAACGAAGGACCAGGCACCCGAGCACCCCGACCGCACAAGCCGCTGCCCTTTGCACCGGCTGACTTTGAGCCGTTCGCGGGCGGAACCGACCCCGCCCGTGTGTCGGAGGCGGCGCACCTTGCCGCCCGCGCGCTGGTGCGCGGCGGCCGGGAGAGCAATGACCCTGCCATCACCAAGCGCCTCGTCAAGCTGGCGGACCGGCAGGGCCTGGAGGCCATCGCCGAGATGTGGGCCGCCAGCCCCGCCCGCTCCCTGCCCGGCGCCCTGTGGAGGCTCTACGCACTGCGCGCCGCCACCCTCCAGGACCCGGAAGGCATCAGCATCTTCTTCCGCGCGGGCCAGCACCGCGCGCAGGTCGCCAACGCGGTTGCCGGCGTCGCGGAACCGCCCGGAGCGGAGGAGATCACCACCATGGCGGACGCCATCCTGTCCGGCGCGTTCGACGGCGACTTTGACGTTGCGCTGGAACGCTCCGCCGCGTTCTGCAGGGTCGTGGCACTGGGGCAGGCCACCGTCGCCGTCGAACGCAAGGCCGCCCATCCTGAACATGCCCAGGTCCTCAACCAGAAGGCCCACCAGCTCGTGCGCACGGCCGAGGACCTCGAGGGCGCGGCCGCATCGTGGCGCAAGGGTGAACTCGACTAAGGTTGCGCGCCCCCTTTGTGGCTCCCGCCCCCTGTACACGCCCCTCCGGCTGCGCTGTCCACAGGGTCCGGTTGACAGCAGGGACCCAACGTAGAACACTGAAAGTGGTGTCGAACTGCGGAACCCCCGGGCTCCATTTTATTGCCGCTTCGAGCGGCCCTGTGCCGAGAGGCGCTCCCGGTTCGACACCACTTTTATGCCCGGATTTCCACCCAGACAAAGGTCCCTGTCGTGAAGCTGCGCTTCTTCCCCCGAGAGACTGCCGGGCTCGAAGGCCTCGCCCTCATGGCGGGCCAGGTTCTGGCGGGCACCCAGACCCTGGCCGAACTGTTGGGCGCGCGCCGCGCCGACTTCCCGGCCCTCGCCGAGACCATGCGCCAGCATGAGGGCGCCGCGACCGCCCATTTTTCCACCTTGCTGACCACCATGCGCACCAGCTTCATCAACCCGCTCCCGCGGGAGGACCTTTACGCCCTGGGCCGGCTGCTCCACGAAACCTGCGAGACCCTTACGGGCGCGGCCGAGCTCGTTGAGCTGTATACGCTGGAGCGCATTCCGGCCCGGGGCGGGGACCAGCTGGAAATCCTTTCCCGCCAGGCCGAGCTGACGGCTTCGGCGATGAAGTCGCTGAACGACCTCGATTCACTGGAGGACTACTGGCTGGAAGTCCTGCGCCTGGCCAAGCGGGCCGACCACACGCACCGCGTCCTGGTGGCGGAGCTGCTCGACAGCCACAGCCCCTCAGGTTTTGCGAAGTACCGCTCCGTCGCAGACCAGTTCGCCGCGGCCAGCACCAAAATGCGCGCCGTCGCCACCCAGGTGGGCAGCATCATCGTCAAGGAATCCTGACTTTGGTGCCGTTTTTGCTCGGCGCCGTCATCGTCATGGCGGCGGTTTTCGCGTTCCTCAACGGCTTTCGCGATGTCTCCTCCGCCGTCGCCCTTTCCGTGCGGACCCGCGCGCTCACGCCCACGCTCGCGGTGCTGCTGGCCGGACTCTTCAACTGCGTCGGCGCCCTCCTGAGCGTGTTCCTGGCGGTCGCTTTCGCGGATCGCCTGTTCACCGTGCCGCCGGGCGGAACCGGGCTGATCCTGCTGCTGGCCGGCCTGTTGGGGGCGTGCCTGTGGGGCGTCCACCAGTGGTGGCGGGGGTACCCGTCGTCGTCCACGCACGCGCTGATCAGCGGGCTGGTGGGCGCGTCGCTGGGTTCCGCCGTGCTGGGGCACCCGCCGCTGCAGGGCATCAACGCCTCCCTCCTGACACTGGTGGTGCTGCCCCTGCTTGTCTCGCCCGTGATCGCCTTTGCGCTGGGCTTTGCGGCCGTCTACCCCACGTCCTGGGCGTTTCGGAACACGGCGCCCGGGCAGGCGTTCCGGCGCACGCGCCAAATCCAGTCCGTGGCCGCGGCCGCCGTGGCGTTTGGGCACGGCCTCCAGGATGGCCAGCGCACGACGGCGGTTGTCCTGTTCGCGCTGCTGGCCGCCGGTGCGGGCACGGCAGGCAGCGTGCCGCTGTGGGTGCCGATCTTCACTGCCGCGGCGCTGACCGCGGGAACCCTGGCGGGCGGGTGGCGGATTTCCTACACCCTGGGCCACCGCCTGGTCCGCCTTGATCCGATGCGCGGCTTCGTGGCACAGCTCGTGGCGGCCGGGCTGCTGTTCGTGGGCGCCATCGGCCTGGCGCTGCCCCTGTCCACGACGCACACCGTCACCTCGGCCATCGCCGGGGCCGGTCGGAACCAGCGCTTCTCCGTCGCCAACGGGCGCGTCCTGGGCCGCATCGTGTGGATGTGGGTGGCCACTCCCATTGCCTGCGCATTCCTGGGTGCCTTGTTCTTCCTGGCCCTCTCGCCACTGGCCTGACGGGCCTCGAGATAACCACCCCAAATGCAGATAACGACGTGCCGGAGCGTTCCGGAGCGGTGGTTATCCCGAATTTCTACGAGGGGCGGCTACCCGAAGCGGCCGGAGACGTAATCCTCGGTGGACTTCTGCCCCGGGTTGTTGAAGATGGTGGCAGTCTCGGCAAACTCGATCAGCCTGCCGGGCTTGCCGGTGCCGGCGATGTTGAAGAACGCGGTCTTGTCGGAGACGCGGGCCGCCTGCTGCATGTTGTGCGTGACGATGACCACCGTGTATTCGTCCTTGAGCTCGTTGATGAGGTCCTCAATGGCGAGCGTGGAGATCGGGTCCAGCGCGGAGCACGGCTCGTCCATCAGGATCACGTCCGGGGAGACGGCGATTGCGCGGGCGATGCACAGGCGCTGCTGCTGCCCGCCGGAAAGCCCGGAACCGGGCTTTCCCAGGCGGTCCTTGACCTCGTTCCACAGGTTGGCGCTGCGCAGTGACGTCTCCACGAGCTCGTCGGCGTCGGACTTGGCCATGCGGCGGCTGTTCAGCTTCACGCCGGCCAGCACGTTGTCGCGGATGCTCATGGTGGGGAACGGGTTGGGGCGCTGGAACACCATGCCGATCTGGCTGCGGACGGTCACCGGGTCGACGCCGTCGGCGTACAGGTTGTCCCCGTCCAGCAGCACCTTGCCCTCGACGCGGGCGCCGGGGATGACCTCGTGCATGCGGTTCAGGGTCCGCAGGAACGTGGACTTGCCGCAGCCCGAGGGGCCGATGAAGGCGGTGACGGACTTGGCGTCCAGGGTCATGCTGACATCCTCCACGGCGAGGAAATCGCCGTAATAGACGTTCAGGTCGCTGACGTCGATGCGTTTGGACATGGTTGAAAATTCCGTTTCTTAGGTTCTAGCGGCCGGTCTTGGGAGCGAACAGACTCGCAACGAGGCGTGCCCCGAGGTTCAGGAGCATGACCAGCAGGATCAGCAGCAGGGCCGCGGCCCAGGCGCGCTGCGCGGACGGGTCCGGATTGGACGGCGACGTGGGCGTCATGATCTGCGTGTAGATGAACGTGGGCAGGGACGCCATCCAGCCGGCAAACACGTTGGAGTTGATCTGGGTGGCGAAGCCGGCCGTGACCAGCAGCGGGGCAGTCTCGCCGATGACCCGGGCAATGGCCAGCGTGACGCCGGAGGCGATGCCGGAGATCGCCGTCGGAATGACGACCTTGAGGATGGTGCGCCACTTCCGGACCCCGAGCGCGTAGGCGGCCTCGCGCAGTTCGTTGGGCACAATCTTGAGCATTTCCTCGCTGGAGCGCACCACCACGGGGATCATCAGCACCGAAAGCGCCACGGCGGCGACAAAGCCGGTCTTGGTCCCGGGCCCCATGACCAGGCCGAAGAAGGCGGCCGCGAAGAGGCCGGCCACGATCGAGGGGATGCCCGTCATGACGTCCACCAGGAAGGTGATGACCTTCGAGAACTTGTTGTCCGCGCTGTATTCCACCAGGTAGATGGACGTCAGCAGGCCCACCGGCACCGAGATCAGCGTGGCCCAGAGGGTGATCAGCACCGAACCGAGCATGGCGTGGTAGACACCGCCCAGCACGGGCGTGTGGTTGGTGACGGAGGCGTTGTCGACGGTGCCGGTGACGCCCTTCATGGACGTGCCGAGGAAGCCCGGGGCCAGCAGGCCGGGGATGCCGTTGACCAGCACGGTCCAGATGACGGACACCAGGGGCAGCAGGGCCACCAGAAAGGCCCCGGCCACCACCGAGGTGGCGAGCTTGTCCATGGCCTTGCGGCGGCCCTCCACGAGGGCCGAGCACGCCACGTTGCCCGCGGCGAACAGCACCGCGGAAAGGACGGCCCAGCCAAAGACGTTGAAGCCGATCAGCGACATGAGCGCCGCTGCCACCACAATGGCGGATCCGGCAACCACGTAGGGCGTGTACCGGGGCAGGCGGCCGCGGGTCAGTGCGGAGCGTTTCCGTTCGGTCATAAGCGCGGCCATCAGTTGGCTCCCGAGAATTCTTTGTGGCGGCTGATGATCCAACGGGCCACCATGTTCACCAGCAAGGTGATGAGGAACAGGACAAGGCCTGCGGCGATCAGTTCATTCAGACGCAGCCCAAACGCTTCGGGGAAGTCCAGGGCGATCTCCGCCGCGATGGTCTGGTTGCCGGAGCGGATCAGTGAGGCGATCAACGGCCCCGAGGAAAGCACCAGGGCCACGGCCATGGTTTCGCCCAGAGCGCGCCCCAGACCCAGCATGACGGCGCTGATGATGCCGCCGCGGGCAAAGGGAAGCACGGCCATGCGGATCATCTCCCACCGTGTGGCGCCCAGGGCCAGGGCGGCTTCCTGGTGCAGCATGGGGGCCTGCAGGAAGATTTCGCGGGTGAGGGAGGCAATGATGGGCAGGACCATGACCGCCAGCACAATGCCGGCCGTCAGGATCGTCTTGCCGGTGCCGGAGGCGGGTCCGCCGAAAATCGGGATCCAGCCCAGGTTGTCCGCCAGCCACTGGTACGGGGCCTTCAGCTGGGAGGCCAGGAAGGTGGCCCCCCAGGCGCCGTAGATGACGGAGGGAATGGCCGCCAGCAGGTCCACCACATATCCGAGCCCCCGCGCCATGCTGCGCGGCGCGTAGTGCGAGATGTACAACGCCACGGCAATGCCAATGGGTGTGGCGATGACCAGCGCGATGGCTGCTGCAATCAGCGTTCCGATGACGATGGGGAGGATGTAGGAGAAGAACCCCCTGCCTCCCGTGATGTCTGCGGGATTGGCACTGAACGTCGGCAGCGCCTGGATGACCAGGAACAAGGCGACGGCGAACAGCACGACGACGATCAACACGCCGGCACCGAGGGCCGCGCCGGAGAACACCTTGTCTCCGGCGCGGCCCGTGCCGGTCCGTCCTGACTTCATCCCGCGTGCGAGCTTGGTGGTGGACAATCCTGAACCTTTTTGAGTTGCGCCGCCGTTGCTTACTTGGCGACCGTGATGGAATCGATGGCAGCCTTGGCCTTGGCGGCGAGCGCAGCGGGGAGCGGGGCGCTCTTGGCGGCGGAAACCGCGGCCTGCTGGCCGGCGTCGCTCACTGCATAGTTGCCGAATGCCTTGACCAGGTCAACGGTCTTGGCGTCGGGGTAGCTGCCGCAGAACACTGCGTAGGAGACCAGCACGGCCGGGTAGGCGCCGGCAACCGTGGTGGTGCGGTCCAGTTTGAGCGCGAGGTCGTTGGCGGAGCGGCCGGCCACGGGCTTGGCCTGGTCGACTGCCTTCGCGGCGGCCTCGGCCGTCACGGGCACGTAGCTGTCGCCAACCTTCAGCTCAACCTTGCCCAACGCGTCGGTCACGGCGGAGTCGTCGGCGTAGGCGATGGCGCCGGAGGTTTGGGTCACGGTCTTGACGACGCCGGAGGTCCCCTTGGCATTCTCGCCGGGGAGGGAGGCGGGCCAGTCGCCGGACTCCTTGTCAGTCCACACCGTCTTGGCCGCCTGGGACAGGTAGTCCGTGAAGTTTTCGGTGGTGCCTGAGCTGTCCGAGCGGTGCACGGGCGTGATCGCCAGGTTCGGCAGCGCCACGGACGGGTTGGAGGCCTTGATGGCGGCGTCGTTCCAATTCTTGATGTCGCCGCGGAAGATCTTCGCGATGGTGTCGGCGTCGAGCTTGAGGTCCTTCACGCCGGGAACATTGAACGTCACGGCGATCGGCGAGACGTACCAGGGGACGTCGATGGCGCCGGCGGCACCGCACTTGGCCTTCGCACTGGCGAGCTCGGCATCCTTCATGTATGCGTCGGAGCCGGCGAACTGAACGGCGCCGGCGATGATTGCCTTGCGGCCCGCGCCGGATCCTTCAGGCGAGTACTGGACGGTGGCGCCGGAGTTGGCGGACTCGAAGCCGGTCTTCCAGGCATCCATGGCGGCCGATACTGCCGTGGAGCCCGTGCCGGTCAGGGTCCCGGTGACCGAAGCGCCGGCCGCGGCGGACGTGCCGCCGTTGCCGGGGGTCACGGCGTTGTCCGTGCCACAGGCAGTCAGGGCGAGTGCGCCGACGGTGAGAACTGCTGCCACGCGGCCAATGTGAAGTGCCTTCACGCGATTTACCTCTTCGATGGGTGTCTGGTCTTCCTTACCCCTTGAAGCTACGGGCGCCAAGTGACGCGACGGCCCAACCCAAGTGAACTAAAGGTTAACGCTGATGGGATTCTTGGCTTTTCACATGCGACGCCGGTCA
Source organism: Arthrobacter wenxiniae (assembly GCF_013376105.1). Taxonomy (GTDB): domain Bacteria; phylum Actinomycetota; class Actinomycetes; order Actinomycetales; family Micrococcaceae; genus Specibacter; species Specibacter wenxiniae. The sequence goes on from NZ_JAAMFM010000010.1 coordinate 42,653, forward strand.
CTCCCACGGGTGCGGGGGTACAGTGCGCCGTGCCCACCCTGCCCGGGACGAGGCACAGCTCACGGCGAAACTAGTTGTTTTTCCACAACTAATTTTATATAGTTGATATAAATCAACCGTTCCCGACCTCTCCCTGGAGCCCTTTTGTCGCAAACAAGCAAAGCACCCAGGCCGCATCCGGCCCTGTCCGACTCCGGCATGACCCACCGCCAGGTGATCCAGTCCCTGACCGGACTCCTGATGGGCATGTTCGTCTCCATCCTCGCCGGCACCGTGGTCTCCACCTCGCTTCCCGTCATCCTCTCGGACCTGCACGGCGACCAGACGGCGTACACCTGGGTCGTCACGGCAACCCTGCTGGCCACCACCATTTCCACCCCGATCTGGGGCAAGCTCGCCGACCTCTCCAACCGCAAGATGCTGCTGCAGCTCTCGCTGCTGATCTTCGTTGCGGCGTCCGCCATTGCTGGCTTCTCGCAGGACACCTCGATGCTGATCACCATGCGTGTTTTCCAGGGACTGGGCGCCGGCGGCCTGACCGCCCTGAGCCAGATCGTCATGGCGGACATCATCTCCCCGCGTGAACGCGGCAAGTACATGGGCCTCTTCGGCGCCGTCATGGCCCTGGGCACCGTGGGCGGGCCGCTGATCGGCGGCTTCATCACCGACGCCATCAACTGGCGATGGAACTTCTTCGTTGCCCTGCCCTTCGCGGCCGTCGCCATCTTCCTCATACAAAAGACGCTCCACCTCCCGGAGCAGGCCAAGCGCAAGGTCTCCATCGACTACGCGGGCATCATCCTCCTCTCGGCGGGCGTGTCGCTCCTGCTCGTCTGGGTGTCCCTGGCCGGAAACCAGTTTGAGTGGGCCAGCACCACCACCGCGCTGATGGTGGCCGGCGCCGCCGCGGCCCTGCTTGCCTTCATCATCGTGGAGCTGAAAGCCTCCGAGCCGATCATCCCGCTGACCATGTTCAGGAACCGCACCTTCACCCTCTCCGTCATTGCCTCCATTTCCGTCGGCGTGTCCATGTTCGGCACCTCGGTCTTCCTGGCCCAGTACATGCAGCTGGCCCGCGGTGCCAACGCCACCCAGTCGGGGCTGATGACCATCCCCATGATGGCCGGGCTGCTGATCGTCTCCACCATTGCCGGCGCGCTCATCTCCAAGCACGGCAAGTGGAAGATGATCATGGTCACCGGCTCCCTGCTCCAGCTCGTGGGCCTCTACCTGCTGGGCACCATCCACTACGACACCGACTTCGTCCTGGTCTCCGTGTACATGTTCCTTCTCGGTGCCGGCCTGGGCATGGTCATGCAGAACCTGGTCCTGATCGTCCAGAACGCCGTCACCCCGGCCGAGATCGGCGTGGCGAGCTCCGGCATTGCCTTCTTCCGGTCCCTCGGCGGCACCATCGGCGTCTCCGTGCTCGGGGCGCTCATGGCCTCGAAGGTCGTTGACCTGCTCGGCGGCAAGGCAGCCGAACTGCAGGGCGCCATTGTGGCGCTGGGTGCCCAGGGCAGGGAAGTTGCCGCCGCCCTGGCCGCGGGCAGCATCCCCGCGGTCCACAGCCTGCCCGACCCGGTCCGGACCATCATTGAATCCAGCTACGGGGACTCCGTGGCCTTCGTCTTCATGGTGGCCGCACCGCTGAGCATCCTGACCATCCTGACCGTCATGTTCCTGCCGAACCTGGAATTGAGCACGCAGACCCGCGACCAGCGCGAGAAGAGCGACGCCGCCGCGACGGGCCTGCTGGACCTGGAACGCGCAGAGCAGGAACTCGCCGGCATCAGCGAAGCGCTGGTTGCCGTGGCGCCGGGCCTTGAAACCGGCAGGCAGTCCGTTGTGCGGGGCTAGCATGGAGTGCATGAGCGAGCCCCCTGCGCAGCCGGATCCGCCCCGGACGGCGACATCGAACGCCGTCGAACCTTCCCTGCGGGACGCTTCCCTTCAGGACGCCATCCGGGACGTTGAAAGGCAGTTCGGGATCATGACCGTCAAGGCCCGGAAAAGCATCCAGGACAGGGCGGCGGCCATCCACCCCGGGCTGCAGCCCATGGGTTTCAGGGTGCTCACCATTCTTGCCCAGTCCGGCCCCGTCCAGCAGGTGGCGCTGGCCCATGAAGTGGGTGTCGACAAGGCCGCGATGAGCAGGGCCGTCAAGCAGCTGGAGGCGCTGGGGCTCGTCGCCCGCACCGCCGATCCCGCGGACGGGCGGGCGCACCTGGTGGCCATGACGGGGCGCGCCGCCGAACGCTACAACGCGACCCAGTCGCACGCCCGGCGCGTCCTTCAGGACCGGCTCTCGACGTGGGACGCGGAGGAGGTCCGCCGTTTCGCGGACCTGCTGGACCGGCTGAACCACAGCACCGGCTGACGTCCCGGACACCCCTGCCGCTTAGACTGGTTCCCATGCCCGAGCTGGACCGGCCCGCCCAAACCCTCACCTTCCTCAGGAGGCGTGCCCGGCTCGGCCTGCGCCGCAGCGCAAATTCCGTCCTCCAGGCCCTGCTGATCACCGTCTGCGCGGTGGGCGCCTACTATTTCTCCTCACACGTCCTGGGCCACCAGGGGCCGCTCTTTGCCGCCACCAGCGCCATCATCGCGCTGGGATTCTCCCGCGATCCGCGCCTGCGCCGGGTGCTCGAGGTGGGGCTTGGGTGCACCATTGGAATCATCCTTGGCGACACGCTGCTGCACTGGCTGGGATCAGGCCTCTGGCAGGCGGCGCTGGTGGTCTTCCTGTCCATCCTGCTGGCAAGGTTCCTGGACTCGGGCGCCATTTTCACCACGCAGCTGGCCCTCCAGTCCCTGCTGGTGGTCCTGCTGCCCGTCCCCGCCGGAGGTCCGTTCACCCGCAGCATTGACGCAGTCGTGGGCGGGTGCTTTGCCCTGGCCGCCACGCTGCTGGTGCCGCGGGACCCGCGCCGGGCACCCAAGGACGATCTCAAGGTCATGCTGGGCGAGCTTTCGCTCGTGCTGCGCGAGTGCGCGTCGGCCCTGTCCTACAACGATTCCACCACGGCCTGGCACGCGCTGGTGCGCGCCCGCAGCCAGCAGCCCCGCATTGACGCCATGCGCCAGGGGCTGCACGGCGCCGTCGAAATTGCCCGCCTTTCCCCGCTGTACCGGCGCCACCTGGAAGAGGTGGAAGGAATGTCGCACCTCATGGAACGGCTCGACTACGCCATGCGCTCCAGCCGCGTGCTGGCCCGGAGGCTGGCCAGCGCCATCACCAATGCGGCCATTTCCGACGCCGGCAGCATCCAGTTGGCGGAGGTGCTCAGCGACTCGGCATCCGCCGTGGACGAGCTGGGAGCGGCACTGGCACACTCGCCGTCGAGCCCCAGGAAGGCCTCGCTGGCCCACGCCCGCGACACCCTGGCCGACATCGCCACCCGCCTGCACCCCGGCAGGCTGGACATCACGCGCATGGAAGGCGAGGCCCTGGTCCTGCTGTTCCGCACGCTCATGGTGGACCTGCTGGAGACAGCGAAAATGGACCCCGCCGACGCCCGCTCGCTGCTGCCCAAGCTCTAGTTGTCCACACCCGCCCCGGGCCGGCGCCGTGTGTCAGTGCCCGGCGCTAGGGTTGAACCATGGCAACAAAGACAAGCAAGGCGGCCAGGTCCACCGGGCAAAACTTCCGCTGCACCGAGTGCGGGTGGACGGCTGTCAAGTGGGTGGGACGCTGCGGCGAGTGCCAGGAGTGGGGCACGCTGGAGGAGGTCGGCACCGTGACCGTCCGCACGACGGCGGCCACCACCGTGGTGCGCCCCGCCCAGCTGATTTCGGACGTGGACGCGTCCCAGGCCGCCCACAACCTCACCGGCGTGCCTGAGCTGGACCGCGTCCTCGGCGGCGGCATGGTCCCCGGCGCCGTCATCCTGCTGGCCGGCGAGCCCGGGGTGGGCAAGTCCACGCTGCTCCTGGATGTGGCCGCGAAGTTTGCCCGCAACACCCACGGCCGGGAACCGCAAAAGGTGCTGTACCTGACCGGCGAGGAATCCGCCGCCCAGGTCAAGCTGCGAGCGGAACGTATTGGCGCCGTCGCCGACACCCTGTACCTGGGCGCCGAGACCGATCTGGGCACGGCGCTGGGGCAGGTGGAGGCCGTGCAGCCGGCGCTCTTGATTGTGGACTCCGTGCAGACCTTCAGCAGCGCCCTGGTGGACGGCAGCGCCGGCGGGGTGTCGCAGGTGCGCGAGGTGGCCGCGTCCCTCATTGCCGCGGCCAAGCGCCTGAACATGACCACTCTGCTGGTGGGGCACGTGACGAAGGACGGCTCCATCGCCGGACCGCGCCTGTTGGAGCACCTGGTGGACGTGGTCTGCCAGTTCGACGGCGAACGACACTCGCGCCTCCGCCTGCTCCGTGCCGTCAAGAACCGGTACGGGCAGACGGACGAGGTCGGCTGCTTTGACCTGACCGACGACGGCATCGAGGGACTGGCGGATCCCAGCGGGCTCTTTACCAGCCGCACCAGCCACCCCGTGTCCGGGACATGCATTTCGGTGACGATGGAAGGCCGGCGCCCCCTGCTGGCCGAGGTGCAGTCCCTGTTGACCGCTTCCATGGGGTCCCAGCCCCGCAGGACAGTCAGCGGACTCGATTCCGCCCGCGTCGGCATGCTGCTGGCTGTGCTGCAGCAGCGCGCCGGACTGAGGCTTGATGCCGACGACAGCTATGTGGCGACCGTGGGCGGCGCCCGCCTGACCGAACCTGCCATGGACCTGGCCGTGGCCCTCGCCATCGCCTCGGCCAAGATCAACCGGCCCGTGCACCACAAGATGGTGGCTTTTGGCGAAGTGGGCCTGGCCGGCGAAGTCCGCCCCGTGCCCGGCATCAACCAGCGCATCCAGGAAGCGTCCCGGCTGGGGTTCACTCACGCTCTGGTCCCCCTCAGCCCCGCCGGCCCGGGCACCATTCCGCCAAACTTCACGGTCAAGCAGATTGAGCACATTGCCGAAGCGACCGAACTGCTGCTGCACCTCTGATGGTTAACCGTGGCCGGGCCTGTCGGGAGCCGGGTTCGCACCGGGCTCAAAAGTGACTAGAAACTATATTCTATAAATCATTACATTTTGATTACTGAGGGTGTAGTCTTGATGCATGGGCACGTTAAACCGGCCCGGCAGCACCGGGGATCCCACCCCCGCCGGACCGTCTTTTATGGATCAGACTTTTTTGGATCAGACCGCCAGCCACAGGCCGGCGGGGCCCCGGCCTGTGGACCCGGACCGCGCGGTTTACGGCCCAGCTCCGTCGGATGGCGCGCTGCGCGGCCCCACACCTTCGGAAACTGCTCCCTCCGGCCCGGCTCATTCCAGTACGGCTCCTTCCGGCGGCGCTGCTCCTTCCGGCCCTGCTGGCAGCGCCCTTACCGGGGACGCCGTGCCGGCTGCCGGCCCCGGTTCCCCCAGAGCCGGCGACGTGAACGCCACGCCGGCCTGCGGCCCGCCTGCGGGCGGCCGGCCTGTCGTTGACGTGCCGTGCGGGGATGTTGTGTCCGATGCGTCGCTGACGGCGTTGCTGGCCTCGGACCCATACGCGGGCGAGCCCTTTTCCGCCACGGGCGCGGCCGAGTGCGCCCGGCAGCTCGCCGCCGCCTTGGCGGAGGACGGCCCGTCCGGCGCTCGCTGGCCCTCCGACGCGGACATCGCAAGGCTGATCGCCTCGATGCCGCCCGAAGAGCTTCCCTGGACCGCGCTCCCAGGACCCGCGGCTGCAGGCACGCCAGCCGGAAGCCCGGCCGGGACCCCGGCGGGCGTTGCCGTGGCGGGCGCCGCCGTGGCGGGCGCCGTGGCGGGGTTTCCGTTTCCGATGGCGGATCCGCCGTGGGCGGATCCGGGGCAGTGCGACCCGGCGGTGTCGCTGCTGCCGGGCCCGGCCGACCTGGGCCGGGTGCGGGCCGTTCGGGCCGCGGTCCCGGACCTGCCCGAGGCGCCCCGGCCGGGGAACCCGGCGGGCCTGGCCTGGTCCCCCGTGGCCGTCGCCGACGCCCTGGCACACCTGGACCCGCACCGGCTCGGGGAGAACGACCTGCTGGACTTCATCCACGCCGCGAACCGGCTCGCCGCGTTCGCCCGCGCAATGGAGGACGCCGCCCTGGCCGTGTTCTCCACCCGCCGGCCCCCGCTCGCCAGCGAAACCCCCGACGGGGCGAATCCGGAGGGCGGGAGCCAGGCGTCCCCGCGGCAGGAACTGGACGCGGCCGCCCACCGGTCCCGGTACGCCGGCGCGGAAATCATGGCCCTGCACGCAGTGGGCATCGGCACCGCCCGGCAGCTGCTCGAGAACGCCGAAACCCTCGCCCGCAACCTGCCCGCCACCACCAGCCTCTACCGCCAGGGCCTGCTGGACACGGCCCGGATCCGGGCCATCCTCGCCGGCGTGGACAACGTCCCCGCCGCCGTCCAGTCCCTGATCGAACCGCTGTTTCTGCCCGGGGCCGCGCGCGCCAACCCGCGAGCCCTCACCCGCCGCATCCGCCGCCTTGCCCAACTGCACAACCCCGAACCCCTCGCAGAGCGCCACGAACGCGCCCGGGCCGAACGCCGCGTCTGGTTCACCGCCCTGCCCGACGGCATGGCCCAACTCACCGCCGTCCTGGACGCCGCCCCCGCGAAATCCCTCTACGACTCCCTGGACGCCTGGGCCCGCCACGCCCAACGCGAAGGCTCCCGCGCCGGCGGGGCCCCCAGCACCGCCGCCACCCCCACTGGCCGGCCCTCCCGGTCCCTGAACAACTACCTCGCCGACACCTTCCTGGACCTCATCCACCAGGCATTCCTCCACCCCGTCGGACACAACCCAACCCCCGCCGGCAAGGACAACAACAACAGCGGCGGGCATCCGGTGCCGGAGACCTGGCGCACGGCCCGAATCCCCGTCACGATCAGCGTCACCGTCCCGGCCCTGACCCTGCTGGGCAGGTCCGGGGAACCCGGCCACCTCGAAGGCTACGGCCCCATCCCGCCAGACCAGGCCCGCGAACTCGCCGCCGGTTGCTACTGGTGGGAACGGCTCCTGACCGACCCGGCCACCCGGGCCCGGCTCACCGTGGGCCGGCAACGCTACCACCCGCCCGCGGATATCGCCGCCGAGGTGCGCCGCCGGGACCCCGTGTGCACCGGCATCGGCTGCGACCACCCCGCCGCGAGCTGCGACCTCGACCACACCATCCCGTTCCGGATGACCACCCACGGCCCCGACGGCACCCCCCTGCCCAAAGGCGATACCAGCGTCGAGAACCTCCGCCCCCGCGACCCTTACTGCCACCAGCTCAAGGACAACCCCGACACCGGCTGGACCGTCCAACCCCTCGGCCCCGGCCAAACCATAACCACCACGCCCACCGGCCGCATCTACATCCACACCCAGACCGAAGAACCCTGCCCGTTCTAGACCGCCGCTATTCCTGGCAGGACCGCCATTCCTGGCAGGACCGCCATTCCTGGCAGGACCGCCATTCCTGGCAGGACCGCCATTCCTGGCAGGACCGCCATGGCCAACGCCAGTTGGCCAACGCGGGGCCGCGAATTCCACACAAACCGTGCCGGACCCCGGTTCCCACTATTATGGGCAATGGAACCAGTGCGGAATCCCGCGCTTGAATAGAAGGATTCGTCAATGCTTCGCAGCCCCGAAGAGGCCCTGAAGGCCACTCTCGCCCGAGTTGCCCCGGGAACACCGCTGCGTGACGGGCTGGAACGAATTCTTCGCGGGCGCACCGGGGCCCTCATTGTTCTGGGTTCGGACAAGACCATTGACAGTCTTTGTTCCGGCGGATTTGAAATCGGAATTGACTTTGCCCCCACGCGCCTGCGGGAACTCGCCAAGATGGACGGCGCCATCATCTGCGACAAGGACGTCACCAAAATTCTGCGCGCCGCCGTCCAGCTGGTGCCGGACCCCCGCATTGAAACCCAGGAGTCGGGCACACGCCACCGCACCGCCGAGCGTGTCGCGATCCAAACCGGGGTCCCCGTGGTCTCCGTCAGCCAGTCGATGCAGATCATCGCACTTTACGTCGACGGTCTGCGCTACGTCTTGGAGGGTTCGGAAAAGGTGCTGGCCCGGGCCAACCAGGCCTTGGCGACGCTGGAACGCTACCGGGCACGCCTGGATCAGGTGACGAGTTCCCTCTCCGCCCTGGAGATCGAGGCCATGGTCACCGTGCGCGACGTTGCGGTGACACTTCAGCGCCATGAAATGGTGCGGCGCATTTCCGAGGAAATCTTCCAGTACGTGCTCGAACTCGGCGTCGACGGGCGCCTGCTCTCACTCCAGCTCGACGAGCTGACGGCAACGCGCGCTTCTGGCGCGGAGATGGTGATCCGGGACTACACCGACCCCAACACCACCAATGTAGGGGCCGCGGTCGCCGCGCTGCAGGAAGTCAACCAGGCGGACTTGATCAACCTCAACCTGATTGCCGGGGTCGTGGGACTGTCCACCCTCGATTCGCTCGAGTCCATCATCCAGCCGCGCGGCTACAGGCTGGTCTCCGAACTCAAGGCAGTGCCGCGCGCCGTGGCCGGCCGCCTCGTGGACCACTTCGGCGGTCTTCAGAACCTGATGGCCGCCACCATCGACGATCTCATGGCGGTTGACGGGATTGGCGAGCTGCGCGCCCGCACGGTGCGCGAGGGCCTGTCCCGCATTGCCGAGGCCAGCCTGCTGGACCGCTTCCTCTAGACGGTGCGGCCCGCGGGTTCCGGCACACATGCCTATTGGAGCTGGAACACGACCTTGCCGCTGGACCATTTGCCGAGGATGGCGACAAACACGTACGTTCCGGCGCCCGGGTCGGCCGTGACCTTGGCACAGCCGGCGGCGCTGCGGTTCCGCTTCCACGTGAAGTTGGCCGTTTCAGAAGCGCCCGGCTTCAAGTTCTTCACCAGGTTGGTGGAGTCGGCCTGGCAGTCCCTGGAATTAAAGACCAGGTCCTCGCCGCTGGTGACCTTGAACTGCATCTGGCTGGTTCCCACATTGATGTCGCACGGCACCTGCCCGGTGTTCGTGACCCGCAGCGAAAGCCGGGGGTCCTCGCCGGCGGCGTACGACGTCCTGTCCACGGAACCGCTGACCTTGATGCCCGCTTCATTGCAGACGCCCGACGGCGTGGCGGCGGGCGCGGGGGCCACGGTGGCCGGCGGGGAGTCCGCCGCGCCGGCACCGTTGGCGGCGGGCGAAGCGGCGCTGGAGGTGGGAGCGGCGGGCGGGGTCCCGGCGTCGGACGCGCCCAGGCTTCCCAGGAAGTTGGCCAGTGCAATGCCGCCCGTCACCAGACCGGCAAGGACAAGGAGCGCCAGGACGCCAACGACCTGCCGGCGCCGCCGGTACACCTTGGCGGACGCCCTGGGCCTCGGGGCAGGTCGCGCCGCATTGCCGCCCTGCCTGTTTTTCCCTGATGTAGCCACGCTTCAACCCTAGCGAAAGCCGGGCCGCCGCCATGCCAACCACGCCGCCTTCGCTACAGTTGAACTGCCCACACATGCTTGAAGGAGAAACGGTGCACCAGGAAGTGCGGCAATGGTTCCGCGAGACGGCCCGGGAACTGCCATGGCGTGGGGATTGCCCGCCGTGGGGAGTCCTGGTCAGCGAAATCATGCTGCAGCAGACCCCCGTGGTGCGCGTCCGGCCGATTTGGGAAGAGTGGATGGCGCGCTGGCCGTCGCCCGCCGCGTTGGCAGCCGCACCCCCGGCCGAGGTGCTGCGCGCCTGGGGCCGGCTGGGCTACCCGCGCCGTGCCCTGCGGCTGCACGCCGCGGCCGCGCAAATTGTGGAAAGGCACGACGGCGCCGTACCGGACACCTTTGACGAACTTTTGGCGCTGCCCGGCATCGGCACGTACACGGGCGCCGCCGTGGCAGCCTTTGCGTTTGGCCGGAGGGAAACCGTGGTGGACACCAACATCCGGCGCGTCCACGCCCGGCTGGTCATTGGCCAGGCCCTGCCGTCCCCGTCGCTGACGGCGGCCGAAATGGCCCTGGCCGCCGAGCTGCTGCCGGAGGATCCGGCCGAATCCGTGGAGTGGAACGCCGGCGTCATGGAGCTGGGCGCCCTGGTGTGCACGGCCCGCAGCCCCAAGTGCGGGCTCTGCCCGGTCGTGGAGCAATGTGCGTGGATAGCCGCCGGCCAGCCCGAACCGGCCTACGTCCCCAAGGGGCAGCCGTGGGCGGGGACGGACCGGCAGGTGCGCGGAGCCGTCATGGCCGTGCTGCGGGCGGCCGACTCCCCCGTCCAGGCAGAACTATTATGGAGTCCGGCCGTGGAACTGACGGCCGACGCCTCCCACACGGGCCACCCTGGCGAGGTCGCGGCGGCCCTGGACAGATTGCACGGCCTCAACACCCATGCCCCCCAGCTCCAGCGCGCCCTGTCAGGACTGGTCGGCGACGGCCTGGCGCAACTCTCCGAGGCCGGCTACCACCTCCCGCACTGACGGGCCGGGGCCCTCAGAGCTCGCCGAAGCCGTTTTCCACTTCGGCGCGGACCAGGTCCACGGCGCGCTGGGCGTCGGGCCCGGTGGCCGTGACATGCAGTTCGGTGCCCTGGCCGGCACCGAGGGCCATGAGGAGGAACACCGACTGTCCGTCCGCCCCGTTGATGTCGATGTCCACGTCCAGGGCGCCCAGGGCGCCGGCCAGCGCCGCCGCCGGCCTGGCGTGCAGCCCGATCGGGTTGATCAGTGTCAGGACCGCCGTCACGGCGCCGTCGGGCCTCACGGTGCTGCCCGTTCCCCCGGCCGCTGCTCCGGGCGCGGCGCCGGGAATGACTCCGGAGGCCCCCTGGCCGGCCGATGCCGGGCCCGGGCTGAGCGCCGCCTCCGCCGCCTTCTGCACCACGGCCAACGCAGCACCTGACTGCGCGGCCACGGCTGCCGCCACGGCACCCTCGACGAGGGGGGCGTCGGCGAGGACGATTTTTTCCGGGTTTCCCATGAACTCCAGGGCGGACTCCGCCGTCATGACAGCGGACCCCAGGTCCGTCAGCACCACCACGCCGTCGCCGCCGTCCGCCTGCCCCAGCGCGGACATGACCTTGTCAAGGGACGTTCCGATGCCGCCGTCGTCCGTGCCGCCGGCGGGGACCAGGACAACGTCGCGGGCCATCTGGGCCGCCAGCTCCACCACGCCGGCGGCCAGCTGGGCGCTGTGCGAGACAATCACCAGCCCAACGCTCATGCGCCCGTCCCGGACGCGCCGGCCGGCGCCGCGGCGGCCGCGGCGTCGGCCGCTGCACGCAGGATCAGCGCGGAGGATGCGGCGCCCGGGTCGCGGTGGCCCATGGACCGCTCGCCCAGGTAGCTGGCCCGGCCCTTGCGGGCAATGAGGGGGTCAGTTGCCACGGCCCCGGCCTCGGCCGCCTCCGCCGCGGCTGCGAGCACCGCTGCCGGGGCGGATCGGTCCGCCGCGGCAGCGGCGTCCACGGCCGGCGTCCACGCGTCGATCATGGTCTTGTCGCCGGATTCCGCCTTGCCGCGCGCCACCACCCCGTCCCGCGCCGCGGTCAACGCGGCAACCAGCAGGGCCGAGTCCAGCGCGGCCGCGTCCCCCACGGCGGTGCCGGCGCGCAGGAACGCCGTGCCGTACAGGGGCCCCGCGGCGCCACCCACCTTGGAGATGAGCGTCATCGCGGCCATCTTGAATGCTGCGCCCGGCGTGGGCGGGGCCTCCTCGTCAAGCTTGGCCAGGATGGCGGTGAAGCCGCGGTCCAGGTTCTCACCGTGGTCGCCGTCGCCGATGGCCCGGTCAAGTTCACTCAGCGCCACGCGGTGCTCCGCCACCACCGCCGCGCTGCGCCGCAGCCAGTCGATGGCCCAGGCCGCATCCACCGTCGTTCCGGTGCCGGTGGCCGTCACCTACATCCCCCACCGCAGTGCCGGCGTGTGGACGGGGGCGTCCCATAACGCCGTCATCTCATCGTCCAGGCGCAGCACCGAAATGGAGCAGCCCTGCATTTCCAGCGACGTGATGTAGTTGCCCACGAGGGAACGCTCCACCACCAGGTTGGCAGCTTCCAGCACCTTCACGGCGTGCCGGTACACAATGTACAGCTCGCTGGACGGGGTGCCGCCCATGCCGTTGACGAACAAAAGCACCTTGTCGCCCGATGCCGGCTTGAGGTCGGCCAGGATTGGTTCCAGCAGCCGGTCCGTGATGCCGTCGGCGTTCTCCATGGCGATCCGGTGCCGGCCGGGCTCGCCGTGGATGCCAATGCCAATCTCAATCTCGTCGTCGGCCAGCTCAAAGCTCGGCACCCCGGCGTGCGGCACGGTGCAGGCCGACAGGGCGACGCCCATGGTGCGCACATTGTCGTTGACGCGCCGGCCAATGGCGGCAACGGCGTCGAGTCCGTCACCGCGCTCCGCCGCCGCGCCGGCGATCTTCTCCACCAGCACCGTGCCGCCCACGCCGCGCCGCCCGGCCGTGTACAGCGAGTCCTCCACGGCGACGTCGTCGTTCACCAGGACCGTGCGCACCTCGATGCCGTCGGCCTGGGCCATCTCCGCGGCCGTCTCGAAGTTGAGGACGTCGCCCGTGTAGTTTTTCACTATGTGCACGACGCCGGCACCCGAGTTCGCCGCGGCGGTCGCGGGGATGATGGCCTCCGGGGTCGGCGAGGTGAAGACGGCGCCGGGGACAGCGGCGTCGAGCATGCCAAAGCCGACGTAGCCGGCGTGGAGGGGCTCGTGGCCGCTGCCGCCGCCGGAGAGCAGCCCCACCTTGCCGGACTTGGCGTCCTTGCGGGACACAAACAGGGGGTCGGGGTGGACCGTGACCAGGTCGGCATGCGCCAGGCCAAATCCCTCCACCGATTCCTCCACCACAGCCTTGGGATCATTGATGAGCTTCTTCATGACGGCACCCTCCGAGTAGAACAGTGAGCATAAACGGGTGGCGGCCGCCGAGCCGGGCGTGCCCCCCTGTCTTGAACACTACCCGGCCCGGTTGCCGCGTGGTAGGGGCAGCCGGGCCGTGGTCGCGGCGGCGCCCGGAAGCCGGCGGGCCGCGGCTCAGATCGTGCGGATCATCCGGGTGTTGCCCAGCGTGTTGGGCTTGACCCGCGCCAGGTCCAGGAACTCGGCGATGCCCTCATCCGCGGAGCGCAGCAGTTCCATGTACACGGCCGGGTCCACGGCGCCCTGGTCCGCCATGACCTCAAACTGGTGCCGGATGAAGAAGTCCACCTCAAAGGTCAGGCAGAACACGCGGTGGACGCCGACCCGGCGGGCGTGCTCCAGCAGGCGCTCCACGAGCGCATGCCCCACCCCGCGGCCCCGCCAGGCGTCGGCGGTGGCCAGGGTCCGGATCTCCGCCAGGTCTTCCCACATGACGTGAAGGGCCCCGCAGCCCACAATGACGCCGTCGACCTCGGCAACAATGAATTCCTGGATGGACTCGTAATAGGTGACCGTCTCCTTGGAGATCAGGATGCGTTCCTGCGCCAGCGGCGCCACCAGGTCCTTGATCGCGTGGACGTCCGAGGTCCGGGCCGGGCGGAGGGCAATGTCTAGGGCAGTGGTTTCGGCAGTCACCGCTTCAGTCTATGACGCCGCCCGTCCCGGCACCGCCGTCTTTCGCATGCACGGCTTCTTAAAGCACGACGCCGGTGCCCCGCCCCCCGGAGGGCGGGGCACCGGCGTCGTGCCTCAACCTGGCCGAGGACTACGCGGAGGCGGTGATGGCGTCCGGGATCTTCGGCTTGGCCGTGCCCACGAAGGTGAACTTTGCCTCGTCGCCCTCGCCTTCCACGTCCACCGCGACGATGTCGCCGGACTTGATCTCGCCGAAGAGGATCTTCTCCGAGAGGTGGTCCTCGATCTCCCGCTGGATGGTGCGGCGCAGCGGCCTGGCGCCCATGGCGGGGTCGTAGCCGCGGGTGGCCAGCAGGACCTTGGCGGCGGGCGTCAGCTCGATGCCCATGCCCTTGTCCGCCAGGCGCCCCTCGAGGCGTGCCACCATGAGGTCGACGATCTCGATGATCTCGTCCTGGGTCAGCTGCGGGAACACCACCACGTCGTCAACGCGGTTGAGGAACTCCGGGCGGAAGTGCTGCTTGAGCTCTTCCGTGACCCGGGCGCGCATCCGGTTGTAGCCGGTCTGGGTGTCCGAACCCGACTGGAAGCCGGTGGCCACGGACTTGGAGATGTCACGCGTGCCGAGGTTGGTGGTCATGATGATGATGGTGTTCTTGAAGTCCACCACCCGGCCCTGGCTGTCCGTCAGGCGGCCGTCCTCGAGGATCTGCAGCAGCGAGTTGAAGAGGTCCGCGTGGGCCTTCTCCACCTCGTCGAACAGGACCACGGAGAACGGGCGGCGGCGCACCTTTTCGGTCAGCTGGCCGCCTTCCTCATAGCCCACGTAGCCGGGAGGGGCACCAAACAGGCGGGACACCGTGTGCTTCTCCGAGTACTCGGACATGTCCAGCGTGATCAGGGCGTCTTCGTCGCCAAACAGGAACTCGGCAAGGGCCTTGGCCAGCTCGGTCTTGCCGACGCCCGTGGGGCCGGCGAAGATGAACGAGCCGCCCGGGCGCTTCGGGTCCTTCAGGCCGGACCGCGTGCGGCGGATGGCCTGGGAGATCGACTTGATGGCCTCGTCCTGGCCGATCACGCGCTTGTGGATCTCGTCTTCCATCTTCAGCAGGCGTGTGGACTCGGCCTCGGTCAGCTTGAATACGGGGATGCCGGTGGAGTTGGCAAGCACCTCGGCGATGAGCTCCTCATCGACCTCGGAAATGTCATCCAGGCCGCCGGACTTCCACTGGCGCTCCTTCTCGGCGCGGGCGGAGATCAGCTTCTGCTCGTCGTCGCGCAACGCCGCGGCACCCTCGAAGTCCTGGGCGTCGATGGCGTCTTCCTTGCGCTTCTTCACGGCCGCAATCTCCACGTCCATGGCCTTCAGCTCCGGCGGGGCCGTCATCCGGCGGATGCGCAGGCGGGCGCCGGCCTCGTCGATCAGGTCGATGGCCTTGTCCGGCAGGAAGCGGTCACTGATGTACCGGTCCGCCAGGGTGGCCGCGGCCGTGAGGGCGTCGTCGGTGATGGAGACGCGGTGGTGCGCCTCGTAGCGGTCCCGCAGGCCCTTGAGGATTTCAATGGTCAGCGGCACGGACGGTTCCTGCACCTGGATGGGCTGGAAGCGCCGCTCAAGCGCGGCGTCCTTCTCAATGTGCTTGCGGTACTCGTCCAGCGTGGTGGCGCCAATGGTCTGCAGCTCGCCGCGGGCCAGCATGGGCTTGAGGATGGAGGCCGCGTCAATGGCGCCCTCCGCCGCGCCGGCGCCGACCAGCGTGTGGATCTCGTCGATGAACAGGATGATGTCGCCGCGCGTGCGGATTTCCTTCAGGACCTTCTTCAGGCGTTCCTCGAAGTCGCCGCGGTAGCGGGAGCCGGCCACCAGCGAACCCAGGTCAAGCGTGTACAGCTGCTTGTCCTTGATGGTCTCCGGCACGTCGCCGCGCACAATGGCCTGGGCCAGGCCCTCGACGACGGCCGTCTTGCCGACGCCGGGCTCGCCAATGAGGACCGGGTTGTTCTTGGTGCGCCGGGAGAGGACCTGCATGACGCGTTCCATCTCGTGCTCGCGCCCAATGACGGGGTCGAGCTTGTTTTCGCGCGCCGCCTGGGTCAGGTTCCGGCCAAACTGGTCCAGCACCACCGATCCTGCCGGGGTGCCTTCCTGCTGCTGGCCGCCGCTGGCGACAGGCTCCTTGCCCTGGTAGCCGGAGAGCAGCTGGATGACCTGCTGGCGTACGCGGCCGAGGTCTGCGCCGAGCTTGACCAGCACCTGGGCGGCCACGCCTTCGCCTTCACGGATCAGGCCGAGCAGGATGTGCTCGGTGCCGATGTAGTTGTGGCCCAGCTGCAGGGCTTCACGCAGCGAGAGCTCCAGCACCTTCTTGGCGCGCGGAGTGAACGGGATGTGCCCGCTGGGGGCTTGCTGCCCCTGCCCGATGATTTCCTGAACCTGCTCCCGGACGCCGTCCAGGGAAATGTTCAAGGACTCCAGGGCCTTGGCGGCAACACCCTCACCCTCGTGGATGAGGCCGAGCAGGATGTGCTCCGTGCCGATGTAATTGTGGTTGAGCATGCGGGCCTCTTCTTGGGCCAGCACGACAACGCGTCGGGCTCGATCAGTAAATCGCTCAAACATTTCGCCACACTCCTAGCTACTGCGTACCTTGATGCTACGCAGTGCCGGCCGGCCGTGGGGGCTTGTTCGCCACAGGGGAAATAAGAAGGCTCGGCGCCGCCCGCCAATGGGGCGCGATTAAAGTGCGGCGGCGGGGCCTCCCGTTGGGTGCCCCGCCGCCGTTCGGGCCCCCAAGGGCCCCGCGCATGCCTGCCTCAGGCGCCCTGGGACGCGTAGTAGGCGTTGCGCACCTCGGCCTGGATGCGGCCGCGCTCGTGCACTTCGTAGCCGTTTTCCTTGGCCCAGCTGCGGATTTCGGCGACGTCGCTCTTCGACTTGGGCGCCGTTGCCGGTCCTCGTCCGCGAACCGCACGGCCGCCGGCGCGCCGGCCTGCGGCAATGTACTTTGCGAGGGCTTTCCGCAATTCGTCCGCATTGTGCGCCGAGAGGTCTATCTCATAGCTAATGCCGTCGAGTCCGAACGTGATGTTTTCATCGGCGGGGCTTTGGTCCAGATCGTCGACAAGCGTTACGTGAATCTTCTGTGCCATGATTAATTCTCGCCTCACATTAAATTGAACTACCGTCATTCAAAATTATGCTTGGTTAATCATCCCACGTCAAAGAATGCTGCTCACGGATTTTTTGTTGGCAACTCGCCCTTGTGCTCGGCCTCGCGCTCAGCCTGCGCCAATGCTTCGCGTTCGGAGCGGTCTGCATTGAATATGGCCTTCATGGCGAAGTAGAAAAGGACGCCGACGCCCAATGAAGGAACGATAACTGCAACGTATTCCATAACCTTGTCGCTTCTACTCTGGTTTCATCAGGGGAAAAAGGATGGCCTCGCGGATTCCCACGCCGGTAAAGAGCATGACGAGGCGGTCGACGCCCAGGCCGATCCCGCCCATGGGCGGTGCGCCGTATTCCAGGGCCCGCAGGAAGTCCTCGTCCAGCTGCATGGCCTCGGGGTCGCCGGCGGCGGCGGCCAGTGACTGCTGGGTCAGGCGTTCGCGCTGGATGACCGGGTCGATGAGCTCGGAAAAGGCCGTGCCTGTTTCCTTGCCGTCAATAACCAGGTCCCAGGCCTCGATGAGCCGGGGTTTGTCGCGGTGCGGGCGGGCCAAAGGCTGCGCGGAGGGCGGGTAATCGCAGACAAACGTCGGCTGGATGAGCGTCGGTTCCACGATTTCGCCAAACAATTCAATAACCAGCTTTTCAGCATCCCAGCCGGCTTCCACCTTTACGCCGCGGGCGGCGGCGATGGACCGCAATTCCACGGCTGTGGTTTCGGGCGTGATCTCCTGTCCCACCGCGTCACCCAGACCTTGGTAAACGGGCAGCCAGGCCCATTCGCCGTCGAGATTGATTTCGCCCCGCTCGGTCGCAATGGTGCGTGATCCGACGGCGTCGGCGGCGGCGAGGATCATTCGCTGCATGACCCTCGCCATGCTGAATTGGTCACCATAGGCCTCATACAGTTCCAGCATGGTGAATTCCGGGCTGTGGGTCGAATCGACGCCTTCATTGCGGAAAATGCGCCCCAGTTCAAACACTTTATCCATGCCGCCCACCACGGCCCGCTTTAGGTAAAGTTCAAGGGCAATGCGCAGCGTCATCGGCTGGTCAAAGGCATTGAGGTGGGTGTGGAACGGGCGGGCCGCGGCGCCGCCGTGGATGAGCTGGAGGATGGGGGTTTCCAGCTCAATGTAATCCTCGCCGTGCAGGGTGTCGCGGAGGGCCTTGACAATGGCCGAACGCTTCCGGACCTGCTCGCGCGCGGTGTCGCGGACAATCAGGTCCACATAGCGCCGGCGCACGCGCATTTCCTCGGACAGCTCCGCGTGCAGCACGGGGAGCGGGCGCAGGGCCTTGGAGGCCATCTGCCAGGAATCGGCCATGACGGAGAGCTCGCCGCGCTTGGAACTGATGATCTCCCCGTGCACAAACACGTGGTCGCCCAGGTCCACGAGGGCCTTCCAGTCGGCCAGCGCTTCCTCGCCGACGTTGGCCAGTGAGAGCATGGCCTGCAGGCGCGTTCCGGAGCCGGACTGCAGGGTGGCGAAGCACAGCTTGCCGGTGTTGCGGACAAACACCACGCGGCCGGCCACCCCGACAATTTCGCCGGTGCTGGTGTCCGCCTCCAGCGCGGGGAACTTCGCGCGGATGTCCTCGAGGGTGTGGGTGCGCCCGACGCCGACGGGGTAGGCCTGGTCGCCCCGCTCCAGCAATTTGGCGCGCTTTTCCATGCGCACGTGCATTTGCTCGGAAACGTCGCTGGGCTCGAGGGTCACGGTATTTTCTACGCTCACAATTCATTAGTTTAGTTGCTGAATCTGGATGAACCCTCCGCGCCCGGGGTGAAGAGGGTGGAAGCCGGACGGGTCCGCCTACCGCCGCTGCCCCGGCCCCGTTCCCGGGCCCGCGGTGGAGCCGCGGACCACCAGTTCGCTGCCAAGGGTCAGGGTGTGGCCGGTCGCGTCCGCCCCGCCCAGGTCCTCCCCGGCCAGCAGGCGCAGCAGCTGCCGCCCCGCTGCACGCCCCAGCTCGGTCGCGGGCAGCCGGACGGTGGTCAGTCCCGGGCTTGACGTTTCCGAGTAGGGCAGGTCGTCAAACCCGGTCACGGCCAGCCGCCCGGGCACCTCGAGCCTGGCGATCCGGGCCTCCTGGAGGACGCCGTAGGCGTGGGTGTCGGTCCCGCACACCACGGCGGTCACGCCCTTGCGCTCCCACTCCGGCCATGCTCCGGCAAACGCCTGCGCGGCCGCGGCCACGTCAATGGTGGTGCCGGCCTGCGCCGCCACGTCCATGCCGTGGATGCGGGCATGGCGGCAAAAGGCCTCCCGGCGCACGCGGAACGTCTCGGTGCCCGTGGTGCTGTCCAAGTAGGCCACGGTTGTGTGGCCCAACCCGGCCAGGTGGTCGGCCAGCATGACGGCGCCGGCGGCAACGTCAAAGTTGACCGCGGGCGCCGCGCTTTCCACTCCTGCCGTGTCAAGCAGCACCATTGGGCCGGCGGCCGGCAGCGCGGCCAGGAATTCGGCGCTCGGGGCGTCCACCAGCAGCCCGGCGGGACGCAGCGACAGCAGGTTGCGGACCACGGCCGGCGTGGGCATCCGCCCGGCCTCCGTGACGGAGAGCAGCAGCTGGAACGTGTCGCCGATCTCCCCCCGGACGCCGTCGATCACCTTGGCGAAGAAGGGGTTGGAGACATCGGGGGCCACCAGGATCACAATGTTGCTGCGCCCCCGGGCCAGCGAGCTGCCGAGGCCGTCCACGATGTAGCCCAGTTCACTGACGGCCCTGTCCACCTTGGCAATGTTGCCTGCGGAGACCCGCCCGGCGGTCTTGCCGCTCGTCACCAGGGAGACCGTGGCCGTGGAGACCCCGGCCCGTGCGGCAACCATGGCCGCCGTGACGCGGGCGGGCCGCGCGCCGTCGGAGGGGGGATTTGTGGCGGGGTGCATGAATCGATGGTAGCCGGGCAAGGCCGCATAACCGGGCCCGGCGCTGCGTCAAGCGCTGGGCGGGCAGTACGTTAAGCGCTTGACGTGATTCGGCGCGGGGTGTCACACTGGATTTTTGGAAGACCCGGACGGCCCGGGATCCCCGTGGAACACACCAAGACCTGCCGCCCCAAAGACGTGGAGAGAAATTGAACGCGAAGCTGCCCCCAACGACCACAGGCGCCCCGGCCCGCAAGATCATCCTGGACTGCGACCCCGGCCACGACGATGCCGTGGCGCTGCTGCTGGCCCACGGCAACCCCGGCATCGACCTGCTGGCGGTGACCACCGTGGTGGGCAACCAGACCCTGGAAAAGGTCACCCGCAACGCCCTGACCGTGGGCACCATCGCCGGCATCACGGGCGTCCCGTTCGCCGCCGGCTGCGACCGCCCCCTGGTGCGGAACATTGAAACAGCCCCCGGCATCCACGGCGACAGCGGCATGGACGGCCCGGAGCAGCCCGAGTCCACGATCGAGCTCGACCCGCGCCACGCCGTCGACCTCATCATTGAAACCATCATGGCCCACGAGCCGGGCACCGTGACCCTGGTGCCCACGGCCGGACTGACCAACATTGCCATGGCGGCGCGCAAGGAGCCGCGCATCGTGGAGCGCGTGCAGGAAGTTGTCCTCATGGGCGGCGGCTGCCACGTGGGCAACTGGAGCGCCGTGGCCGAATTCAACATCATCATCGACCCCGAGGCCGCGCACATTGTCTTCAACGCCGGCTGGCCCGTGGTCATGGTGGGCCTGGACCTCACGCACCAGGCGCTCGCCACCCCCGAAGTTGTGGCCCGGATCGAGGCCGTGGGCACCAAGCCCGCAAAGTTTGTCATGGAGCTGATGGAGTTCTTCACCAAGACGTACAAGGACGCCCAGGGCTTTGACCACCCGCCGGTCCATGACCCCTGCGCCGTCGCCTACGTGATCGACCCCACCGTCATGACCACCCGCAAGGTGCCCGTGGACATTGAGCTGACAGGCACCCTGACGCTCGGCATGACCGTGGCCGACTTCCGTGCCCCGGCCCCGGCGGACTGCAAGACCTCCGTGGCCGTGGACCTGGACCACGGCAAATTCTGGAACCTGGTCACCGAAGCCCTGGTGCGCATTGGCGAGGTGGACGCATGAGCCCGGCAACCGCCATGGCCGGCATCCGCAAGGGCTCCGGCAACGTCACTGCACTGATGGCGGCGCTGCTGACCGCCTGCGTCGCCTTTCAGCTCAACGCATCCATGCTCAGCCCCGCCCTGGTCACCATGGGCGAGGAACTGCACACCAACCAGGCGGCCATCGGCCTGTCCCAGACCTGGTTCTTCACCGCCGCCGCCGTGTTCTCCCTGTTTCTGCCGCGCCTCAGCGACATCATCGGCCGCAGGAAGGTGCTCATCGGCATGATGGCCCTGATGGGGATCGGCTCAGTGGTCTCGGCCATGGCCCCGGACATCACCTGGCTGTTTGTCGGCCGCATCATCCAGGGCGTGTCCGGGCCCACGGTTCCGCTGTGCCTGATCATGCTGCGCTCCGCCGTCAAGGAGCCGAAGAAATACGGCGCCCTCATGGGCCTGATCACCGCGGTCAACGGCGGCATCGCCGGCATCGACTCGTTTGTGGGCGGTTACTTCGCCGAGCATTTCGGCTTCCGCAGCATCTTCTGGCTCATGGTGGCCATCGCCACCGTCGCCACGCTCCTGCTGTTCGTGCTGGCCGGGGAAAGCAAGCCCGGCGAGGGCACCAAAATGGACTGGCTGGGCGTGTCCTGCATCGTCATCGCCGTCGGCGCGCTGCTCACCGCCCTCAACGAGGCCACGAAACTGGTGGGCGGCGTCACCGCCGGCCCGCTCCTGGCCTCACTTGCCCTGGCCGCCGTGGCGGTGGCCGCGTTCATGGCGTTTTGGGCCGTGGAAAAGCGGTCGCGGCAGCCCATGGTGGAAATCGCGCACCTGCGCCAGCGCTCCACCTGGGCTCCCCTGCTGACCACCACGTTGACCATGACCGGCATCTTCGCCGTCATCAACGGCATTGTGCCCGCCTACGTCCAGGCGGCCGATCCCGGCTTCAACATCGGCGCCACCGAGATGAGCCTGATCATCCTGACCCCGTACGCCCTGCTCGGCTGGGTGTTCGGGCCCATCACCGGCCGCCTGGCACCCGTGCTCGGCTACACAAAGATGCTGCGGATCGGCCTGGCGGGCAGCGCGGCGGCCCTGGCCGTCATCGGCTTCCTGGGCCTGCACAGCCTGCCGCTCATGATCGCCGGCACGGTCTTGCTGGGCATCATGTACGCCGGTACGGTGAACATCATGCTCAACGGACTTGGCGTGGTGCTCTCCCCCGCAGGAAACCCCGGCTTCCTGCCCGGCATGAACGCCGGCGCCTTCAACCTTGGCGCCGGCCTGAGCTTCCTGGTCCTGCCGGCCATCCTGGTCGCCACGGCGCCGCTGGGCGGACATGGCTCCTACCTGACCGTCGTCGTGGTGGCCCTCGCGATCACCATGGCCGCCTTCGCCGCCTCCCTGCTGGTGCCCCAGCCCGTCGACGCGGAGGTCGCCGAGTGACCGACTCCAGGATCGTGGTGGCGGGATCGCTCAACGCCGACCTCACCATCTACTGCGAACGCCTGCCCCTGCCCGGCGAGACCCTGCACGGCAGCGGCTTCGCCGTGAACCCCGGCGGCAAGGGCGCCAACCAGGCCGTGGCCGCCAGCCGGCTGGGCGGGCGCGTCACGCTGGTCGGCGCCGTGGGCCGGGACGCCAACGGAGAGATGCTGGTGGCTTCCACCGCGGGCGCCGGCGTGGACGTCAGCCATGTCCGCAGGGTCGCGGAGCCCACGGGGGTGGCAGTCATTTCCGTGGAGGACAGCGGCGAGAACAGCATCATCATCTCCGCCGGCGCCAACGGCACGCTGTCCCCCGACGCGATGGACCCTGCCCTGTTCGACGGCGCCGGCGTCGTCTGCCTGTGCCTGGAGGTCCCGCTGGGGACCGTCCGGGCCGCCGCCCAGGCCGGCCACGACGCCGGGGCAACCGTTCTCCTGAACCTCTCGCCCTACGCCCCGGTTGGGGCCGCGCTGGCGCACCTCACGGACGTCCTGCTGGTCAATGCGCACGAGGCCTCCCAGTTTCTGGGCGGGCTGGACATGCCGCCGGCGGACGCCCCGGTCGCGGACTGGCTCGCCGCCGCCGGGGCCTTTGCCGGCCGCGGCCTGGCCAGGGTCCTGGTGACACTGGGCGCGGCCGGTTCCGTGGTGCTGGATGCGGCCAACACGGCCGAGCCGGTGGTGCGCATTGCCCCGACAAAGGTGGTCGCCGTGGACACCACCGGTGCCGGCGACGCCTTCACCGGGGCCGTCGCGGCCCGCCTCGCGGCCGGCGACTCCCTGGCGGCGGCGGCCCGCTACGCCTCGGTGGCGGCCGCGCTGGCCGCCACCCGGAAGGGCACGCAGGCCGCCTACCCGTCAGCCGCGGAAGTGGCCACCGCGACCCCGGATGACGAAACGGACATTTGAGGCCGATATCGACCTCAAATGTCCGTTTCGTCATCCTGCGTGGGCCCATCGCGCCCCGCTACCCGAGCGTGACGTTGTCGATGAGGCGGACCGGGCCCACCCGCGCGGCGATGAGCGCCAGCGCCTGGCCGGTGAAGGGCGTGTCCTGGCAGTTTTCAGCCCGGGCCGCCAGGGTCCCAGGGTCCACCACCTCGAGGTAGTCGAGTTCCACGCCGGGCGTCATGTGGACCAGTTCCTCGGCGGAGGGGATGTCCAGGGGCTCGTGCGCGTCGGCACGGCGGCGCAGCAGCCGCAGGGCGCGGGAGAGGACCAGGGCGGCATCGCGCTCCCCGTCGGACAGGAAGCGGTTCCGGCTGGAGAGCGCCAGCCCGTCGCTGTCGCGCACAATGGGCACGGGCACAATGTCCACGGGGAAGTTCAGGTCCGCCACCATGCGCCGCACCAGGGCGAGCTGCTGGGCGTCCTTTTGGCCAAAATAGGCCCGGTAGGACTGCCGCCCGGCGGGATCGGCCGGCGCAAGTCCGGTGTCGGGGCGGCCCGCGTGGAGGAGCTTGGCCACCACGGTCAGGGCGCCGTCAAAGTGGCCGGGCCGCGACGCGCCCTCGTACAGCTCCCCCAGCCTTCCCGCGGTGACGCGCACGGCCGGCTCGCCGCCCGGGTACATTTCCTCGACCGGCGGGGCGAACATGATGTCCACGCCCGCGGCGTCAAGCACGGCGAGGTCCGCCTCCGTGGTCCGGGGGTACCGCTCCAGGTCCACCGGGTCGCCGAACTGCAGCGGATTGACAAACACGCTGGCCACCACGACGGCGTTCTCCGCCACGGCGGCCCTGGCCAGTTCCGCGTGGCCCCGGTGGAGCGCGCCCATGGTGGGGACCAGCCCCAGCGTCCCGCCGCCGTGGCCGGCCGGCCCCGGGGCCGCGGCCAGCAGCTGCGCGCTGAGTGCCTTCAATTCGGCGATGGTCGAAACCGTGGTGATGCCCATGTCAATCGTGTTCCTCAGTTGTGTGCGGCGGGCTGTGTGGACCTGCCCGGCTGTCCGGGCCGGGGACGGCGGGGAAGCGTCAGCCGCCCGGCCCGGTGGAGGGTCCGGCGTCGTCCGCGGTGAGGGCGGCCTGGACGCCCAGGAAGGACTCGGCGGACAGCAGGCCGCGACGGGCGGCCCGGGCCGCCGTGGCGGAAGAGAGTGCCACGTAGGCGTCGAGGATGTCCGCGGACCCGGTGTCCAGGGCGTGCTCGCGCAGGGCCTGGGTGTGGGACGCGACGGTGCCGGAGTCGCCCCTGGCCACGGGCCCCGTCAGTGCGGATTCGCCCGAGGACAGCGCGTTCTCCAGCGCGGCGCGCAGCAGCGGGCCGAGGACCTGGTTGGGTGCCTCCACGCCAATGTCGCCCAGGACCTGCGCCGCCTGCGCCACGATGGTGACCAGATGGTTCGCGGAATGGGCCAGGGCCGCGTGGTACAGGACGCGGTCGGCCTCGGCAATGACCACGGGTTCGGCGCCCATCTCCACCACCAGCGCCTGGGCGATCGGCAGCATGGCCGGCTCCGCGGTGATGCCGAAGCAGCAGTCGGCCAGGCGGGAAAGGTCCAGGCTCATGCCCGTGAACGTCATGGCCGGATGCAGCGCCAGGGCGATGGCGCCGGCGGCCTTGGCCGGCGCCAGCACGCCCGTGCCATACCGCCCGGAGGTGTGCGCCACCAGCTGCCCGGACTGCCAGGCACTGGTCTTGGCCAGGCCGGAGACCAGCCCGGGCAGGGCGTCGTCCGGCACCGCGAGCAGCACCAGTTCGGAGCGCTCCACAATGTCCGCGATCTCCAGCACCGGCACCCCGGGCAGCAACAGTTCGGCCCGTTCCAGGGAGGCCTGCGACACCGCGGACACCCCGACGACGGCGTGCCCCGCCGCGCGCAGGGCGGCCCCCAGCACGGCCCCGACCTTGCCGGCGCCGATGATTCCAATGCCAAGGCGGCCGGGCTTAATTGGCATGTTGCTGCTCCTGGGGGTCGGGGGTGGCGGACGGTGCCGTCGCCAGCCAGTGCTCGGCACTGTGGATGCGGCGGGCGGTGGCGGCGCGGGCGGCCTGGTCGTCGAAAAGGCGGCGGCCGGCGTCCAGCGCCACGTGGTGCACCACAGGCTTGATGGGTCCCGCGGTGGAGTGCAGCTCAAAGTCGACCAGGCCGAGCGCGGCCATGAGCGGCCCCTGGCGCAGGCTCAGCGACTGCGTGCGCTCGTGGGGCACCACCTCCAGGCGCCGGAAGATGACCCCGTGGCGGCACAGCAGGGCCGTGGACGTGGCCCGGTAGGCGTTGTAGCGCCAGGCGAGGGGGTCGATCCACCGCGCGGACCGCGGCGAATGGACAAATCCGTGCCGGTTGCCTGGCCCGCGCAGGCCGGCCGTGAACACGTCCACGGGGTTGTCCACGCCGGGGTCGGGGAACACGAGCGCCAGCACCGCCATGACCTCCTCAAGCGTGCCCGCCGGCAGCAGCACCGTCCGGTTGCCGTGGTCGGAGCGGTCGTCCCCGTAGCCGGCCACGTTGACGTGGACCCGGTACCAGCCGAAGGGCCGCCAGACGGGGCCCTGGCTGATGCCCACGGCCTGGACGCGGCCCGGCGGGATGGTTTGCGCACGGGTCTCGAGCATGCCGTAGTGGAGGCGGACGCCGTCGGGCGAGAGCGCCACGCGGAAGTTGTAGTCGCCTGTGATGGCCTTCCAGTAGGACGCGCCCACGCCGATGAAGACGGGGACGAAGCCTATGAACACGCCGATTTCCCCGCTCCAGGCCGTCAGGGCGACGGCGCCGGACAGGACCAGCAGGGCAACGATGCTCAGGCTGCTGAACACCGTGGCGCCGATGATGCGCCCGGGGGACAGCGCCAGCACGTGCTGTTCGGGCGCCTCGGTGACCTGGTCCGGCGCGTCCGGATCCACCGCCACGCCGGCGGCCCGGGCCAGGATGGCGGCGCGCAGGCGCTTGGCCTCGTCCAGCTTGAGGAAGGAGAGCCTGAACGCCGACTTCCCGCCGTCTGCCACGTCAAATTTCAGCTCCGCCAGCCCAAACGCGCGGGCCACCAGCGGCTGGACCACGTCGATGGACTGGACCCTGTCGATCCGGGCGCGGCGCTGCTGGCGGAAGATGATGCCGGAGTTGATGTGGACGTGCTCGTCCGTCACCTGGTAGCGGGTGAAGCGCCAGGACAGGAAGAAGCCGGTCCCGAAAACGACGATGGCCGCGCCCACCACCGCCGCGATGACCGCCGGGGGTGCGCCGGCGGAAATGCCCCGCCCGTCCGGCCGGCCCGTGAACAGCGAGTCGAGGGCGTTGCGGCCAAAGATGAACAGCACGGCGGCCACGGCCACCCAGCCGCGCACCAGGGGTGAGACGGGGTGGACGCGGTGCCAGGAATCGGCACTGTCGGTGTGGAAGGCGCCGCCGGTAAAGGCCGCGCTCACAGCCCGGCCAGTTTCGCCTCGCCGCGGGCGGAGAGCTGCTCGCGGAGCCGGGCGGCCTCGGCCGCCGGCACGCCACAAAGGACGGCGTTGGTTCCGGGGGACGCCGTGTGAAGGTGGACGCTGCTCAGCCCCAGCATCCGCTCCAGCGGCCCCATGGTGACGTCGACGTACTGCATGCGCCCGTACGGAACCACCATGACCCGGTGGAACATGATGCCGTGGCGGACCAGCAGGTCGTCGTTGCGTTCGGCATAGCCGATGGCACGCACCTGGCGGGGCACCAGGGCCAGCACCCACAGCACGGTCGCGAGGACGGCGGACGGCAGCGCCCAGGCCAGCCAGGCCGGATAGCCGCCCCAGACGCCGGCAAGCCTGAGCACCAGCGGCAGCGAGGCGGCGGCCAGAAAGACGAGCCCGCCCAGGCCGCGCTCAATGAGGCGGAGGGTGGTGAGCCTGTCCGAGACACGCCGGAACGGCACGCCCTCGGGGTCGATGGCGCTGGCGTGGGCGGGCGGGACCGGGACCGGCGGGGCGCCGGGCGGGACGGGTGTGGCCGGGCTGGATTGGCTAGGCAAATTCTTCCTCCCCGCGGCCTTCGCGCTTTGGCCGCGGCGTGCTGCCGGCGTCGGTGTCTTCGGGCGGCAGCTTGCAGAAGCGTTCCACCACCAGGCCGACCACCATCATGACGATGCCCCCGCCGCCCAGGGCGGCGATGTTCCAGATGGGGCCCAGGTCCCCGCGCAGGGGGATCGTGTCCAGCTGGTCCACCAGGATGCCCAGGTGCCAGCCCAGCAGCACGGCCCCGGCGTAGGCGCAGGCCTGGGCCAGGACCAGGGTGCGGGCGGCCACCAGGGGGTCCAGGACGCGGTCGCGATGCCCGTCGCGCCAGTGGCGGACCTTGAACCCCAGGATCAGGCAGACCACCACGATCAGGCCCATGGTGGCCAGTGAGCTGAAGGGCAGCACGGGAAGTGGCAGGCTGGCCCGCGAGGTGAGCTCCGCGGCGGTCCACCCCGCCACGCCCAGGACGACTGTTGCCACAACAAGCCATGCAGGCCGGATGGTCCGCATCGTGCTCCTCATTTTCCCTCACCCGATCCTTGCGTTCCGTGTGCTACCTCAACCGTACAGTTTAATTGCCACGGCGGGGCAGGCCGGGGCCCTGCCGGTTTAGGCCGGGAGGCCGTCGCCGCCCAGTGGCTCCAGTTCGGCGTGCCCGATGCCGGGCATGTCCGCGGCCGCGACGGCCAGTTCCGCCACGGGACGCCCGTCCAGCGTTGCGTTCGGGTCCATGAGTGCCCAGGGGTAGAGCACGAAGGCCCGTTCCGCGGCGCGCGGGTGGGGCAGCGTCAGGGCCGGGTCCTGGCTGCGCATGTCCCCGTAGCTGATGATGTCGATGTCCAGCGTGCGCGCCCCCCAGCGCACCTTCCGTTCCCGGTGGTGCGCCCGTTCCACTGCCTGGCAGTGCGCCAGCAGTTCGAGCGGGTCGAGGGTGGTGTCCACGGCGATGACCATGTTCAGGAAGTCCGGCTGCCCCTCGGGGCCCCCCACGGGCTTGGTGGACACCACGGGGGACACGTCGACCAGGCGCACCTCGGGGCGGTCAACCAGGTCGCCGACGGCGGCCGAGAGTGTGCCGCGGCGCTCGCCCAGGTTGCTTCCCAGGGCCAGGATGGCCCGGGTCAGGGCCCGGGCGGGCGTCACGTCCGGCTCCGGAAGACGTTGATTTCCACGTCGCCGAAAGGGACCTGGATGGGCGCCTTGGGCTTGTGGACCCTTACTTCCACGGCGCTGATGACCGGGAAGCCCGCCAGGATCGCCTCGGCGGTGCGCACGGCCAGCGTCTCGATCAGGTCGAACGACTTGCCGCGGATCAGTCCGGCGATGGTCTCCGCCACGGCGCCGTAGTCCGCGGTCTTGGCGAGGTCGTCCGTGGCCGCGGCGGCGCTGACGTCGGTGTGCAGGACGGCGTCCACCACAAACGGCTGACCGTCACGCTTTTCATGCCCAAACACGCCATGGTAGCCAATGGCGGTGATGCCCGTCAGGGTGATGGTGTCCGGCCGGTTCAAAGCGCGGCCCGTGCGGGTTCGGCCCGTGCGGCGCCGGCCTTCTCCAGCTCGGCACGGCGGGCCTCGCGGTTCCGCCTGCCCACCAGCATCCGGGCGGCGACCTTCGCGGCGTCAACGCTTGCGCCGACGTCGTGCACGCGGACGCCCCAGATGCCCTGGGCGGCGGCCAGGGCGGTGGTGGCGGACGTCGCGTCGTCGCGCTCCTTGGGCGCGGCCGCCTTGCCGGCCGTGGTCAGCAGGGAACCGAGGAAGCGCTTGCGGGAGGTGCCCACCAGGACCCTGTTGCCCAGTTCGGCCACGCGGTGCAGGTTGGCCAGCAGCTCCCAGTTCTGCTCGGCGTTCTTGGAGAAGCCGATCCCGGGGTCCACGATGAGCTTGTCGGCCTTGACGCCGGCTGCGTAGAACCGTTCGCGGACCTCGGCGAGCTCGCGCACCACGTCCTCGACGACGTCGTCGTACTGGGTCAGCGCGTCCATGTGGCGGGAGTCGCCGCGGCTGTGCATGAGCACGTAGGGGACCTGGCGTTCGGCGATCAGGGCGATCATGTCCGGGTGGACGTGGGTGCCGGAGACGTCGTTGATCAGCCCGGCACCGGCGTCGATGGCAAGGGCCGCGGTGGAGGCGTGGCGGGTGTCGACACTGACCAGGGCGCCGGCCTTGGCGAGGGCCTCGATGACAGGCATGATGCGCCGCTGTTCCTCGGCCTCATCCACGTCCTCCGCGCCGGGGCGCGTGGACTCGCCCCCGACGTCGATGATGTCCGCGCCGCCGTAGAACATGCGCAGGCCGTGCGAGATGGCAGTGTCGAGGGAGTTGTAGTCCCCGCCGTCGCTGAAGGAATCCGGGGTGCAGTTGAGGATGCCCATGACCACGGTGCGGTCGGAGGGCAGGCGGTCAAACGTCGCCACGGAGGTGCGCGCGCGCAGGACGGGCAGCGGCGAGGTGGCCGGGCCCGTCCCGGGGGCGGCTGCGAGGGAATCCATAGGGTGTTACCTTCCGAGAATCAGGCTCATGGCCTCGGCCCGGGTTGCGGGCTCGTGGAGCAGGCCGCGGACCGCGCTGGTGACGGTCTTGGCCCCTGGCTTGCGCACGCCCCTCATGGACATGCACATGTGTTCACATTCGATGACGACGATGGCGCCGCGCGGCTTGAGGTGCTCCACCAGCGAGTCTGCGATCTGGCTGGTGAGGCGCTCCTGGACCTGGGGGCGCTTGGCATAGATGTCCACCAGCCGGGCCAGCTTGCTCAGCCCGGTCACGCGCCCGTCCGACGACGGGATGTAGCCGACGTGGGCGCTGCCGTGGAACGGCACCAGGTGGTGCTCGCAGGTCGAGTAGAAGGGGATGTCCTTCACCAGGACCATTTCCTCGTGGGAGATGTCGAAGGTGGTGCCCAGGACGTCGCCCGGGTTTTGGTGGAGGCCGGCAAACACTTCGGCGTAGGCCTTGGCCACCCGCCTGGGCGTTTCTGCCAGGCCGCTGCGGTCCGGGTCCTCGCCCACGGCCAGCAGGATTTCCCGGACCGCCGCCTCAATGCGCGGCAGGTCCATGTGCCCTCCGTGGCCGTCGGAAGGTGCTCCCGCCGCGGCGCCCAGGGTGCCGGGCGCTACGTAGTCGGGTTCGTCGTCGAAAGTGGTCACGGGTGAGATCTTATCCGCAATCAGCGGCGGCCGGGGAGCTGTTCGCCGCCGCCCTGGCCCAGGTCGATGCCCGGGGAGCGGCCCGGAGCGTCCACGTCACCCTGCAAGTGGGCGCCGGCCAGCTGTTCCTGCGGGGACAGGGAGTCAGGCAGCGGCTCCCCCGCGGCCAAGGCGTCCCGGCGCTCCTTGTCCGTGATCACGGGGGGCACGTCGGAGACCGGGCGGGTGGCCTTGGACAGCCACACCTCGCGCTGGGCGGGGCGGCGGAGGTCGGAGAAGATCGCGGCGATTTCCGCCTGGTTCAGCGTCTCGCGTTCCAGCAGTTCCAGGGCCAGGCGGTCCAGGACGTCGCGGTTTTCAATAAGGACCGCATAGGCGTCGTCGTGGGCCTGGTCGATGAGCTTGCGGACCTCGGCATCAACGATCGCGGCGACCGACTCGGAGTAGTCGCGGTCGTGGCCGGCGCTGGCGCCCAGGAAAGGCTCGCCCCCGCCGGTGCCCAGCTTTACCGCGCCAACACGCTCGCTCATGCCGTACTGGGTGACCATGGCACGGGCGGTGCCGGTGGCCTTCTCGATGTCGTTGGAGGCGCCGGTGGAGGGGTCGTGGAAGACGATTTCCTCCGCCACGCGCCCGCCCATGGCGTAGGCCATGTTGTCCAGCAGCTCGTTGCGGGTAACCGAATACTTGTCGTCCTCCGGGACCACCATGGTGTAGCCCAGGGCGCGGCCGCGGGGCAGGATGGTGATTTTGGTTACAGGGGCCGTGTTGTGCATGGCCGCCGCCACCAGGGCGTGCCCGCCTTCGTGGTAGGCGGTGATCTTGCGCTCCAGCTCCTTCATGACGCGCGTGCGCTTCTGCGGCCCGGCCATGACGCGGTCGATCGACTCGTCCAGGGCCCGGTCGTCGATGAGCTGGGCGTTGGAGCGGGCCGTCAGGAGGGCCGCCTCGTTCAGGACGTTGGCCAGGTCCGCGCCGGTGTAACCTGGCGTCTTTTTTGCCACAGCGTTAAGGTCGACGCCGGGCGCCATGGGCTTGCCCTTGGCGTGGACCTTCAGGATCTGCTCACGGCCCAGGCGGTCCGGGGCGTCGACGGAGATCTGCCGGTCGAAGCGTCCCGGGCGCAGCAGGGCAGGGTCCAGGACATCGGGGCGGTTCGTGGCGGCGATGAGGATGACGTTGGTCTTCACGTCAAAGCCGTCCATTTCCACGAGCAGCTGGTTGAGGGTCTGCTCACGTTCGTCGTTGCCGCCGCCAATGCCGGCCCCGCGGTGGCGGCCAACGGCGTCGATCTCGTCAACAAAGATGATGGCCGGGGAGTTGGTCTTCGCCTGCTCAAAGAGGTCGCGGACACGGGAGGCGCCCACGCCGACGAACATTTCAACAAAGTCCGAGCCCGAGATCGAATAAAACGGCACCCCGGACTCACCGGCCACGGCGCGCGCCAGCAGGGTCTTGCCCGTCCCGGGAGGGCCGTACAGCAGCACGCCCTTGGGGATCTTGGCGCCCACTGCGGCAAACTTGCCCGGATCCTGCAGGAATTCCTTGATTTCGTGAAGTTCCTCCACGGCCTCGTCGGCACCGGCCACGTCGTTGAACGTGACCTGCGGGTGGTCCTTGGTGATGAGCTTGGCCTTGGACTTGCCGAACTGCATGACCTTGGAGCCGCCGCCCTGCATGCGGGCGAACAGGAACCAGAAGATCAGCCCGATGAGGACCATCGGGATGAGCAGCGAGAGGATGCTGGACCAGAAGTTGTTCGACGCCGGCTGGTCGTCAAAGGACTTCAGCCCCGCGTTGTCGATGGCGGCCACCAGCGTCGGGGCCCGGTAGGCGCCGAAGTAGAACTGCACGTCCTTGCCGGCCTTGGTGCCGTCCGCGGTGGTGTAGTCGTTCTTGAGCACCATGTCCACACGGCCCTCGGAGCCAAAGACCTTGGCGGAGACCACCTGATCGTTCTTGAGCAGGGTCAGCGCCTCGGAGGTGTCGATCTTGCTCTGTCCGCCCCCGGTCAACGTGGCCAGGGCGGCGCCGATGAGCACCACCACCACAATGATCCAGATGAATGGACCCTTGAAGAGTTTCTTGACGTTCATGTGTTCTGAGGCTGCGCCCCGTCCCTCCCGCTCAACCAATGTGTGTAAAGACTTTCAAGCACAGCCGCATTCCCGCGCTACAAG
Organism: Arthrobacter wenxiniae; assembly: GCF_013376105.1. Taxonomy (GTDB): domain Bacteria; phylum Actinomycetota; class Actinomycetes; order Actinomycetales; family Micrococcaceae; genus Specibacter; species Specibacter wenxiniae. The sequence continues at coordinate 75,162 of NZ_JAAMFM010000010.1, forward strand.
CTTTACACCGTTCGTATGTCAACACGCACGGGAGCGCTTAATAGTTCCCTCTGGGCATAAAGAAGTGCGGCGGGGGCACGGAAAGGGGAATTACTCGTAAATGTGCGGGGCCAGGGTGCCGATGAAGTCCAGGTTGCGGTACTTCTCGGCGAAGTCCAGGCCGTAGCCCACCACAAATTCGCTGGGGATCTCGTAGCCGACGTACTTGACGTCGATCTCCACCTTGGCGGCCTCGGGCTTGCGCAGCAGCGTGCAGATTTCCACCGTGGCCGGGCCGCGGGAGATCAGGTTGGCCTTGAGCCAGGACAGCGTCAGGCCGGAGTCGATGATGTCCTCCACGATCAGCACGTGCTTGCCCATGAGGTCCGTTTCCAGGTCCTTGAGGATGCGGACCACGCCGGAGGACTGCGTGCCGGAGCCGTAGGAGGACACCGCCATCCAGTCCATGGTCACGTGGCTGTGGAGGGCGCGGGAGAGGTCGGCCATGACCATGACGGCTCCCTTGAGCACCCCCACCAGCAGGACGTCCCGGCCCTCGTAGTCCGCATCGATCTGTGCGGCCAGTTCGGCAACGCGGCTTTGGATTTGTTCCTTGGTGTAAAGAACGTGTTTGAGATCGGCTTGGACGTCGTGTGAATCCACCAATGGCTCCTGATTGTGAAGGGCTGTGTGACTGGTACGTGCTGCGGCAACGCTCATGCCGTGCGTCTAAAGACTAGCTTCCCATAGCCGCGGCCCTCGTGGGGAACGGCAACGCTGCGGGAGGTGCGCCAGGCGCTGACCTTCCCGGCCAGCTGGACCGGCCCCGCGGAGCCCCTGCGCTCCAGCAGTGTCTCCGCGGCACCGAGACGCTCCTGGCTGGGCTGGCAGCCCCCCAGCACGACGACGGCCCTCGCCAACACCCGCGTCCTCAGGGCCGGGGGCAGTCCCCTGAGCTCGTCCTCGGGCAGGGTGACCTCCGCCGGCCCGTCCCCGGCGTCCGGCCCGAGCTGCGCAATGCGCGCGAATTCCTGCCCGGCAAGCCCGTCCAGGAAGTCGGCGTCGTGGCCGAGGATGCCTGCCGTGCGGGCCAGCGACTCGGTGACGCCCGGGCCCAGCTCGGCGGCCAGGAACGGCAGCACGTTGTGCCGCACCCGCACGCGCAGGTATGCCTCGTCGGAGTTGGCCGGATCGTGCCAGGGCTGAAGTTCAAGGGCCTGGCAGACGGCCAGCGTTTCGGCGCGGCGCAGCTTCAGGAACGGCCGGGCATACAGGCCGCGGCGTTCGCGCATGCCGGCCAGCGAGCGGGTGCCGGAGCCGCGGGCCAGGCCCAGCAGCACCGATTCGGCCTGGTCGTCCATGGTGTGGCCCAGCAGCACCGTTTCCGCGCCCAGCTCCCGGGCCGCAGCGTCGAGCGCGGCGAAGCGGGCGGCGCGGGCTGCAGCCTCGGGGCCGCCGCCGTCGTGCTCCACGTCCACGGTGCGCACCTGGACTGGGTCGAGCCCCAAGCCGCGCAGTTGCTCCGCCGTCCGGGCGGCAACGCCCGCGCTTCCCGGCAGCATCTGGTGGTCCACCACCACGGCGCCCACCCGGACCTCCCCCCGGGTGGCGAAGAAGGCGGCCACCGCGGCCAGGGCCAGCGAGTCGGGGCCGCCGCTGCAGCCCACCAGCACCAGCGGCGGGTTCTCCACGGGGCGGTGCTTGCCGGTGGTGGACAAGCCCAGCAGGCCGCCGACCATGGTGCGGGCCTTGCCCACGGTGGGGTCCAGGCGCCGCCGCGGGCGGGTGTTGCCGCCCGCCACCTACAAGCCCATCCGCTCAACCCAGAGGCGGGCCTCGTGGATTTCCGGCTCCGTGGGCAGGTTCTCCGCCTGCGTCCAGACCTTGTTGAAACCGTCCATGCCGGCGATGGCCACCACCTGGCGCACAAACCTGGCGCCGTCGCTATACTGGCGCATCTTGGCGTCGAGGCCCATGAGGTTGCGGATGAACTTTTCAATGACGCCGCGGTCCCGGCCGCGGCTGTTGAAGCGCTGGCGGATGGTGCGCACCGTCGGGACAATCGACTGGTCCACGCCGTCCATGACCACGTTGGCGTGCCCCTCCAGCAGGCTCATGACCGCCGTGACATGGGACAGCGCGGCCTTTTGCTCCGGGCTTTGGAGCAGGTCCAGGACGGCGCCGCGGCTGGGTGTGCCCGGCGCGTCCCCCTTCCTGCCGCCCAGCGACCTGACGGCCTGCAGGAGCCGTTCGCCGAGCTTGTCGGTGTCGCCCACCAGCAGCCCGCCCAGCTTTTCAATTTCGGCGAGCATGTGGTGGCGCAGCCATGGGGCCGCGGCGAACTGGACGCGGTGGGTTTGCTCGTGCAGGCAGACCCAGAGCCGGAAGTCGTCCGGGTCCACCTTGAGCTCGCGCTCCACGGTGAGGATGTTCGGCGCCACCAGCAGGAGGCGCCCGCCGCTGGCAGCCGGCCGCGCCGCGCCCTCGGACGCCTCCTGGGGCACGGCGGGTTCCTGGGGCACGGCCAGGGCGGCGAAGGGGTCGTACTGGCCCAGGACCTTGCTGGAGAGGAAGGCCAGGACCGCGCCCAGCTGCGCGCCGGTAACGGTGGCGCCCGCGGCGACGGCGTTCTTGCCGGCGGCTGCCTGCTTGGCGGCGAGCGCCGACATGATGGGGTCCATCATGACGGCAAAGCTCTGCGTGTTGGCCTTGGCCCAGGAGGCCCGGTCCACGACCAGGACCTCGGAGTCACGCAGGTCGCGGGCGGCTTCCAGCCGGCTGATCTCGTGGACGTGCGGGACCGACTTTTCCGCCATGAAGCGCAGGTTTTCCACGGTGCGGCCAATTTCGGCGCCGTTGAGCGAGGGGCCGGCCGGGGCCAGGTTCGCCGCCGTCCTGGCGGCCAGTTCCCAGTTGACCAGGCTTGCCGGGGCGGTGGGGGCGGGCGGCGAATTCGGGGTGTCCGGGGCGGGAGGGCTTGGCTGTGCGCTGCTGTGCGGGCTCATGTCCACCATGAGATCACACTTCCCGCCAGTCGGGGACTTGCGGTCAGCTGCCGGCGAGCGCCGCCGCGGCCGCGTCGATGGCGGGCATCGCGGAGGCCGGGCCGCCGGCGAGCTTGTTGCCCATGATGGAGAATGCCAGCAGCCGGCCATGGGCGTCCACCACGTAGCCGGACAGGGTGGACACCCTGTTAAGCGTCCCCGTCTTGGCGCGCACCAGGCCCGCGGCGTCCACCGTGTCGGGGTCGCCAAAGCGGCCGGCCAGGGTGCCCGTCAGCCCGGCAATGGGCAGCCCCTCCAGCACCTGGCCCGCGTCCGAGCCCGCGTGGCGCAGGAGGTGGGAGACCACCTGGACGAGCTGGTGGGCGCTGATGAGGTCGGCCCCGGAAAGCCCGCAGTTGTCCACGGTGACGGCGCCGTCCAGCGGCAGGCCCAGGCCTGCCAGGACGGCGCGCACGGCTGCCACTGACCCGGTGTTGCTCGCCGCCCTGCCCTCCTTCACCGCCACCAGCCGGCCCATGACCTCGGCAAGGTAGTTGTCAGATTCCGCCAGGAGGTACTGGACCTGCTGGGCAACCGTGGCGGAGCCGACCGTGGCGAACACGTGCGTTGGCGCCACCGGCGCGGCGGTCCTGGTGATGGCGCCGTCAACCTCGACGCCGGCGGCCTTCAGCGCGGCGGCAAAGGAGATGGCCACGGCCAGGGCGGAATCCTGCGGACGCGGGCCGGCGGCGTCGGCAGTGCCGGGGGAGGTGCGCCCGGCATACAGGGCCATGGGGTAGATCGGCGCGATCTCCCCGGCGTTGACGTCCCCTTCGTCCCAGTGCGGATTCAGGGCGGGCCCGGTGAACAGGTGGTCGTCGATGCGCAGCGCGACGGGTCCCTTGACGCCGCCGGCGGCCAGTGCCGCCGCGGTCTTGGTGGCAAGGGTTGCCAGCCCGGCGTGGCCCATGACGGCCGCGGGATCGCTGGTGCCTTCGGACAGCATGGCGTCACCTCCGGCCTTGAGCACCAAGATGTTCGGCGCGTCCCCGGCGACCACCGACGTTTCCAGGCGCGTCCCGGCCCCCAGCACCGTCAGGGCGGCCGTGGCGGTGAGCAGCTTGAGGTTGGAGGCGGGCGTGCGGGGGCTGTCGCCGTCGTTGGAGTACAGCACCTTGCCGCTCGCAACGTCCGTGACGTAGGCACTGAACTGGCCGGCGGAGCCGAGCGCCAGGGCGGAATCGAGGGCGGCGCCAAGCGTGGCGGGTGCGGGCAGGGGTGCCGAGGGGGACAGCGGGGCAATCCCCGAGAGGGTGGCCAGCGAAGTGGGTGCCAGCTGGGCGGCCGGGACGGCCGCCGGCGCGGTGTTGGCCCGGAGCAGGGCGGGGGCCAGGTGCATGCCGGCGGGAACCGTCACGGCGGCAAGCGCCACCAGGAGCAGGCCGCCAGTCAGAACTTGTGACGTGCGTCCCATATGCTGGCGGTTCCTTCATGGCTGAGTGGCCCGGCATTCACGGCGCGCAGGCAGGTCTTCCCCGCACTGGATGACGCGGGTGGGAGGAGGCAGGGTTTCGACCGGCATCATTTCGACCGGGCAAAATTTCGGCAGGGCAAAAAGCGCCTATATCCTCATACTAGAGGAAATTTTACGCGCTTCGGCCGCGTCCGGCCGCACCGCCCACCCGATGAGGAGCACCCCATGAAGCATGACGTCACCATCGAGATCCCGCGCGGCTCGCGCGTCAAGTACGAGGTTGACCACGAGACCGGGCGCGTCCGCCTGGACCGTGTCCTGTTCACGTCCATGCAGTACCCCACGCACTACGGCTTCTTTGACAACACCCTGGGCGAGGACGGCGACCCCCTGGATGCCCTGGTCCTGCTCCAGGATTACGACCTCCACCCCGGCGTGGTGGTGGATGCCCGCCCCATCGCCGTGTTCAACATGACGGACGAGTCCGGCGGCGACGCCAAGGTCCTGTGCGTGGTGGACGACAAGCGCTACGACCACATCCAGGAAATCTCCGACGTGGACGAGTTCCTGGTCAGGGAGATCGAGCACTTCTTCACCCGCTATAAGGACCTGGAGCCCGGCAAGTGGGTCAAGGCCGAGGGCTGGGCCGACCGCGCCGCTGCGGAGGCGGAGCTGGAAGCCTCCATCAAGCGGTACGAGGCCACCGGCCACTAGGAAGCTCGACGGCGGCACCCGGCGACTGAGCCTGTCGAAATCCAACCCCGGGTCTCGATGCGCCCGCAGGGCCCGCTGCCCGACCGCCGGGCGGGCGCGCTACAGCAGGCGGCGCAGGACGGCGGCGGCGCCGTCGTCGTACACCGAGGCCGTGACCTCGTTGGCGGCGGCCCGGACGGCGGCGTCGGCCTGTCCCATGGCCACGCCGAGGCCGGCCCAGCGGAGCATCTCGATGTCGTTGGAACCGTCGCCCACGGCCACGGTCCGGGCCGTGTCGATCCCCATGCCGGCGCGCAGCTTTTCCAGGGCGGTGGCCTTGGTGACTCCGGCGGCGGCAATGTCCAGCCAGGCGCTCCAGCCGACGGCGTAGGCGACGCCGTGCAGCCCGGCCGCGGCGATGGCGGCGGAAAATTCCTCCGTGCTGGCCTCCGCGCTGTTGACCACCACGCGCACCGCGCGGGCGTCCAGCAGGTGGTGGAAGTCCACGCCGCGGGCCTGGATCCCGAAGCTGGCGTCCTGGAAGCGGGAGGTGGAGAGGAAGTTGCCGTCGGCATCCTCCAGGGCGAACCGGGCACCTGGAATGATGTCGCGGAGCGTGGTCAGGGCGGCGCGGGGATTGAAGGTGACCCGTTCCACCACCTCGTAGCCGCGGTCGAGTGCGGGGTCCAGCCGGACGGTCACGCCGCCGTTGGAGCACACCCCGTAGCCGCGGACCATGCCGATCTGCTCCACCACGGGAAGCATGGCGCCGAGCGAGCGGCCCGTGGCGATCACGATTTCGTGGCCGGCGTCCACCACGGCCGCGGCCGCGTCCCGGACGGTGCCGGTCATGTTGCCGTCGTGGTCCACCAGGGTCCCGTCGACGTCAAGGGCAATCAGGTGGCGGTTGGGGTTTGCTGCAGGTGCCGAGACTGCGATTTCCTGGTCATCGATGCCAGGTGCGGCTGTATTTGCTGTCATGGTCATGCTTCCAGTGAACCAGACGGTCCTGTCAGGCACCTAGGAACGGGCCCGGATTGGCGGTGAACGCCGGGCGAACATTGAGCGGTCATTCCCGGCCTTCGCGCCCCGGCCTACAGGACAGGAAAGACCTCCATGCCGCCCAGGTACGGGCGCAGCGCCGCCGGAACCGTGACGGAGCCGTCCGCATTCTGGTGGTGCTCCAGGATGGCAACAATCCAGCGCGTCGTCGCCAAGGTCCCGTTCAGCGTCGCCACCGCCCGGGTTCCGCCCCTGGTGCCGTCGTCGTTCACCACACGCTCGCGGATGTTCAGGCGGCGGGCCTGGAAGGTGGTGCAGTTGGAGGTGGATGTCAGCTCGCGGTAGTTGTTCTGCGTGGGCACCCAGGCCTCGCAGTCGAACTTGCGGGCGGCGGACATGCCGAGGTCGCCGGCGGCCGTGTCGATGACGCGGTAGGGCAGCTCCACCTTGGCGAGCATTTCCTCTTCCCAGGCGAGCAGGCGCTGGTGTTCCTCCGCCGCCCTTTCCACCGTGGTGTAGACGAACATTTCCACCTTGTTGAACTGGTGGACGCGGATGATCCCGCGCGTGTCCTTGCCATGCGAGCCGGCCTCGCGGCGGTAGCAGGAGGACCAGCCGGCGTAGCGGACGGGCTCGCTGACGTCGATGATCTCATTGCCGTGGTAGCCGGCCAGGGCCACCTCGGAGGTGCCCACCAGGTAGAGGTCGTCCTCGGCCAGGCGGTAGATCTCGGCGTCGTGGGCCACGTCGAAGCCCGTGCCGGCCATGGTTTCGGGCAGCACCAGGGTGGGCGTGATCATCGGCACGAAGCCGGCGGCGATGGCCTGGTCCATGGCCATCTGCAGCAGCGCCATTTCCAGGCGTGCGCCAACACCCTTCAGGAAGTAAAAGCGCGATCCGGAGACCTTGGCGCCGCGCTCCATGTCGATCGCGCCGATCAGTTCGCCGATTTCCAGGTGGTCCCGGGGCTGAAAATCGGTGAATTCACGCGGCGTGCCCACCGTCTTGACCGTGATGAAGTCGTCCTCGCCGCCCTCCGGGACGCCGTCGGAAATGAGGTTGGGCAGGGCCCGCACCAGGGCGTCCGCCTCGGCGGCGGCGGCATCGGAAGCGGCGGAGGCGGCCTTGACCCGGGCAGCCAGGTCCTTGACCTCGGCCAGCAGTGCCTGCTTCTCCCCGCCCTTGGCCTGGGCAACTTTTTTGCCGTACAGGTTTTGCTCGGCCCGGAGCGCTTCATAGGAGCTGATTGCGGACTTGCGGGCCGCGTCGGCGGCGACGATGGAATCCACCACGGACGGCTCGGCTCCGCGGGCACTTTGGCTGGCGCGGTATTTGGCGGGATTTTCGCAGAGGTCTCTAACATCGATCACGGCCTAAGCCTATCCAATCAATACAACTCGAACGGCTAAGGTTAGAGAATCATGCCAACTGAAGTCCTCATCACCGTCATCGTGGCCGCCGTCCTGCTCGCCGCGGGTTTCAGCTGGCTGGGGGTCCGCAAGCTTGCGCAAAACCACACCCGGAGCGCCGCTGCCGAGTCCCCCCACAAGATCCATGCCGCCGCGCAGAAGGTTGCGTTCATCTACAACCCGACCAAGAACGGGGCGGCCGCCGCCAAGACCCTGCTCCTGCGCTCCACCACCCTGGCCGGCTGGCCGGAGCCCCTGTTCCTGGAAACCACTGCCGCGGATCCTGGCCACGCCATGGCGCGCCGGGCGCTGGCGGCCAAGTCCGACGTCGTCATTGTGGGCGGCGGGGACGGCACCGTGCGCGCCGTGGGCCAGGAGCTGCGGCACACGGAGGTTCCCCTTGCGGTGATCCCGCTGGGAACCGGAAACCTGCTCGCCCGCAACCTGGACCTCGACGTCAACGACATTGCCGCGAACGTGCAGATTGCCTTGTTCGGGCACCAGCGGCACATCGACGCCGGCCTCATGGAGATCGAGGACGAGGTTGCCGGATCCGTGTCCCGGCAGTCCTTCATGGTGATAGCCGGGCTGGGCATGGACGCCGAGGTCATGAACGACACCAACTCAAAGCTCAAGGAATCGGTGGGCTGGCTCGCGTACAGCGAGGCGGGGCTGCGGCACATGGCCGGGCGGCGGAAAAAGGTCAGCATTGCCCTGGACGACCAGCCGGCCCAGCAGCGCAAGGTCCGTTCGGTGCTGTTCGCCAACTGCGGGCTGCTGCCCGGCGGCATCGACTTCGTGCCGACGGCGCTCATTGACGACGGCGTGCTGGACGTGGTGGTCATCAGCCCGCGCAGTGCCATCGGGTGGCTGGCGATGATCGGCAAGATCGTGTTGCAGCACAGGAACCGCCTGCCGGTCATTGATTTCTACCGCTCAAAAAAGCTGGTCATCCGCACCGTCCTGCCGGTGGAGACGCAGGTGGACGGGGACCCCTCGGGGACCGCGACGGTGGTCAGGGTCAGCGTTGAGCACAAGGCCGTGCTGGTGCGCGTGGCTGCGCCGGACACTCCGGCGTAGGACGGGCACCGCCCGGCCGGCGCCCGCTAGTCGCTTTCCGGACGCAGCGGCGGCCCCCCGATCAGCCGGTCGTCCTTTTCCTGGCGCAACGACTGCTCCCGGATCAGGCGTTGTTCCTCGTCAAAGCGCAGCTCGTTGGCGTTGTCGCCCTCGTCCCCCACCGACGTATCGCGGCCTTCATCCTTGCCCGGGTTGACGATGGTGCCTTCCTGGCTGCTGTCCTTGGTTCTGTTCGAATCCATTGCTGGTCGCCCCTTCCGTGCTGCCTGAGAACGCTGGCGCCGCACCACCTGCCGCCGTGCGGATACCCAAATCATAGACGCGCACCGGGTTTGCCGAAAGGGCGCGGCAGCCGGGCCCCAGCCGGACCGGCCGGATCAGCCCAGCAGCGTGCCGACCCAGGCGGCCGCCTCGTCAAAGGCTGCGTCGGCATTGTGCTCCCGGATGAGCGGCGGCTGCTGGTCCGCCCGCGGGTACGAGCCCAAAAAGCGCATCTCCGGGCTGACCCGGTGCAGCCCGCGCAGGGCGTCGGCCACGCGGGCGTCGCGGATGTGGCCGTCCACGTCGACGCTGAAGATGTAGTGTCCCAGGAACTGGCCGGTGGGCCGGGACTCGATGCGGTTCAGGTTCACGCCGCGGCTGGCAAACTGCTCCAGGATTTCCATGAGCGCGCCGGGCCGGTCCTCGGGCAGGGGAATGGCCAGGGTGGTCTTGTCCGCACCCGTTGGTTCGGGCAGCTCCCCCGGCGGCCCGACCAGGACAAAGCGGGTCACGGCGCCAATGTTGTCCTCAATCCCGGCCGCCAGGACGGACAGGCCGGTCTGCTCCGCCACGAGGGGCGCGCAGACGGCCGCCTGGAAGGCGGCCCCTGCGCCAAGGAGCTGATGGGCGGCGGCCGCCGTCGAGTTGGCCGGGACGTGGACGGCGTCGGGCAGGTGGTCCTGGAACCAGTTCCGGGTCTGCGCCCAGGCGTGCGGGTGGGTTCCCACGTGCGTGACGTCCTGCAGGGAGACGTCGGCCGGCGCCACCAGGACAAAGCTGACGGGCACCACCACCTCATGCAGGATCCGCAGCTCCACGCCGTTGGAGATGGCGTCCAGGGTGGCCGGCACGCCGCCCTCGATGGAGTTTTCAATGGGCAGCATGGCCGCGCGGGCCCTCCCGGCCCGCACCCTGGCCAGTGCATCGGCGGCATTGGTGGACGGGACCCGCTCCGCGGATGCGGCGCCGGGCACCATCAGGAGGGCGGATTCGGTAAAGGTGCCTTCCGGGCCCAGGAAGGTATAGGGCAGGGCGGAGGTGCCGGTCGCCGTGTTCATGGGGTGCCTGTGTTCATGGGGTGCCTGTCAGCTTCGGGTGGGTGTCAGAGGACGCGCGGCGTTGCGCCGTTTTCGCTGGTCATGGGGCGGCCGGCCTCAAACCAGGCGCCCATGCCGCCCACCACGTTGAAGGCGGTGTACCCGTTTTCGGTCAGCCAGGTGGTGGCGCGGAAGGAGCGGCCGCCCGTGCGGCAGATGACGTTCACGTCCACGTCGGGGTCAAGGCTTTCCAGGCGTGCCGGCAGCTGGTCCAGCGGGATGTGCAGGGCGCCGTCAATGTGCCCGGCCTCCCACTCGTAGTCTTCGCGGACATCCAAAATCACGGCGTCCCCGGGCAGCTGCTCCACCGTGACGTTCATGATGTCTGACATGGTCTTTGCTCCTGGAAATAGGTGTGCGATGCCCTTAAGCTTAATGCCCGGGAGCAAGCGCCAATGTGACGTCCGATGTCATAAATGCAAAAATTGGCCAAATGAGCTTTTCTCAAATCCCGGCCCGCGAGGCCGAGCCCGCACTGGACCAACGCGACAAATCATTCTTCGGGCAGCCCAGGATGCTGCTCAACCTCTTCAGCGTGGAGCTGTGGGAACGGTTCTCCTTCTATGGCATGCAGGGCATCCTCGCCTACTACATGTACTACTCCGTCACCAAGGGCGGGCTGGGCATTGACGAGGGCACGGCGCTGGGCATCGTGGGCGCCTACGGCGGGGGCGTCTACCTCTCCACGATCCTCGGCGCCTGGGTGGCCGACCGCCTCCTCGGCTCCGAAAAGGTTCTCTTCGCCAGCGCCCTGATGATCATGGCCGGGCACCTGTCGCTCGCCTTGCTTCCAGGGGCAGCGGGCCTGGCCACGGGGCTGATCCTGATCGGCGTGGGCTCCGGCGGCTTGAAGGCGAACGCCACGTCGCTGGTGGGAACCCTCTACGCCAGGGACGACGGCCGCCGCGACGCCGGCTTCTCCATTTTCTACATGGGCATCAACATTGGCGGGCTGCTGGGCCCGCTGGTCACGGGCTGGCTGCAGGTCTCCTGGGGCTTCCACCTCGGCTTTGCCGCGGCGGCCGTGGGCATGGGGCTGGGACTGCTGCAGTACGGGGTGACCCGCAAGAACCTGCCGGCCTCGGCGCACAAGGTTCCCAACCCGCTGCCGACGGGGGACTACCGCAAGGTCGGCGCCCTGGCGGGCGCCGCCGTCGCGCTCATCGTTGCGGCCGTGGCGCTGAAGCTGATCACGGCTGAGAACCTCAAGTGGGTGATCGTGGCCGTGGTGGTCCTGGCCGCCGTGGCGTACTTCGCCGTGATCCTGGCAAACAAGACCCTGACCGGCACCGAACGCAGCCGCGTGTATTCCTTCATGCCGCTTTTCCTGGCCAGCGCGGTGTTCTGGTCGCTGTTCCAGCAGCAGTTCACGGTGGTGGCGCTGTACGCGGACAAGCGGCTGGACCGGACAGTGTTGGGCTGGGAGATGCCGCCGAGCTGGGTCACCTCGATCAATCCGGTGTTCATCATCATCTTTGCCGGCGTGTTCGCCGCGCTCTGGACCAGGTGGGGCGCCCGGCAGCCCGGCACGCCCGTGAAGTTCGCCGTCTCACTCATGGTGATGGGCGCGGCCTACCTGGCCTTCATCCCGTTCGCCGGCATGGCGGCGGTGCCGATGCTGGCGATGGTGTTCATCCTGCTGCTCTTCACGGTCGCGGAGCTCCTGCTCTCCCCCGTGGGCCTGTCGCTGGCCACGAAGCTGGCCCCGGCGGCGTTCCAGACGCAGATGGTGGCGCTCTTCTTCCTGTCCGTCTCGCTCGGCACGGCCATGTCCGGCGTCCTCGCCCAGTGGTACGACCCCTCCAACGAGTCGCCGTACTTCCTGGCCATCGGCCTGGTGGCGATCGGCTTTGGCGTGCTGCTCCTCCTGGCGCAAAAGCCTGTCAAGAGGCTCATGGCCGGGGTCCTGTAGGCGCCCCCGACGTACGACGGCGGCACCCGCCGTTCGCGTTTGCGTCGGGTGGGTGCCGCCGTGCGTTGGGGGACCGACGCCTGCGGGGGTTGGGCCTTCGAGAACAGCTACGACCAGGTGTCGCCGGTGCCGGTGGAGTAGGTGGTCAGGGACGCCGCAAGGTAGATGAAGAACGCATAAATGCCGACGTAGATCAGCAGCGCCAGGTAGTTGGTGACCAGGCCCGTGATGGAGAAGGGCCGGCCCTGCGGGCTTTCCCTGGACAGGCCGATGTGCCCCAGGACGATCCCCACAATCTGGGGAACGATGAACCAGCCGGCGATGAAAAGCGATGTCAGGCCGATGATCATGCTGGAGAGGCTCAGGCCGCGGGGTCCGCTCGTGGAGTCGACGTAGCCGGGGCCGCCCAGGTAGTTGGTGGGCGCCCCGTACTGTGGCTGCGGCGCGGGCTGCCCCGGGTAACCCGGCGGGGCCGGGTCCGGGGGCGTCCCGGCATGCGGCTGGTTCGACACGGCTGGCTCCTGCGCTCTGGTGGCCTCCGGGGAAGGGGCGGCCTGACTCATTCATTCCTGCCCTTCATCGTAGTCCAGCACCGTCCGCGGCCGCCGTGGGGCCGTACCGCGGCCGCACTGCAGGGGCGGGAAGGTGCCCCTTCGGCGTCCATACTGTGACAAACGGATGCGCGCAGGTGGTTCCCTCTGTCATGCTGGGACCATGGCTAGCCGCGCGGGCACAGTTGCCCTTCCCCAGGACCTCGTTGACCTCACGGCGTTGTTGGACGCCTACTATGACATTTCCCCGGACCTGGGCGATCCCGGGCAGCGCGTGGCCTTCGGCACCTCCGGGCACCGCGGTTCCTCGCTGAAGGCTTCCTTCAATGAGGGCCACATAGCCGCCATCACGCAGGCCATCGTCGAATACCGCGCCGGGCAGGGCATCACGGGCCCGCTGTTCATCGGCAAGGACACGCACGCACTCAGCGAACCGGCGCAGAACACGGCCCTGGAGGTCCTGGCCGGCAACGGCGTGCAGGTCCTCATCGACGCCCGCCACGGCTTCACGCCCACGCCGGCCGTGTCCCACGCCATCCTCAGCTACAACTCCGGCCGCACCGACGCGATCGGCGACGGCATCGTGGTGACGCCTTCCCACAACCCGCCCGGCGACGGCGGGTTCAAGTACAACCCCCCGCACGGCGGGCCGGCCGACTCGGACGCGACAGGCTGGATCGCCAACCGGGCGAACCAGCTCCTGGAGGACGGCCTGCGGGGCGTCCGGCGCGTGCCGCTGGCCGACGCCCTCGGCGCCGCCACCACCGGCAAGTTCGACTTCCTCTCCGGCTATGTTGACGACCTTCCCTCCGTCCTCGACCTCGACGCGATCCGCAGCGCGGGGGTGCGCATCGGCGCCGACCCCATGGGCGGGGCGTCCGTGGACTACTGGGGCGAGATCGGCGAGCGCCACCACCTTGACCTGACGGTGGTCAACCCCACCGTGGACCCGCAGTGGGCGTTCATGACGCTCGACTGGGACGAGAAGATCCGCATGGACTGCTCCTCCCCCTTCGTCATGGCGTCGCTCATCAACAAGCTTCAGTCGGGCGCCCCGTATGACGTGGCCACCGGGAACGACGCCGACGCCGACCGGCACGGCATCGTCACCCCGGACGCGGGGCTCATGAACCCGAACCACTACCTGGCCGTGGCCATCCAGTACCTCTACACGCACCGCCCTCTGTGGCCAGCCACCGCAGGGGTCGGCAAGACCCTGGTTTCCTCCTCCATCATCGACCGGGTGGCCGCCGACCTCGGCCGCCAGCTCGTGGAGGTGCCCGTCGGCTTCAAGTGGTTTGTGCCCGGCCTGCTTTCCGGCGAGGGCGTGTTTGGCGGCGAGGAATCCGCGGGCGCCTCCTTCGTCAAGAAGGACGGCTCGGTCTGGACCACCGACAAGGACGGCATCCTGCTGGCGCTGCTCGCCTCGGAAATCACGGCTGTCACCGGCAAGTCGCCCTCGGCGCACTACGGCGAGCTGACTGCCCGCTTCGGGGCGCCGTCGTACGCGCGCATCGACGCGGCCGCCACCCGGGAGCAAAAGGCCGCGTTGGGCCAACTGTCCGCCGCCGACGTCACCGCCACCACCTTGGGCGGCGAGGACATCACGGCCAAACTGACCGAGGCTCCCGGCAATGGCGCGGCCATCGGCGGGCTGAAGGTGACCACGGAGAACGCCTGGTTCGCCGCCCGCCCCTCCGGCACCGAGGACGTCTATAAGATCTACGCCGAGTCCTTCAAGGGCCCCGAGCACCTGGCCCAGGTCCAGGCCGAGGCCAAGGCCCTCGTGGACGGCGTCATCTCGTAACCCTGCCGCCGAAGGATTCCGCCGGCGACGGAACAGATCCGGTCCGGCCATCCCGACGGAACCGCGTCAGTGGTGGGCGCCGGGCTCGTGTTCGGCGTGCCCCACGGACTCCAGCTGGAACGTGGAGTGCTCAATGCTGACGTCAAAATGGCCGGCGACGCAGTGCTGGAGGGCGTCGAGCATCATGGCCGCGTGGCCGTCGTGGAAGCATTCCTGGTCCACCACCACGTGCGCCGACAGCACCGGCAGGCCCGTGGCAATCTGGCTGGCATGCAGGTCGTGGACCTCGCGGACGTGATCCAGGCCCAGGATATGTTCGCGCACCTTGTCCAGGTCCAGCCCGGCCGGGGTCGACTCGAGCAGGACGCCGATGGTTTCCAGCAGCAGCTTCACGGTGCGCGGCAGGATCAGCACGCCGATGAGCATGGCGACAACGGCGTCGGCCTGCATCCAGCCGGTGGCGGAGATGACGATCGCGGCAACGATGACCGCCAGGGACCCGAGGGCGTCGTTGGCCACCTCGAGGAAGGCGGCGCGCATGTTGAAGTTCCTGCTGCGCCCGCCCATCAGCACGAAGAGCGAGGCCACATTGCCGGCCAGGCCGATGGCGCCGAACACCAGCATCTCCCGCGAGGCGATCTCTGCCGGGTGGAACAGCCGCTGGATGCCTTCCACCAGCACCACCAGGCCGACGGCTAGGAGCACGGCGGCCTGCGCTGTTGCCGCCAGCACCTCCGCGCGGGCAAAGCCCCAGGTGCGCCGGTTCGTGGACGGCCGGGCCATCAGGCGCGCTGCCAGCAGGGCCATGGCCAGTCCGCCGGCGTCGGTGAGCACGTGGGCGGAGTCGAAGAGCAGGGCCAGCGAGCCGGTCAGAAGCGAGCCGATGACCTGGAAGACAAAGACGGCCAGGGTCACGCACAGGGCAGCGGTGATCCGGCCCTGGTGGGTCTCCCCCGGGGCGCCCCCGTGGCCGTGTCCGTGCGAATGGTCGTGTCCTGACATGCCCCAATAGTACATCGACTAATGAATCCATCCAAAGGTGTACCATATTGAGAATGAAGCCCATTAGCAGCGCCGCGGTCCTGGCCAGGTTCGGCTACGCCATTTCCGATCCCACCAGGGCGCGGATCCTGATGGAGCTGGCCCATGCGCCCACCTACCCGGCGGCACTGGCGGACAAGCTGGAGGTCTCGCGCCAAAGCATCTCCAACCACCTCTCCTGCCTGCGGGACTGCGGCCTGGCCGTGGCCGTCCAGGAGGGCCGCCGGTCCCGCTACGAACTCGCGCACCCGGCGCTCGCCCACGCACTCAACGACCTCCTCGGCGTCGTGCTTGAGGCCAGCGAGGGACACCTGCCCCACCCCTGATCCCGGCGCCAATCCTCCGGCCCAGTCAGGGTGCGGTTCAGCCGCGGCCGCCCGGGCAGTTATTCTTGTTCGTGGCCGCGTACCTCATCCGCGCCCACATCACACGCTGCACACACGCATTGGGAAGGCACTGCCATGGGCCTGCTGGGCACCAAATGGACCATCCACGGCGACGGAAAAGCCATCAAGCCCGGCCAGGTGGTGGGGCCGCAGGAGCGGCTGGCGTGGCCGCTCACCATCGGGATCGGCCTCCAGCACGTGGTGGCGATGTTCGGCGCCACGTTCCTGGTGCCCATCCTCACCGGGATGCCGCCGGCCACCACGCTGTTCTTTTCCGGCATCGGCACGCTGCTCTTCCTGCTGCTCACCCGCGGCCGCGTCCCCAGCTACCTGGGCTCCAGCTTTGCGTTCATCGCCCCCATCATGGCGTCGCAAAAGGAGTTCGGCGTGGGAGGCGCGCTGGGCGGGGTGGTGATGGCCGGCGTCGTGCTGGCAATCATCGGGACGCTGGTGCAAAGGTTTGGCGCCGCGTGGATCAACCGGCTCATGCCCGCACCCGTGACAGGCACCATCGTGGCGCTGATCGGGCTGAACCTGGCCCCTTCCGCCAAGGAAAACTTCCTCAAGGCCCCCCTCACAGCGCTCGTCACGCTGCTGGTCATCATCCTGGTCAGCGTGCTGTTCCGCGGCATCCTGGGCCGGCTGTCCATCCTGGTGGGCGTCGTGGCCGGCTACGTCGTGGCCGTGCTGCGCGGCGAGGTGGACTTTTCCAGGATCCACGACGCCGGTTGGATCGGGCTGCCGTTCTTCCAGACGCCCACTTTCCACGTCGGCGTGGTCGGGCTGTTCGTGCCGGTGGTGCTGGTGCTCGTGGCGGAGAACATCGGGCACGTGAAGTCCGTGGCGCTCATGACCGGCGAGGACCTTGACCCCTACGCAGGGCGCGCCATCGTGGCCGACGGCATCGCCACCACCCTCGCCGGCCTGGGCGGCGGTTCGGGCACCACCACCTACGCGGAAAACATCGGCGTCATGGCGGCCACGAAGGTGTACTCCACCGCCGCCTACTACGTGGCGGCCTGCACGGCCCTGTTGCTGAGCTTCTTCCCGAAGTTCGGCGCCCTGATCGCCACCGTGCCCGCAGGCGTGCTGGGCGGCGCCGCGACCCTCCTGTACGGCATGATCGGCGTGCTGGGCGTGCGCATCTGGGTGCAGAACAAGGTGGATTTCTCCAACACGATCAACCTGACCACGGCCGCCGTGGCGCTCATAGTGGGCGTGGCGGACTACACATGGGCCGCGGGCACCCTGCAGTTCGCCGGCATCGCGCTGGGCACGGCCGCGGCCCTGGTGGTCTACCACGGCATGCATGCCCTGGCGAAGTGGCGCGGCACGGCGGCGGACCCGCTGGAGCCCGAGAAGGAACCCGCCGCGCACTGACCGTTCGTTGAGGTTGGAGATAATCTCCGACCACGGTTGGTGGTTATCTCCAACCTCAACGGGATTCTCAGATGCCGTTGAGCGCTTCCGACGTTGCCCGGGCGGTGTGCCGCGCGGCGTCGGCCAGCGCGGCCTCGGGCGAGCCCGCCACGTCGGTGGCGCTGACGGCCGCCACCACGCCGTGCGCGGCCAGCTCCTGCGGCGTCACCTCGATCCGCCCGGCCACCACGACGACGGGGATCCCCCGCGCGTGGGCGGCGTCGGCCACGCCGATGGGCGCCTTCCCCGACAGCGACTGCGCATCCATGGAGCCTTCGCCGGTGATGACCAGGTCCGCGTCCCCGAGGGCCGCGTCGAGGCCCACCAGCTCCGCGACCAGGTCAAAGCCGCGTTCGATCGACGCGTTGGCGTAGGCCACAAACAGCGACGGGAAGCCGCCCGCCGCCCCCGCTCCGGGAATGTCGATGTCCACGCCGGTGCTTTCGCGGACCAGCGACGCAAGATGGCGCAGGCCGGCGTCGAGCTTCTCCACGGCATCCTCGTCGGCACCCTTTTGGGGGCCGAAGACGTGGGCGGCGCCGGTGTAGCCGTAGAGGGGGTTGTCGACGTCCACGGCCATGCGGATCCTGGCCGCGGCCAGGCGCGGGTCCAGGCCGGAGGCGTCGACGGCGGCCACGTCCAGCAGCGACCCCCCGCCCAGGGGAACCAGGTTGCCGTGGGCGTCCAGCAGCTTCAGGCCCAGCGCGCGCAGGGCGCCGGACCCGGCGTCGGTCATGGCGGAGCCGCCCAGCCCGATGATGATTTCGGTGGCGCCGGCCTCCAGGGCGGCTGCGATGAGCTGCCCGGAACCGTACGAGTGGGCGCGCAGGGCGTTCTCCACGGTGGGTTCCGAGAGCAGGTAGCCGCTGGCCTGGGCGGTTTCGATGACGGCCACGTGGGTGTCCGGGTGGATGGCCCAGGCAGCGCCGACGGGCTTGACGATGGGCCCCACCACGGGGTTGATGTGCTCGGCGAACCCGGCCGCGACGGCGGCTTCGAGGGTGCCTTCGCCCCCGTCCGCCACGGGAAGCGTCGTCACCACGGCCTCGGGGTAGACACGGAGAGCGCCTTCGCTCATGGCGGCGGCCGCTTCGACGCCGGTCAGGGTGCCCTTGAACTTGTCAGGTGCAATCAGGATTCGCATGGGTCCATCCTGCCAGCCCCGTGGGCATGTTACGCAGTCGGGGCGGGTGCCCCGGCCGGCGGCGGGGCCGGATTCCCCGCGGCGGGCCAGTAGCCGCGCTCCCGCATGACGCCTGCCAGGACGTCCCCCCGGTCCGTCATGATGCCGTCCACGCCCAGGTCGAAGAGCCGGTGCATCTGCGCGGGGTCGTTGATGGTCCAAACATGCACCTTCAGCCCGAGCCGGTGCGCCTTCGCCACGGACCGCCGCGTCACCAATTCCCTCGCCTTGTAGCGGGGCGGGACCTGCAGCACGTCCACATTGCGCACCAGGGCCCGCAGCACGGGTGCGGGCATCCACCCCTGCAGCGCAAAGTAGGCCGCCAGCAACTTCTTGCCCGGGGAAGAGGCCACCGGCCGGCCGAGCCGCCGCAGCACGTCGCGCCGCCGCCTGCCCGAGAACGACGCGACGCAGACGCGGTCATGCAGGGCGAATTCCTCAATGAGCGCGGCGAGGTTGGACGCGGACCGGGAGTCCTTGACGTCAATGTTGAAGTTGGCGCCCGGCAGCGCCTCAAAGAGTTCGCGGAGCGTGCTGATGGGCTCCAGCCCGCCAACGCGGGCCTGCCGGACCACGGCGTACGGCAGTTCCGCGATGGTCCCGCGCCCGTCGGTGACGCGCTCCAGGGTGGGGTCGTGGAAGACCAGGGTGACGCCGTCGCTGGTGGTGTTGATGTCGGTTTCCAGGTACTGGTAGCCGAGCCCCAGCGCGGCGCGGAACGCGGGAATCGTGTTTTCCAGGCCCTCGGGGGAATAGCCGCGGTGGGCGATGGCCAGCGGGACGGGCGAGTCCAGGTAGGGCCTGCTGGTTGTCACGTCCGCCCCCTACGTCCGGTGCAGGGCGGCCAGGCGCGCCTCGATGACCCTGGCCACGCCGTCGTCCTCGAAACGCGGGGCCTGCAGTGCGGTCGCAGCGAGCGCGCCCGGGTGGCCGCTGGCCATGGCGTAGCCGGCGCCGGCCCAGCCAAGCATCTCAATGTCGTTGGGCATGTCGCCAAACGCCACCACGTCCGCGGCGTCTATGTCCTTGGACGCGGCGTATTCGGCGAGCGTGACGGCTTTGTTGACGCCCAGCGGTCCCATTTCCAGCAGGGCCATCTCGGGTGCGGAGTGGGTCACGGCAATCAGCTTGGCCACTCGGGGGCGGACCAGGTCCAGGAATTCATCAGCCGAGCCGGAATGGAGGACCGAGAGCATCTTGATGATGCCGCCGTCCGCCATGGCCGGGGTCAGGGCCTCCGGGATGACGGCCTGGAGGCTGGGCGGGCGGTCCCTGGGGAGGAAGCCCGGTTCCACGTGGAAACCGTCCAGGCTTTCCAGGGCGAAATAGGGTTCCCGGGCGAGCCCGGCGATGATGCCGCGGACCTCCTCCACGGTCTCCCAGCCCATCAGGTGCGAGGCTGTGACCGACTCGCTCTCCAGGCTGTAGGTGACGGCGCCGTTGGAACAGATCACGGTGCCGGTGTGGCCGATCTGGTCCCGGATGGGGTCCAGCCAGCGCGGCGGGCGGCCGGTCACAAAAACGATGTCGATCCCGGCGTCGGCGGCATCCCGGAAGGCGGCCACGGTGCGGGCGCTGATCCGTCCGTCATGGCCGAGGATGGTCCCGTCAATGTCACTGGCAATTAGGCGCATACCCAAGGCTATCCAACTTTCGCGGAGCTGTTATGCGCCGCCGGCGCGGCGGCAGCGGCGCACGACACTGCCCAGCGCCGGCGTCCGGACGACCGGCCAAGGTCCGTGATTGAACCCGAGGGCGGGGCATTCCCGCAGGCCGTTTCGTGACGACGGGGCCAGGTGAAGCCGCTTGAGGCGCTCACGGGACCTCGAAAACTCCGGTGATCCGGGCCCGGGCAAGCGTGTGGAAGGCCAGGTTGAAGCCCAGCACGGCCGGGGTGGCGCCGGCGTCCACGTCCAGGGCGGGCACGTCGACGGCGTGGACCACCACCATGTAGCGGTGCGGGCCGTGCCCGGCGGGCGGTGCGGCGCCCATGTAGCCGGGGAACCCGCCGTCGTTCTTCAGGGTGAGGGCACCGGCGGGGAGGTGGCCGGAGGCCCCTTCGGCCAGCGAGGTCACGGAGGCCGGGATGTTGGCCACGGCCCAGTGCCAGAAGCCGCTGGCCGTGGGGGCGTCGGGATCGTACATGGTGACGGCGAAACTGCGCGTGCCCTCGGGGAACCCGGACCAGGAGAGCTGCGGGGACAGGTCCCTTCCGTCCGGATGGCCGCCGGGGTTGACCAGCTTCACCGGCAGGGTGTCCCCGTCGGCAAAGGAGGTGCTGGCCAGCGTGAAGCCCGGGACGGGGGCAAGGAATGCGTAGGGGTCGTAGTCATACATGGGGATGGCCTTCCTGCAGTTCTTTTCGGGTGGGCGGGTTCGCGCCGGCGCGGGACACCGTGATGGCCGCGGCGCGGGCGGCGTAGCGGAGGAGTTCCCCGAGCTGTTCGCGGGTGATGGCGCGCAGGGTGTCGCGGCGCTGGGCGCCGTCCAGCTCGAGGTCCACGAGGGCCGCCAGGAGCGCTGCCATGAAGGAGTCCCCGGCGCCCACCGTGTCCACCACCGTGGTGGGCGGGACGGGGCAGGCGGCCTCGCCCGCGGCGCACACGGCCCAGGGGCCCGCGCCCCCCTGCGTCACAACCACGACGGCGGGCCCCTCCGTCCCGCCCATGGCCAGCCACCGCCGGGCCGTTGTCTTGGGGTCGACGCCGGGGTAGAGCCACTCGAGGTCCTCGTCGGAGGCCTTCACGACGTCGGCGAGGCGGACGAACTTCTCGGCCTGCCCCCGCGCGTAGCCGGCGTCCTTGATGATGCTGGGCCGGGCGTTGGGGTCGTAGGTGATGGTGGCCGACGGGTGCGCGGCAAGCACGGCGCTGAAAACCTGTCCGGCGCCCGGCGCGAGCATGGTGGCAATGGAGCCCGTGTGGAGCAGCGTGGTGGCCGCCAGCATGAAGTCCGGCGCGCCCCGGCCGTCCGCTGCGGGCAGTTCCCAGTCCAGGGCGAACTCGTAGTCGGCGGCGCCGTCCGCGCCGAGGACGGCGCGGGCAACGGAGGTGGGGAGTGCGTCCGGGGCCACGGGAACCAGGACGCCGTTGTCCTTCAGGTGGGCCGCGACCATGCTGCCGTACGGGTCCTGGCCGAAGCGGCCCAGGAACTGCACGGGGTGGCCCAGGCGGGCCAGCCCCACGGCCACGTTCAGGGGGCTGCCGCCCACGTGCGGAACCGGTGCCTGTCCTGGGCGCACCACTTCGTCGATCAGGGCTTCACCGATTACCGTCAGCATGAGACCAGCCTACGGGCATGGCCGCACGCGCGCCTTGGGGCTTGCCGAAAAAGTTCCCGGCACGGCGGATCGCCGTGCGGCCCGCTCGACCTCCCCGGTCCGCGGCGCATAGGCTCAAGGGCATGAGCAGCCATTGGGAACGCCTCGACTCAGCACTGCGCCCGTCCGTGAACGCGTCCGTTGCCGCCTTTGAGCGCGCCCGCCCGCGGCTGTTGGACGTAACGGCCGAGATGGAGGCGCTGGTGCGCAAGGTCACGGAAGATGCCGACGACGCTCCCCTGTTTGTCACCAGCCGCACGAAGACGGTGGAGTCGTTCCGGGAAAAGGCTTCACGGATGGTGGCGCCCGTACCGGACGCCGCACCGGCGCTGCTGTTCCCGGAGCCCCTGCGCAACCTCACTGACATGGTGGGCGTGCGCGTCATCACCACGCTGCCGGGGGAAAACGCGAACGTGGCGAACCTGATCAAGCGGCGCCGGAACATCTTTGACTGCCGCGGCGACCGTGAGAAGGACATCGGCTCGATCGAGTCGGGCACCTACGGTTATTCCAGCCGGCACCTGATCCTGCGCAGCATCCAAAACGACGTGGTGCGGGCCTACCAGGAAGCGCTGGATCCGGACAGCAAGCCCAACGGCAGCTACTTTTTCGAGTGCCAGATCCGCACCGTATTTGCCCACGCCTGGAGCGAGATTGAGCACGACATCCGCTTCAAGGCCCAGGACCCGCGTGCCTGGAGCCCGTACTTTGACCGGCAGTTCACCGCTACGGCAGCCATGCTGGAGACCGTGGAATCGGCGTTTTCCGAGCTGCACGAACGCTACGAGACGGTCACCAGCTTCTGGGACGCCGACGGCGAGGGCGGGGAGTCGCTGACGCCGAACCGGATCAAGGCCGTCTGGCAAACCCTGCTCCCGCACGTTGACCGCAAGGCCGACGACGACTGGGGCTGGGCCGCCGAGCTGGTCGCCGCGCACGGGCTCACCAAGACCATTGACCTGGCCGCCCTGCTGCAGTCGGAAATCATTTCCAACGTCCGCAAGGCCCTGGACCACCGCTACTCCCCCGGTCCGGACCGGCTCCTCGACGACCTCCTGCTGTGGCAGTTTGGGCAGCGCCACATCGAACTGACGGCCGAGGAGCCTGAAGCCGAGCAGACGCCCCGGCGCGACAGCCTGCAGCGGCGCCACCAGCAAATGCAGAGGTACCGCAAGATGATGGGGTTCTAGACGCCCCGATTGGGCTTGTCGGATTTTGGCGGCGGCTGGGCTGTCAGGATTTCGACAGGCTCAATCACCGGCTTCAGAGCCTGCCGTTGACCCGTTGCGGCACGCCCAGCGGATTGTCATCGCGCAGCGCCTCCGGCAGCAGGTGGGCGGGCAGGCCCTGGTACGCCACCGGACGCAGGAACCGGGTGATGCCGGCGGTGCCCACGGACGTTGACGTCGGCGCGGTCGTGGCGGGGTATGGCCCACCGTGCTGCTGCGCGTACGTCACGGAAACACCCGTAGGCCACTGATTCCACAGCACGCGCCCGGCATTCTTTGCCAGCAGCCGCACCAGTTCGGGGGCCACGGCGTCGGACTCCTCACCCTGGATGGTGGCCGTGAGCTGGCCGTCGAGGGCCCGGGCCACGGCCAGCAGCTCATCCTCGGTCCGGTACGTGGCCACCAGGGCGGACGGCCCAAAGCACTCGATGATCAGCCCTTCCGGATCGGCCAGCAGTGCGGACGCGGTTGTCACCGTCAGCGCGGGGGCCGGCGGGGCGCCAAAGGCACCCTCCGCGGCACCGAGCGAGTCGACGGCGTCGTGCTCCAACAGCCCGGACAGCGACGCCAGGTACCCGGAATGGATCCGCTCGTTGAGCAGCGGCGCCGCAGCCGGGCGCTCCGCAGCGGACAGCCCGGCCAGCATCTCCGAGCCGGCCGGCACCAGCAGGATGCCCGGCTTCGTGCAGAACTGCCCTGCCCCCAGGGTGTACGAGGCCACGAATTCGGCCACAATGTCCGACCCGCGCGCCGCCGCGGCCGCCTCCGTGACGAACACGGGGTTCACGCTGCCCAGCTCCCCGTAAAAGGGGATGGGATCGGGCCGGGAGGCGGCCACGTCGAACAGGGCGCGCCCGCCGGCGATGGAGCCCGTGAACGCCCCCGCCTTGATCCGCGGGTCCGCCAGTGCGTCGCGCCCGGCCCGGGTCCCGTAGACCAGCTGCAGCAGCCCGTCCGGCGCGCCCGCCGCCCGGAGCGCTTCGACGGCGACGCGCCCGACGGCGGCCGAGAGCCTTGGGTGCCCGGGGTGCGCCTTGAGCACCACGGAACACCCGGCGGCGAGCGCCGAGCACGTGTCGCCGCCCATGACGCTGAACGCAAACGGGAAGTTGCTGGCGGCAAAGACCAGCACGGGGCCCAGCGGCTCGAGCACGCGGCGGATGTCCGGGCGTGGGCCCATGGGCCAGCCGGGGTCGGCGTGGTCGATGCGCGCGTCGAGGTAGCCGCCGTCGGCGAGGAGTTCGGCAAAGAGGCGCAGCTGGAAGGTGGTCCGCTTCAGCTCCCCGGCGAGGCGGCCGGCGGCCAGGAAGGTTTCCTCCCCGGCAAGCGGGACCATTTCCGTTGCGGCCCCGTCGAGGGCGTCCGCGACTGAAGTGAGCGCGGCGGCGCGGCCGGCGGCCGGCACCAGGGCCCAGGCGGTGGAAGCGCCTTCAGCGGTTGCCAGGATGCGTTGAAGGTCCCCGGGTGTGGTGTCAGCGGTGGTCATGGTCAGTCTCCTTTGTCAGTGGCTGTTGCCTCGGCGGTGCCGCCCCGTCCGGCACCATGGCCGCCAGCTGCCCCAGCGGCACCGGCGCGGCCAGCGTGCGCTTCGCCATGGAGCGCAGGTCCTCGGCCGCCGTCGGCCCTGCAAAGGGGCGCCCGGCCAGGGCGGCCGCGATGGACGCAGTGGCATAGCCACACACGCGGCCCTGGCACCAGCCCATGCCCGGCCGGGCGAAGGATTTCAGGCTGCGCGCGTCGGCGGCGCCGAGCTCGTCGTGGGCGCGGCACAGTTCGCCGTAGCTGACCTCTTCGCAGCGGCACACCACCGTCTCCGGCGCGAGCCAGCCGTGCCAGCGGCCCGGGACCGGGTTGGCGCGGTGCATGGCGAGGGCAAAGGCGCGCATCCTGGCGCGCTGGCGCTGCAACGTCGCGATCCGGGCGCCGAGCGCTGCCGTCGCGGCGGACGCCCCACCGGATTCCGCCGCGACGCACAGCGCGGCCAGCTCGCCCTCGGCGACGGCCATGGCGGCGCCCCCGACGCCGGTCGCCTCCCCGGCCACGCTGACGCCTTGGACGGTGGTCCTCAGGCGCGCGTCCGCCACGGCCACCAGCGAGCCGTCCACGTCGACGGCGGTCCCGGCACCCGCGGCGAGCACCAGGTCCAGCTGCGGTGTGAAGCCCCAGCCCAGCGCCACGACGTCACACGGCACGCGCCGGCCGGTTCCGCGCAGCACCGCGCCACCCGGCCCCAGCTTCGACATGGTGACGGCCTCCACCCTGTCCGTGCCGTGGATTTCGGTGACGGCCGTGCGGACCCGGTAGGGGATGCGGTGCCGGGCCAGCGCGGCCGCGTATCCGGCGCCCTCAACGGCCTTTTCCGGCGCCTGCACCGCGCCGCGGAGGTTCTTCAGCCAGCCGGCAGGGCTGTTGGCCTCGCAAATTGCGGCCACCTTGACGCCCGCCCCGGCCAGTCCCGCGGCCACGGGGAGCAGGAACGGGCCGGTCCCGCCGACGACGGCGACCCTCCCCGCCGCCGTCCCGCTCGCCTTGAGCAGCGCCTGGGCGCCACCTGCCGCGAGGACGCCGGGCAGGTCCCAGCCGGGGACGGGCAGCTGGCGGTCGCAGCCGCCGGGGCACAGGATGAGGCGGCGGGCGCTTTCGGTGCCGGGCAGTTTGGCCGGCGCGCTGCCGGGGACATCCAAAGTGGATGTCAGGTGCAGCACGACGCCGGCTCCGCCAGTTTCCACCAGCCACACCTGCGTGCCGCGCCAATACGTGAGCCGGCCGGAGGATTCGTGCGCGTACAGCCTGGCGCGGAGGCCCACGAAGCGCTTCCAGCCGTGCTGGCCGGCGGGGGCCTGGATCGCGCCCCCCTCCGGCTCCCGCTCCTCCGCGTGCCGCCAATACTGCCCTCCCGGCTGCGTGCCGGCGTCCACCAGCAGCACGGACAGGCCGGCATCCGCGGCATGGACGGCCGCGGCAAGCCCGGCGGGCCCGGCGCCCACCACGGCAACGTCAAGCATCGCGAGCCTCCTGCGCTTCATCGGCACCCGTGCGCAGGGCCATGCCGTCCCGCGCAGGGGTGAGGCAGGCGCGCTGGTTGGGCACGCCGTCGACCATTAACAGGCAGTCGAAGCACACGCCGATGCCGCAGAACAGGCCGCGCGGCCGCCTCGCGTTCCGGGTGGTGCGCCAGGACACGATTCCGGCGTCGGTGAGCGCCGCACCGAGCGTCTGGCCGGGGCGGGCGGCCAGCGGGACGCCGTCGAGGAACAGCTGCAGGTCAGGCACGGGCGGCCTCCGTCCCGGAGTCAAGCGACAGTTGGTCAAAGCGTTCGGGCGCAAAGGGCGCCATGTCCATCGCGGGTGTCGCGGAGGCCAGGGAGGCGGCGATCAGGGCGCCGGTCCCCACCGACAGGCCGATCCCCGCGCCCTCGTGCCCGCAGGCATGCCAGAGTCCGGGCGCGCGCGGATCGGGGCCGATGACGGGCAGGTGGTCGGGGCAATAGGGGCGGAACCCGGAGTAGCTGCGCAGTGCCTTGGCGCCGGCGAGGAACGGGAACAGGGCGATCGCCTTGCCCGCCATGTCGGCCAGGACGCGCGGGTTGATGGACTTGTCGAAGCCCACGCGTTCGCGGCTGGAGCCGATCAGGATGGTGCCGCCGCGGGTCCCCTCGACCACCGGGGAGGTCTGCAGCCCGGCGTCGGAGCTGGCAACGTTGTCCACGTATTCGGCCGCGTAGACCTTGTGCCGGACCATGTCCGGGAGCGGCTCGGTCACCATGACGTACCCCTTGCGCGGCAGCACGGGGACGTTGACGCCGGCCAGTCCGGCGACCGCCCCGCCCCAGGTGCCGGCGGCGTTGACCACGGAGCCGGCGCTGATGGCCCCGCGGCTGGTCGTGACGCCTGTGACGGCGTCGCCGCGCCGGCCCAGCCCGGCCACGCGCGTGTCGGGGTGGACGGTGGCGCCGAGCCCGCGGGCCAGCCGGAGCAGGTGGGCCGCGGCCAGCATGGGCTGGACCTGCGCGTCCTGCGGGTAGTGGGCGCCGCCGGCCAGGCCCGGCGCGAGGTGGGGTTCGTGTCCGGCCAGCTCCGCCCCGCCCACCAGTTCGACGTCGATCCCCGCCTCGCGCTGCCGTCCCGCCAGCCGCTCGAGGTTTGCCTGGGTGGAAGGTGTGGCAGAGACGACCAGCCCGCCCTTGGATTCAAATTCCCACAGGTGCCCGTAGTCGGCCAGCTCGCCGCGCCACAGCGACTGCGAGTATTGGGCCAGTTCAAGTTCCGGGCCGGCTTCCTTGTCCGAGACCAGGATGTTTCCCTCGCAGGCGCTGGACGTGCCGCCGGCAATGGCGCCGCGGTCCACCACGGCCACGCTGAGCCCCGCGCGCGCGGCGAAGTACGCGCATGCGGCGCCCACGGCACCGGCGCCGATGACCACAACGTCAGCCGAACGGGGCAGCAACATGTCAGTAGTATGTCACATGTCACAGTCGCCGAACAGCCCCCTCCCCCTCGAAGGTGGAGATCACCACATCCCCCGCGCAAACGGAGGTGCACGTCTCCAACGGAGGCGCTACGGCCGGGCCCATTCGCCGCGGACGTGCCCGATGTGGCGGGTCATCAGGGCCTGCGCCTCGGCGGCCTTGCCCGCGGCCATCAGTTCCACCAGGTCCAGGTGCTCCACCGACATCTCACGGAGCTTGCCGGTGGCGGCCAGCGGCGCCAGTCCCAGCAGCCGCGTATGTGCGCGAAGTTCGGAGATCAGAGACACCAGGCGCCTGTTGCCGCTGTATTCAAGGATGGCGATGTGGAAGGCGCGGTCGGCCTCCGTGTAGGCAATCAGGTCCCCGGCACCGGCAAAATCCACGATGGCGGCGGCCATCCCCCGCAGCCGTTCCAGTCCGTGCGCGTCGATCAGCGGCGTCACGGCCGCCACTGTGGGCGGTTCGATGAGCAGGCGCAGGGCGGTGATTTCATCCAGGTCGATGTCGGAGACCTCCGTGACGCGGAAGCCTTTGTTGGGCAGCGAGACCACCAGGCCCTCCTTGACCAGGTCGAGCATCGCCTCGCGGACGGGCGTGGGCGAGACGCCGAAACGCTTTCCCAGCATGGGCGCGGAATACACCTCGCCGGGCTTCATCTCCCCGGAAATAACGGCCGCACGCAGCGCCTGGGCCACCGTTTCGCGCAGGCTGACGTTCTTTTTGACGGCAGAGAGGTGATGCGTCATTCCCGTGGAGCTCATGGCCCCTCCATTTCCCAGCCACGCAACGAAGGTGGGACGGGCGTCCCGGCGCAATATGACATTTTAGTCGACCCCGACATCGCCGGTGAACAGTTCGTGGACGCGCCCGGCCACCACAATGTCTTCCCAGGACATGCCCACCCCCGTGTACAGCAGCGGCCTGCCGGCCTCCGGCGCCCAGCGGCCGTCGACCAGCTCCGCCAGCGTGGCCAGGCCCCGCTCGGCCCATTCCCCGGCGGACCGTGCCGGGATCAGGTCCCCGGCCTCGCGCAGGGCCGAGGCCCGGCCCTCCACCACCACCTCGGCCCGCCGGGCCAGCGCCGGGTCAATTTCGCGGGCCGCAAGCCCATGCGAGCCGATCGCTGCCACTACGGCGGAATCCTGCACCAGGGAGCCGTCAAACAGCGGCTCCGACGAGGACGTGGCGCACACCACGACGTCGGCCCCCGCCACGTCAGCCACGGACCCCGCCCGCGCGGAAAGACCCCGCGCCGCCCACTTGCCGGCCAGCTCCTCCGCCGCCGCCGGCCGGCGGCCCACCACCACCAGCGAGGCAATCCCGCTGACGGCGTGCAGCGCCTCGATGTGCCGGTCAGCCTGCAGCGAGGCGCCGAACACCACCACGGAGCCTGCGGATTCCGCCCCGCGCAGCGCCAGCAGGTGCTTGACGGCCATGGCAGTGACCCCCGGCGTGCGGACCAGGGTCAGCTCGGCCCCGTCCATGGCGCACAGTGGTGTTAAAAATGTTCCGTCGAGCAGCAGGTAGGTGCCCTGGATCTTGGGGTGCCCCCGCGCGGGATTGCCGGGCGCCACCGTGGCCACCTTGACCCCGGCATAGCGCGCGGACTGCGCCGGCATGAGCAGGAACTCACCCGCGTCCAGCGGGGCAAACAGGCGCGGCGAATCCAGCTCCGGATCCTGCCCGCCGCGCAGGGCGCCCTCCAGCGCGGCGACGGCGGCAGCCGGCGGAACCAGCGCCCTGAGCGTGGCCGCGTCAATGTAGGGCAGTGTCATGCCGGCTCCCTTGAGCGGGGCGGCAGCCCTGCCGCCGGGGCCTGGTCAAGCACGACGCCGGCACGTCCGTCCGCGCCGGCCCGCACCGTGGCGGTGACTCCGTTGCGGCGCCCCAGCCGGCTGGATGCCCCGGCGTCGAGCAGCACGACCGGCACATGTGTGCCATATAGTTCGGCGGCAGCCAGGGCCCCCAGCGCCACGATGGCGTCACGCGCCGTGAGGAGGACGGCTGCCGGGCCCACCCCGGCCCGGATCTGCTCGGCCAGCACGGACGACGAGGAGCTGGAACCGCGGGAAGCATCCATCACCAGCACCCGCCCGGCCAGGGAGCCGCCGTGCTGCGGGTGGTGGGCGTCAATGATCAGGCCGGTCTTCCTGTCCGTGCCGCCCCAAAACGACAGCGGCTCGGACAGCACCAGGAGGGCGCCGCTGCCCCCGCCCGGGCACAGGGTCCGCCCCGCAAAGTCGGCGGGGCCGCCCTCAGTTCCACTGTCCGTCATCGCGCACCACCTTTCCGGCGCAGGCCGAGTCCAGGCATTCGGAAAGCGTGCCAAACACGACATCGACGCCAAGGTTCATCGGCGCATACCAGGCCCACTTGCCCGACGGCGTCATGACGGTGCGCTCCTCCGGGCCCAGGATGGGCGTGATGTACGTGCAGGTGTCCACCACAATGCGGGCGCCCCGCTCCTCGGCGGGCTGCACCAGCCCGGCCTCCCGGGCCTGGGCCAGGACCTCCCGGGAGGTGTTGATCCACACCGTGCAGCCCGGGTGGAAGGCGGGCCGGCCCTCCAGCGCGGCCGCCAGCTTCCCAAACTCGCGCACGGAAAAGTGCGGCGTGCCCAGGGCCACGGCGTCGAGCGGCGCGGAGGGGCCGGCAGTGCTCAGCTCGTCCCGGGCCGCCCGGAGCATGCCGGTGGTCACGGCCGCGGCCGGCAGCGCCGACCATACGGGATCGCCCGCGGCGGCGGCGGCCTCGGGCGTCACACCGGCCACGTGGAACAGGGCCACGCCGCCGGAGGAGGCCGCGGTGGCGCCAAGGGCCTTGAGCCTGTCCTCGTCCGCCACGGCCGGGTCGATCCCGGTCAGCAGGGGGATGCCGGTGCCGGAGCGGCGCCCCACCACGTCGCCGAGGGCCGCCCAGACCGCCTCCTCGGCCAGCAGCGCGGCCGGGAGCGCCGAACAGTCAAGCTCCAGCGTGGGCACGCGGTGTTCGGGCAGGTGAAGGCCCGCGTGCGGGACGCGGCCGGTGATGGCCGCGCAGATGTCAATGAAGTCGCCGTACCGCTCGGTGCGCGCGCCCAGCACGGAGTTGGCAAACACGATCGCGTTGGATTCCGCCCAGGCGATGTCCTCGCCCAACGCGGGCCGTTGCGCCAACTGGTATGGCGCGCACGTCCAGGTGGCGCGGGCGCCGAGGGCCCGGTAGGCGTCCATGAGCGCCCGGGCCGGGACTGCGTCCGCGGGCGGCAGCCGCACCAGGCCCGGGTGCATCAAATCCAGTGAACTGACGTTGAGGGTGGTGGGCACGGCCACCGCGGCACCCAGCCCGGCCAGCCGTTGTGCGAAGTCGAGCCCGGCCTGCCCGTGGTAGAGGCAGCTGTCGATGTGCGCGCCGGTGATGGGGATCAGCCGTTCGGCGCCCAGCACGCCGGCCAGGGCCACCACCATCCGCATGGCCATGGCCGTCCCGGGGCCGCGGCCGCCGTCGAGCATGGCCCTTTCCTCACCGGTCAGCGCCAGGTCCGTCACAGCAAAAATCCCGCCGGGAAGGGGTCCTCGGGGTCAAGGTGGTACTGGGCGGTGCCCGTCACCCAGGCCCGCCCCGTGATGGTCGGGACGACGCCGGGAAGCCCGCCCACCGTGGTTTCCTCCACCAGCCTGCCGGTGAACCGCGTGCCGATGAAGGATTCGTTGAGGAAGTCCGTGTTGAGCGCCAGTTCCCCGCGCGCGTGCAGCTGGGCCATGCGGGCGCTGGTGCCGGTCCCGCAGGGCGAGCGGTCAAACCAGCCGGGATGGATGGCCATGGCGTGCCGCGAGTGCTGCGCCGTCGAACCGGGCGCCGTCAGGTAGACGTGGTGGCAGCCGCTGATGTCCGACCGTTCCGGGTGCACCGGCGGGTTGTGTGCGTTGATGGCGTCCATGATCTTCAGCCCGGCCTCCAGCACCCGGCCCTTCTCCGCACGGTCGAACGGCAGTCCCAGATCGGCCAGTTCCACGATCGCGTAAAAATTGCCGCCAAAGGCCATGTCGTAGCGGACTTCGCCAAGGCCGTCCACGCCCACCTTTTGGTCCAAGGCCAGCGAGAACGACGGCACGTTGCGGATGGTCACGGATTTTGCCGCCCCGTCCACCACGGCCACCTCGGCCACCACCAGGCCGGCCGGAGTGTCCAGGCGGATGGTGGTCACGGGCTCCACGACGGGGACCATGCCGGTTTCCACCAGCACCGTGGCCACGCCGATGGTGCCGTGGCCGCACATCGGCAGCAGGCCGGAGACCTCGATGAACAGCACCCCGTAGTCCGCGTCGGGCCGGGTGGGCGGCTGCAGGATGGCCCCGCTCATGGACGCGTGGCCGCGGGGCTCGTACATCAGCAGGGTGCGCACGTCGTCGCTGTTGTCCATGAACCACTGGCGCCGCTGCGCCATGGTCGCCCCGGGGATGGTGCCCACGCCGCCGGTGATGACGCGCGTGGGCATCCCCTCGGTGTGGGATTCCACGGAATGAAAGACCCGCTTGGAGCGCACGGCCGACCTCCTATTTGTAGCCCTTGGCCAGCACGGCCTCGGTGTCGGCGGCGATCCGGGCGGCCAGGGCCGCCGGCAGCGGCAGGCGCGGCTGCCGGCAGGCGCCGCCCTTGCGCCCGGCGAGGTCCATCGAGAGCTTGATGGACTGCACAAACTCGGGCTTGGAGTCCCAGCGCAGCAGCGGGTGCAGGTCGCGGTAGATGGGCAGGGCCGTGGCAATGTCATCCATGGTGCCGCTGGTGACCAGGTTGTAGAGCTCCACGGTGCTTTGCGGGAGGGCGTTGGGGTACCCGGCAATCCAGCCCACGGCACCGGCCAGGCCCAGCTCCAGCAGCACGTCGTCCGAGCCAACGAGCAGGTCCAGCTCCGGCGCCAGCTCCGCGATCTCATATGCGCGCCGGACGTCCCCGGTGAATTCCTTCACGGCCACAATGAGCCCCTCCCCGTGCAGGCGCGCCAGCAGGGACGGCACCAGGTCGACCTTGGTGTCGTAGGGATTGTTGTAGGCAACCACCGGCAGGCCGGCCTTTGCCACTTCCCGGTAGTGCGCCAGCACGGCGTCGTCGTCGGCCTTGAAGGTGTTCGGCGGGAGCGCCAGCACCGAGGCGGCTCCGGCGTCGCGGGCCTGCTCCGCCCAGCGGCGCGCTTCGTCGGCGCCGTACGCGGCCACGCCGGGCATGACCGTGAAACCCTCCGGGGAGGCGGCGACGGCGGTTTCCACCACCTTGGCCCGCTCCTCGGCCGTCAATGTCTGGTACTCCCCAAGGGAGCCGTTGGGGCAGGCGCCGTCGCAGCCGTTGGCGGCAAGCCAGGCGACATGCTCGCCAAACGAGGCGTAGTCAACGCTCCCATCTTCATTGAACGGCAGGGCGGTGGCCACGTGGATGCCGTGCCAGGGCTGGGTGCGGGTTGTCATGAGTGGCTCCTTTGCGCCGCGGGGCATGTGACGGGCTCCCCGGGTCGGGGAGTGATTGCCCTCACACTATCAGTACAATGTCACATAATACTAGGATCGGAATGCCAGGCGCCGGGGGACTACCGCAGGACAAAGCCCAGGCCCAGCCCGTCGTCGGCGTCCAGGGTGAACTTGCCCTCGCCCACCGGGAAGGCCCGCCCGTGGACCTCCACCACGACGCCCGCCTTCGAGTGGCCCGCCACCTCGGCGGTGAAGTGCGAGTCGATGATGGAAAAGTGGTCCAGCACGTCCCCGTACGCCAGCTCGCCGGAATCGGTCAGCGCCGCGACCCGCGCCGCCGTCCCCGAGCCGCAGGGCGAGCGGTCCACCTGCCCGTCGGCAAAGATCGTCACGTTGCGCTGGGCCAGCGCCCCGTGCAGTTCCAGCCCGCTGTCCGGTCCCACGGGCTCGTGGAAGATGGTGCCGTAGATCCCGTCCAGCCGGGTGTCGCTCGGGTGGTGGGCGGCCGGGTGGTCGGCGAGCGCGGCCTTCACCTGGCGCCCTGCGGTGATGAGCCGGTGCAGGTTCGCCGGGGTGACGTCCAGTCCCGCTTCCCGCGCCGGCAGCGCGGCGTACAGGGCCCCGCCCCACAGGACGTCCACGCGGAGGCGGCCAAAGTCGGGGGTCTTGACCTCAATGTCCCGGGCCACCACGTAGGAGGGGACATTGTGGAAGGTGACCCCCTGCACGCGCCCGCCCGCCACGCCCACCCGGGCCGTGACGCGTCCGGAGGGGACGTCAATGACCACGTCCGTGTCGCCGTCGTCCGCGGTGCGCACCAGGCCGCTGCGCACGGCCCAGGCGCCGAGGGCGATGGTCCCGTGCCCGCAGGCGGTGGAGAAGCCGTCCTTGTGCCAGAACAGCACGCCGAAGTGGGCGCCGTCGTCATTGGGCGGGACAATGAAGCCGCCGTACATGTCCGCGTGCCCGCGGGGTTCGTTGACCAGCAGGCGGCGCAGCTTGTCGGCATCGCCCGCCATCGCGTTTTCACGGCGTTCCAGCACCGTCCCGCCCGGGATCAGGAAGGGCGGCGCCGGCACTATCCGGAACGGCTCGCCCGCCGTGTGGTAGTCCACCGTCTCGATTTCCCACGTGTCCGCTTTCATGCCGTCCTCCCGAACGTGCTGGAACCCTACGATCCCAGGTAGGCCTCGACAATGCGTGAATCCGCCATGAGTTCCGCGCCCGTGCCCGTCATGGTCGTGACCCCGTTTTCAATGACATAGCCGCGGCTGGTGATTTTCAGCGCGGCGCGCGCGTTTTGCTCCACCAGCAGCACGGTGGTGCCGTTGGCGTTCACTTCCCTGATCACGTCCATGACCTGCGCCACGATCAACGGCGCCAGGCCCATCGAGGGCTCGTCCAGCATCAGCATCCGGGGCCCGGCAATGAGCGCCCGGCCGATCGCGAGCATCTGCTGCTCGCCGCCGGAGAGCGTCCCGCCCTGCTGCGAACGCCGCTCCGCGAGCAGGGGCAGCAGCTCAAAGACGTCGTCCAGCCGCTTGTGCACGGCCGCGCGGTCCTTGACCATGTACCCGCCCAGCTGCAGGTTTTCCTGCACGGAGAGGGTGGAAAAGATCCGCCGGCCCTCCGGCACGTGGATCAGTCCGGCACCGACCACCTCCCACGGCTTGGCCCGGGTGATGTCCCTGCCGGCAAAGCTGATCCGCCCGGCGTGGGCCTTCACCAGGGCCGACGCTGCGGACAAGGTGGTGGTCTTCCCGGCGCCGTTGTTGCCCAGCAGCGCGACGATCTCGCCCTCCTCGACCCGGACGTTGATGCCGCGCAGCGCCTGGATCTTGCCGTAAAACACTTCCACGTTCTCAAATTCGAGCATGGACATCAGGATTCGCCCCGTTCCGGCCCGCCGGGCCCCGCCTCATCGGGCCCCGGCTCGTCTTCCTTGCCGAGGTAGGCCTCGATGACGGCGGGGTTCCTCTTCACTTCATCAGGGGTCCCGTCCGCGATCTCCCTGCCGAAGTTCATCACCACGACGCGTTCGCTGACCTCCATGACCACGCCCATGTCGTGCTCAATCAGCACCACGGCGGCGCCCAGGTCCCGGATCTTGCGGCACAGCTCCAGCAGGTCCCGTTTTTCCGAGTGGTTCAGGCCGGCACCGGGCTCGTCCAGGAGCACCAGCTTGGCCTTGCGGGCCATGGCGCGGGCCATTTCCACCTGCCGCTGCTGGCCGTAGGCGAGGTTGCGCACCGGGATGCCGCGCCCGCCCTTGTAGCCCACGAAGTCCAGCCAGCGGTGCGCCTCGTCGGTGTAGGCCCGCTCGCTCCTGCGGTACCGCGGCGTGTGGAACAGCGCGTCGACGAAGTTCTGGCCGCCGTACAGGTGCATGCCGCCGCGGACGTTGTCCAGCACCGTCAGGTCCGGAAACAGGCGCAGGTTCTGGAACGTGCGGGTCACGCCGGTGGCGGCAATGACCGCCGGGCGCTTGCCGGTGATGTCCGCGCCGTCCAACGTCACCGTCCCGCTCACCGGCTTGTAGAAGCCGGTGATGCAGTTGAAGGCGCTGGTCTTCCCGGCCCCGTTGGGCCCGATCACCGAGACGATCTCGCCGGCGTCGGCCGAGAAGGAAAGCCCGTTGACGGCCTTCACGCCGCCAAAGGCGATCTGCAGTTCGTTCACTTCCAGCAGCGGGCTCACGGGGTCCCTCCCTTCGCGGTGGTGACGGGGGCATCCGGGCCCCCGCCGGCGTCGTCCTTCACGGCAGGGGGCAGGTCCGGCTCATAGGCGCGCGAGGGCCAGAAACCCTGGGGCCGCAGCACCATGACGGCCACCAGCACGACGCCGAAGATCACGTAGCGCAGGTTTCCCATGTCCCGCAGGAATTCCGGCAGCAGGGAAATGACGACGGCGCCCACCACCACCCCCCGCGTGTTCCCCATGCCCCCGAGAACCACGGCCATCAGCACCAGGGCGGACTGCAGGAACACGAAGCTTTGCGGGGAGATGGCGGAGAGGTGCGAGGCGAACAGCACGCCGCCGATCCCGCCCCAGATGGCACCGAAGATGTAGGCGGCCAGCTTCACCTTGTAGGTGTGGATGCCCATGGCCTCGGCGGCGTCCTCGTCCTCGCGCACGAACCGCCAGGCGCGGCCCAGCCGCGACTTGCCCAGGCGTGCCGAGCCGAGCACCATGAGGGCGACGACCACCACGCAGAAGTAGTAATACGGGACGGGGCCGGAGAGGTCCAGGCCGAACAGGGAGACGCCGGGGATCCCGTAGATGCCCGACGGGCCGCCCGTGATGGCCAGGTTGTTCGCCGTCAGGCGGATGATCTCGCCAAAGCCGAGCGTGACGATGGCCAGGTAGTCGCTGCGCAGCCGCAGCGTGGGGCCGCCGATGACCAGCCCGGCCAGGATGCACATGAGCAGCACCGCCGGGATGGTGAAGAGGATGGGCAGCTCCCAGGCCTTGGAAATGATCCCGGACGTGTAGGCGCCCACGGCCATGAACGCGATGTAGCCCAGGTCCAGCAGGCCGCAGTAGCCCACCACGATGTTCAGGCCGGAGGCGAGCAGGATGAAGATGACGGCGGTGGTGCCGATGCTCATCGCATAGTTGCTGGCCAGCACAAAGGGGAACAGGACCGCGATCGCGAATGCGGCCCAGCCCAGCTGCCTGCTCTCAAACAGGCGGGAGACGCGGCTGGCGGGCTTGCCGATCCGGCGCGGGGCGCGGCTGGCGTCAACATTTTCGGAGTTTTCGCTCATCGCTACACCCTCTCCGTGACGCGCTCGCCCAGCAGGCCGGTGGGTTTGAGGGTCAGGAAGGCGATGAGCACGCCGAAGGTGAAGACGTCGCGCCACTGGCCGCCAAGCCACTGTGAGCCGAACGCCTCCAGCAGGCCCAGCAGCAGGCCGCCGAGCATGGCGCCCTTGATGTTGCCGATGCCGCCAATGACGGCCGCGGTGAACGCCTTCAGCCCGATGATGAAGCCCATGAGGAAGTCGATCTTGCCGTAATACGCCCCGGCCATGACCCCGGCCGCGCCGGCGAGGGCGGAGCCGATGAAGAACGTCCAGGTGATGACCCTGTTGACGTTGATGCCCATCAGCAGCGCGCCCTTCGTGTCCAGGGCAATGGCGCGCATGGCCCGGCCCATCGAGGTGCGCTGGACGTAGGAGTTCAGGCCGAGCATCAGCAGCACGGCGATCGCCATGAGCACGATCTGCGGCACGGAGATGCGGGCGCCCAGCACGGTGAAGCTGTCACCCTCGAGCCGGACCGGGAAGACCTTGGGGTTGGGGCCGGCCACCGCGCTGACCCCGTATTCCAGCGTGAAGGAGGCGCCGACGGCGGTGATGAGCACCGCGAGGCGCGGCGAATTCCGCAGCGGCCGGTATGCGAGGTATTCGATGCCGACGCCGATGCCGCCGGTCACGAGCATGCACAGCAGGAGCACGATCAGCAGGGCCGTGATGGACATGGAGGCCGGGATGACGCCGACGGAGCTCAGCATCGCGAAGCCCACGAATGCGCCAAGCATGTAGATGTCGCCGTGGGCGAAGTTCAACAGTTTGATGATGCCGTAGACCATGGAATAGCCCAGGGCGATGAGTGCGTAAAAGGACCCCACGAAGAGGCCGTTCCAGATGAGCTGCGTCATGCGTGACCTGCCTAAAGCTGTGCACGTGGCGTTGATGGGTTGGTGCCGCGCGGCGGGCCCCGGCGTGGGGCCCGCCGCGCGGTGGGGGG
>NZ_JAAMFM010000011.1 GCF_013376105.1 Arthrobacter wenxiniae
AAAAGAGGGCCCCGGAACATCCGGGGCCCTCTTGGTGAACGTTCAAGCTAGTCGACGGAAACTGGTTCCTTGGCGTTCAGGCGCGCGGTCTCGTCGTGCCACTCCGAGGAGAGTGGCTTCAGGGAAGTCTCGACGGCGCGGGCGTGGTGTCCGCAAAAAAGCAGCTCGCCCCCGGAGGATTCCAGGACAACACGGACATAGGCTTGTGCGCCACAACGGTCGCAACGGTCCATCGTGTCCAGCTCGCGGCTGGCAATGGCGGTGGTAGTCATCATGGCCTCCTTCTCTAGTTCCTGTACTTCATACAACCATCAATTGGGCACCGCGCATGCCAGCCACGGCGCACTTTCGCTTACCGCGTAGCGCCCGCCCCCGCGGCATGCCTGTCCGGAATGCCGACCGCCAAGCGTTAACCTTGAGTGGGCGCGCCTTCTTTTGAGGGCCCCGCATCGTCAGCCGAGCACCGTCACCGTCACAAGGAGCAAGCCAGCCGTGGCACGAATGAATTCCGATTACAACGCCCGCCACCTCTCCGTGCTGGAGGGGCTGGAGGCGGTTCGGAAGCGCCCCGGCATGTACATCGGCTCCACCGACTCGCGCGGCCTCATGCACTGCCTGTGGGAGATCATTGACAACTCCGTTGACGAGGCCCTCGCCGGCTTCGGGCAGAACATCAAGGTGGTCCTGCACAAGGACAACTCCGTTGAGGTGCACGACGACGGCCGCGGCATCCCCGTGGACGTGGAACCCAAGACGGGCCTCACCGGCCTGGAGGTGGTGCTGACCAAGCTTCATGCCGGCGGCAAGTTCGGCGGCACCTCCTACGCGGCTTCCGGCGGCCTCCACGGCGTGGGCGCCAGCGTGGTGAACGCCCTGTCCGCCCGCATGGACGCCCAGGTGGACCGCGGCGGCAAGACGCACCAGATGAGCTTCCGGCGCGGCGAGCCCGGCCACTTCAACGACTCCGGCAAGTCCGTGGGCCCCGACGCCGTCTTCACGCCGTTCACCGACAAATCCAGCCTGGACGTGGTTGGCACCACGAAGCGCGGGGTCACGGGCACCCGCATCCGCTAC
Source organism: Arthrobacter wenxiniae (assembly GCF_013376105.1). GTDB lineage: Bacteria > Actinomycetota > Actinomycetes > Actinomycetales > Micrococcaceae > Specibacter > Specibacter wenxiniae. The sequence goes on from NZ_JAAMFM010000011.1 coordinate 1,075, forward strand.
TGGGCGGACCGGCAGATCTTCACCCCCGACGCGAAGTTCTCCTACGAGGAACTGGTCTCCCGCGCCCGCCAGACCTCCTTCCTGGTGCCCGGGCTGAAAATCACGGTCCGCGACGAACGGCGCGTGCCCGGCTCCCCAGGTGAGTTCGCACCCCACGAGGAGGTGTTCCACCACGACGGCGGCCTCTCCGAGTTTGTCGACTTCCTTTCGGTGGGCGGCTCCGTCACCGACATCTGGCGCCTGCAGGGCCACGGCACGTTCACCGAGACCGTGCCGGTCCTCAACGCGTCCGGGCACCTGGAAAGCACGGCGGTGGAACGGGACTGCGAGGTGGACATCGCCCTGCGCTGGGGCGTGGGCTACGACACCACCATGCGCAGCTTTGTGAACATCATTGCCACGCCCAAGGGCGGGCGCCACCAGGAGGGCTTTGAACAGGCGCTCCTGAAGACTTTCCGCAAGGTGGTCGAGGCCAACGCGCGCAAGCTCAAGGCCGGCAATGACAAGATTGAAAAGGACGACGTCATGGCGGGGATGACCGCCGTGCTCACCGTCCGCCTGGCCGAGCCGCAGTTCGAGGGCCAGACGAAGGAAATCCTGGGCACCCCCGCCGTCAAGGCCATTGTGGCCAAGGTGGTGGAAAAGGAACTGAAGGCCAAGCTGGAATCCACGGCCCGCGGCGAGAAGATCCAGGCCGCCACCCTGCTGGAAAAAGTGGTCTCGGAGATGAAGTCGCGCATTTCGGCCCGCGTGCACAAGGAGACCCAGCGCCGCAAGAACGCGCTGGAGACCTCGTCGCTGCCCACCAAGCTGGCCGACTGCCGCAGCAATGACGTCAACAAGAGCGAACTGTTCATTGTGGAGGGCGACAGCGCCCTGGGCACGGCGAAGCTGGCCCGGTCCTCGGACTTCCAGGCGCTGCTGCCGATCCGCGGCAAGATCCTCAACGTCCAAAAGGCCTCCGTGGGCGACATGCTGGCCAACGCCGAATGCGCCGCCCTGATCCAGGTGGTGGGCGCCGGTTCCGGACGCAGCTTTGACCTGGGCGCCGCCCGCTACGGCAAGGTCATCCTCATGACCGACGCCGACGTCGACGGTGCCCACATCCGCACGCTGCTGCTGACCCTGTTCTTCCGCTACATGCGCCCCATGGTCGACGCCGGCAACGTCTATGCGGCCGTCCCGCCCCTGCACCGGGTGGAGATCGTCCACGCCGGCTCCAAGGCCAATGAGATGGTCTACACCTACTCCGAAAAGGAGCTGCACGGGCTGCTGGCCAAGTTGGAGAAGTCGGGAAAGGCCTACAAGAAGCCGATCCAGCGCTACAAGGGCCTGGGCGAGATGGACGCGGAACAGCTGGCCGAGACCACCATGGACCCGCGCCACCGCATGCTGCGCCGGGTGACCAGCGCCGACGCCGACCGCGCCGAACACACCTTTGAGCTGCTCATGGGTGCCGAAGTGGCCCCCCGCAAGGAATTCATTGTGGCCGGCAGCGAACATCTGGATGCAGACCGCATCGACGCCTGACACCCGAGCAACCCTCGGTTGCAATCGGGGCTGTATTCCCCATCGCTCCCGCGCAATCGGGGCTGTTTCCTTAAACGCCCGGTTGCAAACGGGCGAACATCCACCAACCCTCCCTCACAAAACTGCGGGAGGGTTGGGTAGAAGTGCCCCGATTGCAACCGAGGGATGGGGGGACTGTCAGGCGAGGATCCCCGGCACCAGCAGCAGGGCCGTGGGCACTGCCAGCAGGAGAAGCGCCGCGGCGACCACCGCCGCCTGCGTTCCCGCACCCAGTGCCGGGGCCGGGGTGAGCAGCCTGCCCAGTCGCGCCGACGTCGTCGCGGGCGTGTCGATCTGCTCCGCCCCGCCGCCCACCAGCTCCGCGGCCGGCAGCCGTGCGGGGCCGCTGGCGACCAGGGCGATGGCCGCCACCAGGGTGGACTTTCCCACGGAACGCAAGGCCACGTCGTCGGCCATTATCTCAATGAGGGATGACACGGCGCGCTGCGCCAGGCGCGATGTCGGCAGCCACGGCAGGGCGGATCGCCAGGCCGCGAAGGCCCACAGCAGCAGGTGGTGGCGCTGGGCCAGGTGCGTCTGCTCGTGGAGCAGGACCGCGTGCAGTTCCTCGGGCGAGAGGAGCGTCATGAGCCCGTCGGAGAGCACCGTCACCGAGCGGGAGCCGCCGGGCAGGCAGTAGGCCACTGGCGCCTCATGGTTGATGACCAGGGTGTCCGGGCGGTCGCGTGAGGGGGAGCTGAGCAGGTTCAGCAGGTCCCGGTGGCGGCTGCGCTGGCGGTTGATGCGGAAATACGTCAGCCACAGGGTGAAGACCAGGTGGGCGGAGAGCAGGGCCGCGGCACTGAGGGCGAAGGCATGGACCGGCCCCAGCGTGTCCAGCGACTGTTGCCCCGAGACCACGCGCAGCAGCCCGTGCAGGCCGGAGGAGAGGCTGCCGCCCAGCGGCACCAGGCCGTAGCAGAGCATGGCCCCGATCATCGACAGTCCGCCGGCCAGGGCAATGGCCTGCCAGAGCACCATGGCCGAGAACGGGGCCCGCGCAGGCCACCCGGCGCGCGAGAGGAGCACGGGAGCGGGCCAAGCCAAGGTGATTGCCAGGGCCGCGAGGAACCACGAGGTCCAGAACATGTCTTAAGGCTACCGCCTGCGCAACGGCAGGTGCGCGCTCAGTCGCGGCCCAGCAGCTTGCGCAGGGTTTCGGCCTCGCCTTCGCTGACCGTGCCGATGAACCGCGCCAGGACGGCCTCCCGGTCGGGTGCGGAGCCGAGCACCTCGAGCATGAGCTCGGCCGTGTGGTCGGCGCGGCTCGTCACGGCACGGTAGCGGTGCGGGCGGGTGGCGCGTTCACGCTCCACCAGACCCTTCTTCTCCAGCCGTGACAGCACGGTGAGGACGGTGGTCACGGCCAGCGGCCGCGAATCCGCCTCGGTCGCGGAGGGCCGCTGCGAGAGCAGGTCACGCAGCGTGTTGGCCGTGATGGCCTCGGGATGTTCCCATAAAAGGTCCATCACAGCCCGTTCCAGGTCCCCAAGAGTTGCCATGCAAGATCCTTCTATTCGATTGCCCAACAAAGTGCTTCCGAGACCAATGTACAGCTTTTGACAGCAATGTTCTACGCGGGGTAGAACTTAGAGTTCTACGAGTCGTAGAATTGGTTCCGCTGGCGCGGTGCAACTCTTGGATTGAGGGAAGTGAATGGAAGCTCTGGACATTGCCCGGTGGCAGTTCGGGATCGTCACGGTCTACCACTTTTTGATGGTGCCCCTGACCATTGGGCTCGGGCTGCTCGTGGCTGTGCTGCAAACAGTGTGGCACCGTACCGGGCGGGAGGAGTACCTTCGCGCCACGAAGTTTTGGGGCAAGCTGTTCCTGATCAACTTCATCATGGGCGTGGCCACCGGGATCGTCCAGGAGTTCCAGTTCGGCATGGCCTGGAGCCAGTACAGCCGCTTCGTTGGCGACGTGTTTGGCGCTCCGCTGGCCATGGAATCGCTGCTGGCATTCTTTGTTGAGTCCACGTTCCTGGGCCTGTGGATCTTTGGCTGGAAGAAGCTGCCGGCAAAAGTGCACCTGGCCTGCCTGTGGATTGCCGTCTGCGGTTCCGTCGTCTCGGCCTACTTCATCCTGGTGGCCAACTCCTGGATGCAGCACCCTGTCGGGGTGAAGATGGTGGACGGCTACCCGCACATGGTGGACGCCTGGGCCGTCTTCACCAACAACACCGCCCTCGTGGCCTTCTTCCACACCATCACCGGCGCCCTGGCGGTGGCCGGCGCATTCCTGCTTGGCATTTCCTGGTACCACCTGTGGCGGCGCCGCCACGACGGCATTGACACCGTGGACGCCGCGGGCCGCGTCGTTGTCGGCGAATCGGACACCATCCCCGGCCGCAGCAAGCTTGACCACTCCGTCTGGATCAAGTCGCTGCGGATTGGCGCCGTGGTGGCCATGATCGCCTTTGCCGGATCCGCCGTGTCCGGCGACATGTCGGGCAAGCTCATGTTCGAGCAGCAGCCCATGAAGATGGCCGCCGCCGAGGCCGCCTGCCACGACGGCACCAGCTTCTCCGTCCTGTCCATCGGGGACCTCAGCAGCCGCGACTGCTCCAAGGTGGTCGCCGTCATGGAAATACCCGGCCTCCTCTCCTTCCTGGCGCACAACGACTTCACCACCGACATCAAGGGCGTCAACACCCTCGTGCCGGAGTACCAGGCCAAGTACGGCACCAACGTCCCGGACAACCCCATCTACGGCGACCGCGCCGGACAGCCCATCAACTACGTCCCCGTCATGCCCGTCACCTACTGGGGCTTCCGCATGATGATCGGCTTTGGCGGGCTGGCCGCACTGGCCTCGGCCGTGGCGCTCTTTGCCACGCGCAAGGGCACCGTGCCGCGTCCCAAGTGGATCATGCGGCTGGCGCTGCTGGGCATCCTGGCCCCCTTCGGTGCCAACGCCGCCGGCTGGATTTTCACCGAAATGGGCCGACAGCCGTTCGTCGTGGCACCGAATCCCTCCATGTCCGGCATCGACCAGGTGTTCATGTTCACCGCCGCCGCCGTCTCACCGGGCGTCTCCGCGGGGGAGATGATCTTCTCCCTGGCGGCTCTCGCCAGCGTGTACGCCGTCCTGCTGGTGGTCGAGGTGGCGCTGCTCGCCAAGTACATCCGCGGCGGTGTGCCCTCCGCCATGCCCGAGCTGGGGCACGCCCCCGGCGGGGAGGGCGACCGCGGCGACGCCCCGGACGGGGACGGCGACGATGTGCTCGCCTTTGCGTACTGACGCCCGCCGGCCTTGCGGCCGTTGATGCCCGCCGCCGAACCTATCCCGCCTGGACCTAAGGACTGAACGATGGACTTCCTCCCCACCCTGTGGTTTATTCTCATTGCCGTGCTGTGGACCGGATACCTCTTCCTGGAGGGATTCGACCTTGGCGTGGGAATGCTCATGAAGGTCTTTGCCCGTGACGAAAAGGAGCGGCGCCTGCTGCTGAACACCGTGGGCCCGGTCTGGGACGGCAACGAGGTCTGGCTGATCACGGCCGGCGGCGCCACGTTTGCGGCGTTTCCGTTCTGGTACGCCTCGCTGTTTTCCAGCCTGTACATCCCGCTGGTGTTCGTGCTGCTGGCGCTCATCTTCCGGGCCGTGGCCTTTGAATACCGTGGCAAGGTGCACCACGACACCTGGCGCCGCGTGTGGGACTGGGCCATCGGGATCGGCTCGCTGGTGGCCGCGTTCGGGATCGGCGCGATGCTGGCCCTGACCACCACGGGCCTGCCCCTGGATGCCAACGGCGACCGCGTTGGCGGGCCATTCGCCTGGTTCACCTGGTATGCCGTGCTGGGCGGGATGGCGGTGGTGGCCTTCTGCCTCCTGCAGGCCGCCGCCTTCCTGGCCCTGAAGACCGACGGCGACGTCCGCCTCCGCGCCCGCCGCCTGGTCGGGCGCTGGCTGGCCGTGGCGTTGCTGCCGCTGGCCGTGTGGGCCATTGCCGTGGCAGTGTCCAACGGCAAGTGGTTCAGCTGGGTGCTGCTGGCCGTGGCCGTGGCTGCCGCGGCTGTGGCCTGGGCCGCCAACCTCAGGGGCCGCGAGGGCCTGAGCTTCTTGGCCCTCGGCGCATTCCTGCTGCTGGGCAGCTCCACAATCTTCAGCGGCGTGTTCCCCGTGGTGCTGCCTTCCACGCTCAACCCCGCCTGGAACCTTACGATCGCCAATGCGTCCTCGTCTCCCTACACGCTGGGCCTGATGTCCATCGTGGCCGCCGTGGGCGTGCCCCTTGTGCTGGCCTACCAGGCTTGGACCTACTGGATCTTCCGCAAGCGCATCAGCACCGCACACCTGCCCGAACCGCACGACTTCGCCCCCGCCGTCGGACGTGGGGACGCGGCGGCGGCCGCAGCGGGGGGCAGCTAGCATGGCCCGCCCCGCGCTTCCCCCGGGCAGGCACACCCGCACCGCCCTCGCCGGGCTCGCAGGGCTGGCCGCACTGAAGGCCGTGGCCCTGGTGCTGCTCATGGGCGCCCTGGCCCATGCGCTGGCAGTATGGGCCGGCGGGGCGCAGCCCGGGGTGGGGCGGCTGGCCGTCCAGGGCATCGCGGGCGCGGTACTGCTCGCCGGCGCGGCGTGGGGCCAGCAAGTCCTGGCCCGGCGGGCCGCACTTGGCACCAAGGAGGAATTGCGTGGCCGCCTCGTGGCACACCGGCTGGGCGGCGGAGCGCCCGGCGCAGGCACGGGAGCCGAGGCAATGCTCGCCAGCCGCGGCCTTGACGGTCTTGACACCTACTTCACCGCCTACCTCCCCGCGCTCGTTTCCTGCGCCGTGCTGCCGGCCGCCGTGGGGCTGCAAATCCTCCTGACGGACTGGGTCAGCGCACTCATTGTGGTCCTGACGCTGCCACTGGTCCCCGTGTTCATGATCCTGATCGGCTTTCACACCCAGGACCGTGTGGAGCGGGCCGCCCAAGGCCTTGACAGGCTTTCCAACCACCTGCTGGAGCTGGCCCGCGGCCTGCCCGTGCTCGTGGGCCTGCGCCGTGCCGGGGCGCAGCGCCAGGCACTGGCCGACGTCTCGGAGGAGTACCGCAAGTCCACCATGGCGACGTTGCGCACGGCATTCCTCTCCTCCATGGCCCTGGAATTGATCAGCACCATCTCCGTGGCCGTCGTGGCCGTGTTCATTGGCGTGCGGCTCGTGGCCGGGGACATGACCCTCGAGGCCGGCCTGCTCGCCCTCATGCTGGCACCCGAGTGCTTCCGCCCCCTGCGCGACGTCGGCGCCGCCCACCACGGCAGCGAGGACGGCGTGGAGGCCCTGCGCCGGGTCAATGAAATCCTCAAAGCCGGGGGTGCCACCGGCCTGGCGGCCACTTCGGACGCCGACGTGCCCGAGGGGGCACCGACGGCCTGCGCAGGGAATGCAGGGAGCATGCGCAACGCTGCCGCGCACCGTTCCCGGCACGACGCCGGAAAATTCGTGGTGTGTGCTGCCGGCCTTTCCGTGTCCTATCCCGGCCGCGCGGAACCGGCGCTGTCCGGGTTCACCGCGCGGGTCCCGCACGGCGGCGTCCTGGTGCTCCAGGGCCCCAGCGGCACGGGCAAGACCACCGCACTGGCCGCCCTGGCCGGGCCTCTGGCGGGCGCTGACGTGGCCGGCAGCCTTCAGCGTCCAGCGCCGGGCAGCACCGTGTGGGTGTCGCAGCATCCGGTCTTCACCGAGGACACCGTGGCCGCGGACGTGGCCCTCTACGCAGGCGGGCCCAACGACCTGCCCGTTCCCGCCGCCGCCGTGGATGCGGCACTGGCCCGGGTCAACGCCGCCCATCTGGCCGGGCGTTCGCCGCTGGAGTGCAGTCCCGGCGAGTTGCGCAGGGCGGCCGTGGCCCGCGCCCTGGCCCGGATCGCCGGCGACCCCGCCGTGGAACTGGCCCTCCTCGACGAACCCACCGCCCACCTTGATTCCGTGTCCGCCGCGGCCGTGCGGCAGGCACTGGCCTCACTGCGCGGGACCGTGGCCCTGGTGGTGGCCACGCATGACCCCAAGCTGGCAGCCCTGTTGAGCGGCGACGGCGCCCCCGTCGAGGCGCGCAGCGTCGACGGGGGCGGCCCGCTGCGGGCACGGCAGGGTGACCCCGTTGTCACTGCCGCGGCCGCGGCCCCCGCACCTGTACCGGAAGCCGCCGCGGCGTTCCGCTGGCAGTGGCTCCGGCGTCTGCCGTGGCGTTCGCCCCGGTTCGCCGCCGGCGTGCTGGTGTCCGCGCTTGCCACGCTGAGCGCGGCGGCCTTGTCCGGCATCTCCGGCTGGCTCATCGTGTGGGCCGCCGCCCAGCCTCCCATCATGTATCTCATGGTCTTGATTGTGGGGGTCCGAGCCTTCGGGGTGGGACGTTCAGTGCTGCGGTACAGCGAACGCCTCCTGACCCACGATTCCGTGTTCCGCTGGGCAGCCGGGCTGCGCCTCGACCTCTGGGACGCATTGGGCGCCAATGTCCGGCACTGGGGCCGGCTGACGCGCTCGGGCGGCTCGCTCGGCACGCTGATCGCGGACGTCGACGAACTCCGGGACGCGCTTCCACGCGCCGTGGTGCCGATTCCCTCGGCCGTGCTTTCCTACCTGTCCATATTCGCCGCCGTCATCTGGCTGGCGCCCGCGGCCGCACTTCCCGTCGCCGTCCTGGGCGTGCTGGCGCTGCTGGTCCTGCCCGCAGCGGTCTACACGGCCCAACGGCGGGCAGCCGCCGCGGCCGCCGTGCACCGCTCCTGGCTGGCCAGCCGGACGACAACCCTCCTGGCCGCCGCGGACCAGCTGCACGCCAACGGCGTGGGGGAGCCGGCGGCCCGCAACTTCGCGAACCGCGACCTGACGGTTTCCGCACCGCTGCGCCGCCTGGCCTGGACCAGCGGGCTGGGGCAGGCGGGCGTCGCGCTGCTGACGTCCCTCGCGGCAGTGGCCGCGTCAGCTGCCGTGATTGGCTCCGGCGCCGACCCCCGCGCCGCCGCCGTTGCCGCGCTGCTCATGCTGGCCCTGGCGGAGCCGCTCGGGCAGTACCTGGAAGCGGTGCAGCAGCTGCCCGTGCTGGGATCCATGATGGCCAGGACCATGCCGCTGCTTGACGGCGGCCGTTCCACCCTCGTTGACGCCCCCCTCGGCAACGTCAAGGGCGCCCGTGCCCGCACCACCACCGGCAACGAGGACGGGGAAACGCCGGCTTTCCTTCCTGTCTCCTCGCTGCGACTCAGGAACGTCACGGCCCGGTATCCGGACGCACCCGCGCCTGTGTTTGAGGGTGTCAGCGGCGGCACCGAACGCGGACGCTGGTGGACCGTCAGCGGGCCGTCGGGCTCGGGCAAGTCCACGCTGCTCGCCGTGCTGCTCGGCTTCCTCACGCCCGAGCGCGGCAGCTACACGCTTAACGACAAGCCGGCCGGCACCGGGGCGCTGCGGCAGGTGGCCTGGTGCCCGCAGGAGTCCTATCTGTTCAACTCCACGCTCCGTTCCAACCTGGCCCTGGCCCGCCCCTCCGCCGATGCCCCGGACGACGCTGAGCTGGAACGCGCCCTGGATACCGTGGGGCTGGGGCCCTGGTACCGCGGCCTGCCGGACGGCCTGGGAACGCGCGTGGGCCCGGGCGGCCATCACCTCTCCGGCGGCCAGCGGACCAGGGTGTCGGTGGCCCGCACGCTCGTGGCGGGGGCCGGCGTCGTGCTTCTCGACGAACCGACGGCTCACCTGGGCGGCGACGAGGCGGAGGTGCTGGTGCGGGAGCTGCGCAGGGCTCTCACCGGCGCCGCTGTCGTCATGGTCACGCACGACGGCGCCCTTGCCGCGGGCGGGGACACCCGCCTCGCGCTGGGGGAGGGCGCGGAATCCGTGGTGCGCGAGGGCGCCGCCGTTTAGGCTGGGGGGATGGGGAACGCCGACGACGTGCCGGTGCCCGCCGCTGACGGGCTGACTTTCCGTGCCCTTGGCATTGGGGACCTCGACGAATGGCTGGCGGTGGTTGAGCGGATCGCTTCCGCCGAGAACGCGCCGTGGCATGATTCCCGGTCGGAATTGGCCGCGCACTTCATGGACGATGCCAATCCCGCAGCCCTGAACACCGTGGCGGGATTTGACGGTACCGGCGCTGTACGCGCATTCGCCCGGGTGTCGAAAAACCCGGCGGGCGCCAAGGCGGTGGTGTTTGGTGGCGTGGACCCGCAGTGGCAGCGCCGGGGCATCGGCTCGTCCCTGCTGAGGTGGTTGGAAGCCCGGGTCCGGGCCAGGTTTGCCGAAGACGGGCAGGCGGGGCCCCTGGTGCGCACCCACACGCACGAGGGCGGCTCCGCGCATGCCGCGCTGCTACGAGCAGCCGGTTATGCCGTAGTCCGGTACTACTCCGAGATGCTGCGTCCGCTGGCCGGTGCTCCCGTCGTGCCGGCGCCGGCAGGCATCCGCATTGTGCCGTTTACGCCCCAGCTGGCCGAGGCCGTGCGGCTGGCGCACAACGAGGCCTTTGCCGACCACTGGGGATCCGAACCGCGCAGCGTGCAGCAATGGGGGATGCTCCTTGCGAACGACGATCTCCGGCCGGCGTGGTCGGCAGTGGCGTTGGACGCAGCAACCGGTGACGTGGCTGGGTACCAGCTTTCCCTGTACGATCCCGAACGCTTTTCCAGGGAAGGACGCGAGGAGGGCTACACAGAGCTGCTGGGCGTTCGCCGGGCCTGGCGCGGCCGCGGTATTGCCGCGGCACTTCTCTCCGATGCGATGGCCCGGTACACGAGGGCGGGCATGGACCACGCCTGCCTGGACGTCGACACGGAAAACCCCACAGGCGCGCTGGTTCTCTACGAGCGCATGGGGTACCGGCCGCTGCGCCGCACGCTGGCGTGGGACAAACCATTGGATGCGTGAGCCGGCCGGCGTCCACACCCGCGGGGCAAACCCGAATCGCCGCCGGCCGAGCCTGTCGAGACCCCGGCACGCGGCGCCCGTTTTTGGCTGTAAATAAATAGAGAATATATTCTAGAATTTCCACCACTGATAGGTTATTTGTACTATTATTGATACATGGGCATGATTGACCGGCCCGGCAGCACCGGGGATTCCACCCCCGCCGGACCGTCTCTTTTGGATCAAACCCCCAGCCACCGGCCGGAGGTGCCCCGCCCCGTGCCGTCGGCCCCGGCAGCTTCCGGCACTGCTTCCTCGGCTGGCGTGGCGCCCGGCACTGCTTCCTCGGCTGGCGTGGCGCCCGGCACTGCTTCCTCGGCTGGCGTGGCGCCCGGCACTGCTTCCTCGGCTGGCGTGGCGCCCGGCACTGCTTCCTCGGCTGGCGTGGCGCCCGGCACTGCTTCCTCGGTCCCGGTTGGGAGCGCCGTTCCCGGCAGGGCCGGTCCGGGGGCCGGCCCCGCTGCCCGGCGGGACGGTGTCCACGGCGGCCCGCCCGCCCCCGGCCCGCCCTTCTGTGGGCTGCCGGCCGGGGATGTTGTGTCCGATACGGCGCTGGCGGCGCTGATTGTCTCAGACCCGTACGCGGGCGAGCCGTTCCCGGCCACAGGCGGGGCCGAATGCGCCCGGCAACTCGCCGCCGCCGCGGAGGAGGGCTGGCCCTCTGACGCGGACATCGCCGCGCTGATCGCATCCATGCCGGAGGAGGACCTTCCCTGGGATGCCCCGCGCGAGACCGCAGCCACAACCGGGCCCGTGTCGTTTCCGTTTCCAATGCCGGATGCGCCGTGGGCGGATCCGGGCCAATGCGACCCTGCCGTGTCGCTGCTGCCGGGCCCGGCGGACCTGGGCCGGGTGCGGGCCGTGCGGGCCGCGGTCCCGGACCTGCCCGAGGCGCCACGGCCCCACAGCCCGGCCGGGGTGGCCTGGTCCCCGGTCGCCGTCGCCGACGCCCTGGCACACCTGGACCCGCACCGGCTCGGGGAGAACGACCTGCTGGACTTCATCCACGCCGCGAACCGGCTCGCCGCGTTCGCCCGCGCCATGCAGGACGGCGCCCTGGCCGTGTTCTCCACCCGCCGGCCCCCACTCGCCAGCGAAACACCCGCCATCCCCACACCCCCCGGCCAGACACTGGACGGGGAACAGGGGGCCGAGTGCTCAGCCGGCGGGACAAACCCGGGCGCGGCCGCCCACCGGTCCCGGTATGCGGCGGCGGAAATCATGGCCGTGCACGCAGTGGGCATCGGTACCGCGCAGCAGCTGCTCGATAACGCCGAAATCCTCGCCCGCAACCTGCCCGCCACCACCAGCCTCTACCGCCAGGGCCTGCTGGACACGGCCCGGATCCGGGCCATCCTCGCCGGCGTGGACAACGTCCCCGCCGCCGTCCAGTCCCTGATCGAACCGCTGTTTCTGCCCGGGGCCGCGCGCGCCAACCCGCGAGCCCTCACCCGCCGCATCCGCCGCCTTGCCCAACTGCACAACCCCGAACCCCTCGCAGAGCGCCACGAACGCGCCCGGGCCGAACGCCGCGTCTGGTTCACCGCCCTGCCCGACGGCATGGCCCAACTCACCGCCGTCCTGGACGCCGCCCCGGCGAAATCCCTCTACGACTCCCTGGAGGCCTGGGCCCGCCACGCCCAACGCGAAGGCACCGGCCCCGGCGGGACGCCCAGCACCGCCACGACCCCCACCGGCCGGCCCTCCCGGTCCCTGAACAACTACCTCGCCGACACCTTCCTGGACCTCATCCACAACGCCATCCACCACACCAACCCCACCACCGCCGGAAACCGCAACCAAGAAAACGCCCGCAGCGGAAACCATGACCACGACGGCGGGGAAAGCGGCCGGAACCGTGACAACGGCAGCGACACCGGGGCGGGCGGAAACCGTGACAGCGAAAGTGGCGGCCGCAACGGCGGAGGCTGCGGTGGCGGCCCGGTGCCGGAGTCTTGGCACGAAGGGCGAATCCCCGCAACGATCTGCGTCACCGTCCCCGCCCTGACCCTCCTTGGCCGCTCCGAGGAACCCGGCCATCTCGAAGGCTACGGCCCCATCCCACCGGGCCAGGCCCGCGAACTCGCCGCCGGCTCCCCCTTCTGGGAACGCCTCCTCACCGACCCCGCCACCCGGGCCCGGCTCACTGTCGGCCGCCAACGCTACCGCCCGCCCGCGGACATCGCCGCCGAAGTGCGCCGCCGCGACCCCGTCTGCACCGGCATCGGCTGCGACCACCCCGCCGCGAGCTGCGACCTCGACCACACCATCCCCTTCTGGCGAACCACCCACGCACCCGACGGCACCCCCCTGCCCCCAGGCGAAACCAGCGTCGAAAACCTCCGCCCACGCGACCCCTACTGCCACCATCTCAAGGACAACCCGGACACCGGCTGGACAATCGAACCCCATGGCCCCCGCCAAACCAAAACCACCACACCCACCGGCCGCACCTACATCACCACCCAAACAGACGAACCCTGCCCCTTCTAAACAACCCCCTGCCAGGCAGTCGCGCGGTATTTCGTGGCGGCCCGCGTGTCCAGGCTCAGGCGCTGACGTCGTTTAGGTGGTGGATCACATCGTGCATAAAGTAGCCGGAAAGGGTCAGGACAGTGAACTCGGAGCCGTTGCTGCGCAGCCCGCGCCTGCCCCACTGTTCGGGCGTAACCGCCGCGAAGGCCGCTGCCGCGTCCTCGCCGTTTTGAACCAGGTCCGCCGAAACCTGCCGAGGATCCAGCGACGGGTACCCGCCCTCCAGCGCGGCTTGGTCCTGATCCCAGTTGGGGAACGTTGGATTCTCCCGGGACAACATCAATTCAAGGCGTCCGGTGAAGACGTCAAAGACGTCGCGGACGTGCGCGGCGTACTCGAGGACGGACCAGGTTGAGTCATCAGGCCTGTCCTCAACCCCGGCGCGCTTGAGCGCTTGCTGCCAGCGCGGCAGCAGCGCGGGGATCGTGGTCGCGGCTGTTGCCGGTGTAACGCTTGAGGCATCGAACCCGCACTCGGGGCACGGCTTGGACAGCACCCAGATCCAGTCTTTTTCGTCGGGAATTATCGCCATGGGGCCAGTCTATGCCGGGGCGCAAGGCCACGCCGTTTGGGTCCACGCGCCCGAGGGGCCCGGTGCGGGCTGGCGAGCGGTGGGAGGGCGTTGGGCCCACGCGCCCGAGGGGCCCGGTGCGGGCGTGCGATTGGTGGGAGGGCGTGGGGTTCAATCCGTGGGCAGCTCGAACGCCTCCTGGGTGGCCTCCGGAATGGGGGACGGATCAGCGGACGGCGCGCGCCTGGATACGGCGTTTGCTGTCGCAACTGGCGCGGTGGCCCCGCCCCCTGAACCGCCCCCGCCGTCCCCTCCACCGCCGTTGGATGCCGCGTCGGCTGCAACGCCGCCGCTTCGATTCAGACTCGGGCCCACCAGGTCGATGGCCGCGGACAGGGCCACGCCTGAGCCGTCCCGGTGCCCGTGCTCCACGGGCAATGCGCGCACCACGCCGGTGGAGGTGGACGCCTTCGCGGGGCCGTGGCCCGCCCAGGCGACCGTCAGCCGGTCCTCGCCCTTGAGGAACCTGTGGGCGCGGACACCGCCGGTGGCACGGCCCTTGACCGGGTACTCGGAGAGGGCCGTGACCTTGGCGCTGCCCGACGGTGTCCCCGGCAGCGCGTCCTGGCCGCCCGCCACCGTGACCACCACGGCGTCGGGGTCGGTGCCGGACGCCGCGGTGAAGCTGAGCACGGCGTCGCCGTCCCCCAGCTTGATGCCCGCCATGCCGCCGGCCGTGCGGCCCTGCGGGCGTACGTTGGCGGCGCTGTACCGAAGCAGCTGCGCGCCCTGCGTGATGAAGACGAGATCGTCGTCGTCCGCGGCCACCGCGGCGCCGACCACAGAGTCCTTGGGCTTGAGGGAGATGTACTCCCACTCGTCCCGGTTCAGCGGGTATTCGGGCGTAACCCGCTTGACCACGCCCTGGGCGGTGCCCACGGCAAACGTGGCGTTGAGCGGGACAAAGCCCACCAGGCTCTCCCCCTTGCTGAGGGTGATGAACTCCTTGGCCGCTACGCCGCCGGCCAGGTTGGGCAGGGCGTTGGTGGGGGGCAGCACCGGCATGTCCACGACCTGCAGGCGCAGCATCCGGCCCAGCGACGTCAGTGCGCCAATTTCGGCGCGGGCCGTCGTCTTCAGCACGGACGAATAGACGTCGTGCCGGCCCCGCGCCCCGGTGTCGGCGAGGGGTTCGGCGTGGGAGGTCCGCGCGATCTGGCCCGACGCGCTGAGCAGCACCCAGCAGGGGTCGTCGGCAATTTCGAGGGCCAAGGGTGCCACCTTTCCCTTGCCCGCGGGTCCGGCCGCGGCCAGCGCCTTGGCGACCGACGGCGCCATCGCCTCCGACTCGAGAAGCACGGTGCGGCGTGATGTGGAGTACTTGGCGGCCACCTCGCCCAGTTCGTCCGAGACCAGCTGGTGCAACAGCTCCCTGGAGGCCAGGACCGCCTCGAGCGACTCAATTTCGCGGCGGAGGTCGTCGCGCTCGGCTTCCAGTTCCACCACGGAAAACTTGGTGAGGCGGCGCAGCTGCAGGTCAAGGATGTAGTTGGCCTGGATTTCGGAGAGGTCGTAGATGGACATGAGACGTTCGCGGGCGGCGGCCACCTCGTCCGAGCTGCGGATGACCTGGATGACCTCATCGATGTCCACGATGGCCAGCAGCATGCCCTCCACCAGGTGCAGGCGGTCGTTCTTCTTGCCCAGACGGAACGCGGTGCGTCGTCGCACCACGTCGATGCGGTGGGAGAGGAACACCTGCAGCAGCTCCACCAGGCCCAGGGTTTGCGGCTGACCGTCCACCAGGCAGACATTGTTGATACCGAAGGAATCCTCCATGGGCGTGTACCGGTAGAGCTGGGCCATGACGGCGGCCGGGTTGAAGCCGTTCTTGATCTCGATGACCAGGCGCATGCCGTGCTTGCGGTCTGAAAGGTCGACAAGGTCGGCAATGCCGGCGAGCTTCTTGGCGTTCACGGCCTCCTTGATCTTTTCAAAGAGCTTTTCCGGGCCCACCAGGTACGGCAGCTCCGTGACCACCAGGCCGGTGCGCCGCGCCGAGAGCTGTTCGACGGCGATCTTGGCCCGCGTCTTGAAGGAGCCGCGACCCGTGGCATAGGCATCGCGGATGCCGTCCAGCCCCACAATGCGCCCGCCCGACGGCAGGTCGGGGCCGGGCACGTACGCCATGATGTCCTCGAGTGTGGCGTCCGGGTTGGCGATCAGGTGCTGGGTGGCGGCAATGACTTCGCCAAGGTTGTGCGGGGCCATGTTCGTCGCCATGCCCACCGCGATCCCGCTGGCGCCGTTGACCAAAAGATTGGGGAACGCGGCAGGCAGCACGGAGGGCTGGGTCATCTCGTTGTCGTAGCTGGGCACAAAGTCCACCACGTCTTCGCCCAGGTTGCCCGTCAGCTCCAGGGCCGCGGCGGCCATCCGGGCCTCCGTGTAGCGGGGGGCCGCCGGGCCGTCGTCGAGCGAGCCAAAGTTGCCGTGCCCATCAATGAGCGGCAGGCGAAGGGAGAAGTCCTGGGCCATGCGCACCATGGTGTCGTAGATGGCCGTGTCGCCGTGCGGGTGGAGCTTGCCCATGACCTCGCCCACCACGCGGGCGCTCTTGACATGGCCCTTTTCCGGGCGCAGGCCCATCTCGCTCATCATGTAGAGAATGCGCCGCTGCACCGGCTTGAGCCCGTCGCGGGCGTCCGGCAGGGCGCGCGAATAGATCACCGAATAGGCGTACTCCAGGAAGGAGCCTTCCATTTCGCTGGAAACATCAATTTCAACAATGTTTTCCGTGAAGTCATCGTCTACAGGTGGTTGGCGCTTGGCCATGGCGGCGGGGGTTCCTATCAGTGTGGCGGGTGTTGCAGTCCGGCAGGGCCCTGCAAAGGGAAACATGTCGGTACAGTGATTCTATGGTGAAGCCAGGGCACGCACCCGTTTATCCGGCACATTGGGAGGCCGATGTCGTGCTGCGCGACGGGGCAACCGGCCATTTGCGGCCCATGACCCCGGCCGACGCCGACGCCGTGCAGGCCTTCCACATGGCACAGTCGCAGACCTCCATCTACCTGCGCTTCTTCACCTACAAGTCCAAGCTGACGTCCAAGGAGCTGCGCCGCTTCACCGAGCTGGACTACCGCGACCGGGTGGCCTTTGTCATCACACACCGCGACCGCATCATCGGGATCGGCCGCTACGACCGCCTCGACAACCCCGCCGAGGCCGAGGTGGCGTTCAACGTCTCGGATTCGGAGCAGGGCCGCGGCCTGGGCTCCATCCTGCTGGAGCACCTTGCGGCCGCGGCCCGCGAAAACGGCATCGACAAGTTCACCGCCGAGGTCCTGCCCGAAAACCGCAAGATGCTCCAGGTCTTTTCCGACGCCGGCTACGAGGTCCACCGCCAATTTGACGACGGCGTGGTCTCCCTCGCCTTCGATATCGACCCCACGGAGAAATCCCGCGCAGTCATGGCGTCCCGGGAACACCGGGCAGAGGCCCGCAGCGTCGCCGCCCTGGTGACGCCTGCCTCCGTGGCCGTCATCGGGGCCGGCCGGGGGCAGGGGAGCCTGGGCAGGCAGCTGCTGGAAAATGTCGTGGAGGGCGGCTTTGCCGGCCCGGTTTACGCCGTCAACAAGGAGGCCCTGGAGGTTGCCGGCATGATGCCCTACGCCACCGTTGCCGAGGTGCCCGGCCCCGTGGACCTGGCCGTGGTCGCGGTGCCGTATGACCAGGTTGCGGCCGTCGTGGACCAGTGCGGGGCGGCAGGGGTGAAGGGTGTGGTCATCGCCACCTCGGGATTTGCCGACGACGGCGAGGCCGGCCTCGCCCGCCAGCGGGCCCTGGTGCGCCAGGCCAGGGCGAACGGCATGCGGCTGGTTGGCCCGGCCTCCCTCGGGCTGGCCAACACGGACCCGGCCGTCTCGCTGAACGCCTCCCTGGCGCCGAAACTGCCCCTGCGCGGGGGGCTGGGCGTCTTTAGCCAGTCCGCGGCCCTGGGCGCCTCCCTCTACGCGTCGCTGAGCCGCCGCGAGGTGGGACTCTCCACCGTGCTGTCCGCCGGAAACCGGGCCGACGTCTCCGGCAACGACCTCATGCAGTTCTGGGAGGACGACCCCAACACCACCTCCTGCGGGCTGTACCTGGAATCCATCGGCAACCCGCGCAAGTTCGCCCGCATCTCACGCCGCCTGGCCCGCACCAAGCCGGTGATCGTGGCGAAGTCGGACACCATTGGGCTGCGCCTGCCCCCGGGCCATGCCGTCCGCACCACGCAGGCGCCGTCCGGCGCCCTGGACGCCATGCTCCGCCAGTCCGGCGTCATCCGCGTCAACACCATCGAGGAACTGGCCGACGTCGCCCAGATAGTCACCGGCCAGGCCCTGCCCAAGGGGCCCGGGCTGGCCATCCTCGGCAACTCGCTGGCCCTGGGTGCCGTGGTCGGGGACGCCGCGGAACAGCGCGGCCTGACGGTCACGCACGTCGCGGCCGGACTGGAGCTGGACACTGGCCAGTCCCGGGCCCTGCCCCTGCTGCGGCGGGCCGTCCTGGAGGCGCTGGCCCAGCCGCGCACGGACTCGGCCATTGTCACGCTGCTGCCCGTTCCCGGGCTCACCGTTGAGAACATTGCCGCGACCCTCCAGGCCTGCTCCCAGGAGTCGGGCAAGCCGGTAGTGGCGGCGTTCTGCGGCATCGTTGACACCCGCATCCGGGTCGACCGGCAGCTGGCCGGGGGGCTCCCGTGCTTTGCGAGCCCCGGCACGGCCATAGCCGCCCTCGCGGCCGTCACGCGCTACGCGAAGTGGCTGACCCTGGAAACGCCTGTCTTCGACCCGCTGCCCGGGGTGGACACGGAAGCGGCGGCAGCGCTGCTCGAGGAATGGCTGGGGGGCGTCGACGGCGACGGCCTGCTGACCCTGGATTCCGCCCGCACGGGCCGGCTGCTGGGACACTATGGCATCCGCGTGCTGGAATCCGTCCCGTTCAGCACCGAAGACGACGCAGTGGCGGCCGCCGAACGGCTCGGCTGGCCCGTTGCCATCAAGACCCTCGACACGGCCCTGCGGCACCGGCTGGACCTGGGCGGGGTGCGGATCAACATTGAAAACGCCGCGTCGCTGCGCCGGAACATCGCCCAAATGCGCAAGCTCCTGGAACCCTACGGGGCGGCCGGCCTGGAGGTCCAGAGCATGGCCGAAGTGGGGCAGTCCTGCACCCTGCGGGCCATCGAGGATCCGCTGCTGGGCCCCGTGGTGTCCTTCGGCCTTTCCGGCGACGCCGTGAACCTGCTGGACGACTGGGCCCACCGGGTGCCGCCGCTGTCCGCCGGGGACGCGGCGGACCTGGTCCGGTCCCCGCGCGCAGCAACCAGGCTGTTTGGCTATGCCGGGCTGCCGGCCGGCAACGTGGCCGCGCTGGAGGACCTCGTGGCCCGGGTGGGGCTGATGAAGGACGAACACCCGGAGATTGCGTGGGTGGAATTCAACCCGGTGCTGGTGGGGCCCACCAAGGTGACGGTGCTCGCCGTTGAGCTTCGGATCGGCAACCCCGCCCAGCGCACCGACAGCGCCCGGCGGGCCATGATCTCCTAGGCGGCATGCCTGCCGGTTCGCTTTCCACCGGGCCACAGTGCGAAAATGGAGGCCATGAACACCTTCGGAGCCGGCGCCCCGGCCAACACCACCGGCCGCGACCTTGAATCCGCACTCCAGCGCTCCGGCTTTTATCCCCGGCTGGTCCAGGACGTCGTCAACGACGCCCTGGACGGGCAGGAGAGCCTGGCGCACCTGGTCCACCTGGAAACGCACTTTGACCGCACCGAGGTGCACCGCCACATCACGGTGCTGGTGCTGACGCAGGAAATGCTGGTCATCACCCATGTGGACGACCAGCAGCTGGACGACGCCGGTGAACAGGTCGTGGCGCAGGTGTCCACCGAATCCGTGCCCGTGGGGCAGATCGGCTCCGTGGTGCTGAGCTACATCTACGCCCAGCCGCAGGACTACAAGCCCTCCGACCCCGCCCGTGAACTGACGGTGGCCATCGCCTGGTCCGGCGGACAGCGGGTGGACATGGGGCCGGCGTCGTGCGGGGATCCCGAGTGCGACGCCGACCACGGCTACACGGGCACCATCGCCCAGGAGGACATCGCCCTGCGCATCAGCGCCGAGGCCGAGGGCCTGCAGGCCGTGGCCGACGCCAAGGCCTTCGCGCGGGCCCTGCGGGCGGTCAGCACCCGCGCCGCCACGCCCGCGCACGCGCCGGCGCAGGGGCCGGCGCAGGGGCCCAAGTTCCCGGTGCTGGGCCAGCGCATGGGCCGCAGCCACTACCGGCGCTGACCGGCGTGGAGCAGGCACACCGAACCGCCACGCCACCGTCGCGCCAGCCGGCCCTCCCCGCAGCGCCGGCCTATGGAAGCAACACGATCGCGGACGTCCTCACCAGCGCCGCGGCGGCCGCGGGCGACGCCCGGTTCACCAACGCGCTCAAGCTGCCGGCCGCCCGGCGGATCGTGGTGGTGCTGGTGGACGGCCTGGGCAAGTCGCTGCTGAAACACAAGGCCGGCCACGCCCCGTTCCTGCGCGGCGTCATGGCCGCGGACGGCGCGGGAGAGCACCCCCGCACACTCCACGCGGCGTTTCCCAGCACCACGGCGACCTCCCTTGCCAGCCTGGGGACCGGCGTCGGGCCCGGCCGGCACGGCATGCTCGGCTACGACGTCCTGGACCCGGATCAGGACAAGGTGGTGAACCTGCTGGGCAACTGGGACGCCGGCGTGGACCCGCTGCGGTGGCAGCCGCTCCCCACCGTGTTTGAGCGGCTGGAGGGGCACCTGCCCACGGCCACCGTCAGCCTGCCGAAGTTTGAACACTCGCCCATGACGAAGGCGGCGCTGCGCGGCGGAACGTTCCTCGGCGCGACCACCCCGCTGGCGCGCGTCCAGCTGGCTGCCGAGACCCTGGCCGCCCACCCGGGGATGCTCCTCTACCTGTACTGGAGCGAACTGGACAAGGCCGGGCACGCGCACGGGACGGACTCGGTCCAGTGGGAGCACCAGCTCGAGGAGCTCGACGCCGGCATGAAGCGCCTGGCCGCCGCCGTCCCCGCCGACACCCTGATCCTGCTCACGGCCGACCACGGCATGGTGGACGTGCCCCGTTCCGCCCGCATCGACTACTCCCGGTTTCCCGAGCTCGTGGCCGGGGTGCGCCACACCGCCGGCGAGCCGCGCATGGTCCACCTCTACCTGGAGCCCGACGCCGGCCCCGGCACCCGCGACAACCTCGTCGCCGCGTGGCTGGAGCGGTTTGGAAGCAAGGCATGGGTGCTCACGCGTGAACAGGCGGTGGAGGCGGGCTGGTTTGGGGAGGTGCGCCCCGAGGCCGCCGGACGGATCGGCGATGTCCTGGTGGCGGCGCGGGAAACCATTGCGTTTTACGACCTGCGGCGCGTGCGCCCGCCGGCCATTGAGATGGTGGGCCAGCACGGCTCCATCACGAAGGCCGAACGCGAGGTGCCGCTGCTGCGCATCCCCGTCACGGTCCCGGCCGCGAAGGGCAGACGGCGCCGGTAGCGGCCGTGCGGGCTGCTGGTTCCCCACCGACAGCCGTGAAGCACGACGCCGGTGGCCGGGCCGGGCGGCTCAGTCGCCCTTGGTGCCGAACACGATCTCGTCCCAGCTGGGGACGCTGGAACGCTTTGGCTTGCCCGCAGCCTTGCGTTCCAGCCTGGCGGCCACTTCGCTGTCCGACGGTCCGTCTGCGTCCTCCACGACCTCGGGGGCCTGTGTTTCCGGCGGATGCGGGGCGGCAGGCTGCAGGCCCCGAACGTCCGCGCTGCTGTCGGCGGAGCCGCGGTCCGCGGCGCTGCGGCGCAGCTGTGGCGCGCCGGAAAGGGTGATTTCGCGGGTGTCGGTGCTGACCTCTCCCACCCCCACTGCCTGATGGTCGTCCTCGTCACCGTGCAGTCTGGGTGCCAGCGAGAGGAACGGGATGGCACGCAGGCGTTTCTTGCCGTGCGCCGTGGCGGAATGCGCGTCCCCGGCAGCCCCGCCGTCACCGTCCTTGCCGGCAGCCCCGCCGTCACCGTCCTTGCCGGCGTCCTCCGCGTGGCCGTCCCCGGCGGCCGCCCCCGCGGGGACTTCGTCCCCGCCGCCCTCCGGGACGTCGAGGGGGTCCTGCGCGTCGCGCGGGTGTGCGGCCGGCACGTGGGTGCCCAGCATGGACGCGAGCTCGTCGTCGCCGTCCTCGTCGAGGCCCAGGCGCTGGCCGCGGCGCGAACGCAGCATGTCCAGCAGGCCGGAACCCGTGTCCTCGCCGGTCTCCTCGGCGGGTGCCTCGGGCACCTCGGGGGAGTCTTTGTCGGGCGCGTCGGCCTCAAAGTCGAAGGGGCGGTCGGCCACGGCACTGAGCCGGCGCTCGGGCACGGGGCCGTCCACCGGCTCCATTTCACTGAGCTGCTGGGCCCAACGATTGGCATTGGCCAGGGCCTTCCGTCCGGGGTGGAACGTCCAGCGGGCGGGGGCCGGCTCGCCGATGCTGCTTGCCGCCCATTCGCCGCCGGGCTCAAAGTCCGCCGTCACTGTCCAGGCGCCGTCGTGGACCCGCCAGGCATCCCAGCGCACGGTGCGGGGGTCGATCCCGAAGGCGGAGAGCCGGTGCATGACCATTTCGTCCAGGGTGGCGGGATTGTCGCCAAACGCCGAGCGGTAGCCGTCATTGCCGGGGGCCGGGCTGGACACCTCAACCTTGCGGGCCATTTGGGCCACGTGCTCGCGTTCGGCCAGCACCGGCCCTTCGTAACGGCGGACCTGTTCCAGGGACATGCCCGAATGCTCGGCGACGTCGGCCGCCGTGGCGCCCGCGCGGATCTGCGCCTGGATTTCACGGGGCGACATCCTGGCCGGGCCGGAGCTTCCGGGGGAGGCCTTCCGCGGCGCGCGGGTGGTGGCCATGCGCAGTGCTTCATCAATGGGCAGCAGGTATATTTCGCCGCCGGGTCCACTGAGTAGCAGGTGCTTGCCATCGTCATGCACACCCACTAAACGTAGATCCGCCATGCTGCCCTCCAAAGTTGACTGGTTTCACTTCGAAACTTTGCCACCGAACGCCCGGTTTTCCTACTACCCGCGCAGGCGTGGCGTGAATGGTTCACAAAATCACCTCCCGGCCGCCGCCCCGCCGCACGGGGCTGCTACGCCCACCGCGAACGCGGGCATTTTTCGGGCCTGTCCGCACGTTCCCACTCTAGGGTGATTGGCAGCATTTGCGTACAGGAACCCCGCACAGGGCCTGCCAACGCCCGTGCGAAGGCATGGGAAACAGAAATTGGTGAAGGAAGCAATGGCAACGGATTATGACGCGCCGCGCAAGAACGACGACGACCGGGACGGCAACGTGCTGGAATCCCTCGCGGTCCGGCCGTCCGGGCCGTCCGGGGCGGTCATCGACCTGGACGAGGCCGATCTGGCGGACAGCTATGAGCTGCCCGGCGGCGACCTGTCCGGCGAGGAGCTGGCCGTTGAGGTCCTCCCTGCCCAGGCGGATGAATTCACCTGTTCATCCTGCTTCCTGGTCAGGCACCGCTCGCAGCTGGCCCGTGAAAAGGACGGCTTGAAGTATTGCCGGGACTGCGAGGGCTAGCAGGGGCCGCTACTGGCGGCCCCTGCCGAGGGCCGCGGCGAGGCGCTCGGGATTGCGCGT
Source organism: Arthrobacter wenxiniae (assembly GCF_013376105.1). Taxonomy (GTDB): domain Bacteria; phylum Actinomycetota; class Actinomycetes; order Actinomycetales; family Micrococcaceae; genus Specibacter; species Specibacter wenxiniae. The sequence goes on from NZ_JAAMFM010000011.1 coordinate 24,287, forward strand.
GGAGGTGAGCCAGTACGGCGTGGTGTCGTGCGGGTCCGTGATTTCAACCTTGACCACCGGCTTGATCCAGCCGCGGATGCACAGGTAGGCCAGCCCATTGAGCCGGGTGCCGCGCTGTGCCGTGGCTTCGTCGGCCAGGTAGTAGGTGACCTCGCCGACGTATTCGCGTTCGATGACGGCACGGCCCACGCGCAAGGTGTCGGCCGTGACCTCAATTTTGGGCGTCCACAGCAGGAGCGCCACCGTTTGCAGGACCAGCAGGACAAAGAAGGCGAGGTAGCCTGCCAGCGGGCTGATGGGGATCAGGATGAGGATGCCCGCTGCGGAAAGACCCAGCACGATGATCCAAACACCCAGGTTGGGCCACAATTTCTCGGTGTACGTCGCTGTGGACAGGGGGGTGGCGCTGGCGGCCGGCGTGGAAGACATGGGAATAGCTTTTCACCTTTTGGTCGGTAATTCATCTTCTCCCGGCACCCGGCGGTGGGAAGCGGCGCCGCCGTTCGGGATAGAGTGTGCAGTTGTGACCAACCAGACCGACTTTGTCCCCTCCGACGGCGCAGCGACGCTGGGCGTGCAGTTGCACATGCTTGACGACGGCATCGATGCCCCGTCCTACGCCCATCCCGGCGACGCGGGCGCGGACCTGCGCACCAGGATCGACGTCGTGCTGGCGCCGGGGGAGCGTGCGCTTGTGCCCACCGGCGTCTCCATCGCCCTGCCCTTTGGTTTCGTGGCCCTGGTGCACCCGCGCTCGGGCCTGGCCACCAGGCACGGGCTGACCATCGTCAACAGCCCGGGCACCGTGGACGCCGGGTACCGCGGGGAAATATCCGTCACCTTGCTCAACACCGACCCGCACCACTCCATCACCCTGTCCAGGGGCGATAGAATTGCACAAATGGTCTTCCAGCGCGTGGAACACGCCACGTTCGAGCTGGTGGACCAGTTGCCGGACTCGGTGCGGGGCACCGGCGGCTTTGGCTCAACCGGCGGCCATGGGCAGGCCGGGGCCGACGCCGCCGGACGCTAGGAAACGTTCGGTTCCAACATTCACAAGGAGTTTCCACCCCATGGCTTTTGGGTTTGGCAAGAAAAAGAAGAATGACACGGCCGGTGCCGCTGCGCCCGCGGGCCACGCCCCGGGCGATGCCGGAACGGAATCGGCCGAAAACGGCCTGCTGTCCCTGCCCCCGGACCCCTCGGACACCGTTTATGAGCGCGGCGTCCACGGACCCCTCGACGCCGACGAGATCTCCGACACGGACGGATATGTGGACCTGGGGGCGCTGCTGGTCACCCCGCGCGAGGGGCTGGCGCTGCGCCTTGAAGTGGAGGAGAGCACCAGCCGGGTCATCGCCGTCACCTTGGACCTGAATGGCTCCAGCCTGCAGCTGCAGGCCTTTGCCGCGCCCCGCTCGGAAGAGCTCTGGCGTGACATCCGCGAACAAATCGGGCTGTCAGTTGGATCGCAGGGCGGCGAAATTGAAATTCTCGACGGCACCTTCGGCAAGGAAGTGCTGGCCAAGGTTCCCGCCCAGGCCGCAGATGGCAGCCGCGGCTACCGCGTGGCCCGTTTCATCGGCGTCGACGGCCCCCGCTGGTTCCTGCGCGGTGTGCTCGGCGGGGATGCGGCCGTCAACCCGGAAGCCGCCAAGGAGCTGGAAGACCTGTTCAGGGGCGTCGTGGTGGTCCGCGGGGAAACCCCCCTGCCGCCGCGGGACCTGCTGGTGCTCCGCCTGCCCCGGGATGCCGCAACCGGGCCCGACGGCACGGTGGCAGGTGACCACGCGGTCCCCGCCCAGGGTGGGGAACCATTCCGCCGCGGCCCGGAAATCACGGCGATCGGCTAGCTGCGTGCCCACCGACCAGGGCGCCTGGCCAGTGCCGGTGCCCATCAACGAACTGCCCCGGCGCGGCCGCGCCGTCTGCAGCGGGGTGATCGACGCCGTGACCATCCGGCCGGCGTCGTCCTCCCTGGAATTCACCGCCATCCTCACGGACCGGGAATTCCACCGGACGCCGGACGACGGCGGCAGCCACCGCCTGAGGCTGGTCTGGCTGGGCCGGCGCCGCGTGCCCGGCATTGAGGTAGGCACCCGGCTGCGTGTTGAAGGCATGGTGTCCCTGCGGGACGGGCTGCCCACCATGTTCAACCCCCGCTACGAGATCATTGGAACACAGGAGGGCTAGTTGGCCAGGACCACAGCTGAAGACGACGGCGCAGCTGACGCGGAAGACCGGCTGGCGGGCGGCGCGGACGGCGGCGGGCCCTCAGGGGCGCTGGCCGGCCTGGCCCAGGAAATGGCCGCAAAGTCCGCCCTGGCGCGCAAGGACAACGGCGAAATCGACCTCCTGGCCGCGGCCGGCGGCATCCGAGGCATTGCGGAGAGCGTATTTCCGGGGCTCGTGTTCCTGGTGGTCTTCACCCTCACGGGCAACCTCCCCTGGTCGCTGGGCGGGTCCGTCGCGGTGGCGGCCGTCTTCTTGGTGGCGCGCCTGGTCCAAGGGACACCGCTCACCCAGGCGCTGGCCGGGATCGCCGGCGTCGGCCTGTCGGCCTTCCTGGCCCTGAAGACGGGCAAGGCGGAAAATTTCTACACCATCGGCTTCTTCACCAACGCCGCCTACATCGCGGCCATGGCGCTCTCCATTGCCGTGCGCTGGCCCGTGCTGGGCCTCTTGTTTGGCTACGCCCGGAACGAAGGCGTGCAGTGGCGGAAGAAACGTGAACGCCTCCGCGCCTACAGCGTGGCGACGTGGATCATTGTGGTCGTGATGGCGGCGCGGCTCGCCGTCCAACTGCCCCTGTACTTCGCGGGGGCCATTGATGCGCTGGGCGCCATGCGCCTGCTCATGGGCGTGCCGCTGTACGCCTTCGGCCTCTGGATCGCGTGGCTGGTGAGCCGGCCGGTGAAGGCAGGCTGACCCCCCGGGGGGGACGGTCGGCCTTCGGAGTGCGGTCAGCTTTCGGAGGAAAGCAACATCCGCAGCCCGTCCTCGGCGGCAATCGTGGAAATGAAGAACAGTTCGTCCCCAGCCTCCAGCACGTCGTCGCTGCTGGGGGTGATGGGCGCCTCGTCGCGCAGGATCGCCACAAGCGTGGCGTCCTGCGGCCACTCCACCTTCCCCACGGTCAGGCCAATCATGTGCGATTCCGCCGGCACCGTGAACTCCACGAGCGACGCCACGCCCGTCTGGAGGGTCAGCAGGCGCACCAGGTCGCCAATCTCCACGGCCTCCTCCACCAGGGCCGTCATGAGCCGTGGCGTGTTGACGGCAACGTCCACACCCCATGAGTCGTCGAACATCCAGTCGTTCTTGGGGTTGTTTACCCGGCCCACCGTGCGGCCCACGCCAAATTCGGTCTTGGCCAGCAGGGACACCACCAAATTGACCTTGTCGTCGCCCGTGGCGGAGACCACCACGTCGGCCTGCTCCAGTTTTGCCTCGCGCAGGGTGCTGATTTCGCAGGCGTCGCCCACGAGCCAGCGGGCGCCGCGCAGGCCGCTCTTGCCGATCACCTCCGGCTTGGGGTCGATGAGCAGCAGCTCGTGCCCGTGGGCAAGCAGTTCGCGGGCAATCGAGCAGCCGACGCTGCCAGCCCCGACAATGACAACCAGCACCTTAGATCTCCTTTACTGGGGCGGCGGCCAAAATGCGCGCAACCTCGGCCGTGTCCGTGCCCTGCACCATGGCATGGACGGTGTCGCCCTGCTGGTAGCTGGTGTCCGCGCCGGGCAGCATTCCCTCCCCGAAGCGGGTCAGGTACGCCACACGCAGCGGCGCGGCCTTTTCGACGTCCACGATGTGGTGTCCGATCCATCCCGGGTTCAGGGCCAGTTCGGTAAGGATAAGCCGCCCGGAGGGTTCACGGAAGTCGCCCTTGATGGCGGTTTCGGGCAGGATCCGCCGCAGCACCTGGTCGGCGCTCCAGCGCACGGCCGCCACCGTGGGGATGCCCAGGCGCTGGTAGATTTCGGCCCGGCCGGGATCGTAGATGCGGGCCACCACGTGCTCGACGTGGAACGTTTCGCGGGCCACGCGCGTGGCAAGGATGTTGGAGTTGTCGCCGCTGGAGACGGCGGCAAAGGCGTAGGCGTTCTCGATGTCCGCCTGCCTCAGGGTGTCCTGGTCAAAGCCGACGCCGGTGACCCTGCGCCCGCCGAATCCGGTGCGCAGCCGGCGGAATGCCCTTTCATCCTGATCGATGATGGCCACGGAGTGGCCGGAGTCCTCGAGCGTGTGCGCCAGGGTGGCGCCGACGCGCCCGCAGCCCATGATCACAAAATGTGCCATCCATGCTCCTCGTGGTGATGATGGGCACTGCAACACAGTGCGGCTATCAATCTGACCCGTTTGTTGCCCGCCGGTCAAGTCGGGGCCGGCAGGCTCCTCCCGCCTCGAAGTCTGCCATGAGTGTGCCCTGTCATGACTTTAGCCCCGCGAGGGACTAGCGTTACCCGCGTGCTGAATTTCTTCAACGCGTTCAAGCGGGTCCTTGTCGGGCGGCCCTTCCGCAACGACAAGCTTGCCCACACGCTGCTGCCCAAACGCATTGCGCTGCCGGTTTTCGCCTCCGATGCGCTCTCCTCCGTGGCGTATGCGCCGGATGAAGTCCTGCTGACGCTGGCCCTCGCGGGCGTGGCCTCCGTTTCATTCGCCCCCTGGGTGGGCCTTGCTGTCATCATTGTGCTGCTCACCGTCGTGGCGTCCTACCGGCAAAATGTGCATGCGTATCCGTCAGGCGGCGGCGACTACGAGGTCGCCACCGTCAACCTGGGCAGGACCGCCGGCCTGACGGTGGCCTCGGCGCTCATGGTCGACTACGTGCTCACGGTGGCCGTGTCCATGTCCTCCGCCGCGAACTACCTGGCCACTGCGGTGCCCGGCTGGCACGGCACCCAGGCGGTGATCGCCGTCGTCGGCGTCATTGTCCTGGCCCTGGTGAACCTGCGGGGCATCCGCGAGGCCGGCAGCGTCTTTGCCGTCCCCACGTACATCTTCATGTTCTGCATCTTCGCCATGACGGCGGTGGGCCTCTTCCAGGCGGCCGCCGGCACACTGGGCAGGGCCCCGTCGGCCGGCTTTGAGATCGTCCCGGACGCGGCGTTCAGCCAGGGCCTGACGGGCCTTGCCGGCGGGTTCCTGCTGCTGCGTGCGTTCTCCTCCGGCGCCGCAGCCCTGACGGGCGTGGAGGCCATCAGCAACGGCGTGCCCAACTTCCGCAAGCCCAAGAGCAAGAACGCCGCCACCACGCTGCTGCTGCTGGGCGTTGTCGCGGCGGGCATGATGGCGGGCATCCTGTTTCTGGCCAACGCCACCGGAGTGCACATCGTGGCCGACCCGGCGACCGAGTTTTTGCAGAACGGTCACCCGCTGCCCGCCGGGTACGTGCAGAACCCGTCCATCAGCCAGATTGCGGGCACCATCTTCGGCGCCGGGTCCATCCCGTTCTTCATCATTGTGGCGGCCACCGGCGTGATCCTGGTGTTTGCCTCCAACACTGCCTTCAACGGCTTCCCCGTGCTCGCCTCCATCCTGGCCCGCGACGGCTACCTGCCCCGCCAGCTGCGCACCCGAGGCGACCGGCTCGCCTTCAGCAACGGCGTGATCCTGCTGGCCATCGGTGCGCTGGTGCTGATCATCTCCTTCGACGCCGACGTCACCAAGCTGATCCAGCTCTACATCGTGGGCGTGTTCATCTCCTTTACCGCCAGCCAGCTGGGCATGGTCCGGCACTGGACCCGGGAACTGCGCGTGGTCAAGGACAGGCACATCCGCTTCCGCATGATGCGCTCCCGTGCCATCAACTCCCTGGGCTTCTGCATGACCCTGACGGTGCTGCTCATTGTGCTCGTGACCAAGTTTGAACAGGGCGCCTGGATTGCGCTGCTGGCCATGGCCGTGCTGTTTGCCATCATGTGGAGCATCCGCTCCCACTACGACAACGTCGCCAAGGAACTCGCCGTGGAGACGGACTCCTCCACCCGGGCCCTGCCGGCACGCATCCACGCCGTGATCCTGGTCTCCCACGTGCGCAAGCCGGTCATGCGCGCCGTGGCATTCGCCCGCGCGTCGCGCCCGTCCACGCTGGAAGCCATCACGGTTGACCTGGACGCGGCCGAGACCGAACAGACCATCGCCGATTGGGACAGGCTCGACATCCCGGTACCGTTGACGGTGTTGGCAAGCCCCTACCGGGAGACGCTGACGCCGCTGATCAGCCACATCAAGGCCATGCGCCGGGACTCCCCGCGCGACTTGATCGTGGTGTACATCCCCGAATACGTGGTGGGCAAGTGGTGGGAGCAGCTGGTGCACAACCAGACCGCCCTGCGCATCAAGACGCGGCTCCACTTTGAACCGGGCGTGGTGGTGGCGAGCGTGCCATGGCAGCTGAAGTCCTCCACCGAAGCCAAGAAGTACCAGGAATAGGAACCCCGCACACATGAGCGAGCCCCGCATCAGCACCTCCACCGGCACACTTTCGGGCGGGACCGGCAGGCTCACCGTCACCGTGGGGCCTGCGGCGCACGGCGGCCACTGCGTTGCCCGGCACGAGGGGCGCGTCATCTTTGTCCGCCACGCCATCCCGGGCGAGGTGGTGGAGATCGCCCTCACCGAGCACGACGACGGAGCCTCGTTTTGGCGCGCGGACGTCACCCAGGTGGTGGAGGCGTCACCCGACAGGGTGGCCCACTTTTGGCCCGAGGCCGACGCACTGGAGGCCGCCTCCCGGGGCGCGGCACCCATCGGGGGCGCCGAATTTGGCCATATTTCCCGCGCACGGCAGCTGGCGCTGAAAACCGACGTGGTCAGGGAGCAGCTGGAGCGGCTCGGCGGGCTGCCCGCGGCGGCCGTTGACGGGCTTGTCGGTGCGGGCGTGGAAGACGTCGACGCGGACGGCACGCCCGAGCAGCAGGCCGGGCTGGGATGGCGGACCCGGGTGGGCTTTGCCGTCACCCCGGCAGGGAAGCTGGGCATGCATGCCCACCGCTCCCACGAGGTGCTCCCCGTGCAGGGGATGCCCCTGGCCGTACCGGCCGTTGACGCCCTGCGCCTTTGGGAACTGGACCTCAGCGGGATTGAAAGGGTGGAGGTGGCCGCCCCCGCCAACGGCTCGGAGGCCCTGGTGCTGCTGGCGCCCGCGCCCGGGCTGGGGGAGAAGGCCGCCGGGCTGGCCCTCAAGCGCATTTCCCGCGCCCTGCAGGGGCGCCCCGTCCCGCCGTCCGTGGCCCGCTGGGATCCGGAAACCGGCGCCGTCACCGTCCTCCACGGCCGCAGCTGGGTGCGCGAGGCCACCGCGGACCATGACTTCCGGGTCACCGGGGACGGCTTCTGGCAGATCCACCGCAGGGCCCCGCAGGTCCTCACCGATGCGGCCCTGGAGTTTCTCAACGCCGGCGGGCACCTCAACGACGGCGCCGCCGTGGCGGACCTCTACGCCGGGGCCGGGCTGTTCACGGCCCCGCTGGCCGACGCCGTGGGCCCGGGCGGTTCGGTGCTGTCCGTGGAGGGTTCCGCCGGCACCAGCCGCGACGCCCGCAAGAACCTCCACGCCTCGGCCCAGGTGGAGATCGTCCAGGGCCGGGTCGAGCGGGTGCTGGGCGCGCGGGCCCGGGACGCACGGGACGCACGGGACGAAGCGCCCCGCGCGGCCAGGGACCAGGCCGGCGCCAGGGGAGGGGGGCAGCGGCGCCGTTTTGACGCCGTCGTGCTTGACCCGCCACGCGCCGGCGCCGGCAAATCAGTGGTGCGTGCCCTGGCGGCTGCCGCCCCGCAGGCCATCGCGTATGTTTCCTGCGACCCGGCGGCGTTTGCCCGGGATGTGAAGTACTTCGCCGGCTCCGGCTGGCAGCTGGAGAGGCTGCGTGCCTTTGACCTCTACCCGCACACGCACCACGTGGAGACCGTGGCCCTGCTGGTGCCCGTGAATCCACCTGGCAGGGGCGTACTTGCGCGCTAAGCGCCCTGCCGCCGGACCCGCGGAGGCCACGCGGCCCGCAGCGGCGCGGGACCTGGCGCGGGACCTGGCGCGCAGCAGGCCCAAGGGCACGCTCGTGGCGGAACGGCGCGAGGAGCACCGCAGGACAGCCATGGCCTTGGCCCGGGCCGCGCTGGCACCGGTGGACGCGGCGGAGCTTGAACGCAACGGACTGGACGCGGCCCAGGTGCGGGAGCGGCAGGACGCCGAACTCGGCAACGCCGTCGCGCAGGGGAGCAGCCGCAGCATGTGGGCCATCGTCCGCGCCAATGTGTTCACCCTGTTCAACGCCGTGCTGGGCAGCGCCCTGGCCCTGGTGCTCCTGGTGGGCGATCCCCGGGACGCGCTGTTCGGCTTCATCGTCCTGGCCAACGCGGCGATCGGCGTGGTGCAGGAGTACCGGGCCAAGCGGACCCTGGACCGGCTGGCCGTGCTGCACGCGCCGAGGGCCCTGGTCCGCCGCGGCGGCGCTGAGCGGGCGGTGGCGGTGGCGGAGGTCCTGTTCGACGACGTGCTGCTGCTGCGCACCGGGGACCAAATCCCCGCCGATGCCGTGGTCTTCTCCGCCGAGTCCCTGGAAGTGGACGAGTCCCTGCTCACAGGGGAGTCCGACCCCGTCATCAAGGGCGCAGGCGACACGGCACTGTCCGGCTCGGCCGTGGTGGCCGGCCACGGCGCCGCCCGCGTGCACGGGGTGGGAGCGGAATCCTATGCCAGCGCCCTGACGGCCGAGGCCCGCCGCTTTTCCCTGGTCAACTCCGAGATCCGCAACTCCATCAACCGGATCATCCTGTACATCGCCTGGGCGCTGGTCCCCATCATCCTGTTGGTGGTCAACGGGCAGATGAACGCCAACGGGGGATGGGCCCAATCCCTCGCCTCCGGCCGCTGGCGCACCGCAGTCATCAGCGCCGTGGCCAGCATTGTGGCCATGATCCCCGAAGGTCTGGTGCTGCTGACCAGCATCTCCTTTGGCATGGCCGCCGTGAAGCTGGCCCGGCGCCAGGTACTGGTCCAGGAACTCCCGGCGGTGGAGGGCCTGGCCCGCGTGGACATGGTGTGCCTGGACAAGACCGGCACGCTGACGGAGGGCCGCATGGAACTTGCCGGCACCACGGTCCTCGCGCCCGTCCCCGGCTGGGAGTCCGTCCTGGCCTGGTGCGCCGCACACCCCAACGCCAACGCGACCGCGGCCGCCCTGGCCGGGGAGTTCGCCGTCCCGCCCGGGGCGGAGCCCGGCGCGGTGGTCCCCTTCAGCAGCGCCCGAAAATTCAGTGCCGTCACCTTTGGGGCCGGCACCCCGGAAGCCTGCGGCACCTGGGTCTTCGGCGCCCCCGACGTGGTGCTGGCCGAAAGCGGCGGCCTGCCGGCGGCGGAAGAGGCGCTGGCTGCGTCCCACGAGGCGGCCGGACGGGGCCTGCGCGCCGTTGTGCTGGCGCACCGTCCGGCGTCGGACGTGAACGCCGGGGAACCGGCGGGCGGGGACTTTGCGCTGGCGGGGCTGGCGCCCGTGGCGCTGCTGGTCTTCCGGGAACGAGTCCGTCCCGACGCCGCCGCCACACTGGCCTATTTCCGCGAGCAGGGCGTTGGCCTGAAAATCATCTCCGGCGACAACCCCCGCACCGTGGCCGCCGTGGCCCGCAGCGTGGGACTGGTGTTTGACGGCGACGGCTACGACGCCCGCGAGCTTCCCGCGGATCCGGACGCGATGGCGGCGGTGCTGGAACGTGAAAGCGTGCTGGGTCGGGTCTCGCCCGAGCAAAAGAAGGCCATTGTCCTGGCCCTGCAGGCTGGCGGTCACGTGGTGGCCATGACGGGGGACGGCGTCAACGACGCCCTGGCCCTCAAGCACGCCGACATTGGCATCGCCATGGGCAGCGGCGCCGCGGCCACCAAGGCTGTCTCCCGCCTGGTGCTCCTGGACGGCAAATTCTCCCACCTTCCCAACGTGGTGGCCGAGGGACGGCGCGTGATTGCCAACGTGGAGCGGGTGGCCAACCTGTTCCTAAGCAAGACCGCCTACGCCATCCTCGTCTCCATCACCATCGGCATCCTGCTCTGGCGCTACCCGTTCCTGCCGCGCCAGCTCTCCATCGTCAGCTCCATGACGATCGGCATTCCGGCCTTCTTCCTGGCGCTGCTGCCCAACGCGCGCAGGTACCAGCCCGGGTTCCTGCGGCGCGCGCTGATGTTCTCCGTCCCGGCCGGGACCATCGTGGCCGCGTGCATCATGGCCGTCTACGCCTTTGCCCGCGCGTTCCCGGACCCTGCCCTGGCGCCGGCGCAGGCGGCCGCCTCGGCGCAGACAGCCACGACCATGACCGTGCTCCTGGTCGCGTTGTGGGTGCTCGGCGCCCTGGCCCGGCCGTTCGACTTTTGGCGTTCGCTGCTCGTGGCGGCGCTCGTGGCCGGGCTGGTGCTGATCATGGCACTGCCGTTCGCGCGGAACTTTTTCGCACTCGAGATCCCGTCCGGGCCCCTGCTGGCGGTTACGATTGGCGTAACTGCAGGCGGGTGCCTTGCCGTCGAACTGCTGTACCGCTTCCTGAAGAAGCGCGGCGCGGTCTCCGAACGCGAGTAAGGGGAGCCTAACTGGCATGTGGTCCCCTGCGTGACCAAGATAAAAGTAGTGGCGAGAGGAGTCCATCCATGACTAATGTGGACAGTTTCGGTTCCAAAGGCGTACTTAATGTGGCCGGCACCGAATACGAGATTTTCCGGCTGAACTCGGTTGAAGGCGCGAAGAGCCTTCCGTTCAGCCTCAAGGTATTGCTGGAGAACCTCCTGCGCACCGAAGATGGTGCAAATATCACCGCCGGCCACGTGCGCGCCCTGGCCGGATGGGATCCAAGCGCGGAGCCCGACACCGAAATCCAGTTCACTCCCGCCCGCGTCATCATGCAGGACTTCACTGGCGTCCCCTGCATTGTTGACCTGGCGACCATGCGTGAAGCCGTCAAGGAATTGGGCGGCGACCCCACCCGCGTCAACCCCCTGGCCCCTGCAGAGATGGTCATCGACCACTCGGTGCAGATCGACGTCTTCGGCAACTCCGGCGCGATCGAGCGCAACATGGAAATCGAATACCAGCGCAACGGCGAGCGTTACCAGTTCCTGCGCTGGGGCCAGAGCGCCTTTGAGGACTTCAAGGTCGTCCCCCCGGGCATGGGCATTGTCCACCAGGTCAACATCGAATACCTGGCCCGCACCGTCATGACCCGCGAGGTGGACGGCGTGCTGCGCGCCTACCCGGACACCCTGGTCGGCACCGACTCGCACACCACCATGGTCAACGGCCTGGGCGTGCTCGGCTGGGGCGTGGGCGGCATCGAGGCTGAGGCCGCCATGCTGGGCCAGCCCGTCTCCATGCTCATCCCGCGCGTCGTGGGCTTTAAGCTGACCGGGTCCATCCCGGCCGGCGCCACCGCCACCGACGTGGTGCTCACCATCACCGAGCAGCTGCGCAAGCACGGCGTCGTCGGCAAGTTCGTGGAGTTCTACGGCGAGGGCGTTGCGGCCGTGCCGCTGGCCAACCGCGCCACCATCGGCAACATGAGCCCGGAGTTCGGCTCCACGGCCGCCATGTTCCCGATCGACGACGTCACGCTCGACTACCTGCGCCTGACCGGCCGCAGCGATGAGCAGGTCGCCCTCGTGGAGGCCTACGCCAAGGAACAGGGCCTGTGGCACGACCCCTCCGTTGAGATCCAGTTCTCCGAGTACCTCGAGCTCGACCTCTCCACCGTGGTGCCGTCCATCTCCGGACCGAAGCGCCCGCAGGACCGGATCGAACTGACCAACTCCAAGTCCCAGTTCCGCTCGGACCTGCAGAACTACATCGCAGCGGACGTCGACGCCGAAGGAAACACTGTCGACGAGTCGCTGGAGGAGTCCTTCCCGGCCTCCGACGCACCCTCCTTCACGCACCCGGGCAGCCACCAGCACGACACCGAGCGCGTGCTGGCGTCAGCCGCCGCGGGCGCCAGCGGCCGCCCGTCCGCGCCGATCCACGTGAAGAACGAATCCGGCGTCGAGTTTGAACTCGACCACGGTGCCGTCTCGATCGCCTCGATCACCTCCTGCACCAACACGTCCAACCCGTCAGTGATGCTGGCGGCCGCCGTGCTGGCCCGCAACGCCGTCAACAAGGGCCTGGTTTCCAAGCCCTGGGTCAAAACTTCCGTTGCCCCCGGCTCCAAGGTGGTCACCGACTACTACGAGAAATCCGGCCTGGTCCCGTACCTGGAGAAGCTGGGCTTCTACACGGTGGGCTACGGCTGCACCACGTGCATCGGCAACTCCGGCCCGCTGGACACCGAGATCTCCGCGGCCATCGCCGAAAATGACCTCTCCGTGACGGCCGTCCTCTCCGGCAACCGCAACTTTGAGGGCCGCATCAACCCTGACGTCAAGATGAACTACCTGGCCTCCCCGCCGCTGGTCATCGCCTACGCCCTGGCCGGCAGCATGGACTTCGACTTTGCCGTTGACGCCCTGGGCCAGGATGCCGACGGCAACGACGTCTTCCTGAAGGACATCTGGCCGAACCCGGTGGAAGTCCAGGAAGTCATGGACGCCTCGATCGACCGCGAGATGTTCACCAGCTCCTATGCCACCATCTTCGACGGCGACGACCGCTGGAAGTCGCTGGAAACCCCCGAGGGCAACACCTTCGAATGGGACCCCAAGTCCACCTACGTGCGCAAGCCCCCGTACTTCGAGGGCATGAAGGCCGAGGCGGAGCCGGTGCAGGACATCGCCGGCGCCCGCGTGCTGCTCAAGCTCGGCGACTCCGTCACAACGGACCACATCAGCCCCGCGGGCTCGTTCAAGTCCGACACCCCGGCCGGGCAGTACCTGCTGGCCAACGGTGTGGAGCGCAAGGACTTCAACTCCTACGGCTCACGCCGCGGCAACCACGAGGTCATGATCCGCGGCACGTTCGCGAACATCCGCATCCGCAACCAGCTCCTCGACAACGTGGAGGGCGGCTTCACCCGCGACTTCACTGTGGAAGGCGGACCGCAGGCCTACGTCTACGATGCCTCCGTCAACTACCAGGCTGCCGGCACCCCGCTGGTCGTCCTGGCCGGCAAGGAGTACGGCTCCGGTTCGTCCCGCGACTGGGCGGCCAAGGGCACCGCGCTCCTGGGCGTCAAGGCAGTGGTGGCCGAAAGCTACGAGCGCATCCACCGCTCCAACCTGATCGGGATGGGCGTCCTGCCGCTGCAGTACCCGGCCGGCCAAAACGCTCAGTCGCTGGGGCTCTCCGGCACCGAGACGTTCTCCGTCGAGGGCGTGACCGAGCTGAACAACGGCACCACGCCGAAGACGCTGAAGGTCACCGCGACCGCCGAGGACGGCAACGCTGTCAGCTTCGACGCCGTGCTGCGCATCGACACGCCAGGCGAGGCGGACTACTACCGCAACGGCGGCATCCTGCAGTACGTGCTGCGCCAGATCTCCGCAAACTAGCGCAGATCCCGCAGATGCAGGCCCGCAGGGGCGGGCACCCGGACGTTCCGGGTGCCCGCCCCTGCGGCGTTGCGGGGCTTCGTGTCGGGCGCCCGTGCCTTGACGCGATATTGTTAGACGTTGAGAGTTGAGCCAGGGAGGTACCAATGGGACTTTTGGAAACCATCGCGCATCCGCGGGATCTGAGCAAGCTCAGCGACCAACAAATGGTCGCGCTGGCGCAGGAAATCAGGGACTTCCTGATCAGCAACGTTTCCCAGACCGGCGGGCACCTGGGCCCCAACCTGGGGGTGGTGGAGCTGACCCTGGCCATCCACCGCATCTTTGACTCCCCCCGGGATTCCATCGTCTTTGACACCGGCCACCAGTCCTACGTCCACAAACTGGTCACCGGCCGGCACGATTTTTCCACGCTCCGCCGGCAGGGCGGCCTGTCCGGCTATCCGTCCCGGGCCGAATCGGAGCACGACATCGTCGAGTCCTCCCACGCCTCCTCGTCACTGTCCTGGGCGGACGGCATCTCCCGCGCCCGCAAGCTCAACGGCGAAGGGGAGCGGTACGTCGTCGCGGTCATCGGCGACGGCGCGCTGACCGGCGGCATGACCTGGGAGGCCCTGAACAACATTGCCGCGGACAAGGACCGCCGCGTGGTGATCGTGGTCAACGACAACGGCCGCTCCTACGCGCCGACCGTCGGCGGCCTGGCCGACCACCTGGCCTCCCTGCGCCCGGCCATCGACCACGTGCGCACGCACCGCAAGTATGAGGCCGCCATGGACTGGGGCAAGCAGCGGCTTCAGGCCGGCAACGCCGCCGGCCAGTTCGTATACAAGGGGCTGCACGCCGCCAAAAAGGGCCTCAAGGACTGGTGGGCGCCGCAGGGCCTCTTTGACGACCTCGGGCTGAAATACGTGGGCCCCGTGGACGGCCACGATGAAAAGGCCATGGAGGCCGCGCTCTCTGCCGCCAAGAACTATGGCGGGCCGGTCATCGTCCACGCCTTCACCGAAAAGGGCCGCGGCTACGCGCCCGCCCGCGCCCACGAGGCTGACCAATTCCATGCCGTCGGCGTCATCGACCCGGAAACCGGCGTGTCGGTGGAGGCGTCCGGCGGGACGTCGTGGACGGGCGTCTTTGGCGAGGAAATCGCCCGCATCGCCGACGAACGTCCCGACATCGTCGGCATCACCGGCGCCATGCTGATCCCCGTAGGCCTGCAGAAGATGGCGGAGCGGCACCCGGGGCGCGTGATCGACGTCGGCATCGCCGAACAGCACGCCCTCACCATGGCCGCGGGCATGGCCTTTGGCGGGCTGCACCCCGTGGTGGCCATGTACGCCACCTTCCTCAACCGCGGCTTCGACCAGCTGCTCATGGACGTGGCGCTCCACAAGGCCGGCGTCACGGTGGTCCTGGACCGCGCCGGCGTGACCGGGCCCGACGGCGCCAGCCACCACGGCATGTGGGACCTGTCGATCCTGCAAATAGTGCCAGGGCTGCACCTGGCCGCCCCGCGCGACGCCGAGCGCCTGCGGGAGGAGCTGCGCGAAGCCGTCGCGATCCCGGACGCACCCACGGTGGTGCGCTATTCCAAGGGCAAGGTGGGGCCGGAGGTCAAGGCCGTTGAGCGCCTGGCCGACGGCGTCGACGTCCTGGCCCGCACGGACCACGCCATGCCCGGGATCGGGGGTGCCGACGACACCGACGTGCTCATTGTCAGCGTCGGCGCCATGAGCGAATTGGCCCTCGACGTGGCCGCCCGCATCAGCGCACAGGGCATCACCTACACCGTGGTTGACCCGCGCTGGGTGCTGCCCGTCCCGAGGTCCATCCTGACACTGGCCTCGCGCCACCGGATCGTCATTGTCATTGAGGACGGCGTGCGCGCCGGCGGCGTGGGCTCGCGCATCCGCCAGGAACTGCGCGGCGCGGGGGTGGATACCGCCCTGAATGAGGTGGGACTGCCGGTCGAGTTCCTGGACCACGGCACGCGCGCGGAAGTCCTTGAACGCACCGGCCTCACCGCCCAACGGGTGGCGCAGGACGTGGTGGAACAGGTCCTCGGCACGAAGGTGCCGTTCGCCCGGCCGCTGCCCGGCCAGCCGGCCCCGCGCACCGGACAGCTGCCCATCCTGTGACGGCGACGCACCACGCGGCCGCGCCGCACCACGCGGCCCGACCGGACGCCCGCCGTGACGGGGAGCCCGCACCGGGCGAGCTGGTGGTTGCCCGCAACCGCAAGTACAACGGCACGGCACACTGGGTGGTGCCGGGACGCTGCCTGGGCAGCGACGTCCACGGGCACTGGATCTTCCAGGGCACGGGTGAGTTCATCTCCCGCCCCGGCGCCGCGCTCTACACGGCATCGGACGCCGTCCTCCTTGTCCCGCACTCCGGGGACTGGGTGGCGACGTTTTACGACGGAACGCATCCGGACGGCGTCGAACTCTACATCGACCTGGCCTGCGAGCTGTCCTGGCACCGGATCCGGCCCGCCGTGGTCGAATTCCACATGGTGGACATGGACCTGGACGTGGTCCGCACCCGCGAACGCGGCCTCTATCTGGACGACGCGGACGAATTTGGCGAACACCGCGTGCAAATGAACTACCCGGCCGAGCTGTGCACCCGCATGGAATCGGCCGCAGCCGCCCTGATGGACGCCGTCGCGTCCCGACAGGCGCCCTTCGACGGCCGCGACGCGGCCTGGTTCACCCTGGGAAGGACACTGCCATGAGCGACACCGAGGACTTTGCGGAGGCCACATCCGATCCCAACATTGTGCGCCTTTACCGGACGGACGGCGACGGCACGCTGGTTTTTCGGGAGGCGTGGGTAGACGCGGGGGAGGCCGGGGGCGACGAGACGTGGTTTGTGGTCAACCACGGCCCTGTGGGGCGCCAGAGCACCTCGGAGGAGTCGGCCGTCGGCTCCGTGGGGGAGGCATACCGGCTCCTGGCCGCCTTTAGGGAGCAGGCCCTGGCCGACGGCTACGCCGAACTGGCCCGCGACGAACAGTTTGCCGTGGTGGCCCAGTTCGCCCTCAAGAGCGCCCGGGTCACCGACCGGGACCGTTACCTGGAGGAGAAGGCCCGCGAGGCGCTGACCGCGCACCTGGCCTGGCGCGGCAGCGGCATCGTGGAGAAGACCGAGTTCACGGACGGCCCGCACGGAACCGGCAGGCTGAACATCCACATCCTGGCGCCGGACGCGGCCCGGGCCGTGGCCAACGTCAAGGTGTGCATCCGCGAGGAGAAGCTCGACTTCACGAAGTTGACGATCGCCACGGCACCCGCCAACGACCTCGGGGCCCTCAGGACGAAGCACTCCCCGAACGGTTCCACCGCCTTCCACCTCTGACAACTGCCGCGGGCCGGGTGGGGCGGGGTGCCGTGGTTGTTGGCTAGGGTGGAACCATGACTGATTACCGCCAAGTGGGCGCCTCCGGACTGACCGTTTCCACCGTGGGGCTGGGGTGCAACAACCTAGGCCGCAGCGACACGGTGACGCAGACACAGGAGGGGAGCAACGCCGTCGTCCATGCCGCGCTGGACGCCGGCATCACCCTGTTTGACGTGGCGGACACCTACGGCAAGACGCCCGGGCTGAGTGAAACCATCCTCGGGAAGGCGCTGGGCGCCGAACGGGCCAACGTCGTTGTGGCCACAAAGTTTGGGTTGGACGCCGCGGGCGTCAACGGCGTGGACTGGGGCAGGCGCGGTTCGCGCAAGTACATCATCCAGTCCGTGGAAGCCTCGCTGCGGAGGCTGGGCACCGACTTCATCGACCTGTACCAGTTCCACACGCCGGACCCCTTCACACCGATCGCCGAGACCATCAGCGCCATGGACCGCCTCATTCGTGACGGCAAGGTCCGGTACATCGGCCACTCCAACATGGCGGGCTGGCAGGTGGCCGAGGCCGAGTTCACGGCCCGCGGGCTGGGCGGAAGCCGCTTCATTTCCAGTCAAAACCACTACAACCTGCTGGACCGGCGCGCCGAGCTGGAAGTGGTGCCGGCCGCGGAGGCCTACGGGCTGGGCGTGCTGCCGTACTTCCCGCTCGCCAACGGGCTGTTGACGGGCAAGTACAGCTCCGGCAAGGCGCCCGAGGGCAGCCGGCTGACACACACGCGCCAGCAGCTGATGGCCAGTGCCGACTACGGCCAGCTGAAGGCCTTCGGCGACTTCGCCGCCGCCCGCGGGCTCACGGAGTTGCAGGTGGCGTTTTCGTGGCTCGCGGCCCAGCCGTCGGTGGCCAGCGTGATTGCCGGGGCCACGACGCCGGACCAGATCCGGCAAAACGCCGCCGCGGCCTCCTGGAAGCCCGCCGCGGAGGACCTCGCCGCCCTGGATGGCATTTTCCCCCGGGCGCCGAAGGTGGCCCTGTTCTAGACGTTCCCGGGCGCCGTGCGGCGCATGAGGGCGGCAAGGACGACGGCGCCAAGCGCCATGAGCGTCGCCGCCAGGAACGCCGCGCGCATCCCTGCAACGGGGTCGCCCCGGGCGGACACCAGCGCGTAGATGGAGACCAGCAGGGCCGTTCCGGCTGCCCCGGCCACCTGCTGCAGCGTGCTCATGATGGCCGAGCCGTGTGAATACAGCGCCGGCGGCAGCGGGTTCAGGCCTGTGGTGAACGCTGGCGTGAACAGGAGCGCCAGGCCCAGGTTGAGTGCCGTCTGGACCGCGGTGATCCACCAAACGGCCGTGTGGGCGTCCAATTGGGAGTATTGCCACAGGCACAGCACCATGAGCACGGAGCCGGAGACCGTCAGCGGCAGGGGCCCGATCTTGTCGAACAGCCGCCCGATCAAGGGCCCCGAGAGTCCCATGATGAGCCCGCCTGGCAGCAGGATCAGGCCCGTCGCCAGGGCGGCGACGTGGCGGACCGACTGCAGGTAGATGGGCAGGAGCAGGATGCCGCCGAACAGTGCCATCATGGCCACCACCATCAGCAGCGTGGAAACGGTGAACATGCGGTACCGGAAGGCCCGCAGGTCGAGCAGGGGGGCGCCGCGGCGCTGGAGCCGCAGCTGCCGGGCCACGAAGAGTGCCATGGCGGCCGTGCCGACGGCCAGCGCCGCGATGGCGGGAACATTGGGCCCGCTGCCCGGGGTCTGTGCGCCGATCTGGCTCAGGCCGTACACCAGGGCGCCGAAGGCGGGGATTGTCAGGGCGACCGACCCGGTGTCGAGGCGCTGCCGTTCCGTTTCCCCCACATTGCTCAGGCACCGGGCGCCCACGGCCATGACCGTCAAGGCCACCGGCAGGACAAAAATGAACAGGAAGCGCCAGGAAAAGTGCTGAAGAATGAAGCCGGAGACCGTGGGGCCAAGGGCCGGGGCGACCGAGATTGCGATGGTGACGTTGCCCATGACCATGCCGCGCCGGGCCACTGGCACCAGAGTCAGGATGGTGGTCATCAGCAGCGGGAGCATGATCGCCGTGCCGCAGGCCTGGACGACGCGGGCCCACAGGAGGATGGGGAAGCCCGGGGCGCACGCGGCCATCGCCGTGCCGGCCGTGAAGAATCCGGTAGCCGCCATGAAGGCCTGCCGGGTGGTGAGCCGTTGCAGGATGAAGCCGGTGGTGGGAATGACCACGGCCATGGTCAGCATGAAGCCGGTGGCCAGCCATTGCACGGTGCTGGAGCTGACGCCCAGGTCCGTCATGAGGCGCGGCAATGCCACGTTCATGATGGTCTCGTTCAGGATGACGACGAACGTGGCGGCCAGCAGCGTGGCGATGATCGTGACGGACCGGCGCGACAGCCTGGCCGTGGGATCAACCGCGGATTGGTTGACAGTGCTGGAAGTGTCCCGTGACATGGAGGACCTTAAGGGTGGAAAGCCGGGCGCGGGGGCGGCGCGAACAGATTACATATCCTATGGTCCGGCGTGAGGCTTGTCGAGACCCCGGCCGGGGCCGCTGGTCGAGCCTGTCGAGACCCCTGCATCAGCCGTGCAGGACTTTCTGGTACAGCACGTGGTCCTGCCAGGACCCATTGATCCGGATGTAGTTCGGGGCGGTCCCGATCTCCGCAAAGCCGTTGCGTGCCAGCACCTTCCGGGACGCCGTGTTGTGCACCAGGGTCCCCGCCTGCAGCCGGTGCAGGCCCAGCTCCGTGGCGAAAGCGCCAACGAAGCCCACGGCGGTGGTTGCCAGGCCGCGCCCCTGCCGGTCCTCGGCCACCCAGTAGCCGACGTGCCCGTTCTGGAACGCGCCCCGGACCACGTCGGTGAGGGAGATGCAGCCGGCCAGCCGGCCGGCGTCGACCACGGCCCAGAAAAAGCTGCGCCCGGCGGCCTGTTCGGCCAGCGACACGGCCAGGCGCTCCCGCTGGCCCGCCGCCGTGTAGAAGCTTTCCGGCCGGACGGGTTCCCACGGCTGCAGGTAGGCCCGGTTGCGGGCGTGGCAGCGGGCCAGGGCGGCGGCGTCGGAAAGCGCCAGTGGGCGGATGGACACGGAGTCCTGAAGCGCAGCGGTCATGGCTTCCAGCGTACGCGCCTACCCGCGCGTGGGCCGGTCCGGCAGCGTCAGCGGCTCCGTGACCTGGTGGTAGTAGGGGGCGGCCGCCACGGTCATCCCGCCGTCCACCACCAGGGTCTGTCCGGTCATGTAGGCGGACTTGTCGGAGAGCAGGAATTCAATGGCGTTGGCCATGTCGGCCACGGTGCCGGGACGCCCCAGCGGGATGGTTTCCAGCACCCGCTCCATCGGGGCCATCCCGGGCATCCCGTAAAAATAGTCCAGGGAGTCGGACTGGATAAGCCCGCCGTTGACCCCGTTGACATTGATCCCGTAGCCGGCAAACTCCACGGCCATGTAGCGGATGAACGATTCCACGGCCGCCTTGTACGGGCCCAGCGCGGCATAGCTGGCGAAGCCGCGCATGCTGCCGTAGCTGGTCACGGCCACGATCCGCCCGCCGTTGTCCATGAGCTTCACGGCCTCCTGGGCGCCCAGGACAAAGGGGCGCAGGTTCACGGCGTGGGAGCGGTCCAGGTGATGGACCTTCAGGTCCACGATCTTCTTGAACGCGGCGGCGGCGGCATTGTTGACGAAGTAGTCCAGGCGGCCGTACTCGGCTGCCGCGGCGTCGAACAGCCCCATGATGCCGTCCGGGTCCTCGACGTCGGCCTTGACCGAAATGGCCTGCCCGCCCAGCCGGCGGGCCTCGGCAGCCACGTTGTCCGCCAGTTCCGCGTTCCGCCGGTAATTGACGACGACGGCGGCCCCCTCCGCGGCGAGCGCCAGCGCCAGGTGCCTGCCGATCCCGCGCGACGAGCCGGTGATCAGTGCTACTTTTCCGCTGTACTTTCCGCTCACGCGTCCGCCTCTTCCCTTGCTGCCGCCCGGTCCAGGAGATCCTTTGCAATGACTGCTTTCTGGATTTCGTTGGTGCCTTCCTCAAAGCGCTGGGCCCGGGCGTCCCGGTACACCCTCTCGATGGGCTCGGACTTCCAGTAGCCAAGCCCGCCGTGCACCTGCAGGGCCTTGTCGGTGACGCGGGTGAGCATGTCCACGGCTGTCAGCTTCGCCATGGAGGACAGGGCCGCGGCGTCGCCGGCGCCCGCTTCCCACTGCGCGGCGGCGTGCATGACCAGGGCCCTGGCGGCCTGGATGTCGGCCGCGTTTTCGGCGAGCATGAAGGCAATCGCCTGCCGCGCGGCAATGGGCTTGCCGAACGTGACGCGCCGGCGGGCATAGGCCACGGCCAGTTCCTGCGCCCGCTCGGCGAGCCCGACGCAGCTCATGCCCACCGAGATCCGGCTCGGCGTCAGGAAGCCGCCCAGGGCAATGGCGAGCCCGTCGCCCTCCTGGCCCAGCCGGTTGGCCACGGGCACGGGCGTGTCGCGGAACGTCAGCCGGGCGTGGTCGGTGCCGCGCACGCCCATGGTGTTCGAGGTGTCCTCCACGGTGGCGCCGGGGGAGTCCCTTGCCACCAGCAGCCCCACGGTCCCGTCCTTGCCGCGGCTGCCTTCCAGCCGGGCAAACAGCAGCCAGTAGTCGCAGTCCACGCCGAAGGTGATCAGGTGCTTGGTGCCGTTGAGAAGGTACCTGTCCCCGTCCCGGCGCACCGTGGAGGTGATGTCCGCCCCCGTGCCGTTGTCGGGTTCGGTGAGCGTGAAGGCCACGGTGATGTCACCGGCCACCGACGGCACCACAAAGCGCCGCCGCTGGTCCTCCGTGGCGTGCGGGTTCATGGAGCGCCACGTCCCGTTGACCACGTGGACAATCATCCGGATGGAGGCGTGCGACCTGGAGAACACCTCCATGAGCCCCATCCACTGCGTGAAGGAGAGTCCCGCCCCGCCCAGCGCGCGTGGCGCGGCCAGGCCCAGGAAGCCGCGCTCCCGCAGCTCAGTGCGGAGGGTCTGCGGCACAGTGCCGGTGGACTCGATCACGCCGGCCCATTTTTCGCCCGGCCCCTCGACCCAGGCCGTCACCTCGGCCAGCAGCCGCGCATATTCTTCACGGTCCACGGCCGTGCCGCGCCCGTCCAGTCCGGCCAGCCGGTCACCCGCCATGGCTGCCGTCCCCTTCTTCCGGGTTCCAGGGGTCGGACGACGCCGGCCCCTGCCCGGGTGCCGGTCCCGCCCCTGGATGGGGCGCCAGTTGGGCGGCGCGTTCGCGCAGCATGAACTTCTGGACCTTGCCCACGGCGTTGCGCGGGATTTCACCGACAATCTCGAGCCGTTCGGGCCAGTAGTGCTTGCTGACGCCGTGCCCGTCAAGGAAGCCCTGCACCCCGGCGAAGTCCAGGCTGGCGCCGGGGACCAGCGTGGCGAAGAGGCAGGCACGCTCGCCCAGGCGCGGATCGGGCATGGCCACGATGGCCACCTCCGCGATGGCGGGGTGGGTGTGCAGGAGCTGTTCGATCTCGTAGACGGGCAGCTTCTCCCCGCCCCTGTTGATGATGTCCTTCACGCGGCCCGTGATGCGCAGGTAGCCGTCGTCGTCCAGGGTGGCAACGTCGCCCGTGCGGTACCAGTGGTCGGCGGTGAACGTTTCGGCGGCGAGCCCGGGCCGGTCCAGGTACCCGTCGAAGACGGTGTCGCTGGAGATTTCGAGGTTGCCGTCGGCCCCCGGGGGAAGGGGGCGGCCGTCGTCGTCGATGATGCGCAGCCGGACGCCCGGCAGCGCCCGGCCGTCGGTGCCCCAGGCCTTCGCCGGGGGGTCGTAGGGTGCCGACAGGGTGGCGAGCCCCGTTTCGGTGGTGCCAAACGCGCCGCAGACGGCCGAGCCGAGCACGCGGGTGGCGCGCTCTGCCAGGGCGCGGGGGACGGCGGCTCCGGTCACCACGAAGGTGTGCAGCCGTGTGGGCGCGGTTCCGCCGCGTTCCACGGCGTGCACCAGGTCGGTCAGGAACGGGGTGGCCGCCTGGACAAAGCTGCCCTCCCAGTTCCGCAGGACGGCCAGGGCGCGGTCCGGGTCCCACACGCTTTGGACAATCTGCGGGGCGCCCAGCACGAACGCCAGCCACATGCCGTAGAGGAAGCCGGTCTGGTGTGCCAGCGGCGAGGGGATGAAGACGGTGTCGGAGCCGTCCAGGCCCAGCTGGGCGGCCTGTAGCGCGGCGGCCCGTGACAGGCGGCGGTGGGTGTGGAGCACGCCCTTGGGCGGCCCGGACGTGCCCGATGTCAGCAGCAGCTGGGCCTCGTCGTCGGGGCGGGGCGCGCGGGCGTCGATGGCGGCGCGGTCCACGCGGGCGGCGGCCCGCGCCTGGTGCCAGACCTGCCAGCGCACCGGGCCCGGCGAGCCGGTGCCGGGGGGCATCAGCCGTGCCGTGCCGGGCGTGCCGTGCACCACGAAAACGTGCTCCACCTTGATGCCCTCCAGCGCCGGGTCGCGGCCGGCGGCCGCCGCGTCCAGCAGGGCGGCCGTTTCATGCGAATGCTGCCGGCCGCGGAAGTTGTCGGCCACGATCAGGATCCGCGCCCGGGACAGCCGGAGCGCATACGCCATTTCCCGTTGCCGGAAGATCGGCATGATGGGGCAGATGACGGCCCCGATCCGCATGGCCGCGGCGGCAATCACCACGAACTGGCGCCAGTTGGGCAGCTGCACGGCGATCCGCTCCCCGGGCTCCACGCCGAGGGAGAGGAACACCGCCGCGGCGCGGTCCACGTCGTCGTCCAGCGCCTGCCAGCTCAGGTGCGGGGCCGTGTCCCAGCGGGCGTCGACCACGGCCAGGGCGTGCGGCTTTTCCGCCGCCCACTTGCGGATCCAGTCGGAGGCGGTGAGCTCCCCGGCGGACTCTGCCCGGGCCAGGGCGTCGCTGACGGCGGCCTGCTCGGCCAGCGCCGCCGTGCGGCTTTCGCGCGCCGGACCGGCCTCCACCTCCATGTCCAGCCCCAGTGTCTGCATGGCGTCCAGGAACATCGGGTAGGAGATGCGGTACGCATTCGGGTAGGTGAGCAGGGAACGGCCCTCCGCGGCGGAGGCGGCGACGGCGAGTGACATCAGCACCCGGTGGTCGTTGAAGGACGAGAGGTGCGCGCTGGCCAGGCGCGGCACACCGCGGACCCGCAGGTCCGTGCCGTCAAAGTCCAGGTCCGCGCCCATGGAGTTCAACTGCAGCATGGCCACCACACGGTCGGACTCCTTCAGGCGCACGTGCTCCACATGGTGGAACACGCTTTCGCCGTCGGCAAGGGCCGCCATCACGGACAGCACCGGCAGCATGTCCGGCACGGTGCGGCAGTCCACCTCCACGGGGGCAAGCCGCATGCCGTTGTGGCGCACGCGCACGCAGTCCGTCTCGGCGTCGTACGCCATGGGCAGGCCCATGGCGGCAACTATGTCAAGGAGCTCGGATTCGGGGTGGTCGGTCCCGTTGGAACGGGTCTGGCGCAGGCCCTTGAGCAGGACGTCGGCGGGGTGGAGCCCAGCCACGGCGAGGCCGAACGCGGCCGAGCCAATGTCCGGGGGCAGCACGAGGTCGACGGGGCGGGCCTGCTGGTTGGGCGGGATGGTGAACCGCTGCCAGTCGTCGGAGACGTCCACCCGCAGGCCGAACTGGCGCATCATGCGCACTGTCAGCTCCACGTAGGTGCGCTCATTCAGCGGCCCGTCCACCACCACCGAGGTCTCGTCCAGCGCGAAGGGCGCGGCCATGACCAGCCCGGACACCCATTGGGAGAGGGTGCCGGCAATGTGCACCAGCCCGCCGGTGGGCCGCCGCGCCTTCACCTGCAGGGGCGGGCAGTCGTTGGGCGAATGCGCCTCAATGCCCATTTGCCGCAGCCCGGCCAGGAGGGGGCCGATGGGCCGGTGCGCGAAGTACTTTTGCCCCTTGACGGTCACATCCCTGTCGGCCAGGGCGGCCAGCCCCACCAGGAAGTACAGGGTGGTGCCGGAGCTGCCCGCGGACACGGCCCCGTTGCGGGCCCGGTAGGGCCCGCCGTGGACAATGAACGTGTCCCCGTCCACATCAATCCGTGTGCCGAGGGAGCGCAGGGCGGCGACGGTGTACTGGACATGGCGGGCGTCGCTGAGGCCGTGGATCCGGCTGGTGCCGGGCGCCAGGGAGGCCAGGATCAGCGCGCGGTGGGCGTGGTATTTCGAGTTGGGGACCAGAACGGTCCCGCGGACAAGGTCGGTGGTTCCCACGACTGACAAATGCACAATTCGCACCCGATTCCCATGATCAAGGTTTCTGCGTCTGCCCGCACGGGGGCTTTGCTGCCAGCCTACGCGTTGACGGCGGGAATGGGCAGGGGCGTATTTGTCAGTCCGGCACCAGCATGGTGCGCAAATCCAGGCGGCGCAGCACCTGGTCGGCAGCCACCGTGTCCGAGCCCGTTTCGCCGCGTGCGGTCACCATTTCCTGTCTGGCCGCGTCGAGGGCCAGGGACTGGACGGTGATGGCCCAGCCCCGGAACTCGGAGCGTTCCTCCTTGACCGCGACGGTGGGCGTGCCGGCCAGCTCGGTGTGGAGCTGCAGCAGCTGCCTCTTGACCCATTCGATCCTCTTCTCATCCACGCCGTCGAGGAGGTCGGAAGCCTGCACGGCGGCCATGGCCGCTTCCTCCGCCCGGGAAGCGAGGTCCTGTTCCATCTGCTTTTGCGTTTCAGGCGATTCCGACAGGCCAAGCCGTTTCATCAGCCATGGCAAGGTCAACCCCGGCAGGACAAGCGTGCTCAACAAGACGGCCACGGCCAGCAGGACTATCTGCGCGCGGCCGGGGAACGGCGAGCCGTCGGCCAACGTGGACGGCAAGGCCAGGGCGAGCGCCAACGTTGCCAAGCCGCGCATGCCGCACCAGGTGAGCGCCGCAACGTCCTTCGCGTTCGACGGCGGCGCGTCTGCTCCGCGACGCCGGCTCGGCAGCACCAGCAGGGCCAGCCACGCGGCGCGGACGGCAAAGCAGAGCACGCAGATCAGTGCCGCCGGCCAGATCAGCGCTCCAATGTTCGTCTCCTGGCCTTCGATTGCCTGGCGCACTTCCAAGCCCACCAGGCCAAAGGCGATGCCCGTCACCATCAACTCCACCACGTCCCAGAAGGCGTTGACGGTGACCCTCTCCTGCGCAGCATTGGCGCGGCCGCCGCGCCTGATCTCCAAGGCCGTGACGACGACGGCGACGACGCCCGAGGCGTGGACGGAATCCGCCGCTATGTACACCGCGAACGGGACCACCAGGGTGACCGCGCTGTGCCCCACGGGATTGGTGACAAAGTCCGTCAGCTTCTTGGTGACCCAGCCGGCGGCCAGGCCGATGGCGGCCGCGCCAACGGCCCCGAGCAGAAATGAAACGATGATGCCGGGCCCAACGTCCTGTCCGGCCACGGCCGCGGCGACGGCGGTCTGGAAAATGACGATGGCGGTGGCGTCGTTGAACAACCCCTCGCTCTGCAGCACGCCGCTCAGCCGCCGGGGCATCCGGACCTTCCCGGCAATGGACTCCACGGCCACCGGGTCAGGCGGGGCCACCATGGCGCCGAGCGCAATGGCCGCCGGTATGCCAATTCCGGGGACCAACAACCAGGCGGCACCCGCCACCGTTGCCGTCGTCACCACCACCAGCGCAACCGCCAACAACACTATGCTGCGCCAGCGAACCCGGAACACGGACCACGATGACTTCAACGCGGTGGCGAACAGCAGCGGCGGCAAAAAGAGCGGCAGAATCAGTTCGGGCTCGATCTTGACCTGCGGGAACCCGGGGATGAATGCCGCACCGGCAGAAAGAATGATCATCAGCACTGGATACGGCAGACGGATGCGGTCCCCGAGGCCAACCATGAGGACCGTAGCCAGCATCAAACCAACAACCACTGCCAAGGTTCCCACCGTCAACACCACCGCTCTTTCGTTCTTCAGAGACTAAAAACAGCGTAGTCGTGAAACCCCGACGCGTCGGCGGCATGCGGGGTGGTGAGGGTGTTCGGCTCCCTCCGCAGTGCGAGGCGGATGCCGCCTTCAGTGCCCGCGCGCCCGAATCCCGGCACATGTCACGCAGTGCCTGGCCTCCGGCCGGACCTCGAGCCGTTCGGCCGGAACGGGTTGCCCGCAACGTTCACACGTGCCGAAGGTTCCGTGCGCCAGGCGCTCCTGCGCGTCCCGCAACTCAGCCAGTTGGGCTTCAACGCCCGCCAACAGGGCGACGGCCCGCTCCCGCTCCAACGTCACGGTGGAACCTTCGGGATCGTGTTCGTCATCCGCCGGCGTATCGCGGTGAGCGAGCGTCACTTCACGGATTTCGCCGCGCAGCCTCATGACCTGGCCGCGCGCGTGTTCCACGCGCGCGGCCAGTAATTCCCGGATGAGCTCTTCACGAGGCATCCCTTAGGCTACCCCGCTCGCGGCGCATGCGTCAGGACACCCATGGCGGCCGGTCAGACGCTCACGGTGATCCAGTCGCCGTCGATGGCCGCGGCAAACCGGGGCAGCGCCTCCCTGGCGGGGCCGGACACCACGGTGCCGTCGCTTCCCTTGAACACCGAACTGTGGCACGGGCACTTAAAGTCGGAACCGTCAGGCACCACCGCGCAGCCGGCGTGCGTGCACACGTCGCTGTAGGCCAGGACGGTGGCTGCGTCGGGGCGGTAGATCACCACGTTGACCCCGTTGGCCGTGCCCGCGGCGGTGGCGCCGACGGCCAGCTCGGAGATTTTTCCCACCCGCACCGGCTTCCCCGTCGTGGGGATGGGTTGCGGCGCGGACACCTTTTGGGAAGCCGGTGAAGCTGCCGGCACGCACCCGGCCAGCGCCAGGGCACAAGCGCCGCCGCAGACGGCGGTGGTGGCCCGGAGGACGTTGCGCCGGCTGGGGGACGAACCCGGGGACGTCACAGGGGGCGGCACCGGGGAAAGCTCGACAGTCATGGGATTATTCCTATCAGCCAAGACTGGGCGTTGGCCAAGAGGCGCGACGCCGGCCGCGCACCCATGGTGAGCGGCCGGCGTCGTGCGTGGGCAGGGGATCGCTAGGCGGTGTGGAAGCGCCTGCCGTTAACACGCTCCGAGGCCCCGACCCTGTCCAGGTACGGGGTGATGCCGCCCAGGTGCATGGGCCAGCCGGCACCGAGGATCATGCACAGGTCGATGTCCTCGGGCCCGGCCACCACGCCCTCGGCCAGCATGAGGCCGACCTCCTCCGCGAGCGCGTCCTGCGTCTTTGCCAGCAGCTCTTCCCCGGTGGACGGAGTGGTGCCGAAGGAAAGCAGCGCCAGGGTGTCGGCCGGGATGTGCCGTGAGCCGTCCTCCGCCTTTTCCCACAGGCCTTTTTTGCCGGCGTCGATGAGCGCCTGCAGGTTGGCCGAGACGGCGATCCGGTCGCCGAACGCGGCGTGCATCGACTCCGTGACGTGCTGGGCCACCGGCAGTCCCACCATGGCGAGCAGCGTGAACGGGGTCATGGGCAGGCCCAGGGGGCGCAGCGCGTTGTCGGCCGTGTGGGCGTCCGTGCCTTCGTCGAATGCCCTGAAGACCTCGCCCATGAGCCGCAGCAGCACCCGGTTGACCACAAACGCGGGGGCGTCCTTGACCAGCACGGCAGTCTTGCGCAGCGCCCTGGCGGTGGCGAAGGCCGTGGCGAGTACGGCGTCGCCGGTCTTTGGCGCGCGCACAATCTCCAGCAGCGGCATGAGTGCCACGGGGTTGAAGAAGTGGAAGCCCACCAGCCGTTCCGGGTGCTCGAGGCCTTCCGCCATGGCCGTCACGGACAGCGAGGAGGTGTTCGTGGCGAGGATGCACTCGGGGGAGACGACGGCCTCGACCTCGGCGAAGACCTGCTTTTTCACCTCGAGCTCTTCAAACACGGCCTCGATCACGAAGTCGGCGTCGGCGAAGGCGTCCTTCGTGACGGAGCCGGTGACCAGGGACTTGGTGCGGTTGGCGGCGTCCGGGCTGATCCGGCCCTTGGCGAGCAGCTTGTCCACCTCCCCGTGCACGTAGCCCACGCCCTTGTCCACGCGGGCCGCGTCGATGTCCGTCAGGACCACGGGCACCTTGAGCTGGCGGGCAAAAAGCAGTGCGAACTGGCCGGCCATGAGTCCGGCTCCCACCACGCCCACCTTCGTGACCGGGCGCGCCAGCGTGGCGTCCGGGGCGCCGGCGGGGCGCTTGCCGCGCTTTTGCACCAGGTCCAGGAACGCGTAGACGGTGTCCCGGAACTGCGGCGTCATCATCAGCTCCGCGAGGGCGTCCTCCTCCGCCTCGAAGGATTCGGCCTTGCTGAAGTTCCTGCCCTTCTCCAGCAGGTCGATCACCTTGGCGGGGGCCGGGGCGGCGTTGGAGGTCTTGGCCTCCACGAACGCCTTGGCATGGTCGACTGCGGCATCCCACGCCGCGCTGTTCTCCCCGCTGAGCGGTTCGTCGACAGCGTTGGGCCGGCTGACGCTTTCGGCGCCGGCCAGCACGCGGGCCGCCCAGTTCAGGGACTGCTCCACGAAGTCGGCCGGTTCAAAGAGTGCATCCGCCATGCCGAGCTTGAATGCTTCCGGGCCGCTGAGGGTGCGGTTGTTGGACAGTGCGTTTTCCAGCATGACCTTCACGGCGTTGGCGGGTCCGATCAGGCGCGGGAGCAGGTACACGCCGCCCCAGCCGGGCACCAGGCCCAGGAACGCCTCCGGGAGGGCCAGGGCACCGGCGCCGGTGGACACCGTGCGGTAGTTCGCGTTCAGGGCGATCTCCAGCCCGCCGCCGAGGGCCATGCCGTTGATGAAGACAAAGCTCGGCACGCCAAGGTCGTTGAGGGTCGAGTAGACGTCGTGGCCCAGCCGTGCCATCGCGCGCCCGGCTTCCTTGTCCTTCAGCTCCTTGACGGCCGAAAGGTCGGCACCGGCGGCCAGGAAGAACGGCTTGCCGGTCACCCCGACGCCGGCGATCTCACCCCGGGCGGCCCTTTCCCGCTGGGCCTGAAGTACCGTGCCCAGTTCGACGAGCGTGTTGGGGCCAAGCGTGCTGGGGCGCCTGTGGTCCAGGCCGTTGTCGAGGGTGATGAGGGCAAAGGTGCCGGCGCCGGGGGCTCCGTCCACGCCGGGCAGTGCGATGTCCTGCACATGGGAATGCGTCACCACCTCGTCGGGGAACAGGTCGGTGAGCTGCTGAAAGTCCCGGGCGCTCATGCGGCGCTCCCTTCGTCTTCGGTGGGTGAGCCTGGGGGCGAAACCGTTGGGGTCCAGTGCGGGTTTTCCCAGATGACGGTGGCGCCCATGCCCAGGCCGATGCACATGGTGGTCAGCCCAAAGCGCACGGAGGGGTCTTCCTCGAACTGACGCGCCAGCTGGGTCATGAGCCGCACGCCCGAGGAGGCCAGGGGATGGCCCACGGCGATGGCGCCGCCGTAGCGGTTGACGCGGGCGTCGTCGTCGGCAATTCCGAAGTGGTCCAGGAAGGAGAGGACCTGGACGGCGAACGCCTCGTTGATTTCAATCAGGCCGATGTCCTCGATGCCGAGACCGGCCAGCTTCAGCGCCTTTTCGGTGGCGGGGACCGGGCCGATCCCCATAACCTCAGGATCGACGCCGGCGTATGCGAACTGCACCAGGCGCATCTTGACCGGCAGGCCGAGTTCCGCGGCGGCGTCGGAGGAGGCAAGGAGGGCCACCGTGGCGCCGTCGTTGAGGCCTGCGGCGTTGCCGGCCGTGACCCGGCCGTGGGCGCGGAACGGGGTGCTCAGCCCTGCGAGGTCCTTCAGGGTGGTCCCGGGCCGCGGTGGTTCGTCCACGGTGTTGACGGTCCAGCCCTGGCCGGGCTTCATCGTGGCGACGGGCACCAGGTCCGGCTGGATCCGGCCGTTCGCGCTGGCTGCGGCGAACTTGGCCTGGCTGGCCACGGCGTACGCGTCCGTGCGGTCCTTGGTGATGGCGGGGAAGCGGTCATGCAGGTTCTCTGCCGTGTTGCCCATGTTCAGGGCGGCGGGGTCCACGATCCGCTCGCTCATGAAGCGCGGGTTGGGATCGGCCCCGGCCCCCATGGGGTGGTGTCCCATGTGCTCCACGCCGCCGGCCAGGACCACGTCGTATGAGCCGAAGCCGATGCCGGAGGCCGTGGTGGTCACGGCGGTCATGGCGCCGGCGCACATGCGGTCAATGGCGAAGCCGGGGACCGACGCCGGCAGGCCGGCCAGCAGCGCGGCGGTGCGGCCGATGGTCAGGCCCTGATCGCCGGTCTGCGTCGTGGCGGCGATGGCCACCTCGTCGATGCGTCCGGCGGGGAGCCGCGGGTTGAGGCGCATGAGTTCGCGGATGCACTTGACCACCAGGTCGTCGGCGCGCGTGGAGGCGTAGATGCCCTTGTCCCCTGCCCGTCCAAAAGGGGTGCGGACGCCGTCGACGAAGACAACGTCCCTGATCTGCCGATTTTGGCTCACCTGTAGCTCCTCAGTGCGAAAGACATGAATGTGACGCGCGCCACGCCAAGGAAGCGGGCGGCTGTGTCACACCTCATGTTACTTGCCAGTAACTAAAGAGCTCAACAAGTTGCAGTCACGACATCAGGGGAAACCGGAAACTGAGACGCAGTTGTTGTTGAAAAGGGGGCCGGAATCAGCAACAAGTGCGTCACAGTTGGACAGCAGCGGGTTTGCTGTCGCCGTTACCGATGTTCTTGTGTTGCCCGGGCGCCAGGGACTCGGGGTGGGCCAGGGCCTCGGCCAACAGCGGCGCGGTCTTCTCCACCTGCCAGGGGCGGGCACCCAGTCCGGCCAGGGCTGCTCCGACTGAGGCTTCCGTGGCGGGCGACGGCGGCCGCCAGCAAATGCGGCGCAGGTGGTCCGGGGTGAGCAGGTTTTCGGCGGGAATGTTCAGCTGCTCCGCGAGGCTGTTCAGTCGGGGCCGGGCAGTGGCCAAGCGCTCAGCCGCGGCGGCGTCGCGTTCGGCCCACACGCGCGGGGGCGGCGGCGCATTGGTGGGGACCTGCAGCGGCGGCAGGTCCGTGCTGGCCTTGGCTGCGTGCAGGGCATGCAGCCACTTCGGCGCGTCGCGCTTGGCGGCGCGGCCGTGGAAGCCGGCAAGCTCCAGCAGCGCCGGGACGGTGGTGGGCATCGCCTTGGCGGCGGCAATGATTGCGGAGTCGGGGATCAGCCTGCTCGGGGCGATGTCGCGGTGCTCGGCCAGCCGGTCCCGGGTGTTCCACAGTTCCCGGACGGCCGCGAGCTGGACCCGGTTGCGGATGGCGTGGGAGCCCGAGGTGCGCCGCCACGGGTCCACGCGCGGGGCCGGCACGCCGGCGTCGATGAGGTGCTGGAATTCCTGGGCCGCGTAGTCGAGCTTGCCGTCGGCCTCCAGCCTGGCCACCAGCTCTTCCTCCAGCTCGGCCAGCACCTCCACATCGAGGGCGGCGTAGCGCAGCCAGGGCTCGGGGAGGGGGCGGCGCGACCAGTCCGCGGCGGAGTGCTCCTTGGCCAGGTGGTAGCCCAGCAGGGATTCGACGACGGCGCCGAGCCCCACGCGCGGCAGGCCGGCGATGCGGGCGGCGAGCTCCGTGTCGAAGAGCTTGTCCGGCCACATGCCGGCGTCCGCCAGGCAGGGCAGGTCCTGGCTGGCCGCGTGCAGGATCCATTCCACGCCGCGCAGGGCCTCGTCGATGATCTTCAGGTCGTCGAAGGCCTCGGGGTCGATCAGCCAGGTGCCTGCGCCGTCGCGGCGGATCTGGACCAGGAAGGCACGCTGGCCATAGCGGAAGCCGGAGGCCCGCTCGGTGTCCACCGCGGCCGGGCCCTGGCCCGCGGCAAGGGCGGCGGCGCAGCGCTTGAGCGCGGGCAGGGTGGAAATGACTTCGGGGACGCCTTCGCGCGGCATGTCCAGCTCCACCAGGTCCGGCAGGTCCCCAAGCTCCACCCGCACGCCGTCGATGACCACGGAGGTCAGCGGCGCCTCGGCCACGTCGGTGGACTGCTGCTGGGCAGCGGCGGGCGGCCCGCCCGTGGAGGAGGTGCCGGCGGCAGAGGACCGTGCGCTGGAGGCGGCGGCCGGTTGGGCGTGTCCGGGATTGTTCAACTCGGTGGACTTTTTGATCCGGACGCGGCTGTGTGCTGAGGTGGCAGGTTCACTCATGATGACTCCAGTCTAGCGAACGGCTCCGGCACTGGCGGGCCGGCGGGCGGCTGCCGGCCGTCAGCGCCGGCGCCGCTGGCGCAGCAGGGTCACGCCGTCGGGCACGGGAGGCAGGCCGGCAAACGTGCACACCATGGTGGACCAGGCTTCCAGGTGGGCCCGGACGGCGGGGCCGCAGGGCGTCCAGGACGCCCGCAGTTCAATGTCGATGGCGTCCGGGCGTGCGGCCAGGGTGCCGTAGCTTTCGGACAGGATCCGGGTGGCCGTGCCGCCGGCGGCACGGTATGCGGCCCCGTGGTCGTCCAGGGCCTCAACCAGCCAGGCCCAGGCGACATTCCCCAGCAGGGCATCGTTGCCGATGTCCGGTTCCAGCTCGGCCCGGATGTAGGTGACGATCCGGAAGGTGCCCTCCCACAGCGAGGAACCGTTGGGGTCGTGCAGCAGGATGAACCGTCCGGTGGCGGCTTCCTCGCCGTCGGCCATGACTTCGGCCCCGAGGGCCACACCGTAGGGTGCAAGCCGGGACGGTGCGGGGATTTCCGCGAGCTTGAGCTCGGGGCGGTTGCGGGCGGCACGCAGCGAGGCCAGGGCTGCCTGGAATTCGGCCGGAAGCTGCGGTTGTGCGCTCACCTTGGCAGGCTATGGCGTTCCCGCCCCCAATCGGTGAAGGCGCGCCGCCGGGGCGCCTGCGCCTAGGCGCCAACCTCTTCGCGGATGGCGGCCACAAAGCTGTCAATGTCTTCCTCGGTCGTGTCGAAGGAGCACATCCAGCGCACCTCGCGGGCGGCCTCATTCCAGTCATAGAAGCGGAACCTTCTGCGCAGGCGGTCCGCCACGCCGGGCGGCAGCACGGCGAAGATGCCGTTGGACTCGGTGGCCTGGGTGGGCTGCACGCCGGGGATCGCGTCGACGGCGGCACGCAGCCTCGCTGCCATGGCGTTGGCATGCCCGGCGGACTTCAGCCACAGGCCGTCCTCCAGCAGGGCCAGCAGCTGCGCGGAAATGAAGCGCATCTTGGAGGCCAGCTGCATGTTCATCTTGCGCAGGTAGATCAGCCCGTCCGCGGCCTCCGGGTTCAGGGCCACCACGGCCTCGCCAAACATGATGCCGTTCTTCGTGCCGCCAAAGGAGAGGATGTCCACACCGGCGTCCGCGGTGAATTCGCGCACGGGCACGTCCAGGAAGGCCGCGGCATTGGCCAGCCGGGCGCCGTCCATGTGGACCTTCATGCCCAGCGAGTGGGCGTGGTCGCAGATGGCCTTGACCTCCGCCGGCGTGTAGCAGGTGCCCAGTTCGGTGGTCTGGGTGATGGAGACCGCCAGCGGCTGGGCGCGGTGTTCGTCGCCGAAGCCCCAGGCCTCCCTGTCGATCAGCTCCGGCGTCAGCTTGCCGTCCGGGGCGGGAACGGCCAGCAGCTTCATGCCGCCCACCCGCTCCGGCGCCCCGTTTTCGTCGCAGTTGATGTGGGCCGTCTGCGCACACACCACGGCCCCCCAACGCGGCAGCAGTGACTGGAGGGCGGTGACGTTCGCGCCCGTGCCGTTGAAGACGGGGAACACCTCCACCGGCCTGCCGAACAGCTCCACCAGCTTTTCCTGCAGCCGCGCGGTGTAGACGTCCTCGCCGTAGGACACCTGGTGGCCCTCGTTGGCGGCGGCCAGCGCGGCCAGCACTTCCGGGTGCACGCCCGAGTAGTTGTCGGAGGCAAAGCTGCGGACAGCCGGGTCGTGGAGCCGTGCGCGGGTGGAAACGGTGTCAGTGGTCACTGCAAGCCTTCTAGTTGAGTTCGATGCGGTGGCCGTTGAGCTGCACCGCGGGAGTGGAAAAGAGCCCCACCACAGTCTGCCCCAGGACGGCAACGTCGGTGAAACCGGGAAATTTCCGTTCGGGGGAGGCGGCCCGCATGGCGTCGTCCACCAGGGCCTTCACCACCAGCACGACGGCGGCCGGCCCGGGACTGGCGTCCTGGGCGAACCCCGCGGCCAATGCCCGGACCCAGGTTTCCGCGGCCGCCTTGACGGCTGCGTAGTTGGCGTTGCCGGGGGTGGGTGCCGTGACGGAGGTGGAGGAGACGATCGCGATGCGGCCGGAGCCGGAGGCCGCAATCTCGTCGTAAAACGCGCGCGTGGTGTTGCGCAGGGTGGTGAGCACTGAGCGGTGCAGGAAGTCCCAGTCGGCGTCGCTTTGCGCGGCCAGGCCCTTGCCGCCGCGCCAGCCGCCCACCAGGTGGACCAGGCCTCCGACGGGGCCATGCTCGCGGTGGATACTGTCCCCCATGGCGGCGACGGCCTCCGGGTCCGCGAGGTCGCACACGAGGGGGACGGCGCCGCCGGTCAGGGCGGCCGCCGCCCCGATGCGTCCGGCGTCGGACCCCACCGTGAGGACACGGAAACCGGCGGACACCAGCGCGGAGGCAACCGCGATGCCGGCGGCGCTGCTGCCGCCGGCCACCAGCACAAGGGGAGATTCGCTCATGCCTACAACAGTACCCACCTACGCTTCGCTGGCGCCGGTGATGCCGGAGGTCGATTCAATGACGCCGCGCATTTTCTTGGCGAGGGCCTCGTAGAACATGGAAAGCGGGAATTCGTCATCCATGACCTGGTCGGTGACCTCGCGCAGCGGGGCCGTCAGCGGCAGCGCGTCGGGGCCCTTGGCCCAGATGGAGGCCGGGTTCGGGGTCAGCGTGCCGGAGACCAGCTCGTAGGCGGCCAACCAGTGGGCCAGCTTGGGCCGGTCGATCGAGCGCCAGTACAGCTCCTCGATCGCGTGGCCCAGGGCGATCACGACGTCGGGCACCTCGGCCCAGTCGATGGTGAGCTTGGTGTCCGTCCAGTGCAGCACGTGGTGCTGGTGGAGCCAGGCGAAGAGCAGCTGCCCGCCGAGCCCGTCGTAATTGCGGACCCGGCTGCCGGTGATGGCGAAGCGGAAGATCCTGTCAAAGATCACGGCGTACTGGACCAGCTTCGCGTGCCGGCGGGCCTCGGGGGAGGCGTTCTCGTCGCCTTCCACGGCCACGGATTCGCGGTACGCGGTCAGGTCGCATCTCAGTTCCTCGAGGGAGTAGAGGAAGTAGGGCATGCGCTGCTTGATCATGAACGGATCAAAGGGCAGGTCCCCGCGCATGTGCGTGCGGTCGTGGATCAGGTCCCACATGACGAACGTTTCCTGCGTGAGCGCCTGGCTGTCCAAAAGTTCGACGGCGTCCGCCGGCAAATCCAGCCGGGTCACGGAGGCGGCCTCCCGGACCACGCGGCGGAAGCGCGCGGCCTCGCGGTCCTGGAAGATGGCCCCCCAGGTGAAGGTGGGGGTTTCGCGGACGGCCACGCTTTCCGGGAACAGCACGGCCGAGTTGCTGTCGTAGCCGGGGGTGAAGTCGATGAAGCGCAGCGGGACAAAGAGCTTGTTGGAGTAGCTGCCGGCTTCCAGTTCGCCGATGAACTCGGGCCAGATGACCTCCACCAGGACGGCCTCCACGAAGCGGGAGGTGGACCCGTTCTGGGTGTACATGGGGAATACCACCAGGTGGCCCAGGCCGTCCACCCGGTGCTCCTGCGGCTTGAACGCGAGCAGGGAGTCCAGGAAGTCGGGCACGCCCAGGCCTGCCGCCACCCACTTGTTGAAGTCCTCCACCGCAAGGCGCAGGTAGTCGGCGTCGTGGGGGAAATGCGGCGCCAGGGCCTGGATGGAGCCGGTGATGGTCTCGACAAGCTTCTGGGCGCGGGCACGGACGTCCGGGTCGGGAACCGAGCCGTCCTTGGCCTGGAGTCCCTGCAGGCTCGTGGCGGCCTGCTTGAGGGCAAGCCACGAGGGGTCGGTGGCCAGACCCTGGTGGTTGGTTCCGGGGGCGGTGTCCCGTGCTTCCGCGGTGATGCTCATGGTGAGTCATCCTTTCCTGAGGTGTGGTCTGCCGCCTGCGGCAATTTTCCGAGACTATCAATGGAACAGGAAATCTTATGTTTGATATTCCTAAGCATTAGAAACAGTCATGCTCGAGGGCATGAAAAAGCGGCGCGGCCCAAGCGTTGCATATGCTCGTCCGCGCCGCAGTGGCGCCTGCTAGGCCCCGGCCTGCCTTAGCTTCAGCGAGACCGAGTTGATGCAGAAGCGTTCGTCGGTGGGGGTGTCGTAGCCCTCGCCCTTGAACAGGTGGCCAAGGTGGGAGTCGCAGGCGGCGCAGCGGACTTCAATGCGCTCCATGCCCAAGGAGTTGTCGTGCAGGTAACGCACGGTTCCGTCGGCCAGGGGGGCAAAGAAGGACGGCCAGCCGCAGTGCGAGGAAAACTTCTCCCGGGACGTGAACAGTTCCGCACCGCAGGCGCGGCACGCGTACACGCCCTCCTCCGTGGAATCCCAGTACTCGCCCGTGTACGGCCGTTCCGTCCCGGCCTGGCGCAGCACGGCGTACTCCTCTGGACTCAGCTCCCGCTTCCACTCTTCGTCGGTCTTCACAACTGTCGGTGCAACAAAATCGCTCATGTAATCCTCAACACCTACGAGTCGCCAATAAATCCCGAGCCGGCGTACAGGTGCAGCACGGGCAGTCCCAGCTTGCGCTGGGCCTGGTGCGCCCAGTCCTGCCGGAAGGTGTCGGCCACGGCATGCGGGCGGGTGACCACCACTGCCTGCCGGGCGCCGGAGTCGGTGACCTGGGCGACCAGGGAGGAGACGGCGTCGCCCTCGGCAACACGGCCGGTGGCCTTGGCCCCCGATGCCAGCAGTACGGCCAGCGACGCCTGCAGCGTCTCCTCCGCGGTGGCGCGCACGGTTGCCGCGTCCGGCTTTTCGCGGAACTCGCGCAGGGCGGCGGGCACGTCCAGCATGGTCAGCTGGTCAATGACGTCCACCAGCAAATGCCGCCTGGTGTCGGCCGGGACGAGCAGCAGCAGCTCGACGTCGTCGCCCGGGCTGTACAGCTCGGTGATGTTGGCGGCATCGCCGGGACCGAGGGGTTCTTCCGTCAGGATAATGATCACGTCGCTCATGGCACCAGCTTAGGGCGGATGGCGGGCCAAAACGGCGCCTGTGGCCAAAATGTTGCGGGTGTTTGTTCGGCCCGGGCCGGTGCGCCGCTCGACGCTCCCGCCGGCACGTGGGCAGAATGGGGGCATGGCAACTTCTGCGCAGCAGCCCGGGCATTGGGTCAAGTGGGGCATTCTCGGTGCCGGGGCGGCCGGGGCGGCAGCCTTCTCCGTCGTGACGGCCACCTCGGCGCTGGCCGCCTACTTTGCCCGCAGGGTGGTCACCCCTGAAAAGTCGCGCGCGGACGACGTCTCCATCCTGGCCGTGATTCCCAACGGGCCCGAGCTGCAGGTGGTGCTCGACGCCACGCCCGACACGACTGTCGAAGGCCGCTACGCCATTTATTTTGACGGGGGGCGCGCCCATGCCGTGGTGGGG
This sequence comes from Arthrobacter wenxiniae, assembly GCF_013376105.1. Taxonomy (GTDB): domain Bacteria; phylum Actinomycetota; class Actinomycetes; order Actinomycetales; family Micrococcaceae; genus Specibacter; species Specibacter wenxiniae. Next base: position 62,656 of record NZ_JAAMFM010000011.1, read on the forward strand.
CGGATCATCGCGTACGTCCCGCGCGAAGGCAGCATCACCCGGGAGGTGCTGGAGGTGGTGGGCGGGGACCTGCGCACCGCCACGCGCGGCTGGTGGTCCGGCAGCGTCTACGCCCACCCGCAGGAACTGGGCCTGGACGCCGAGGACGTCACCATCGAGCTGCCCGTCGGCCCCGCCCCCGCCTGGCTGATGCGTGCGCCCAACGCCCTGGCCACCTGGGCCATCATGGTCCACGGCCGCGGCGCCACCCGCAGCGAGGGCCTGCGGGCCGTCCCCGCCGCCCATCTGCTGGGCATGAACGCCCTGCTCATCTCCTACCGGAACGACGGCGACGCCCCCTACGCGCCCGACCGCCGGTATGGGCTGGGGGTCACCGAGTGGCGGGACGTGGAGGCGGCCATCGACTATGCCGTGGCCCATGGCGCCAAGGACGTGGTGCTGTTCGGCTACTCCATGGGAGGGTCCATCAGCCTGCAGGCCGCCGACCTCGCCCGCAACCGCCGGCACATCCTGGCCATGGTCCTGGACGCCCCCGTCATCAACTGGGTCAACGTCCTGGCCCACCAGGCGCAGCTCAACCGGATCCCCGACTACGTGGGGCGCTACAGCCAGCTCATGCTCAGCCACCCGGTGGGGCGGCGCATCACGGGACTGGCCGCGCCCGTGGACCTCAAGAGCATGGACTGGGTCTCCCGCGCCGTCGAACTGCGCACCCCCACCCTCGTCCTGCACAGTGTCGACGACGACTTTGTGCCCTACGAGCCCACCTCGGAGCTCGCCCGGCGCAACCCGGAAATGGTCACGTTCGAGCCCTTCAGCAAGGCCCGGCACACCAAGGAATGGAACGTTGACCCGGAGCGCTGGGACAACGCGGTCGAAGGGTGGCTGCGCCCCCGGCTGGCCCGCTACACCCTGCCCCGCTACACCCTGCCCCGCGACTAGGTGCCGGCCCGCTGCGCCGGATGGCCGAGGGGGGCCGTGGCTGCCCGGGTCAGCGCGATGAGGTCGGCGGGGGCGAGTTCCACGTCGAAGCCGCGCCTGCCGCCGGAGACGTAGATGGTCTCAAATTGGAGCGCCGATTCGTCCAGGACGGTGGGGGAGTGCTGGCGCTGGCCCAGGGGGGAGATGCCGCCCAGGACGTAGCCCGTGCGGCGCTGGGCCACGGCGGGGTCGGCCATGGCGGCCTTCTTTCGGCCCACGGCATGGGCGAGGGCCTTGAGGTCGAGCGAGCCGTTGACGGGGACCACCGCCACGGTGAGCGTCCCGTCGACGTCCGCCATGAGGGTCTTGAAGACCCTTTCCGGTGCGACGCCGAGGACATCGGCCGCCTCCATGCCATAGCTGGCTGCTGCGGGATCATGCCTATAGGCGTGGCCAGTGAAAGGCACCCCGGCCGCGGCCAGCGCGACCGTTGCGGGGGTGCTGGCGCTTGTCGCCGGCGCGGTGTCGGCACGCTTTTTCTTTCCCATGGGCCCATTATTGCAGCGGGCTGCCCACTGCTGCCGCGAGTGTTGTGGCGACGGGACGCGAACTTCCGGGGCGGCCCGGTGGGGCCCGCCAGGCAATGAAAAGGCAGCAGCTGCGGGCGAACATCCGCAGCTGCTGCCATTTCAACGTCACGGCAACCCGGACACCCGCATCTGCCGCCCGTTCAACGCCGGCTGCAATGCCAAACTGCCGCCCTAGGCTGCCGGGCGGAGTCCGCCGGCAATCTTGCGCTTGACCCGGCCCAGCATGGCGGACATGCCGCGCATGCGCAGGGGGGAAATGGCGCGCGTAAGGCCGAGCTGTTCCGGCATGTCGTCCGGCACCGCCAGGATCTCCTCCGCTGTCAGCCCGTCCAGTCCCTCGTGGAGGACCGAAGCAAATCCGCGCGTCGTGGGCGCCTCCGGCGGGGCCTGGAAGAACAGCCGGACCACGTCGCCGTGGTCGGTTTTTTCCGCCTCGACCGTCAGGAACAGCGGCGACTGGCATTCCACCACCTGCTCGAGCAGCTCGGGGTGGGACGTTAAACGTTCCGGCAGGGCCGGCAGGGACCGGGAGAATTCCAGGAGGAGCGTGAGACGGTCGCGCTCCTCCAGTTCCTGGAAATCTTTCACGATCTCGGCCAGCGCCGGCGGAAGTGCTTGAAAAGTAGTCATCAACTAAAGCGTACGTTTCTTTTCGGGGAAGGGAGCAACTGCGACAGGAGCTAGTTTGACGAGGGCAGTTCGCCGCGCTCGGTTCCCTTGGCGATCGGGACGCGGACGCTGTTGCCCCACTCGGTCCAGGAGCCGTCGTAGTTGCGGACGGTGTCGAAGCCCAGCAGGTACTTCAGCGCGAACCAGGTGTGGCTGGAACGCTCACCGATGCGGCAGTAGGCCACCACGTCGTCGCCTGCCTTCAGCCCGGCCTCGCCCAGGTACAGGGCTTCGAGCTCTTCGCGGCTGCGGTACGTGCCGTCGGTGTCCGCGGCACGGCCCCACGGGATGGACGCCGCGGTGGGGATGTGGCCGCCGCGCAGCGTTCCCTCCTGCGGGTAGGCGGGCATGTGGGTGCGCTCGCCCGAGTACTCCTCGGGGGAGCGGACGTCGATCAGCGGCTTGCCCAGGTGGGCCAGGACATCTTCCTTGTAGGCGCGGATGGGGGCGTCGTTGCGCTCCACCACGGGGTAGCCGGCGGCGGGGGTGACCTCCGTGGCGTCAGTGGTCAGCTCGCGGCCTTCGGCAATCCACTTGTCCCGGCCGCCGTCGAGCAGCCGGACATCCTCATGGCCGAACAGGGTGAAGACCCACAGGGCGTACGCGGCCCACCAGTTGGACTTGTCGCCGTACACCACCACGGTCGTGTCGCGGGAGATGCCCTTGGCGGCGGCAAGCGCGGCGAACGCGGCGCCGTCGATGTAATCGCGGGTAACGTCGTCGTTCAGGTCGGTGTGCCAGTCAATCTTGACCGAACCGGGAATGTGGCCGGTCTCGTACAGCAGGACGTCCTCGTCGGATTCGACAACCACCAGGCGGCCGTCCTTCGTGGCACCGCTGGCAAGGGCCTCGGCCAGCCAATCGGTGGAAACCAGCCGCTCCGGGTGCGCATAGGACGCGAACTTCTTATTTGTATCAACTGCAACAGGCATGGTGCCCCTTTCATGGACGGCTCGCACCAGGCGGCACCGGGAACGTCCGGCACAGTCCGTGGGGCGAAGGCGGGATTTGCCGGCCGCAGCTTGCACACGCGGCGGCCTGTCCTCTCCCTTACAGTAACCACGGCCGGGCCGGGATTACTCCCTCGCGTTAACGTGGCGCAACATCTAAGTGGGTATTCTTGGAGGGGCCCCTGCGGCGCCGTGAAGCACGCACGAAAATTCCTTTCGATGAACGGATCAGTCCTTGGTACACGTTGAGCAACTTTCCACCCGCCGGCCGGCGGTGTCGGTGGAGGAACTGCTGAAGGGATTCGTCCCCTCGCCACGCTTTGGCGAGGTTTCCTTCGCCAGCTACCGCCCGGACCCGGCCCAGCCGTCTCAGGCCGAGGCCGTGCGGGTGCTGGAAGACTTCGGCAGCCAGGTTGCCTCGAAACCGGCGGGAGGCCTGCGGCGGTTATTCGGCGGCAAGCTCTTTGGCGACGGGACCAGGAAGCCCGGTTCCCGGGCCGGCATCTACCTTGACGGCGGTTTTGGCGTCGGAAAGACCCACCTGCTGTCCTCGCTGTGGCACCAGGTGGAGGGCCCCAAGGCCATCGGCACCTTTGTCGAGTACACCAACCTGGTGGGGGCCCTGTCCTTTCGAAAGACGGTGGAGGCGCTGAGCAGCTACAAGCTGGTGTGCATCGACGAGTTTGAACTGGACGATCCCGGCGACACCGTGCTGATGTCCCGGCTCATGCGGGAACTGGCCGACGCCGGCGTCAAGCTGGCGGCCACGTCCAACACCCTGCCGGGCGCCCTGGGCGACGGTCGGTTCGCGGCGGTCGACTTCCAGCGGGAGATCCAGGTGCTGGCGGACCAGTTCGAGATCCTGCACATCGATGGCGAGGACTTCCGCCACCGCGGCCTGCCCACCCCGCCCGAGCCGCTGCTCAACAGCGACCTTGACGCCACCATGCGCCGGGAGTTTGAGGACAAGACGGTGGCCGTGGACGATTTCGGCACCCTGGTGGACCACCTGGCCGGCGTTCACCCGTCCCGGTACCGGCAGCTCCTTGACGGGATCGACGCCGTCGTCTGGCGCAACGTGCACACCATCACCGAGCAGTCGGTTGCCCTCCGCTTTGTGGTGCTGGCCGACCGCCTGTATGACAAGGACGTGCCGATCCTGGGCAGCGGCGCCCCCCTGGACGCACTCTTCACCCCCGAGATGATGGCCGGAGGCTACCAAAAGAAGTATTTCCGCGCAGTGTCCCGGCTGATGGCCCTGGCCCGCGAGGCGCAGGGGGCGCCTTCCGCGGAGGCCATTCCCGGCCCGGCGGTGTCCGAGCCGCAGCCCGCCGGCCGCGGCGCGTAGCCGCCGCCCGCCGGACCGGATTTAAACGCGCAAGGCGCCGGTGCCGTCTCTCGACGGGACCGGCGCCTGCCTTGACGCCATGTCAGGGGCGAAGGAGCGGAATCAGGCCTTGGGCCTGTCCACAAAATCCGAAGCCGCCTGCTGGACGCCGTCGATCTGGTCCTTGAACTTCTCACCGGTCTTGCTGTCGATGAAATCGCCAGCCTTCTGGATGCCGTCCTTGACCTGAACTTCGTGTCCCCGCAACAGCCCCTCGGCCCTGCCCTTGATATCGTCAAAAATAGACAATGGGCACCTCCCTTCGCTCCTGGGGCCATTCGCGCCCCAACCTCCAATCAGGCTAGTGGGTGCGGCGGGGATGTCAACAGCTCATCCCCGGGGGCTCTGCCGGGCGTGAAGTTGCGGGGCGCCGTCGGCGCGGGCGGGTGCCGGGCCGGGCCCGCGCCCGGCCCGCGACGGCCACCACATGCGCCTGCCGATGGCGTAGGACAGCGCCGGGACCAGCAGCGACCGGACAATGACGGTGTCCAGCAGCACGCCGAAGGCGACGATGAACGCCAGCTGCGCCAGGAACAGCAGGGGTATGACGCCCAAGGCGGCGAACGTGGCGGCCAGCACCACGCCGGCCGACGTGATGACCCCGCCGGTCTTGCCGAGCCCGCGCAGGACCCCGGCGCGGGTTCCCATGAGCTGGGACTCCTCGCGGACCCGGGTCATGAGGAAGATGTTGTAGTCGACGCCGAGGGCCACCAGGAACACAAAGCCAAAGAGCGGAACCGTCGCGTCGGCGCCGGGAAAGCCAAAGACGTGGTTGAACACCAGCGCGGACACGCCCATGGTCGCCGTGTAGGAGACGATCACGGAACCGATCAGGACCAGCGGCGCCACAAGGGAGCGCAGCAGCGCCATGAGCACCAGCAGGATGACCGCCAGGACCAGGGGAACGATTTTCACCAGGTCGTTTTGCGCCGTCGTGTTGGTGTCCAGGGCGATGGCCGTGACGCCGCCCACCAGCACACCCGGGTCGACCTTGGGCAGCCCGGACCGGAGGTTGGCCACCACCTGTTCGGCGCGGTCGGAATCGGCCTGGTCCGCCAGGGTGGCATTGATCAGCACGCGCCCGTCCCTGACCACGGCGGGTGCTCCGGTGCCGGGCCGCCCTCCTTCGGTCTGGACGGCCGCGCCCGCGACCCCGGCCACGCGTTCGACGGCGGCGAGGACCTCGCGCTGCTTGTCCGCGTCGGCGACGATCACCACGGGGCTGCCGCTGCCGGCGTCGAAGTGCCGTGCCAGCGCCGCCTGGCCGTCCACGGCGTTGCTCGGGCCCAGGATGACCTGGGTCTGGGACACCCCGTGCGCCTGGAGCTGCAGTACGCCGCTGCTGGCCAGGACAAGCACGCCCAGGGTGATCACCCAGGTCAGGTTCGGCCGGCGGGCCACCAGCAGGCCCACAAGGCGCCACAGCCCGCCAATGCCGGCGAGGCCGCGCGCCACGTCGTCGCCCTTGGACGGGGCCGGGGCGGCCGTGCCGTCCGCGGCGTGCTTGTGGGAGTGCCCGGGTCCAACCTTGGGCCGGAACGGCCAAAAGGCCGCGCGGCCAAAGAGCGCCAGCAGGGCCGGGAGGCAGGTGAGCGCGGCCAGCAGGGAAAAGAAGATGCCGATGGCGGCGATGGGCCCCAGGCTGCGGTTGGAATTCAAGTCGGAGACCAACAGGCACAGCAGGGCCAGGATCACGGTGGTGCCGGAGGCGGTGATCGGTTCCCAGGCGCTGCGGAGGGCCCGTCCCATGGCGGTCCAGGATGACTCCACCTCGTGCAGGCCTTCCCGGAAGCGCGCCACCAGCAGCAGCGAATAGTCGGTCGCGGCGCCGATGACCAGAATGGACAGGATGCCCTGGCTTTGCCCGCTCAGCTTGATCACGTCCGCGCTGGCCAGGGCGTACACCACCAGGATCGCCGCGCAGAGGGCCACGACGGAGGTGAAGAGCACCAGGACCGGCAGGACCACGGAGCGGTAGACGACCAGCAGGATCACAAAGACGGCCAGCAGCGCCACCAGCAGCAGCACGCCGTCGATCCCGGCAAAGGCCCCGATAAGGTCCGCGGTGAGCCCGGCCGGCCCCGTGACGTAGTAGCTCATGCCCTCCGTCACCTGCGCCGCCAGGACCGCGCGGAGCCCGTCGACCACGGTCTTCAGTTCACCGGCGTCGGCGACGGGAACGATGAACTCCACCGCGAGCTTGTCCCGCGACGGGATGGGGCCGGCAATCCCGGCAGCCGCCCCGCCCGAGGCCGTCCGGACGCCGGGCACGGCGCCCAGCTTGTCCGGCAGGGCCGCCAGCCGTGCCAGCTGCGCCGGGCTGAACTCCGTCCCGGAGGTGACGAGCACCACGGCCGGGATCGTGCTGCTGTCCACGAAGCGCCTCTGCCAGTCCTGGACGGCGGTCGATTCGGCGCTGGCGGGCAGGAAGGAGGCCTGGTCGTTGGTGGAGACGTCGGAGATCTTGCCAAAGGTGGGCCCGCCCACGCCGGCTATCAACAGCCAGATGACGATCAGCACTGCCGGCAGCGTCAGCCGCAGCCACTTCCTGGGTGAACGGTTGCGAAGATCCATGGTCGACATAGTACTTCCATAATCAAGATATTTGAAGATGAAGAGAAAAATGATGCCTTTGAGCCGAGAATGGCGGAAGATGGGTCCCATGGAACCACATGACCCCACAGGAGAACTCATGGCTGCCATGCGCGGGTTCACATATGAATCAGACCGCTATGTGGAACGGACCGCCGCATTGCACGGACTGCACCGCACGGACTTGAATGCCCTGGGGTTCCTCATCCGCCCCAGCACCCCGGAGCGCCCGCTGACCCCGGGAAGACTGGGGGAGGCCCTGAACCTGAGCTCCCCGGCCACCACGGCCCTCGTGGACAGGCTGGAACGCTCGGGCCACGTGAACCGCCGGCGCAGCCAGTCCGACCGGCGGCAGGTCGAGCTGGCCATGACGAACCATGCGCGGGACGTCGGGCGCGCTTTGTTCACGCCGCTGGCGCAGCAGCTGCGAGGCGCCGCGGAGAAGTACACGGCCCCGGAGATTGAGCTCGTGACGCGCTTCCTGCTGGACATGACCTCGGCCACGGAAGCGGCGCGGAATGCCCTCACAGTGCCCGCAGCCGGGACACCGGACGCGCCGGCGAGCTAAGTCTGGTGCGCCCGGGGCGATTCCCCCCGGCACCGCCGGGTGTGCCAAGATGGCAGGAGCCAGCAGGCACCCGGACGAGGTGCGCCGTACCCGGCCAGCGACAAGACGGCGTGGTGGAGGAATTCCCATGGCGTGGCTTGTCTTGATTGTCTCCGGAGTCCTTGAGGCCGTATGGGCCACTGCCCTGGGCAAGAGCGAGGGCTTGAGCAAACTGCTGCCCAGCATCGTCTTCGTGGCGGCCCTCGGGGCCAGCATGGGTGGCCTTGCCTGGGCCATGCGGACGCTGCCTGTCGGCACGTCCTACGCTGTGTGGGTGGGCATCGGCGCGGCCCTGACCGTCGCCTACGCCATGGCCACCGGCACGGAGGCCGTGTCCCTGCTGAAGGTGCTGCTCCTGGGGGGCCTGGTCGGCTGCATTGTGGGGCTGAAGCTGGCCCACTAGCTTAAACGTACGCCGCTTAACGCACGACGGCGACGCAAGGCTTGCGTCGCCGTCGTACGTCTGGATGGTGGGCGATACTGGGATCGAACCAGTGACCTCTTCCGTGTCAGGGAAGCGCGCTACCGCTGCGCCAATCGCCCCAAGGGGTGGTGGATCGGAAAAACTGCCGGAATCCGAGGACTCCGGCAGTTCCTTCCGTTACATCCGAGCGGTTGACGAGATTCGAACTCGCGACATCCACCTTGGCAAGGTGGTGCTCTACCAGCTGAGCTACAACCGCATCATGTTGCTGCACTACTTTAGCCGACTTTCACCAGCAGAATGAACTTTCCGGTTCATCCGTGGGCGATACTGGGATCGAACCAGTGACCTCTTCCGTGTCAGGGAAGCGCGCTACCGCTGCGCCAATCGCCCAATGCATCCCACCGGCACTGTTCAGATCAACAGTGCCGTGACATACCTTGGTTCAGCCTAAAATGGAGGTGGGAACGGGATTCGAACCCGTGTACACGGCTTTGCAGGCCGTTGCCTCGCCTCTCGGCCACCCCACCGTGAGTGCTGAACGGTGTCCTGCGAGCGGTTGACGAGATTCGAACTCGCGACATCCACCTTGGCAAGGTGGTGCTCTACCAGCTGAGCTACAACCGCAGAAGCATCATTTCCCAGCCCGACGCGTTTCCGCCCCGGTGTTCCGTGTTGCTGCGATGAAAACTGTACCCGAGCTATTTCCCAAACGCCAAATCGAACGGGGCGCCCACCCGCGCCCCGGCGGGGCTGTGGCAGCGGATCGCAGCAACGGCGCGGAAGTTGGACCGTCGACCTGAATTACAGGGCTGTGATTCGAGGGCGTTTGGCGGCCCTGGGGGAGGGGCTTGCGGCCCCGGCCCCGGACCATCGGACAGTGTGGCCGCTCCCGGTTCTGGCGTCCCGCGGCGCGGTCCGCCCCAGGGCGCGCGCAGTTTTGGCCCGATTATGCAGACCTGGGAAATTTGGGCTATTCTTTTGAACGCACCAGGGAATGCCGCAGGATCCGAAAGCATCCAAACGGACAACTTTGGGCGATTGGCGCAGTGGTAGCGCGCTTCGTTCACACCGAAGAGGTCACTGGTTCGAACCCAGTATCGCCCACCAGGAAGTACAGCCCCGCCGGCCTGCCGTCAACGCAGGGGAGCGGGGCTTTTCCGTGCCACGCCCCGGGTGTTATCCACAGCGGGTGTTATCCACAGCCGGACGCTGCCGGCCCGCAGAGTGTCGGCGGGTAGTGAAATAGTGGAACCATGACGGCACCAGCATTGGCACACACCACCGACCTGGGGCGCATGTACGCCCGCTCCCTCACGGACCCGCCCAAGGTCCCCTCCATCACCACGGTGATAGGCCAGCAGGCAGCGAGCCTGGACGGCTGGATCGGCTACATGGCCGCCAAGGCCGTGGCGGGGCACCCGGACCTGGCCGCCGCAGTGGGCAACCCGGGCCAAATGCGCACCGTGGTGCGGGACAGTTCAAACGCGGCCGAACAATACCGCGACGCGGCCGCGTCGCGCGGGGACCGGGTCCACCACTACTGCGAACAGGTGGCGCTGCGCGCCCTGGGCCGTCCGCACCAAATGCCGGAGGCGCGGGCCGAGCTGGCCGAACAAGGCGAGGAAAATTTCGCCGTCCGCTTCGACTCCTGGTGGGACGAGTACAAGGTCCAGCCGCTGGCGCCGGAAATCACGGTGTGGAATGAAACCCTTGGCTATGCAGGCACCCTGGACCTGGTGGCCGTCATCGGCGGCAAGCTGTGCATCATCGACTACAAGACCAAGGGCACGGACCGCAACGGCCAGGTGAAAAGCCTCGACGCCAAGGTGGTCATGCAACTCGTGGCGGGCATGAAGGCCGAGGAGTCCATCGTGGACGAGTCCGCCGGCGCCTGGGAAGCCTGGAAGTACGGCCAGGACCCCGTGCTGCTCGGGGTGGCCGTCGGTGAAACCGAGGTCCGCACGCTGCGCGCCAACCCGGCCGTGCTCAAGCAGCACTGGTTCAAGTTCGCCTCCCTGCGCCGCGTCTGGCAGACGTCGCTGGACGCGGCCCAGGCCGGGGCGCCACTGCTGCCCATCGCCCCGCCCGCCGGCTGAGCGCCCGGCCGCCGTCGGCGCGCAGGCACCCGGGACGGGCCAACTAGACTGGATGGCGGAGCTGTCCCGCAGCCCGCAACGGCACGCACCTGAAGCAAAGTGAGGTCCCACCCATGGCCATCTTGAGCATTCGCCTCATTGGCGACCCCGTCCTGCGGACCCCAGCCTCGGATGTGACTGAGTTTGGCCCGGAGCTGGCCAAGCTGGTCGAGGACATGGCCGAGACCATGGCCGATGTCAGCGGCGCCGGGCTCGCCGCACCGCAGGTCGGCATCAGCAGGCGCATCTTCACCTACGCGGTGGACGGCCACGAGGGCCACGTCATCAACCCCGTGATTGCCGCCAGCGACGACTTCGCCCCCGACGAGCCCGAGGGCTGCCTGTCAGTCCCCGGCCTTGGCTTCCGCGTCCGCCGGCACCGCTGGGTGCGGCTCACCGGCGTCGACATGAACGGCCAGCCGCTGGACATGGAAGCCACCGGCATGCTGGCGAAGTGTTTTCAGCATGAAACGGACCACCTGGACGGGAAGCTCTATGTGGACCGGCTCGAAGGCGAGGACCGCAAGGCCGCCCTGCGCTCCATCCGCACGGCCAATTACCACAACGTCACGGCCCAGACCCTTACCAAGCGTGCCCGCACCGTCGGCTCCGCGTTCGGCGCCGGTGCCGCCGGATGAGGGTGTTGTTTGCCGGGACCCCCGCCGTCGCCCTGCCGTCCCTCGAGGCGCTCCGGGCCGCCGGGCATGAGATTGTCGCGGTCCTGACCCGCCCGGACGCGCCGCTCGGCCGCAAAAGGGTCCTCACGCCGTCGCCCGTCGCAGTGCGGGCCGCCGAGCTCGCCCTGCCCGTCATCAAGGCGGACAAGGTCGACGCCGCTGCGCGGGAGGCCATCGCGGCCGCCCGTCCCGAGGTGGCCGCCATTGTGGCGTACGGCGCCCTCGTGCCTGAATCCGCACTGTCCATCCCGGAGCGCGGGTGGGTCAACCTGCACTTTTCCCTGCTGCCTGCCTGGCGCGGGGCCGCCCCCGTGCAGCACGCCGTGATCCACGGCGACGACCTCACCGGCGCGTCCACCTTCCTCCTCGACAAGGGCCTGGACACCGGGGATGTCTACGGCACCATGACCGAAGCCATCCGCCCCGACGACACCAGCGAGGCACTGCTGGAGCGTCTTTCGCACAGCGGCGCGGTGCTGCTGGCCCAGACCATTGACGGCCTGGCCGCCGGACGCCTCACCGCCGTTCCGCAGGAGGGCGGGGTCTCCCTGGCGCCGAAGCTTGCGCTGGAAGACGGCCACGTGAACTGGCAGGAGCCCGCGACGGCCATCGACCGCAGGGTCCGCGGCGTCACCGCCGAGCCGGGCGCCTGGACGCGGCTGCGTGGCCAGCGCGTCAAGCTCCGCCCCGTCACGGTGCGTCCGGATGTCAGGGGGCTGGCGCCCGGGCAGCTGCGGGTGGACCCCAGGGCCGTCCTGGTGGGCACAGGCTCCCACGCCGTCGAACTGGGCATGGTCCAGCCGGCCGGCAAGAAATCCATGAAGGCAGGCGACTGGGCCCGCGGCCTGGCCAACAAGGAAGATGTGGTGTTTGAATGACCAGCGAGCAAGGCGGGCCTTCGGGCCGGTCCAACCGGCCCGGCGGTGTCCGGCGACGCGACGATGCCGGACGTGAACGCAACCGGGGCACCGGGCGCAACCGCACGGAGTCGGCACCGTCCCAGCGAACCCGCGCGGCGGACCCCGCCCGCCTGGTCGCCTTTGAAGTGCTCCGGGCCGTTTCCGGCGACGACGCCTACGCCAACCTGGTCCTGCCGGCGCGCATCAGGAACCACCACCTGGACCGGCGCGACGCCGGCTTTGCCACGGAGCTTGCGTACGGCGCCCTGCGCGGCCAGGGCACCTACGACGCCATCCTGGCCCGCTGCGTGGACCGCCCGCTGGCCGAGCTGGACCCGGCCGTCCTTGACGCACTGCGCATTGGCGTCCACCAGCTCGTGGCCATGCGCGTCCCGGCCCATGCGGCCCTCGACCAGACGGTGGGCCTGGCCCGCGCCGTCATCGGCGCCGGCCCGTCCGCGCTGGTCAACGCCGTGCTGCGCAAGGTCGCGGCCCGGGACCTGCCCGCGTGGCTCGCGGAATTGACCGCCGGGCTCACGGATGAGGTCAAGATCGCCTCCCTGGTGCATTCCCACCCCGAATGGATTGTCCGGGCGCTGCGCCAGGCGCTGGTGGCCCACGGCCGCGACGTCTCCGAAATCACGGCGGTGCTTGAGGCCGACAACGCCGCCCCCGTGGTGAACCTCGTGGCGCTGCCCGGGATCGGCAGCCTGGAGGAGGCGTTCGACGCCGGATTCACCCCCGGCCCGCTCGTCATCGACTCGGCCCTGTCCTCCGGCGGGGACCCGGGCCGTCTGGCCAGCGTCCGCGGGGGCACCGTCCGCGTCCAGGACGCGGGCTCGCAGCTGGTTGCCCGCGCCCTGGCCGGCGTGGAGTTGAAGTCCGGGCTCGACGGCGGCGAGGAGCGCTGGCTCGACATGTGCGCCGGCCCCGGCGGGAAGGCCGCGCTGCTCGCCGCCCTGGCCGCCGAAAGGGGCGCCTGGATCCTGGCCAACGAGCCCTCCGCCCACCGCGCCAAGCTGGTGGCCCAGGCCATGGCTGCCGTCCCCGAGGACGCCTGGACGGTGCGCACGGGTGACGGCCGCGACGTGGGACGCGACCATCCGGCGTCGTTCGACAGGATCCTGGTGGACGCCCCCTGCACCGGGCTCGGCGCCCTGCGCCGCCGCCCCGAATCCCGCTGGCGCCGCCAGCTCTCCGACGTCTCCGAACTGGGCCCGCTGCAGCGCGAACTCCTCAACTCGGCGCTGGACGCCGTCAAGCCCGGGGGGGTGGTCGCCTACGTGACGTGCTCGCCGCACGCGGCGGAAACCATCGCAGTGGTGGACGACGCCCTGCGCAGGCGCGACGACCTGGAACTGCTCGACGCGGGCGCCGCCCTGGACGCCGCCAGCCTGACCGGGGACCTCGGCGCCGGCAACGCCGCAGGCAAGGCCGCAGGCAATGTACTGTCCCCGCTGCCCACCCACCGGATGACGGCCCAGCTGTGGCCGCACCTGCACCAGACCGACGCCATGTTCCTGGCCCTCATCCGCAAGCTCTGACCGTACCGAAAGGCAGGCACCATGCCCAGCTCCGCGCTGCAGTGCTGCATCAACCCCAGCATCCTCTCCGCCGACTTCGCCAACCTTGAGGCCGAACTGGCCCGCATCGCCAACGCCGACGCCGCCCATGTTGACGTCATGGACAACCACTTTGTGCCGAACCTGACCATCGGCCTGCCCGTGGTGGAACGGCTGCAAAAGGTCAGCCCGGTGCCCCTGGACGCCCACCTGATGATTGCAGACGTGGACCGCTGGGCGCCGCAGTTCGCGGACGCCGGGCTGGCGTCCGTGACATTTCATGTCGAGGCCTCCGACGCCCCCATCCGGCTGGCCCGTGAACTGCGCGCCCGCGGGGCCAGGGCAGGCATGGCCCTGCGCCCGGCGACCCCGGTGGAGCCCTACCTGGACATGCTCCCGGAGCTGGACATGTTGCTGATCATGACCGTGGAGCCGGGCTTCGGCGGCCAGGCGTTCCTGGACGTCATGCTGCCCAAGATCCGCCGGGCGCGCGCCGCCGTCGACGGCGCGGGGGTGGACGTGGCCATCCAGGTGGACGGCGGCATCACGGAGGAGACCATCACCCGCGCCGCGGAGGCCGGGGCGAACGTCTTCGTCGCCGGCTCAGCCGTGTACGGGAAGCCTTCCCCGGCGGAGGCCATCGAGTCCCTGCGCGCCAAGGGCCGACTCGCCTTCGGCTGAACCCGCCGGAAATGGAAACGGGCGGGGCCGTGTCGGCACCCCTGCAGGCAGGGATGCCGCCGCCGAATTTGGCGGCACGGGCGGAGGTGCCATAATGAAGGGGACGTCCGCCACCACGGCGGACGCCAGGCAGTACCAAATTCAAAGCAACATCAACGTGCTCCGGGGTCGGTGTAATTCCGAACCGGCGGTTATAGTCCGCGACCCGCGCGCAGCAGGCTGGAAACAGCAGGCGGCGCACGGTTGATCTGGTGAAATTCCAGTACCGACAGTTAAAGTCTGGATGGGAGAAGCACGAACACTTTTGGCTTGCCGCCAAAGTGTGCCGCAACAGGCGGCACGTTCGCGGCGGCGCCAAATCTGTACGTTACCCCCGGAGCCATCGCGGTTCGAAAGGGTGGGTAACAGTGGACTTTCTGCGATGGCTCTTTGACGCCAAGTATGAATTCGCCGGCGGCGGGTTCCTCCTCTGGCGTGAAGTCATGGGCAATCTCTTTGGGCTCGCCAGCGCCCTCGGCGGCATGCGCCGTAAAATCTGGGCCTGGCCGGTGGGCATCGTCGGCAACGCGCTCCTCTTCACGGTCTTCATGGGCTCGGTCTTCGGCTCGCCCGTCTATGCGAACCTGCTGGGACAGGCCGGGCGACAGGTCATGTTCATCGCCGTCTCCATCTACGGCTGGCAGCGCTGGCGCCAGTCCCGCGCCCTGAAGCACGACGCCGGTGGCTCCCCGGGCGCGGCCGTCGCCCCGCGTTGGGCCGGGACCCGGACGCGCTGGCTCCTGGTGGCCGCCATGATCGGCGGCACGGCGGTCCTCACCCCCGTGTTCCGCGCCCTGGGCTCCTACGAACCCGTGGGGGCGGATGCCTGGATCTTCATGGGCTCGCTGCTGGCCACGTACGGCATGGCCAAGGGCTGGGTGGAATTCTGGCTCATCTGGGTGGCCGTGGACCTTGTGGGCGTGCCGCTGCTTTTCAGTGCCGGCTACTACGCCTCCGCCTTCATGTACATCTTCTACGGGGCGTTCACGCTGGCCGGATTCTTCGTCTGGTGGAGAGCGGGGCGCAATGCCGCATCCGCCGGGTCCGCGGGCGCCGCAACTGCGCCGGCGTGGCCGTCCCCGGCACCGTCGGAAACGAGGGCAGTCCAGTGAATCCCACCACACGGCGCCATGACACGGAGGCCTTCAGCGACGCGGTCGTGGTCGCGATGGAGACGGCCCTGGCGGTGGCACGGCAGGGCGTGCGCGGCGCGAACCCCCTGGTGGGCGCCGTCATCATCGACGCCGACGGCACCGTCCTGGCCATCGGCCGGCACCTCGGGGCCGGCACGCCGCACGCCGAGGCTGACGCCATCAACTCCCTGCGCGGGACCCGCCGGGACCTCTCGGCGGCCACCATGGTGGTCACGCTCGAACCGTGCAACCACCAGGGCCGCACGTCCCCCTGCTCCCAGGCCATCATCGAGGCCGGCATTGGCAACGTGGTCTATGCGGTGGATGATCCCCACGCACCGGCCGCGGGAGGGGGGGAGAAGCTGCGCCGCGAAGGCATCAACGTCCGCTCGGGCCTCATGGCGGACCAGGCGCTGGAGCTTAACCGGCAGTGGTTTGCCGCGGTCAGGGCTGGCCGGCCCTTTGTCACTGCCCGGCTTGCCCAGACCGTGGACAGCCGGATCGCCGCGGCCGACGGCACCAGCCAGTGGATCACCTCGGCGGAATCCCGGGAGGATTCGCACAAGCTGCGGGCCCGGGTGGACGCCATCGTGGTGGGAACGGGCACCATCTTCGGGGACAACCCGCGCCTGACGGCGCGCGACGCCGACGGCGGCGACGCCGGGCACCAGCCGCTGCGCGTCGTCATGGGCCTGCGCGACGTCCCCGGGGACGCCGCGGTGCGGCTGCGCACCGCCCCCGGATTCCTGCAGCTGCACACCCACGACCCCGCCGTCGTCGTGCACGAACTCCACAGCCGCGGGGTGGGGCACCTCATGATCGAGGGCGGCTCGAAGGTGAGTGCCGCCTTCCTGGCCGCAGGCCTGGTGGACGAGCTCATCGTCTACCTGGCACCCACCCTCCTGGGGTCCGGGATCCCGGCCCTGAACGACCTGGGCATCGGCACGCTGGCCGACGCGCAGCAGTGGGAATGGGACGACACCACCTCCGGCCCCGTCGAGCGGCTGGGCCCCGACCTCAAGCTCACGCTCATGCCGGCCAGGCAGCCGGCCACCAACGCACGTGCCGGCAGCACCGCTGCCCACACCACCACAGAAGGACGCGAGTAAATGTTTACCGGAATTATTGAAGGCCGCGGCACCGTGGTCCGGCTCCAGACCACCCCGGACTCGGACAGCGCGACGCTGGTCCTGGACACCGCAACGTCGGGCGACACCATCCGCGGGCTGCCCCTGGGCGGCTCCCTCGCCGTCAACGGCGTCTGCCTGACGGCCGTGCGGATCGACGGCACCGTGGTGGAGGTGGACGTCATGGGCGAGACCCTCCAGCGCACCACCACGGGTGCGCTGGCCGTTGGCGCCACCGTGAACCTGGAACGCTGCGTGCCGGCCGGCGGACGCCTGGACGGGCACGTGGTCCAGGGCCATGTGGACGGCGTGGGCGCCCTGCTGGAACGCGAAAGCCAGGGCAATTGGGACCGGCTGCGGTTCTCCGTGCCCGCCCCGCTGTCCCGCTACATCGCCGAAAAGGGCTCCATCGCCGTCGACGGCGTCTCGCTCACGGTCACGGCCGTGAGCCCGGCGCAGGACGCGCGGCAGTGGTTCGAGGTGGGCCTGATCCCCGTCACGCTCGCCAACACCGGGCTGGGCGGCAAGGCTGTGGGGGCGCAGGTGAACCTGGAGGTGGACGTGCTGGCCAAGTACGCCGAACGCCTGCTGCAGTTTGCCGTCCCGGCCGCCGCCGCCGGCGCCGGGGTGGTGCTGCCATGAGCGCGCTGACCAACCCGGAGACCCTGCTGGATCCGGTGTCCGCGGCCGTCGCGGCCATCGCCGCCGGGCAGGCCGTGCTGGTGGTGGACGACGAGAAGCGCGAAAACGAGGGCGACATCATCTTCGCCGCCCAGCACAGCACCCCGGCCCTCATGGGTTGGACCATCCGGCACAGCTCGGGCGTCATCTGCGTCCCCATGGAAGACGACCGGGCCGACGCCCTGGCGCTGCCGCCCATGGTGGCGCACAACCAGGACGCCAAGGGCACCGCCTACACGGTCAGCTGCGACGCCGCCGTCGGCGTGAGCACCGGCATCAGCGCCACCGACAGGTCGCTGACCGCCAGCGTCCTCGCCGACCCCTCGTCCAGGCCCGACGCCCTCACCCGGCCGGGGCACATGTTCCCCCTGCGCGCCGTCCCCGGGGGGGTGCGCCAGCGGCCCGGGCACACCGAGGCGTCCGTCGAGTTGTGCAGGCTCGCCGGCTGCGAACCGGTCGCGATCATCGCCGAAGTGGTGGACGACGCCGGCCAGATGGTCAGGCTCGACGGCCTCCGGGAGTTCGCGGACGCCAACTCGCTGGTCCTGATCTCCATCGCGGACCTGGTGGCGCACCTCAATGCGAGCGGCGCGGCAGTTGGGACGACGGCCGCCGCGGCGGGGGGCCACCATGAGTGAGGCCGTCGCGGCACGTCGCGGCGGTGCCGCCCCCGACGCAATTGTTACGGGCGGGCCGGCTGTGACATTGCCCACGCCTTTCGGGGTTTTCCAGGCCCAGGCCTGGGTTGACTCCGCCACCGGCGCCGAGCACCTGAGCCTCAGCGCGCCCGGCGGGGAAGCTGAATCTGGCGGGTCCGGCCCCCTGGTCCGGCTTCACTCGGAATGCCTCACCGGCGACGTCTTTGGCTCCTTCCGCTGCGACTGCGGTGAACAGCTGGACTATGCGCTGGAAATGATCCACCGCCAGGGGGGCACCCTGGTCTATCTCCGCGGCCATGAGGGGCGCGGGATCGGGCTGGCCAACAAGATGCGCGCCTACAGCCTGCAGGAGGCCGGCGCGGACACGGTGGAGGCCAACGAACAGCTGGGCCTGCCCGTGGACGGGCGCGACTACGCCGCCGCGGCGGGCATCCTCCACGCCCTGGGGCTCGGCAGCATCCGCCTGCTGAGCAACAACCCGCTGAAATCGGAGGACCTTTTGCGCCACGGCATCAGCGTCACCGAGATCGTCCCCACGCACGTACCGGCCCGCGCGGAGAACCTGCACTACCTGGAGACCAAGCGCGACCGCATGCACCACACCCTCGACATCACCTCGCCCTACCCGGCACCCCACACACCCACGGAAGGACCCACCACATGAGCGGCCACGGAGCACCCGTCATCGGATTCAGCGGCGAGGAAAAGTCGCAGGCATCGGGCCTGTCGCTGGCCATTGTCGCCGCCAGCTGGCACACCGAAATCATGGACGGCCTGCTGGCCGGCGCCCTGCGCGGCGCCGCCGACGCCGGCATTGACAACCCCACGGTCATCCGCGTCCCCGGCTGCTTCGAGCTGCCCGTTGCCGCGGCGCGGCTGGCACCGCGCTACGACGCCGTCGTCGCCCTTGGCGTGGTCATCCGCGGCGGGACACCGCACTTCGACTATGTGTGCCAGGCGGCCACCATGGGTCTGACCGACGTCAGCGTGCGGACCGGCAAGCCCGTGGGCTTCGGCGTCCTGACCTGCGACACCGAGCAGCAGGGCCTGGACCGCGCCGGCCTGCCGGGCTCCGTGGAGGACAAGGGCCATGAAGCGGCGACGGCGGCCCTGGCCACCGCCCTGACCCTCGCCCACGCGGGCTAGCCCCTCCGGCGGGCCTGTCCGTTAGCAAAGCCCGCCCTGTTGGACACAATGACACCCATCCGGCGTCGAAGGTGTCATTATCTCCAACCTCAGCGGATTCCTGGCGGCGGCGTGGGCGGGACCTTCATGATTTCGGCAGGCCCAGACGCCAGGCGCCGGCCAGTCGCCACCCATTCGGCCCGTGGTCGAATTTCACACATGCCGGACAATGACCGACCTGAAATCCTTGAACCCGGGCGCGACCCGTTAGGCTGGAAACCGTGAAAACCTTCGAAACACTATATGAGGAGCTGCGTGAGAAAGCCGCAGCCCGGCCGGCCGGCTCCCGTACCGTCGCCGAACTGGAGTCCGGCATCCACGGCATCGGCAAGAAAGTGGTCGAGGAAGCCGCCGAGGTGTGGATGGCCGCCGAATATGAATCGGACGAGGCCTGCGCCGAGGAGATTTCCCAGCTGTTCTACCACCTGCAGGTCATGATGATCGCCAAGGGATTGACGCTTCAGGACGTTTACAAGCATCTCTAGCCACATTCGTGGCCCGTGCATGCCTGAACGGGCGCCGAATCCCGGCGCCGCCCGACGTAGAACCGACCTGAAAGACATTTTCCATGCTTAGAGTTGCCGTCCCCAACAAGGGCGCCCTGTCCGAAGCCGCCTCCGCCATGCTGGCCGAGGCTGGCTACCGCCAACGCCGCGACAGCCGTGAACTCGTCATGGTGGACCCGGAAAACAACGTTGAATTCTTTTTCCTGCGCCCGCGCGACATTGCGGTGTACGTCGGCGCCGGCACGCTCGACGTCGGCATCACCGGCCGCGACCTGCTCCTGGACGCACAGGTGGACGCCGACGAACTGCTGCCGCTGGGGTTCGCCATCTCAACCTTCCGCTTCGCGGGCCCCGTGGGCCACTTCACCACGGCCGCCGAGCTCGAAGGCAAGCGCCTGGCCACGAGCTACGACGTGCTCCTGCGCACATACCTGACGGAGCTGGGCATCAACGCCAAGGTGGTCCGCCTTGACGGCGCCGTGGAATCCTCGGTGCGCCTCGGAGTGGCCGACGCCATTGCCGACGTGGTGGAGACCGGCAGCACGCTCAAGGCCGCCGGCATGGAAATCT
Organism: Arthrobacter wenxiniae; assembly: GCF_013376105.1. Lineage (GTDB taxonomy): Bacteria > Actinomycetota > Actinomycetes > Actinomycetales > Micrococcaceae > Specibacter > Specibacter wenxiniae. The sequence continues at coordinate 82,653 of NZ_JAAMFM010000011.1, forward strand.
TTGGCGACGCCATCCTCAATTCCGAGGCGCTGCTGATCGGGCGCCGCGGCGTCACCCCGCCTCCCGGCGTCGAGGTCCTGATCCGCCGCCTCCACAGCGTCCTGGTGGCCAGGCAGTACGTCCTGCTCGACTACGACGTGCCCAAGGCCCTGATGGAACAGGCCACCGCGCTCACCCCCGGGCTGGAATCGCCGACGGTCTCGCCGCTGCGTGATTCCGACTGGGTTGCCGTCCGTTCCATGGTTTTGGCCAAGGACACGAACCGCATCATGGATGAGCTCTATGACCTCGGGGCGCGCGCCATCCTGGTCAGCAACATCCACGCCTGCCGCATCTAAGGGGAACCGCCATGAGTGTCGCCATCCGCGTCATCCCGTGCCTTGACGTTGACGCCGGCCGCGTGGTCAAGGGCGTCAAGTTCCAAAACCTGCGCGACGCCGGGGACCCCGTCGAACTGGCCCGGCGCTACGACCGTGCCGGTGCCGACGAGCTCACGTTCCTGGACGTCACGGCGTCCTCCGGGAACCGGGACACCACCTTTGACGTGGTGTCGCGCACCGCCGAACAGGTTTTCATCCCGCTCACGGTGGGCGGGGGAGTCCGCGAGGTCTCCGACGTCGACAAGCTCCTTCGCTGCGGCGCGGACAAGGCGTCCATCAACACCGCGGCCATCGCCCGCCCGGCCGTGATTGACGAGATCACCCGGCGTTTCGGTTCCCAGGTGCTGGTGCTCAGCGTCGACGCGCGCCGCACGCGCGGGGGCCACACGCCGTCGGGCTTCGAAGTGACCACGCACGGCGGGCGCACGGGCACGGGCCTCGACGCGATTGAATGGGCCCGCGAGGCCGCCGAGAGGGGCGTGGGGGAGATCCTGCTCAACTCGATCGATGCCGACGGCACCAAGGAAGGGTTTGACCTGGAGCTCATCCGCCTGGTCCGCGCCGCGGTCCACGTGCCGATCATCGCCTCCGGCGGCGCCGGCAGGCCGGAGCACTTCCCGCCGGCAGTGGCAGCCGGCGCGGACGCGGTGCTGGCGGCGTCCATCTTCCACTTCGGCCCGGACAACGCCATCGCCGAGGTCAAGCAGGCCATCCGCGAGGCAGGCTACGAAGTCCGCTAAAGGCCGACGGGGGCCGTGCGCAGCAGCGCAACGGCGTCGGCCTGGCCCTCAAAGGAAACCAGCGCCTGTCCGGTGCGGCCGTTGGCGTGCATGAGGAGTTCGCCGGGGTCGCCAATGATAGCGACCGAGACGGGCGCCCGCTTGGCCACATGGCGCGGACCGTCCGGGTTGACCAGGACCACGCCCAAGTCGACGCTGCGGTACAGGATCGCGGCGCGCTTGATCAGCTCGGCCCACAGGGCGCTTGAATACCCGGGATCCAGCGCACGGGGTGCCCACCGGTCGGTTGCGCGGCGGATGTCCTCCGTGTGGACAAAAAATTCGACAAGGTTCGCGCTGCGGTCCACCGCCGGGAGCGCAAACGGGGACAGCCGGGGCGGGCCGGCGCGGAACTTCTCCACGAGCTCGGTGAACGCGGCCGGGGTGGACGCGGCCTCGGCCAGCTTGGCAGTGGCCTTCTCGGAAACCTTGTTCCACGGCCTGATGACCAGTCCGAGGCCAACCTTCGGGCTGTGTTCGCGCAGGAAGAGGTGCGCCGCCAGTTCCTGGGTCCGCCATCCGGCACAGAGTGTAGGCGCTCCCGGACCGGCGGCCAGCAGGGTCTCGGCGAGGACTTCACGGGACGGTTCAACAAATTGCATCACTTGTGAAATTAGCATGTATTGGCCTGCATGGGCACCAGGAACCGCCGTAATGGGCGCCACGTTCCTTCAGTGCGTCGCACGGAAGCTGCGGCGGGGCCCGCGGGAAAGTTTTTCTGGCACTAGAATTGCCCTTGATGCCGCTCACCCCAGAACCCCAGCCCGAGTCCGTGACGCCCGCCAGCCGCCCATCCGTGGAGGCCGCCTCGCGGGCGTCCGTGCCCGGCGCCCCGGAGCCGGCCGTCCTGGCCGATGACGTGGCGGCGCTGCTTAAGCGCGATGCCGCGGGCCTGGTGGCCGCCGTCATCCAGCAGTTCGACACGGGCGAGGTCTTGATGCTTGGCTGGATGGACGACGAGGCCCTGCGGCGCACCCTGACGACGGGCCGGGTGACCTTTTGGTCCCGGTCCCGCCAGTCCTACTGGCGCAAGGGCGATTCCTCCGGCCACCACCAGTTCGTCAAGTCGGTGGCCATCGACTGCGACGGCGACGCCCTGCTCGTCGCGGTCGACCAGGTGGGGGCCGCCTGCCACACCGGGACGCGGACCTGCTTCGAGGGCCGGGGGCTGGCCGCCGTGGTTGGCAGCCGCGGGGAGTAGCCCCTTCGTCCACCCGCCCGCTTGATACGAAAGTACAGATACTTCATGCAAGATCTTGGTGTCATCAGCCCCACGCTCGAGGAGTTCCGTGAGCTCGCCCGGACCCGCAGGGTGGTCCCCGTCCATCTCAAGGTGCTGGTCGACGCGCAAACCCCGATCGGCCTGTACCGCACACTGGCCGCCGAGGCCCCCGGAACGTTCCTGATGGAGTCGGCGGCCGCCGGGGGCGTCTGGTCGCGCTACTCCTTCATTGGGGTGAAGTCGGTCGCCACCCTCACCACGGACGACGGCGCCGCCCACTGGCAGGGCGAGCCGCCCGTGGGCGTGCCCCTGGACGGGAACCCCGTGGACGCCATGGAAGCCACGCTGAAGCTGCTGGCCACCGAGCGATTTGAGGGCCTGCCGCCCTTCACCTCCGGGCTGGTCGGCTTTGTGGGCTGGGAGTCGGTGCGGCACTGGGAGAGGCTTCCCTCCCCGCCCGAGGACGACCTGCACCTGCCCGAACTGGCACTGAACCTCATTTCCGACATGGCGGTGCACGACAACGCCGAGGGCACGGTGCTGTTGATCGCCAATGCCATCAACGTCAACGGCACGGACGAAAACGTGGACGGTGCCTGGCACGACGCCGTCTCGCGCGTCCGCGGCATGCTGGGCCAGCTGCGTGCTCCCGTCGCCCAGCCGATGTCCGTCCTGGACGTGCCGGCGGCCTCCTTCTCGGACAGCGTCCGGGAACGCTGGGACCGCAACGAATACCTGAAGGCGGTTGACCGCGGCAAGGAGGCCATTGTGGACGGCGAGGTGTTCCAGGTGGTCATCTCGCGCCGCTTTGAAATGGAATGCAACGCCTCCGCCCTGGATGTGTACCGGGTGCTGCGCAACACCAACCCGAGCCCCTACATGTACCTGTACAGCTTTGTGGATGCCCACGGCCTGCCGTACTCCATTGTCGGGTCCTCGCCCGAGGCCCTGGTGAGTGTCAGCGGCAGCGAGGTCATCACGCACCCCATCGCCGGTTCGCGCCCGCGCGGGAAGTCGGTGGAGGAGGACACGTTCCTGGCCAAGGACCTGCTGGCCGACCCCAAGGAGCGCTCCGAGCACCTGATGCTCGTGGACCTTTCCCGCAACGACCTCTCCAAGGTGTGCGAACCGGGCACGGTGGATGTCACCCAGTTCATGGAGGTGGAGCGCTTCAGCCACATCATGCACCTGGTCTCCACGGTGGTGGGAACGTTGAGCCCGCACAAGAGCGCCTACGACGTGCTGGCGGCCACCTTCCCCGCGGGGACCCTCTCCGGGGCCCCAAAGCCGCGCGCGCTGCGGCTGCTGGATGAACTGGAGCCCCACCGCCGCGGCATCTACGGCGGCGTGGTGGGCTACCTGGACTTTGCGGGCGACATGGACATGGCCATCACCATCCGCTCCGCCCTGCTGCTGGACGGCATGGCGTACGTGCAGGCCGGCGGCGGCATTGTGGCGGACTCCGTCAATGAAACCGAGGCCCAGGAGACGGTGAACAAGGCCGCCGCGCCGCTGCGCGCCGTCCATGCCGCGGCATCCCTGCGGGCGCTGGGGGACAACGCCGCGGAAGACGCCACAACAACAGCAGCCACCGCAACCACCGCCGGGAGCCCGTCATGATCGCCAAGTCATCCATGCAGGCATGGCAGCGCAAGTCCACGCTGATCATGGTCGCGGTCCTCGCGGCGCTGGCGGTGTTTGGCACCACGACGCAAACCTGGATCCACGTGTCCATCACCCAGGGAGCAGTGCAGCAGGCGGCCCTGAACATTCCGGGCAGCAAGGCCGCCGTGGCCGTGTCGGCGCTGGCGCTCGTGGCGCTGGCCGGGGCGCTCGCGGCGACCATCGCGGGCCGGGTCGCACGGATCATCACCAGCGCCATCGTCCTGCTGGCCGCGGCGGGAATCATCGCCGTCGTGGTGGGGGTCCTGGCCGACCCGTCCGCGGCGGCCATGGCCGAGGTGGGCAAGGCCACCGGGGTGGTCGGCGTGGCCAGCAACGCCGCCACGACCTGGTTCCCCGTGGCCGCCGTGGCCGCGGCCGCCGTCCTGGCCGCCGCCGCCGCGCTGATCCTGTGGGTGGGCCGCGGCTGGACCGTGCGCTCCAAGTACGACGCCGCCACCGCCGCGTCGCAGCCCGCCCCGGGCGGCCCGGTCGACGAAGTTGACAGCTGGGACCGGCTCAGCCGCGGCGACGACCCGACGGCGTAGGCCGCGGCGCCGTACGGGGCGCGGCGGGGTTTCGGCTTCCGCCTGCTTCTAATGGCAGAATGTATTGGAGTATCCGCATCAAAGGGAGATTTACCATGAGCAACAAGTCGGCCACCACGTCCGCAACGGTCAGCACCGAGGGCCCCATTGACCACAGCATCGAACTGGGACACGGGAACAGCCCGGCTGCATGGACCTGTGTCACGGTCATGCTTGTCGGCGTCATCGTCGGATGCGTTGCCTTCCTCATTGGTGAAAGCGCCGTGATCCTGTTCTGGATCGGCGTGGCCATCATCGCCGTCGGACTGGTTGTCGGCGTGGCCATGAAGGTCGCCGGCTACGGCGTGGGCGGAAGCAAGCTGAAGAACAACGGCCACTAATCGTGACTGTCTTGCAGGACATCATTGCGGGCGTCAGGGAGGACCTTGACGCCCGCAGGCGGACCCTGCCCCTTGAGGAACTGAAGGTCCGGGCCGCCGCGGCGCCCCGGGCCCTGGACGGCTTTGCGGCCCTGGGAGGTGGGCGCGACGAGCGCCCGGACCTGCGCGTCATTGCCGAGGTCAAGCGCCGCAGCCCGTCCAAGGGGGAACTGGCCGGCATCGCCGATCCCGCCGCGCTGGCCGGACGGTACGCAGGCGGCGGCGCGTCCGTGATCAGCGTCCTGACCGAGGAACGCCGCTTTGGCGGCTCCCTGGCCGACCTGGACGCGGTCCGTGCCGCCGTGGACATCCCCGTGCTGCGCAAGGACTTCACCTGCGACCCCTACATGATCTGGGAGGCCCGGGCCCATGGCGCCGACCTGGTCCTGCTCATTGTTGCGGCACTGGACGACGGTGAACTGCGCGACTACCTGGCGCTCACCCACGAGCTCGGCATGGACGCCATCGTCGAAACGCACACGGCCGGGGAAATCGCCCGGGCCGTGGCCGTAGGCGCCAGGATCATCGGCATCAACGTCCGCAACCTGAAGACGCTGGCCGTGGACCGGTCCACCTTTGCCGCCCTGGCCGGCAACATTCCCGCCGGGCCCGTGGTCATTGCCGAATCAGGCGTGCGCGACGCCGGGGACGTGCGCCACTACGCCGGGCACGGTGCCAACGCCGTCCTGGTGGGCGAGGCCTTGGTCCGCGACGCCACGCCGCGCGAACGCATCACTGAATTCAGGCAGGCCGGTGCGGAAGCAATCGCGGCCCTCCGCCTGGGGACGCACTAGGGGCGGACCCCGGCCCCGCCGTGCCGCCGGGCTCCCGGCCGGCACCGGCCAGGCAACGACTTATTCGAAACTATGAGCAACGAACAGGACGGTGGAACTGATGGCCCATGAGCCCACAGCTTCGTCATCAGGACCTGCCGGCATGGAGGATCCCGCAACGGCGTTCCTGGCCGGCGGGCACGGACCGGACGCGGGCGTCCCGGCGCACTCCCTGCGCCATGCGCCGGGCCCCTACTTCGGCAGCTACGGCGGGCGCTGGATGCCGGAGTCGCTCATCGCCGCCCTGGACGAGCTTGAGGACACCTTTGAAAAGGCCAAGGCCGATCCGGAGTTCCTGGCCGAGGTCGCCGAGCTGAACAAGAACTACTCGGGCCGCCCATCGCTGCTGACCGAGGCGAAGCGCTTCAGCGAGCATGCCGGCGGCGCCCGGATCTTCCTCAAGCGCGAGGACCTGAACCATACCGGTTCACACAAGATCAACAATGTCCTGGGCCAGGCGCTGCTCGCCCGGCGCATGGGCAAGACCCGCATCATCGCCGAAACCGGGGCCGGCCAGCACGGGGTGGCCAGCGCCACCGCAGCCGCCCTGCTCGGAATGGAGTGCGTCGTGTACATGGGGGCCGAGGACTGCCGCCGCCAGTCCCTGAACGTGGCCCGCATGCAGCTGCTCGGCGCCACGGTGGTGCCCGTGACCAACGGTTCGCAGACGCTCAAGGACGCCATTAACGACGCGCTCCGCGACTGGGTGGCCAACGTCGGGAACACCCACTACCTGTTGGGCACCGCCGCCGGGGCCCACCCGTTCCCCGCCATGGTCCGCTTCTTCCACGAGGTCATCGGCGAGGAGGCCCGCGGCCAGATCCTGGACCAGATCGGCCGCCTGCCCGACGCCGTGTGTGCCTGCATCGGCGGCGGCTCCAACGCCATCGGCATCTTCCACGGCTTCCTGGACGACCCCTCAGTGAAGATCTACGGCTTCGAGGCCGGGGGCGACGGCGTTGAAACCGGCCGCCACGCGGCCACCATCACGCTGGGCCTGCCCGGCGTGCTCCACGGCGCCCGCTCCTACCTGATGCAGGACGACGACGGCCAGACCGTCGAGTCCCACTCCATCTCCGCCGGCCTGGACTACCCGGGCGTCGGCCCGGAGCACTCGTACCTGCACGACGTCGGCCGCGTCACCTATGAGCCCATCACCGACGCGGAGGCCATGGACGCCTTCAAGCTCCTCAGCCAGACCGAAGGCATCATCCCCGCCATCGAGTCCTCCCACGCGCTGGCTGGGGCCATCAAGGTGGGCAGGCGGCTCACGGAGTCCGTGGCAACGCCGTCGGACATCGTCATCATCGTCAACCTGTCCGGACGCGGCGACAAGGACGTGGAAACGGCCGCCGAGTGGTTCGGCATGCTCGACGAGAACGGCCACGTCAAGGGGACCATGCTGTCCACCCGCTCCGCCAAGGGCGCCACACCGGCGGGTTCCGTCGACGAACGCACAGCCGACGAGAACGCAGAGGATGCCACCCATGAGTGAAGCACACGCACGGACCGCCGGCAGCCAGTCCGCCGGCAGCAAGTCCGCCGCGGCGATCGACCGCGCCAAGGCCGCGGGCCGCAAGGCCCTGATCGCGTACCTGCCGGCTGGTTTCCCCGACAAGCAGGCCTCCATTGACGCCGCCCTTGCCGTGGCCCGCAACGGCGCCGACATCATCGAAATCGGGATCCCGTACTCGGACCCCGTCATGGACGGCGCCGTCATTCAGGCAGCCACCACGCAGGCCCTGGCCAACGGCTTCCGCGTGGCCGACGTCTTTGACATCGTCGCCGCCGTCACCGCGGAGACCGACGCCGCCGTGCTGGTCATGACCTACTGGAACCCCGTGCTGCGCATGGGCGTTGACGAATTTTCCCGGCGGCTGGCCGAGGCCGGGGGCGCCGGGCTCATCACCCCGGACCTCATCCCGGACGAGGCCGCCGAATGGTTCGCCGCCTCGGACAAGTACGGGCTGGACCGCGTGTTCCTTGTGGCGCCGTCGTCCAGCCCGGAACGCGTTGCCATGACGGTGGCGACCACCCGCGGATTTGTCTACGCCGTGTCCATCATGGGCGTCACGGGTGCCCGGGCGGCCGTCGCCAACACCGCCCAGGCCGTGGTGGCCGCGGCCCATGCGGCCGGTGCCGAACGCGTGTGCGTGGGCCTTGGCGTGTCCCGGCCCGAGCACGTGCGTGAAATCGCCGCCTACGCCGACGGCGTGATCGTCGGCACCGCCCTCGTGGCGGCCCTGCGCGACGGCGGCGTGCCGGCCGTCGGTGCGCTTGCCAAGGAACTCAGCACCGGCTTTGTGCCGGCCGCCGCCACACCGTCCTCCACCACGGGAGCCAGCCGCCAGTGACCTCAACCGACATCGCCCAATCCCTGGCAGCGTCCGCCGCCACGGCCATTCCTGCACCGGGGTGGTCCGGCTTCGACATCGGCCCGCTGCGCGTCCATGCCTACGCGCTGTGCATCCTGCTGGGCATCGTTGCCGCGATCTGGCTGACCAGCATCCGCTGGAAGCGGCGCGGCGGCCCCGAGGGCTCCATCTGGGACATCGCGATTTGGGCCATCCCCTTCGGCATCATCGGCGGCCGGCTCTACCACGTGTTTTCCTCCCCCGACGCGTACTTCGGCCCCGGGTACAACGGCCACGGAAACCTCTGGCTGATTCCGCAGATCTGGCTGGGCGGGCTCGGCATCTGGGGTGCCGTGGTCCTGGGCGTCGTTGGTGCATGGATCGGCTGCCGCCGTGCCGGGGTGAAGATCTCCGCGTTCATTGATGCTGCCGCACCGGGCATCCTGCTGGCGCAGGCCATTGGCCGCTGGGGCAACTACTTCAACCAGGAGCTGTTTGGCGGGCCCACCACGCTGCCGTGGGGCCTGCACGTGGACCCGCAGTTCGTGCCGACCGGCTTCAGCCCCGACACCCTGTTCCACCCCACGTTCCTGTACGAATGCGTGTGGGACGTCCTGGGCGTGGTGGCGCTGCTGCTCATCGACAGGCACTTCAAGCTGCGCCGCGGCCGACTGTTCCTGATGTACGCCATGATCTACACGGCCGGCCGCCTGTGGATTGAAATGCTGCGGATCGACGCCGCGGAGCACATCACGTTCTTTGGCGTCACGGCGCGGCTGAACGTGTGGACCAGCATCTTTGTCTTCGCCGCCGCGCTGGTGGTGTTCCTGGTCCTGACCTTCGTGCGCCGCAGTTCCGTCTCCCACTCGGTCTTCCTGCCGGGCCGCGAGCCGGCTCCCGCGGGGGCCGCCGCTGGGCCTGACGGTGCCGATGGTGCTGACAAGGGTGCGCACGGCACCGCTCCCACGGCCACGCCCGCCGGCCATGCCGCGGCCAAGGACACCGCGGCCGGCGCCGACACGGCAGCCACCGTGGACGACGGCGGTGCCAGGCACGCAGCGCCCACGGCGGCCGGCGGGGACGCGCAGGGCGGTCGCGCAGCTGGAAGCTCCGCAGAGGGAAGTTCCGCAGCTGGAAGTTCCGGGCCCGCCAGTTCGTCGGCGGCCGAGGCTCACCGGAAGCCGGAGGCTTAACGGCCCGCCCCTCGGCAGCAACAGCCGCCGGCACCGCATGTGAACCAGGGCGGCCCCGCAAGGGGCCGCCCTTTTGCGCGCTGCGGCCCCGACAATGCGGCCGGGGCGCCCCGCCTTGTGCTTCCGCGAGTGCTCCATGGCTGCCTGAGCTGCATGACGGGCGGGACGGGGCAACGCGCCGGGGCGCCGGGCTTATACCCTCGCCCGGCCTTCCGCCGCAGTCGGATTGCCTGCATCCGCCGGCGCGCCTGCTCCCGGGTCTCCCGCCAGTCCGGCCGGTGCGCCTGCTGCCGGGCAGCCTGCGCCCCCCGCTCCCGACCGATCCGCGAAGCCGGGCCCAAATCCCGACCGATCCGCGAAGCCGGGTCCAAATCCCGACCGATCCGTGAAGCCGGGTCCAACCCGCACTGACGGTGTATCTTGTCGGGGCGTTGGCGGGTTGGCCCCTGTTTCGGTGAAAATGCGCTGAAGTGGCAACCGGCGGGTCAACCGGCGATGGAGATTCCGGGCGGCGGGTATTACTGTTCATGCATAACTGTTCATGATGCGGAATGGATGTACTCACTGGCGTTTGATGCCCTATATAGTGAAAACCGCCGCGCACAGTGGGGCATGGACACAGCCGGGCCCAATTGTGCATATGCACCAAGGAACAACCTTCCCGATGTGCGTGCCACAGTGGGCGGCGGCGCAGCACCGCAGTTGCGCACCAAAAGCGCTTCCGGGGAATGTTCCCAGGTCGCCATGGGCCGCCGTCGTCCCCATTCACCGCTCGACTTCACCGCTCGACCAGGGGAAGGACTCCACAGTCATGACTCGATCTTCACAGCAGGCCGCCGACGGCGCACTTTCGCCGTTTTCGCGGTTTGCCGCCCTGCCGGAGCAGGAGGGCCTGTACCGCCCCGAGGCCGAAAAGGATGCCTGCGGGCTGGCCATCGTGGCCACCCTGCGCGGCGTCCCGGGACATGACATTGTCCAAAACGCGCTGACCGCATTGCGCAAACTCGAACACCGCGGCGCGGTGGGTGCGGACGAGGGGACGGGGGACGGCGCCGGCATCCTGGTCCAGATCCCCGATGAATTCTTCCGCGCCGTTGCCGGCCTGGACCTGCCGCCGGTGGGGGAGTACGCGGTGGGCACGGCGTTCCTCCCCACTGAGCCCAAGGAGCTGGCAGCCACGCGGGCCGGCATCGAGGCGCTGGCCGCACGTGACGGACTGACGGTGCTGGGCTGGCGTGAGGTCCCCGTGGTGGCTGACCTGGTGGGTACCAGCGCCCGCGAGTGCATGCCCCACTTCAGCCAGCTGTTCCTGGCGCAAAGTGAGGCGGCGGACCCCGCCGCGGACGCACGCCCCGTGCCGGCATCCGCCAAGAGCGAGGCCAACGTCCTGGACGCGAAGGCCTTCCGGCTGCGCAAGCGCGCCCAGCACAAGTTCGGGGTCTACTTTCCCTCGCTGTCCTCCAAGACCATCGTCTACAAGGGCATGCTGACCACGGCCCAGCTCGAACCCTTCTACCCTGACCTCTCCGACGAGCGCTTCACGACCCTGCTTGCGGTGGTGCACTCCCGCTTCTCCACCAATACGTTCCCGTCGTGGCCGCTGGCGCAGCCGTTCCGGGCCATCGCCCACAACGGGGAAATCAACACCGTGAAGGGCAACCGGAATTGGATGCGGGCCCGCCAGTCCACCATGTCCCACGCGCTGCTGGGCGACTCTCCCGAGGAACTGTTCCCCATCTGCACCGCGGGGGCGTCGGACTCCGCCTCGTTCGACGAGGTGGCCGAGCTGTTGTGGCTCTCCGGGCGCCCCATCACCGAGGCCATCATGATGATGATCCCGGAGGCCTGGGAAAACCACGCCACGATGGACCCGGACCGCAAGGCCTTCTACGAATACCACTCCCTGATGATGGAACCGTGGGACGGGCCCGCCGCGGTGTCCTTCACGGACGGCACCCAGGTGGGCGCCACCCTGGACCGCAACGGGCTGCGTCCGTTCCGCTACTGGGTGAGCGAGGACGGCCTGGTGGTCTTCGCCTCCGAGGTGGGCGTGCTGGAAATCCCCGCGGAAAAGATCGTGGAGAAGGGCCGCGTGGCCCCCGGCCGGATGTTCGTGGTGGACACCGAAAATGGCCGCCTGATCCGCGATGAGGAGGTCAAGAACCAGCTCGCCGCCGCCAACCCGTGGGCTGAATGGGTCAAGGAAAACACCATCCGCCTGGCTGATCTGCCCGAGCGCGAGCATGTGGTGCACACCGCCGCGTCCGTCGTCCACCGCCAGCGCACCTTCGGCTACACCACCGAGGAACTGAAAATCCTGCTCGGCCCCATGGCCCAGACGGGCGGCGAGCCGCTGGGCGCCATGGGCACGGACACGCCCGTGGCCGTGCTGTCCAAGCGCCCGCGCCTGCTTTTTGACTATTTTGTGCAGTCCTTTGCGCAGGTCACCAACCCGCCGCTGGACTCGATCCGAGAAGAACTCGTCACCTCCCTGAACACGGCCATCGGCCCGCAGGGCAACCTGCTCTCGCGCGCCAAGGTCAGGATGCCGCAGGTGGCGCTGACGTTCCCCGTGATCAACAATGACGAACTGGCCAAGATCGCCAACATCGAGAGCCCCGCGAGCGCCGACGGCACCGGCGGGGAGCGCATCGCCATGAAGGTCCGGGGCCTGTACAAGTTCGACGGCGGCGAGGCCGCCCTGCGCGCCCGTCTCACCGAGATCTGTGAGCAGGTCTCCGGGGCCATCAACCGGGGTGTGCAGTACTTGGTGCTGTCCGACCGCGACTCGTCGGCGGCCTGGGCTCCCATCCCGTCGCTGCTGCTCCTGAGCGCCGTCCACCACCACTTGCTGCGCAGTTCCAACCGCACCAAGGTCTCCCTCGTGGTGGAGGCCGGCGACGTCCGCGAGGTCCACCATGTGGCCGTGCTGATCGGCTTTGGCGCGGCGGCCGTCAACCCCTACCTGGCCATGGAGTCCGTGGAGGAGCTGGTCCGCAACGGCGACATTGCCGGCGTCAGCGCCGAGCAGGCCGTGCACAACCTGATCAAGGGCCTGGGCAAGGGCGTGCTGAAGATCATGTCCAAGATGGGCATCTCCACGGTGGCCTCCTACTGCGGCGCACAGACGTTTGAGGCGCTGGGCCTGTCCCAGGAACTCGTGAACGACTACTTCACCGGCACGGTCTCCCAGCTGGGCGGCGTCGGCCTGGACGTCATCGCCGCCGAGGTGGGTGCCCGGCACACCCTGGCGTACCCGGTCGACGGCGTGGACGTCCCGCACCAGCCCCTGGCCGGAGGAGGCGAGTACCAGTGGCGCCGTGACGGCGAGCCGCACCTGTTCAACCCGGACACGGTGTTCCGCCTGCAGCACGCCACGCGGGAACGCCGCTATGACATCTTCAAGAAGTACACGCAGGGGATCGACGACCAGGCCGGGAAGCTCATGACGTTCCGCGGGCTGCTGAAATTCCGCGACGGCGTGCGCCCCCGGGTGCCCCTGGAGGAAGTGGAACCGGTCAGCAGCATCGTCAAGCGCTTCTCCACGGGCGCCATGAGCTACGGCTCCATCTCCCGCGAGGCGCACGAAACGCTGGCCATTGCCATGAACCGCCTGGGCGGCAAGTCCAACACGGGCGAGGGAGGCGAGGACGTGGACCGCCTGCTGGACCCGGAGCGCCGCTCCGCCATCAAGCAGGTCGCCTCCGGCCGCTTCGGCGTCACGAGCCTCTACCTGACGAACGCCCGGGACATCCAGATCAAGATGGCCCAGGGCGCGAAGCCTGGGGAGGGCGGCCAGCTCATGGCCAAGAAGGTGTACCCGTGGATTGCCGAGACGCGGCATTCCACCCCGGGGGTCGGGCTGATCTCTCCGCCGCCCCACCACGACATCTATTCCATCGAGGACCTGGCGCAGCTGATCTACGACCTCAAGCGCGCCAATCCCGAAGCCCGCGTCCATGTGAAGCTGGTTTCCGAGATGGGGATTGGCACGGTGGCTTCCGGCGTGACCAAGGCCAAGGCCGACGTCGTACTGGTTTCCGGGCACGACGGCGGTACCGGCGCCAGCCCGCTGAACTCGCTCAAGCACGCCGGCATGCCGTGGGAGCTGGGCCTGGCCGAGACGCAGCAGACGCTGCGCCTGAACGGGCTGCGCGACCGCGTGGTGGTGCAGGTGGACGGGCAGCTGAAGACGGGCCGCGACGTGGTGGTGGCCGCGCTGCTGGGTGCCGAGGAATACGGTTTTGCCACGGCCCCGCTGGTCGTGTCCGGCTGCGTCATGATGCGCGTGTGCCACCTGGACACCTGCCCGGTGGGCGTGGCCACGCAAAACCCGGAACTGCGCAAGCGCTTCAGCGGCAAGCCGGAATTTGTGGTGAACTTCTTTGAATTCCTGGCGGAGGAAGTCCGCGAGATCCTGGCGGAACTCGGCTTCAGGAGCCTTGAGGAGGCCATTGGCCAGGGCGGAGTGCTGGAGACCCACGACGCGCTGAACCACTGGAAGACGGCGGGTCTGGACCTTTCGCCCATCCTGTCCGACGCCGGTGTCCCCGCGTCCACGCCCGTCCGCAACCTCACGACGCAAAACCACGAGCTGGACAAGCACTTCGACCAGCAGCTGATCGCCATGAGCGCCGAGGCGCTGGCTGACCGGGCGCCCGTGCGCATCAGCGTCCCCGTGGTCAACACGGACCGCTCGGTGGGCACCATGCTGGGCTGGCACGTCACGAAAACGTTTGGCATTGACGTGCTGGGGCCGGACACGATCGACGTGACGCTGACCGGCCAGGCCGGCCAGTCGCTTGGCGCGTTCCTGCCGGCCGGCATTACGCTGCGGCTATACGGCGACGCCAACGACTACGTGGGCAAGGGCCTCTCCGGCGGTCGCATCACGGCCCAGCCCGACCGGGCCAACGCGTTCACGGCGGCGGAGAACGTCATCGCCGGCAATGTGATCGGTTACGGCGCCACCAGCGGCGAGATGTTCCTGCGCGGCCAGGTGGGCGAACGCTTCCTGGTCCGCAACTCAGGTGCCACGGCCGTCGTGGAAGGGATCGGCGACCACGGCTGCGAATACATGACCGGCGGAACGGCGCTGATCCTGGGCCCCACCGGGCGCAACTTCGGCGCCGGCATGTCCGGAGGCACCGCCTATGTCCTGGACCTGCAGGTGCCCAACGTCAACAAGTCGGCGCTGGATTCGGGCGAGCTGCAACTGCGCCCGCTCGACGCCGGCGACGCGGACATTGTCCACGCACTGTTGGCCAAGCACCGGGACGAGACGGGCTCGGAGGTGGCCGGGGCGCTGTTGGCCGACTTCCCCGCCACCGTGGCCCGCCTGGTGAAGGCGCTCCCGCGCGACTACGCAGCAGTTTTGGAAACCCGCATGGCAGCAGCCGGGCTGGGCGAGGATCCGGACGGCGACACCGTCTGGCAGAAGATCTTGGAGGTTACCGGTGGCTGATCCGCGCGGATTTTTGAAGAATCGGGAACGCATCACCCAGGCCCGCAGGCCGGTCCCGGTCCGGATCATGGACTGGAAAGAGGTCTACGAGTCCCAGGAAAAGGGTGTGCTGAAGGCACAGGCCGGCCGTTGCATGGACTGCGGCGTGCCGTTCTGCCACCAGGGCTGCCCCCTGGGCAACCTGATCCCCGAGTGGAACGACCTCACCTGGCGGGACAAGGGGCAGGAGGCCATTGAACGGCTCCACTCGACCAACAACTTCCCCGAGTTCACCGGCCGGCTCTGCCCGGCACCGTGTGAGGCGGCCTGCGTGCTGGGCATCAACCAGCCGGCCGTGACCATCAAGCAGGTGGAGGTCTCCATCATCGACGAGGCCTTCGCCCAGGACTGGGTCCACCCGCTGCCGCCGGCCCGGCTCACGGGAAAGACGGTCGCCGTCGTCGGCTCAGGGCCGGCCGGCCTGGCCCTGGCACAGCAGCTCACGCGCACGGGCCACACTGTTGCCGTGTATGAGCGCGACGACAGGATTGGCGGGCTCCTGCGCTATGGCATCCCCGACTTCAAGCTGGAAAAGGAGACCCTGGACCGCCGGCTCGAGCAGATGGTGGCGGAAGGCACCCGTTTCCGCACCGGCGTCGAGGTTGGCAAGGACATCGGGTGGGAGGAACTGAGAAGGCGCTATGACGCCGTCGTGGTGTGCACGGGTGCCACGGTGCCCCGGGACCTTCCCATCCCGGGACGGGCGCTGGAAGGCGTGCACTTTGCCATGGACTACCTGGTGCAATCCAACAGGGTGGTGGCGGGGGATGTGGTGGAAAACCAGATTGACGCCCGCGGCAAGCACGTGATCATCCTGGGCGGCGGCGACACCGGGGCCGACTGCCTGGGCACGGCGCACCGCCAGCAGGCGGCGTCCGTCACCACGCTGGCCATCGGGAAGCAGCCGCCGCTGGAGCGCAACTCCGCCCAGCCGTGGCCGACGTTCCCGAACCTGTTTGAGGTCGCCAGCGCCCATGAGGAAGGCGGGGAGCGCACCTACCTGGCCTCAACCGTCGAGTTCCTCGGCAAAAACGGCGTGCTGACCGGGCTGAAAATTGCGGAGACGGAATATGTGGGGAGCCGGCGCGTGCCCAAGGAAGGCACCGAGCGGACCATTCCGGCCGACCTGGTGTTCCTCTCGCTGGGCTTCACGGGACCGGAGACGGCCGAGTTGACCCACCAGCTGCCCGTTGAGCTGGACGGGCGCTCCAACGTGGACCGGGACGGCTTCTACATGACCAGCCGGCCCGGGGTGTTCGCGGCCGGGGACGCCGGTCGCGGCCAGTCGCTGATTGTGTGGGCCATTGCCGAAGGGCGTGCGTGCGCGGCCGCAGTGGACAGGTTCCTGATGGGGGAGACCTTTCTTCCCGCGCCCGTCTCACCCACTGACTCGGCTATCGGTGTGTAGCGGCTAACAGCTAGGCTTGAAGCAGGGACGAAAGAATTCCCCTGTCAACCACACCACTAGGTAGGTAAATTGAGACGCGCAAAAATTGTGGCCACGTTCGGGCCGGCCATCGCCAGCTATGAGAACACCCTGGCCGTCCTGGATGCTGGCGTGAATGTTGCCCGGATGAACATGAGCCACGGCGACTACTCCGTGCACCAGATCACGTATGACAATGTGCGCAAGGCCTCGGCCGAACTGCACCGGACGGTAGCCATCATGGCCGACCTGCAGGGGCCGAAGATCCGCCTGGGCCGCTTCGCCAACGGCGAGGGCTACGACCTGGCCGTGGGCGACGTCTTCACCATCACCACCGAGGACGTCCCCGGCACCAAGGACATCTGCTCCACCACGCTGAAGTCGCTGACCGAAGACGTCAAGGTGGGCGACACCCTGCTCATCGACGACGGCAAGGTTTCCGTGCGGGCCACCGCCGTCGACAGCGTCAAGGTGGTCACCGTGGTGACAGTGCCCGGCAAGGTCTCAAACAACAAGGGCATCAACCTGCCCGGCGTTGCCGTCAATGTGCCGGCACTGAGCGGGAAGGACGAGTCCGACCTGCGCTGGGCGCTGGAATGCGGCGTCGACCTGGTGGCGCTGTCCTTTGTCCGTGACGCCTCCGACATCAAGCGCGTGCACGAGATCATGGACGAGGCCGGGCGCCGCGTGCCGGTGATCGCCAAGATTGAAAAGCCGCAGGCGGTGGACAACCTCGAAGCCATCGTTGATGCCTTTGACGCCATCATGGTGGCCCGTGGCGACCTCGGCGTGGAGCTTCCGCTTGAGGACGTGCCCCTGGTGCAGAAGCGCTGCGTGGAGCTGGCGCGCCGCTGGGCCAAGCCCGTCATCGTGGCCACCCAGGTCCTGGAGTCGATGATCGACAACCCCCGCCCCACCCGGGCCGAGGCCTCCGACTGCGCCAACGCCGTGCTTGACGGCGCCGACGCGGTCATGCTGTCGGGGGAGACCAGCGTGGGCAAGTTCCCCATCGAGACGGTCAAGACCATGGCCAGGATCATTGAGGCCACCGAGAAGCACGGCCTCAAGCGCATCCCGAGCCTCGGCACGCAGCCGCACACCCGTGGCGGCGTCATCACCGCGGCGGCCGTCCAGATTGCCGACCAGCTTGACACGAAGTTCCTGGCCACGTTTACCCAGTCCGGCGACTCGGCCCGCCGCCTCTCCCGCCTCCGTCCCGCCAAGATGGTGTTTGCCTTCACCCCGGTTGAGCAGGTGCGCAACCAGCTGGCGCTGACGTGGGGCATTGAGCCGGTGCTGGTGCCGACCGTTTCACACACGGACGCCATGACGGCGCAGGTGGACCGCACCCTCCTGGCGAAGGGGCTGGTGAGCGAGGGCGACATGGTGGTCATCGCGGCCGGTTCGCCTCCCGGACAGGTGGGCTCGACGAACTTGGTGACGGTCCACCGGGTCGGCGATTCGGCGGACACGGGCAAGAGTGCCAACGGCGGTGCCGCCGGCAGGGAAAAGGTTGGCCCCTGGCCGACTGCCTAACCACGGCGCAACGTACGACGGCGGCACCCTCCCGGGTGCCGCCGTCGTACGTTAATCGGTGCTGCCGGTGGCCGAGCCCCTGCCGGTGGCCGGGCCTGTCGAGCCCTAGTTGACCTGGTTGATGATGGTCTCGGCGACTTCGCGCATGCTCAGGCGGCGGTCCATGGAGGTCTTTTGGATCCAGCGGAACGCCTCCGGCTCGGTGAGGCCCATCTTGGTGGTGAGCAGGCTCTTGGCGCGTTCGACGAGCTTGCGGGTGGCGAATTGTTCCTGGAGGTCGGAGACTTCGCTTTCGAGGGCCTTGATTTCCTCGTGGCGGGAGAGTGCTATCTCAAGCGCCGGGATGAGGTCCGCGGGGGTGAAGGGCTTGACCACGTAGGCCATGGCGCCGGCGTCGCGGGCGCGCTCGACGAGTTCCTTCTGGCTGAACGCGGTCAGCAGGACGACGGGGGCGATGCGTGCCTTGACGATCTGTTCGGCCGCGGTGATGCCGTCCATGACGGGCATCTTGACGTCCATGAGGACAAGGTCGGGCTTGAGCTCCTTGGCCAGCTGCACAGCTTTTTCACCGTTGTCGGCCTCGCCCACCACGTCGTACCCTTCGCCGCGCAGGATCTCCATGATGTCCAGCCGGATCAGGGTCTCATCCTCGGCGACGATGACGCGGCGTGCGGGGGTCGTGTTGCTGGATTCCGATTGTTCGGACACTGATGGCTCCTTGGAAGCAGTGGGCCGCGATATCTGGACACGGGTCCGAAGTCGAGGCACGCGAGTGGCGCTTGGTTCTACGAAACAGCCTATCGGCATGTAGAGTAGTTTCGCGCACGCGTCACGGAGTGGTTCACGGACGGGCGCGTGATCTTTGTAACGAAGTTCTTTTTGCCTTGTTGCATTGGCCCGAGTGGCGGAATGGCAGACGCGCTGCACTCAAAATGCAGTATCGAGAGGTGTGTGGGTTCGAGTCCCACCTCGGGCACCGTATTACCCCAGGTCAGAGGCATATTGAGCCTCTGAGTGTGTACAAAAATTCAAAAATTGTGTACAGCGGCGTAGCAATTTGGCTATGGCAAGCATTAGTGAGCGCGTCAAAAAGGATGGATCCCGGACGTACATGGTCCGTTGGCGGGACCCTGAGACGAGACGAAACCACGGGATCAGCATGGCCACGGAAGTCGAAGCCAATCTCCTGAAGAGACTGCTGGACACCAACGGGCAGTCCTTTGAAATTGCCCAGACGGCACTCATCGAAAACGATAAAAAGAAACCTACTTTCACCGCCGTCATCCAGGAACACCTAATTCTGTTGACGCGTCCATCGGTTGGCACGATCCACACATACCAAACCATGCTCGACCTGCACATTGCCGGCGTCATTGGCCACATTCCCTTGGATAAGCTTGACTACCGGCACCTTACCCAATGGGTCAAGACGATGCAGTCCAAAGGCTGCTCGGCTAAGACAATCCGAAACAACCACGGACTTATTTTCGCTGCCATGAAGACAGCGGTGAGATTGCAATATCGGCCGGACAATCCCTGCATCGGAGTTGAGCTGCCTTCTGACGACAAAGCCGAGGACGAAGCACAATTCCTCAGTCATGCTGAATTTGCCATGATTATGAATGCCATGGGGGAGAGGTACAAGGCGTTCACTAATTTTCTGGTCACCACGGGGACTCGCTTCGGTGAGGCAACGGCCGTCAGTGTGGGTGACTTGGACCTCCAGTCCGATCCGGCCACCGTCCGCATCAACAAAGCCTGGAAACGAGTGGCAGACTCCCAGTACGAGATAGGCTCCACTAAGACACGCGCGGGGAATCGGACGGTCTCGCTGGACCAACAGCTTGTTGACATCTTGGCGCCGCTGGTGGCGGGGCGCCCACGCACCGCTCTCCTTTTCGCCGCCCCGTCGGGCGGGCGAATCGTCCATAAGCTTTTTTGGCACCACTATTGGGTACCCGCGGTGGCCTCCGCACAAGCGCACGGCTTGAAGAAGAATTCTCGGATCCATGACTTGAGGCATACCCATGCCTCCTGGCTGATTCAGGAGGGCGTGTCGCTTTTCACCATTTCCCGAAGGCTGGGGCATTCGTCTACACGAACCACTGAGCAAGTGTACGGTCATCTCATGCCTGAAGCCTTGAAGGATGCTGCCACGGCAACGGGCAGATCGTCCAAATCGTGGAACGCTTCGTTGGGGACCTCCTGAGTCTTTAGTGGGGCCGGCCAGTCGCACGAGTCCCTATCCGGCGGGTGATGTCTTGAGCGGTTGAATGGGCCCGAATCTCGCGGAGATCAACAATCTCTTCCAAATGCTTGTCCGTGAAGACGATTTTTCCTTTGCCCCAGGCAAGATGTGGGAATTTGCAGTTGGCCGCACCTGCCCTCAACCAGGCCTCTGAACAGTGCAGCAATTCCGCAGCTTGTTGGGGTTCAAAGAATTCTCGATCCATGGTTTATGCCTCATTCGCAATCTGGGAGCCATGATCGGCAGCGCGTGTGACCTCGGCGTGGCTTGCCATCCAGGAGTTGAAGTCTTCCCTGTTGATACGTATGAGTTTCCCAAATTTGTAGGCGGGCGGCCCCAGCCTCTTGGCCCGCCATTGGTAGTAGGTCTGGCGGGGAATGTGGAGCTCGTTGCATATATCTCGCGGAGACATCCACTTCGCAGGTTCAAGGGGGCCGGCGGCTAGTCCATGGTCAGTGGTCATCGCAAATTCCTTTCGGATTGCCAGCAGATGGGAATGACGGTGCCCTGTTGTTACGCCATGTCTAGGCCTTCGATGCCGGGTCCGCGGTTCATGGGTGGCTGGTAGGCGGCGTTGCGGTCCATGGCCCATGGGGCGATGATGTGGGCGCCCAGCATCTGGTCCGTTAGTTGGGCCAGCCGGTAATCAGGGTCGGCCTCAAGTGCCCGTTGGAAGCATTCGTGGGCATGGGAATTTCGGCCCTCCCACCATTGGATGACTCCTGCTTTCCACGGCAGTATCGGATAGCTGCGTCTGCAGCATTTGCCGGGACTTGGGTCGGTTGCGTTTCTGCCATTCGCGGTCACGGTGACGCCGGGAGCACGTGGGGGAGCAGTACTGCCGCGTGGCACGTCGCGGGTCAAAGGCGGTCCCGCATTCGCTGCAAATTTTCGTATCCATACCAGTTCATGGTGCCGGAAGGGCTTTACAGCGTGAGTGACCGTCGTGGCTGAAGTCGACGGGCACGACCGTTGATGCAAGAGGTGTGAAGGATTTTTTGGTTGTGGTAACAGCACAGCCGAGTGTCGGTGGAACTGGTGTGAGGGGCGGCGTGGTGTGGGACGGTTGGCGGTGGCGATGCTCGACGATGGCCGCGGAGTGGCTAGCGGGGCGCATGAGAGTGCCGCTCGAGATTTTTGCGCACGTCAAGTTGTTGAGCGCCCGTCGCCATGGAATGGGTGAGGCCGTACGTGCAGAAACGAGAAGGCGAAGGACGCACCACCAAGGAAATGCGCCGGTGCATCAAGTGCTATCTCGCCCGGCGCTTATACCACATTTTCAATTCAAACACCACGACCCTCGACAACGCGTGGCATACATAGAAGCGCCGCAGGGGATTCCCAGTCCCTTTGACTCATGGCCGTAACTGAAATGATGCAACGGGCACGGGCACGGGCGCCGCTGACTGCGGCAGGCCAACGATCTCGCCGGACCCTGTCAGTTCGCAATCACCTGGGAGACGTCCTGGCCGACATCTGCCACGTGCTCCCGCATGGCCTCCTCCGCAGCTAACGCGTCCCGGACGAGCAACGCGGCGTAAACACGACGGTGCGCGAGCTCCGAGCGCCGCTTCCTCGCTGGATCGCTCCAGTAGTCGCGCTTGTACGGAAGAGGAACCTCCAGCAGATGTCGGGCCACGTGCATGAGTTGGGCATTGCCGACGACGGAGAAGATCAAGTTGTGGAAGCGAAGATTCTCCTCATTGCAATCGGAGACGGCGCCGTCCGGCAACGCCTCCAGCCGCTCGCAGCTCTCTCTGAGGAGATCCAATTGCTGGTTCGAGATGCGGTCGGCCGCGAACTTCGCCGCACAACCCTCCACCAAGCTGCGAACCTCGTGCACGATGCGAATGTCCTCCGCGCTGTACACGCGCACATGAGCACCCTTCCCCGGCTGCAGTGTCAACAACCCCTCGGCGGCGAGCACGAGAAACGCTTCTCGCACTGGCGTGCGGCTCACCCCAAGCTGCGATGCGACCTCGGCTTCCCTAATTCGCTCTCCAGGCTCGATTTCGCCCCGGACGATCGCTTCACGGAGTCGCTCAACGACGCCCGCATTCGCATTGCCGTCGGCCTGCGGAACGTACCCACCGTGCAATTGCATGTCCCACCCTTGTTAGATTAGCGTCGCGACCGGCCTCATCATCTATTGCGTGCGCTGTCACCCATGGTATACCGTGAGGCACTGTGCATACATTGTATGCAAAACTCATCGACAACGTAGTTGATTGGATGCCCATGGTCGAACCAGTAGCCACTTCTCCGACGCCACCAGACATTGACAGCCGCACAAACATCCCGTGGTGGCGCGGCCTTACGCGAACACACCGCAGAGTCCTCGTCGCAGCCATGCTGGGGTGGGCCCTTGATGGCTTTGAGACCTACGCGCTCATCATTATCGTCGGCCCAGCGCTCGCTCAATTGTTGAGTCCGGACCAACAGGTCCACACCGCCCTGTATGCGGGACTGGTTATCGGTATCACCTTGCTGGGGTCGGGGGTGGGTGGTCTGATCGGTGGAACGATTGCCGACTACGTCGGCCGGAAACCTGTGATGCTTTGGTCGATCGCGGCATACTCGATCCTGACGGGGCTGACCGCCTTCAGTAGCTCGATTTGGATGCTGGTCGCTTTGCGCTTTCTTACCGGACTTGCCCTCGGCAGCGAGTGGGCCACTGGTGCCTCGCTGATCCAAGAAGTCTGGCCGGAGCGGTCGAGGACCAAGGGCGCAGCCATCGTGCAGTCGGGATTTGGTATCGGCTCCCTGCTCGCGGCAGTCGCCTGGCTTGTGATCGCGAGTATCGATCCCGGGGCGTGGCGGATGATGTTCGTCATCGGGGTGCTCCCCGCACTACTAGTGCTTTTCCTGCGCACCCGAGTCCCCGAATCGGAACGCTGGCAGCGCGCCATGACTCGACGCGGCACGAAGGTTGCCCGCGGCGAACTCAACGCGACCGTCAAGACTGTCCACAGAATACGACAGCTCACCCTGACGCGAATATTCGCCGAACCCGAGAGCCGCAAGAAAGTGCTGTTGACCCTCGCGCTGTCACTGGTCACGATTGCCGGCTGGTATGCCATCTCTTCGTTCCTGCCCAGGTTTGCCGTGGTGCTTGCAACTCGGCAGGGCGTGCCCAATCCCGCCGGTTGGGCACAGCTAGCCGTTGTCACCTACACGATTGGCTCGATTATCGGCTACATCGGAGCCGCGTTCGTCGCCGACCGGCTTGGACGTCGCGCCTTGATCGTGGTTTTCCTAATCGGATCCGCGGCACTGACGCCGATTACCTATCTCTGGCCAGGCAACGTCCAGACCTTCCTCATCGTCGCCGCAGTCAACGGCATGTTCACCCTTGGCGGTTTCGTGTGGATGCCGCTCTACCTACCGGAGCTGTTCGGAACGGCGGTGCGTTCCACCGCGATCTCCACGATCTTCAACGGGACCAGACTCATCGCATGGATCGGGCCCATCATCACGGGAAGCCTGGTTCTGCTGTTCGGCGGCATTGCTCCGGCGGCGATCTGGATGGGATCGGTCTACGTTCTCGGTCTGGTTGTGGTTCCGTTCCTCAAGGAGACCCGAGGTAAGCCACTCCCGGACTAACGCCAATGCCGTTTACTTAGCACAGGTGCGTAAATCTGGCCGTCCGCCGACATCGAACTTTACGAGGCCGCCGCCGCAGTTGAGGAACGGGTGCAGAGGGTGCCGGTGCCAGCGCCGACGGTGGACCGGCAGCTGGTGGCGAGCCTGGTCGAGGGGGCGCGGTAGCAGGGGCTGTCCGTGGCTGGCGAGGGCGGGCTGTTGGCTGAGTTGACCCGGCTGGTGTTGGAGTCCGCGTTGGAGGGCGAGATCACCGACCACCTCGGCTGCGACAAGCACGAGCGCGGCGGTTCGGCGGATGGCAACGCCTGCAACGGCACCCGGGCCAAGACGGTGCTGACCAACGCCGGCCCGGTCCAGATCGAGGTGCCCAGGGATCGGGCCGGCACGTTCCAGCCCGCGGTCGTGGCCAAGCGCCAGCGCCGGTTGGGCTCGATAGAGGATGTGGTCATGTCGCTATCGGCGCGGGGGATGACACATGGGGACATCGCCGCGCACCTGGCCGACGTCTACGGCAGTGACGTGTCCAAGACGACGATCTCCACGATCACCGACAAGGTGTTGGACGGGATGGCGGAGTGGCAGAACCGGCCGCTGGATCCGGTGTATCCGGTTGTGTTCATCGACGCGGTCCAGGTGAAAGTCCGGGACGGCCAAGTCGCGAACCGGCCCATCTACGTCGCCCTTGCCGTCACTGCGGAGGGCAACCGGGACATTCTGGGCCTGTGGGCCGGGGACGGTGGGGAGGGCGCGAAGTACTGGCTGCAGGTGCTCACCGAGATCAAGAACCGGGGCGCCGAAGACATCCTGATGATCGTGTGCGACGGCCTAAAGCAGCTGCCCGACTCCGTCGCTGCGGTCTGGCCCGACACCATCGTGCAGACGTGGGTTGTGCACCTGATGCGCAACAGCTTCAAGTACGCGTCGCGGAAGGACTGGGATGCCATCTCCCGGGCCCTGAAGCCGGTCTACCAGGCTGCGACCGCCGACGAGGCCGAGACCCGGTTCCTGGAATTCAGCGAGGCGTGGGGCGGCAAGTATCCGGCGATCGTGAGGCTGTGGGAGAACGCGTGGGCCGAGTTCGTCCCGTTCCTGCAATTCGACCGGGAGATCCGACGGATCGTGTGCACCACCAACGCGTTGGGGTTGTTTGACCAGACCTGCTGCCAGACGTCCTTCGGGAACGCGGTGAACGCGAGGATCTCCGCCCTGGCAGCGTCCAGGTGCGCGAACACCTTAGGCAATTTCGTCTCGACGTTAGTCCAGGAGCCGGTCGAATTGGGCGTTCACACTGGCAGGGTCCGGCTGGTCGTAGACGGAGTGCAGCATGGCCTTCACTGCCGGCCAGAGGTTCTTCGGTGTCGCGGCCATCAGGTTCGCCGCGTAGTGGGTGTTATGCCGACATCGGGATAATGGGTGG
>NZ_JAAMFM010000012.1 GCF_013376105.1 Arthrobacter wenxiniae
TTTGGCGACGTCAGCGATTTCGCCCAGCGTTCAAGATACGGAAGTAGGGTGTAAATCCCGAGCTCCCGTCCGCCTTCCTCTTTGAACAAGGATCCTACCTGGCTGGTTGGAAAGGTGAACTTCGCGCCATGCGCCTTTAGTAGACTGTGGCCTGAGTCGGCGGCCATAAAACCGAAGTCGCGAAGGCCCTTAATCACGCGCCTAATGTCACGGATCTGAGAAATTTTGGTTTCAGGATCGCTCAGCGCGACGTCCAGATAATTACTGAGGAGAATGAAGCGCCAAGCATTTCTCGTGCGGACGGCACCCTGTGGCTCACCCGTCTTCAATTGAGGAATCTCGGCCAAAGGGAGATGAGACGCGTTTTTCATGCGCGCGAAGTAGCGGCCCTTCATGCTGGTCTTCTCGATGTACAGGCCTAGCGCCGATTTTCCTGTGCCCTTCGGTCCCAGAATAAGGTTGACTTCCCCGCTGACTACTCGCTCAATTGCGCCGTTCACGTCCACGTAGCTCTTGATGAAGTCCTCGGGGTTTGACCTCAACTCATGGTTGGGATCACTCTTTCCGAAGTACAGCTTCGTGAATGGCGTCTGATCCATGGCTCCTCGTTCGTTTGCTTTCTCGCATGTGACGATAGCACCACACAACTGTTATGTTCCGGAAGTGGGCCGAGGGTGAGGCCATCTGCACTTATACAGCGCCCTGAACAACGCAGTTCGTTGAAATACGACGGCCCGCTCTCAAAAATCGGTGACATGCCGCCTACCATGTCGAGGAACCTGCAAACGGCGATCAAACGGCGTCTCCGGCACTGTGCTGCAGGGCCTCGTCACGTTTTTGCTCACGTTCTTGAACCACAACACACGCCAATCCATGGCATACCAAAGGGGCACTGTCGTCCCGCACTACCCCGGAACCCGGCGGTTTTTGGCGTGTATCGAAGGCGGTTAACATGAGGTTCCTGAGTTTCTCTTGGCCGCCGGTTCGAGTCCGGCCCGGGGCACCAAATGTGACCCTGACCTGCGGTTATGTTCTGCGGTTCAGGGCCGCCAAGGACAATAATTGCTCCAACTCATCTTTTACTCATCTTTTTCAACGAAAGATTGCTCACGATTCCTGGCGTGTTTTCAGCCCAAAGGGGTGACCGTGTGCTCATCTTTTTCGACATCAGACCGCAAAAAATGCCTAGATTCCGCGGTTTTTACGTGCCTGAGCACCTTCGCGTTGCTGCGGGCATGAATCGAGCCTGCGATCCTCCTACTCTCGCCACTGACGACCATCGGTTTTCCCGGAACTTCCATCGAGACTGCCGGTGTCCCGGCACGGCAGACTTGATCTTCCAGCTCCCGCGATCGCGATCCCGCTGGCCAGACTCCCAACTCCTCCCCATTGAAGGAAGCATCACCGGATACCGAAAGACCGCGACCGAATGAAATCGCTCATAGAAGTCCGCCACACGGCGCGGACGATCATTGGTATTCTTCGTTCAAGGGAATCGAGGCCATGACATGGGCATTTTGATCCGTGATGCGAAGAGCGGTTGGCGTGAGCCCGCCGGCATGGGCTACGAGAATGAAAATGCCCTACAGCAGATCTTGCACGACCACCCAAACCTGGTGCCCGGTGTCTCCGAGCAGGCAGTGGCGTGCCGCGAATTCCGGTCCGGTCCCGATCGGGCGGGCGTCGTCATCTTGGACGCCCAGGGGAAGCTGACCCTCGTAGAGTGCAAGCTGGCTGCGAATCCGCAGGTGCGCCGCGAAGTGATTGGGCAAGTCCTCGACTACGCATCCAGAATGTGGCGCATGGACGTGGACGAGTTCGAGCGGGTTTGGCGGCGCACCGACGGCGGCAGGGTCTCCCCGTTCGAGGAGCTGGACGATCAGGATGGCCGAATTAGGACTGCGGTGAAGGAGAACCTCGCATCCGGCCGGTTCAATCTTGTCCTCGCCGTCGACGATCTGAACGACGACGTCAAGCGGATCGTCGAGTTCCTCAACGCCGTAACCGTCCCCGCAACCGGGGTAATCGTCGTCGAATTCACGCATGCTCAGGATCGGGGCGTCGAGATCCTCATCCCCACCGCATACGGTTCCGATCTCGTCGAGGCGAAGGCCGCAGTGCACGCCGCGAATGAGCGGACCTGGGGAGAGGAAGACTTCCTGACTTGGTGCGATGCCAACGACCCGACGGCGACGCCGCTGATCCTCGAGTTTTTAGGCGCCCTGCGCTCCGCCGGGTTCCAGATAGTCGGCGGCAGAGCACAAACCCCATCCCTGAACTGCTCGATCAGCTCGCCTCGCGGCGTGAGATGGCCGGTGGCCCTGTATACATCCGCCTCCGCGAAGGAGGTCTCGGCGAAGGTCGAGGTGAGGTTCCCCGACTATCGAGGGCAGCCCGAAGTGCGGGAGGCACTCGCGCAGGGAGTGGAGGCGATCCCCGGAATCCCGATCCCAGTCGACCTCGTACGGCAGACCGACTTCAGGAGGCGACCGAACATCCCCGCCCGAGACTTTACGGCCGAACAGCTGCGGGCGCTGCCATCTGCGGTGGCGGCCGCAATCCGAGGCTAAGCCTTCACCACCTTCCACGGTGTTGCAAGCCCGACTTTCCCAGGTCTGCTACCTGTGAGCGGAGGAGAGGAAGAGGATCCAACCGGGACGCGCACACGCTTCGCACGTACCGGAACCACCGTGACACGCTAATTTCGGCGCAACTCCCAGGGCGCGTGTGTTAGACAGAATCGCGCGGATGCCGTCAGTTTCCGAAGTCGCCTGAACAAATGACGGGGCCTTCTGCCCACCCTTCAATCAGAGACCGCATGCGCCCACTTGTGGGTCGTCTTCCGGACGATCCAAGCGCTGACCGGCACTGTCGATTTAGCACCTCGCTGAGCGTCCGTTTGGCCCCGTCCAGTGACTCGTTCGATGACGGGGCGCCATACGGTACGGTTCTAGACACTTACTGACTGGTGCAGTGCATGTGTGCGGAAGGACGGCCATCACTCTTCGTCGGATTGGGGATTAGCCTCGTGGGTTCGTCTGGCGTGGACGGATGCCGGGGACAGACGTACCCATCAACAGCACGCTGTGGCAGCGATGAGCGCATTTCTCATCTGTGATGTGCCGTTATAATTTGGAAGAAGAAGTTTGCTTGCATAGCAAGCCTTGGGTATTAGCTTGCGCAGCAAGCGCGGGGGATTAGGAAATTTCATGAAGAAGTCTTTTGCACTGATTGCCGGTGCGTCAGTGATTATCGCGCTCAGCGGGTGCGCAGGAACGACAACCGCAGCAACACCAGCGAATAGCAGCAACTCATCGACGATGAGCGCTCCGGCTGCTTCGATGGCTCCAGCGCAGGCCAGTGTTGTTTTTAAGGATGGCGTACTCATTACACCGGAAATGAAGATTGAGATCACTGATCACAAGATCATTCCAGTTGGTGCTCCCGGAAATGAATACGGCAAAAAGCCGGTCATTGCATTTTGGTACAAAATCAGCAATCTGACCGATAAGAAGATCTCGCCGATGGACTTCCTGTTCGTTTTCACGGCCTTCCAGGACAACAA
Source organism: Arthrobacter wenxiniae (assembly GCF_013376105.1). GTDB lineage: Bacteria > Actinomycetota > Actinomycetes > Actinomycetales > Micrococcaceae > Specibacter > Specibacter wenxiniae. The sequence continues at coordinate 3,566 of NZ_JAAMFM010000012.1, forward strand.
CCCAAACGCTGAGAACAAGCTTAATGTTGGCGCCCTCCCGGATGAGAAGTTCCTTGATTCTCAGACAGAGAACATCAAGAAGGGCGGGACCGTTGAAAACGCGGTGGCTTATGAGCTCACCGACGCAACAACTCCCGTGGACCTGGTCGCATCAAACGACATGGGCATGACTCAAATCGGGAAAATGACCTACAAGCTAAAGTAGGCACCGGCAGGAGAGGTCACTCATGTTGTCCTCTCCTGCCAAGGCTCGTCCCTGCATGCGTCGTGAGCCGGTGATGCCCGAGCTCCGGGCCTGAGTGTCGTCAGTCATGGAGCTGGTCATGGACGAACTTGGCGAACCGTTGGCCCACCCTGACGGCGTAGTCTTCGGGCGTTGGCTTTTTTAACTGACCTGTTCAGATTTGCCCGTGATGGAAAACCCAGGCTCAGTGATATTGGCGCGTCCCCGTGTTGCTGCCGATACCTCTTGCCCATCATAGTTGACGAACATGACCGGGCTGAAAACCGGAGGTGGTGGACGTAGATTCAGCCACGACGGCTGTGCCGTCAAGGTTTCGGGCGCGTCTTCAGGGTGGCGCCGATTTTCTCCACGGACGCGAACCAGGAGAGCAGGTCTTGGTCGATGGCGCCAATGACTGTCCTCATGTTGGCCAGCTGTGCCGCAATGCCGCTATTGATCAGTGGCTCCAAATGAGCAACGCGGTTGCGTAACCGGTAGACGCCGTCAACGGCCCGTTCAAGTTCGTGGACCGGTCGCCGAAGATGCGGAAAAGCATGGTGGAGTGCTTCATCCCAGAGCAGTTGCTTGCCCAGGTCCTTGCGGCCCGGAAGGAGAAACCGCCAGGTCCCCATCGACAATGCGGCAAGAATGTCAGCATGCAACGGATCGCGCTGGTCTTTGGGCCGGGTCCTGGTTGAATGGACGGCGCGATATTCTGCTTCGGGTATGTCCCGGCCAACAATTCGTTCCAACAAGATCGAGGGATCCAGAAGCCAATCACTGGAGTGCGGCTCTCCCGTGGTCGGAACAATCTGACCGGCGTTCCAAACGCAGAGTTGCTCGTCCAGGGCGTTGCGCAAGACGACCTCGAAAATATGCAGCGCCTCGTACACCGCACCGGACAGCTCCACGTTCCACCGGTAGAGCCGCACAGCACCCTGCAGGCTCCCTGCCGCATCCAAGTACGGCGCCAACCTCGGCGGGCTCAGCCGCCTCAGCAGGACGGCCTCAACACTTATTTGTTCACGGCTGTTCACAGTAGTAAACTGTAGTAGAAGACAGGGGCAGGTTCCCTGTTATGGATTACTGAGAGTCCCGCGGCCAGGAGCTGCGGGGCCCTCAGCTTTTAACTCCTTATTGGTGCCTGCCGGGCCACTGCATTCGTCATCATCCTCACCTGTTCCGTCCTCGGCAACACCGCGGGTGATCTCCTGTCTACCACCTATTCGCTCATAAACCGTCCGCAGTTTGGCGTGCGAAATTGATCCCAATTTAGGTTGACCCGGTCGGCCAATCGGAGACAAATGGACACCAAATTGGGGCGGATGGTGCTCCACTCACCCGGCAAAGCGTCAACAAAAATCACGTTTCACGGCCGACAATGGCCACACGGCTGGTGGGACCGAGACCACGCCTCAGACAACAGGAATTGTTGAACAGTGACGGACCCCCTCGCAACCAGCGACATGCCATCCGCCGTGTCGATGAACCTGCAAACGACCATCAAACAGCAGCTCCGGCGCCACGCTGCAGAGCCTCGTCACGTTTTACTCACGTTATTGAACGAAAACCAATCGCAGATCATGGCATATCGCCACAGCAATTGCCCGCTGGGCGCAGTATGGGGGTGGGCACCTTATGTTCGAAGTATCAACTTCCGGCTCCCTGAATTCCGCCTGGCCAGGAACCTTCATGATGCGCTTAGCGGGCTGAATCCTCTCGCACCGGCATTGGGTGCAAACGAAATCGGATACAGAGAATATGTCGGTTCTGTGGGATAGCGTTGACTTGTGGAAGCAAACAGACTTGCCGCGGCGGAGCTGCGGGCCGCCGATCAAACCTGGCTCCACGTGTTCCTCCGATTCGGCTTTCAGTGACCCATCGCCTCAAGGAGCTGAGGGAAATCGAATCAGTGACTACGCCTGAACACAGACACGTCGGGGGGAATGGGGACACGCCAGTGACAGGAATTTGTGGGCACTGGCAGCCAGCGTGAGACCAGCGCTTTTCAGCGACGGCGGAGCGTTCTCCGTACGGGCCAAGGGTACGACGGTGGGTGGCGACCTTTCAAGGGAAGGGCCTCCACCCGCCGTCGTACCTTTGTAGGTCCCTAGACAGCCGCCAGGGCGTCCTCGCGCAGCGACTGCAGCGCGCGCGTCCACGGCACCAGCTGGTCAAGCATGGGTGCGAGCGAGGCAGCCTGCAGCTCGGTGGGCTTGAAGGTGGAGAAGTTCTCGAAGTCGGTGAACAGGGAAAACATGCCGGTCTTCTGCACGTGCGCCACCTGGAGCTCGGAGAGGATGGCGCGCAGGTGCTCTGCGGCCCGCACGCCGAAGGCGGAGCCGTAGCCGACAATGCCGGCGGCCTTGTTGTTGAATTCCACGTTCAGGTAGGAGATGGCGTTGGCCAGGGCGGGCTGGACCGAGTGGTTGTACTCGCCGGCGATGAAGATGTAGCCGTCAAATTCGGCGATCTTGGCGGACCAGGCCTTCGTGTGGTCGTTCTGGTAGTTCTGGAAGCCGGCGGGGTAGGCCTCGTCCAGGACGGGCAGGTTGAAATCGGCAATGTCGACAATTTCGTAGTCGGCGTCGCCACGCTGCCGGGCCTGGGCCAGGACCCATTCGGCAACGCCCTTGTTGATGCGGCCGGGGCGGGTGGATCCGGTGACGATGGCGATCTTGGACATGGGTGCTGCTCCTTGGAATCAATGGCCGCCAGCTAAGTAGATGACGTGTCAACTAAAACTTGATGTTTTCCATCCTGCACTGCGATACTTGACATGTCAACAAATATGTCGAATTGTGAGGTGCTTCATGCCAGGGCAGGAACCCACAGGCGGCGCGGAGGCGTTTACGCGCTGGCTCAGCACGGACGAACAGCACCTGTGGCTGGAGCTGCGGGAGTTCCTCTCCGGCATGCCGCGGGTCGTCGACCGCCAGCTCAGCCGGGACTCCGAGGTTTCCGGCGTGGAGTATGCCGTGTTGGCAGCCGTGTCGGAGGCCCGCCCGGAGGGCGTGCGCTCCGGCGACCTCGCCGCGATCCTGGAATGGGAGAAGTCGCGGGTGTCGCACCTGCTGCGGCGCATGGAGTGCAAGGGCCTGGTGGGCAGGTGCGCCGCCAGCGACGACGGCCGCGGCCAGAAAATCTCGCTGACCGACGACGGCTGGGCCACCGTCCGTGCCGCCGCGCCGGGCCATGTGAGCCTGGTCCGCGAAACTATTTTCGACCCGCTGACGCGTGCCGAACTCGCCCAGCTGCGCGCGTCCCTCCAAAAGATCCGCGCGGCCGCCGTTGAAAAGGGCCTCTGGTAGGGGCGCCGGCCCGCTGCGCGCCCGTCGTCGGGTCCGGGAGCGGTTGGGGAATACTGGAAGCATGCAGCATCGCAAAGTGATCATCCTCGGCTCCACCGGTTCCATCGGCACCCAGGCGCTTGACGTCGTCGACCAGGCGACGCTCCCGGACGGCACGCCCCGCTTTGCCGTGACTGCGCTCTCCGCGGGCGGCGCCAAGCTCGAGCTGCTGGCCGAGCAGGCGGTCCGCACCCGCGCGCTGGCCGTGGGCATTGCCACGGACGACGCCGGCCCCCTCCGTGCGCTGATCGCCACCCGGGCCGCCGCGGCCGGGCTGGGCGGCTACGCCCCCGAAATCGTGACCGGCCCGGACGCCTCCACCGCGATCGCCGCCTGGGGCGCAGGCACTGGCGACGCGGCCGACGTCGTGCTTAACGGCATCACGGGCTCGATCGGGCTGGCCCCCACGCTCGCAGCCCTGGGAACCACGGCCATCCTGGCCCTGGCCAACAAGGAGTCGCTGATCGTGGGCGGCGCGCTCGTCAAGGGTGCCGCGTCGCCCGGGCAGCTGGTTCCCGTGGACTCCGAGCACTCCGCCCTTGCGCAGGCACTGCGCTCCGGCACGGCCGGCGAGGTGGAAAAGCTGGTCGTCACGGCTTCCGGAGGGCCGTTCCGGGGCCGTTCCCGGGACGAGCTGGCCCATGTCACCCCGGAGCAGGCCCTCAAGCACCCCACCTGGGACATGGGCCCCATGGTCACCACCAACTCCGCCACCCTGGTCAACAAGGGCCTGGAAGTCATCGAGGCACACCTGCTCTTTGACGTGCCGCTGGAAAACATCGAGGCCGTGGTGCACCCGCAGTCCGTGGTGCATTCCATGGTGCAGTTCACCGACGGCTCCACCATCGCCCAGGCGTCGCCGCCGGACATGCGCCTGCCCATCGCCCTGGGGCTCGGCTGGCCGGACCGGGTGCCAGGCGCCGCGCAGCCGTGCGACTGGACCAAGGCCGCCACGTGGACATTCGAGCCACTGGACAACGCCGCGTTTCCCGCCGTCGAGCTTGCCAAGAATGCGGCACGGAGGGGGAGTACCTGCCCCGCCGTCTACAACGCCGCCAACGAGGAAGCCGTGCACGCCTTCCATGCGGGGCGGATCGGCTTCCTGGACATCGTGGACACCATTGCTGAAGTTCTCAGCGAACATGCACCCGTTTCCGAGCTGACGCTAGAGTCCGTGCTGAACGCTGAAGAGTGGGCCCGCCGGCGCACCAACGAGGTGCTGGCAGCCAAGGCACCGGCAGGCAGGCGGCCGGACGCAGGCGGCCGGACGCAGGGTAGTTGAAGGGAAGGGCCTGAGGGGTGTTTGCTTGGAGAGGGTCGCGAGACGCGCCCGGACGACTGCAGCGAGAAAGTTCATTGTGACGGTATTGCTTTTCATCGGCGGCGTGCTCTTCGTCGCCATCGGCGTGGTGGTCTCCATTGCGCTGCACGAGGTGGGCCACCTGGTTCCCGCCAAGCTCTTCAACGTCCGCGTGACCCGGTACATGATCGGCTTCGGCCCCACCATCTGGTCCCGGAAAAAGGGCGAGACCGAGTACGGTCTCAAGGCCATTCCCGCAGGGGGCTACGTGGCCATGATCGGCATGTACCCGCCCAATCCGGTCGACGGAAGTGTCCGCCCCTCCAGCACCGGCATGTTCCAGACCATGGCCACGGAGGCCCGCAGCGTGGCCCACGAGGACGTCGGCCCGGAGGATGGAAACCGGGTGTTCTATGGGCTGCCCGTGTGGAAAAAGATCATCATCATGCTCGGCGGGCCCACCATGAACCTGTTGATCGGGATCGTCCTGACCGGCGTCCTGCTCATGGGCTTTGGCTCGCCCCAGGCCACCACCACGCTGTCCCAGGTCAGTGCCTGCCAGGTGGCCTACGGCGCCCCGGAGCCTGCCGACATGGCCAAATGCACCAAGACGCCCGCGGCCGCCGCGGGCCTGCTCCCCGGCGACACCATCAAGACCTTTGACGGCAAGGCCGTCACCGACTGGGCCGCCCTGACCGAGTGGATCCGGGCCTCCGCCGGCAAGTCAGTCGAAATGAGCTACCAGCGCGGGGACCGGACCATCACCACCGCCATCACCCCGGTCCGCACCGCCCGCCCGGTGCTGGATGCCAACGGCAACGCCAAGCTTGATGCGAGCGGCAAGGCAGTGACTGTGGAGGCCGGCTTCATCGGCATGGGGCCCACCTCCGCCCTGGTGCCCGAATCCGCCGCCGCCGTGCTGCCGGCGGTCGGCAACAGCATCGCCCAGATTGGCGGCGTCGTCTTCCAGCTGCCGCAAAAGCTGGTGGGCGTCGCCCAGGCCGCCTTCAGCTCCCAACCCCGCGACCCCAACGGCCCCATCTCCGTGGTGGGTGTGGGACGCGTGGCCGGCGAGGTGGCCTCGATGGAGCAGGTGCCGCTCGGCGCCCGCGTGGGCACGTTGGTCGGCCTGATGGCCGGGGTGAACCTGGCCCTGTTCGTCTTCAACCTGATCCCGCTGCTGCCGCTCGACGGCGGACACGTCCTGGGCGCGCTGTACGAAGGGGCGCGCCGGACCCTTGCGAAGGTCCTCAGGAAGAAGGATCCCGGCGCCTTCGACATCGCCAAGATGCTGCCCGTGACCTACGTGGCCGCCAGCCTGCTCATGGTCATGGGCGCCCTGTTGATCTACGCTGACATCGTCAAGCCGGTCAACCTGTTTGGCTAGTCCCGGACTCGGGCCGCCTCACAATCATTCAAATATGGTTGATAATTTGATATCAACCAATTATGATTCAGTCATGTTTGTCATGACGATCGACCAGCGCGGCAGCCGCAAGGGCGCCGACCTGGTGCCCGAGCTGTTGGCCGGGCTCCGGGACATCCCCGTGGTGCTGCCCTTTGAGCGTTCTGTGGGCGACGAGATCCAGGGCGTCCTCGACGATCCCCGGTCCGTGGTGGAGGTGGCCATGCGTGCGCTGCGCACCGGCCACTGGTATGTGGGCATCGGGATCGGCCCGGTGGGCCTCCCGCTCCCGGCGAGCCCCCGCGAAGGCAGCGGCGCGGCATTCGTGCTGGCCCGCCGCGCCGTGGACAGGGCCAAGAAGGCGGGGGAGCGCGTGCCGCTTTCCGTCCAGGCCGAGGAGATGGTGGAGTCCCGCGGGGCCGGAACGCCGGGGACGGACCCCGGGGGTTTCCGCGGCGGCCACGCCGCGGCGGCGGAAGCCGTCCTGGTGCTGGTGGGCGGGCTGGTCCGCCGGCGGACCGTCGCCGAATGGCGGGTGCTGGACGCGCTGAACGAGGCTGGCTCCGGCCGTCAGATCGATGCGGCCAAGGCGCTGGACATCAGCCCGCAGGCCGTCAGCAAGGCCATCCTGCGCTCCGGCCGGCAGGAGGAGCAGGCCGGCCGCGGGGCCGCCGAACTGCTCCTGGCCCATGCCGACCGCCGGTTCCGGCCGGCACGGCCCGGCGTCCAGGGCGGCGTCCAGCCCGTCGCCGCCGGATTGTCCGCCCGACTGGCTACGCTGGGAACCGAACTGGAGGACGAGTGACAATTCTGTGGATCGCACTGACGGCGGCCGTCGCCTGCCTGGGCGGCTGGCCGCTGACCGCGGGGGTCCTGCGGCTGGCCAAGTCCCGCCCCGTCCGGGCGGCCGACGCGCACGAACTCCATGCCGGCCACGCACCGGACGACGCCGGCGACGCACCTGAGGTGCGCCCCGCACCTGGGGCTCCCGACACCACCGGCGCGGGAGTCCTGCGAGGGGGACTGTTGATCGGCGTGTTGGAGAGGGCCGCCGTCGTACTGGCCATCCTGGCCGGCCAGCCCATTGCCATCGCCTACGTGGTCGCCATCAAGGGCCTGGGCCGGTATCCGGAACTCAAGCAGGCGCCGGCCGCCAGCGAACGGTTCATCATCGGGACCATGGCGTCGCTGCTGTGGGCGGCCGTGGTGGCCACCGCGGCCAAAGTCCTCCTGCTATAAGGTGAAAGCATGACGATCTTTGCTGTTGAATACGTTTATGGACCCGAAGCCGAGGATGCCCGCACGGAGCACCGGCCCAAGCACCGCGACTGGCTGGCGGCGCAGGCGGACGCCGAAGTGGTCCTGGCATCGGGCCCGTACGCGGACGGTGCCGGCGCCCTGCTGATCTTCAACGCCCCCGACGAAGCCACGCTCCATGAAATCCTCAGGCAGGACCCCATGAGCGCCGGCGGAGGCGTCACGGGCCTGAAGGTCTCCGAATGGAAGCCGGTCATCGGCCAGCTGAGCAAGTACCTGCCATAGGCAGCGCCGCCCACCCCGGCGCCAAGGCGCCTACAATTTAGAACAGACGATGCGCGAACCCATCGCGGCGCCCGAATCCAGGCGCCGCCAACGCATCGGCTGAAAAAACTTCAAGGAGCATATTTTGACCTCGGTCAGCCTCGGAATGCCGCCACTGCCGCCTCCTGTCCTCGCCCCCCGGCGCAAGACCCGGCAGATCAAGGTCGGCTCCGTCGGCGTCGGCTCGGACTTCCCCATCAGCGTGCAGTCCATGACCACCACCAAGACCACGGACATCAACGCCACCCTGCAGCAGATTGCCGAGCTCACCGCGTCCGGCTGTGACATTGTGCGCGTTGCCTGCCCCTCGGCGGACGACGCCGAGGCGCTGCCGATCATTGCCAGGAAGTCGCAGATCCCCGTCATCGCGGACATCCATTTCCAGCCCAAGTACGTTTTTGCGGCCATCGAGGCAGGCTGCGCGGCCGTCCGCGTGAACCCGGGCAACATCCGCAAGTTTGACGACCAGGTCAAGGAAATCGCGCAGGCCGCCAAGGACCACGGCACCTCCATCCGCATCGGCATCAATGCCGGCTCCCTGGAACCGTCCATCCTCAAGAAGTACGGCAAGGCCACCCCGGAGGCGCTCGTCGAATCCGCCGTCTGGGAAGCGTCCCTGTTTGAGGAGCACGGCTTCCACGACTTCAAGATCTCCGTCAAGCACAACGACCCCGTGGTCATGGTGGCCGCCTACGAGATGCTCGCCGAGCAGGGCGACTGGCCCCTGCACCTCGGCGTCACCGAGGCCGGACCCGCCTTCCAGGGCACCATCAAGTCCGCCGTCGCGTTTGGCGCGCTCCTGTCCAAGGGCATCGGCGACACCATCCGCGTCTCGCTCTCCGCACCCCCGGTGGAGGAGATCAAGGTGGGCGACCAGATCCTGCAGTCGCTGAACCTGCGCCCCCGCAAGCTGGAAATTGTCTCCTGTCCCTCCTGCGGCCGCGCCCAGGTGGACGTGTACAAGCTGGCCGAGGAAGTCACCGCGGGCCTGGAAGGCCTGGAAGTGCCCCTGCGCGTGGCCGTCATGGGCTGCGTCGTCAACGGCCCCGGGGAAGCCCGGGAGGCGGACCTTGGCGTGGCCTCGGGCAACGGCAAGGGCCAGATCTTCGTGCGGGGCAAGGTCATCAAGACCGTCCCCGAGGACCAGATCGTGGAGACCCTGATTGAAGAAGCCATGAGAATCGCCGAACAGATGGAGTCCGATGCCGACAATCCGCTCCCGGGTGGCCCCGTGGTCAGCGTCTCGTAAGGGCGCCAACCAGGGCCCTGTGCGCGTGCTGGTCCACGAGGACACGGCCGCGCTCCGGACCCTCGTGGCCCGCGACCCCGTGGCCAACGTCTTCATTGACTCGTTGCTGACCGCGGGCGGCAGCGCCGTGCCCGCGCAGCGCGGCGCCGTGATCCTGGGCTTTTTCGAGCACGACGGCGGCCAGCTGGCTTCGGCCTGCTGGGTGGGCTCCAACGTGGTCCCCGTGGGCGTCGAACCCGGCCAGGCGGCGCACTTTGGCCGTTGGATTGCCAGCCACTGGGAACCGCACGCCTCCATTTTTGGACCCGCCGGCGCCGTCCTTGGCATCATGGATGCCCTGTCGGCCGCAGGCATCAATGCGCAGGAGGTGCGGGCCAACCAGCCGCTGCTGGTCATCGAGGGGATGCCGCTGCTGGCACCGAACCCGGCCCTGGAGCCCAGTGCGAGCGGCCGCTTCAACGAGGTGCTGGCCGCGGCGGCCGCCATGTTCGAGGAGGAGGTGGGCTACTCGCCGTTTTTGGGCGGGGAGGAAAACTACCGCCGCCGGGTGGCCTGGCTGATCACCAACGGCCACTCCTTCAGCCACTGCGAACCCGACGGGGAGGTGGTGTTCAAGGCCGACCTCGGCGCCGTCACCCCCCGCGCCACCCAGGTCCAGGGCGTGTGGATGAACCCGCGCTACCGGGGACTGGGACTGAGCGCCGGGTACATGGCCGGCGTGGTGCTCTTCGCCCAGCGGCTGGCGCCGGTGACCAGCCTGTACGTCAACGACTTCAACCACCGCGCCCGCGCCGTCTACGCCAAGGTCGGCTTTGAACAGGCCGGCACGTTCGCCACCGTGCTGTTCTGACCGCTCCCGCCTTCCGCGATACGATTATGCAACTTGTTGCGCAAAGGAGTGCACGAATGTCTGCTGGCCGGTATCCAAACCTGTTCACGCCCCTGGACCTGGGCTTCACCACGCTGCCCAACCGGGTGCTCATGGGGTCCATGCACGTGGGGCTTGAGGAACTCCCCGGCGGCTTTGAGCGCCTGGCAGCGTTCTACGCGGAGCGGGCCCGCGGCGGGGTGGCGCTCATGGTCACGGGCGGCGTCTCGCCAAACGACGCCGGCCGTCCCCTGAAGGGCGGGGCGAAGCTCAGCACGCCCGAGGAGGCCGGACGCCACCGGGTGGTGACGGACGCCGTGCACGCCGAAGGCGGCAAAATCGCCTTGCAGCTGCTCCACTTTGGCCGCTACGCGTCGCAGCGGGACCTCGTGGCGCCCAGCGCCGTGCAGGCACCCATCAGCCCGCTCATGCCCCACCCGCTCAGCCAGGATGAGGTGGAGCAGACCATCGAGGACTTCGCCGTGGCTGCCAAGCTGGCCCAGGGCGCGGGCTACGACGGCGTGGAGGTCATGGGCTCCGAGGGCTACCTCATCAACGAATTTGTGGCCCAACGCACCAACCAGCGGACGGATAAATGGGGCGGCAGCTACGAAAACCGCATGCGTTTCCCGGTCGAAATTGTCCGCCGCATCCGTGAACGCGTGGGGGAGAACTTCATCATCATCTACCGGCTTTCCATGCTGGACCTCGTGGAGGGCGGCTCCACCCTCGGGGAAGTGGTCCAGCTGGCCCAGGCCGTCGAGAAGGCCGGGGCCACGCTCATCAACACCGGGATCGGCTGGCACGAGGCCCGCATCCCCACCATCGCCACCTCCGTGCCGCGGGCCGGCTTCGCCTGGGTCACAAAAAGGGTCATGGGCAAGGTTGGCATCCCGCTGATCACCACCAACCGCATCAACACCCCGGAGGTGGCCGAGGGCCTGCTGGCGGACGGCCACGCGGACATGGTCTCCATGGCCCGGCCCTTCCTGGCCGACCCCTTCTTCATGCGCAAGGCCTCCGAGGGCCGCGGCGACGAGATCAACAGCTGCATCGCCTGCAACCAGGCCTGCCTCGACCACACCTTCACGGGCAGGACCGCCTCCTGCCTGGTCAACCCGCGGGCCGGCCACGAAACGGAGCTTTTCATCGAGGCTGCCGGGCACCCCAAGCGGCTGGCCGTGGTGGGGGCCGGTCCGGCCGGGCTCGCCTTTGCCGTCACGGCGGCGGAGCGCGGCCACCGGGTGGTGCTGTTTGAGGCCGCGGGGGAGATCGGCGGCCAGTTCAACATCGCCAAGCAAATCCCCGGCAAGGAGGAATTCCACGAGACCATCCGCTACTTCAACCGCCAGATCCAGCTGCGCGGCATCGAGCTGCGGCTTAACACGCACGCCACGGCGGAGGCGCTGCTGCGGGAAGGCTTCGACGAAGTGGTCCTCGCCACCGGCGTCCTCCCGCGCATCCCCGAGATCGACGGCGTCGACCACCCCTGCGTGCTCAACTACCTGGACGTCCTTCGCGACAAGAAGCCGGTGGGGACCAATGTGGCCATCCTGGGCGCGGGCGGCATCGGTTTCGACACGGCCGAATACATCACCGCCAACGGCACCAGCGCCACCCTGGTCCCGGAAAAGTTCTACCGCCAGTGGGGGATCGACCCCGCGTACGCCGGCCCCGGCGGCATCACCGAGGCGGATCACCCGCGCCCGGACCGCCGCGTGGGCCTGTTCCAACGCAAGGAAACCAAGGTTGGCGCCGGACTCGGCAAGAGCACCGGCTGGATCCACCGCAACGAGCTGCGCGCCAAGGGAGTCCGCATGGTCCCCGGCGCCGAGTACCACAGGATTGACGACGCCGGACTCCACCTGCGCGTCAACGGCACCGACACCGTGCTCGCCGTCGACACCGTCATCCTGTGCACGGGACAGGAACCGCGGCGTGAACTGCAGGCCGCGCTGGAAGCCGGGGGCGCCGCGGTCCACCTCATTGGGGGAGCGGACGTGGCGGCCGAACTGGATGCCAAGCGGGCCATCGACCAGGGCACCCGCCTCGCGGCGCGGATCTAGCGGGCATTTTCGATGTCGCTGCCGCACGCGATCCTGACGTCACTGCTCGAAAAGCCGTGCACGGGCGCCGAGCTGGCCCGACGCTTTGACAAGTCGCTGGGCCACTTCTGGCCGGCCACCCACCAGCAGATCTACCGGGAACTGGGAAAGCTTGAGGAGGCCGGGCTGATTTTGGCCCGGGGACTGGCCACGGCACGGGGGAGCCAGCGGCATTTTGACGTCCAAGCTGCCGGCAGGGCCGAGCTGGAACGGTGGAGCCTGGCGGCCGCCGAACCCCGGCCCGTCCGCGACGCGCTGCTGGTGCGGCTCCGGGCCGCCGCCGTGCTGGGCACCGTGGACCTGGGCGGGGAAATTCGGCGCCACCGTCAGCTGCACGCGCAGACCCTGGGGCGGTACCGGGCCATCGAGGAGCGCGACTTTCCGCCCGGGAGGGCTCTCGACACCGCCGGCGGGCTGCGGCGGGCGGTGCTGCTGGCGGGCATTGCGTTTGAGGAGTCGTGGCTGGCCTGGTGCGCGGAGACGCTCGCAACAGGGTAGCGGTTGATATTGGCGGTTGGACGGTTCCTTGTCCGCGGCCCGGGTGTTCACAGCCCAGGCGGCAGCGGTTGTTCCGCGCGACGGGCTATCCATGGCCCGTGCCCGGGACAGCCGATCCGGTGCCGGGCAGCGGCCCCGTCAGATAGTGCTGCAGCACGGGTGCGATCAGAGCCGCGAGCTCGTCGTGCCCGGCCGAGGCGAGGGGTTCGGCCCGCAGCAGGTACCGGGCCACCATGAGCCCGATCATCTGGCTGGCCACCAGGACCCCCCGCCGCTCCAGCTCCGCCGCGCTGCCCGGCAGTCCGGCCATGGCCAGAGCCAGCATCCGCTTGAACAGGACCTGCCTGATCAGGGCGGCCTGGGCCTTGGACCCCGTGACGTTGCGCAGGAGCGCCAGCAGTGCCGGCTGGGCGGGGGAATCCCACAAGGTCAGCAGTGCACGCAGCAGCGCCTCACCCCTGAGTTCCGCGGGCAGTTCGCCGACGTGGCCCAGCACCTGCGCCGGATCCGCCGGAAGCTCCACGCAGGCGTTGAACAGTTCCTCCTTGCCGCCAAACCAGTGGTGGACCATGGCCGGGTCCACGCCGGCGTCGCGGGCAATTTCACGCAGGCTCGTGGCCGCGTAGCCATGTTCGGCAAACAGTTTCCGGGCGCTGCCCAGGATGAGTTCGCGCGAGGTGGTGCGGCCCTGCCTGCGGCCGCGCTGCGGCGGGGTCCGCACTGAACTAGGCCGTCCGGCGTCGGAGTGTCAGGGACGCCAGGAGCAGGACCGCCACCACGAAGCCGGCCACCACCACCAGGTCCGTGGCCATGGACGATGTTGCCTGCGAGTTCTTGGCAATTTCCTGCAGGGCGTCCACCGAATACGTCAGCGGCAACACGTTGGAAATGGCCTCCAGGACGTTATTCATCTGGTCCCGGGCCACGAACAGCCCGCACAGCAGGATCTGCGGGATCACCACCACGGGCATGAACTGCACGGCCTGGAACTCCGTGGTGGCAAAGGCCGAGCACAGCAGCCCCAGCGCCACGCCCAGCACCGAGTTCACGACGGCCACCAGCACCACCCAGCCGGCGTTGCCCAGAATGCTCATGCCGAACACCCAGTAGGCCACCGCCGTGGCCACCACGGATTGGAGGGCCGCCATCAAGGAGAATGCCAGCGCGTAGCCAAACAGGAGGTCACCCTTGTGGATGGGGGTCGTCAGCAGCCGTTCCAGGGTGCCGGAGGTCCGTTCGCGCAGCATGGTGATGGAGGTGACCAGGAACATCACGACGAACGGGAAGATGGCCAGCATCATCAGGCCCACCCTGTCAAAGGTCCGCGGCACCCCGGGCGGCAGTGTCTCATTTTGGTACAGCCAGTACACCACGGCCAGCAGCACCGAGGGCACCACCAGGATCAGGGCAATGCTGCGCGGGTCGCTCCTGAGCTGCTGCAGGACCCGCACGGTCGTGGCCCACATCATCCGCCAGTTCATCGCGCACCGTCCACGGCCGTGGTTGTCCCCGGGCCTGCCTGCGCCCGTTCATCGGCCTGGATCAGGCGCAGGAATGCCAGTTCCAGGTCGTCGGTGCCGCTGCGGCTCCGCAGCTCGGCCGGCGTGAGCCGGGCGAGCAGCCGGGCATCACGCAAGAGCAGCAGCGCGTCGCAGTGTCCAGCCTCCTCCATGACGTGGCTGGAGATCACCAGCGTCGTGCCGGACGCCGCCATGGCCGCAAACTGCGCCCACAGGTCCGCCCGCAGCACGGGGTCCAGGCCCACGGTGGGCTCGTCGAGAAAGAGCAGCTGCGGCTTGGAGACCAGCGCGCAGGCCAGGGAGACCCGGTTGAACTGCCCGCCGGAGAGGTCGCCGGCCTTGCGCCTGAGGAAGTCGCCCAGCCCGACGGCGGCCACGGCCTCCAGCGCGTCCGCCCGGCTGCGCGCGTGCATGGCCCCGAAATACCTGACATTGTCCAGGACGCTCAGGTCCCGGTAGACGCTGGGCGCCTGCGTGACGTAGCCGACGTCTTTTCGCAAGGTGGGGTCCCCGGCCGGGCGTCCCAGCACGCGCACCTCCCCGGAGGTGATCCTCTGCACCCCCACGAGGGCCCGGATCAGCGTGGTCTTCCCGCTGCCGGACGGTCCCAGCAGGCCGGTGATGCGCCCCGCAGGAATGCTGAAGCTGACGTCCCGCAACACGTCCGTCCTGCCACGGTGGACCACCAGCCGGTCCACCGTGACGCTGTCTGTCATGTGTCCGTTGGCTGCGGCGCCTGCGGGGACATGCGCGGGCACCGGGGGGTGCACCACGGCACCGTGGCTTGGCAGCTGTGCCCTGTGTGACATGCGTCCTCCCGAAAGCAGTAATTCACCATCTGATGAATTAAAGCTAGCCCTCCCGGCTGCCCTTGTCCACAGCGGGCCCCGAAAGTTTGTTGGCCAGCTGCTTTAGCGGCGGCTTCCCAGCCAAGACCACGGAGCTGTCCAACCCTTGTGGCATGGCGTGGCATGGCATGGCAGCGGCGGCGCCGTCCGGGCGCGGCTTCCACCCGGCGGAGCACGCTCACACGACGGAATGACACCCACCATGGCTGTTTGACGTTGATCTTGCGGGGGTGCTCGGGAAGGAATTTGAAGGCGGGTCACTCAAGGAAATCCTCGGTGTCCCACCAGCCGCGCTGGCGGGACTCGCCGGTGCCAAGGCCGCCGCACTCAAGGAGCGGCTGCGCATCGAGGCCATCCGTGAGCCGGGCAGCAACAAGTATTTTGCCGTCCCCGGCGTCCCGGTGGCGCTTGAAGGCATGACCGGCCGGCCCCCCCTTTATTCGATCCGGCGGCACCCCCGGCGCGGAATTTCACCGCGGCTGGTGTGCCGCCCTCCTGCTTCCTACCGGTAGATTGGTACTGGCCCTCCAACGCAAGGCGGGCGCCCAACTGCTCAAGAAACGGAAAATTCGCGTGGCCCTTCGCCTTTCCACACTCTTCCTCCGCACCCTCCGCGAGGATCCCGTTGACGCCGAGGTGGACAGCCACAAGCTGCTCCTGCGCGCCGGCTACATCCGCCGCGCCGCCCCGGGCATCTACACCTGGCTGCCGCTGGGCTTGCGCGTGCTGCGCAAGGTGGAGGCCATTGTGCGCGAAGAGATGGACGCCATCGGCGCCCAGGAAGTCCACTTTCCCGCGCTGCTGCCCAAGGAACCCTACGAGGTCACCAACCGCTGGGTGGAGTATGGCGACGGCATCTTCCGCCTGCAGGACCGCAAGGGCGCCGACTACCTGCTGGCCCCCACGCACGAGGAAATGTTCACGCTGCTGGTCAAGGACCTGTATTCCTCCTACAAGGACCTGCCGCTGTCCATCTACCAGATCCAGAACAAGTACCGCGACGAGGCACGCCCCCGCGCCGGGCTGCTCCGCGGGCGCGAGTTCATCATGAAGGACTCCTACTCCTTCGACATTGACGACGCCGGACTGGACGCCAGCTACATGGCCCACCGGGGTGCCTACCTGCGCATCTTCGAGCGCCTGGGCCTGGACGTCATCCCCGTCGCCGCCACGGCAGGTGCCATGGGCGGCTCCAGGAGCGAGGAATTCCTGCATCCGGCGTCCATCGGCGAGGACACCTTTGTGCGGTCCGCCGGAGGCTACGCGGCGAACGTGGAGGCCGTCACCACCGTGGTGCCCGAGGACATCGACTTCACGAACGCTCCGGCAGCCGAGGTTCGGGACACGCCGGACACCCCCACCATCGACACCCTCGTGGCGGCAGCCAACGAGCTGGCTCCCCGCGCCGAGGGCAGCTGGACGGCCGCGGACACCCTGAAGAACGTGGTCCTGGCCATCGACCTGCCCACCGGGGAACGCCAGCTTGTGGTCATCGGCGTCCCCGGTGACCGTGCCGTGGACCTCAAGCGCGTTGAGGCGAACATCGGCGCCCACCTCGCCATTGGCGGGGAAGTCGGCGTCGAGGCGGCCAATGACGTCGACCTGAAGAAGCACGCCGAAATCGTCAAGGGCTACCTTGGCCCGGGCCTGGCCCTGGATGCGGCCCTGCTCGGTGCCGAAGGCAGCTCCAAGCTGCTCTACCTGGTGGACCCGCGCGTCGTTTCCGGCACCACCTGGATCACCGGCGCCAACGAAGCCGGCAAGCACGTCTTCGGCCTGGTGGCCGGCCGTGACTTCGGCTGGGACGGCACCATCGAGGCAGTGGAAGTGCGCGAAGGCGACCCGGCCCCCGACGGCTCCGGCCCCCTGGAGGCGGCCCGCGGCATTGAAATGGGACACATCTTCGCCTTGGGCCGCAAGTACAGCGAGGCCCTGGACTTGAAGGTGTTGGACCGGAACGGCAAGCTGGCCGTGGTCACCATGGGCTCGTACGGCATCGGCATCACCCGCGCGGTGGCCGCCCTCGCCGAGTCGAACCATGACGACAAGGGCCTGATCTGGCCCGCCAACGTGGCACCCGCCCACGTCCACGTGGTCGCCGTGGGCCGCGGGGCCGAGATCTTCGAGGCCGCCGCAGCCCTGACCGCCGAGCTGGAGACGGCAGGGCTGGAAGTCATCTACGACGACCGCCCCAAGGTTTCCCCCGGCGTGAAATTCGGCGACGCCGAGCTCCTGGGCGTCCCCACCATCCTGGCCGTGGGCCGCGGACTCGTGGACGGCGTCGTCGAAATCAAGGACCGAACGACCGGCAACGCCGAAAACGTCCCGCTGGCCGACGCCGTCAAGTACATCCTCGACCGCCAGTAGCGACCCTCCGCCCGTCCGCCGGCTGGTCGAGCCCGCGGTGGCCGGTGGTCGGGCAGCGAGCCCTGCGAGCGCGTCGAGACCCGGCGTGGCGTGGTTGCGTCCGGCGGCGCGCACGCGGTGGCCGGGCCCGGACTTGATTGGGGTGACGATTGAGGGGGATGCATGATTTCCGGCTTTGAGGACATCACGACCGCCACGATTTTGTTGATTCTGGTGGCCGGCTTCGCCGCGGGCTGGATTGACGCCGTGGTGGGCGGGGGAGGGCTGATCCAGCTGCCGGTGATGTTGATGGTGCCGGGGATTTCGCCGGTGCAGGCGCTGGCCACGAACAAGATGGGCTCGATCTTTGGCACGGCCACGAGCTCCGTCACGTACTATCGGCGGGTCAAACCGGACCTGCGGACCGCCCTGCCCATGGCGGGGGTGGCCCTGCTGGGCAGCGTGGGCGGGGCAGTGGTGGCGGCGAGCCTGCCGGGTTCCGTGTTCAAGCCCATCATTGTCGCGGCACTGGTGGCAGTGCTGCTGTTTACGGCGTTCAAGCCTCTCATGGGGGAGGTGACGGCGCTTCGGCACTCGGGCCGGCGGCACTACATCCTGGCCGGGGGCATCGGCGGCATCATCGGCTTTTACGACGGCCTGATCGGCCCGGGGACGGGATCGTTCCTGGTGATAGCCCTCGTCAGCCTCATGGGGTACGCGTTCCTGGAAGCCAGCGCCAAGGCGAAGATCGTCAACCTCGCCACGAATGCGGGCGCGCTGATGTTCTTCCTGCCGCACGGCTCCCTGCTGTGGGGTGTGGGGCTGGTGCTCGGCGCGGCAAACATGGCCGGCGGCTACCTCGGGGCGCGCACGGCGGTCAAGCAGGGCAACAAGTTCATCCGGGTCGTGTTCCTGGCCGTGGTGACGGTGCTGATCGTCAAACTCGGCATTGACGTCTGGAACGAAAACGGGGTCGGCGCCTGGGCGACCGCCGTCCTGGGCGTCTAATCCAGCGTCTTGAGGTCGTGGGCGGCCGGAAGGCCCGGAAGCGACCTGCCGGCCATGGTGCCGGCCACCCACAGGGAACGCTGGGCGTCGCCGCCGTGGTGGGCCGATTCGAGGTACGAGAGCGCGTTCTCCACTTCCCGGACCACTGACCAGGCGGCCGCCACGTCGGCGTCAAGCCCCGCCGCGGCGGAGAGGGCTGAACAGCGACGCCGGAGCGCGGCCTCGGCGTTCCGGCGCGGCAGGTCCTGGATCCGGTTCCAGAGGCATGGCGCCACCGCAAATTCCGCGTCCCCCACCTGTGGCTGCGGATCGATGCCGAGGTAGCCGGTGCCGTCCAGCGACGCCAGGATGTTCAGGTAGTGGAAGTCCGTGTGGACCAGCACGTCCCGGGACGAGCGGCGGGACACGGCGCCGCGCGTCTGGCAGACCTCTAGCGCCGCCTCCAGCAGCCACACAGGAAATGGCCGGTTGAGGTCGTTCCAGCGGGCGGGGAGCTCGTCGCAGAACCGTTCCGCCGTCGCGGCAATGTGCGGCATGTGGAACCAGCCGGGCCTTTCGTCCGGCTCAATGGACAGCTGCCTGACCAGCGCGCCCCACACGTCCACGGCCTCCGCCATGGGGACGTCATTCAGGGACTTCCCCGCGTCCAGCCGTGCAGTGACCATGGAGCAGGTGGCCGGGTCGTGCTCGAGGATCTGTACCATGCCCTGCCCGTTCCACAGTGAGAGCGCGATGGGTTCGAGCACGGTCTCGTCGTAAGGGAAGGCGATCTTCAGGGCCGCTGCGGCGCCATCCGGGCGGCGGACGGGCACCACAATCCCCGTGTGTCCGTGCCAGGGCGGCACACCCCGGGGAAGGTCCACGGTGAGTTCCCAACGCTGCAGCGCTGCACTGATGAAGCCCGGGAGTTCGGCCAGCCAGGCCCGGCCCTCGGGACTGCGCGCGTGGCGGCGGTGCAGGTCTTCCGGGATGTCAACGGTGGCGGCCATGCAGCCAGCCTATCGTCAACCCACAAGGCCGCTGGCGCCCAGCAGGCTGCCAATCCCGAAGGTGGCGGCCAAGGCCAATGCACCTCCGGCCACCACCCGGGACGCGGCCCGGGGTTTGGAGCCGCCGCCGATCGTGGCCCCGATCCAGCCCGTGATTCCGAGGGCTGCCAGGACCACCACAAAGGTGGCCGGGACGCGCATGCCGGCCGGGGGCAGGAGGATGGCCAGCATGGGAAGCACGGCGCCAAGCGTGAACGCGATGGCCGAGGCGAA
Organism: Arthrobacter wenxiniae; assembly: GCF_013376105.1. GTDB lineage: Bacteria > Actinomycetota > Actinomycetes > Actinomycetales > Micrococcaceae > Specibacter > Specibacter wenxiniae. The sequence goes on from NZ_JAAMFM010000012.1 coordinate 23,129, forward strand.
CGCCGCATGCCAGGGGCTGACGACGTCGTCCTCGTCGAGGTTAAGCTCTGCGGACAGGTGTGCGCGGAGGGCGTCGCGGTCCGTCAGTTCCCGGGCCACCAGCGCCGCGGTGTCCCGGGAGAGCCCCTTTCCCTCATACAGCCCGGCCAGACCGGCCAGGTTCAGCCCGGGCTGCCGCGCCAGGTCGCGGCGCTTTTCCTCGATCATGGATTGTTGACTGTCACGCTGGCTGCTGACGGACACGTACTCGCCCAGGGCCATGGAGATGGCGCCGCCCACCAGGGCGGCCATGCCGGCGGTGAGCAGGGGGCCCGTGGCGGCGGTGGCGCCGGCAACGCCCACCACCACGGCGGCTACGGAGACGATTCCGTCATTGGCGCCGAGCACGCCGGCACGCAGCCAGTTGAGTCGTTGGGCAATTTCGGCCGTGCGCGGCAGGCGAGGCCGCGTCCCCAGATCTTCCGCACGCTTCATGCCCTCAAGCAAACCACCCGCCCTCACTGGCCGCCAGCAAGGTGAGGATGTCCTCGCTGAGGCATGCCTATCCTGCGTCCTGGACCGGCGCCGGCCCGCACGGGGCTAGGGCATGGCTGGTACGGAGCCTGTTACAGTCGGCGCGGTGCCGGCGGGGGCCGGCACCGCGGTGTTGGCAATGCCTGGCAGCGGGTCGAGGCCGCCGCCCCATTCCTGCTGGCGGCTGGCGGACCCCACCAGTCCGGCCACCGCCATTTCGCGAAGGCCCGGCAGACGGGCGGCCACGGCCTGCGCGGCCCCGGCTTTCGCCGTGGCGGGCGCGCCGGGGGACTCCTTGTCAGGCGCGCTGAGGGACGCCAGGTCGCCGTACACCAGGGCCAGCTCCCCTTCCAGCTTCGCCAGGGCGGCCTCCGGGGCCTCCGTGAATTCCCGGGCAAGCACAAATCCGGGCACGGCTGCGGCCACAGGCAGGCAGCGCCGCGCGAGTTCGGCGTTGAGGAGACCGAGGTTGTTCTCGTGGACTGCGGCCAGTTCCACCGCCCGGCCGAGTCCCGGCTCCGCTAAACGGGAGCCGGCCACCTGGTAGGCATAGGCAGCCTTCTGCTCCGCGCGGGCCGCGGCGGTGAGCGCGGCGTCGGCGCTTGTCCCGGCCTGGGGTGCCCGCGTGGACTTGCAGCTGGCGGAGGGGTCCGGCACGGGCTGAAGGGCGGCGGGGAGATAGGGGGATGGTGGGGCCGGCTTCCCCAACCGGCCGTCCAGGGCGGCGGCCAGCAGCAGCCTGTTCACGCCGGCCGCGGCGAAGGTCCTGCCCAGGGCGCCGTCCGCTGTCAGGGAGTCCGCGAGCAGGGTGTTGGCGCTGCCGGCAAGGGCCTGCGCAAAGCCGGCAGTCGTCGCGGCTGGCGCCGTGGGTGCTGCTTGGGCCGTTGCCGCGTGGCTGCCGGCGAGGGCGGCAAGTTGCAGTTCCAGGGCCGCGGCGCCGTGGGCCAGCCAGGTTTTGGTGGCGGCGTCCTTTTCCGCGTCGCGGGCGGAGCGCGCCAGGGACAGCAGCAGCTGCGTCTGGGTCCATGACGCGTCCCGAGCGGCTTCGGTGGCGGACGCGCCGCCGTCGGCGTCGTCTGCCGGGACCACGGTCCCGAGGCCCAGCACCATGGCGCCAATCAGGACCAGGAACAACAATCCACGCGCCCAGGCCCACCCGCCCTTTCGGCGTTTCAGGGCTGCCGCCGCCCGTGCAGGCGGCGCGGCTGGCGCCGTGCCCCTTTCGGTGGGCGGGGGCACGGCGGCGGCTTCCGGACTGACGTCCTCGGCCAGCCGTCTGGCGCGCCGGGTCAGCGGGGCAGGAGCGGGCTCTGCGTCGGCTGCCTTAACGGACCCGACTCCTTCATCGGGCCCGCGTTCATCGGGTTCGCGCGACGGTGCCGGCCCGGCCGCGGGCTCGGCAGGAGTTTCCGGTTCGGCGTCCGGCTGGGCGTCCGGCTGGGCGGACGCAGCCGGTTCGGCCTGGGCTTCTGTCTCCGACGCGGGTTCGTCGTGGGGTCCCTTTTCGACGGCTGCGCCGGCCCCGCCGGCGGATCCCACGGCGGCCCGTGCAGGCGGCTCGGCAAGGTGGGTTTCGGCGTCGACCTTCACGGGGGCGGCAGAAGCAGCGCCGGGGGAAGGGACCAGCTTCCCGTCGGGGCCGAACACCAGCAGGGCCGGCGCCGCGGATGCCGACGCGGGGGCACCGGCGGGCGAGGAGGCCCGCCGCGCCCCGGTCCGCAGCGGACGGGCGGCTGCCTTCGTGGACCGCACATCCACGGATGGGTCCGTGGCGGGCTCGGCTGGGGACGGGGAATTAGTCACAACTGTTGATGATCTCATGATGTGGCGGCCCCCTGCACACCGGGGCTTGCCAGCCGGGTCCGGACATGGGCATCATGCGTTCTTACTCACACTTACTCACAGTAAAATCGTTCTGCGGCACGTCCGGAAACTCGGTAGTGTAGATATCCACAACATCATTTAAGGGAGGCGGTCCGTTCCATGGCCAAGCCGGACAGGCCCAAAGCGGCCCGAAACTCGGGGAATTTCCGCTCGGCCGTCGACCCCATCGCCGAAGCACAGCGGCTGACCGCGCTGCTGGCCCCCACCGTTACTGCGGCCGGCCTGTTCCTGGAGGACGTCAAGGTGCAGATGGCGGGGATGCACCGCACGGTTTCCGTGGTGGTCGACCTGCCCGAAACCCAAACCGGGGGTGTTGGCCTGGACGCCATCGCCCAGGTTTCGAAGGCGCTCTCCGACACCATGGACGCCGACCCCAACGACGACGGCCAGCCCTACAACCTGGAAATCTCCTCCCCGGGTGCAACGCGCCCGTTGACGGAACCGCGCCACTGGCGCCGGGCCATGGGGCGCATGGTCAAGGTCAACGCCGTCGGCCGTGAAAACCTGGTGGGGCGCGTCCTGGCCGTGGACGGCGACGGGGTGCTGCTGCTCCCTGAAGTGCCCGTGAAGAAGGGCATGAAGGCCAAGCACGGTGAGCCCGAGAAGGTGTTGTTTTCAGCAATCCGCCGCGGCGTTGTTGAAATAGAGTTCGCTCGCCTGGACCAGGCCGAGCTTGATTTGGAATTTGAACCGACCGGCGGCGACGCTGTCGACGGAGAGGAAAGCTGACCATGGACATTGATATGAGCGCGTTGCGAATACTGGAGCGCGAGCGTGAAATTCCCCTGGATCTGCTGATCCCCACCATCGAGCAGGCCCTGCTCATGGCCTACCACAAGTCCCCGGGAGCCATTGAGCAGGCCCGCGCCGAACTGGACCGCAAAAGTGGGCATGTCACCATCTGGGCCGCCGAGCTCGATGAGGACGGTGAGCGGGTTGGCGAGTTTGACGACACCCCGGCGGGCTTTGGCCGCATCGCCGCCAGCACGGCCCGCCAAATCATTCTCCAGCGCCTGCGCGACGTCGAGGACGACAACGTCTTGGGCGAGTTCCGTGGGAAGGAAGGCGAACTGGTCGCGGGCCAGATCCAGCAGGGCAACAACCCGAACATGATCCAGATCAACCTGGGCGCCGTCGAAGGCGTGCTTCCGCCCAATGAACAGGTCCCCGGTGAAAGCTACCGCCACGGCAACCGACTGCGGGCGTTCGTGGTGGACGTGCACCGCGGCCTGAAGGGCCCTTCCATCACGTTGTCCCGCTCCCACCCCGGACTGGTGCGCAAGCTCTTCGAGATGGAAGTGCCGGAGATCGCGGACAACACCGTGGAGATCGTCGCCCTGGCCCGGGAAGCCGGACACCGCACCAAGATTGCCGTCAAGGCCAACAAGGCCGGCGTCAACGCCAAAGGCGCCTGCATCGGTGAAATGGGTTCGCGCGTGCGTGCCGTCATGACCGAATTGAACGACGAAAAGATCGACATCGTCGATTACCACGACGACCCGGCCACGTTCATCGCCAATGCACTGTCCCCGTCCAAGGTGATTTCGGTCACAATCGTGGATGCGGATTCCCGCTCGGCCCGTGTGGTGGTTCCCGACTACCAGCTGTCGCTGGCCATCGGCAAGGAGGGGCAGAACGCCCGCCTGGCCGCCAAGCTCACCGGGTGGCGCATCGACATCAGTTCCGATGCCGCCGCTGAATAGGTAGCGGACCGTTGGCACGCTAGACTAGGGGGGGACCGGGCCTTAGGGCCGTCTGTGACCAAAATATTGTTAGGCATCGCGCAGTTGGTAAAGAACGCTGTCACGGCAGGGGGCCCCGCCCCCACCTTTACCGGAGCTGCACGAACCTGCATTGGGTGCAGGCAAACCGCCGCCCGGGATCAACTGGTGCGACTTGTGAGGACAACCAGCGGATCCGGGGAGCCGGAAGCGCTGGTTGATTTACGACGTCGCATGCCTGGCAGGGGAGCGTGGCTGCACCCCAGCCCGGACTGTTTGCAGCTGGCTTTCAAACGCCGAGCCATTGGGCGGGCCCTTCCGGGCGTCACCAATGCCGGCGACCTTGCAGAGCGGCTTGCAGGCCTGTCTCGAGACGGCGTCCAATCACTACGAACCGACATTGTCCCTTTGTGAAAGCGGGTCAGAAAACCGATGGAAACCCGATGAGTACCCAGCGATGAGTACCCAAAAATGAGCATCTTCGTGCTCTCCAACGCCGCCCATTCCGACATGGAATGTTGCAGTAAGAATTAAGCGGTTCGTACCTGTCCGGTGCGGGCCGAGACAGGAGTAATGTGGCCAAGGCCCGCGTACACGAGCTTGCAAAAGAGCTCGGCATCACCTCAAAGGAAGCAGTGACCAAACTGCAGGAGCTCGGCGAATTTGTTCGCTCGGCGTCCTCCACCATTGAGGCCCCCGTCGTGAAGAAGCTTCGCGACGCATTCCCCGTTGCCCCCACGGCAGCGGAGTCCAAGCCCGCCGCGGCGGCACCTGCCAAGGCAAGGCCGGCCGAAGCCGCGCCGGCGCCCGCCGCCCCCGCCCCGCAGGCAGCACCCGCCCCGCAGGCAGCACCCGCGGCTGGGGCCTCGGGGCCCGCAATGGTGCCCGGCCCCAAGGCCGCGGCGTCGTCCAAGCCGGCAACGCCCGCCGCTCCGGCACCCGCCGCTCCGGCGCCCGCTGCCCCGGCAGCACCGGCGCCCGCTGCCCCGGCAGCACCGGCGCCCGCCCCGGCTGCCGGGCCGCGCCCGGGCAACAACCCCTTCGCCTCCTCCCAGGGCATGCCGCGCTCCGGCCGCCCCGAGCGTGGCGAGAGCCGTGACGGCAACCGTGCCCCGCGTCCCGCCGGTTCCGGCAGTGCGGGCCCCCGTCCGGGCAACAACCCGTTTGCACCATCCCAGGGCATGCCCCGTCCGGGTGCACCGCGCAGCGCCGAGCCAGGCGCCGGCGGACCCCGTCCGGGCGGCCCCCGCCCCGGGGCTCCCCGTCCGGGCGCCCCGCGTCCCGCCGGCGCCCCCGGTGCGGGCGGACCCCGTCCGGGCGCCCCGCGTCCCGGCGGTGCCCGCCCCACACCGGGCATGATGCCCAACCGCACCGAGCGCCCCGCGGCACCCGGCCGCGGCAGCGACCGTCCCGGCGGTGCCGGTCGCGGTCGTCCCGGCGCGCCGGGGGCGACCCCCGGCGGCGCACCGGGCGGCGCTCCCGCCGGTGGCGGCTTTGGCAAGGGCGGCCGCGGTCGCGGCGGTACCCAGGGCGCCTTCGGCAAGGGCGGCGCAGGCCGCGGCAAGCAGCGCAAGTCGAAGCGTGCCAAGCGCCAGGAACTGGAGCAGATGAGCGCTCCGTCCCTGGGCGGCGTCAGCGTACCCCGCGGCGACGGCAGCACCGTTGTGCGCCTGCGCCGCGGCTCCTCAATCACGGACTTTGCCGACAAGATTGAGGCAAATCCCGCAGCACTGGTGACAGTGCTCTTCCACCTGGGCGAAATGGCCACGGCCACGCAGTCCCTGGATGAAGACACGTTCGCCTTGCTGGGCGAGGAGCTGGGCTACAAGGTCCAGGTCGTTTCCCCCGAGGACGAAGAGCGCGAACTGCTCAGCAGCTTCGACATCGACTTCGATGCCGAGCTTGAGGCAGAGGGCGACGAAGACCTTGAGGTCCGTCCGCCGGTGGTCACCGTCATGGGCCACGTGGACCATGGTAAGACCCGCCTGCTGGATGCCATCCGCAAGTCGGACGTTGTGGCCGACGAGCACGGCGGCATCACCCAGCACATCGGCGCCTACCAGATCGTGCACGATCATGAAGGCATCCCGCGTGAGATCACCTTTATTGACACTCCCGGACACGAGGCGTTCACCGCCATGCGTGCCCGTGGTGCCAAGGTCACCGACATTGCCATCCTGGTGGTCGCGGCCGATGACGGCGTCATGCCCCAGACCATTGAGGCACTCAACCACGCCCAGGCGGCCAATGTGCCGATCGTGGTCGCGGTCAACAAGATCGACAAGGACACGGCGAACCCGGAGAAGATCCGCGGCCAGCTGACCGAGTACGGCCTGGTGCCCGAGGAATACGGTGGCGACACCATGTTCGTTGACGTATCGGCCCGCAACAACATCAATATCGAGGAACTCCTCGAAGCTGTGCTGTTGACGGCAGACGCCGCCCTGGACATGCGCGCCAACCCGAACAAGGACGCAAGAGGCATCGCGATTGAAGCGAACCTGGACAAGGGCCGCGGTTCCGTGGCCACCGTCCTGGTGCAGTCAGGCACCTTGCACGTTGGCGACACCATTGTGGCCGGTACGGCCCACGGCCGCGTCCGTGCCATGTTTGACGAGAACGGTGACGCCATCACCGAGGCCGGTCCGTCGCGTCCGGTCCAGGTGCTGGGCCTGTCCAACGTTCCCCGCGCAGGTGACACGTTCTTCGTCACGGGCGATGAGCGCACGGCCCGCCAGATCGCCGAAAAGCGTGAGGCTGCCGACCGCAACGCGGCCCTGGCCAAGCGCCGCAAGCGCATCAGCCTGGAGGACTTCGACCAGGCCGTGGCGGAGGGCAAGGTTGACACCCTCAACCTCATCCTCAAGGGTGACGTGTCCGGTGCCGTCGAGGCATTGGAAGACTCGCTGCTCAAGATCGATGTGGGCGACAGCGTGCAGCTGCGCGTCATCCACCGCGGTGTGGGTGCCATCACGCAGAACGACGTCAACCTGGCCACGGTGGACAACGCCATCATCATCGGCTTCAACGTCAAGCCGGCCGAGCGTGTTGCCGAACTGGCCGACCGCGAGGGCGTTGACATGCGCTTCTACTCGGTCATCTATGGCGCCATCGATGACATTGAGCTTGCACTCAAGGGCATGCTCAAGCCCGAGTACGAGGAAGTTGAACTGGGTACCGCGGAAATCCGCGAAGTGTTCCGCTCTTCCAAGTTCGGCAACATTGCCGGCTCGATCGTCCGCTCCGGCACGATCCGACGCAACTCGAAGGCCCGCGTGCTCCGTGGCGGCAAGGTCATCGGCGAGAACCTCACCGTTGACTCGCTCAAGCGCTTCAAGGATGACGCAACCGAAGTCCGCACGGACTTCGAGTGTGGTATCGGTTTGGGATCGTTCAACGACCTGCAGGCCGAGGACATCATCCAGACGTTCGAGATGCGCGAGAAGCCGCGCGTCTAGGATCGTCTCAAGAGGCGGGGCGCCTCCAAGTTGTTGGGGGGCGCCCCGCCCCTTCGGGTGGCCGCTCGGGACTTGCGTCCTGAGCGGCCACGCTCCCTGGCGCCCCCACAACTTTCCGGCTTCCGTCGTAGACCCGCCTTGGTCTCACGGAACGGATCTGGACATGGACAGTCGCTGAACCGCGGCGGCCGTCTACCGTCCCCTTTATCCTTTAGGAGAACACCATGGCTGATTCAGCCCGCGCCGCCAAGCTGGCCCAGCGCATCAAGGTTGTTGTGGCCGAAGGCCTCCGCCGCCGGGTCAAGGACCCGCGCGTCGAAGGCATCACCGTCACCGACGCCCGTGTCACGAACGACCTCCAGCACGCCACCGTCTACTACACGGTCTTGGGCGACGAGACAGCCCAGTCCGAGGCCAAGACAGGACTCGAGCGCGCCAAGGGCGTGCTCCGTGCCGAGGTGGGCAGGAACATCACGGTGCGCCTGACGCCCACCCTTGAGTTCGTGGCGGATGAAATCCCCGTCAACGCCTCCAACCTGGAAGCCCTGCTCCGCGTGGCGAAGGAGCGCGACGCCAAGCTGGCCGAGCTCTCCGCCAACGCCGAGTTCGCCGGCGACGCGGACCCGTACAAGAAGGACGAAGAGGACGAGGACGCCTAGTCCCGGGCACGACGGCGGCCGGCCACCTTTTGCAGGAAAGGTGGCCGGCCCGTTCGCTGCCTTCCATGCCTCCCAAGCCTGCCAAGCCTCGCACGCTCGGTTCGGGACCCCCGGCAGCTCCCTTACCGGCGCTTCGTGAGTACCAACTTCACCTCAGCCGCATCGTGACCAGGCTGCCTCCGTTCTCTTCGTCCAATGCGCCGGTGACTGCCGCCAGGGTGGTGCCCCTGACGGCAACGTCGGCGGCCATCGCGGCAGGCAGCACCGTCGTGGCCTTGCCGTTCTTGACCACGGAGACGCCGTCGCCGAAGAGCTGGGCGACGTAGACGTTGTTTTTGCCGTCCACGGCGATCCCGGTGGGCGCTGCCAACCCTTGTGCCACGAGCTGCGTCGTGCCGCTGTGCACGTTCATCCGGTATGCCTTGCCGACCCCCAGGCTTTCACCCGGTACGCCGGGCAGCACGGTGTAGTAGAGCCACTGTCCGCTGAGCGTGATGTCCGTGGGCACCGCCTGGGCGTAGTACTTCAGCCCCACCATGCACTGCGGGATGTCCATGCCCATCCCGGCGGCCATGGCAACCACCTGCGCGTCGATGGTGATGGGTTCGGCGGGCAGGACCTTGACGAGCTTGACCTTGCCCGTATCTGTCACGTGCAGGATGCTGTTGGCACCTGCGTCGGCCACGTACACTCCGCCGTTGACGGGCACGGAGGCGTACGGGTGCGAGAAGACTTCGCCGGCGGTCTGCAGGTACGGTGCCTGGGCGAGGCAGGCCGGCGCGGCGTCGCGGACGCCGTAGACGGTCTTGCCGTCGGGGTTGTGGGCACCTTCAAAGACGCTCAGGTCCGCGATCTGGCGGGTGTTGCCGCGGTGGTCGATGCTCATGAGCCGCGCCGGCAGCAGTTCCGCCCCCGGCTCCGGGCCCGTACCCTGGTCGTTGTTGAAGTAGTACGTGGTGCCGTCCCGGTGCGAGACGCCGCCAATCTCCTGTCCCGGCGCGCTGACCACGGTGGTCTTCACGCCCTTGGCGGAAATGCTGGTCAGCTTCCCGACAAACGATTCCGTCACCAGGTAGCTGCCCTTCGGCCCGAAAGCGACCTTCAGCGGGCTGATCAACTGGGACGCCACGACCGTGGCGGGCGTGGGGTGGTGCTTCTTGGCATGGTGGCTGCCCTGATGTGCCGCGGCGGGTCCTGCCGCCACGGCGATTGCCAACACGCCCGCGGCTGCTGCCGCGGCTATTCTTGACCTCATTTTTGTTCCCTTGGGGAGGGCCCGGTGATGACGGGCGGAGCGATGAAGGGGACCCGCCCGCCTCAGGCAGTGGCTGTGCGGCAACGGGCCAGACACGCGCGGCCGATGCCGGCCCGGTGAACTGGATGTTGCCCCAGCATCAACTCTCCACAAGACGCCGTCCGGGTGGGACCGGACGCGTCGGCCCAGCCTATGTGATGGTCGTCACAGGGTCAAGCATTTGTTTCCCGCCCGATATACTTCAAAGCGTGCTTTCCGGACTGGTAATCGTTGACAAACCGCAGGGATGGACCAGCCATGACGTGGTTGGCCGGATGCGGAGGCTTGCGGGGACCCGTAAAGTGGGCCACGCCGGCACGCTGGACCCCATGGCCACGGGCGTTCTGGTGGTGGGCGTCAACAAGGCCACCCGGCTGCTGACCTACATTGTGGGCACCACGAAGGCATATGACGCCACCATCCGGCTGGGCGCCACCACCGTCACGGACGACGCCGAGGGTGAGCTTGTGCACACCGGCTCGACGGCGGCCGTCACCGACGCCGCAATCCGTGCCGGCGTCGCGGCCCTCACCGGGGCCATCAGCCAGGTCCCCAGCAGCGTCAGCGCCATCAAGGTCAACGGGGAACGCGCCTATGCCCGCGTCCGCTCCGGCGAGGACGTCAAGCTCGCGGCCCGGCCCGTCACCATCCACTCCTTTGACGTCCTGGGCATCCGCCGCGGCGCACACGAAGGCGGTGCGCACGCCGGGACCGAGTACATCGACGTGGACGCCACGGTTGAATGTTCCTCCGGCACCTACATCCGCGCCCTGGCCCGCGACCTGGGCGCCGGGCTTGGCGTGGGCGGCCACCTGACCGCGCTGCGGCGCACCAGGGTCGGCCCGTATTCGATCGGCCAGGCACGGACCCTGGAGCAGCTGGCCGCGGACCTGCGCCTCCTCGACATCGCCGACGCCGCCCGCGCGCTAATGCCCGTGCGGGAACTGACGGCGGAAGAGGCCGTGGAACTGTCCTTCGGCCGTCGCATCGCGGCCAGCCCGGACGGCCTGCACACGGCCGCCAACCCTGCCGCCGCGTTCGCCCCCGACGGCACGCTCGCGGCCCTGCTGGCCGACGCCGGAAGCTACGCGAAACCGGTGCTGGTCTTCCCCCGGGAGTCCGCCCAGTGACCGTGGACGGCTGGTTTTACGTTGGGCTGGTGGTGGGCCTGGCCTCCACCATCATCTGCGTCGTTGCGGCGGTGACCAGGAAGAAACCCAACGACATCACCCTGGTCTCGCTGGCCGGCGTCGAACTTTTCATCCTCGTGTATGCGGGCGCCTCCCTGGTCCGACTGGCCACGGGGGAGCACCTGGCGGGTGCCGGCTGGGAGTTTTGGGGCTACATGTTCACCGCGGCCGCCCTGCCCGTGGCCGGCTTCTACTGGGCCATGATGGAACGGACGTTTTGGTCCAACTACGTCATGGGGGCCGTGGGCGTGACCGTGGTGGTCATGATGGCCCGCATGGCACAGATTTGGTACGGCCTGAGTCCGGCCGTACAGCACCTGCAACCTGGAATTGGACAATGAAGAACAAGTTAAGCAATACCGGCGGCACCCCGGACGCGCCGGCACCGGGCCGGACCACGGGCGCGGGGCGGCTCCTGATCACCGTGTACGGCATTTTCGCCATCTCCGCCAGCGCCCGTGCCGGGTTCCAAATCGCCACGGCCTTCAAGGACGCGCCCCTGGCGTACCTGCTCTCCGCCTTCGCCGCGGCCGTCTACATCGTGGCGACCGTGTCGCTGGCACGCCGCGGGCACAAGTGGGCCGTGGCCGCCACGGTGTCCATCTGCATTGAACTGGCCGGCGTGCTGGTGGTGGGACTGCTCAGCGTCTTTGACGCCCGCGCATTCCCGCACGCCACCGTGTGGAGCATGTTCGGGCAGGGCTACGGCTACGTGCCGCTGGTCCTGCCGCTGGTCGGCCTGTGGTGGCTCTACCGCCACCGCGACCGCGCGGCAGCCCCGAAGTGAGCGCGCCCGCCTTGGAACGCACGACGCCGGACCTCCCCCGGGGCGGCGGGCCCACCTCCCTGCGCCGGTTCACGGCGGCCGACGCCGCCGCCTTTGCCGCAATCCACCAGGACCCCCTCAACGTGAAGTGGGCCGGCGCGGATCCGGGAATGACGGTGGAGCGTGCCGCGGCGCTAATCTCGGGCCCCATCGCCGAAGGCTGGGACGACGGGTCCCTGCTGCGCTTTGCCATCGTGGAGGAACTCCGCGGCGGGGCCGCCGTCATTGGCACGGTCAGCCTCCAGGACGTCCAGCGCCCGCCGGCCGGAGGAGCTGCCTCCGTCGGCATCAAGCTGCTGGCCACGGGCCGGGGCCGGGGGAGCGGGCGCCGCGCCGTGGAGCTCGCCTGCGACTATGCCTTCGGCGCCCTGGGGCTCTCCGTGCTGCACTGGCGCACCACGGTGGGCAACCATGCCAGCCGGGCGCTGGCGGAACGCTGCGGCTTCCGGCTCGTAGCCGAAATCCCCGGCCACGGCCACGTCGACGGCGAAATCGCCGACGGCTGGGTGCTGGTGCGGGAAGCGGCACCCGCGCCCGCCGGGCCCGACGCCCCGGAGCTGCAGGTTCAGGCCGTGGTGCCGCGCCTCACCGACGGCTCCGTGCTGCTGCGTGCCCTGCGGGATTCGGACGCCGAGCAACTGGTGGCCAACTGCTCCGACCCCGAGGCCGTCCGCTGGACGACCGTGCCGCTGGGCTACACGCGCGGGCACGCGGCCCACTTCATCCACACCATTGCACCAGATGGCTGGCGCAGCGGCGCCACCCTGACCTTTGCCGTTGCGGACCGCGCCACCGACGGGCTGCTGGGCACGGTGGACCTGCAGTGCAAGCACCCGGGGGCGGCGGCTGTCGGCATAAACTTTGGCGAGCACGCGCGCGGCACGGGCGCGGCGGAAAGGGCCGTGCGGCTGCTGGCCGACCATGCGTTCAACCAGCTCAACCTCAGCTACCTGCACTGGTCCGCCATGGTGCCCAACTGGGGCAGCCGCAAGCTTGCCTGGAAGCTGGGGTTCACCCTGGAGGGCCAGGTCCGAGGCGGGTTCAACAACCGCGGGACGCCCGCCGACCGGTGGATCCTGACGCTTGCCGCCACCGATCCGCGCACGCCGCAGGGGCCCTGGGACGGGCCGCCGGCCGCCAGGCGGTAATCTTGAAAAGTCTGCCCGCGGGCAGCTTGCCGGCACGCCAAACGCAAGAGGATGAGCAAGTGCACATATGGAACACACTGGAGCAGGTGCCGGCGGGGTTCGGCCCCAGCGTGGTCGCGCTGGGAAACTTTGACGGGCTGCACCGGGGGCACCAGCAGGTGCTCGGACTGGTCAAGGCCGAGGCCGTGCGCCGCGGCGGGCAGGCCATTGCCCTGACCTTTGACCCGCACCCGGCGCTGGTGCACCGGCCGGAGACGGCCCCGGCGCAGATCATGGGCCTGGCGGACAAGCTGGCCGCCATGGAGAAGCTGGGCATGGACGGCGTGCTGGTGGTTCCCTACACCCTGGAATTCGCCCAGCAGACGCCGGAGGAGTTTGTCCGCAACGTCTTCGTTGACACCCTCGGCGCCCGCGCCGTGGTGGTGGGCCACGACGTCCGCTTCGGCCGGGGCAACTCCGGTGACCTGGCGGCCATGGTGGCGCTCGGCACCCAACTTGGATTCGACGTCGTGCCTGTCCAGGACGAAGGCCACGACCGCCGCTGGTCCTCCACATGGGTGCGGGAGGCCTTGGCCAAGGGCGACGTCGACACCGCCGCCGAGGTCCTGGGCCGCTGGCACAGCATGAGCGGGGAGGTGGTGCACGGGGCCGCGCGCGGGCGTGCCCTGGGCTTCCCGACGGCGAACCTCTCACCGGACGCCTGCGGCATCATCCCGGCCGACGGCGTCTACGCCGGCTGGCTGACCGACCAGCACGGCCACCGGTGGCGGGCCGCGATCTCCGTCGGATCGAACCCCACCTTCGTGGGCGTCAGCCGGCAGGTCGAGGCCTTCGTCATCGGGCGCCCGGAAGAGCCAGTGGAGGCCTTTGACCTGTACGGCCAGCGCGTGGTGGTGGAATTTGTCCGGCGGCTGCGCGGCATGGTGACGTACACCGGCCCCGAGGCGCTCATTGAGCAGATGCACCAGGACGTGGACCAAAGCCGGGAAATCCTGCAGGGCTGACCGGAGCGACACCGCGCCCGCTTCGACTTAACGGCTTCATCTGCCGTAAACTAGGGGATTGAGTCCGGCTGCAGTCCGTGGTGGCTGGATTCCGCCGTGTTCGGGGGTTCCCTTGAATGCGGTGACACCACGTTCACGGCACATCAATAGGAGTTACTTGTGGCACTTGAAGCCGCTGTAAAGCAAGAAATCATGCAGGCTTTCGCAACCAGCGAAGGTGACACTGGTTCGCCTGAGGTTCAGATCGCGATGCTCTCACGCCGCATCTCGGACCTGACCGAGCACCTGAAGATGCACAAGCACGACCACCACACCCGCCGCGGCCTCATGGCCCTGGTTGGCCGCCGTCGTCGCCTGCTCAGCTACCTGAAGGACACTGACATCACGCGCTACCGTACGCTCATCGAGCGCCTCGGCCTGCGCCGCTAGCATGGTGTGGGAGGCGGCCTTCCCCGCGCTGCGGGGGAGGCCGCCTTCACAGTATTGACGCCAGGCGGCGCGCACCCGCGCACCGGCCCGGCAGCTTGAGCCAAGGACGCCAACCGTCCGCCGCGCATTCGCGGTCCTCGGTAGTGGTCTCCGGGAACGGCCCTTCAGGGGCGCCCGTGGACCTCGATCGAAGACCGGGTGTTGTACAGGTCCCCGCAGCATGATCCGGTGGGGTGCCTGGGCTGGTGGTGGAGCGCTTCGTACGGTGCAAGCGTTTTTGAACACCTACAAGGAAATGGAGGTGACTCTCCATGGAGGGTCCCGAGATTCAGTACGCAGAGGCCGTCATTGACAACGGCCGTTATGGCAAGCGCGTCGTCCGCTTTGAGACCGGCCGCCTTGCCCAGCAGGCCGCCGGTTCCGCGATGGTCTACATCGACGAAGACACCGTCATGCTTTCGGCCACCACGGCGGGCAAGCACCCGCGTGAAGGCTTCGACTTCTTCCCGCTGACCGTTGATGTGGAAGAGCGCATGTACGCCGCCGGCCGCATCCCGGGCAGCTTCTTCCGCCGCGAGGGCCGCCCCTCCACGGACGCCATCCTGGCCTGCCGCCTCATGGACCGCCCGCTGCGCCCCGCCTTCAAGAAGGGCCTGCGCAACGAGGTCCAGATCGTCGTCACCATCCTGGCGATCAACCCGGACGTGCTCTACGACGTGGTGGCAATCAACGCCTCCTCCATGTCCACCCAGCTCTCCGGCCTGCCGTTCTCCGGCCCCATCGGCGGCGTCCGCGTTGCCCTGGTCGACGACGGCAAGGGCGCCCAGTGGGTTGCCTTCCCGAAGCACTCCGAGCTGGAAAACGCCGTGTTCAACATGGTGGTGGCCGGCAAGGTCACCGGCGACGACGTTGCGATCATGATGGTCGAGGCTGAGGCCACGGACAACTCCTGGAACCTCATCAAGGAACAGGGCCACACGGCCCCCACCGAAGAGGTTGTGGCCGAGGGCCTCGAGGCCGCCAAGCCGTTCATCAAGGCCCTGTGCGACGCCCAGGCCGACCTGGCCGCACGCGCCGCCAAGCCCACCGTCGAGTTCCCGGTCTTCCTGGACTACGAGGAGGACGCCTATGCCGCCGTCGAGGCAGCCGCGGCCGTCAAGCTGGCAGCGGTGTTCTCGATCGCCGACAAGCAGGATCGCGACAACGCCTCCGACGCCTTGAAGGACGAGACCGTCGCCGCCCTGGCCGCGGACTTCGAAGGCCGCGAGAAGGAGCTGTCCGCAGCCTTCCGCTCCGTGACCAAGCAGGTCATCCGCCAGCGCATCCTCACCGAGCAGGTCCGCATCGACGGCCGCGGACTGACGGACATCCGCCAGCTCACCGCCGAGGTCGAGGTCCTGCCGCGCGTGCACGGCTCCGCCATCTTTGAACGCGGCGAGACCCAGATCCTGGGTGTCACCACGTTGAACATGTTGAAGATGGAACAGCAGATTGACTCGCTGAGCCCGGTAACGCGCAAGCGCTACATGCACAACTACAACTTCCCGCCGTACTCCACCGGTGAAACCGGCCGCGTGGGCTCGCCCAAGCGCCGCGAAATCGGCCACGGCGCCCTGGCAGAGCGCGCCATCATGCCGGTGCTGCCCTCGCGTGAAGAGTTCCCCTACGCCATCCGCCAGGTGTCCGAGGCGCTCAGCTCCAACGGCTCCACCTCCATGGGTTCCGTTTGCGCATCGACCCTGTCGCTGCTCAACGCCGGCGTGCCCCTGAAGGCGCCGGTTGCCGGCATCGCCATGGGCCTGGTCTCCGACCAGGTGGACGGCCAGACCCGCTACGCCGCCCTGACGGACATCCTCGGCGCCGAAGACGCCTTCGGTGACATGGACTTCAAGGTTGCCGGCACGTCAGAGTTCGTCACGGCCATCCAGCTGGACACGAAGCTCGACGGCATCCCGGCCTCCGTGCTGGCCGCCGCCCTGAAGCAGGCCCGCGAGGCGCGCCTGCACATCCTCAGCGTCCTTAACGCCGCCATCGACGTCCCGGACGAGCTCTCCGAGTTCGCGCCGCGGGTCATTGCGGTCAAGATCCCCGTTGACAAGATCGGCGAGGTCATTGGGCCGAAGGGCAAGATGATCAACCAGATCCAGGAAGACACCGGTGCCGACATCTCCATTGAAGATGACGGAACCGTGTACATCGGTGCGACGAACGGCCCCTCCGCGGATGCCGCCCGTTCAGCGATCAACGCCATCGCGAACCCGCAGGTTCCGGAAATCGGTGAGCGTTACCTGGGAACCGTTGTCAAGACCACCACGTTCGGCGCGTTCATTTCGCTCACGCCCGGCAAGGACGGACTGCTGCACATCTCCGAGCTGCGCAAGCTCTCCGGCGGCAAGCGTGTTGACAACGTTGACGACGTGGTCTCCGTCGGCCAGAAGATCCAGGTGGAAATCACCAAGATCGACGACCGCGGCAAGCTGTCCCTGTCCCCGGTTGTTGCCGAGGAAGAGACCGCCGAAGAAGCAGTTGCCGAAGGCGTTGCTGAATAGTTCATGGCAATTACCCTTTTGCCGCTGACCTCCGCTGCCGACGGACTGGCGGATTCAGGATCCTCGCTCATCTCGGGCACGGCGGGCGGCGCAGCAGTGCGCCGTTCCGTCCTGCCCGGGGGTGTGCGGGTCCTCACCGAGTCCATGCCGGGGCAGCGAAGCGCGACAATCGGCTTTTGGGTCGGTGTTGGCTCCCGGGATGAAACCGAGGGCCAACGCGGCTCGACCCACTTCCTTGAACATCTGCTGTTCAAGGGCACCCTGCGCCGGACAGCGCTGGAAATCGCCTCCGCCTTTGACGAGGTGGGCGGCGAATCCAACGCGGCCACGGCCAAGGAAAGCACCTGCTACTACGCGCGGGTGCTCGACACCGACCTGCCCATGGCCATCGACGTCATCGCCGACATGGTCACCTCCGCCGTGCTGGACCCGGCCGAGCTGGAGCAGGAACGCGATGTCATCCTGGAGGAAATCGCCATGGACAGCGACGACCCCACCGACGTCGCCCACGAAAAGTTTGTTGAGGCCGTCATGGGCCGCCACGCCCTGGGACGCCCCATCGGGGGAACGCCCGAGGCCATCAAGGCCGTCCCGCGCGACTCCGTCTGGGCGCACTACCAAAAGCACTACCGGCCCGAGACACTCGTCATCACCGCCGCCGGCGGCCTTGACCACGACGCCGTCTGCGAGCACGTCCTCTCCGCCCTGCGCACCGCCGGCTGGTCCCTGGACGACGGCGTCGCCCCGGCTCCGCGCCGCGACTCCGCCCCCGCCGCCATCACCGGCACGGCCGGGCTGCACGTGGTCGCCCGCCAGGTGGAGCAGGCCAACATCATCATCGGCTGTCCGTCGCTGACGGCCACCGACCCCCGCCGCTACGTCATGAGCGTGTTGAATTCCGTCCTGGGCGGCGGCATGTCCTCGCGGCTGTTCCAGGAGATCCGCGAAAAGCGCGGCCTGGTCTACTCCACGTATTCCTTTGCCTCCTCCTACGCCGATGCCGGCTACTTTGGCATGTATGCGGGCTGTTCGCCGCTAAAGGTCGGCCAGGTCATCGGCCTGCTGACGGCCGAGCTGGAGAAACTGGCGGCCGACGGGATCACCGAGGCTGAACTCGCCAAGGCCCTGGGCCAAATGTCCGGCGGGATCGTCCTGGCCCTTGAAGACACCGGCTCGCGCATGTCACGTCTGGGCCGGGCGGAACTGGTCTCCGGCGAATTCCTCGACATCGACGAGACCCTCGGCCGCATCCGCGCCGTCACCACCGCGCAGGTGCGTGACCTGGCCCGTGAACTCGCCGCCGCGCCCCGCACCATCACCGTGGTGGGCCCCTTCGAGGAATCCGAGACCTTCGGCCTGTAGCCGCCTGCCGTGGCGGGCGCGGTTACCCGCCGGCGAACGGCGGCAGGACGTCAACGACGTCGTCCGGGGCCAGCTCGGCGGCGAGGTTCCGCTGGGAGATCTCATTGACCAGGAAGCTGCAGCGGGTCAGCAGCTCGGACAGCGGGGGAGTGCTGGGTGAGGCCGACACCGGAAACGACGCCACCAGCAGCCTGGACAGCTCGCCCAGCGTGAAGGGGGCCGCGCCCGCCACGGAGGCCACGTCCACCACCTGCTCCTCAACACCCGTGGCCGCCGCGGCGGCGGCAAAAAATCGTACGTCCATTCTCAGCCTCCTATGGCGCTCATGCTGCGGTCGGGTTGGACAAAGTCGGCATCGCCCAACCCCGGGTGGCCCATGCCGTGGGCCTTCGGCTTGGCCCACATGGCGTCCTGCCAGCGGGCGGCGACGGCGTCGTCGTCGTCCGGGGACGTGCCGGCACGCAACAGGGCCAGCAGGTCGACCTCCGTGCGGGAAAACAGGCAGCTCATCACCTTGCCTTCGGCGGTGATGCGGGTGCGGCGGCAGTCGGCACAGAACGGCTCGGTCACGGAGGCGATGATGCCCACAGTGCCCAGGAGTGCCGGCGAGCCCGGGTGCCGCACTTCAAAGCGTTCGGCGGGGGCGCCCTCCCGCGAGCGGGGGTCGGGCGCGAGCTCAAAGGTTCCGCCGAGCAGCCCGCGGATCTCGGCCGCTGTGATCATGCCGTCGCGGGTCCAGCCGTGGTCGGCGTCCAGGGGCATCTGCTCGATGAAGCGCAGCTCGTAGCCGCGGTCCAGGCACCAGCCCAACAGCCCGGCGGCGTGGCCGTCATTGACGCCGCGCATCAGGACGGCGTTGACCTTGAGGGGGCGCAGGCCCGCGGCGTCGGCGGCCTCGATCCCGGCCAGCACCTGGTCGAGGAACGGGCGGCGTGTCAGCTGCAGGAAGGCGTCGTGATGCAGGGTGTCCATGGAGACGTTCAGCCGCGTCAGCCCGGCCTCGGCCAGGGCCTGCGCCTTCCCGGCCAGCCCGACGCCGTTGGTGGTCAGCGAAATCGGCAGTGACGGGTGGTTGCGGCGCAGGGCCGCGATGATGTCCACGAGGTCCGCGCGCACCAGTGGTTCCCCGCCGGTCAGCCGCAGCTCGCGCACGCCCAGCCGCTCCACGCCCAGGCCCACCAGCCGCACAATCTCCGCGGCGGTGAGCAGTTTGGACTTCTTCAGCCACTCCAGTCCGTCCTCCGGCATGCAGTAGTGGCAGCGCAGATTGCACTTGTCCGTCAGTGAGAGCCGCATGTCCGAGGCAACGCGGCCAAACTGGTCCACCAGGCCCGAAAGGGCCGGCCGCGGAGCCGCGGCCGGCAGGCTGGCGGAGGCGGCGGCGGGAACCGCCGGCATGCCGAGTGTAATGCGTCCCGTGTCCATGGCTCCACGCTACGCCATGGGCGCCATTTGGGGGCAGGCGGCGCTTTGTGCCGGCCCCGAAACTAGACTTGTGGCATGGTGCCGGGCGGGTATTCGGCCCAAAGGAGGGATGCCATGGAGGCGCGTCGGTACTGGGCCTTGGCGGCAGTGGTGTGCACGGGCGTCGGGGTGGCGGCAGGCGAACTCGTCGCGGCGGTGCTCAGCCCGTCTGCGTCGCCGGTGAGCGCCGTGGGCCAGGGCGTGATCGGCGCCCTGCCCGGCGGCGTGAAGGAGTGGGCCATCCACCTGTTCGGCACCTCGGACAAGACGGTCTTCCTGGCCTCCATGGTGGTGGTCATGGCTGTGCTGGCCGCCGTCGCCGGGCTGCTTGAACGCGCCAGGCGCGGCCGTGGACTGGTGCTCATCGCGGTGTTCGGTGTGGCGGGCATCGTGGCCGTCGCGTCCCGGCCCGACGCCTCCAGCCTGGCCTTTGTGGCACCCGTGGCCGCCGGCGGGCTGGCGATGGCGCTGCTCGCCTGGGTCCGCGGCAGGCTCCTGCGGCCGGCCCCGCCCCGGGCATTCCAGGGGGAGCGCGGCGCCGGCCCCCGCCGGCCCGACGCCGCCCCGCCGCCGGGGCCCGCCGCGCCCGGCCGCTCCACGACCCGGCGCGGCTTCCTCGGCTACATGGGTGCCGGTGCGGTGGTCGCGGCGGCGGCCGGCGGTGCCGCGGTGGTGCTGCGCAGGGCGTCGGTGGCCGTGGCCGGGCTGCGCGCCAAGGTCACGTTGCCGCGCGCCCTCAAGCCCGCCCCTGCCGTCCCCGCTGCCGCCGTCCTGGACGTTGCCGGCCTCACCCCGCTCGTCACCGATCCCAACAATTTCTACCGGATAGACACGGCACTGGTGGTCCCGGCAGTGAATTCGGACACCTGGAAGCTGGCAGTGACCGGGCTCGTGGAGCGCGAGGTCACGCTGACGTTTGCCGAGCTGCTCTCCAAGCCCCTCGTGGAGCAGTACGTGACCATTGGCTGCGTCTCCAACGAGGTGGGCGGGGACCTGGTGGGGAACGCGCGCTGGCTCGGCTGGCCGGTCCGGGAGCTCCTGGCGGAGGCGGGCACCGTTCCCGGCGCGGACATGGTCCTCTCGCGCAGCACGGACGGCTTCACCGCCGGAACCCCGCTCGCGGCGCTGACGGACGCCCGGAACGCCATGATCGCCGTGGGGATGAACGGGGCGCCGCTGCCGCTGGTGCACGGCTACCCGGCCAGGCTCATCGTGCCGGGCCTCTACGGCTATGTCTCGGCCACAAAGTGGCTGGCCGAACTGAAGGTCACCACCTTCGCGGCGGACCAGGGCTATTGGACGCCGCTGGGGTGGAGCGCGCTGGGACCCATCAAGACGGCGTCGCGCATTGACGTCCCGCGCAACGGGGCGGACCTCGCCGCCGGCCGCTTCACGGCAGCCGGGCTGGCGTGGGCGCCGGAGCGGGGCATCTCCGCCGTGCAGCTCCAGCTCGACGGCGGACCCTGGCAGGGCGCGTCGCTCGCGGCCGCGCTGAACAAGGACACCTGGGTCCAGTGGCAGGCCCCCCTCACGCTCACGGCCGGCAGGCACCAGCTGAGGGTGCGGGCGCTGGACGGGGCCGGGGCCGTGCAGACCGGGGTCCCGGCACCGCCGGCGCCGAACGGGGCCACGGGCTGGCACACGGTGGAATTCACGGCGAGGTGAGCGGACTCGCCTAGGATGGGTTTACAGCGCGCCGCCGTGCGTGGTTCCGGGAGGAAAACTGATGCGTAGAACAGTCGCCGAGCACCAACAGGCCGTGCTCGAGGTCCTGGCCCGCGCCTGGAAGGGTGAGGCCGGCGCCCCCTTGCTGCACGACGCCGGAACGCGGGTTCCGCTGGCCGACGCAGCGGGCCGCGTGCTGGCCGCGGAGCTGCGCGCGCCCATTGACCTGCCGCCCTTTGCCAATTCCCAGATGGACGGCTTCGCCGTCTGGGCGGAGGCGCGGCAAGAGCAACCCAAAGACGTTGATTCTGCCACATCAACCGTTTACCGTGTCGCGGCGGCAATCCCCGCCGGCATCCTTCCGCCGCGGCTCGAAGCGGGCACGGCTGCCC
The DNA here is from genome assembly GCF_013376105.1 of Arthrobacter wenxiniae. GTDB lineage: Bacteria > Actinomycetota > Actinomycetes > Actinomycetales > Micrococcaceae > Specibacter > Specibacter wenxiniae. The sequence goes on from NZ_JAAMFM010000012.1 coordinate 44,687, forward strand.
CCATCATGACCGGTGCCATGCTCCCCGAAGGGGCCAACGCCGTGGTGCCCGTGGAGCAGGCGCACCCCGCGCATTTCCCGGCGGAAGGCGGGACCGTGGAACTGCCTGCCACCGCTCCGGGCACCTTTGTCCGGGCCAGGGGCAGCGACCTGCCCGCCGGCAGCGCCGCCATTCCTGCCGGGGCGCTGCTGAACGCGGCGCACATCGGGCTGGCCTCCGCGCTGGGCCGCAGTTCCCTGATGGTGCGCCCGCGCCCGCGCGTCCTTCTGGTGACCACGGGCGACGAAGTGCTGCTGCCCGGGGATCCCCGGGCTGCGGACGGCCTGCCGGAAGGCCGGATCTTCGACGCCAACATGGCATTGTTGCGCGCCAACTTGCAGCAGGCCGGCGTTGAGGTGGTGCTGGCCCCCGTGGTCCTCGACGACCCGCACGCGCTGCTGGAGGTGCTGGACGGCTACGTGGACACGGTTGACCTGGTCCTGTCGACGGGAGGCATCAGCGCCGGCGCCTTTGAGGTCGTGAAGCAGGCGCTCTCCGGCTTGGAGGTGGACTTTGTGTCGCTCGCCCTGCAGCCCGGCGGCCCGCAGGCACTGGGCAGCTACAAGGGCGTGCCCTTCATCGGCTTCCCGGGGAACCCCGTCAGCGGCGCGGTGTCCTTTGAACTGTTCCTGCGCCCCGCGCTGGCGCAGCTCCTTGGCGCCCCGGCGCCGCGCAGGCGCGTGCTGGCCGCACTGGAGCGCCCACTTTCCTCTCCTGCCGGCAGGTACCAGGTCCGGCGGGGCATCTACGAGGGCCCCGAGTACGAGTCCGCAGCCTCGGTGCGCGAGGTGGGCGGGCCGTCGTCGCACCTGCTGGGGGCACTTGCCCAGGCCAACGCACTCATCCACATCCCGGCGGGCGTCACGGAATTGCATGCCGGGGCAAAAGTGGAAGTATGGCTGTTGTGAGCAAGCCCCAGCCCCCCGAATTAACCCACCTGCGCCAGGACGGCACGGCGCAAATGGTGGATGTTTCCGCCAAGGCCGTCACCGTCCGGGAGGCCACGGCGGCCGGCACGGTGCACACCACCGCCCAGGTCATGGCCCTGCTCGGCGCCGGCGAGCTGCCCAAGGGCGACGCGCTGGCCGTGGCGCGGGTGGCCGGCATCATGGCCGCCAAGAAGACGCCCGAGCTCATTCCGCTGTGCCATCCACTGCCCATCTCCAAGGTCACGGTGGACTTTGACCTGGGCGCCACCGCCGTCACCATCAACGCCACCGTCAAGACCCGCGGCGTCACGGGAGTGGAGATGGAGGCGCTCACGGCCGTGTCCGTCGCCGCGCTGAGCGTGTATGACATGGTCAAGGCCGTGGACAAGCACGCGGTCATCTCCGGCATCCACGTGCTGGCCAAGAGCGGCGGCAAGAGCGGGGACTGGACGGTGGACGCCGGGGAAGCGGGACCAGGGGCCGGCGCCGGACCGTGGGCCGGGCCGGGAGCCAGGGCATGAGCGCCTGCGAGCCCGGCACGGGCCAGGACACGGCGGGCGTGGTCATCGCCTCCACCCGCGCGGCCCTGGGCGTGTACGCCGACAAGACCGGCCCCATCATTGCCGGCTGGCTGCGTGAACACGGCTTCGAAGTCGGCGAACCGGTGGTGGTGCCGGACGGCGCCCCCGTCGGCGCTGCCCTCCGCGCCCTGCTTGCGCAACATCCCGCCGTCGTGGTTACCAGCGGCGGCACCGGGCTGAGCCCCACCGACGAAACCCCCGACGTGACACTTCCCCTCCTGGACCGCGAGGTCCCAGGCATCATGGAGGCCATCCGTGCCGCCGGGCTGGCCAAAACGCCCATGGCCGCCCTCAGCCGCGGGCACGCGGGCCTGGCCGGGCGGACGTTCGTGGTGAACCTGCCGGGCTCGCCCTCCGGCGTCATGGACGGGCTGGCCGTGCTGGACCCGCTCCTGCCCCACATCTGCGAGCAGGCGGCCGGCGGCCATGGACACTAACGTTGAGGTGGTGGCCGCGCTGCTGAGCGCCGGGCCCATCTCCGTGGACGCCGCCATCGCGGCCGTCGAGTCCGACACCGCCGGCGCCGTGGTCAGCTTTAGCGGCATTGTGCGCAACCACGACGCCGGAAAGCAGGTGGCGCGGTTGTCCTACAGCGCCCATCCGCTCGCCCGGGGCGTCCTGGACGCCGTGGTGGCCTCCGTCACCGAAGGGGCCGCGGATCCGGACGGGCACCCCGTACGGGTCTGGGTGGCGCACCGCGTGGGGCCGCTGGAGATCGGTGAACCAGCCCTGGTCGCCGCCGTCGCATCCTCGCACCGGGCAGAGGCCTTCGCCGTGTGTTCGGAGCTGGTGGAGCGGATCAAGGCCGAGGTTCCGATCTGGAAGGAACAGTTCTTCGCCGACGGCACCGCGGAGTGGGTGGGCGCCGGCGCGCTCCCCGGCGAAGCTGCCGGGGATGACGCGGCGGACCACCCTGCGGACCACACTGCGGACAATCCGGGGACCGAAAGCCAGTAGTCTTAAAAGCATGAGTGAAATGCTGAAGGTGGCCGTGCTCGGTGCCAGGGGACGAATGGGAACGGCCGCCGTGGCGGCCATTGACGGGGCCGCCGGCATGGAGCTCGTGGCCGCGCTGGGCCGGAAAGACCCCCTGGACGTCCTGGTGGACAAGGGTGCGCAGGTCGTGGTCGACCTGACCGTCCCCGGCTCCACCGAGGCCAACGTCCGCTTCGCCGTGGAGCACGGCATCCACGCCGTGGTGGGCACCACCGGCTGGGACGCAGCACGCCTGGCCGCCCTGGCGGAACTGCTCGCGGCCCACCCCGAAACCGGGGTGCTGATCGCACCCAACTTCGCCCTGGGCTCCGTTTTGGCCACACACTTTGCCGCCAGGGCAGCCAAGTACTTCGAGTCGGTGGAGATCATCGAGCTGCACCACCCAGGCAAGGTGGACGCCCCGTCCGGAACCGCCCTGCGCACCGCACAGCTCATGGCCAAGGCACGGGCCGAGGCCGGCGTCCCGGCAGCGCCCGACGCCACGGAAACCGCCCTCGACGGCGCGCGCGGCGCGTCCGTGGACGGCATCCCCGTGCACAGCGTCCGCCTCGCCGGCCTGGTGGCCCACCAGGAGGTGCTGCTGGGCAGCCCGGGGGAGGCGCTGACCATCCGCCACGACTCCTTCAACCATGCCTCCTTCATGCCCGGGGTGCTGCTGGGCGTGCGCTCCGTGGGCGCCCGCCCCGGGCTGACCGTGGGCCTCGACGGCTACCTTGACCTTGAAGGCTGAGCGCATGCCAAAGGTAACCGGGCGGGGGATCCGCATTTCAAGGACCAAGATCTGGGTCGGACTGATCTGCCTGCTGCTGGTGTTTTACCTGGTGGTCATGCTCCAGCGTTCGTTCACGCTCATGTTCGTCTCACCGGAATGGCAGGCCAAGGCCCTGGGCGCGGCGTATTTTGTCATCCCGTTCGTGGCCGCATGGGCGCTCGTCAGCGAGGTGCTCTTCGGCGCCCGCACGGAGAAGCTGGCCAATGTCCTCGAAGCCGAGGGAGGGCTGCCGGAGGACAGGCTGCCGCGCACGCCCGGCGGCCGCATCATCCGTTCCGCCGCGGATGCCGAATTTGAAAAGTACAAGCTGGCGGCGGAGGCCGCGCCGGATGACTGGCGCTCCTGGTTCCGGCTCTCCTGCGCCTACGACGCCGCCGGGGACCGCAGGCGCGCCCGCAGGGCAATGCGCGACGCGATAGCGCTGTCCCGCCGCCCCCAACCCCAACTGTGACGCACTCGGTGCTGTTTGTGCGCGAATTTCCAGCAACCAGTGCGTCACAGATCCCGAAAGAGAGCGAAGGCGATGGCGAGCAGGACACACAACCCGGATGACGGGGTCGAACTCTCCTACGACGTGGCGGGGGAGGGGGAGCCCATCCTGCTCATCCACGGCAGCGCCCTCAGCCGTGCCATCTGGCGCGGATTTGGCTACACCAAGGCGCTGCGCGAAAACCACACCGTCATCACGATGGACCTGCGCGGGCACGGGCGCTCCGGCAAGCCCCACACGCAGGCGGCGTATGCCATGGACGTGCTCGTGGCCGACGCCCTGGCGGTCCTGGATGCCGCCGGCGCGCCGCGCGCCCACTTTGGCGGCTACTCCGTGGGGGCGCGGGTTGGCTTCTCGCTGGCCGTGGCCGCCCCTGAGCGCCTGCTCTCACTGACCACGCTCGCCGGCACCTTCCGCATCCAACCCGGCAGCGTCGGGAAGCTGTTCTTCCCCGAGTACGACGCCGCCCTCGGCTCAGGCGGGATGCCCGCCTTTGTGGCGGGCTGGGAAGCGCGCATCGGCGGACCGCTGGACCCGCAGACCAGGGCCGCCTTCCTGGGCAACGATCCCACCGCCCTGCGCGCCTATTTCCGCCAAACCGAGGCGGAGCCGGCCATCGCCGAGTCCGACGTGGCGGCCCTGGATCTGCCCGCGCTGCTCCTGGCCGGCACGGCGGACCGGGACCGGCTGGCCGACTCCCGGCGTGCAGCCGAGCTCATGCCCAACGCCCGGGTGGTGGAACTGCGGGGGCGCAACCACGGCACCACCCTCTTCCCCGCGCAGCCGATACTCGACGAATGGCTGCCGTTCCTGGCGGCTGCCCGCGCTCGCGGCGGCACCTGAGGCCCGCCGTTCCAAGGTTCGGGCACCGGCCGGCCCCTTCCGGTGGTACGGCCGTGGCTGCTCCGGGCCAACAGGGCCCGCCAGAGGCGTGCTGTGGGCGAAAATGCGGCCGGTCGGAGGGAAAGGCGGAAGGGGAGTCCGTCACCCGGCCGCCCTGCGAAGCCCGCCGGAGGGGATTTTGGCGAGGATGCCGGCAGTGGAGGCGGACCGTCCACGAAGTGGCGCCCGTTGAACGAAACCGCCGGAAAGCAGGTAACGTTTTACCCATGTCTGAACCTGATATTGCCACCCGCCCCTTCGGAACATTGGTGCCCGCCATGGTCACCCCCTTCACCGCCGACGGGGCTGTCGACTACAAGCAGGCCGCCGCGCTGGCCGCGAAGCTGGTCGACGGCGGCTGCGACGGCATCCTGGTCACCGGCACCACGGGCGAAACCCCCACCCTGACGGACGAGGAAAACCTTGGCATGTTCCAGGCCGTCCTGGACGCCGTCGGGGACCGGGCCCGCGTCATCGCCGGCACCGGCACCAATGACACGCGCCACTCCATCAGCCTGTCCCGGCGCGCCGCGGCCCTGGGCGTCCACGGCCTGCTGATCGTGACCCCGTACTACAACAAGCCCAGTCAGGCCGGCATCCAGGCGCACTTTGAGGCCATCGCGGACTCCACCGAACTGCCCGTCATGCTCTATGACATTCCCGGCCGGACCGGGGTCCCCATTGCCACCGAGACCATCATCAGGCTGGCCGACCACCCGCGCATCACCGCGCTCAAGGACGCCAAGGCCGACTTCAGCGCCACCACCCGCGTGCTGGCCAACACCGGCCTTGACGTCTACTCGGGCGACGACGGACTGACGCTGCCGCTCATGGCCGCCGGCGCCGTCGGACTGGTCAGCGTCAGCGCCCACGTGGCGCCGCAAAAGTTCCGCGCACTCATTGACGCTGCGGCGGCCGGCGACTTCGCCACAGCCCGCCGCCTCCATTTTGAGCTCGACCCGGTCATCAGGGCCACCATGGGCCACGTCCAGGGCGCCGTGGCGGTCAAGCAGATTCTCAAGTGGCAGGGAATCCTGCCCACCTCGGTGGTCCGGCTGCCCCTCGTGGAGCCGGACGAGGCCGAGATCGCCCTGATCAAGGCTGACCTTGCGGAAGCTGGAATGGAATTGTAACCATGTCCCAAATGACCGAGTCCGGGCTCCGCACCCCGCCCGCACTCGCACCGGACACGCTGCGCATAGTTCCCCTCGGCGGCATTGGCGAGATCGGCCGCAACATGACCGTCTTCGAAATCGACGGCAAACTGCTGATCGTTGACTGCGGCGTGCTCTTCCCCGAGGAGGACCAGCCCGGCGTGGACCTCATCCTGCCGGACTTCTCCTACATCGGGGACCGGCTCGAGGACGTGGTGGGCGTGGTGCTCACGCACGGCCACGAGGACCACATCGGCGCCGTCCCCTACCTGCTGCGCCTGCGCAACGACATCCCTCTCATCGGCTCCCAGCTGACGCTGGCCCTTGTCGAGGCCAAGCTCGCCGAGCACCGCATGCAGCCGTGGACGCTGACCGTCACGGAGGGACAGTTGGAGCAGTTGGGCCCGTTCCAATGCGAATTCGTGGCCGTCAACCACTCCATCCCGGACGCCCTGGCCGTGTTCATCCGCACCGCCGGCGGCACCGTGCTCCACACGGGCGACTTCAAGATGGACCAGCTGCCCCTGGACGGGCGCCGCACGGACCTGCGCCACTTCGCCCGCCTGGGCGAGGAGGGCGTGGACCTGTTCCTGGTGGACTCCACCAACGCCGACGTCCCAGGCTTCACCACCAGCGAGGCGGAGATCGGGCCCACCCTGGAGGTCCTGTTCGGCAAGGCCGGCAAGCGCATCATCGTGGCCAGCTTCTCCTCCCACGTCCACCGCGTCCAGCAGGTGCTCAACGCCGCCGTGCTGCACGGGCGCAAGGTGGCCTTCGTGGGCCGCTCCATGGTGCGCAACATGGCCATCGCCGCGAAGCTGGGCTACCTCAACGTCCCCGCCAACGTGCTGGTGGACCTGAAGGACGTGGGCAAGCTGCGTGATGACCAGGTGGTCCTCATGTCCACCGGGTCCCAGGGCGAGCCGATGGCCGCCCTCTCCCGCATGGCCAACGGCGACCACAAGATCGCGGTGGGCATCGGCGACACGGTCATCCTGGCCTCCTCGCTGATCCCCGGCAACGAAAACGCCGTTTACCGCATCATCAACGGCCTGCTCAAGCTCGGCGCCGACGTCATTCACAAGGGCACCGCCAAGGTGCACGTCTCCGGCCATGCGGCCGCCGGCGAACTGCTGTACTGCTACAACATCCTGCAGCCCAAAAACGTCATGCCCGTTCACGGGGAAACCCGCCACCTGATTGCCAACGGCAGGATCGCGCAGTCCTCGGGGGTACCGGCGTCCAACGTCCTGCTGACCAGTGACGGGGCGGTGATCGACCTGGCCGAAGGCCGCGCACGGATCGTGGGCCAGGTCGAGTGCGGCTTCGTCTACGTCGACGGCCAGAGCGTGGGGGAAATTACCGACGAGGACCTGAAGGACCGCCGGATCCTCGGCGACGAAGGCTTCATCTCCATCATCACCGTCGTCAACCGGTCCACCGGAAAGATCGTTTCCGGCCCGGACATCCACGCCCGCGGCGTCGCGGAGGACGACTCCGTCTTTGACGAGATCAAGCCAAGGATCGCCGCCGCCCTCGAGGAAGCCGTCACCGCCAGCACCGACCACACCACCCACCAGCTCCAGCAGGTGGTGCGCCGCGTGATCGGCACCTGGGTCAACCGCCGGCTCCGCCGCCGCCCCATGATCATCCCGGTGGTCCTCGAGGCGTAGCCCGTCCCAGCTGTGCCGCGGTAGTTGGGGATTTTCAGCAACTACCGCGTCACAGCTGCGTGGGACCGGATGGGGACTTTCGATGCAGCGCCTCTCCGCCACCGCCGGCGTTGGGAGCCGAAATCCGCGGACATGTGCGCCAAAGCGGGTAGCTTTGGGGGTATGGCGACTCGTTCTTCCCCCGCTCGCGCGTCCGCCGGCAAACAAGGCGGCGCTTCCGCGCGCCCCGGGAAGACCGCCAAAATGCCGGGCACCCGCAGCAAGCAAACCGTTCCCGAGCAGAGGCTTGTCTGGCCGCTGCGCCTGGCCGTCGGCCTGTGGCAGGGCCTGGGGCACCTGATCGGCGGGGCCATCCGGCGCATGGGCGCCGACGTCAGCGGCATCGCCCCCGAGGACCGCCGGGACGGCAGCGGCCTGTTCTTCATCCTCCTGGCCGCCCTCATCGCCACCTTTGAGTGGTGGGGCCTCTCCGGCGGGGTGGCCGACGCCGTCCACGGCATCTTTCAGGGGACCTTTGGCTGGTTCGCGGCCATGCTGCCGCCCATGCTGCTGGTCTTCTCCATCCTGGTGTTCCGCCAGCCCGCCAACGTGCGCGCCAACAACCGCGTGGCCATCGGCTTCTCCCTCATGATCGTCTCCGGCTGCGCCCTGGCCCACGTGGCGGGCGGCATGCCGGACGCCGCGCGCGGCTTTGCCGGCGTCAGCCTGGCCGGCGGCATGGTCGGCATGATCGCCGGCGGGCTCGTGGCTGCCGCGAGCCCCGTGCTGGCCGTCGCGGTGTTCTCGATCCTGGCATTCTTCAGCGTCCTGATCCTGACGGCCACCCCCATCCGGCACATCCCGGACCGGCTGCGCGGCCTGTACGAGCAGCTGGTGGGCGCCGCACCTGCGCGTGACGGCGCCGACGGCGGCCACGACCAGAGTTACCTGTACGACCGCGACGGCCTTCCCAGGGAGAACAAGCCGCGCGCCCAGCGCGGGCGCAAGAAGGCCGCCGCGGAAGCCCTCGAGCAGGGCTGGGACACCGAAGGCGCCTTCGAGACGGCGCTGGTTGACGCGGACGACGACGACGCCCGGCCCGCGCCGTCGGCCGCGCCTTCCCTGCCGCCCGGCGTCCGGCGCCCCACGCGCGATGAACTGGCAGCGGATAAGATCAAGGCCCGCCAGGGCCTGCCCACCTCCTCCGGCGGCCACGAGGCCGCGGACGGGGCGGGGCGCGGGCCGGAAGCGGTCACCGAGGCCATCGGGATTGTGGCGGCCAACGCCGCCGCGCATGCGGTCCCGGCGCCGCCCAGCCTGCAGGCGCCCATCCCGGCACGGTCCGAGCAGCTCCAGCTCTCCGGCGACGTCACCTACACGCTGCCGGAATCGGACTTCCTGCCCGCCGGGCCGCCGGCGAAGGACGCCACGGACGCCAACGACGCCGTCGTCGCGGCGCTGACGGACACCCTGAACCAGTTCAACGTGGACGCGGCCGTGACCGGCTTCAGCCGCGGCCCCACCGTCACCCGCTATGAGATTGAGCTGGCGTCCGGCACCAAGGTGGAGCGCGTCACCGCCCTGAGCAAGAATATTTCCTACGCCGTGGCGTCTTCGGACGTGCGCATCCTCAGCCCCATCCCGGGCAAGAGCGCCATCGGCATTGAAATTCCCAATGCGGACAAGGAGATCGTGGTCCTTGGCGACGTGCTGCGCTCGGCCAACGCCCGGCGCACCGACCACCCCATGGTCATGGGCGTGGGCAAGGACGTCGAGGGCGGCTTCGTGGTGGCCAACCTGGCCAAGATGCCGCACCTGCTCGTGGCCGGCGCCACGGGAGCCGGAAAGTCCTCCTTCGTCAACTCCATGATCGTCTCCATCCTGATGCGCTCCACGCCCGACGAGGTCCGCATGGTCATGGTGGACCCCAAGCGCGTGGAACTCACCGCCTACGAGGGCGTGCCGCACCTGATCACGCCCATCATCACGAACCCCAAGAAGGCCGCCGAGGCGCTGCAGTGGGTCGTGCGTGAGATGGACCAGCGGTACGACGACCTCGCCAATTACGGCTTCAAGCACATTGACGAGTTCAACAAGGCGGTCAAGGCCGGCAAGGTCCACCCGCCCGTGGACTCCAAGCGCGTGATCCGGCCCTACCCATACCTGCTGGTGATTGTCGACGAGCTCGCCGACCTCATGATGGTGGCCCCGCGCGACGTGGAAGATTCCATTGTGCGCATCACCCAGCTGGCGCGTGCCGCCGGCATCCACCTCGTGCTGGCCACCCAGCGCCCGTCCGTGGACGTTGTGACGGGGCTGATCAAGGCCAATGTTCCCTCCCGCATGGCCTTTGCCACCTCCTCCGTCACCGACTCCCGCGTGGTCCTGGACCAGCCGGGCGCGGAGAAGCTGCTGGGCCAGGGTGACGCCCTTTTCCTGCCCATGGGCAAGTCCAAGCCCATCCGCGTCCAGGGCGCCTGGGTCACGGAGGCGGAGATCAAGCGCGTCGTGGACCATGTCAAGGGCCAGCTCACCGTCCACTACCGCGACGACGTGGCGGTGGAGGCGCCCAGGAAGCAGATCGACGACGACATCGGCGACGACCTCGAACTGCTGCTGCAGGCCACCGAGCTGGTGGTCACCACGCAGTTCGGCTCCACCTCCATGCTCCAGCGCAAGCTGCGGGTCGGCTTCGCCAAGGCCGGGCGCCTCATGGACCTGCTCGAGTCCCGCGGCGTGGTGGGCCCGTCAGAGGGCTCCAAGGCCCGGGACGTACTCGTCAAGCCGGACGACCTCGCCGCCACGCTCGCGGCCATCCGCGGCGGGGGCGTCGGAGGGGACACGGACGGGAGCGCCGGCGGGGAAGCGGACGGGGGCGTCGGCATCGGGTCTTCCGGCGGCGGTCCGGGCTCGCCCGCCGGCGACGCAATGACCGCGGCCCTGGCGGAAAACGCCAACGCCAACCACGGCTGGGGCACGGACCTGGTGGCCGAGGATTTGGCCAACCGCACCGAAGCCGTCGACTACGGCGACGACGAGGAAGGCGGCGAGGACGCCTGGTCGCTGACCGGACGGTAGGCGCGCCCGCCGTCCAGCGTCCCTTCCCGCCGCGCCGCCGCCTAGCTGCCCGGCCCGGAATGACGGTAGCCTTGCACAGTGACTGACAACGCCGTACCCGCCCAGCCCGGCCCTTCCAACTGGAACCTGCCCAACGCCCTGACCATGCTGCGGATCGTGCTGGTCCCGTTCTTCATCTGGTTCTTCCTGGCCGACGGCGGCGCCTACGGCTGGTGGCGCTGGGCGGCCGTGGTGCTGTTCCTCGTGGCCATTTATACTGACAAGCTCGACGGCGACATCGCCCGGGCGCGCGGGCTCATCACCAGCTTCGGCAAGATCGCGGACCCGATTGCCGACAAGCTGCTCATCGGATCGGCCCTCGTCATGCTCTCGGCCGTCGGGGAGCTGTGGTGGTGGGTCACAGTCCTGATGCTGGTGCGCGAGGTCGGCATCACGGCACTGCGCTTCGTGGTGATCCGTTATGGCGTCATGGCGGCCTCCAAGGGCGGCAAGCTCAAGACCGTGCTGCAGACCGTGGCCATCTTCCTCTACCTGCTGCCCGTCACCCCCGCCACCCCGTGGCTGTCCGTCGCCGCCCTGGTGGTCATGCTGGCGGCACTGGCCGTCACGCTGGTCACCGGCGTCGACTACATCATCAAGGCCGCGCAGCTGCGCACCGCCGGCCGCGGGGCGGCATAGCCGTGGCCGTCCCCGGCATGGACCTGGCCGCCCTGGTGGCGGATGCAACGGCCGCCGGCCTGACCGTGGCCACGGCCGAATCGCTGACCGGCGGGCTGCTGACGGCCGCGCTGGTGGAGGTCCCGGGCGCGTCGGGCATGCTCAACGGCGGGGTCATTGCCTACCAAAACGACGTCAAGGTGCGGGCGCTCGGCGTGCCGGCCGAACTCCTGGCCGAGCATGGCGCTGTCGACGCCCGGGTGGCCTGCGCCATGGCGCTGGGCGCGTGCCACATGGCGGGCGCCAGGGTGGGCCTGTCAACCACCGGGGTGGCGGGGCCCGAACCCCACCAGGGGAAGGCCGTGGGCCATGTGTTCATCGGTGTCGCCCTGGACGGTGAAGCCCAGGCCTATGAATACCACTTTGGCGGGGACCGGGCGATGGTGCGCCAGCAGGCCGTCGACGAGGCGCTGGCGCTGCTGCAGCAGGTGGTGGCGGCGGCCCGGGAACAAAAGTTGTAACCGGATAGTTAGTGATAGTGAACGCTTTGGCGGGTGAATCCCCCATTAGGATAAGATCACCAACTGGGCGTAGCCTTTTCGGACCAGCCGAAGAGGATGAATGCAAATGGCGAGGAGTAAGGCGATACCGATGGTGAAACAACCCGTATCCGTAAACGGCGTGGTGCGCTGGCGGGATGTGGGTTTGGCGGACGAGGCAAAACATCAGCAGAAGGAGCGCAAAATGGTGGTTTTACGCCACGAAATTGGAGACGTTCTGCGGGATGTTCGCCAGCGTCAAGGCCGCACACTCCGCGAAGTCTCACACAACGCACGCGTCTCACTGGGCTACCTGAGTGAAGTTGAGCGTGGACAGAAGGAAGCATCTTCGGAACTGCTTTCCTCAATCTGCTCGGCTCTCGAGGTGCCCCTCTCACTCATGCTCCGTGAAGTGAGCGACCGTTTGGCCATTGCCGAAGGCGTGGCCGTCCCGGACACCGTTCCCCAGGAATTCGCGGCGCGCTACGGTCGCGACCTCAACGAGGAACTCTCCGACGAACTGAGCAAGGGGCTCATCTCCAGCGCCTTTTAGGCCTCGAGGTAACGTCGTAACACGGCTCCTGCCCCTCCATCCCCCCGCAACGGCCGACAGCCGGAATGCGGCCCACCATCTCGCAAGCCCCCACGGTGTGTGGCCGGCTTGGAACGCAAGGCGGCCCCCGTCCCAGGACGGGGGCCGCCTTGCGTGTACGCCATGCTTCCGGTGCCGTCAGCGGCCGTGGTCGGCCAGGCCGGGCACCGGGGTCAGCCGCCGGCGTCGGCGTTGAGCCGGGAGATCAGGGCGGCCAGGGTTGTCAGGTCCTTGGTGTCCCAGTGGGCGAGCAGGCTGTGGAAGGCCTGCTGCCGCCCGTCATGGACCTGGCGCATTTTGGCCAGCCCCCTTGGCGTGAGTTCAATCAGCTGTGCACGCCCGTCGCGGGGGTCCGCCTCCTTGCGAACCAGCCCCACCCCTTCCAGGAAACTGATCTGGCGGCTCACCGACGGCTTCCCGACCCCGATGCAGCGCGCCAGCTCGGTCAGGCGCATGTCACCTTGGTTCAGCAGGACGGAAAGCAGGCCGTAGGCGGCCGGCTCGAGGTCCGGATGGACGCTGCGCGAGACCGCGTGGCTGCTGGCCCGGGCGCGGCGCCACAACAGGCTGAGTTCAACTTCCAGCGCCTCGATGGCCGCCCTCGTCTCCGCGGGCAGGGACGGCGGGCCGTCTCCTTGAGGTGCAGCTTCTGTGGTCATTCCACCAGTGTATTCTCCGCCCGCCGGACGGTGCCGGGCGTGCAAGAATGGGACTGTGCGACTAAGCGAATTTTGGCGATTGATGGACGACGAGTTCACCCCTGGCTATTCCCGCGTGCTGGCCAGGGAGCTGCACCTTGCGGGCGTGGGCGGGAAATCGGCCCTCGATGCCCTCGCCGCCGGATACGAGCCGCGGGAGGTTTGGCTGGAGGTGTGCCAAATGCAGGATGTGCCGGAGTCACGGCGGCTGGGACGAGACGTCCCGGTGAAGAAATAGCCACCTTGAGAGGCGACACGCCGCACGAATACTCGAATACCTATTCGAAGCGGCTTAGAGTTGAGTCCGTTGATGCGGCCGTGGAAGAAAGTTCTCCACACATTTGCCCGGAGCGCCGGACTTCACCGGACATTGTCAGAGCCTTGAACTAGCGTTTTAAGTGTTGGAAAACCACCGGGTTGCCCCCATGGGCAGCTTGAGGATGAAGAAACTAAACCACCACCCGCCAAGGGGCGCAGGCAGCGCCGCAAGGACGGGGCCGAAGAATCGGCACAGATGAAAGACCGAGGTGAACCATGGCTGCTCCCGCAGACCGTGACAAGGCGCTGGCCGCAGCACTGGCCCAAATCGACAAGCAGTACGGCAAGGGCTCGGTAATGCGCCTGGGCGACGACGTCAGGGCGCCCATTGAGGTCATCCCCACGGGTTCCATCGCGCTGGACGTTGCCCTGGGCATCGGCGGCCTGCCGCGCGGGCGCGTCGTGGAGATCTACGGCCCGGAATCGTCCGGAAAGACCACCGTCGCCCTGCACGCGGTGGCAAATGCGCAGAAGAACGGCGGCATCGCGGCGTTCATCGATGCCGAGCACGCCCTGGACCCCGACTACGCCGCCAGGCTCGGCGTGGACACGGACGCCCTCCTGGTCTCACAGCCGGACACCGGCGAGCAGGCCCTGGAGATCATGGACATGCTCATCGGCTCCGGGTCGCTGGACGTGATTGTCGTCGACTCCGTGGCCGCCCTCGTGCCCCGCGCCGAAATTGAGGGCGACATGGGCGACAGCCACGTGGGCCTGCAGGCGCGCCTCATGAGCCAGGCACTGCGCAAGATCACCGGGCGCCTGAGCCAGACCAAGACCACCGCCATCTTCATCAACCAGCTGCGTGAAAAGATCGGCGTGTTCTTTGGCAGCCCGGAAACCACCACGGGTGGAAAGGCGCTGAAGTTCTACGCTTCCATCCGCATCGACGTCCGGCGCATCCAGACGTTGAAGGAGGGGGCCGACGCCGTGGGAAACCGGACCAAGGCCAAAGTCGTCAAGAACAAGATGGCCCCGCCGTTCAAGATCGCCGAATTCGACATCATCTACGGCCAGGGCATTTCGCGCGAAGGCGGCATCATCGACATGGGCGTGGAGCACGGCATCATCCGCAAGTCCGGCTCCTGGTTCACCTACGACGGCGACCAGCTCGGCCAAGGCATGGAGAACTCGCGCCGCTTCCTGCGCGACAACCCCGAACTCGCCGAGGAGCTGGAGCGCCTCATCAAGGCCAAGCTGGGTGTCGGCGTCACGCCCGCCGCGCCAGAGGCCGAGGCTGCCCCGAAGCTAAAGGCCGTGGACGGGTTCTAAGCGGCCGCCATGAACAGCGAACGGCCCGCACCGGAACTGGACCCCGACGCCAACCCGGCGTCGGTGGCCCGGGCCATCATCCTGCGCCAGCTGACCAACTCGCCCAAGAGCCGCCAGCAGCTGGCCCAAAAACTGGCCGAACGCAACGTCCCCGCCGGCGTCGCCGAGGCCGTGCTGAACCGCTTCGAGGAAGTCAAGCTCATTGACGACGCCGAATTTGCGCAACTGTGGGTGCGCAGCAGGGCGCAAAACAAGGCGCTCGCCCGGGGAGCCCTCAGGCGCGAACTGGCCGGGAAGGGAATAGCCCCCGAGCTGGCCGAGGAAGCACTGGCCCAGCTCAGCGACGAGGACGAGGCCGGCAGCGCCGAGGCCCTGGTGCGGCGCAAGCTGCGCACGTCCATGAACCTGGCCGACAGGGCCGAGCGCGAGAAGTACACGCGCCGCTGGGTGGCCATGCTGGCCCGCAAGGGCTACAGCCCCTCAGCAGCCTTTGCCGTCGTGGACCGGCTGATCGACGAACAGGTCGACGGCGAATCACCGGAGTAATTGCCGCCGAAAGTGGGTACTGGGTGGTTATGCTGGCCACCTATGATTAGTTTTCCACGTCGTGCCATGAGCACCCTGGCAGCCGCCGTTGCCGCCGGGTTCATCGTGGTGTCCGGCGTTTCGGCAAGCCCCGTGTCCGCCGACGACGGCCCGCCCAGCGGCTACCCCACCTGGTCCGACGTGCAACAGGCCAAGGGCAACGTTGCGGCCACCAAGGCGGAAGTCGCCAAAATCAACGGCCTGCTGGACAGCTTGTCCGCCGAATCCGACGCGCTCGGCACCGCGGCCGTCCAGGCCGGGGCCAGCTACGCCGCGACCCAGGCACAGCTTGATCTGGTCAACGGCCAGGTCAGTGTGCTGCAGGCGCAAACCAACAGGGCCGAAAAGCAGGCCCTGGGGTACCAAAAGGACGTTGCGGCGGCCGCGGTCCAAAGCTACAAGTCCGGCGGCGCGAATCTGGGCATCTTCAACACCCTGGCCACGCTCGGTAACGCCAATGCGCTGCAAGGCCTGGACATGCTCGCCCAAGTGGGCGGGCAGTCGGCGGGCCGGGCCGTGCGTGCCAAGGACGCGGAAGCCGTGGCATCGTCGCTCGCCAAGTCGCGTCAGGCAGCGGAGGCCGAGCAGGCCAAGCTCACGGCGGCCTCCAAGTCGGCACTGGCGGCTGCCATTGCCGCGCAGCAGGCGGTGGCCAGGCAACTCGCGGCCCGGAAGAAGGACAGCGCCACCCTGACCGCGCAACTGGCCGCGCTGAACAACACCACGGCCGCCGTCGAACATAAGTACCGGCAGGGCCAGGAGGCACTCGCCGCCTATGAGGCCGCCCAGGCGGCCAAGCGGAAGGCCGCCGCGGAGGAAGCTGCGCGTCAGGCGGCCGCAGCCGCGGCAGCAGCGGCAGCCGCGGCAGCGCAGCAGGGAGTCCAGCAGCCGGCGGCAGCCCCCTCCTCGGGCGGCGGATTCATCCCGGTTGCGGTGCTCCTGCCCAACATTCCCGGCGAGGCCGTGAACGACCCCTCCGGCGCGCAGGCCTACGCCGCGTCCCGGCTCGGCGCCCACGGATGGCCGCAAAGCCAGTTCCAGTGCCTGCTGCAGCTGTGGAACCAGGAGTCCGGCTGGCTGACCAACGCCACCAACCCGAGCAGCGGGGCCTACGGCATCGCCCAGGCGCTGCCTCCGGGAAAGTATGCGGACACCGGCTCGGACTGGCTCACCAACTACCGCACGCAGATCGACTGGGGCCTGGGCTACATCGGCAACCGCTACGGTTCACCCTGCGGCGCCTGGTCGCACGAAGTCTCCAACAACTGGTACTGACCCCCAAAGTCCGGGCGCGCCGCACTGTTGCCTGCGCGGCCCGGTGGGACCGTTGCGCAGAACGCCGTCCTGCGCAACGCGCGCAACGGCCGCCGCGCGGAACAGCCCGGACGGAGCCGGCGGGGCCCATTTACCGAGTACCCGTCCCAGGACTTAAGCTTGATGGGTGAGCCTGACCCTAGACGGCGTTGATTCTTCCGCCACCAGCACCTCCAGCCGGCCGCGCACCTACCAGGTGCGCACCTACGGCTGCCAAATGAACGTCCACGACTCCGAGCGCATGGCGGGCCTGCTGGAGGCCGCAGGCATGGTCGCCGTCGAAGAGGCCGGCCCCGCGCCCGTGCGGGATGCGAACGGCGAACCCGTGCCCGACGTCGTCGTCTTCAACACCTGCGCCGTCCGCGAGAACGCCGACAACAAGCTGTACGGCAACCTCGGCATGCTGGCCCACATCAAGGAAACGAACCCGGGAATGCAGATCGCCGTGGGCGGCTGCCTGGCGCAGAAGGACCGCGACACCATCCAAAAGCGCGCCCCCTGGGTCGACGTGGTCTTTGGCACGCACAACGTCGGCGCCCTCCCGGTGCTGCTGGAGCGCGCCCGCCACAATGCCGACGCCCAGATGGAAATCCTGGAGTCCCTGGACAGGTTCCCGTCCACGTTGCCCACCAGGCGCGACGCCGTGTACTCCGGCTGGGTCAGCATTTCCGTGGGCTGCAACAATACCTGCACCTTTTGCATCGTGCCGTCACTGCGGGGCAAGGAACGCGACCGCCGCCCCGGCGAGATCCTCGCCGAGATCCAGGCCCTCGCCGACGACGGCGCCATCGAGGTCACGCTGCTGGGCCAGAATGTGAACTCCTACGGCGTCGAATTCGGCGACCGCCTCGCCTTCGGCAAGCTGCTGCGTGCCTGCGGGCACATCGCGGGCCTGGAACGCGTCCGCTTCACCAGTCCCCACCCGGCCGCCTTCACCGACGACGTCATCGCCGCCATGGCCGAAACCCCCAACGTCATGCCGCAGCTGCACATGCCGCTGCAGTCCGGCTCCGACAAGGTCCTCAAGGACATGCGCCGTTCCTACCGCTCGGCGAAGTACCTGGGCATCCTGGACAAGGTGCGCGGGGCGATGCCGCACGCCGCGATCTCCACCGACATCATCGTCGGTTTCCCGGGCGAGACGGAGGAGGATTTCCAGGCCACGCTCGACGTCGTCGAGAAGTCCCGCTTTGCCACCGCCTTCACGTTCCAGTACTCCAAGCGACCCGGCACGCCCGCCGCCGAGCTGCCCGGCCAGCTCCCCAAGGAAGTGGTCCAGGAACGCTTCCTGCGCCTGACCGCCCTGCAGGACAGGATCGCGGCAGAGGAAAACGCAAAGCAGGTGGGCCGCACGGTGGAGGTCATGGTCACCGCCCGGTCCGGGCGCAAGGCCGCCGAAACGCACCGGCTCTCCGGCCGCGCCCAGGACCAGCGGCTGGTGCACTTCAGCGTCCCAGAAGGCGGCCAGGCACCGCGACCCGGCGACCTCGTCACCGTCACCGTCACGGAGGCGGCCGCCTTCCACCTCGTGGCGGATCCCGCCACCGCGGCGGACTACCAGCTGCGCCGCTCACGCGCGGGCGATGCCTGGGACCGTTCACAGGCCGAATCCTGCGGCGTCCCGGCCACCGTTGCCGGCAACGCGTCCGGCGGCAAGGCGGCGGTGAGCCTCGGCATGCCGTCGCTGCCCGTCCGCACCGCGTGAGCGCAGCGGATTCCGGCCCGGCCACGGCGCGCGAGGGCCGGGCCCTGCCCGTTGTGGCCGTCGTGGGCCCCACGGGGTCGGGCAAGTCGGAACTGGCCCTGCAGCTCGCGGAGCGCCTCAACGGCGAGGCCGTCAACGCCGATTCCATGCAGTTCTACCGGGGCATGGACATTGGCACCGCCAAGGTGCCCCCGTCGGAGCGCCGGGGCATCCCGCACCACCTCCTGGACTTCCTGACCGTCCGCCAGGACACCACGGTCGCGGAATTCCAGTCCCTGGCCCGGGCAGCGATTGCCGACATCCAGTCGCGGGGGAAGCTGCCCATCCTGGTGGGCGGCTCCGGCCTGTACGTGCGCGCGGCCGTGGACGTGCTTGACTTTCCCGGCACCGACGCGGACGTGCGAGCCCGGCTGGAAGACGAGCTCGACGCCGGCGGGCTGGCCCCGCTGGCCGCCCGCCTGGCGCTGGTGGACCCTGTCTCCGCCGCCCGCATCGGCGACGGCAGGCGGATCGTCCGCGCCCTGGAGGTCCAGGAGCTGACCGGGCGCCCGTTCAGCTCCTTCATGCCGGCCCGGGAGTATGTGCAGCCCACGGTGCAGATCGGTCTGAACGGGGACCGTGCCGAACTCCACCGGCGGCTGGCCTCCCGTGTCCGCGGCATGGTGGACGCCGGGCTGCAGGCCGAGGTCGAGGCCCTCATCCCGCAGGGGCTGCGGGAGGGCCGGACGGCGCGGAAGGCACTCGGCTACCGGCAGTTCCTGCGTGTCATCGACGGCGTGTCCACCGTGGCGGAAGCCGCGGACGACACCATCACCGCCACCCGGCAGTTTGCCCGCCGCCAGCTGACCTGGTTCCGGGCGGACCCCCGCGTGCAGTGGCTCGACTGGGACCGGCCCGATCTCGGCGGGGCCGCCGCGCGGCTGGTGAATGGCGCGCCGGGCGCGACGCCCGCCTGAGCCGGGATCCTGCGTCGCACGCCCCCGCCCGATTTTGTGAAAGGCTTGACCCATGACTGACGCACCAGCCCCCTTGTCCGGTCTTCGCTTTGCGAAGGGACACGGCACCGGCAACGACTTTGTGCTGGTGGCCGATCCCGACGGCGAACGCGAGATCTCCCCGAAGCAGGTGGCCCTGCTGTGCGACCGCCACCGCGGAATCGGCGGCGACGGCCTCATCCGCGCCGTCCGCTCCCGGCAGCTGCCCGAAGGCGCCGCGCTGCTGGCGGAGCACCCCGCAGCGGAATGGTTCATGGACTACCGCAACGGCGATGGTTCGCTGTCGGAAATGTGCGGCAATGGTGTGCGCGTGTTTGTGCACTTCCTCATTGACCAGGGCCTGGCGGCGCTGGCCGAAGGGGAGGCCCTGACCATCGGCACCCGCGGCGGCGTCAAGGTGGTGGCCCGCACGGCGGACGGCTACCGCGTGGACATGGGCCCGTGGGAGTTCATCTTCCCGGAACAGGCGCAGGAGCGGGGCATGGATTCCCTCGTGGAGGCTGCGGGGCTCGACGTGGCCCGTCCTGCCCTGTCCGTGAGCATGGGCAACCCGCACACCGTGGTGGCGCTGGCCGACCGTGCAGAGCTCGACGGGACGCGCCTGACTGAGGCGCCCTCCGTGACGCCCGTTCCGCCGCACGGCACCAACGTGGAGTTTGCCGTGCCGGCCGAGCCGCTCGTGACCGACGACGTCGGCAACATCACCATGCGCGTCCACGAACGTGGCGTGGGGGAGACCCTGTCCTGTGGGACGGGTGCGTGCGCAGCGGCCGCCGCCACCCGCTTCTGGGCCGGCGCCGACGCCCCGGACACCTGGGCCGTCGCGGTGCCCGGCGGCACGGTGGGCGTGCGCTTCTTCCCCGGCCCGGACGGCCGCGAGCACGTGGAACTCAGCGGGCCGGCCGTGATCGTGGCCGACGGGGTGCTCGCCCTGCCCTGACTGCGTGCCGACCGGACGCCCCGACTGCGTGCCCAGCCGACGGACTGCCCTAGGTGCCCTCCTGCGTGCCGTCCGGGCGGAACACCTTCAAGATCCGGAATGCCTTGTGCGTTGAATCCCGGGAAACCTTGAAGCCGGCCTCCGGGAACTGCTGGGCCAGCTCCGCGGCAAGCCAGCGCTGCAGGGAATCCGCGCCCAGGTTCTTTTGCACCACCAGGTAGGCGGCCCCGCCGTTGGCCAGGCGCGGCAGCCACAGGAGCAGGAGGGAGTGCAGCTCGGCCTTGCCCACGCGGATGGGCGGGTTTGACCAGATGGTGTTGAAACGCAGCTCCGGGTCGACGCCGTCGGGCGTGGACGCGCGGACGTTGTCCAGGCCCAGGGCCCGCGCGTTGTCGTTGGTGAGGTCGATGGAGCGTTCGTTGACATCAACCGCGTGCACGGTCGCGGCGGGGGAGCGAAGCGCCAGGGTCAGCGCCACGGGACCCCAGCCGCAGCCAATGTCCAGCAGGTGACCCCCGGCGGCAGGCGGCGGCGCCTCGTTGAGCAGGACCGCCGTGCCCTTGTCCACGCCGTCCGGGCTGAAAATGCCGCCAGCCGTTTGCAACTTGCGTTCGGCACCGGCCAGGAAAACCGTCAGGGGACGCCGCTTCAGCGGTGTTGACGGCTGTGAGGTGAAATAATGATCTGCGCCCTGAGTACCCATAGTCCTGCCAGATTAGTGGCAATTGCGCGCCAGCGGAATTTGGGCGGCATGGCCGGCGGGCGACGCGTCGTGGCGGCCCGGGTGCGGGATATCCACAGGACGCCGCTGCAAAGGTGTGCCCGTCGGTGCCCGGGACTACGATTGGTATAACCGCCACTAAGGAGAACATGTCCAACCCATCTGCACCCCACGGTCCCGCAGACCACCATGATCCCCGCGGCACGCGCGCGTCCGGGTCCGCCGGGGATGCCAGCTCTGACCTATCCGTCGCCGAGATTGAAGCCGTGATCGACCGCATCCTGGCCAAGGATGCTGCCGCGAGCCGGGCCGTTCGCGAGGATGCAAGGCTTGACGCCGTGGACCCCCAGTCCGCGGCCGGCGCGTCCCGTCCCATCGTCGGGCGGGCCCAGGCGCTCTCGCAGCTGAACTTCCAGCACAGCAGCTTTGACGGCGACCAGTCGGAACTCGCCGAACGCAACGCCCTGCGGCGCACGGCCGGCCTCTCCACCGAGCTCGAAGACGTCACCGAGGTTGAATACCGCCAGCTGCGCCTGGAGCGGGTGGTCCTGGCCGGGCTGTGGAGCGAGGGCACCATGGCCGATGCCGAGAACTCGCTGCGGGAACTGGCCGCCCTGGCCGAAACCGCAGGCTCGGAAGTCCTCGACGGCCTGGTGCAGCGCCGCGCCAAGCCGGACCCCGCCACCTACCTGGGCCAGGGGAAGGCGCAGGAACTCAAGGACATCGTCCAGGCCACCGGGGCTGACACCGTGATTGTCGACGGCGACCTCGCCCCCTCCCAGCGGCGCACACTTGAGGAAGTTGTCAAGGTCAAGGTCATCGACCGGACTGCCCTGATCCTGGACATCTTCGCCCAACACGCACAGTCGCGCGAGGGCCGCGCCCAGGTGGAACTGGCCCAGATGGAATACCTGCTGCCGCGCCTGCGCGGCTGGGGCGAATCCATGTCCCGCCAGGCAGGCGGCCGCGTGGGCACGGCCGGCGGCGGCATCGGCTCGCGTGGACCCGGTGAAACCAAGATGGAACTGGACCGCCGCAAGATCCGCACCCGGATGGCCAAGCTGCGCCGCGAAATCGCGGCCATGAAGCCCGCACGGGAGACCAAGCGGGCCAACCGAAAGCGCAATGCCGTCCCCTCCGTGGCCATCGCCGGCTACACGAACGCCGGCAAGTCCTCTCTCCTGAACCGGCTCACCGACGCCGGCGTCCTGGTCGAGAACGCCCTGTTCGCCACATTGGACCCCACCGTTCGCAAGACGGAAACCGCCGACGGCCTGGGCTTCACCCTCGTGGACACTGTGGGCTTTGTCCGCTCCCTGCCCACCCAGCTCGTGGAAGCGTTCCGGTCCACCCTGGAGGAGGTGGCCGATTCCGACCTCATCCTGCACATTGTTGACGCCTCCCACCCGGACCCGGAGGGCCAGATTGCGGCCGTCCGGACCGTTTTTGCCGAGGTGTCGGCCCTGAAGATCCCCGAAATCATCGTGCTGAACAAGGCCGACATCGCCGACCCGTTCGTCGTGGAGCGGCTGCGGCAGCGCGAACCCCGCACGGTGGTGGTCTCCGCACGCACCGGCCAGGGGATCGACGAGCTCCTGGCAGCCATCAGCGACGCCATCCCGCGCCCCAGCGTCGCCCTGACGCTGCTCATTCCCTACGACCGCGGCGACGTGCTGAACCGCCTCCACCGCAGCGACGCCGAGATCGTCAGCGTGGAGCACGGGGAACACGGCACCATCGCCAAGGTCAAGGTCCGGGAAGACCTGGCCAGCGAGGTGGACCCGTTTGTCCAGCATGGGTGAGGCTGCAACCGCCACGGACCTGGACAGCGCTGCGAAGAGCCCCGGAGCCATGGCGGCCGAAGCCCTGGAGCTTCTGGACAGCGCCGTGGAGGCCATGGGCGGCCAGCGCCGCGACGGCCAGCACGAGATGGTCCGGCGCGTGGTCGAAGCCATCGAAAGCGGCGACCACCTGCTGGTTCAGGCGGGCACCGGCACCGGCAAGTCCCTCGCCTACCTGATCCCGCTGATCGTGCATTCACTGACCAGCGACAAACCTTCCGTGGTGGCCACGGCAACGCTGGCCCTGCAGGCGCAGATTGTGGGCCGGGACGTGCCCCGGCTGCTGGCCGCGCTGGCGCCGCTGCTGCCGCGCCCGATTGACGTGGCCCTGGTCAAGGGTCGCAGCAACTATGTGTGCAAGCACAAGCTGGGCGGCGGGTTCCCGTCCGAGGACTCCTCCGAGGGCGCCCTCTTCAGCCTGGGCGAGGACTCCAGCGTGGTGCACCTGCCGGGCGCCAAGTCCGGACCCTCCTCACCCCTGGGGCGCGAAGTGGCGCGGCTGCGCGAATGGGCCGGGGACACCGAAACCGGCGACCGCGACGAACTCATGCCCGGCGTCACAGACAAGGCCTGGCGCCAGGTTTCGGTGACGTCCATGGAGTGCCTGGGCGCGCAAAAGTGCCCGCTCGCCGAAGTGTGCTTCTCCGAACTGGCCCGCGCCAGGGGCGGCCAGGCGGACATTGTGGTCACCAACCACGCCATGCTCGCCATCAGCGCCTTTGAAGGCATTGCCGTGCTGCCCGACTACGACGTGGTGGTGGTGGATGAAGCCCACGAACTGCAAGACCGCGTCACCGGGGCCGTCACCGGCCAGCTGTCAGTGCAGATGGTCCAGGCGGCCGCCTCCAGCACGCGCAAACACACCGGCGTCTCCGTCGAGGCGCTCCACGCCGCCGCCACGGTCTTGGACATGGCCTTTTCGGGCACGCCCACCGGGCTGCTGCCCAACGGGCTCAACGAAGAACACACCGCCGCCATCGAACAATTGCGCGACGCTGCGCGCGTGGCGCTCTCCGACTCCAAGCCGGATGGCAACGCCGCGGCAGACGGGGGCCGGTCCATCGCCAGGTCGCGGCTGACCCTGATTTTTGACCTGTGCGAACGGCTGCTCACCGCCCGGGACGGGCGGGAAGTTGTGTGGGCGTCGAGGACCGGCACCTTCGCCCCGGGCAAGGGCTACCAAAAGGCCGACGAGAGCGAGCCCCCCGTCATCAACGTGGCCCCGCTCAGCGTGGCAGGCAAACTCCGGGAGGGCCTGTTTGCCGACCACACCGTGGTGCTCACCTCGGCCACCCTGGCCATCGGGGACTCCTTCCAGGCCACCGCCGGCGGGCTGGGCCTGCTGGGCGCAAACGCACCCGCCTGGACGGGCGCCGATGTAGGCTCCCCGTTTGACTACCCCAAGCAGGGCATGCTGTACGTGGCGGCGCACCTGGCCAAGCCCGGCTTCGGGAATTCCCCCGAACAGCTCTCCGAGCTCGAGGCGCTCATCACCGCCGCCGGCGGGGGCACGCTCGCACTGTTCTCCTCGCGGCGGGC
The DNA here is from genome assembly GCF_013376105.1 of Arthrobacter wenxiniae. Lineage (GTDB taxonomy): Bacteria > Actinomycetota > Actinomycetes > Actinomycetales > Micrococcaceae > Specibacter > Specibacter wenxiniae. The sequence goes on from NZ_JAAMFM010000012.1 coordinate 68,976, forward strand.
CGCGGAGGATGCCGCGGAAAAGCTGCGCAAGAAGCTCAAGGTCAAAATCCTGTGCCAGGGCGACTCATCCATGGCAGGGCTCATCAAGGAATTTTCAGACGAGCCGGACACCTGCCTTTTCGGCACCATGTCGCTCTGGCAGGGCGTGGACGTCCAAGGCGCCTCTTGCCGGCTGGTGGTCATCGACCGGATCCCGTTCCCCCGCCCCGACGACCCCCTCGTTACGGCGCGTGCCCGTGCCGTTGCACAAAGCGGCGGCGACGGCTTCATCGCCATCTCCGCGACGCATGCCGCGATCCGGCTGGCCCAGGGTGTGGGCCGGCTGATCCGTTCCAGCAGCGACCGCGGGGTGGTTGCCGTCCTCGACTCGCGCCTGGCCAACGCCGGCTACGGCGGCTTCCTCCGCGCGGCCCTGCCGCCGTTCTGGTCGACCAGGGACCGGTCCGTCGCCCTCGCGGCGCTCCAAAGGCTGTCCGGGAAGTAGCCGCTCCGCCGCTTCCGGTCGCGCGCGCTGACAGCATGGAAGCGCCCCCGGCCTCGCTGCCGGGGGCGCTGCTGGGTCCTGCGGAGCTTGCCTACAGGCTGCGGAGGACTGAGACGACCTTGCCCATGACGGTGGCCTCGTCGCCGAGGATGGGTTCGTAGCGGGTGTTCTGCGGCAGCAGCCACGTGTGGCCGTCGCGCTGGCGGAAGGTCTTGACCGTGGCCTCGTCCTCCAGGAGGGCGGCGACGATGTCCCCGTTGTTGGCGGTGTTCTGGCGCCGGACCACCACCCAGTCGCCGTCGCAAATGGCGGCGTCGATCATGGAATCCCCGGCGACCTTCAGCATGAACAGTTCGCCGCTGCCCACGATTTGGCGCGGGAGTGGCATGATGTCGTCGACCATCTGGTCGGCCAGGATGGGCCCGCCCGCGGCGATCCGGCCCACCAGGGGGACAAACGCGGTGTCCGAGGCACTGCTCAGCTGGGCAAAGTTCAGCCCGTTCGAGCTGCGGACCTGGTCGGGTTCGTTGACGCCCTCAATTTCCACGACACCGTTGTCGATGACCAGCGGGATCAACACTTCCATGGCACGCGGGCGCTTGGGGTCGCGGCGCAGATAGCCATGGCGTTCGAGCTGTGTCAGCTGGTGGGTGACGCTGGAGAGGCTGGCCAGGCCCACGTCGTCGCCAATTTCACGCATGGACGGCGGGTAGCCCTTGTCAGCGATGGAGCGCTGGATGCATTCGAGAATCTTCTTCTGCCGCACGGTCAGCCCCTTCATGCCGGCCCGGCTCGGAGCCTGCGGGATTCGATGCGGAGGTTCGGGTAGCGCCATGTTCCTTCGATCCTTTCTGCGGATGCAGCCAATAATGTCAGTGCCTGCTGGTGGACTGCTCTTGTTGGCGAATCCTGTACCTCAAGATTAAGCCCGGTCCGGCCAAATTTCAAACATTTGTTCGATCGAGTCTTGGCAGGAGTCGTCAATAGATGCTAAAACTAATAGAGCAACGTTAGAACATACGTTCTATCGAACGAATTGTGCATGGAAGCTCCGCCCCGCAAGACACACGCGGTCCCCGCCAACCGGGAACGCCCGGGTGGCGGCCTCCCGAATGCGAAAGGAATGAAGTCATGAGCGCATTGGTGATTTCCCCCGCAGGGCCCGCCGTAATGTCGGCGTCCACCCGCCCCGCCGCGGCCCGCGCGCTGCGGCTGACTCGCCGCGGCCGCATGGTGCTGTTCGGCCTGCCTGCCCTGGCGGTGACGGCCGCGCTGGTCTTCTCCCTGCTGGCAGTCCTGCTGGGTTCCCTCGCCAGCCCGGCCAACGCGGCCACCAAGGTCAACACCGCGAACCTGGCCGGCTACGCCGCCCCGGTCACGGTGCTCCAGGGTGACAGCCTGTGGACCATTGCCGCCCACAGCGACCCCGCCCGCGACGTTCGTGACGTCGTGGCGGACATCGTGGCCATGAACGACCTCGGCACCGGCGTCCTGCAGGCGGGCCAGCGCCTTTATGTCCCATTGCGCAAGTAAGGGAGCCGGCCCAGGGCGTCACAAGTTCTTAACGGGAGGGTGGCACACTTAAACTGGTGGCATGGACCAGTTTGAACGTCTCAGCCAGCTACCCCTTCGCGACGATTTGCGCGGCCAGCACCCGTACGGCGCCCCCCAGCTGGACGTCCCCATCCTCCTCAACGTCAACGAAAACACCTTTGGCCTCCCCCTGGACGCCAAGGAAGCCATCCTCAAGGCAGTCGCGGACGAGTTGGATGGACTCAACCGCTACCCCGACCGCGAGTTCACCGAACTGCGCAGGGCCCTCGCCGCGTATCTGGGCCACGGCCTGACGGACGCAAACATTTGGGCGGCCAACGGTTCCAACGAGGTCCTTCAGCAGCTGCTGCAGGCGTTTGGCGGCCCGGGGCGCAGCGCCATGGGATTCCCGCCCACCTACTCGATGTACCCGCTGCTGGCCAGCGGCACCGGCACGGCCTACGTGGCCGGCGTCCGCGGGGACGACTACGGCCTCACGGCCGAGTCGGCGGCGCAGCAGGTGCGGGCGCAGGCCCCCAACGTCGTCTTCCTCTGCTCGCCCAACAATCCCACGGGCACGGCGCTGGGCCTGGACGTGGTGGAGGCCGTCTACGACGCGGGGGAAGCATCACAGGCCATCGTTATTGTCGACGAGGCCTATGCGGAGTTTGCCCACGCCGGCACTGGGAGCGCGCTGACCCTCCTGGAAGGCCGGCCGCGCCTGGTGGTCTCCCGCACCATGAGCAAGGCCTTCGCGCTGGCCGGCGCGCGCGTGGGCTACCTCGCATCAGCTCCCGAAGTCACCGACGCCATCCGGCTGGTCCGCCTGCCCTACCACCTGTCCGCCATCACCCAGGCAACCGCGGTTGCGGCGCTGCGGAACTCGGATGCCCTGCTCGCTAACGTCGAGGCCATCAAGGTCCAGCGCGACCGCATCGTGGCTGAACTGGAACAGATGGGCCTGAGGCCCGCACCGTCGGACTCCAACTTCGTGTTCTTCGGTGGCCTGGAAGATCCGGTGTCCGTCTGGGAGAAGCTGTTGGCCGACGGCGTGCTGATCCGTGACGTCGGCATCTCCGGCCATCTGCGCGTCACCGCCGGCACGGAGGCCGAGACCGGCGCGTTCCTGGACGGGTTGCGCTCCATCCTGGCGAAATAGCGCCAAGGCACCCGGCCGGCGTCGCCCTTCCGGGAACGGCACGGGGATGCGCATCCCCTCGGGCGCCGTCCCCGGGACCGGGCAGGGAGCCCGGCGGGTGCGTCTAAACTGGTGGTACACCAACACCCCAGTTGCACGCGCCATGCCCGGCCTGGCACGCCCAATTAACCAAAGGACCGTAAGAACAATGACCGAGAACAGCCAGCAGCCCGGCCAGGGACGCACGGCACGCCTGGAACGCGCCACGAGCGAATCCAGCGTGCTGGTTGAGATCAACCTGGACGGCACCGGGGTTTCGGAGATCGACACGTCCGTGCCGTTCTACGACCACATGCTCACGGCCCTCTCCAAGCACTCGCTCATCGACATGAAGGTCAAGGCCACGGGAGACACCCACATCGATGCCCACCACACCGTGGAGGACGTGGCCATTTCCCTGGGCGAGGTGCTGCGCGAGGCGCTCGGCAACAAGGCCGGGATCCGCCGCTTTGGCGAAGCAACCGTCCCCCTCGACGAAGCCCTGGCCAACGCGGTCGTGGACGTTTCCGGCCGGCCCTACCTGGTCCACAGCGGCGAGCCCGCCGGGCAGGAATACCACCTCATTGGCGGCCACTTCACGGGTTCCCTGACGCGCCACGTATTTGAGGCCATCACCCTGCACGCGCAGATCTGCCTCCACATGACGCTCATTGCGGGGCGGGACCCGCACCACATTGTCGAGGCCCAGTTCAAGGCCTTTGCCCGGGCCCTGCGGTCGGCCGTGGAGAAGGACCCCCGTGTCACGGGGATTCCGTCCACCAAGGGACTTCTGTGAACACGGCCGCGGCACAGCCCACCGTCACGGTCCTGGACTACGGTTCCGGCAACGTCCGCTCGGCCGTGCGGGCCCTGGAGCGTGCCGGCGCAAACGTCAGCCTGAGCGCGCGCCCCGAGGACGTCCTCGGCGCGGACGGCCTGGTGGTGCCCGGCGTGGGTGCCTTTGGCTCCGTCATGGCTGAGCTGAGGGCCGTGGACGCCATCCGCATGATTGGCCGCCGCGTGGCCGGCGGGCGCCCCGTCCTGGGCATCTGCGTGGGCCTGCAGGTCCTCTTTGAGGCCGGCGTGGAACACGGCATCCGCGAGGAGGGCATGGGGGAGTGGCCGGGAACGGTGGAACTCCTCCCGGCCGACGTTGTCCCGCACATGGGCTGGAACACCGTGAAGGCCCCGGAAGGCTCCCTGTTGTTCAACGGCGTCGAGGAGGAGCGCTTCTACTTTGTCCACTCGTACGGCGTCCAGACGTGGGACTTTGAGGTGATCCAGCCCAAGATGAAGCCGCCGGCGGTCACCTGGTCCGAACACGGCGCGCCGTTCATTGCCGCCGTGGAGAACGGCCCGCTGTGCGCCACCCAGTTCCACCCGGAAAAGTCCGGCGACGCCGGCGCGCGCCTGCTGCGCAACTGGGTGCAGTCCCTGAAGGTGGCAGCGTAGATGTATTCGCTGCTCCTCATGGGCCTGGGCGGCCTGCTCATCGGCGGTGCCTACACGTTTTACCAGCAGAAGACCCCACGCTGGATCCCCGTCAGCTTTGCCATCCTCGCCGCCTTGTCCCTCGTGGCGGCCTACCTGCTCACCCTGAAGGGCTAGGCGGCCCGGACCGCGCCACCGGGCCTGCCCAGCCAACCCGTTCCACCACCTACACGTTGAGGACCCGATGACCACCACCCCCATTCTGGAACTGCTTCCCGCCGTTGACGTCGCCGACGGCCAGGCCGTCCGGCTCGTGCAAGGCGAAGCCGGCTCCGAGACCGGCTACGGCTCGCCCCTCGAAGCCGCCCTGAACTGGCAAAACGATGGCGCCGAATGGGTCCATCTGGTGGACCTGGACGCCGCCTTCGGCCGCGGCTCCAACCTTGAACTGCTGAGGGAGGTTGTCCAGGCCCTCGAGGTGAAGGTGGAGCTGTCCGGCGGCATCCGCGACGACGCCTCGCTGGAAGGTGCCCTGGAATTGGGCGCAGCCCGCGTCAACCTGGGCACGGCGGCTCTCGAAAACCCCGAGTGGACGGCCCGGGCCATCGATCGCTTTGGCGAGCGGATCGCCGTCGGCCTGGACGTGCGGGGCACCACCCTGGCCGGCCGCGGCTGGACGAAGGAAGGTGGGGACCTCTGGGAGGTCCTGGCCCGCCTGGAGGATGCCGGCTGCGCCCGCTACGTGGTTACCGACGTCACGAAGGACGGCACGCTGCGCGGCCCCAACGTGGAGCTGCTGCGGGAAATGTGCTCGCGCACGTCAAAGCCCGTGGTGGCCTCCGGCGGGATTTCCAGCCTCGGGGACCTGCGCGTGCTGCGCGGGCTGGTGGCCGACGGCGTCGAGGGCGCCATTGTGGGCAAGGCCCTGTATGCGGGCAAGTTCACGCTGCCCGAGGCCCTTGACGTTGCCGGACGCCGCTAGAGCCCGTGCTTGAGATGCCCCGCAAGCAACTGCCCGGACACATCGCCGCGGCCCTCGCCGGTGCCGGCGGCGTGGCCGACTCCGCCGGCCAGCCCTGGTCCGGCCGCAGCCTGCCGGACCAGGCGAAGTACCACAACTTTGACGCCGACGACGGCGCCACGGACCCCCGCTATCAGGCGGCCGTTTCGCGGCTCCTGGGTGGAAGCGGCTCCGAAGCCGATGTGGTTGCGTCGCTGGCGGAGGCGCGCGTGTTCATCCCGATTGTGGCGCAGCTGGCCGACCGGGCCGTGGGGGAGAATGGGCTGGCGTCGGACAAGGAGTCCGACATGGCCCTGGTGACCCTGCAGGCGCCCGACGGGCGGCGGGCGCTGCCGGCGTTTACGAACGCGGCGGCCCTTTCCACCTGGCACCCCGAGGCGCGGCCCGTGGCCGTGCATGCCGCGCGCGCTGCCCTGTCCGCCGTGGCCGAGGAGGCCCAGCTGCTGGTCCTGGACCCGGGATCGGAACGCCCGTTTGTGGTGCGGCGCCCCGCCATGTGGGCCCTGGCGCAGCAGCGGCAGTGGCTGCCCAGCTACGCTGACCCCGCCGTCAGGCAGGTGTTGGCAGATTCCATGACTGCCGCCGGGAACCCCGGGATTCTGGACATTTCCGCCTGCGCCGGCAAGGGCATAGAATCCCTGTGGGACCACAAATCTGAACCGTCTGGACGGCTGGTGGCGGGCGGCGGCGCGGGACCGGAACTGGCCGTCTCGCTCACCCTGCGCCCAGGGCTCGACCAGTCCGCCGTGGACAGCATTCTCCAGGTCCTGCAGGCATTCTGGGCGCGGAATGACGTTTTCGCCCAGGCCGTTGACTCCGTCCAGGTGCGGTTGCTCCATCCCGGCCCCACACCCTAACTCCACAGCAAGGCTGCCCTGCGCTCTCTTGTGACGGACCACAAGAGAGAAGAAGCAAACAAGTGGACTTTGCCAGCTACCGGCAGCTCTTGGCGCTTGCGCCGGTGCGGAGGCTGCTCCTGATCGCCATGATTGCGCGGATCCCCCATGCGGCGGCCGGCGTGCTGCTCACGCTCCATGTCGTGGCCACGCTGCACCTGAGCTATGCGGCGGCGGGATCCGTGGCAGCAGCCATCACCGTCGGGATGGCCCTCGGCGCCCCGTGGCGCGGGCGCCAGGTGGACATTCTGGGCCTGCGCCGCGCCCTCATACCTTCCGTCATCGCCGAAGTGGCGGTGTGGTCCGTGGCGCCCTTCCTGAACTACCAGCTGCTGGTGGTGGCCGCCGTCATCGGCGGACTGTTTGCCGTGCCCATTTTCTCCGTCGTCCGGCAGGCCCTGGGCGTCATGGTGCCGGCCGGACAACGCCGCACCGCCTACGCTCTTGACTCGATGGGCGCGGAGATCACGTTCATGGTGGGGCCGGCGGCCGGCGTCGTCCTGGCCACCACCCTCCACACCGCGGCGGGCCTGGTCATCATTGGCGTTGCCTCCGCGCTTGCGGGCCTGCTGCTGATGTGGACCAACCCGCCCACGCGCTCGGGCCAACGGGGCGCCTGGGCGGAACCCGTCGAAGCGGCCGGGGCGCCGGCGCCCGGCAGGTTCGAGGCTGCCGTCGGGGCTCTTGATCCGCCTGCCGGCAGGCTGGGACGCGCGTGGGGCAGCACGCGCAGCAACCTGGCCTGGGTGAACCTGGCGGTGCTGGCCGTTTTGGGAGCTTCGCTGGGGGCCGGACTGGTGCTCTCCGGGACCGATGTCGGCATGGTGGCCGTGCTGCGTGCCAGCGAGCAGGTGGGCGAGCTGGGGATCGTCTTCTTCTTCTGGTGCGGGGCCTCCCTCGTGGGCGGGCTGGTCTACGGCTCGCTCAGGCGGTCCATCAACCCGCTGTGGCTGCTCGGCGCCATGGCCCTGTTGACCATTCCCATGGGCTTTGCCACCAACGCGTGGACGCTGGGGCTGCTCTCCATACTGCCCGGGCTGCTCTGCGCCCCGGTACTGACGTCCAGCGCCGAACACATTGCCGACCTCGTCGAGGAGCGCCGGCGCGGCGAGGCCATGGGCTGGTACGGCTCATCCATGACCCTGGGCAGCGCCATGGGTGCACCGTTCGCCGGGGCCATGATCGACGAGGTGGGACCCTGGGCAGGATTTGTCATCATCGGCATCGTCGCCGGCATCCTCGCCGTCGCGGGCCTGGCCGTCCAACGCAGCCGGCGGCGGAAGGCCGCGGGGGCGCCTGCCGGTCGCGGGGAGGACGGCACCATCCCCGGCGCGCCGGGGTCCGCTGTTGACGGGCTGCTGGGCGAACCCGACGCCGTCTGAGCCTGCGGCATAAACAAAGTGTGGCGCAGTGGTTGCTGGAATTCCACAAAATTCCAGCAACCACCGCGCCACGGATCCCACCTTGGGTGGATTTGGGTCAGTTGACGGCTCCGGTGAACTTTTCGCCCGGGCCCTTGCCCGGCGCGTCCGGGAATTCCGAGGCCTCGCGGAATGCAAGCTGCAGCGAACGCAGGCCGTCACGCAACGGTCCGGCATGCTGGCTGCCAATCTCCGGGGCCGCTGCCGTCACGAAACCGGCGAGGGCGGTAATCAGCTTGCGTGCCTCGTCCAGGTCCTTCAGGTCCTCGGCGTCGGGTCCGGCTGCCAGGCCGCACTTGACAGCCGCTGCGCTCATGAGGTGGACGGCAGCCGTGGTGATGACTTCGACGGCCGGGACTTCGGCGATGTCGCGCACCACGGACGCCGCTTCGGCGTCGCCGAGGGACTCCTCGGGTGCGAAGCTGTTGCGGTGGCTGGTGTCCGAATTATTGTCTGGGGTGCTCATACTGCTAAGCTTGTCATAGACCGACTGGGTGCTGTTACTTCTGCGGGCCAAAACCCCGCGAGGAAAGAGCGCATCCAGTTTGCAAGTGGAGTCCTCTCCCACCTTTCGACCCAGCAATGGCGTTGTCTGGTTCCGGTTGGCGCCTGCATTCGTGTTGGCTGGCCGCGGCCCCGCTGGGGGCGGCGGAACCAATCCCCGAGGCCTCCGATTGCATCAGCAATGGGAGGCCTTCTTCTTTTGCCGATGGCACCCACATTTCTTTGAATCAACAGGAGTTACACATTAGCGAGCCACGCATCAATGATCGTATCCGCGTCCCCGAGGTGCGGTTGGTGGGGCCGGCAGGCGAACAGGTTGGAATCGTCCGCATTGAGGACGCCCTCCGATTGGCTGCCGAGTCGGACTTGGATCTGGTTGAGGTAGCACCGACGGCGAAGCCGCCGGTGTGCAAACTGATGGACTTCGGTAAGTACAAGTACGAGGCCGCCGTCAAGGCGCGTGAAGCCAGGAAGAACCAGACGAACACCGTTCTGAAGGAAATCCGCTTCCGTCTCAAGATCGACAAGCACGACTACGAGACCAAGCGCGGCCACGCGCTGCGCTTCCTCGGCACCGGTGACAAGGTCAAGGCCATGATCCAGTTCCGCGGCCGCGAGCAGCAGCGTCCGGACATGGGCATCCGCCTGCTCCAGAAGTTTGCGGAGGACGTGGCCGAGGTCGGCGTGGTCGAGTCAAGCCCCCGCATTGACGGGCGCAACATGGTCATGGTGATCGGACCCTTGAAGAACAAGGCCGAGGCCAAGGCCGAGGCCCGGCGCCAGCAGCAGCGCGCCGAGGCGAAGGCCCAAAACGAGGCCGTTGCCAATGGCACCGCCCGCGTTGACGTGGACCGGGACAACAAGGCGCCGATGACGCAATCCCTGGCTGACCTCCTGCCCGAGGGCCTGCACCTGGACGAAGGCACCGCCGAGGCAGTGGACGCGGCTCCCTCCACGGGCCACGAGGCACCCGCGGCCAGCGCCGCTGCCGCCCCGGAGACGCCCGCCGAAACCGCCACCCCGGAGGCACCTGCCGCCAAGGCTCCCGAGGCCGAGGCAGCCGTGGCCAAGGCCCCCGAGGCCAAGGCGCCCGCCGTGCCACGGTCTGCAGCCAAGGCCCCCGTTGCCAAGGCACCTGCCGCTGCGCGTCCGGCTGCCACGGCGGCACCTGCCGCTGCGCGTCCTGCCGCCACGGCGGCACCTGCCGCTGCGCGTCCTGCCGCAACACCAGCAGCCGCGCCGAAGCCAGTGACGGCCAAGCCGATCCCCATGCCCAAGCCCATGGCGAAGCCGGTTGCCAAGCCCGCGGCCAAGCCCGCTGCAAAGGCGGCAGGCAAGCCGGCGGCCAAGGCTGCACCTGCAAAGCGTGCGGCCGACACCAAAGACTCAGCCGAATAGGGCCAACACCCTCTTTGGCGGTGAATACACACCCCACACAGTGACCGAACCGGTCGCTGCAAAAGAACCACGGGCAGCGCCGGTGGATACGTAAGGAGACAGGTCCTCATGCCTAAAATGAAGACACACAGTGGTGCAAAGAAGCGATTCAAGCTCACTGGCACGGGCAAGCTGCGCCGCCAGCGCGCCAACCGCCGCCACTACCTGGAGCACAAGCCCTCCAGCCTGAAGCGCCGCCTCAAGGGCGACCTCACGGTTGCCAAGGCCGATGTCCGCAACATCAAAAAGATGCTCGGCATCTAATTTCGCAAGTCAATCGGTGAAGGGCCCGTAGCGGGTCCGACACCATTGAAATCAACGCCTTCCCCGGCACGATTGGCTTGGGATGCAAAAACTTGAAGGAGTACGCACGTGGCACGTGTGAAGCGGGCGGTAAACGCCCACAAAAAGCGTCGGGTTGTTCTTGAGCGCGCAAAGGGTTACCGCGGACAGCGTTCGCGCCTGTACCGCAAGGCCAAGGAGCAGCTGCTGCACTCGTTTGTGTACAGCTATGGCGACCGCCGCAAGCGCAAGGGTGACTTCCGGCGCCTCTGGATCCAGCGCATCAACGCTGCCTCCCGCGCCAACGGCCTGACCTACAACCGCCTGATCCAGGGCCTGAAGGCCGCCGAGATCGAGGTTGACCGCCGCATGCTGGCCGACCTGGCCGTGAACGACGCCGGTGCCTTCGCCGCACTGGTCAAGCTCGCCAAGGCCGCGCTGCCCGCAGACACGTCTGCCGCAGCCGCCAAGTAGCACTAATTGACGCGGAACCCAGCGTTCCGTATTCATGCGGGCGGACTGCTAAAGTCCTAACCATGGATGAACCCGGGCGCCCGTCAGCTGATGCAATGACCAATCCTCGAGCAGATCGGGTGAGGGAAGTTGCGAAGCTGGCAGGGCGCTCGGGCCGTTTAAAGCGCCGGCAGTTTTTCGTCGAAGGCCCGCAGGGCGTCCGTGAGGCGCTGCAGGCGCACCGCGACTGTTTGGACGCGGGCGGCAGCCCCGTGGTCGAGGCCGTGTATGCCACAGTGGAGTGCCTCAAGCGCCACGACGAGCTGCTGGAACTGGTCCACCATCCCGGCTCGCGGCTGCAGGTCCGCATTGCCAGCGACATGGTGCTCTCGGCCATGACGGACACTGTCACGCCGCAGGGCATCGTGGCTGTGTGCAACTTTGTGGACGTGCCGCTGGCGGAAGTGCTGGCGGCCAGGCCCAAGCTCATCGCCACGCTGTGCCGCGTACAGGACCCCGGAAATGCCGGGACGGTCCTCCGTGCCGCCGACGCGGCAGGCGCGGACGCCGTCATCTTCACCAGCTCCAGCGTGGACATCTACAACCCCAAGGCTGTGCGGTCCACGGCTGGTTCACTGTTCCACCTGCCCGTGGTGCGCGGTGTCGAGCTGGCGGATGTGGTGGCTGCCGCCAGGGAGGCCGGCATTGGCATCCTGGCCGCGGACGGCTATGGGCTGCTCAACCTTGACCTGCTTCAGGACGAAAGCGCCGCCAGGGCGTTTGAGCAGCAGATCCCCGACGCCCAATACGCCTTGGAGGACCCCACCCTGTGGCTGTTCGGCAACGAGGCGCAGGGCCTGGCGGGGGAGGAGAAGGCGCTGGCGGACCACCGTGTCGCGGTCCCCGTCTACGGCCGGGCGGAGTCCCTTAACCTGGGAACTGCAGCCACGGTGTGCCTGTACGCCAGTGCCCGGGCCCAGCGCCGCGCGGAGTGAATCCGCGCCGCCGCAACCCAGTACACTATGAATCCGGGGCTGTGCTGTCCCATCCATTAGTGAGGGGATCCGATCGTGGCTCATGGGGGCGGGAACAAGGCAATTATCGCCGCGCTGGCGGCAAACCTGTCCATTGCGGTACTTAAGTTCCTGGCCTACCTGCTGACGCTTTCATCGTCCATGCTGGCCGAATCGATCCACTCCCTCGCGGATTCAGGCAACCAGCTGCTGCTGCTGGTCGGCGGCAGGCGGGCGAAGCGGCAGGCCAGCCCCGAGCATCCCTTCGGCTACGGCCGCGAACGCTATGTCTACGCCTTCCTGGTCTCCATCATCCTGTTCAGTGTGGGCGGGGTCTTTGCGCTGTATGAGGCGTATTCAAAATGGCAGCACCCCCACGGCATGGATCCTCGATGGGCGTGGGTTCCCCTGGTGGTGCTCATCGGATCGATCCTGCTGGAAGGCAATTCCTTCCGCACGGCCATCAAGGAATCCAACCGCACCCGCGGATCCAAGACCTGGGGGCAGTTCATCCGGACGGCCAAGGCGCCCGAACTGCCGGTGGTTCTGCTGGAGGACGCTGCAGCCCTGCTCGGTCTGCTGTTTGCCTTGTTTGGCGTCACCCTGACAATCGTCACCGGCAACGGGCACTGGGATGCGGTGGGAACCGGCCTGATCGGCGTCCTGCTGGTGGCCGTGGCCGTGGTGCTGGCGTTGGAAACCAAGTCCCTCCTGTTGGGGGAATCGGCCACCGAGGAGGACATCCGGGCCATCGAGGCCGCGCTGGTGGGCCCGGGCGTGAGCGGCATCATCCACCTCAAGACACTGCACCTCGGGCCGGAGGAGCTCCTGGTGGCGGCCAAGATTGCCGTGGAGGAAGCGGGGACCGGTGTCCAGATTGCGCAGGCAATCGACGCCGCTGAAAAGCGCGTGCGCAGCTCGGTGCCCATCGCCACTGTCATTTACCTGGAGCCGGACATTTATTCGGCCGCCAAGGAAAGCCAGCCCTAGCCGTCCACCCGTGCCGTTGCGCCTACGGGCACGACGGCGGCCGGCCGGCCGCGTCTGTCGAGCCGGCCGCTGACCAGGGCGATGCCGAGGCCCATTACGGCCAGGACGGCGCCCACCAGTGCGGGGGCGGTGAAGCCCCAGCCCCAGGAAATGACGAGACCGCCGGCGAAGGCGCCGAGCGCGTTGGCCATGTTCAGGGCGGAATGGTTCAGCGAGGACGCCAGCGTGGGGGCGCCGGGGGACACGTCCAGCAGGCGGGTCTGAAGCGACGGGACCAGCATGGACCCGGACGCCCCAATGACGAAGATCATGACCAGCGCCAGCCACTGGATGTGGACCGTGAACGCATAGGTGACCAGCATGAGGGCGATGAAGCCCATCACGATGTAGATGCTGCCCAGCACGGACCAGTCCGCCAGTTTCCCGCCGGCAAAGCTGCCGGCCACCATGCCCAGGCCGTAGAGGCCGACGATGACGGGCAGGAAGTCCGCCGGGAACCCGGCGACGTCCGTCATGGTGTTGGCAACATAGGTGTAGACAGCAAAGAATCCGCCGAAGCCCACGACGCCCACGAGCAGCGTCAGCCAGACCTGGCCGCGCCGCAGGGCGCCAAGCTCCCGACGCAGGCTGGCGTCCGGGTGGGCCTTCTGAAACGGGATGACCACGGCGATGAACGCGATGGTCACGAGCCCGATGAAGGCAACGAAGACAAACATCAGCCGCCAGCCGAACTGCTGGCCCACCATCGTGGCCAGCGGAACGCCCACAACGTTGGCCACGGCCAGGCCCATCATGACCATGGCGATGGCCCGGCCCCGCTTGGTGGGCACCACCAGGGAGGCGGCGAGCACGGCGGCGACCCCGAAGTACGCGCCGTGCGGCAGGCCGGCCACGAAGCGGGTGGCCATCAGCGTCGGGTAGTCCTGGGCAAAGAACGATGACAGGTTGCCCAGGGTGAACAGGCCCATCAGCGCCAGCGCAAGGGTCTTGCGCCGCCACTTGGCGCTGACGGCCACCAGCAGCGGGGCCCCGACCACGACGCCGAGGGCGTAGGCGGAGATGACGTGCCCGGCCTCGGGCACGGACACCCCCACGCCTGCGGCCACGTTGGGCAGCAGGCCCATCATGGCAAATTCGGTGGTGCCGATCCCGAATCCGCCCATGGCCAGGGCGAAGATGGCCCAGGCGGCGGCATTCGGCGAGGCAGGCTTGGTCTCGGACAGGAAGTTGGCAGTGGTCATGGGGCAGTCTCCCAAGGGACGTTATCGCCCCGGCCGACGAGGCGCAGGTGCGGGCGGCGTGATGGGGCCGCAACGGTGAATGGACCAGACGGCGCTGTCCGCATCCAGTCTAGTTGTGGCTATGCTGTCCGGGTGACCTCATCGAAACAAATTGTGGGCGGAGCCCTTGTCGATTCCCTTGCCCGGCCCACGCGCCTGCTGGCTGCCCGGCGCACCGCACCGCCGGAGTTCGCCGGACTGTGGGAATTCCCCGGTGGCAAGGTTGAGCCCGGGGAAGGCGCCGAGGAGGCGCTGCACCGCGAACTCGCCGAGGAGCTTGGCGTCACGGTCCGCCTCGGAGCCGAACTTGACGGTCCGACGCCGGAGGGCTGGCCCCTCGCCTCCACCGCGGCGATGCGCGTATGGCTGGCGCAGGTGACGGACGGTTCGCCGGAACCACTGGAGGACCACGACGAGCTGCGCTGGGTGGCCCTGGACGGCGGGGAGGCGCTGGGGCTGGCCTGGATTCCCGCGGACCTGCCCATTGTGCAGGCCCTGCTGGAGCTGAACATGCCTGCGAGCTGAACACGCCTGGTTGAGGTGTTGAATATCCCACCCCCTGTGCCAGACTGGGGGCTAGCCAAAAAGCGCAAGGAGGTTGTGCAGTGACATCGTCCGAGAACCACAACGAATCAGCCCCGGCCGAGGCCGGCAGGGCCAGCGAAGAAATGAAGGAAAAGTTTCGCCAGGCCCTGGAGAACAAGAAGAACCAGCACCACGGGAGCGTGGAGGCCGCGAACGGCGCCAAGATCAACGCCCAGCACGGGGCCGCGCAGCACAAGCGGGAATTTCGCCGCAAGAGCGGATAGCCGCAGCGGGAAAAGCCGGCGCCGCGAACACGGGCCTGGAATGCCGGCCTAGAACAGTGTTGGCGCAAGCTCGGCGAGGGCAGGGGCACGCATGGCGGCCCCTGCCCTTTGCCGCGCCCCGGGCCCTCCCGTCCCGGCCGGGCCCGCGGCGCCCGGCGTCCGGTGGCCGGTCCCGGCGTCGGGCAGGCTCCCGGCGGGGTAGCGTGCCTCTTCCTGGCGGGGGTCATGGATGAAGCCGGCCTGGCCGGCAAAGCCGTGGCGCCGCTTGGCAGCGTTGACGCGGGCCGCCAGCCACTGCCGGTAATCCTTGGGCGCATAGGCGCCCTGGCCGTAGAGCCGCTGGTAGCGGCCCACCAGGGCGGGATGCTCGCGTGCCAGCCATTGCATGAACCATTCCCGGGTACCGGGGCGAAGGTACAGCGCGCCGGCGCTGACGCCGGTGGCTCCGGCGCTGGCCAGGGCGGCAAACAAGGCGTCAAGGGATTCCTCGGAGTCCGTCAGCCACGGCAGGATGGGCATCGACATGACCCCGCACGGCAGCCCGGCGTCGCGCAGCTTGCCGATCAGCGCCAGCCGGGCCTTTGGTGACGGCGTGCCGGGCTCGACGGCATCAGCGAGCTTTTCGTCAAGGAGGGCCAGCGAGATGCCCATGCCCACGCTGACGTCACGGGCGGCTTCCCGCAGCAGCGGGATGTCCCGCGCGAGGAGCGTCCCCTTGGTCAGGATGGAAAACGGCGTGCCGGATTCGGCCAGTGCCGTGATGATGCCCGGCATGAGCCCGTAGCGGCCCTCGGCACGCTGGTAGGGGTCGGTGTTGGTGCCGAGCGCCACGTGCGGGTGCTGCCACGACGGCTTGTTCAGTTCCCTGCGCAGCACCTCGGCCACATTGACCTTGACCACCACCTGCGAATCAAAGTCCACCCCCGCGTCAAGGTCCAGATACGTGTGGGACTTGCGGGCAAAGCAGTAAACGCACGCGTGGGAGCATCCACGGTAGGGGTTGACGGTCCACTCAAAGGGCATGGACGACGTGGCCGGCACCCTGTTCAGCGCGCTCTTGGCAAGCACCTCGTGGAAGGTGATGCCGGCGAACTCCGGAGTCCGCACGCTCTTGACCAGGCCGGCCAGGGGGAGCAGGGGCAGGGCGGCGCCGGCGCCACTTCCGGAGTCGGCAGCGTCCGGAGCGGGGAACAGGGCCTGGCCGGGCTGCCCGTTGAGTTGCTGCGCGTTCCACCTCATGCAATTCATTCGAACATACTTTCTATAATGCGTCAATGGCCCACGCCACGCCTGCCCAGTGGGCCGTGTTACCGACGGGTATCCGTATGGCGCGGATCACACCGCGGAGGGCTAGGCTGTGAGCACGAGGCACCGAGGCCTCCCTTTCCGTTCAAGGAGCCGTCATGACCAACCTGGCCACGATCGTGGGCATGTCCGCGCAAAGAAACCCGGCAGGCACCGCCATCAAGATGGACGCCATTGAAATCTCCTTCGGTGCGCTGGAGGTCCTCAGCGCGAAGGTCGCCGCCCTGCTGGCCGAACGCGGCGTGGCGCCGGGTGACCGGGTGGCGTTGATTTCGCCCAACCTCCCCCAGATGCCGCCCATCTACTACGGGATCCTGCGGTACGGGGCCATCGTGGTGCCCCTGAACCCGCTGCTGAAGGCCCGCGAGGTGGCTTACCACCTCAAGGACTCCGGCGCCGTCTTGGCCTTCGCCTGGGAGGGCGTCATGGGCGAGGTGGCGCCGGCGGCCGAGGAAACGGGAACCGCCGTCATTCCCATCGATGCGAACTTCATGGCCCTGCTGGCCCCGCTTGAGCCCCTCACCGAGGTGGCCGCGGCGGAGAAGGGGGACACCGCCGTCATCCTGTACACCTCGGGGACCACGGGCAAGCCCAAGGGGGCCGAGCTGACGCATGAAAACCTGCGCAGCAACGCGGAAGTCTCCGTCAGCCTCTTCAGCAGCCGCGACGGGGACGTGATCTTTGGCGGGCTTCCCTTCTTCCACATCTTTGGCCAGACCTGCGCCCTGAACTCCGCCGTGCTGGCAGGAGCCACCGTGACCATCCTGCCCAAGTTCGACCCCGTCAAGGCCCTGGACATCATCCAGCGGGACAAGGTCACCATCTTCGAGGGCGTCCCCACCATGTACATTGCGCTCCTGCGCACGCCCGGGCGCGAGAAGTACGACCTCTCCAGCCTGCGCCTGGCCGCGTCGGGCGGCTCGCCCCTGCCGCTGGAGATCCTGCACGAGTTTGAAAGCACGTTTGGCGCCACCATGCTCGAAGGCTACGGACTCTCCGAGACATCCCCGGTGGTCACCTTCAACCAGATGGACGGCATCCGCAAGCCGGGCTCCGTCGGCACAGCCGTGACCGGCGCCCAACTGCGGGTGGTCGATGACGCGGGGAACGACGTCGAACCCGGCGCGGTGGGGGAGATCGCCGTCGCGGGGCCCTATGTGATGAAGGGGTACTGGAACAATCCGGAGGCCACGGCGGCGGCCATTCCCGACGGCTGGTTCCGCACGGGGGACCTGGGCCGCCGGGACGGGGACGGCGTCTTCTTCATTGTGGACCGCAAGAAGGACATGATCCTGCGCGGCGGCTACAACGTCTACCCGCGGGAAGTCGAGGAGGTCCTGTATGAGCACCCGGCGGTGGCGGAAGCCGCCGTCGTCGGCCGCCCCGACGACGTCCACGGCGAGGAGGTCTACGCCGCGGTTGCGCTCAAGGCCGGGGCCGACGGCGCCGACGATCCCGAGGCGCTCGCCGCCAACATCAGGGACTTCGTCAAGGACCGGGTGGCCGCCTACAAGTTCCCGCGCCGGGTGATCATCATGGACACCCTGCCCAAGGGGCCCACGGGAAAAATCCTCAAGCGCGAGATCACCATCCCGGAGGCCTGATCACCGCGGGCGTCCGGCGGCGGCCGGGTACCTGTGGTGTCCGGCCGCCGGTGCGCGGGTGGTCCCTACAGCAGCTGCCAGGTGACTTCGACGGTGGCCGTGATGCTGCTTTGGCCCGCTTCCACCGGCAGGGCAACGGACGTGCTGTCGAACCGGGATGCGGCCCGGGCCATGGGGATCATCATGCCCCGGTCCTGCATCTCCGTGATGGCCGTGGGGGCGCCCAGGCTGCGCCCTGCCATCCCGGCGTAGAGCTCGGCCGCGCGCCGGGCGTCGGCCCAGGCCACAGCCCGCGCAGCATCCTGGGCTGCGGAAGGGTCGGAGACCGCCGGGGACAGGCCGTCGAGCCGCACGGCGTCGCCGCCGGCGTCGACCACGGCGGCGATGACGTCCGCCGCGGCGTCGTCGTAGCGGAGGACGACGTTAAGGCTGGTGGTGACAACGTAGCCGGTGACGACGCTGACCCTGCCCTCCTGCCATTGAGTATCGGCGTGGACGTTCAGTGCCTCGGTGCCCACCGCATCACGGGCCACGGACAGTCCGGCCAGGCGCTGTTGGACCGCGGTGACGGCGCCGGCCGCCGCGGCGTAGGCTTCCTTGACGTTGTTGCGCCGGGCTTCGATGCCGATGTGGATGTGGAAGCAGTCGGGCTCGGCGTTGACGGCACCACGCCCGGTGACGGTGATGGTGTTGGCATGGCCTGCGGCGCTGGTGGTTTCATTCATGTGGCTGCCCTCCGCGGTGATGGTCGACGGCGGCCGCCCCGCCTGCCGTTGTTGCCAAGCTACGTCCGGTGCGTGAGGTTGCGCAAGGCGGGCCGCCGGACGATGGTGGGCAGTTCCCGGTAGCCCCCGGCGGCCAGCCCCGCGTTGCGTTCGAAGAAGTTCCGGCTGCCCGGATCCCCGGTGTGCCACCAGGAATAGGCCGCACAGGCTGCATAAAGCGGCAGGAACGGCAGCCCCAGGCACCAGGCGTACTGCGTGGCATGGCCGGCTTCATGCCCCAGCAGCTCCGGGCGCGAGTCGATGAATGCCCGGTCCGCGCGGTAAAAGATCACGTTCCCCACGGTGAAGGCGCCGGCCAGCGGCAGGGGCGGGCGGTAGCCGGTGCCCAGCAGCAGGCCGTCCGGGCCGCGTTCCACGGGCGTCCGGCTCCCGGCCGCCAGCAGCAGGCCGGCGGCCGTGGACAGGTTCAGGGCATTGGCCACCTGCCGGACCCGCAGGGCCGTCCTCACCGCTCAGCTGTCGTGGACGTTGGCGTGGCCGGGGGAAGGGTCTTGGGCTGCGGGGCCGGCTGCAGCACGGCCTTCAAGACTGTTGTCTCCGTAACGTGCAGCCGCGCCAGCAACTCCTTGGTTCCCGGTTGGGACTTCCGGCACGCCGTCAGCGGCCACTGCACGTGGATGGCCCTGCCCGCGGCGTCCACGAGCCAGACGTCCGGAATGATCTCCAGGCTTGCCTCGCACACCAGCTTGCCCACCGCCTTGTAGCTGGGTCCCCGGAAAGCCTTGACCAGGGGTGTCAGGTCCCCGGTGAGGCGCTTTTGGGTGATGGTCCGCCAGGTGCCCCGGGCGTCGGTGACGTTGCTGCCGAAGGCGGTGCACTCCACCGCCGAGACAGGCACAAAGCCCTCCGGAATGCCGCCCATGTCCTTGGCGGAAGGGTCGGCCAGGCCGTTGCCTTCATACCAATGGGCCGTGGTCATGCAGTCGGCGCCGGCCAGGATGCGCGCGGGCGGCGGCGTGACCGGCTCGACGGCGTCGGACGGCCTGACGTCGATGGACTTCGAGGATGTCACCGTCAGGGCCGCCAGGGCCTGCCGGACCCCGGGCTTGGTGAAACCGCAGGCGTCGTGCGGCCACTCGATGTGCACCGCCTTGCCCGTGGCATCCACCAGCCACAGGTCCGGGATTGTCTCGGCCATGGCGACGCAGGCGCCGCCATCCTGCCGCTCGCTTTGTTCCGCCAGGGCGGCAAGGAGGGGTCCGTAGTCCCCGGAGAGGTGTTGTTCCAAAATGGAGGCCCAGGCCGGCTCCGTACTGGCTTGCCGGAAGATGCGTTGTCCCGGCGAGCACTCAACGACGTCCACCGGCACGAAGCCCTGCGGCACGCTGCCCATCGTGGCCGCCACGCCAGGCGGCGCGGTCATGAGAGGTTCGTTCCAATACGACGTGGCCAGGCAGTCCGCCCTGCCCTGCGGGGCCGCTGGGGAGGGCGTGTAGTGCGTGACGCGGCCGGTGATGGCCGTGCACCCGCCCAGGCACAGGACCAGGACGGCCATAAGGGTCGCAGTGATGGCTGCCAGGGCCGGGCGGAGCCTGCCGGCCGCCGGAGCTGCCCCAATCATGGGGCCACCGGTATTTCCAGCTGCGTCGAGGAGGCGATCTTCAGCGCGGCCGGCGCCTTCGCTGTGGCGGGGTTGGGGCCGCTGCACACGTCCGGCGGCCGCATGACATGCATTGCCTTGCCTGATGAGCCCATGAGCCTCAGCCCGGGAATGCCCACCCGTTCCGAGGTGCACGACACGCCTTTCCGCCTGTCGTCCGGTTCGGACAATGCCGCCACCAAAGCGGCGTGGCCACCGCCCGGGTGCACCTCCCGGATGTCCGCATCCGGATTGACGGCGTGGCTGGACGTTGGGCTGGACGTTGGGATGGACGTTGGGCCGGGCTGCGGCTGGCACAGCACCACATCGACGGGCGTGAAGCCTGCGGGGACGGATCCCAGGAGGCTGCACCGCGCCAGGCCCCCCGCACCCAGGCCCCCCGCACCCAGGCCCAGCGCAAGGCAGGCCGGCAGCACACGCCGGGCGGCCGGCGTCGTACGCCTTGGCGGGAGGGGTACATGGGAGCCCATGCCCGCAAGCGTAACAACGGGTGCGCGGGAAGGGGATGGCAAACGGGTAAAGAGTCGGTACCGTTTGGGCAGCGGAGAGGTCCCGGGGGCAATTCAAATACCGCGAAGGCCGTCCTCTAGACTAAGAACGGCGGCCCGAGCAATGCCGCCGCTTACTCGCACACGAGCTTAGGTAAGAACTGTAGATGTCTGACACGCCCCAGAAGACGGCCGCCGCGCCGCACTCCTCAAACCCCGCCGCCCCGGACCCGCTCGATGAGGCGGCCGTTGGCGCCGCTGTGGAGCAGGCGCTCGCCGCCATTGCCGCCGCCGCCTCCCTGGACGAGCTCAAGGCCGCCCGCCTGGCGCACACCGGCGAGAAGTCGCCGCTGAGCCTGGCCAACCGGGAGATCGGCGGGCTGTCCAAGGAGTTCAAGGCCGCGGCCGGCAAGCTGCTCGGGGCCTCGCGCGGACGCGTTGCCAAGGCGCTCGCAGCCCGTTCCGGGGTGCTCGAGGCCGAGGACGCCGCCCGCATCCTGGTCGAGGAAACCGTGGACGTCACGGCCGCCCCGCGCCGCCGCCGCGCCGGCGCCCGCCACCCCCTGTCCACCCTGCAGGACCGCGTGTGCGACATCTTCGTGGGCATGGGCTGGGAAATTGCCGAAGGCCCGGAACTGGAGTCGGAGTGGTTCAACTTTGACGCCCTGAACTTCAAGCCGGACCATCCGGCCCGAGAAATGCAGGACACCTTCTTCGTCGAGCCGCCCGAGGCCCACCTGCTGCTGCGCACCCACACGTCCCCGGTGCAGGTCCGTTCGCTGCTGGAGCGCGAGCTGCCCGTGTACGTGTTGTGCCCGGGCAAGGTGTTCCGCACCGACGAGCTCGACGCCACGCACACGCCGGTGTTCCACCAGTTCGAGGGCCTGGCCATCGACAAGAAGCTCTCCATGGCGGACCTGCGCGGCACGCTCGAGCACTTTGCCCGGCAGATGTTCGGAGATGGCGCCAGCATCCGCCTGCGCCCCAACTTCTTCCCGTTCACCGAGCCCTCAGCCGAGCTGGACATCTGGCACCCTGGAGCCAAGGGCGGCCCTCGCTGGATCGAGTGGGGCGGCTGCGGCATGGTCAACCCGAACGTGCTCCGGGCCGCCGGCATCGATCCGGACGAATATTCAGGATTCGCCTTCGGCATGGGGATTGAGCGGACCCTGATGTTCCGCAACGAGGTCTCCGACATGCACGACATGATTGAGGGCGACATACGATTCAGCGAACACTTTGGGATGGAGATCTAAGCGGTGCGTATTCCACTGACTTGGCTGCGCGAGTATGCGCAGGTGCCGGCGGGAGCAACCGCCGAAGACGTTATGACCGAGCTGGTCAAGGTCGGCTTTGAGGAGGAAGCCGTCCACCGTCCGCTGGACTCGATCAGCGGGCCCATCGTGGTGGGCCAGGTGCTCTCCAAGGTGCCGGAGCCGCAGACCAATGGCAAGACCATCAACTGGTGCACCGTCCGCGTGGTTCCGGAAGGCGCTGCGCAGGACCTGGCAGGCGACGGGATCGACCCCTCCGGCGTGCAGGGGATTGTCTGCGGCGCCCACAACTTCGAGGTGGGGGACAAGGTGGTGGTCACGCTGCCCGGCGCGGTGCTGCCCGGCGACTTCCGCATCTCGCCCCGCACGACTTACGGCCACGTGTCGGCCGGCATGATCGCCTCGGTCCGCGAGCTGGGCATCGGCGAGGACCACGACGGCATCCTGGTGCTTTCCACGCTGGGCCTGGACCCGGACCTGGGTGCCGATGCGCTGGAGCTCCTGGGGCTGCGCGACGAGGCCGCCGAGATCAACGTCACGCCGGACCGCGGCTACGTGTTCAGCATCCGCGGCGCCGCCCGCGAGTACGCCCACGCCACCGGCACCCCGTTCACCGACCCGGCCGCGCTGGTTGCTGTCACCGCCGCGACGGGTCCGGGTCATCCCGTCCGCCTCGAGGATCAGGCGCCGATCTACGGCAAGCCCGGCTGCGACCGCTTCGTGGCCCGCACGGTGCGCGGAATTAACGCGGCTGCGCCAACTCCGACGTGGATGTCCGCCCGGCTGCGCCTGGCCGGGATTCGCTCCATCTCACTGCCGGTGGACATCTCCAACTACGTGATGCTGGAGCTCGGACAACCGCTGCACTTCTACGACGCGGGCAAGCTTTCCGGCGACATTGTGGTGCGCCGCGCGGCCGCCGGGGAAACCCTCCGGACGCTGGATGGCAAGGTCCGCAAGCTGGACCTCGAGGACCTGCTGATCACCGACGACTCGGGCGCCATCGGCGTCGCCGGCGTCATGGGCGGTGCCTCCACCGAGGTCACGTCCGCGACCACCAGCGTGCTGGTTGAGGCCGCGCACTTCGAGGAAGTCTCGATCGCCCGCTCGCGCCGCCGCCACAAGCTGCCCTCCGAGGCCTCCAAGCGCTTTGAGCGCGGCGTGGACTGGGAGGTGGCCGACGAGGCCGCCCAGCGCGCCGTGGACCTGCTCGTGGAGCTGGCCGGCGGCACCGAGGACACGACCGTCACCGACGTGGGCACCGAGCCCGGGCCTGTCACGGTGTTCCTGCCCGCAGGCTTCGCCTCGGCCCGCATCGGCATCGACTTCACGACCGGACAGATTGTCGGGTCCCTGGAGGACCTGGGCGCCGTGGTTGAACCGGCCGACGGCGGCTGGTCCGTCACGGCCCCTAGCTGGCGCCCGGACCTGGCCACCCCCGAGGACCTCACCGAGGAGGTGGCCCGCCTGGTGGGCTACGACGCCATCCCGGCCACCCTGCCCGTTGCCCCGCCCGGCCGCGGCTACTCGCGCACCCAGCAGCAGCGCCGCCGCGCCGTCCAGGCCCTGGCGGATTCCGGCCTGACCGAGATCCTCGCCTACCCGTTCGTGTCCAAGGCCGCCAACGACACCTTTGGCGTGGCCGAAGCCGGCGCCCCCCGGGCCGCGGTGAAGCTGGCCAACCCGCTGAGCGAGGAACACGGCTACCTGCGCACCTCGCTGCTGCCGGGCCTCATGGAGACCGCCAGGCGCAACCACTCCCGCGGCTTCCACGACCTGGCGCTGTTCGAGTCGGGGCTGGTCTTCCTGCCCTCCGGCACCTTGGGCACGGCGTCCATCCCGCCGCTGGGCGCCAGGCCGTCCGACGACGTCCTTGACGCCCTGTACGACGGCATCCCCTACCAGCCGCTCACCATCGGCGCGCTGTTCACGGGCAGGGACACCCCGGCCGCACCGGGCCACACGCCGCGTCCCTGGGACTGGGCCGACGCCATCGACGCCGCCCGCCTCGTGGCGGACGTGACCGGCGTCGACCTCGTGGTGGAGCAAGGCTCGCACCAGGCCTTCCACCCCGGCCGGGCCGCCGTGCTGAAGCTGCGCTCCGGCGAGGTGGTGGGCCATGCCGGCGAGCTGCACCCCAGGCTGCTGGCCGAGCAGCACCTGCCGGCCCGCACCGTGGCCATGGAACTCAACGCCAGCATGGTGTTTGACGCCGCCGCGGACGTCATCGTGGCCAAGCCGATCTCGACCTTCCCCGTCGCAACCCAGGACGTTGCCCTGGTGGTCCCGGCGGAGGTTCCGGCCGCGGCTGTGCTGGAGTCCCTGCGTGAAGGCGCCGGCGAACTGCTCGAGGACGTGGCGCTGTTCGACGAATACGCGGGCAAGGGCATTCCGGCCGGCAGCAAGTCGCTGGCCTTCGGGCTGCGCTTCCGCGCCGCGGACCGCACCCTGACGGCCGACGAGGCGTCGGCGGCCCGCGCGGCCGCCGTCGAACTGGCCGGCGAACGGTTCGGCGCCACGCAGCGGTAACCGGGCCGCGCGCGGCCGGTCCTGCCGGCGCGGGCCTACGGGACCAGGATGACCTTCCCGGTGGTCTGGCGGGACTGCAGCGCCGCATGGGCGGCCCCGGCCTCGGCCAGCGGGAAGCGGGCGCCGATGCGGGCGGTCAGCTTGCCGGCGGCCGCCGCGTTGAAAACATCGGCCGAACGCCAGCGGCGCTCCTGCGGGTTGCGCAGGTAGTGCCCCAGGGTGGGGCGGGTGACAAACAGGGAACCGGCCGCGTTGAGTCGCTGCAGGTCAAACGGAGGCACCTGGCCGGACGCGCCGCCAAAGAGCACCAGGGTGCCCCGGATGCGCAACGACGCGAGGGAACCTTCGAAGGTGTCCTTCCCCACGCCGTCGTACACCACGTCCACGCCGTCGCCGTCGGTGAGCTCGCGCACCGCCTCGGCAAAGCCGTCGTAGCGCAGGACGTCGTCGGCCCCCGCGACGCGGGAGAGCTCCTCCTTTTCATCCGTGGAAACCGTGGTGATGACCCGTGCCTCGCGCTCCTTGAGCATCTGGGTCAACAGCAGCCCCACGCCGCCGGCGCCGGCGTGCAGCAGCACGGTCTGGCCCGGCTCCACATGGTAGGTGGAGTTCATCAGGTAGTGGGCCGTCATGCCCTGCAGGGGCAGCGCCGCGGCAATGTCCAACGGCAGGGAGGAGGGGACGGGCAGCGCCTTCTCGGCCGGGAAAATGGCGTATTCCGCGTAGCACCCCCGCCCTTCGGCGGTGGCTACGTGGTCGCCCACGGAAAATTCCTCCACGCCGGGACCGACGGCCGCGACGGTGCCGGCGGCCTCGGCGCCCGGGGTGAACGGGAAGGGGACGTTGTAGGTGCCGTCGCGCTGGTAGGTCTCAATGAAGTTCACGCCGATCGCGGCCACGCGGACCAGCAGTTCGCCCGGCCCCGCCTCCGGGACCGGCACGTCCCTGACCGCCAGGACCTCGGGGCCGCCGGGGGCGTTGGCAACAATGGCGCGGCTTTGCGAGGTCATGGTGTTCTCCACTTCTGTACAGATTCCTGGGGTCTTCGATTGCAGTGGGCCGGGCGCCCTGGAACGTCGCAAGCCTGCTTACATCATAGGTGCGAAAAAACGGACCGCGCCGGAACTTGATGGATAAATATCGGTAACAATGAATAATCCTGCTGTATAGTCGTTTCATGAGGATTTCAGCAGCCGTTTCAGGGGCCAGCGGGTACGCCGGGGGAGAGGTGCTGCGCCTCCTGGCCAGCCACCCGGACGTGACCATCGGAGCCATCACCGCGCACAGCAACGCAGGCACCCGCCTGGGCGAGCTGCAGCCCCACCTGCACTCGCTGGCGGACCGCGTCCTGGTCGAGACCACCGTGGAAAACCTGGCCGGGCACGACGTCGTCTTCCTGGCCCTGCCGCACGGCAAGTCCGCCGCCGTCGCCGCCCAGCTTCCTGCCGACACGCTGGTGATCGACGCCGGCGCGGACCACCGCCTGCAGGATGCGGCGGAGTGGGAGAAATTTTACGGCTCCCCGCACGCCGGCACCTGGCCCTACGGCCTGCCCGAGCTTCCCGGCGCCCGCGCCAGGCTGCAGGGCGCCAAGCGGATCGCCGTCCCCGGCTGCTACCCCACCAGTTCCCTGCTGGCACTGCTGCCAGGCTTCAGTGCCGGCGCACTGCTTCCCGACGACGTCGTCATCGTCGCGGCGTCCGGGACCTCCGGGGCAGGCAAGGCAGCCAAGATCAACCTGATCGGTTCCGAAGTCATGGGCTCCATGAGCCCCTATGGCGTGGGCGGCGGCCACCGGCACACGCCGGAAATCCAGCAGGGCCTCTCCGAAGCGTCCGGCCTGGATGTGAAAGTGTCCTTCACCCCGACGCTGGCGCCCATGAGCCGCGGCATCCTCACCACGGCCACGGCCAAGGTGGCGCCCGGCTTCGCAGCCCAATTCGGCGGCGGGCAGGACCTCGCCGCGGCCCTGCGCCGGATCTGGGTGGACAGCTACGCTGACGAGCCCTTCATCAAGGTCCTCCCCGAGGGCCGGTGGCCGTCCACCAAGTCGGTGCAGGCCTCCAACTACGCCGCCCTGCAGATCGCCTACGACCCCAATGTCAACCGCGTGGTGGCCTGCTGCGCCATCGACAACCTCACCAAGGGGACGGCCGGCGGGGCCGTACAGTCAATGAACATTGCCCTCGGCCTGGCCGAAACGTCGGGCCTTTCCTTCCAAGGAGTAGCACCATGAGCGTGACAACTGCACAGGGCTTCCGGGCCGCCGGCACCACAGCCGGCCTGAAGGCCTCCGGCAAGCCAGACCTCGCCCTGGTGGTCAACGACGGCCCGCAGCGCAGCGCCGCCGCCGTCTTCACCTCCAACCGCGTTGCAGCCGCGCCCGTCCACTGGTCGCGCCAGGTGCTCAGCGACGGCCGGGTCGACGCCGTCGTGCTTAATTCCGGCGGGGCCAACGCCTGCACCGGCCCCGAAGGCTTCCAAAACACCCACACGACGGCTGAAAAGGTGGCCGACGTGCTGGGCATTTCCGCCACGGACGTGGCCGTCTGCTCCACCGGGCTCATCGGCGAGCAGCTGCCCATGGACAAGATCCTGCCGGGCGTGGAGGCCGCCGCCGCCGCCCTGGCGTCCGACGGCGGGGCTGCCGCGGCGGCGGCGATCATGACCACCGACACCGTCGCCAAGGAAGCAGCGTGGACGTCGGCCCCGGATGCCAACGGCAACAGCTATTCCATCGGCGGCATGGCCAAGGGCGCCGGGATGCTGGCCCCCGGCCTGGCCACCATGCTGGTGGTCATCACCACCGACGCCGAGGTGGAGGCCGAGGGCCTGGATGCCGCCCTGCGCGACGCCGTCCGCCCCACCTTCAACCGGGCCGACTCCGACGGGTGCATGTCCACCAACGACACCGTGCTGCTCCTGGCCTCCGGCGCCTCCACCGCGATCCCCGACATGGACGAATTCACCGCGGGCCTCACCGAAGTCTGCGCCACCCTGGCCCGGGCCCTGATTGCCGACGCCGAAGGCGCCAACCACGACATCGCCATCACCACCGTCAATGCCGACAGCGAACGGGATGCCGAGATCGTCTCCCGGGCCGTGGCCCGCTCCAACCTGTTCAAGTGCGCCATCTTCGGCAACGACCCCAACTGGGGCCGGGTCCTCTCCGCCGTCGGCACCACCGACGCCGTTTTCGACCCCAACGAGGTCAATGTCAGCATCAACGGGGTCCAGATCTGCCGCAAGGGCGGGATCGGCGACTCCCGCGACCTCGTGGACCTTTCCGGGCGGGAAGTCACTGTCGAGATCGACCTCCGCACCGGCGACGCCTCCGCAACCATCTGGACCAACGACCTGACCCAGGCATACGTCGAAGAAAACAGCGCCTACTCCTCGTAAGCCGGTGTCCCGGTGGTCGAGCCTGTCGAGACCAGCGGCCGCGAGTGCCGTTAACGCGTTACAGCAGGAAACGCAGCCGGGCGGCGACACCACGAACGTATTTGCACTAGTGAGGAAAACATGATGACTTCGGTGGAGACCGCGCAGGACAAGGCAGCGTCACTGATTGAGGCGCTGCCGTGGATCCAGCAATTTGCCGGCACGGTGGTGGTGGTGAAGTACGGCGGCAACGCCATGATCAACGACGACCTCCGGCGCGCGTTTGCCGAGGACATCGTGTTCATGCACCACGTGGGCATCAAGCCGGTGGTGGTGCACGGCGGCGGCCCGCAGATCAACTCCATGCTCAAGCGCCTGGACATCAAGAGCGAGTTCAAGGGCGGGCTGCGCGTCACCACGCCGGAAGCCATGGACGTGGTCCGGATGGTGCTGACGGGTCAGGTGGGCCGCGAGCTGGTGGGACTGATCAACTCGCACGGCGCGTACGCGGTGGGCCTGTCCGGCGAGGACGGCGCCCTGCTGCAGGCGGAGCGCACCGGCACCGTGGTGGACGGGCTGCCCGTGGACCTGGGCCTGGTCGGCGAGGTGGTGGGAGTGAACCCCGGCGCCATCCTGGACCTTCTGGAGGCCGGGCGCATCCCCGTCATCTCCACCGTGGCCCCGGAGGTCGGGGACGCCTCCACCGTGCTGAACGTCAACGCGGACACCGCCGCCGCGGCCCTGGCCGTGGCGCTGGGGGCCTCGCGCCTGGTCATCCTGACCGACGTCGAAGGCCTCTATGCCCACTGGCCGGACAAGTCGTCACTGCTCTCCTCCCTCGCCGCCGGCGAGCTGCGCGCCATGCTGCCGTCGCTGGAGTCGGGCATGATCCCCAAGATGGGCGCCTGCCTGAGCGCGGTCGACGGCGGTGTGGCGCGTGCCGCCGTCGTCGACGGGCGCAGCGCGCACTCAGTCCTGCTGGAACTGATGACCACCGCCGGCAACGGCACCCAGATTTTTCCCGACGATGAGGACGCATCATGAGCAGTGAAACCGCGGGGAACAGCCCCGAAGAATCCAGCCCCGAGGACGCCGGGCAGCTCCAGGCGACGGCCGCCGCGGTGGCCGGGACGGGGACCAGCGAACAGTGGCTGGCCCGCTACAGCAATTCGCTCATGGGCGTCTTTGGCAGCCCGCAGCGGGTCCTGGTCCGCGGCGCCGGAGCCGTCGTGTGGGACGCTGACGGCAAGGAGTACCTTGACCTGCTTGGCGGCATCGCAGTGAACGCGCTGGGCCACGCCCACCCCTTTGTCACCTCCGTCATCGCCAGCCAGCTGGCCACCCTGGGCCACGTGTCCAACTTCTTCACCAGCCCCACGCAGATTGCCCTGGCCGAAAAGCTCCTGGAGCTCAGCGGCGCCCCGGCCGGCTCCAAGGTCTTCTTCGCCAACTCCGGCACCGAGGCCAACGAGGCCGCCTTCAAGCTGGCCCGCGCCCACGGCAAGGCCAACCCGTCGCCCGACGGCCGTGCCCGCAGCACCATCCTGGCCCTCGAGGGCGCCTTCCACGGCCGCACCATGGGAGCCCTGGCACTGACGGCCAAGCAGGCCTACCGGGAACCGTTTGAACCCATGCCCGGCGGCGTGCGCCACATCGCCTTCAACGACATCGACGCGCTGCGGGACGCGTTGGACGGCACGGTGGCCGCGCTGGTGATCGAGCCCGTGCAGGGCGAGGCAGGGGTCCGCCCGCTGTCCGCCGAGTACCTGGTGGCCGCCCGCGAACTGACCACGCAGGCTGGCGCACTGCTCATTGTCGACGAGGTGCAGACAGGGGTGGGCCGCACCGGCGACTGGTTTGCCGGCATTGCCGCCGGCATCCAGCCGGACGCCATGACCCTCGCCAAGGGCCTGGGCGGGGGATTCCCGATTGGCGCCCTCATCACGTTTGGCAGGGGGCCGTCGTCGCTCCTTTCCGCCGGCCAGCATGGCACCACGTTTGGCGGGAACCCGGTGGCCACCGCAGCGGCCCTTGCCACGCTCCACGTGCTCGAGGCCCAGGACATCCTGGCCAATGTGCGCGCCGTCAGCCGGATTTTCGCGGAGGGCCTGGCCACGATCGACGCCGTCACCGCAGTCCGCGCGCACGGCCTGCTGATTGGCTTTGACCTGGCGCGGCCCGTGGCAGCCGGGGTGGTGGCGGCCGCCCTTGACGCCGGCTTCATTGTCAACGCGCCGCGGCCGAGCACCATCCGCCTGGCCCCGCCGCTGAACCTGACGGCCGAACAAGCCGCCTCATTCCTCGCGGCGCTGCCAGGGCTCATCCAGACGGCCGTCGCGGCCCAGCCCACCGAAGGAGCATCCTCATGACCCGGCATTTCCTGGTCGACACCGACCTCAGCCCCTCAGAGCAGGCGGAAGTTCTGGCCCTGGCCGCCGCGCTGAAGAAGTCGCCCTATTCAAAGAGCACCTTCGCCGGCGACGGTTCCGGCTCGCAGACCGTGGCCGTGATCTTTGACAAGACCTCCACCCGGACCCGCGTTTCCTTCGCCGCCGGCGTGGCCGCGCTGGGCGGCACGCCCCTGATCATCAACCCCGGCGAGGCCCAGATCGGACACAAGGAGTCCGTGGCGGACACCGCGAAGGTGCTCGAGCGCATGGTTTCCGCCATCGTGTGGCGCACCTACGGGCAGGACGGGCTGGAGGAGATGGCCGCCAATTCCAGGGTGCCCGTCATCAACGCGCTCTCCGACGACTACCACCCGTGCCAGCTGCTCGCGGACCTGCTCACCATCCAGGAGCACAAGGGCACGCTGGCCGGGCTCACCATGACGTACATGGGGGACGCGGCCAACAACATGGCCAACTCCTACCTCCTGGCCGGCGTCACGGCCGGCATGCACGTGCGCGTCACGGGCCCCGAGGGCTACCTGCCCGCCGCCTCCGTGGTTGCCGCGGCCGAGGAGCGGGCGGCGCTCACCGGCGGTTCCGTGCTGGTCACAATCGATGCGGCGGCCGCGGTGCTCGGCGCCGACGTCCTGGTCACCGACACGTGGGTGTCCATGGGCCAGGAGGCGGAGAAGGAGGCCCGCCTGAAGCTGTTCAAGGACTACGCGCTCGACGACGCCGCCCTCGCCAAGGCGGATGCCGGCGCGATTGTCCTCCACTGCCTCCCCGCCTACCGCGGGTACGAGATCGCGGCCTCCGTCATGGACGGCCCCCAGTCAGTGGTGTGGGACGAGGCGGAAAACCGCCTGCATGCCCAGAAGGCGCTCATGGTGTGGCTCGTGGAACAGACAGCCGCCGAGGACGCGCTGGAGGCGCAGGCGGCCGCCGAGGCGACCGGCGACTGACCATGTCCAGGACACCCGCGCCCGGGGCAGCAATGCCCGCCACCAAGACCGCCCGCCAGGCCCGCGTCACGGCCCTGCTGACCAGCCGGGCCGTCCGCTCCCAGGCGGAATTGGCCACCCTGCTGGCGGACGACGGCCTGGTGGTGGGGCAGGCGACACTCTCCCGCGACCTCGTGGAGCTGCGGGCCTACCGGGTGCGTGGCAAGGACGGCGGGCTGATTTACGCCGTGCCGCGGGAGGGAGGGGAACGCGGGGTCCATTCGCCGTCGTCCCAGGAACTGCTGGACACCCGGCTGGTCCGGCTGTGCGGGGAACTGCTCGTCACCGCCGAGGCCTCCGCCAACATCGCGGTGCTGCGCACCCCGCCCGGGGCGGCGAACTTCCTGGCCCTGGCCATCGACCACTCGGTCATGCCGAGCATCCTGGGCACCATCGCCGGCGACGACACCGTCATGATCATCACCCGGGACCCCCTGGGCGGGGCCGAGGTGGCGGAACGT
The DNA here is from genome assembly GCF_013376105.1 of Arthrobacter wenxiniae. GTDB lineage: Bacteria > Actinomycetota > Actinomycetes > Actinomycetales > Micrococcaceae > Specibacter > Specibacter wenxiniae. The sequence continues at coordinate 100,525 of NZ_JAAMFM010000012.1, forward strand.
TTCCTGCAGTTTGCGGCGGAATCCGGCGCCGCAGGGTGACGGCCCGGCAAACCACCTAATCTGGAACCACGAGAACACACGCCGTTGGAGCCGCCAGGCCGAACGGTATCGATCAAATTCATTCATACAAGGAGAAAAAACGTGACTGAACGCATTGTGTTGGCCTACTCAGGCGGCCTCGACACCTCTGTTGCCATCGGCTGGATCGGCGAGGCCACGGGAGCCGAAGTCATCGCCGTGGCCGTCGACGTCGGACAAGGCGGGGAGTCCCTGGAGGACATCCGCCAGCGCGCCCTGGCCTGTGGAGCCGTCGAAGCCTACGTGGCCGACGCGCGCGACGAGTTCGCCAACGACTACGCCATGCCCACGCTGAAGGCCAACGCCCTCTACCAGGGCCACTACCCGCTGGTCTCCGCGATTTCCCGCCCCGTGATCGTCAAGCACCTGGTCAAGGCAGCCCGCGAATTCGGCGCCACCACGGTGGCCCACGGCTGCACCGGCAAGGGCAACGACCAGGTCCGCTTCGAAGTCGGCATCCAGACCCTGGGCCCGGACCTGAAGTGCATCGCACCGGTCCGCGACCTGGCGCTGACCCGCGACAAGGCGATTGCCTTCGCCGAGGCCAAGGGCCTGCCCATCGAGACCACCAAGAAGAACCCATACTCCATCGACCAGAACGTCTGGGGCCGCGCCGTCGAGACGGGCTACCTCGAGGACATCTGGAACGCCCCCACCAAGGACATCTACGACTACACGGCCACCCCGGAATTCCCGCCGGCACCGGATGAGGTCATCATCACCTTCGCCCAGGGCGTCCCCGTCGCGATCGACGGCCACAAGGTATCCCCGCTGCAGGCCATCCAGGAACTGAACCGCCGCGCCGGCGCGCAGGGCGTGGGCCGGATCGACGTCGTCGAGGACCGCCTGGTGGGCATCAAGTCCCGCGAAATCTACGAAGCCCCCGGCGCCATGGCGCTGATCACCGCGCACAAGCACCTCGAGGACATCACCATTGAGCGCGAGCAGGCACGCTTCAAGGCTGCCGTGGGCCAACGCTGGTCCGAGCTGGTCTACGACGGCCAGTGGTTCTCCCCGCTCAAGCGCTCCCTGGACGCCTTCATCGAGGACACCCAGCAGTACGTCTCCGGCGACATCCGCATGACCCTGCACGGCGGTGCGGCCATCGTGAACGGCCGCCGCTCGGACACGTCCCTGTACGACTTCGACCTGGCCACCTACGACACCGGCGACACCTTCGACCAGTCGCAGGCCCGCGGCTTCATCGAGCTGTGGGGGATGTCCTCCAAGGTGGCCTCCACCCGCGACCAGCGCGCCGCAGGGAAGTAGCTCCGGTGGTTGATAAGGCCTCGACAGGCTCGACCAACGAAGGTGCGCTCTGGGGCGGCCGCTTCCAGGGCGGTCCTGCCGACGCGCTGGCGGCACTGAGCAAGTCCACCCACTTCGACTGGCGGCTGGCGCTGTATGACATCGCCGGGTCCAAGGCCCACGCCCGGGTTCTGAACTCGGCGGGACTGCTCGATGCCGCCGAACTGACGGGCATGCTCGCGGCGCTCACCGACTTGGAGGCGGACGTAAAGTCCGGCGCCTACGGCCCGTCGGAAAGCGACGAGGACGTGCATGGCTCGCTGGAACGCGGCTTGATAGAGCGCGCCGGTACCGCCCTGGGCGGAAAGCTCCGCGCAGGCCGCTCGCGCAACGACCAGATTGCCACGCTGGGCCGCATGTACCTGCGGGACCACGCGCGCATTGTGGCAGCTGGCGTCTTGTCAGTGATTGACGCGCTGGTGGAGCAGGCCAAGGCCCACCACGGCGTAGCCATGCCGGGACGCACGCACCTGCAGCATGCCCAGCCGGTGCTGCTCAGCCACCACCTGCTGGCACACGCCTGGGCCCTGCTGCGCGATGTGCAGCGCCTGGTGGACTGGGACAAGCGCGCGGCGGTCTCACCCTATGGGTCCGGCGCCCTGGCGGGGTCCTCGCTTGGCCTGGACCCGAACGCCGTCGCGGTGGACCTGGGCTTCGACTCGGCTGCGTGGAACTCCATTGACGGAACGGCCTCGCGCGACGTCTTTGCCGAGTTCTCCTGGGTTTCGGCCATGATCGGCGTAGACCTGTCCCGCATTTCCGAGGAAGTCATCCTGTGGGCCACCAAGGAGTTTTCCTTCGTCACGCTGCACGATTCCTACTCCACGGGATCGTCCATCATGCCGCAAAAGAAGAACCCGGATGTGGCCGAGCTGGCCCGAGGCAAGGCGGGGCGCCTCATCGGCGACCTCACCGGCCTGCTGGCCACGCTCAAGGGCCTGCCCCTGGCGTACAACCGGGACCTGCAGGAGGACAAGGAGCCGGTCTTCGACGCGGCGGACACGCTGGAACTGCTGCTGCCGGCCGTTTCCGGCATGATCGCCACCCTGGTGTTCAACACCGACCGCATGGAGGCGCTGGCCCCGCAGGGCTTTGCCCTGGCCACGGACATCGCCGAATGGCTGGTCCGCCAGGGCGTGCCGTTCCGTGACGCCCACGAGCTTTCGGGTGCCGCCGTGAAGGTGGCCGAGGCCCGCGGCGTGGAACTGTGGGACCTCACGGATGAGGAATACGCGGGCATCTCCGCCCACCTCACCCCTGAGGTCCGTTCGGTGCTGAGCACGGAAGGATCGCTGAACAGCCGCAGTGCCCAAGGCGGGACGGCCCCCTCGGCGGTGCTCCAGCAGCTCGCCGCCCTGGAGGGGCAGCTGGGAGAGGCGCGCGCCTTCCTGGCCTGACCGGCGTCGTGCCCGGAACGAAGACTGCCCGCACCCAAACACCGGATGTGGGCAGTCTTCGTTCCGGGGCCGGGTATCGCACGGCCGCCTCCCACTCGGCCGCCATCGCATAGCGGCCTCCCTCTGCTCGCGAACTCGCAGTGGGCCCCTCGGCCGCCATCGCATAGCGGCCTCCCTCTGCTCGCGAACTCGCAGTGGGCCCCTCGGCCGCTATGCTGGGGCAATGACTGAGATCACAACTGCACAGCTGATGGACCGGCTGGGTGCCACGGCGGATGCGCTGGCCGGCAAGGTGGCAAAACTTAGCGATGACGACGTCCGCGCCGCCACGGAGCTTCCCGGGTGGACCCGCGGGCATGTGCTGGCACATGTTGCCAACGTCGCCGACGCCGTGGCGCGCCAGGTGGAGTACACCCTGCGCGGGGAAACCATCGAGTTTTACGACGGCGGCATGGGCGGGCGCACGCAGGCCATCGAAATGGCTGCAGGACACCCTGCCGCGGAGCACCAGGCCCGTTTGGACACCGCCCTCCAGCGCGTGCTCTCCGCCCTGGCCGGGTTGGACGAGGATCAGTGGAAGCTGGGCATCAGCTACCGCGACGGCACCGTGTACGACGGCGCGCTGGCGCTGTGGCGCGAGCTGGTCATCCACCTCGCGGACCTCAACGTGGGCCGCGGACCGGAAACCTGGTCCAAGGAATTCTGCCTATACCTGGTCGGGTTCCTGGCAGCCCGGGTGCCCGGGAACATCCGCCTGGTGCTGCTGCCCCTGGCACTGCCGACCATGACGTTGGGGACCGGCGACGACACCGTCTCGGTGCAGGGAATGCTGACGGACATCGCCGCGTGGCTGGCCGGGCGCACCCCCACCCTGGACAGCCTGCGCGCGGAAGCCGCCGCCGATTCGGTGGACCTGCCAGAGCTGCTGCCCTGGCCCTCGGCGATGAAGAAGTAGCCCCGCTCCGGGCCCCCAATGCGGGGTCCTGGCGAAGGGCCTTCAGCGCCGGGCCGCCCCGGACGGCCTTTCCCCGGAGACGCGCCAAAAGTGCAGCGTGGCGTAGGAGCGCCAGGGCCGCAGGGGCTCGGCCATGCGGGCCAGCTCCGGGGCCTTGATGGCCCTCGCCGCAGCCAGCGAATCACCCCGGAGCAGGCCGTAGCCGTTGCGGACCGCCGAGTCGGTGGGAAGAAAGATGTCGCTGCTGCCGAGCACCCGCATGCAGACATAGCCGACGGTCCAGGGCCCGATGCCCGGCAACGGCAACAGCTTCTCCGCCAGGGATTCGGGGGTGTCCTGCACGCCGATCGTCAGCGACCCGTCGCCCAGCATTCCCGCCACCGCCAAGATGCTGTCAATCCGCCGCTGCGGTCCACGCAGGATGCTGCGGCCGTCCGCCGCGATTTGGGATGGGGTGGGAAAGAGGTGCGTCATGGAGCCGTGCGGGAGTCGGGTGGGAGTGCCCACTGCCATCAACTGGCGGAGCGCCGTGGTGGCCGCCGCGACGGTGATTTGCTGGCCAATCATGGCGCGGATCAGGATTTCATGGGGATCCACGCAGCCGGGCAGCCTGATCCCCGGCAGGGCCGCCACACGCCGGGCCAGCAGTGGGTCCGCGGCGAGGGCTGCGTCGGCGGACGCCGGGTCGTGGTCCAGGTCGAAAAGGTGGCGGACGCGGGCTGCCAGCACGGGGGCGTCGGCGGCGTCTTCGACGCTGTAGTCCAAGAGCAGCTTCCGGCGCTCCCGCACCAGCCGAAACCACCCATGGCCGCCTGGCAGCGACAGCGTACGGGCGTAGCTCCGCGGCGTTGCCTCCTCCACGCCAGCCACGGCGCGCGCAGCCAAAAAATCGAAGATCCCCGGTTCAAAGGGAGGAAGGAAGGGCTCGGCGTGTCGCATGCAAACATCCTGCCACGGACGCGCCGTGCGGTTGCCGCAGCAGCAGGCCTCGCCTAGTCTGGCTGCATGGTCGACATCATGGACACGCTCACTGGAATCACCCGACTCGTCAAGACAACCCAACTCAACCACCAGGACGCCACCTCGGTGGTGCTGCAGCAGGAAGTATCCTCGCCGGCGCATGACGTGTGGACCGCGTGCACCGAGGCCGAACGAATTCGGCAATGGTTTCTGCCCATCACCGGCGACCTCAGCGTCGGGGGCCGCTATGCGCTCGAAGGAAATGCCTCGGGTGAAATCCTTGAGTGCAATTCCGGGCGAAGCTTCCGCGTTTCATGGCAGATGGGCCACGGCCCTGACTCCGAGCTTGAGTTCACCATAACGCCCACCAACACCGACCACTCACTCGTGGAGCTGCGCCATACGGCCATGGTGGACCCGGACATGATGGGCACCTACGGTCCGGGCGCGGTCGGGGTGGGATGGGACGCGGCCCTGCTGGGCATCTACCAGTATCTGCGCGGCATCCCCACCGGCCCGGCCAACCAACTGCCGCCCGCGGTCATGAACCCGTTCATGGCCGCCAGCAGTGAGGCGTGGGCGGAGGCCGCCATCGCCAACGGCGCCGACCCGGCCGCGGCACGGGAGGCGGCCAGGCGCACCACGGCGTTTTACACCGGCACGGACGACGCCGTCACCTCCTGACGCTTTTTTCGCCCCAGTGGACCAGACTGCCGAGACCCACGGGGGATGGGCAGGGGCTGTGGACCGGCATTTTCCGGCGACTTCCCCGCCGCCGGCCGCGGGCGGTCTCACGGCACTCTTGACTTTGCCTTCAAAGGGCGACTTCGCCGCCTGCGAAACACCGTGGACGGTGGCCGGGCTGTCCGGGTCTGGGGTTGTCCGCCGGTTTGG
>NZ_JAAMFM010000013.1 GCF_013376105.1 Arthrobacter wenxiniae
AACGGAAAGCCCCCGGCCAGTTGGCCGGGGGCTTTCCTCATCATGGTTGCGGGGACAGGATTTGAACCTGTGACCTCCGGGTTATGAGCCCGGCGAGCTACCGAACTGCTCCACCCCGCGTTGCGTCCTCAACAGTACATGCGCCAGGGCCAAATCACCAACTCGGGGGTGGGGAGCCGCTGGGGAAACATGCGGCCACCTGCAGCGCTCGGGCAACGAAGGGCAGCTCGAGCACCTGGGCTGGGTGAGGGTCTCGACGCGCTCGCAGGGCTCGCTGCTCGACCACCGGGGTGAGGGTCTCGACGCGCTCGCAGGGCTCGCTGCTCGACCACCGGAAGGGCTCGCTGCTCGACCACCGGAAGGGCTCGCTGCTCGAGCGCCGGGGTGAGGGTCTCGACGCGCTCGCAGAGCTCGCTGCTCGACCACCGGAAGGGCTCGCAGCTCGACCACCGGGGCGGGCTCAATCACCGATGCTTGAACTCCGCGGCGCGCTTTTCGGTAAACGCCGCCATGCCTTCCTTCTGGTCCTCGGTGGCGAAGCAGGAGAAGATGAGGCGGCGTTCCAGGCGCACGCCTTCCGCCAGGGTCAGTTCGTAGGCGGCGTTGACGGCATCCTTCGCGGTCATGGCGGCGGGCAGGGACATGGAGGCGACCACGGCGGCGGTCTCCAGCGCGTCGTCGAGCAGCGAGTCCACGGGGACCACGCGGGCCACCAGCCCGGCCTGCTCGGCCTCGGCCGCGCCCATGACCCGCCCGGTCAGGACCATTTCCATGGCCTTCGCCTTTCCAACGGCGCGGGTCAGCCGTTGCGATCCGCCCATGCCGGGGATGACGCCAAGCTTGATTTCCGGCTGGCCGAACTTGGCGTTGTCCGCGGCGATGATGAAGTCGGCGATCATGGCCAGCTCGCAGCCGCCGCCCAGGGCGTGCCCGGCGACGGCGGCAATCAGCGGGGTGCGGACGCGGGCCAGGGCGTCCCAGGCGGCGAACCAGTCCAGCTGGTACATCTCCACGGCCGACTTTTCGGCCATTTCCTTGATGTCGGCGCCGGCCGCAAACGCCCGGGAGGAGCCGGTGATGACGATTGCGCCCACGCCGGGATCGGCGTCGAACGCCTGCGCGGCCGCGAGGATCTCCCGGCCCATGGCGTCGCTGAGGGCGTTGAGGGCCTCGGGCCGGTTGAGCGTGATCAGGCCAACCCGGCCACGTTGCTCGGCAAGGATCAGGGAGTATTGAGTCATGTGGATGTAGTTCCGTTCAGTTCAGGGTCCAAGGCGGGGGTCAGGAGTCGGTGTCCAGGGTGGCCAGCCCCTCGGACGCCTGCCGGATGGTGTTGATGATGCCGGAGAAGTCCGTGCCGGCGCCGCCGTCAAGGGCGAAGTGGCGGTAGATTTCCTCCGCCGCCCGGCCCAGGGAGGCGGCCGTGCCGGTGGCGTTGAGGGCCTCCACAGCCAGGCCGAGGTCCTTGGCCATGAGCGCGCCGGCAAAGCCGGGCTGGTAGTCGCGGTTGGCGGGGCTGGCGGGCACGGGCCCGGGGACGGGACAGTTGGTGGTCAGCGCCCAGCACTGCCCGGAGGCGTTCGCGGCGACGTCAAACAGCGCCTGGTGCGTGAGCCCCAGCTTTTCGCCCAGCACAAAGGCCTCGCTGACGGCGATCATGGACACGCCCAGGATCATGTTGTTGCACACCTTGGCGGCCTGCCCGGCTCCGGCCCCGCCGCAGTGCACAATCCGCTTGCCCATGACCTCGAGGATCTCCGCCGCGTCGGCAAAGTCCTCCGCGGTTCCGCCCACCATGAACGTCAGGGTGCCCGCCTCGGCGCCCATGACGCCGCCGGAGACCGGCGCGTCCAGGCTGTGGTGGCCCGCCGCCAGCGCGAGCTCGTGGGCGGTCCGGGCGTCCTCCACCGCAATGGTGGAGCACTCCAGGAACAGGGACCCCGGCTTGGCCGCGGCCAGCAGCCCGCCGCCGGGGCCCTCGCCCTCATACGCGGCAAAGACGTGCTTGCCGGCGGGCAGCATGGTGATCACCACGTCGGCCCCGGACGCCGCCTCCGCGGAGGACGAAGCGACTGCCACGCCCGCGGCCTGTGCCGCCTCCAGCGCCTCGGGGACGACGTCGAATCCCGTCACCGGGTAGCCGGCCCTGACCAGGTTGGCCGCCATGGGCCCGCCCATGTGGCCCAGGCCGATAAAACCGATTGTCCTGCGTGCTGCTTCGCTGCTCATGGCACCTTCACCGATCCGTTCCGTGCGTTTCCCAACCCGAGTTCGTCCGGGCCCAGGCTCTCAAATGTCCGCTTCACCACGTCCGCCGGCACGTCCGCCAGGGCGGCCGGCCGCCAGGCCGGGTTGCGGTCCTTGTCCACCAGCTGCGCCCTGATGCCCTCGGCAAAGTCGGGCCAGCGCAGGGCCCGCAGCGACACCCGCATGTCCTGGTCGAGCACCTCCTCCAGCGACCCGAGCACGCGCGCCCGGCGGAGGGCCTCCAGCGTGACCGTCACCGCGGTGGGCGACTTCGCCGCAATGGTGGCCGCCGCCTTCTCCGCCTCCGGGACGCCGGAGCCGGCCAGGCGCTTGACGATGGTGACGGCGTCGTCCGCGGAATAGGCGTCGTCAATCCAGGCCCGGGCCGCGAGGAGGGCGGATTCCGGCGGTTCCTGCCCGTGGCGTGCGACGGCGGAGCTGGCGTTGCGCCCGGCCAGCTCGGCTGCCAGCGTGGGCAGCAGCGAGGAATCGACAAAGTGGTCGGCCAGGCCCATGGCGACGGCGTCCGCGCCGCTGACCATGGTCCCGGTGAGCCCGGCGTGCGTGCCCAGTTCGCCCGGGGCGCGGGAGAGCAGGTACGTCCCGCCGACGTCCGGGACAAATCCGATCCCGGTCTCCGGCATGCCGATCCTCGAGCGTTCGGTGACCACGCGATGGGAGGCGTGCGCGGAAATGCCGACCCCGCCGCCCAGCACCACGCCGTCCATGAACGCGACAACGGGCTTCGGGTAGCGCTTGATACGGGCGTTGAGGTGGTATTCGTCGCGCCAGAATTGTTCGCTCTGGTTCCCGCCGGTGCGGGCGTCGTGGTAGATCGAGACGATGTCCCCGCCGGCGCACAGGCCCCGCTCACCGGCGCCCGAGATCAACACCGTTGCCACGCCGTCGTCGGTTTCCCAGGCATCCAGCGCGGCCGCCACGGCCTGGATCATGCCGTGGTTGAGGGCGTTCATGGCCTGCGGCCGGTTCAGCACGACGTGGCCAAGATGCCCGGTGCGCTGCAGCAAAACGTCGGTGTCTGTCATCTGCGCCTCCTCCATGTTCCAGTCTCCAACACCCTAGTCTTCGACCGCCAGCCGGCCCACAATCAAGCGCATGATCTCATTGCTGCCCTCCAGGATCTGGTGGACGCGCAGGTCACGGACAATCTTTTCCAGCCCGTACTCGGAGAGGTAGCCGTAGCCCCCGTGGAGCTGCAGCGCCTGGTTGGCGACATGGAATCCGGCGTCGGTGGCGACCCGCTTGGCCATGGCGCACAGCTTCACCGTGTCCGGCGCGCCGGTCTCCAGGGCTTCCGCGGCGCGCAGGAGCATGGTGCGGGCGGTTTCCAGTTCGGTGTCCATGTCCGCCAGTTCAAACAGCAGGTGCTGCTGTTTGATGAGCGGGCCGCCAAACGCCTGGCGCTCCTTCAGGTAGGCAACCGACTTGGCGAAGGCGGCACGGCCGCCGCCCAGCGAGCAGGCGCCAATGTTGACGCGGCCGCCGTTGAGCCCCTTCATGGCGATGCCGAAGCCGTCGCCCTCCTCGCCGAGGCGGTTGGTCACCGGGACGCGGACGTCCTCTAACACCACCTGCCGGGTGGGCTGCGCACGCCAGCCCATCTTTTTTTCCTCCGCGCCGAAGGACAAACCGGGCGTGCCGTCCGGGACGACGATGGCGGTGATGCCGTGGCTGCCCGTGTCCTGGGTGCGGGCCATCACGATGTACCAGGCGGAGGAACCGGCACCGGAGATGAATTGTTTTGTGCCATTGATGACGTAGTGGTCGCCGTCGCGCACGGCGCGGGTGGTGAGTGCGCCGGCGTCGGACCCCACGCCGGGTTCGGTCAGGCAGTAGCTGCCCAGCTCCGTCATGGCCGTCAGTCCGGGCAGCCAGGCGGCGCGCTGGGTGTCGTTGCCAAAGGCGTCAATCATCCATGCCACCATGTTGTGGATGGAGATGTAGGCGGCGATGGACGGGTCCGCCGCTGCCAGTTCCTCAAAGATCAGCACCGCGTCGGTGCGGGTCATGCCGGAGCCGCCGTACTCCTCCCCCACGTAAATGCCGCCCATGCCAAGAGCCCCGGCCTCGGCCAGCACGTCCACGGGAAAGTGCTTCGCCTCGTCCCATGCGGCGGCGTGCGGGGCCAGCGCCGTCGCGGCGAAGTCACGCACCATCTCTACAATGGCGTGTTGGTCTTCGGTCAGGTTTTCCATGGCGTCTCCTTTGACATTTCCGGGCAGTTGGGTGGGCCCGTCCTGGGTTCCTGCCCGGCGCGGGTGGGCCGGGCGGCCAGCTTACTTGGTGACCTTGCCGGTCAGTGAGGCGATGGGCCGCAGGAACAGGGGCCGGGCCGCGAACCACGCACCGGCGGTGAACAGCAGGGACAAGGCAAAGATGCCAAAGCCCCACCAGTTGACGGCGTCGCTGGCGCCGTACATGTGGTTGAGGTTCCGGAGGGCCCCCGTGGCCAGCACCAGTGTCACGTGGACAATGATGAACAGGACAAAGTAGACCATGACCGGAAAGTGCACCAGGCGGGCAAGTTCAACCGGGTAGAACCTGTTCAGCCGCTTGGCATTTTTGGGCCACGCGCCGGACATGCGGATGCCCGTGAGGATGGCCAGCGGCGCGGCAATGAACACCGTGGCGAAGTAGGTCAGCAGCTGCAGCGAGTTGTAGTTCACCCAGCCGTTCTCCGTGGGCCAGTTCAGGGACAGGTACTGCAGCCCGGCGGAAATGGCATTGGGGAACACGTCCCAGGTGGTGGGCACGATCCGCAGCCACTGCCCCGTGGCGAAAATGACGATGATGAAGATGAGCCCGTTGAGCACCCACAGGGCGTCCAGCGTCAGGTGGAACCAGAGGTCCAGGCTGATCTTGACGGGCGCGTTCCTTGTCCTGATCAGGCCCTTGTTGTTGCGGATCCAGTGCGCCGGCGGCCGCTTGGCGGTGCGCACCTGCCAGCCGGAGCGGATGATCAGCACAATGAAGAACATGTTCAAAAAGTGCTGCCAGCCCAACCACGCCGGAAAGCCGACGGGCGTGGTGGCCGGGAGCTCAGACTGCCCCGGGTAGCTCACCATCCACGATTTCACGCCGTCAAGGCCCGTGAACCAGCGGGCGGCCAGCACCAGGACCAGCAGGCCAAGGACAATGGCGCCGGCAACCAGGGCCGGTGTGGCCCACCTGCTCCGGGGCTGCTTCTTCGTGGGGGTCGTCATGGATCCTCATACCTCTTTCAAGAACGCTTCCGCTGCCACAGTAACCGCATTCCGGCGGTGGCTTCCAACGTCTATTTGTAACAGCTGCGCGGGCGTGGGCAGCCATCGGCCGTAACAGTCGTCTCAGCCCTGGTGCGAGCGGGCCGCCAGCGCCTCGATCAATTGCGGGACCACCGTGAAGACGTCGCCCACAATGCCGAAGTCGGCCACGTCAAAGATGGGGCTGTCCGCGTCCTTGTTGATGGCCACAATGGTCTTGGCCGTCTGCATGCCGGCCCGGTGCTGGATGGCGCCGGAGATCCCCAAGGCTATGTAAAGCTGGGGCGAGACGCTTACGCCGGTCTGGCCCACCTGGGCCGTCTGCTCCACAAAGCCGGCGTCGACGGCGGCCCGCGAGGCCCCGACCGCCGCGCCCAGGGCGTCGGCGAGCTGCTCCACGAGGGCAAAATTTTCCCGGGAGCCGAGCCCGCGCCCGCCGGAGACCACCGTCTTGGCGCCGCGCAGCTCGGGGCGGCCCGCGGCGACCGGCGCGTCATTGACGGCGTCGATGCGGGCTCCGGTTGCTGGGCCCAGCTCCACCGTCGACATCTCCGGTGCTGCGGCGGGCGCGCCGCCCTCAATGGCGCCCTGGCGGATGGTGATGACGGGCAGTCCGCCCTCCACCGCCGACTCGACGTCGTAGCTGCCGCCAAACACCGAGTGTCCGGCCACGATCCGGTCCCCGTCGACCCGGACAGCCACGGCGTCCACCAGCAGGGCCCCGCCGGTGCGCACAGCCAGGCGGGCGGCCACCTCGCGGCCGTCCACGGAGTTGGCGGCCAGCACGGCGGCGGGCGACAGCGCCTCCACCGCATGCTCCAGTGCGTCCACGGCCGGCGTGCCGAGCACCGATGCGGCGTCCGCACCCACGCCCTGGTACACCGCCGACGCGCCCAGCGCACCGAGGTGCGAGACGACGTCGTCCGCCAGAGCGGCGGGGGACGCCACCACGGCCACGGGGGTGCCGAGCGACGCGGCGGCCGCCAGCAGCCCCCGCGCCGATCCGGCCACGGCACCCTGGTGGGTCAATTCAATCAATGCAAGTATGTTCGCCATGCCCAGCCCTTCCTAGACCAAACGGTTTTCAACGAGGTAGTCGGCCAGCTGCGTGCCGGCATTGCCCTCGTCGACGATCTTTGTGCCGGCAGTGCGCGGCGGGCGCTCGCTGTGGGAGAGGATCACGGCGCGGGCCGGCGTGGCCTGCACGTCCAGCTCCGCGAGGGAGAGGGTGGCGACGGGCTTGCGCTTGGCCGTCAGGATGCCCTTGAAGTTGGGGAAGCGGGCCTCGGCGCTGCGCTCGGTGACGGTCACGACGGCGGGCAGCGCGGCGCTGACGGACAGCGTGCCGGATTCGCCCTGCCGCTCCCCGGACACCGTGCCGGGGACGATTTCCAGGGACGCGAGGGACCCGACGAGCGGCAGGCCCAGGTGCTCGGCCACCATGGCCGGCACCACGCCGCCGCGGCCGTCGGTCGACTCGTTGCCGGCCACGATGACGTCCGCGCCGGCGTCCTTGAGGGCCGCGGCCAGCACGGCGGCCGTGCGCGCCGCGTCGGCGCCGGCCAGGGAACCGTCCAGGACGTGGATGCCGGAGTCGGCCCCCATGGACAGTGCCTTGCGGATGGCCTTGGACGCCTCCTCCGGCCCCATGGCCAGCACCACCACCTCGGTGGACTTGTCGCCGTCCTTCACGCGGAGGGCAACCTCCAGGGCTCGCTCGTTGATCTCGTCAACGATGTTGTCCCCGGCGTCGCGGTTGAGCCAGCCCGTCTCCGGGTCCAGCGTGCGCTCGTCGGCCGTGTCAGGCACCTGCTTGATCAACACCACGATCTTCATGGACAGCCCCTTCGCGTAGAAAGTGTTCTGCGGCCAGATTACTAGGAACTGCTAGCATTTACTAGGTACCCCGAGTAAATTGTTTGGGAAGGGCGGTTGTACGCCCGCCACCGCCCGCCGCGAGGAAGGACACGCCATGGCCCCCGGAGCACCGCTGCCCATGGACCCCATTGCGGAAGCCAGGCGGCAGTGGATAGCCCACGGCTGGGCCGACGCGGCGGACGGCATGGCCGCGTATTCCTCCGTGATGCGCGCCCACCAGCTCATGTACAGCCGCGTGGACGCCGTCCTCAAGCCGCTGGGCCTCTCCTATGCGAGGCTGGAGCTGTTGCGGCTGCTGTCCTTCACGCGCGACGGCGCCCTGCCGATGGCCAGCGCCAGCGTCCGCCTGCAGGTCCATCCCACGAGCATCACCAATGTCGTGGACCGGCTGGAGCGGGACGGCTTTGTCCGGCGCGAGGCCCACCCGACGGACGGCCGGGCCACGCTGGTGGTGCTGACCGGCCCGGGCCGCGCCCTGGTGGAGAAGGCCACCGAGGTGCTCAATGAACAGGTGTTTGAACGGCCCGGCATCCCCGTGGGGGAGCTGCGCAGCATGACCGGCATCCTGGCCCGCTTCCGCCGCGCCGCCGGAGACTTCACCGACCCCGCGCCGCGCCCCGACCCGCTGTAGCCCCGGGGGCGCCGCGGGGGACGTCGATGTCCACGGGCACGCCCTGCGAGCGCAGGTAGACCAGGTGGCTGGCGGTTTCGGCCAGGGCCAGGCGCAGGGTGAAGCGGCGCAGCGAGCCGAAGCCGCGCGACCACGTCAGCCCGCGGGCCACGTCCCACACCGTCCGCGCGGCTCCCGCGGCCAGCAGTCCCTCGACCTCGCGGGAGCGTTCCAGGGTGTGCTTTTTCAGCTCGGCCACCCTCGCCGGCAGGCCCCGGAAGCGGTATTCGTGCGCGGGCAGCACCTCCATGTCCGCCGCGGCCGCCATGCGCTCCAGCGAGGCAAGGTAGTCCGCCACGGGGTTGTCCCGGCCGTGGGCCTCCAGCGAGACGTGCGGGGTGATGCGCGGCAGCACGTGGTCGCCGGTGAGGATGAGCCGGTTGGCGGCGTCGACCAGGCAGATGTGCCCCGGCGTGTGGCCGGGCGTGGCCAGGACCCGCACGTCCAGCCCGGCGACGGGCAGCAGCGCCCCGTCGGGCAGCCTGAGCTCCGGTTCCGCGATGCCGCGCAGCGCCGCCCATTGGTGTTCGCGAAAGGTCACGGCGTCCAGCTGCGCCGCCGGCACGCCCCAGGCCGTGAACTGGGCCAGGTCCGCCGCCACAAAGTCCCCGGTGCCGGCGGAGAACTGCGACGGCACCGGCTCGTGCTCGCCCAGCGCCATCCAGGCCCGCCCGACCGCCCGCAGCCGCGCGGCCATGCCCAGGTGGTCCGGGTGGTAGTGGGTGACCACCACGCCGGTGATGTCCGACGGCGCCGCCCCCGCCGTCCTGAGCCCTGCCTTAAGCGCTTCCCATCCTTCGTCCGAGTCCCAGCCGGGGTCCACGAGTGCGGCGCCGCCGTCCCCCGCCAGCAGGTAGGCGATGGTGTAGCGCATGGGGTTGTTCGGGAACGGCACGGGGATGGACCACACCCCGGGGCGAACCTCCTCCACGGGCGGCATGGAGCCCTCCTGCCAGGCGGCGAACTGCGCGTGGCCCGTCACAGTGGTCGTCGCAGTGGTCATGGCGTCCTCCAGGAGCTGGTGATGGCGTGGATGTCGGCGTCCGCCGGTGCTGCCGCCCCCGGCCCGGGCAGCGTGCCCGGCCCGGGGGCGCTGGCGGGGCCGGAGCGTGAGAACCGCGGGGCGGGCGCGGCCACCACGTGCCGGCCCGAGCCGGAGAGCGTGCCCCGGACGGCCAGGTGCGGCGCTTTCGCCGCTTCCGCATAGCTCAGCACGGGGGTGACGCAGGCGTCGGTGCCGTCAAAGGCGTCCGCCCATTCGTCCCGGGTGCGCGTGGCGAAGGCCGCGCCCAGCACCTCGGCCAGCGCGGGCCACTGGGAGGGGTCGTCCCGGTCCGGCAGCGCCGCCGCGGCCAGGCCCAGCCCGGCCAGCAGCACGGCATGGAACTGCGGCTCAATGGCACCCACGGCGACAAATCCGCCATCGGCGCATTGATAGGTGCGGTAGAAGGGGGCGCCGCCGTCCAGCAGGTTGCTTCCGCGCGCATCGTTCCACATCCCCACCGAGCGCAGTTCCAGGATGATCTGCGACAGGACGCTGACGCCGTCCACCATGGCCGCATCCACCACCTGGCCCAGCCCGGAGCGTTCCCGTTCCCACAGGGCGGCGAGGATCCCGGTGAGCGCAAACATGGAGCCGCCGCCGAAGTCGCCCACCAGGTTCAGGGGCGGGACGGGCTGCCCCGCCGGGCCCATCGCGTGCAGGGCCCCGGTCAGGGCAATGTAGTTGATGTCGTGCCCGGCCCGTTGTGCCAGCGGCCCGTCCTGGCCCCAGCCGGTCATGCGCGCATAGACCAGCCGGGGGTTGGCGGCCAGGCATTCCGCCGGCCCCAGCCCCAGCCGCTCGGTGGTGCCGGGGCGGAAGCCCTCGAGCAGGACGTCCGCCTGCGCCAGCAGTGCGCGCACGGAAGCCAGTTCCGAGGGCACCTTCAGGTTCGCCCGGACGGTGGTGCGGGAACGTTGGAGGTGCGTGACGACGTCGTACCCGCCCACGGGAGGGGCGGGCCCCACCACCCGCACCACCTCGGCGCCCAGGTCGGCCAGCATCATGGCGGCGTGGGGCGCCGCCCCCAGCCCGGAGAGCTCCACCACCTTCAGCCCCTGCAACGGCCCGCCCACGGAGTGGCCCTAGACCCCAGCCGCGGAGTCCGCATGCGCCGCCGCATGGCTGTCCCGCAGGTCGCGCTTGAGGATCTTGCCCGCCCCGGACATGGGCAGCGCGTCAAGGAATTCAAAGCTGCGCGGCACCTTGTACCGGGCAATGTGTTCCCCGCAGAATTCCGCCAGCTCCCCGCCCGTCGCGGCGGCGCCGGCGGCCAGCACCACCACGGCGTGGACGCGCTCGCCGAAGTTCGCGTCCGGCACCCCGATGACGGCGGAGGACGCCACGGCCGGGTGCTTGCTGAGTGCGTTTTCCACCTCTGCCGAGTACACGTTTTCACCGCCGGTGATGATCATGTCCTTGAGCCGGTCCACCACAAAGACAAATCCGTCGGCGTCCACGTAGCCGAGGTCCCCGGTGTGCAGCCAGCCCCCGCGCAGCGCCTCGGCGCTCTGTTCCGGGTTGTTCCAGTAGCCCTGCATGACGTGGGCGCCGCGGCAGCAGATCTCGCCCACCACGCCCGCCGCCGCCGGACGCCCGTCGAGGTCCAGCACGGCCACCTCGGAATGCGGCGCGGCCCGGCCACCGGAGCGCAGCCAGTCTCCGTGGTGGTCATTCGGCAGCAACAGCGTGATGACCGGCGCGGCCTCCGTCTGCCCGTAGGCCTGGACCAGGCGCAGCCGCGGCAGCAGCGCCATGGTGCGCTTGAGCACGCCCTCGGAAATGGAGGAGCCCCCGTACAGCATGCGCTGCAGGGAGGAGAGGTCGTAGCGGGCGGTGTCCGGGTGGTCCACGAGCATCTGGATCATGGTGGGCACCAGCAGGACGTCCGTGGGCCGGTGTTCCTGGATGGCGGCCATGACGGAGACGGGTTCAAAGAACGGCACCATGAGGTGCGTGCCGCCCAGGATGGTCAGACCGCTCCAGGCGGCGAGGTCGGCGAGGTGGAACATGGGCGCCGCGTGCAGCAGCGTGGCCCCTGCCTCCAGCAGCTCCCCGCTGGCCACGGTGCCCAGGCCGGAGGTGACCAGGTTCGTGTGGCTGAGCATGACGCCCTTGGGGAAGCCGGTGGTGCCGCCGGTGTAGTAGATGCCGGCGAGGTCGTCCCCCTGCCGGCGGGCGTCGTCCACCGGTTCCGTGCCGGCCACCAGGTCCTCGTAGGAAAGCATGCCTTCCGGGGCGGGGCCGTCGCCGCAGTGTATGTAGGTTTCCACCCCTGGCGCCTTGTCCCGCAGCACGTCCGCCACCGGCGCGAAGGCGTCGTCGAGCAGCAGGACCCTGGTGCCGGAATCGTTCATGGCGTAGGCCACCTCGGCGGGGCTCCAGCGGATGTTGACGGGCACCACCGCCGCCCCGGCCCACGGCACGGCCACCAGGTACTCGGCGAAGCGGTCACTGTTCAGCGACACAATGCCCACCCTGTCCCCGGCGGCCACGCCGAGCCTTTGCAGGGCCCCGGCCAGGCGCGCCACCCTGTCGGCGTGCTCAACGTAGCTGCGCCGCCTGTCCTTGTAGATGGTGGCAACGCCGTGGGGCGTGGCCTGCAGCGAGCGGTGCAGTCCTTGGGTCAGATACACGGTGACTCCTTGATCCTTGTCGACGGTCAGACAACGCAGTTTTGTGAAGCGTTTGCTTGCGCCCCATCCGGCCCGCCGGCTGCCAGCGCAGCGGGCGTCCAGCGCCGTCGGGGCCCGACGCCGGCACTCACCTTCCCTGGAACTCGGCCGGCCGGTGCTCCCCCAGCGCCGTGACGGCCTCCACCAGGTCCGCGCTGTGCAGGAACGCGGAGTTCCAGAGGGCCACGTGGCGCAGCCCGCGGGCGATCCGTTCCTCCCGGTCGTCGTTCAGCACTGCCTTCGTGCCGGCCACTGCCAGCGGCGAGTTGGCGGCCATCTCCGCGGCCATCCCCAGCGCGGCGGCCAGGAGCGCTTCCGGGTCGGGGAGGACGGCGTTGACGAGGCCGATCCTTTCCGCGCGTTCCGCGCCGATGTCCTTGCCGGTCAATGCCAGCTCTCTCAGGTGGCCCTCGGCGATGATGCCGCGCAGCCGCTGCAGGCTGCCGACGTCGGCCACGATGGCCAGCCTGGCCTCCCTGATACTGAACTGCGCGCCGGCGGAGGCCAGCCGGACGTCGGCGGCGCTGATGAGGTCCACGCCGCCGCCGATGCACCAGCCGGAGACCGCCGCGATGACGGGCTTGCGGCACGCGGCCACGGCCGTGATGCCGTCCTGGAGCCGGCCGATCAACCGCAGCAGCTCGCCGCGGGCCGCGGCCGTGGGGCCGCTTTCGGCACCGAGCCGCCCCAGCCAGGGGCCCAGGACTTCCTGCACGTCGAGCCCCACGCTGAAGTGCTTCCCGGTGCCGGTGAGGACCACTGCCCGGACGGAGGCGTCGGCGTCGAGCCCGCCGATCAGCCGGGGCAGCTCGTCCCAGAAGTCCAGGCCCATCATGTTGCCGCGCCCGGGGCCGGCCAGGCGGACCACGGCCACTCCGGGTGCGCCCGTCCTGTCCACCGTGAACGCCTTCCAGCGGTTCTCCCGCCCCGCGGCCGCCGCCCGGGCGTCCGCCGGGGATTCCGCCGGGGTCGCCATCAGTACTGCTCCCCGCGTCCGGCCTTGGCCACGAGGGATTCCGGAGGCAGGAAGCGCTCCCCGTACCGGGCGGCCAGTTCGCGGGCCCTGGCCACAAAGCCCGGCAGGCCGCCGGCGTACCCGTTCATGAACTGCACCACGCCGCCCGTCCAGCCGGGGAAGCCAATGCCCAGGATCGAGCCGACGTTGGCGTCCTCCACGCTGCGCAGCACACCCTCGTCCAGGCACTTGACGGTTTCCAGGGATTCGGCGAAGAGCATGCGCTCCTTCATGTCCTCGAAGGGGACCTGCGCCGTGCCGCCCCAGGTTTCGGCCAGGCCTTCCCAGAGCCCGGTGCGGTGGCCGTCGGCGTAGTTGTAGAACCCGGCGCCGCCCAGCCTTCCCGTGCGCTGGAACTCCCCGACCATCCGGTCCAGGAGGTCGTAGGCGGGGTGGTGCTGGTACGTCTGGGGACCGCCGTCGCGCGCCAGCCCCGCCTTGGTCTCCTGCTGGATCTTGGACATCAGGGTCAGGTTCAGCTCGTCGGCCAGCTGCAGCGGAGGGGCCGGGTAGCCGGCCTGGGCGCCGGCCTGCTCCACCGACGCGGCGGAAATGCCCTCGCCCACCATGGCGATGGCCTCGTTCAGGAAGGTGCCGATGACGCGGCTGGTGAAGAAGCCGCGGGAATCGTTGACCACAATGGGCGTCTTGCGGAGCTGCCTGGCTATGTCGAAGGCCCGGGCCAGGGTTTCATCCGAGGTGTTCTTCCCGGCGATGATTTCCAGCAGCGGCATCCTCTCCACGGGGGAGAAGAAGTGCAGGCCGATGAAGTCCGGCTGGTTCCGCACGCCCTCGGCCAGCTGGCTGATGGGCAGCGAGGAGGTGTTGGAGGCCAGGACGGCGCCGCCGGCCACCAGGCCCTCGATCTCCTGGAAGGCCTTGTGCTTCACCTCCACATTTTCAAACACGGCCTCGATCACCAGGTCCGCCCCGGCCACGTCCGCGGCGCTCCCTGTGGGGGTGATCCTGGCCAGCAGCGCCTCCGCGTCCGCCTGCGTGGACCGGCCGCGGGCCACGGCCTTTTCGGTCAGGCCGCGCGAGTAGTCCTTGCCGTGCCGGGCCGCCTCGAGGGAAACGTCCTTGAGCACCACGTCCAGGCCGGCACGGGCGCACACGTACGCGATGCCGGCGCCCATCATGCCGGCGCCGAGCACTGCCACTTTTTTGGCCGTGTGCCTGTCATGGCCGGCCGGGCGGCTGCCGCCGGCCTTGATGTGCGCCATGTCAAGGAAGAACGCCTTGATCATGTTGGTGGAGACCTGCCCGGCAACCACTTCGACGAAGTACCGGGACTCAATTTCCAGGGCGGTGTCGATGTCCACCTGGCTGCCTTCGACGGCGGCCGCCAGGATGGCCCGGGGCGCCGGGTAGTTCGCGCCCTTCAGGTCCTCGCGCAGCTTCGCCGGAAAGGACGGCAGGACAGCGGCGAGCGCCGGCGATGCGGGCGTGCCTCCGGGGATCCGGTAGCCGGGCACGTCATAGGGCTGGACGGCGTCCGGGTGGGCGGCGATCCAGGCCTTGGCGGCGGGGACCAGTTCCGCCGCGGTATCCACCACTTCGTCCACGAGCCCGATGTCCCGTGCCTCGCGCGGCTTGTACCGGCGGCCCTGCAGCAGGACCTTGGTGAGGGCGTCGGCCAGGCCCATGAGGCGCACGGTCCGCACGATGCCGCCGCCGCCGGGCAGCAGGCCCAGCGTGACCTCGGGCAGCCCGATCACGGAGCCCGGGGTGTCCGCGGCAATCCGGTGGTGGGCGGCCAGGGCAATTTCGAGCCCGCCGCCGAGGGCCGCGCCGTTGAGGGCCGCCACCACGGGCCTGCCCAGCGTTTCCAATGCGCGCAGCGGCGCCTTGATGGCCTGGCCAAGCTCAAAAACCCGCTGCGCGTCGCCGGGCCCGGCCTTGACGAGGTCGTTGAGGTCCCCGCCGGCGAAGAACGTCTTCTTGGCGGAGGTCAGGATGACGCCGGTGAGCGTGTCCTTCTCCGCCACCAGCCGCGCCACGGCGGCCTGCATGGACGCCGCGTAGGCCTCATTCATGATGTTCGCCGACTGGTCCGGATCATCCATGGTCAAGATGACGACGCCGTCGGCGTCCCGGTCCCAGCGGATGGTGCTCAAGGTGTGCGTCATTTCGTCAGACCCTCTCGATCAAGGTTGCCACGCCCATGCCGCCGCCAATGCAGAGCGTGATGACAGCCCGGTGCGCGTCGCGGCGTTCCAGCTCGTCCAGCACGGTGCCCAGGATCATGGCCCCGGTCGCGCCCAGCGGGTGGCCCATGGCGATGGCGCCGCCGTTCACGTTCAGTTTCTGCTCCGGGATGCCGAGGTCCTTTTGGAATTTCAGGACCACTGCGGCGAAGGCCTCGTTGATCTCGAAGAGGTCGATGTCCTCCACCGTCAGGCCGGCCGTCTTCAGCAGCTTTTCGGTGGCCGGGGTGGGGCCGGTGAGCATGATGGTGGGGTCGGCGCCGGAGGTGGCCGTGGCCGTGATCCGGGCGCGCGGCGACAGGCCCAGCCGCTCCCCCATCGCCGCGCTGCCCACCAGGACCAGGGCCGCGCCGTCCACGATGCCGGAGGAGTTGGCGGCGGTGTGGACGTGGTTGATGCGCTCCACGCTGTGGAACTTTTGCAGGGCTACGGCGTCAAAGCCGCCGCCAGCGCCCATGGCCGCAAACGACGGCGTGAGTGCCCCCAGGGATTCCACCGTGGACTCGGGGCGCATGTGCTCGTCATGGTCGAGCACCACCAGGCCGCTGCGGTCCCGGACCGGGACCACCGAGTTCGCGAAGCGGCCCTCCGTCCAGGCCCGGGCCGCGAGCTGCTGCGAGCGCACGGCGTAGGCGTCCACGTCGGTGCGGCTGAAGCCCTCAATGGTGGCGATGAGGTCGGCCCCGATGCCCTGGGGCACAAAGTAGGTGTCGTAGTTGGTGGCCGGGTCCATGGCCCAGGCGCCGCCGTCGGACCCGATGGGCACGCGGGACATGGACTCCACCCCGCCGGCGATGATCAACTGGTCCCAGCCGGAGAGGACCTTTTGGGCGGCGGTGTTGACGGCCTCCAGCCCCGAGGCGCAGAACCTGTTGATCTGCAGCCCCGCCACGGTGTTGGGCATGCCGGCGGCGAGCGCGGCGGTGCGGGCAATGACCGCGCCCTGGTCACCGATGGGCGAGACGACGCCGAGGATGAGGTCGTCCACCAGGTTCTCGTCCAGGCCGGGGTGGCGTTTTCGGAGCTCGTTGATCAGGCCCACCACCAGGTCCACCGGCTTGGTGCCGTGCAGCGATCCCTTCTTGCCGCGGCCGCGGGGCGTCCTGATGGCGTCGTAGACAAATGCTTCCGGTGATCCTGGTGCGCTCACAGCTGGCCAAGTCCTTTCAGTGGTTCGTTGCTAGGTCCGGGGCTTACAGGGAGCGGGCGATGAGCTCCTTCATGACCTCGTTGGCGCCCGCCAGGACGCGCAGCACCCGGTTGTCCGCGTACATGCCGGCGATCGGGTATTCCAGGCAGTAGCCGTAGCCGCCGAAGAGCTGCTGGCAGCGGTCCACCACCTCCCCGGTCCTGTCTGTGAGCCAGTACTTGGCCATGGACGCCGTGGCCGCATCCAGCCCGCCATTGACGTGCCGGGTGATGCAGTCGTCCAGGAAGACGCGGTTGACGCGCGTGATGGTGGCGCACTCGGCCAGTTCGAAGCGGGTGTTTTGCAGTTCGAAGAGCGGCTTGCCAAACGCCTCGCGTGTCTTGGTGTAGTCCAGTGCGGCGCGGACCGCGGCTTCGCTGATGGATTGTGCCAGGATGGCGGTGATGAGCCGCTCCTGGGACAGCTGGTTCATCAGCTGGAAGAAGCCCTGTCCTTCCGCGCCGCCCAGGACGTTTGCGGCGGGGATGCGCAGGTCCTCGAAGAAAAGTTCCGAGGTGTCCTGCCCCTTCAGCCCGATCTTGTCCAGGTTGCGCCCGCGGGTGAACCCGGGGGTGCCCGCGCCCACCTCCGCCACCAGCAGGGAGATGCCCCTGGCACCCTGCGTGGTGTCGGTCTTGGCGGCGATGACCACCAGGTCGCACAGCTGGCCGTTGGAGATGAAGGTCTTCGAGCCGTTCACCACGTAGTGCTCCCCCTCGCGGCGGGCCCGGGTGGTGATGGCCTGGAGGTCGGAGCCCGCGCCGGGCTCGGTCATGGCGATGGCGCCCACCCATTCGCCGCTGCACAGCTTCGGGAGCCAGCGCAGCTTCTGCTCCTCCCTGGCGTAGGCCAGCAGGTAGTGGGCCACGATCCCTTCGCTGACGGCAAAGCCCAGGCTGCCGGCACCCGCCGCGGTTTGTTCCTGCAGCAGCAGCGCCAGGTTGGCAAAGGTGCCGCCTCCGCCGCCGTACTCCTCCGGGATGCTCATGCCGCACAGTCCCAGCTCCCCGGCCCTGCGGTACAACGCACGGTCGGGGTACCCCTGCTGGCGGAATTGTTCCTCGCGCGGGGCCACCTCCCTGGCAAAGAAGTCCCTCAGCAGGTGGGCGACGTCCGCCAGGTCGTCGTCGATCCAGCTGGGGGAAACCGTGGTGGTTGACATACTGCCAATGCTGCAGAATTATTGACAGCGTGTCAATAGCCTGCCGGCGTTTCGAGCGAAAGCGGTTCCCATGACCAGCTACACAGCCATCGGCTCCACGGTGTCGGAGCAGATCGCCACCGTCACGCTCAACCGCCCCGAAGCACGCAACGGCTACACGCCCGCCATGGCCAACGAGCTTGAGCACGCCTTCAAGGCGGCCGACGCCGACCCCTCGGTCCGCGTGGTGGTGTTCACCTGTGCGGGCCCGGACTTCTCCGTCGGGGCTGACCTCAGCGGCGGCGCCTTCAACCTCCGGCCCGGCGACGGCGACGGGGACGATTGGCAGGAGCCGGCCGGCCGTTGTTCCAAGACAATCTTCGGCCTGGACAAGCCCGTCATCGCCGCCCTGCGCGGGGTGGCCGTGGGCGGCGGCCTCACCATCACGCTCTCCTGTGACTTCCGCCTGGCGTCCACCGATTCCCGCTTCTCCTTCCCGTTCAGCCGTCGCGGCATCTTTCCCGAGGGCGCCTCCACCTGGTACCTGCCGCGGCTGGTCGGCATGACCCGTGCCGCCGACTGGATGCTGACCGGGCGCCTCTTTGGCGCCCAGGAAGCGCTCGACGCCGGACTGGTCACCTCCGTGCACCAGCCCGAGGCCGTGCTGGGTGCTGCGTACGCCCTGGCCCGGGACCTCATCTCCCACACGTCCCCCGTCTCGACGGCCGTGATCCGGCAGATGCTCAACCGCCTCAGCGCCCTGGACTCCCCCTACCCCGCGCACGCCGTGGACTCACGCCTGATCTCAGGCCTGGAGGGCAGCGCCGACGCCCGGGAGGGGGTTGCGTCATTCCTGGAAAAACGGCCGCCGTCCTTCCCCTGGACCGTGCCGGCGGACATTCCGGCCTGGTTGCCGTGGCGCGTCCCGGGAGGCGCGCCGTGACGGCGCCCGGGGAGCCCCCCCTCAAGGCGGGGCGGACCGCCCACGGCGGGTCCGGCGTCGACCATTCCGGCATAGACCATTCCGGCCGCGAGGCCGGGCAGCGGCGCCAGCGGCTCACCCCGGACCAGCGCCGCGGGCAGATCTTCGACTGTGCCCAGCGGCTGTTCGCCCAGCGGCCCTACGAGGACGTCTCCGCGACGGACATCGCCGCGGCGGCGGGCGTGGCGCGCGGGCTGGTCAACCACTATTTCGGCAACAAGCGCGAACTGTACCTGGAGGTGGTTCGGCTGAACTCCACCGTGCCCGAGGTGGCCGTGGCCGCGCTGCCCGAGGGAACGCTGCAGGAGCGGATCGACGCCTCCGTGACGTGGTTCCTGGACACGCTGGCGGCCACCGGGGGGACGTGGCTTGGGCTCGGCTCAGGCGGGATGGGCCGGGACCCGGACGTGGAACGCATCCTCATCGAGGCGGAGAACCTCTCGGTGGAGCGGCTCATGGAGGCCATGGGGCTGGCCGGGCGCGCCACCGGGCAGGAGGAGGTGCGGGCCATGATGCGGGTCTACGTCCAGCTGGCGCGCAGCGGGGCCCGCGAGTGGCTGCTGCGGAAAACCCTCAGCCGGGCGCAGGTCCATTCACTGCTGGCGGGCACGCTGCTGGTGGTGGTCCGCGACGCCGCCGCGGCGATCTGACGCCGCCCCC
Organism: Arthrobacter wenxiniae; assembly: GCF_013376105.1. Taxonomy (GTDB): domain Bacteria; phylum Actinomycetota; class Actinomycetes; order Actinomycetales; family Micrococcaceae; genus Specibacter; species Specibacter wenxiniae. The sequence continues at coordinate 18,970 of NZ_JAAMFM010000013.1, forward strand.
GCGTGTCCGTGGAGGACAAGTTGGACCGAATTCGCCGATTTTCAGGGTTTTTCGTCGACGACCGGCAACACAGATCCGGGCGGGGCTACGGGTCCACGTATAGGTCCGGCATCAGCTCCGCTGAAGGATCCACGGCATACCGCGCGAAGTCGCTGGTGCCGCGGGACCGCAGGAATTCCTCGTCAATGATGACCTGCCCGGTCAGTTCGCGGCTGGGGGTGGTGAGGATGGCGTGGGCGGCGTCGGCCATGATCTCCGGGGTGCGTGAGCGGCGCACCATCTCCGCGCCGCCCAGGATGTTCGCCACCGCGGCCGTGGCGATGGTGGTGCGCGGCCACAGTGCGTTCGACGCCACGCCCTGCTGCGCGAACTCGGCGGCGAAGGACAGCGCGCACAGCGTCATCCCGTACTTGGCCAGCGTGTAGGCGGGGTGGGCCCCGAGCCACTTGGGGTCCAGGTTCAGCGGCGGGCTGAGGGTCAGGATGTGCGGGTTTTCGGCCGTGAGCAGGTGCGGCAGCGCGGCCCGGGTGAGCATGTACGTGCCCCGCGTGTTGACGTCCTGCATGAGGTCGTACCGCCGGGGCGCCAGTTCCAGGGTCCCGGCCACGGAGAGCACGCTGGCGTTGTTGAGGACGACGTCGATGCCCCCGAACGCCGTCACCGCCCCCTCCACGGCGCGCGAGATGGTCTCGTCGCTGCGGATGTCGCCGACCACCGCCAGGACCCGCCCGCCGGCGGCCTCAATGGCCGCCGCCGCCGTGTGGATGGTGCCTTCCAGGCGCGGATCCGGCTTGTCAGTCTTGGCGACGAGCACCACGTTGGCGCCGTCGCGCGCGGCCCGCAGGGCAATGGCCAGGCCGATTCCGCGGGAACCGCCGGACATCACGATGGTCCGCCCGGCCAGGCTGCCGGACCGGTCGGTGGACGATTCCTTGGCTGGCATTTTCCCGGTCCCTCCGTGACGGCCTTTCCGCCCACTGTACTCCGGGCCCGGGTTAAGGCAGAAAGCCCCCGGTCCGAAGACCGGGGGCTTTCCTTTTCGTTGCGGGGACAGGATTTGAACCTGTGACCTCCGGGTTATGAGCCCGGCGAGCTACCGAACTGCTCCACCCCGCGATGTGATCCCCACTTTACCCCGGGGCGGGCGGCCCGCAAAATCCGGGGCACGTGACCTTCGTCGCGTGCCCCGGATCCCGCTTCCCCAGCCGCTACGGCTTGGTGGTGGGCGATGGCGTGGCCTTGGCGCTGGGCGACGGCGCTGCCTTGGTGGCGGCGCCTTCCGCCGCAATGGCTGCGTCAATGGCCGCCTGCAGCGCCTTTTGGGCCGTGCCGTAGGCGGCGAAGTCGCCCTTGGTCAGTGCTGCCTGGCTGTCCTTCATGGCCTGGCTGGCATCGTTGAGCGCCTTCGCCAGGGCCGGGTTGGTGCTGGTGCTGCCTCCGGAGCCTCCCGTGGAGGTGCCGGACGTCCCGGGTGCCTTCTGGACGTTGGCGTCGCCGGCGGAGGCGCCGGAGTTGCCGCCAAAGAGCTGGTCCAGCGCGTCGTTCAACGTGGCCGCATAGCCGATCTTGTTGCCGAAGGCGACGAGGACGCGCTGGAGCGTGGGGTACGACGTCGAGCCCGTGGACTTGACGTAGACGGGCTGGACGTAGAGCAGCCCGCCGCCCATGGGCAGCGTGAGCAGGTTGCCGTTGATGACGTCCGACTGGCCGAGTTTCAACACGTTGAGCTGCTCGGACACCGTCGGATCGGACTGGAAGGTGTTCTGCACCTGCCCGGGTCCGGGCACCTGCGTGTCCACAGGCAGCTCCAGCAGCTGGAGCTTGCCGTAGTCGGGGCTCTTGACGCCCTTGACGTTGCCGGCGTCGCCGTTGGCGGCCATGAAGCCGTACAGGATGTTGCGGGAGTCGGTGCCCTGGACCTCCTGGGGGATGAAGTCGGTGGTCAGCGAAAACGCCGTCTTGGTCTGGCCCGGCATCTGCAGCGACAGGTAGTAGGGCGGCTGCTTGTCAACCGCCGTCGTGGTGGGGTCATCCGGAACGCTCCAGGCTTCCTGGTTGGCGTAGAACTTGCCGGCGTCCGTCACGTGGTAGCGCCCCAGCAGCTCGCGCTGGACCTTGAACAGGTCCTCCGGGTAACGCACGTGGGACATCAGGTCCCCGGACATTTCCGTGAACGGCTTGACCGTGGCGGGGAACACCTTCTCCCAGGACTTCAGGATGGGATCCTGGGTGTCCCAGGCGTACAGCTGGACCGAACCGTCATAGGCGTCCACGGTGGCCTTGACCGAGTTGCGGATGTAGTTCACGGACGCGGCCGGCAGGGCGCCCACACCGCCCGTCGCGGTCAGCGAGTCCGTGGTGGCTTCCTGGAGCTGCTGCTGCTGCGAGTACGGGTAGGCGGCGCTGGTGGTGTAGCCGTCCACGATCCACTTGACCCGGCCGTCAATGACTGCGGGGTACGGGTTGCCGTCCAGGGTCAGGTACGGCGCCACCTTGGCGACGCGTTCGGCAGGGGTGCGGTCGTAGAGGATCTGCGACTGGCTGTTGACGCCGTTGGTCAGCAGCAGGTCCGAGGACTGGAACTTCATGGCGTACATCAGGCGGTTGAACCAGTTGCCCAGCGACGGGCCGCCGCTGCCTGCGAAGGTGGTCATCGACTCGCCGGAGGTGTTGGCGCTGTCCTTTGACGCCGGCGTGGTTCCCTGCGGGCGGTCCAGCTCCACGGGCGTCGAACCCTTCGGGGCGCCGACAATGGAGTACTCGGTCATGGACTGGCCGAAGTAAATGCGCGGCTGGTAGCTGGTGTCTGTGCCCAGCACGCCGGTCGAGGGAACGCCGGACTGCATGAACACGGGCTTGCCGTCCGCGGTGACCGTGTTGCCGTAGGCCGCCACCACGCCGTAGCCGTGGGTGTAGACCAGGTGCTGGTTGTACCAGCTCTGCTGGCCGGGGTTGATGCCGTTCGGGTTTAGCTCGCGCACCGCGATCACGGCGTCCTGGACCTTGCCGTCAATCGTGTAGCGGTCCACGTTGAGGGTCTTGGGGAATTCGTAATACGGGCGGTACTGTTCCAGCTGGGCAAAGGTGGAGGAGATGAGGTTGGGGTCCAGCAGCCGGATGCTGGCCACCGTGGACGCGTCCTTGCGCAGGGCCCCCGGGGTCGCCGTCGTCGTTGCGTTGTACGGGGTCACCTGCATGTCGGAGAGCCCGTACGCCTGGCGGGTGGCGTCAATGTTGCGCGTGATGTACGGCGCCTCCACCACGCCCTCCGACGGCTTGACCTGCAGGCTCTGGATGGCCCAGGGGTAGATGCCGCCCGCCACGATGGCCGTGATGACCAGCATGCCGGTGCCGATGAGGGGCAGCTTCCAGCGGCCAAGGAACGCGGCCACCACGAAGAGGACGGCCACGATGACGGCGGCCACGGCCAGGATGGCCTTGGTGGGGATGACGGCGTTGACGTCGGTGAACATGGCCCCGGCGCGGTAGCCGCCGTTGTTTTGCAGCGTCCCGTAGGTGTCCAGCCAAAAGTTGATGCCGAGCAGGACCAGGAACACCGCGGCCAGCACGGCCATGTGGATTTGCGCGCTGCGCGAGGTGAAGATCCCGTGCTCGGCCAGGCGGACGGCGCCGTACAGGTAGTGGGTGAGCAGACCGGCGATGAAGGAGACCACCGTGACGCTGATCAGCAGGCCGGTGATGAAGCCAAGGAACGGCAGCGTGTTGGTGTAGAAGCTGATGTCCAGCCCGAACTGCGGGTCCGTCTTGCCAAACGGCACCCGGTACAGGAACAGCAGCACCTTGTCCCACTGAGCCATGGCGGCGGTGCCGGCAAACAGCCCGAACACCACGGGAACGCCCACCATCACCACCCGGCGGACGGGCTCCAGCTGCGCCTGGTAGCGGTTGAGGTTGTCGTCGCGCTGGTTGTCGGGGGCGTAGATGGGCCGGGCCCGGTAGGCGACCCTGATGGAGAAGTACACGCCGGCGCCCATGATCAGGAACCCCGCGGCGAAGATCACCAGCTTGGCCAGCTTTTCGCGCCAGAAGACCGTGGAGTAGCCGAGCTGGCTGAACCAGAGCGCGTCGGTGTAGATGCCGGCAAAAATCACCAGGGCGATGACCAGTGCCACCACAACGATGATGGTGGGCATGAGGGCGCTGCGGCGCCTGGGCCGGGCGGAGTTGTGCGGCGAAGGGGCTGGGCGGGATGTCACTCGTACCTCTGTTTGCTGTTTGCTGATACCTGGGTGCTGCCGGTGCTGTGCTGCGCCTGGCACTGCGGCCAGGGTACTAATGCTGCCACGAACGGCTCCGCGGCGAAGTTCCCCGCGATGCCCAATCGTTATTTACACGTGGGCAGCGTTGAACTGTCCGCGCCGGATCCAATGGCGGTCACGGCGGCGTACGCTTCCTTCAGCGTAGCGACTTTGACCACGTGAAGCCCGTCGGGGACGTGGCCGACCACGTCGGAGCAGTTTGCGGCCGGGGCCAGAAAGTAGTCGGCCCCGTTGTTTTGCGCGCCAACCATCTTTTGGGCGATGCCGCCGATGGCTCCCACGGTGCCGTCGGGACTGATGGTTCCGGTGCCGGCAAAGTGCTTCCCCCCGGTCAGCTCGCCCTTGGTCAGGGTGTCCATGATGCCGAGGGCAAACATCATGCCCGCGCTGGGCCCGCCAATGTTGCTCAGCGTGATGTCCACCTTGAAGGGGAAGGTGTACTTGTTTTGCAGGGCGATGCCGAGCAGGTACTTGCCGTCCTTGCCGGCCCGCGGCGTGATGCTGACGGTCTTCTCCGTGCCGCCGCGCCGGACAGCCACCTCGATGGGCGCACCCCTTCCGGCGGCAAGGGCATTCTGGATCACGGGCAGGCCCGTGATGGCCTTGCCGCCAATGGTCAGGAGGACGTCGTCGGGCTTGAGAATGCCGGCGGCGGCGCCGTCGGACGGCACGGAGGCGACCGCCAGGACGGTCTTGTAGCCGATGCCCAGGGCTTTCAGGGCCGCAGCGGTGGCGTCTTCCTGGGAGCCGGTCATGGCCGCGGAGTTCTCGCTGTTGACGGCCTCCTGGCTGGCGCCCGGCGGGTAGATGAGTTCTGCCGGGTAGATGGAGTCCGACGGCGCCAGCCATGCCTGGAGGGCTTCGAAGATGTTGATTTCGCTGTCCGGCAGGCCTCCGGTCATGTGGACCGTGGTGAGGTCGAGGGTGCCCGACCGGGCGGGGTAGCTCTCGTGGCCGGTGACGCTGATGACGGCCTGGCCGTCCACTTTGCCGATCGTGTTGATGGCCGGGCCCGGGGACTCAACAACGTACGGAACCGGGATGGCCATGGCGGCCACTGCCAGCACCGCGGCGATGACGCCGGAGACCACCATCAGGGACACGCGCCGATCGCGGGGCGCCGGGTCCGCCACAGGATGCGGCGCAGCGTCCTGGTTCTCCTGGCTCAATAACTTGACCTTTCCAAGGTTCCTCTAAATTCGCGTCGGCGTGCCGCAGCCGCCCGTGAACAGGCGGCCTGCGCTTGTGCACCACCCACCACCCTACTGTGTGCCGCCGGGTTCCCGCTGTGAATCGGCGGGGTTCCGGCCGGGTCCCTATTTGGCGACTTTCCGGGGCCTTTGCCGGTAGCGAACAGGAGCCGTCCATAGGGCGACAAGCGCACACGGCGGCGGTAACGTGAACATAATCGCAACACTTTCCTGCAACGATCGGGACGCCATGTCTTCCACCCCAGCCAACAACGACGACGACACGCCGAAGGACCCGCTGTCTGAAATGCTGGCCAACCTCCTGGGCGGCAAGGGCATGGAGGGCTTCGACCCCGCCGAACTGGCCAAGGCCGCCGGCCTGCCCAACGACCCCAACGTGCTGGCGCAAATGTTCTCCCAGGTGCAGGCCATGATGAACAATTCCTCGGACACGCCGGTGAACTGGGAGCTGGCGCACGACGCTGCCCGCAAGTCGGCCGCCGGGGGCGACCCCTCCGTCACCCCGGCACAGTCCCGCGAAGTGGATGAGGCGCTGCGCCTTGCCGAGATGTGGCTGGACCCCTTCACCGACCTGGCGGCCACGTCCATCATCGGGAAGGCCTGGTCCCGGGCCGAATGGGTGGAGGAAACCCTGGGCACCTGGCAGCGGCTGACCGAGCCGGTGGCCAACAGCATCGCGTTTGCCATCTCCTCCGCCATGAACGAGCAGCTGCCCGAGGAAATGAAGTCCATGATGGGCGGGGCGGCCTCCATGATGCAGAACGTGGGCGGCGCACTCTTCGGCCTGCAGCTGGGACAGGCCGTCGGCGCGCTTGCCAAGGAGGTGCTCGGGTCCACGGACATCGGCATCCCGCTGGCGGACCTGCAGATGGCCCTGCTGCCGGCCAATGTCAAGGCGTTCGGCGAGGGCCTGGAGGTACCGGAGCAGGAAATCCGCCTGTTCCTGGCGCTGCGGGAAGCGGCCCATGCGCGCCTGTTTGTTCAGGTTCCGTGGCTGCGTGGACACCTGCTGGGCACCATCGAGTCCTACGCCCGGGGCATCCACATCGACATGTCCCGCATCGAGGACCTGGCCCACAACCTGGACCCGAGCAATCCGGAGGCCATGCAGGCGGCCCTTTCCGAGGGTGTCTTCATGCCAGCCCGCACGCCCGAGCAGGAGGCCGCGCTAGCCAAGCTGGAGACCGCCCTGGCCCTCGTGGAGGGGTGGGTTGACGAGGTCACCTTTGGGGCGGCCGCCAACCTGCCCGCCGCCGCGGCAATCCGCGAGACCATCCGGCGCCGCCGGGCCACGGGCGGCCCCGCCGAGCACGCCTTCGGGTCCCTGGTGGGCCTGGAACTGCGGCCGCGGCGCCTCCGCGAGGCCGCCGCGCTGTGGGCAAGCCTCAAGGAGCAGCGCGGCATCGCCGGCCGCGACGCCATCTGGGCCCACCCGGACCTGCTGCCCACCTCCGCCGACCTCGACGACGCGGCCGGGTTCAGTGCCCGCCGCACCGCCGCCGACGCCTCCGCTTCAGAGGTGGACGCGGCCCTCGCCAAGTTGCTTGACGGCGGCTTTGACGCCGCCCCGGGCGACGGCACGGACGACGCCGGTCCCTCCGACGGCGCGCCCGGCACCGACACGGGCGGCACCGAGACGGACAAATAGCCGGCCGGTTTGCGCCTGGGGCATCAGAACAGCTGCCCGGCCGGGGGCCAGCCCGCAGGCTCCTGCGCCGCGTGGGTGAGTTCGCCGCCGTCGTCGTCCCCACCCTCGTCCGGGCCGCCGTCGTCGTCCAGGTCCGCGCCCATCCCGTGGATGTTCCGGGCAGAGGCGAACGACGCACCCTCCAGGAACGCCTTGGCACGGTCCTGTTCCGGGTAGCCGCCCAATTCAGCCCAGAATTGGGGGCTGTGGTTGGGGTGGATCAGGTGGGCCAGTTCGTGTAGCAGGACGTAGTCCAGCACCCATTCGGGCATGCCCTTGACATGGTGTGAAATGCGGATGGTCTTGCGCGCATGGGTGCAGGATCCCCAGCGGCCGTTCTGGTTGGTCACCCAGCGCACGGAATCGGGGACGGCCCGCGAGCCCAGGTACCTTGCGGAGAGGTCCAGGCAGCGGCGCATGAGCGCGTCGTCGCCGGCGGGGGTGCGCCCGCGCCTCCCCGCCGCCTTGGCGCGTGTGTCCCCTTCCAGCCGTGAGACCATGTGCGGAACCCAATATTGCTCGTCTTCAAGGCTCAGCCGCGAGGGCACGGCAATGACGGCGCGGCCCTTCTCCCAGAAGGCTGCGATGCCGCTCTTGCGGCGCCGGGTGCGCCGCACCACCACGGCGGCCCCGTTGGACGCACGGTGCACGGAGAGCGAGTCGCCCAGCGGCCCGGGCGTGCCGCGCCCAATCGGCGTCCGCCGGGGATCCTGGTGTGCCGGTGCAAACTTTTCTGACATGAGTCGACGGTACAACGGGGCGCCGGCGAAAATCGAGCCGGGCGCCACGTGCTGTGGACAACCGCGGCCTGTGGAAAACTTCGAGCGGGGACTTGTCCGACGTGCCAGGATCAAGGGGGATGGCCGCGGCGGCACTGCCCCGGCCACGGACCCTTGGGAGGCGGCTGTGACAACCATCAACCCCGGACTGCGGCTGGTCGCCAGGGGCGCCGGCAGCATTCAAGTCGGAGTGGGGCCCGGCGGCACCATCATCGACGGGCTCCAGCCGGCAGACCTGCTCTTCATCGAGGCCCTGCGCAGGGGCGTTCCGGACGGCGGGGCGCTGGCCGCCGCCACGGCCTGCGGCCTCGGGGAGCCCCGGGCCGCGGAGATCTGTGCCAAGCTGCGCGGATTCCTGGTCGGTGATTCCGAGCTGGGGACGCATGGATTCCGGGCGGAGCGGCTGCGCCCGGAGCATTCCTCCCTGCTGGGCCTGCACCGGGGCCCGAGCCGGGGCTACATGGACAGGCGTGAACGCGGTGTGGTGCACGTCATGGGACTTGGGCGAACGGGTGCGGCGCTGGCGCTGGTGCTGGCCAGCGCAGGCGTGGGGACCATCCTGCTGGAGGACGACACGCCCGTCACCGCCGCCGACGTCAGTCCGGGCTCCTTCCGGCTCGCCGACATCGGGCTGGCGAGGTCGGCGGCCGCCCGCAGGCACCTGCTGGCGCTGGATCCGGGTTGCCACGCGCACATACTGCACGACGGCGGCACGGGCGGCCCGGACATGCGCTGCCTGGACCTGGCCGTCGTCGTGGCACACGACGCCGTCGGCGCGGAAAAGGCGGCCCGCTTCATGAGCACCGACAGGCCCCACCTTTTTGTGCTTGTCCGCGAGCAGGACGGCACCGTGGGGCCCCTGGTCCTGCCCGGCGACACGGCCTGCGCCGAGTGCGTGGAACGGCACCGCGGCGCCAACGATCCCCAATGGCTTCAGGTCTGCGAGCAGCTCGCGGCGGACGGCCGGACCGCGCCCGGCAGCCAGCCGCACAGGCTGGAGGATGCCGCCCTGTCAACAGCCCTGGCCGGCACCGCGGCGGCCCAGGCGCTGCTGTTCCTGGACGCCGTCAACCGACCCAGCGCCTGGTCCGCCGTCCTCACCTTCCACCAGGACAACGGCCGCTGGAGCAGGGAGGAGTTTGCGGCGCACCCGGACTGCGGCTGCCAGCTGCAGCGTCAGGTGCTGGAAACGATTTCCAGCACCGCCGCGCCGTAGCGCTCCAGCTTTGACGGACCCACGCCCGGCAGGGCGGAGAGCGCCTGCAGGTCCTGCGGCGCGGCCTCCGCGATCGCCATGAGCGTGGCGTCGGTAAAAACCACAAAGGCCGGCACCTCCGCCGCCGTGGCCTCCTTCAGCCGCCAGGCGCGCAGCTCTTCAAAGACGGCCTCGTCGTAACCCGCGGGGCAGGTGGAGCAGCGGCCGATCTTGCGCTCGGCGCCGGTGGTGAGGACCTTGCCACATACCCTGCACACCGACGGCGACGCCGTCTTGCGGGGCTTGCGGGACGCAGCTTGCCGCGGCCCGGTGGGGCCGCCGCCCACGGAATTGGGACGCAGCCCGTCGAGGAAGCGCGACGGCCTGCGGTTGGCCCGTCCCCCGGGCGTGCGGGCCGTGGACCAGGAAAAGTTCAGGAATTCCCGGGCACGGGTGATGCCCACGTACAGCAGCCGCCGCTCCTCGTCCACCGTTTCGGGGCTGTCCGCGAAGGAAATGGGCATCAGTCCCTCGCTCAGGCCCACCAGGAACACCGCGTCCCATTCCAGGCCCTTGGCCGAGTGCAGCGACGCCAGCGTCACCCCCTGGACGGTGGGCGCGTGCTGGGCGGAGGCGCGCTCCGTCAGCTCGGCCACAAAATCCACCACCGAGAAGGTGTGTTCCGGCGTGCTCCGGGAAGCCACGAGGTCGTCCGCCAGCGCCACCAGGGCCGACAGCGACTCCCAGCGCTCGCGCACCGCCCCGCCCGCCGTGGGCGCCCCGGCCTGCCAGCCCAGGTTGCCCAGGATGTCCCGGACCAGCTGCCCCAGCGGCTCGTCCTCGGCCGCACGGGAAGCAGCGCGCAGCTGCAGGATGCCGTCGCGGACTTCCTTCCGGGCAAAGAACCGCTCCCCGCCGCGCAGCTGATAGCCGACCCCGGCGCCGGACAGGGCCTGCTCATAGGCTTCCGACTGTCCGTTCGTGCGGAAGAGGACGGCGATTTCACTGGCCGGGGTGCCGTGGTCGATGAGGATCTTGATGCGGGCCGCAACGGCGGAGGCCTCGGCCTCGTCGTCCGTGCATTCCAGGAACTCGGGAGACGGGCCGTTGGGGCGTTGCGCCAGCAGTTCCAGCGGCGCCGACCACAGGGCGTCGGCCGCAAAGCCGCCGCTGCGTCGGTTCGCCAACAGCGAATTGGCCAGTCCCACCACCTGTGGCGTGGACCGGTAGTCGCGGACCAGCTTGACCACGTTGGCCGCCGGGTAGCGGGCCGGGAAGTCCAGCAGGTGCCGGGGAGTGGCACCCGTGAAGGAGTAGATGGTCTGGCTGGCGTCGCCCACCACGCACAGTTCCTCGCGCCCGCCCAGCCACAGGTCCAGCATGCGCTGCTGAAGCGGGGACACGTCCTGGTATTCGTCCACCACAAAGTGCCGGTACTGTTCCCTGACGGTGGCCGCCACGCGGGGGTCTTCCTGCAGGATGCCGACGGTGATCAGCAGGACGTCTTCAAAGTCGATGAGGTTACGGTCCGCCTTGACGTCCTCATACGCCTGGAAAAGGCGTCCGACCGCGAGCTTGTCCAGGCCTCCCGGCTCACCCCTGTCCTGGGCCTGGGTCAGGTAGGTCTCCGGCGTGAGCATCGAGACCTTGGCCCATTCAACCTCCGAGGCGAGGTCGCGGATGGCCGCGCGGTCCGTGGGCAGGCGCAGCCTGCGGGCTGCCTCGGCAATGATTTGTGCCTTGTGTTCGAGCAGGCCCGGGAGCTGGCCGCCGACGGCGTGCGGCCAAAAATACTGCAGCTGCCGCAGTGCCGCGGCGTGGAAGGTGCGCGCCTGCACCGTCCCCACGCCGAGGTCCCGCAGCCGGGTGCGCATTTCGGCGGCCGCCCGTGCGGTGAACGTGACAGCGAGGAGGCGGTTGGGATTGTAGACGCCGGTGTGGACGCCGTAGGCAATCCGGTGCGTGATGGCGCGGGTCTTTCCGGTGCCGGCCCCGGCCAGAACGCACAGCGGGCCCGTGAGCGTCGTGGCGACGGTGCGCTGTTCGTCGTCGAGCCCGGCCAGGATGCGTTCCTCGGCGGTGCGTTCATCCATCACCGGCAAGCCGGCCTGGCGTGGATCGTAGCTCACGCCCGGCCGCCCGCCGGGGCATGGTCCAGCGCGTCCCCGGGCTCGAGAATGGGGCCGCCAAACCAGTGTTCAATGAGTGCCCTTGCTATGGACAGCCGCCGGGAGATGACAGCGTCGCCGCTGAGCACCGCGGCCTGCAGCTCACCGCGGCTGAACCAGCGGGCCTCCCGGACCTCGGTGCCGTCCGGCACGGCCACGGCGTCATCCGTGTGGGCCACGAAGCCGATCATGAGCGAGCGCGGAAACGGCCAGGCCTGTGATCCGACGTAGTGCGTGGTGTGCAGGTGGACGCCCACCTCCTCGGCGATCTCGCGCACGGCTCCCTGCTCGGCGCTCTCGCCGGCCTCGATAAAACCGGCCACCGTGGAGTAGCGGTTGCCCTCCCAGGCGAAATTGCTGGCGAGTAGAATCCTGTCGTCTGCGCCCACAATGGCCACGATGGCGGCGGGGTCGGTGCGGGGGAAGTGTTCGGAGCCGTCGGCCGTGCAGCGCCGCATCCAGCCCGACTGCTCGGGGGTGGTGGCAGCTCCGCAGCGCGGGCAGAAGCGGTGGCTCGTGTGCCAGTTGGCCACGGCCTGCGCCTCGATGAATACGGCCGCATCCCCGGCCCCGAGCGAATCGCCCACGTCACGGTACCCGGAGAAGAAGGTGCCCCCGGGCACCCAGGAGAGGTCCCCGGCGTCGTCCGCCAAGACCTTCAGGACGAGGTCCGTCCCCTCGGGCAGCTGCGGGTTTCCGCCCGCCAGCGTCCTGCCAAGGTACACGGTCACGGCACCGGCAGGCAGGTGGCCGCCGGCGTCCGCGGGGCGGAGATAGGCCAGGCCGTTAGCGTCCATCAGGGCGCGGCCGCCCCTGAAGAGGACGATGCGGTGGCCGGGGCCGCCCTGCACCTTGTCCAGGTAACCGGATTCGCTGCGCTGTTCGCAGTTTCTCTCGAGCGCGGCTGCGGCGGACGGCAAAGCTTGGATCATGGTTCTACCGTACGCAGTCCGGCATGGATTTTACATTCGGCGCCGCGGACCTGTGGACGGGGCATGGTGGAGGCCGGCGCGGCATCTCACGACTCGCCGCCGCAACCGCAGACAGTTGCCAGCTTGGCACTCTACGGTGGAGGGGTGAGACGAATGACTGCAATCGAACTGGCCGCCATCGCCAGCGCCGCCGTGCCCGGACTGATCGTGACGGCGTTTGGGCCCGAACCCGACGATGCAGCCGATTTCAGCTCCGCACTGCTGGTCGATTCCGAGAACCGGCGGTGGCGGGTGCGGTCACCCAAGCATGTGGAGGCCAGCGCGCGGCTGGAGACCGAACGCCAGGTCCTGCGGGCCTTCTCCCCCGCCATCCGGGCCGAGCTGCCCTTCCTGCTGCCCACCGTCGCCGGGACGGTCCGCCAGGGCGAACTCATCACCTTTGTTTACTCGCACATTGCCGGCAAGCCGGAATCCGTGGAGGAACTGGCCGCCGGAGGCGCCGCGCTGGCCCTGGAAATCGGTGCCGCCATTGCGGCGATCCACGACTTGCCGCAGGAACTGGTCACCCGCGCGGACCTGCCCAGCTACACGGCCAACGAATTCCGCCAGCGCAAGCTGAACGAACTGGACCAGGCCGCCACCACGGGCAAGATCCCGCCGTCGCTGCTGCTGCGGTGGGAACACGCCATGGAGGACGTGGCCCTGTGGCGCTTCAACGCCTCAGTGGTCCACGGCGACCTGCACGAGGACAACATCCTGCTCGACGGTCCGCACGTCACCGCCGTCATGGGCTGGACCGACCTGCACGTGGGCGACCCCGCGGACGACTTCGCCTGGCTTGTTGCCATCAACGACCCCACCTTCGTGGACACCGTCATGCAGTCGTACGCGGCCGCCCGCCACGAAACCCCGGACCCGCACCTGCTGCGCCGGGCCGCGTTGAGCGCGGAGTTTGCCCTGGCCCAGTGGCTGGTCAAGGGTGTTGCCGCGGACTCCGCGCGCATGGTGGAAGACGCCCAAAGCATGCTGGCCACGCTCAAGGCGGACATCGATGCCCACGGCGGCCAGCCCATCAGCACCGAACCCGCGCCGGTGGTCGAGCCCGTCCAGGCCCAAGCGGACGACGCCGGTGAGGCCGCCACGGGTGCCATTCCGGTGGTCAAGCCCGCCGAGACCCAGACGGCCGGGACCCAAGCGGACGACGCCGGCGGGGCCGCCACGGGTGCCATTCCGGTGGCGGGTCGTGAAGGCGCCGGGACCCAGGCCGCGGTGGGCGGGCCCGGGGAGGACGACGCCGGCGCCGCACCCGCCGCCGAACCGGCGACTACGGTGGCCTCCAGGCCTGACGACGGTCCGGCCGCCGGCTCGGCCGAGGACCTCGACACGACGGCCATGAAGGTCATTCCGCTCAAGACTCCCCCGGGCAGTTGACGCCAAGTCTCTGCCGCCAGCCTGCGTGGGGTGTCCGCAAGCGGCCGACACAACGCGCATTGGCGGCTGCAGGAACTGTACTTCCTCAAGTGTCGGGGCCCTGCGGCTGCATGGCGCCGTCCCGTCCCCTCCGCCGGCCCCGGCGGAGGGCGCCCGCCGACGTTGTGCAACAGGCGCAGCTTGCGGGCCTCGACGCGCTCGATCGGGTGGCGCAGATCAACCGGCGGACGTGTAGGCGTTGGTGACGATCGCTTCGAGCTCCTCCTGCCCGGCCAGGTCCACGGGCCTTATCAGCTTGTCCTGTCCCACGTAGTAGAACGCCGCCCGCACCTGTTCCAGCGGAACGCCCTTCAGTCTCGACCAGGCCAGCCGGTACACGGCCAGCTGAACCCCGCGCACCGCGAGCAGCGCCTTGGACGGCACCTTGCCGGTCTTCCAGTCGATCAAGTCCCAGCCGCCGTCGTCGTCCCGGAAGATGGCGTCAATGCGCCCGCGGACCACGACGTCGGCCACGCGCGTTTCGATCGGCACCTCCAGTTCCGCCGGGGTCCGGCCTGCCCAGGCCGAGTTCTTGAAGGTCTCCTGCATCTCCGCCAGGCCGTAAGCCTCGTCAACGTAGGCGTCGGCGCCGGGAGCCTCGTCGAGGTCCAGCTGGCCGGTGGCGCCAAAGTATTCCTCGATCCAGGCATGGAAGGCGGTGCCCTTGCGGGCAGCCATCCCCGGCTTGGTGGGCACCGGACGGCGCATGGCCCGGGTGACCTTCTCCGCGTCCTCACCCAGGGACACCAGGCGGGAGGCGGAGATGTGCGGCGGCAGCTCCACCCGCAGCTGGTCCGATTCGACCTTTTCCTGCGCGAGCAGCACGGCGGTTTCCCGTCCCCACCGCGGATTCGCCGCGAGAAAGGCAGCGGTCCCAACCTCACGGGACAAGGACCCACACGAGCGAGGGTTCCCTGGCCCAGGCACGGGTCCGGGGACGGAGCGGTGATCATCTCCAACCTCAACGGAGGAGGGGCCGTCATCTCCAACCTCAACGGAGGCGGCCAGGACGGCGGCTGCAGACGCCTCCACGTTGTCCCGGCGGCCGGCCCGGGCGGCGGCCCCGGCCTGCCCGGTGATGACGGGCCCGTTCAGTGGATCATAGGGCCACTCGGCGGTTTCCTCGCCGGCACTGACAGGATTCTCGGCTCCGTCCTGGGGGTCGTCGGCCCACGGCCCCAGGCTGGCGCTTTGGGCGGCGCCGGAGGCCAGCGGCAGCAGTTCCGCCAGGAACAGCGACGGTTCCAGCGGCGCCCTGGCACTGCCCCACACCGTGGCGCTGCACATCAGGAAGTCACGGGCCCTTGTGAAGGCCACATAGGCGAGCCGCCGCTCCTCCTCCTCGGAATGGAGCTTCACGTCGTCGGCGAACAGTTTTTCGTGCTCCAGCAGGGTCTTGACGTCCGGCACGTTCGTGTCCCACGCCGGCAGGTCCTCCCGGTCCCCGCGCAGCGGCCACGGCAGCGACTTGGCGCCTGTGGTCCACCGGTCGGCCTTAGCGCTGGGAAACGCGCCGGCGTTCATGCCGGGCACAAACACCACGTCCCATTCCAGCCCCTTGGAGGCGTGCACGGTGAGCAGCTGCACGGCGTCCGGGTTGGCCTCGACGGCCGCCATTTCCAGGCCGCCCTCCTCCGACTCCGCCGTCTCCAGCCAGGCCAGGAACGCCGTCAGGTCCACGCGTTCGGCGGCCTGCATGAACGTGGCCGCGGCATCGGCGAAGGCGTCGAGGTTGCGACGGGCGTGGTGGATGCTGGAGCCGGGCTTGGCCGCCAGCTCTATGTCCAGCAACATGGTCCGCTCCACCACGCCGATCAGGTTGCTGAGGTCGTCGCCCACAAAGCTGCGCAGGACGCGCAGCTCGTCGCGCAGGCCCAGCAGCCGCGCACGCGCCGTGTCGGTCAGCGGCCGGGCGGACTCGGGCCAGAAGTCCGGGCTGAGGTAGTCCAGCGCCTCCACCAGCGACGCGGAATCGACGACGTCGGACGTCACCACCGCGCCTTCGGGCGGCTCCGGCGTGTCGCCGTCCGGCCCGTCCCCGTGAATCACCGAGGCGCCAAATGCCAGGCGGTTCTTCGCCGCCCATTCCCGGCGCCGGGCCAGGTACCGGGACCAGTCGGCGAAGGCCATGAGGTCCGCCGGGCCAATCCGCCAGCGGGCGCCTGTCAGCAGGCGCATGAGCGAATCCGAGCGCCCGGGATCGGCAATGACCCTCAGCGTGGCCACCAGGTCCACGATTTCCGGGGTGGACAGCAGGCCGCCCAGGCCCACGATCTCGTAGGGGATCCCGCGGGCGTCGAAAACGGACTGGAAGCAAGCAAACTGTGCCCGCCGGCGGCACAGCACGGACACCGTCATGGCGCCCTGGGCGCCGCGTCGGGGCGTGAAGTCGCCCTTGCGGTCCAGGATTTCCGCGGCGATGGCCTCGGCCTCGGCCAGGGCCGTATCGAAGCGGGCCAGCGCAACCTCGCCGTCCGGGGCGTTGGGCTTTTCCTGCAGGGGCGACACCGCCACCCGCGGTCCGGCCGCGGCCCGCTCCGCTTCCGTCAGCCCGGCCGCGAGCCGGGCGTTGGACTTGCGTTCCTGCGCGGCCGTGAGCTCGGCGGACATGACGTTGGCCGCCGCCAGAATGCGCGCGGAGTTGCGCCACGCAATGGTGAGCTCGGCTGTCGGCGCCCGGCCGCCGTCCTGCCTGCGGAAGATTTCCGGGAAGCGGAAGAGCTGTCCGGCGGAGGCGCCGCGGAAGCCGTAGATGGACTGGTGGGGGTCGCCGACGGCGGTGACGGGGTGGCCGCCGCCGAAGAGCTGGGCGAAGAGCTGCAGCTGGGCGTGGGAGGTGTCCTGGAATTCATCCAGCAGCACCACCTTGAAGCGCTGGCGCTCCATCTGCCCCGCGTGCGGGACCTCGGCGGCGATCCGGGCCGCGAGCGCCACGAGGTCGCCGTAGTCCAGGGCGTTGCGGCGGCGCTTGGCCGCGGCGTAGCGCTGGACCAGGTCCACCACGGTGCCGCGGGTGCGCAGCGTGTCCATCAGCCTTTCGGCGGCCTGGCTGCGCGGCTTGGCCGTCCCGTCGAGGTAGGGCAGGGCCTGGAAGCCGGCCACCCAGGCGTCCAGCTCGGCCCGCACGTGCGCGGGGTCCTGGAGGTGCTCGGCGCACTCGCCGGCCAGGTCCATGACGGACTGGATCAGCGTGGACTTCGCGGCCGTGAAGTGCTGGTGGCCGCCGTCGTGCGCCTCGACCACGTCGCTGGCGAGCTGCCAGGCCTCGGCGGCGCCAAGCACCACGGCGTCGCGCTCAATGCCCAGGCGCAGGCCGTAGTCGGTGACGATCCCGCTGGCGTAGGAGTGGTACGTGGAGACCTTTGCTTCCAGGGCGTCGCGGGCTGCGGCGGCGGGCGCCAGCTGCACGACGCCGGAGCGCGCCAGGGTGCCGAGCTTGGCCAGCTGGCCGCGGATGCGCGAGGCGAGCTCGCCGGCGGCCTTGCGGGTGAAGGTGACGCCGAGGATTTCCTCGGGCCGCACCAGGCCGTTGGCCACCAGCCACACCACGCGGTCCGCCATGGTGGTGGTCTTTCCCGAGCCGGCGCCGGCAATGACCAGCAGCGGCTCCAGGGGTGAGCAAATGATGGCTGCCTGTTCCGTCGTGGGCGGGAACTGTCCCAGGAGCTCCGCCAGCTCACGGGGGCTCAACAAGGGGTCCAGGACAGTGCCGCCCTCAGGGGCTCCGCTCATTCGGTGACCTGCTTTCCTTCGCGGCACAACGGGCAGATGGTGGGCAGCGGGCAGCCGCTGCGTTCGGTCCAGTCGGCGCCGTGGCGGGCCGGGAACGCGGCCTGCGCCATGAGGTGCGCGGCGCGCAGGACCTCGGGCGTCGCCCAGTCGTCGGCGCCCGGCGCCAGGGCGGGCTGGTCCTGGGTCTTCACGGCCTTGGTCCCGTCCCCCAGCGGCAGCAGCGCGGCACCGCCGGGACGCGGGTCCGGGATGCCCGCCGCGGCGGCCTCCACCCGGAACGCCCCGGCCAGCACGGCGGCCTGGTAGGCGCCGAGCTGCAGGTGCGTGGCGATTTCCTTCTGGGTGGGCTTGGTCCGCCCGGTTTTCAGGTCCACCACCACCAGCCCTCCCCCCGCGTCGGCCTCCAGCCGGTCCACCTGGCCGCGCAGCCGGGCCGTGCGCCCGTCCGCGGGAATTTCCACGTCAAAGTCGAGCTCGACGCCGATGAGTGTGCGGCCCTGCTGCCGGGCGTCCACCACGTACTGGGCCAGCTTGCGCAGCATCTCCTGGGCCCGCTCGTAGTCCTTCTCCGCCTCCCAGCCGTCCCCCATGCCGAGGGACGGCCACCGGCGTTCGAGCTCCTCGAGATATTCGTGCCCCGCGCCCTCCGGGATCTGCTCGGCGATGGCATGGATGAGGGTGCCCAGGCTGCGGGCAAAGTCCGTGGCGGCCTCTCCCCCGGCGGCCTTCACAAACCAGTTCAGGGGGGACTTCAGCACCGCCTCCACCTTCGACGGCGAGACCGTCACGGGGTCGCCGTCGGCCACGATGGGCGCGTCGGTACTCAGCGGCAGCAGCCCCCACCACTGTTCGGGTGCCGCGCCGGGCACGGATTCGGCAGCCAGGGCGGCCAGCATGCGGGCGGCCTCGGGATCGGCGTGCATCTCCGATTCCTGGCGCAGCTCCGCCACGAGCGAGCGCAGCGTCATGGGCCGGGGTACCTGTTCAACGGGGCGGACGGGGTACTGGGACTCGCCGCCGGAATCGGTCACGGGAACGTAGGGGGCGGCCAGGTCCAGGAACTGCGAGGGCTGGAGGTCGTGGCCGGAGGCCCCGGTGAGGATCAGCCGCCGTCCCGCCCGGGAGATGGCGGCGGCAAAGCTGCGCAGTTCGTCGTAGCGGACGTCGCGCAGCCGCGCAGCCGGGTCCACCTGGCGCGCCGCCAGCGGGCCGCGCTCCAGCACGTCCACCAGGAACTGGCTGCCCAGCAGCTCGCCGCGCAGGCGGGTATTGGGCCACACGCCCTCCTGGAGCCCGGCCACAATCACCACGGGCCACTCCCTCCCGGCCGCGCTGGCGGGCGTCAGGATTTCCACCGCGTCGGCGCGCTGGGCCCGGGCCGCCAGGGTGTCCATGGGCAGCTCCTGGCTGAGCAGGTATTCCAGGAACTGGCGCGGGGTGGAGCCGGGCAGCTGGTCCACATACCGTTCCGCGGTCTGGAACAGGGCCATGACGGCGTCCAGGTCGCGGTCCGCACGGATGCCCGTGGGCCCGCCGCGCAGGGCCTGCGCCTCCCACGTGCCCGAACAGTCCGAGGCCTCCCACAGGGCCCACAGCACCGTCTCCGCGTTCGCGCCGGGCTCGGCCACTGACTGCTTCCCGGCGGCCAGCATGGCCGCAATCCGGCCCGCGTTCTGGGCCTCCCAGCCCAGGGGGGCCAGCTTTTCCGGGTTCGCGAGCGCCTCGGCCAGCAGTTCGTCGCTGGCCCGGCCGCCGCCGGCGCCGAGTTCCTGCTGGCGCAGCGCCTGCCGCAGCCGGCGCAGGTGCAGCGCCGTGGAACGGCCCAGGCGCGACGTCAGCAGCGACACGGCCAGCTCCGCATCCAGCACGTCAGGGTCCAGCGCCACGCGGAACGCCTCCAGCAGCGGCCGGACGGCAGGTTCGTCGCGGACCGGGTTCTCGGCCACGGGCACCTTGACGGGGATGCCCAGGCCGCTCAGGTACCGCTGCAGCCCGGCCAAGGCCGATCCCGTGCGCACAATGACGGCGATCTCGCCCAGCCGGTGCCCGGCCAGGTGCTGCAGGTGCAGGATGCGCTCGGCCACCAGGCGCAGCTCATGGACTTCGGAAGCCACCACGTGTGCACTGACGCCGCCCTCCTGGGTGGCGTCCGACGCCGGCCCCCCGGCCGGGGTGTCTTCCGGCGCCTTGGGTGGCTGGCCGTTTTGGGCTGTGCCGTCCCGGGTGTCCGGCGCCGCCGGCCAGGCCAGCACGCGCGCCCGCTGCCCGCCGCGGGCCTGGGAGATCCGTTCGGCCACGGCGGACCAGGCGTGGGCGAGTTCCGGGGTCATGCGGTGGGACGTGGAGAGTGTGAATTCGGTGACCGGCGCGTGGCCGTCGGACAGGGTGTCGCGCAGCGAGCCCACCAGGTCCGGCCGGGCGCCGCGGAAGCCCTGCACCACGGTGTCCGGGGAGGCGGTGACCAGGATGTCCCTGCCCCGCCCCACCAGCGCCAGGAGGTCGTGGACGGAGCGGCCGGCCTCTTGGATGTCGTCCACCAGGATCAGCTGGAGGCGGGCGCGCTCCCGGGCGAGGAATTCGGCGTCGTTCTTCAGAAGCGTGGCGGCGGCCGTGATGATGCCGGCCGGGTCGAAGGAGCCGGACTTGCCCCAGTCCACCACATCCCGGTACTCGGCGTAGAGCGAGGCGGCAGCAGCCCAGTCCGCCCGGCCGAGCTCCCGGCCCAGGCGGGCCAGCTCCTCCGGGACGACGTCGTATTCTATGACGCGGTCAAACAACTGCCTGATTTCCTGCCGGAAGCCGCGTGTGTCCAGGGCCTCGGCCAGTTCGGCCGGCCAGTTCGGCGCCGCGCCCAGCCCCAGCCGGTGCCCGGCCAGCAGGTCCTTGATGATGAGGTCCTGCTCCGGGCCGCTCATGAGGCGCGGCGGGCCCTCGATGTGCGGCATGCGGCCCTCCACCTTGGCCCGCCGCAGGAGGTCAAAGGCATAGGAGGACCAGGTCCGTGCCGGGGACGTGCTCAGGCTCCTGGTGAGGCGCGCGCTGAACGCGTTGCGCAGCCGCGCCGCCGCCAGCCGCGACGGGGCCAGCAGGAGGGCACCTGCGGGATCAACGCCGTCGTGCTCCATCCGCTTGACCGCGGCCTCCACCAGGACGGTGGACTTGCCCGTGCCCGGGGCGCCCCAGACCAGCACGGGGCCGGAACCGGGGGCCAGCCCCACCACGGGCTGCTGGTCCGGGCTCAGGTCCGGTGCCGGGCGGAGCGAGGCCGCGGGCGCCACAAGTGTCAGTCGGGGCAGGCGGTTCGGGGCGGGCGGATGATTGGGGGAACTCATGCCCCGAGTCCACCACGGGGCTCCGACATTTCAGCCGGACGGGGCTGCAGGGGCCCTTCCGCGGCGTGCAGCCGCGCGGCTATGGCGTCAATGCGGTCAAAGTCTGTCTCCGTGGGGTTCCAGCGGGCCGCCGCCATGTGGACCCGCCACGAGGGGTGCCCGCCGCCGGTGTCCCCGCGCAGTTCGGTGGCTTCCTCGCGGTAGTGCACCAGGGCGCCGGCGTCGTGGCACGACGGGGGCTGGCCCCCGGCCCGGATCACCCGCCACCAGGGCACGGCCGAGCCGTGGTGGGACATGACGGACCCCACCTGCCGGGGGCCGCCGCGCTCCAGCAGCGCGGCAACGTCGCCGTAGGAAAGCACCCGCCCGGCCGGAATGAGCTCCACCACGTCCAGGACCGCTTCAACATACTCAGCACGCATGGTTCCAGCGTAGTTCTCCACAGGCCCGCCCGGCGCACGGCCATGGCGGCTTTCGTGTCGGTGGCAGCAGGTAGCGTTGGGGCATGACTAGCTGGAACATGCACCCCCGGGCCGCGTTTGACTTGGAAACCACGGGCAAGGACCCCCGCGAGGCCCGGATAGTGACCGCGTCCATCGTGATGGTGGACGAATCCGGCGCGGTGGCGGACACCCACGAGTGGCTCGCCGACCCGGGCGTGGACATCCCGGAGGAGGCTGCCGCCATCCACGGCATCAGCACGGCCCACGCCCGCGCCAATGGCCGGCCGGCGGATGAGGTGACGGCGGAAATTGGTGCCGTCCTCGCCACCCTGTTCCAAAACCAGATTCCCGTCATCGCCTTCAATGCCAGCTACGACTTCACGGTCCTGGCCAACGAGGCCCGCCGCCACGGCCTGGCGGCCATCACCCCGGCGCCGGTCATCGACCCCTTCATCTGCAACAAGCATGTGGACAGGTTCCGCAAGGGCAGCCGCACGCTGGTGGCCCTGTGCGAGGAATACGGAATCCCGCTCGACGACGCCCACACCTCCGCGGCCGACGCCGAGGCCACGCTCCGGCTGGCCGACGCCCTCGCCGCCAAATACAGCGCCCTGCGCCTGGAGCTGGCCGAGCTCCACGCCGCCCAGGTGGGGTGGGCCCGCGAGCAGGCGGCTGACTTCCAGCAGTACCTGCGCCGGGTCAAGGACCCGGCGGCCGTCATTGAGGGCGACTGGCCGGTGTTGCCGTAGGCCGCCGGGGCTGCGTCCGGGCGGCGGCGGTGCCCGCGCCGGACGCATGAGCTAAATCACACAGGGAATTAACAGCCTTCGCCGTTGCGGGGCCGCGCCTGTCGTGCGGCCGGCGCACCGCTGGGCCCGGGCTGTGCCCGCCGCCGCCCCAGATGATCAATCATTTCTTCCATGAATGACACTTTTGTTAAGCATTTGTTCGCACGCGCCACATTTGCCGCCCCGATGACATAATTTAGTTCCGCGGGTAGAGCTCTGCTATGCCGCTCGTGCGGGCCTTTGCGAGGGCTCCCCGCGCCCCTGAAACCCGGCCGTCGTCCTTGTCGATGCCGGGTACCTGCAATGAAAGTGATCGCGTAATGAAGAATTCTGCCCTGAAGTGGCTCACCACCGTGCCCGTGGCGGTTGCACTGGCCTTTTCGCTGGCCGCCTGCGGCGGCGGCACCGGTGCCACCAGCTCCTCCAAGCCGACGAATGCCCTGGCCGGAAGCGACCAGCAGTCCCTGGACAAGTACACCACCAAGGACGTCACCGCCCTGGACAAGATTGACAAGGCCGCGCTGGGCTTGATCACCCCAGGCACCCTCACGGTCGGCACGCTCTCCGACGCCCCGCCGAACATCTTCATCGACAAGTCCGGCAAGTTCACCGGATACGACAATGAACTGCTGCGCGCCATGGCGGCCAAGCTGGGCCTGAAGGTGGAGTTCAAGTCCACCGACTTCGCCGCCCTGCTCTCCCAGGTTGCCAACAAGCAGTTCGACGTCGGCTCCTCCTCGATCTCCACGACGGACGCCCGCCGCAAGTCGGTCGGCTTCTCCAACGGCTACGACTTCGGCTACATGGCCGTGGTTGCCAAGAAGGACTCGGCCATCAAGGGCTTCAAGGACCTCAAGGCCGGCACGCGCATCGCCGTGGTCCAGGGCACCGTGCAGGACGACTACGTCACCAACACCCTGAAAATGGAACCGGTCCGCTTCTCGGACTACAACACCGCCTACGCCAACCTGAAGAACGGCCAGGTTGACGCCTGGGTTGCCCCGTCGCAGCAGGCCACCGGCCAGGTCAAGCCCGGCGACGGCACGGTCATCGCCGAGTCCGTGGTCAACACGCAGAACTTCACCGCCTATGCCGTGAACAAGGAGAACCAGCCGCTGATCGATGCGCTGAACTCCGCCCTTGACGCGGTGATTGCCGACGGCACCTGGTCCAAGCTGACCAAGCAGTGGTACCCGGACCGCCAGACCCCCGCAACCTGGTCACCGGGCTCCAAGGCCGTCACAGTCCCGAAGGGCTAATCTATGGACGCACTCCAGCAGCTCCTTAAGACGTTTTTCGACTGGCAGGCCATGGGGGGCGTCATCCCCCAGATGCTCACAGTCGGTTTGCCGAACACGCTCATCCTGGCCGTATCGTCGGCCGTACTCGGCTGCATTCTTGGCCTGGTCCTGGCCGTCATGGGCATCTCGCGGAACCCCATCCCCCGGTGGATCGCCCGTATCTACACGGACATTTTCCGCGGTCTGCCGGCCATCCTGACCATCCTGCTGATCGGCCTGGGATTCGGCCCGGTGATCAGGATTCTGACCGGCAGCACCAACCCGTTCCCCCTGGGGATCGCGGCGCTGACCTTGATGGCCGCGGCGTACATTGGGGAAATCTTCCGTTCCGGCATTCAAAGCGTCGACAGGGGGCAACTGGAGGCCTCCCGCGCACTGGGGTTCAGCTACACGTCCTCGATGATCCTGGTGGTCATCCCCCAGGGCATCCGGCGGGTGCTGCCCGCGCTGGTGAACCAGCTGATTGCCCTGATCAAGGATTCGTCCCTGATCTATCTGCTGGGCCTGCTGTCCAGCCAGCGTGAGATTTTCCGCATCGGCAACGATGCGGCCGCCAACACCGGAAACCTCTCGCCGCTGGTCGCAGCCGGGGTTTTGTACCTGGTCCTGACCATTCCGCTGACCCACCTGGTGAACTTCATGGACAAGCGCATGCGCGAAGGCAAGCGCGCCAAGATTGAACCCGATGAAGTTGCCGCCGTTGTTGGAAAGGGCGCCTAGGCCATGAGTGAATTCAAGTCGGGGTCCCTGACGGCCCGGAACATCCACCTGGCCTTCGGCTCCAACAAGGTGCTGCGCGGGATCGACCTGCACGTCCCGCGGGGCACCACGGCCTCCGTGATCGGCCCGTCGGGTTCGGGAAAGTCCACGCTGCTGCGCGTCATGAACCGCCTGATCGAACCCGATGCGGGCGACATCCTGCTGGACGAGCGCTCCGTCCTGGCGGACAACCCGGACGAGCTGCGGCGGCGCATCGGCATGGTGTTCCAGCAGTTCAACCTGTTCCCGCACAAGACCGTGGCGGACAACGTGGCGCTTGCGCTGAACAAGCTGCGGAAGCTGCCGAAGGACCAGGCCCGCGCCAAGGCCCTCGAGCAGCTGGACATGGTGGGCCTGAAGCACAAGGCCGATGCCCGGCCGGGCAACCTGTCCGGCGGGCAGCAGCAGCGCGTGGCCATTGCCCGGGCGCTGGCCATGGAGCCGGAAGTCATGTTCTTTGACGAGGCAACCTCGGCACTGGACCCGGAACTCGTCAAGGGGATCCTGGCGCTCATGACGGACCTGTCCAAGGGAGGCATGACCATGGTTGTTGTGACGCACGAGATGGGCTTCTGCCGCAACGTGTCCGACACCGTGACGTTCATGGACGGCGGCGTGGTGGTGGAGACCGGACCCCCGGACGAGCTCTTCAGCGCGCCGAAAACCGAGCGCTTGAAGGGCTTCCTCTCCGACGTCCTCTAGCCGGCGCCACCACCGCGACGCCCCCCGATATCGTTGAAGGCACGATTGCGTCTGCCCGGCTGGTTTCCCCGGAGCCGATCAGGCGACGGGCCATGACACTGGATGCCAATGACGATCGCCGGGCCATCGAGGCCGCTCTCGGCGCGTGGGATGGACGGGACATCGACGGTGAGAAGTACGTCGAGCGCCTTCGTTCCGGCCGCCGGCTGGGCGACACGACTGTGCGATGCCAGTCGTAGTCGACACGTCGATTTTAATTGATCTGCTCCGAGGGGAACCTGCAGCCGCCCAGACCCTCTACGAATCGCGTGGATCCGGTTTGCTGCACGCGAGCGAGGTGGTCAGATTGGAAGTGTTGGCCGGGATGCGCGAGCGGGAGGAGAAGGCCACTCGGGCGCTGTTCAGTGCTTTCACGTGGCATCCGTTGGACGGGAGGATCGCTGAAATCGCTGGCGAACTCGGGCGTCGCTGGCTCCCCGGCAACCGCGGCATCGATTCGGCGGATCTGGTGATCGCAGCCACTGCGATCTCGCTCGACGCTCGGCTGCTGACCAGGAATGTCAAGCACTTCCCCATGTTCGGCGGGTTGTCCGCGCCGTACTGAATTGTGGCCCCGGACCGCTACTGCCCGTGCTTGACCGTGAGGATCGTGAGCACCGCGGCGTTGACCTTGGCCAGGAAGTCGGGGCGCTGCTGGGCCAGCTGCAGCACCGCGGCGTACATGTAGGGGACGGCGTTGGGGTTGGCACACAGGATCATGGTGCCGCCGGCGTTGATGAAGTTGTTGGCCCGCACGGCCCAGCTCCAGGGAGCCAACTGGGCGGCGCCGCACAGGTCGTCGGAAACGATGATTCCGGTGAACCCTGCGTTGTGCCGCAGCATGGTGCCCATGACCACGGTGGAGAACGGCGCGATCTTGCCGGGGCGCGAATCAATCCTGTCGTAGTAGGCGCTGGAGACCATGACCCACCGCGCCCCGTTGTTGATGGCCGTCTGGAAAGGCAACAGGTTGGGATCGTTGATCGTGGTCTGGGTGTCGTGGACATTGCCCGTCACATCCGTGTTCCCGGTGACCCTGCCCAGTCCGGGGAAATGCTTGACCGTGGGCATCACGTAGCCGGCCTTGATGCCGGCGAGGAACGCGTTGCCCTTGGCGGAGACGGCCGCCGGGGTGTACCCATATTCGCGGTCGTAGTACCCGATCGGGGCGTTGGACGGGGCAAAGGCCTGCGTGACGGTGTCAAGGACGGGGGCCAGGTCCACCTTCAGGCCCGCCCAGCGCAGCTGGTTCCCCCAGTTTTTGGCGTCCGCCTCCAGCGTGGCCGTGGACAGCGTGCCCTGGGCCAGCGCCGTCGGAATTTTCGAGAATCCAGGGCCGCTGAGCACCTGGACGTAGCCCCCCTCCTGGTCGGTGGCCACGGCAAGATATTCATTGTCCGTCGTCGCCGTGGAAACGGTGTTCGTCATCCGCCGCACAACTGCCGCCGTGGCATTGATCCCGGCGGAGCTTCGCCCGGCCAGGTAGACGTTGCCCACATGGTCCCAGCTCAGCACGTTCATGGTGGCCTGGCTGGCACCGGTGGCACCGGCCGCAACCATGAACAGCTGGCCCACCCGCTGCTGCAGCGTCATGTGGGCCAGGTGCTGCGCCGGCGTGGTCCACCCCAACGACGCCGGTGCCGCGGCGGTGGCCGCCCCCGCCAGCGGCATCGCGGCGAGGAGTGTGGCAAGGATGGCGAGGGACTTCAAAGGGCGAAACTTCTGGAACTGGCGCATGGCCCACGCGGCTTAGTTGAGAGGAATCTATAGCCGAAAATTGTACTCCGACGCGCTCATTTCCGTCATGACGAATCCGTGTTGCAGCCGTTGGATCACATGTGGCACTTTGGGGTTGTTTTAGTCCAACAACTGCAACACAGTCTTCGGCTAGGCCGTGGCGGAGGCCGCCGCCCTGGCCGCCGCCGGCAGGGCGTCGAAGATCCGGTTCATGGCGGCGTCGTCGTGCGCGGCCGAGAGGAACCAGGCCTCGAAAACACTGGGTGGCAGGTAGACCCCGGAATCAAGCATGGAATGGAAGAACGGCGCGTAGCGGAACACGTCCTGGCCCTGCGCGTCGTCGTAGTTGCGGACGCCCGACGCGGACGTGCCGAAGGCCACGGAGAAGAGGCTGCCGGCGCGCTGGACCGAGTGGTCCACGCCCTCGGCGGACAGGGCCGCGGAGACGGCGGCGGACAGTTCCAGCGAGCGCGCGTCCACGGTCTCATAGACGGCGGACGTGGCCGCGGTCAGCGTGGCCACGCCGGCCGCCATGGCCACCGGGTTCCCGGACAGCGTGCCGGCCTGGTACACGGGGCCCAGGGGTGCCAGCCAGTCCATGACGTCGGCGCGCCCGCCCAGTGCCGCTGTCGGCAGTCCCCCGCCAATGACCTTGCCGAAGGTGAACAGGTCCGGCGTCCACCCCTCGGAAGCGCCGGTCAGGCCCCAGTAGCCGGCCGCCCCCACCCGGAAGCCGGTGAGGACCTCGTCCAGGATCAGCAGCGCGCCGTGCCCGGAGGTGATGCGGGACAGCCCGGCATTAAACCCGGGGGCCGGGGTCACGACGCCCATGTTGGCGGGCGCGGCCTCGGTGATGACGGCGGCGATGCGGTCCCCGTGCGCGGCGAACGCGGCCTCGACGGCGGCGAGGTCGTTGTAGGGCAGGACCAGGGTTTCGGCGGCGGTGGCGGCCGTGACGCCGGCGGATCCGGGCAGGGCCAGCGTGGCCAGGCCGGAGCCGGCGGCGGCAAGGAGCGAGTCGAGGTGGCCGTGGTAGCAGCCGGCGAACTTGATGATGAGCTCGCGCCCCGTGAAGCCGCGGGCCAGGCGCACCGCGGTCATGGTCGCCTCGGTGCCCGTGGAGACCATGCGCAGGCGTTCAACGCCGGACACACGCCCCTGCACGAGGGCGGCGAGTTCGCTTTCGGCCGGCGTGGACGCGCCAAAGCTCAGCCCGTGGTCCACGGCGGCATGGACCGCGGCGAGCACGTCCGGGTGCGAGTGTCCCAGCAGCGCCGGGCCCCAGGAGCAGACCAGGTCCACGTAGTCGCGGCCGTCGGCGTCGGTCAGGTAGGCGCCCTTGGCGTTGACCATGAAGCGGGGGGTGCCGCCCACGGAGCCGAAGGCGCGCACGGGCGAGTTCACCCCGCCCGGCATGAGGGTCTTGGCACGGTCAAAGAGTTCCTGCGAACTGGTCATGAAGGGGTCCTTGCTTGAAGAATGCCGGAAGTGTCAGTTGCTGCGGAGCCAGCCGGCCAGCTCGGCCGCCCAGTAGGTCAGGATCATGGTGGCGCCGGCCCGCTTGATGCTGAGCACGGACTCCTCGATGGCTGCGCGGCGGTTGATCCAGCCGTTGGCGGCCGCGGCTTCAATCATGGCGTATTCCCCGGAGATTTGGTACGCGGCCACCGGCACCGGGGACATGGCGGCCACGTCCGCCAGGATGTCCAGGTAGCTCATGGCGGGCTTGACCATGACGATGTCGGCGCCTTCGGCCAGGTCCAGCTCCACCTCGTGCAGTGCCTCGCGGCGGTTGCCGGCGTCCATCTGGTACGTGCGGCGGTCGCCCTGGAGCTGGGAGTCGACGGCCTCGCGGAACGGCCCGTAAAACGCGGAGGCGTACTTCGCGGCGTAGGCCAGCACCGCGACGTCGGTGAAGCCGGCGGCGTCCAGGGCCTGGCGGATCACGCCCACCTGGCCGTCCATCATGCCCGACGGCGCCACCACGTGCGCGCCCGCCCTCGCCTGCGCCACGCCCATCCGGGCATAAATGGCCAGCGTGGCGTCATTGTCCACTGCGCCGTTGGCGTCGAGAATCCCGCAGTGGCCGTGGTCGGTGAATTCGTCCAGGCAGAGGTCGCTCATGACCACCAGCTCGTTGCCCACGGCGGCCCGCACGCTTGCGATGGCCGCATTCAGCACGCCCTCCGGGTCGAGGGAGGCGGTGCCGGCGGCGTCGCGGACGGCGGGAATGCCGAACAGCATGATCCCCCCGAGCCCCAGCTCCACGGCCTCGCGGGCGGCGGCCACGAGCGACTGGGTGGTGTGCTGCACCACCCCGGGCATCGACGAGATCGGCGCAGGTTCGCTGAGCCCTTCGCGGATGAACACGGGCAGGATCAGCTCGGCCGGCGCCAGCCGGTGCTCGGCGACCAGCCGGCGCATGGCCGTGGTGGTGCGCAGCCTGCGGGGGCGGTGTTGGGGGAAGCTCACGTGCTCTCTCCTGGGTTGCTGGGGGTGGATTGTTGGACTGCGGCGGCCAGTGCGGCCACCAGGCCGGCGGGCGTTGGGTGAACGGCCGTGGCGGCGACCCGCAGGCCCAGCCGCTCGGCCTCGGCCCGCGTGGGCTGCCCGATCGCCACGACCAGGCAGGCATCCGGCAGCGGCGCCATGGTTGCCGCGACCCTGCGCGCCGCGCTTCCCGAGGCAAGGACGACGGCGTTGATCGCCCCCTCCTGCACCTCACGCGCCGCCTGGGCGGGGGTGAGCAGCGGGTGGCTGGCCTGGTGGTTTGCAGGCCCCGGGGACGCCCGGTGGAGCACGGCGGTCAGGCGCATGCCCTCCGTGGCGGGGTAGTCGACCGTCCTGTAGGCGGTGACGGTTTCGGGCGTCCAGCCCTTCGCGGCCAGGCCGTCGGCGAGGGCAGGCCCGGCAAGGTTCGACTGGGGCAGCAGCACGCGCGCGTTGCCGCCGTCGTCCGCACGGAAGGGGGGCCACAGTGCGACAAGCCCGGCCGCGGACTGCAGGTCGAGAGGCGCCAGCTCGGCATGGACCCCCTCAGCTTGCAGAACAGCAACAGAGGTGGGCCCGATCGTGGCCACTTTGGTGCCGGTGGGGATGAGTTCAGCCAGCGAAGTCTCGGCACCCTCACACCACTGCTTCAGCGCGCGCACCGTGGTGATGGAGCTGATCACGAGCCAGCGGTACTCCCCCGCGGCAAGCCGGTGGAGGGCATCGCCCAGTACGTCATGATCTCCAACCTCAAAGTCAATGACCGGAACCAGCACCGGGTCCGCACCGGCATCCGTCAACGCCGACAGCAAACCGCCGGCCCGGTCAGCACTGCGGGTAACCGCCACGCGCAGGCCCGCAAGCGCGCCCTGGGTCTCGACCGGCTCGACCGACGCGACAGGCGCAACCGACGGGCTGGCGCCCTCTCGACTTGCGGTCACTTTGCCGAGCCGGACAGATCCGCCAGGTCCGCGGCGCCGCCGGCGAGCAGTTCCTCGGCCAGTTCGATCCCGAGGAGGGTGGCGCCCACGCTGGTGAGCCCGTCGGTGGCCTTCTTCAGGCGGAGCGAGCGGGCACCGTCGAGCGAGCAGACCACGGCCTCAAGGTACAGCATCGACCCCTTGCGGAACGCGAACGCCCCGACGGGTGCGGCACAGCCGGCCTCCAGCCGGGCCAGCAGGGCACGCTCGGCGGTCACGGCAAGGCGCGTGTCGGCGTCGTCCACGGCGGCCAGCGCCCGGCCCAGGACACCGCTCGGCTCGGCGTCGGCGGTGCGGCACTCCAAGGCCAGGGCGCCCTGGCCGGGCGCCGGGAGCATGACGTCCGCCTCCAGGTATTCGGTGACGGTGTCCAGCCGGCCGATGCGGGAAAGTCCCGCGGCGGCCAGCACGACGGCGTCAAGGTCGCCCGTCTTGCCGGGCACCACCGCGGCGGGGGCGTTGCCGGGCAGCCCGGCCACCCGTCCCAGCCGGGTGTCGACGTTGCCGCGGATGTCCACGATCATCAGGTCCGGGCGGGCGGCCAGCAGCTGGGCCGCGCGGCGCGGGGAGCCGGTGCCCACGGAGGCGCCGGCCGGCAGCTCCGCGAGCGACAGCGAGTCGCGCGAGCAGAGGGCGTCGCGGGGGTCCACGCGCGCGGGCACGGCGGCCAGGGTGAGGCCGGGCACGGCGGCCGTGGGCAGGTCCTTGAGCGAGTGGACGGCCACGTCAACGCCACCATCCAGGACGGCGGCGCGCAGGGCCGCGGCGAACACTCCGGTGCCGCCCATCTGGGACAGCGGGCCGGTGAGGACGTCGCCGTCGGTCCTGACGGTGACAATCTCCGCCTCAAAGCCGCCCACGCCGGTCAGGACGTCGGCTATCTGGCCGGTCTGGCCCAGGGCCAGCCTGCTTCCGCGGGTGCCGACTTTCACGGACGCAACTATTTCAGTCATGGGGACTAGGAACCACTTCCGGCGGCCACGAGGCCCACGGGGCTGCCGACTTCGGATATGGCCGGCTTCTCACCGCGGAAGTTGGCGCAGCACCCCGGGTTGCAGACGTCGTACCACGGGCCGAGCCCGGTCATGGCCGGACGCTCGGCGACGTGGTTCTCCACCGTTCGCTCGCAGATCAGGTCGACCAGTCCGGTGACGAATTTTTGGTGCGTGGAAGGGGTCGGGGCCCTGTCGAAGGCCAGGCCGAGTTCCTCGCAGGTTTCCTTGGCTTCGGTGTCCAGGTCCCAGACAACCTCCATGTGGTCGCTGACAAACCCCAGCGGGACCACCACAACGCCCTTGGTGCCGTCGGCGGCCAGTTGGGTGATGGCGTCGTTGATGTCCGGTTCAAGCCAGGGCACGTGCGGTGCCCCGGAGCGCGACTGGTACACCAGGGACCAGTCCTGGGCCGCATCGACCCGGGCCATGATGGCCTCGGCGTTGGCCAGGTGCTGGGCCACGTAGGCGGAGCCCTCGGCGAATTCACGCGGCTCGTTCACGGAGTTGCCGGCTGCTTCGGCGTCGCGCGTCGGGATGGAGTGCGTGGCGAAGAGGACGTGCACCGGGGCGTCCGGGGTGCCTGCGGCGGCAAGGTCGGCGCGGACCTTGGCCAGTGACGCGGCGGTGCCTTCAATGAACGGTTCCACAAATCCGGGGTGGTCAAAGTACTGGCGCACCTTGTCCACGGCGAGCTTGCCGTCCAGGCCCGTTTCCGTCAGGGCCATGCCGATGTCCTCGCGGTACTGCCGGCAGCTGGAGTAGCAGGAGTAGGCGCTGGTGGTGAGCATGAGCAGGCGGCGTTGGCCGGCGTCGTAGGCATCCTGGAGGACCGCCGGGATGTAGGGGTCCCAGTTGCGGTTGCCCCACAGGACGGGCAGCTCGATGTTGCGCGCGGCAAGCTCGGCCTCCAGTGCCGCCTTCAGGGCCCGGTTCTGGGCGTTGATGGGGCTGATGCCGCCGTTGGCGCGGTAGTGGTGGCTGACCTCTTCGAGGCGCTCGTCGGGGATGCCGCGGCCGCGGGTGACGTTGCGCAGGAAGGGCAGGACGTCGTCCTGGCCCTCCGGCCCGCCAAAGGAGGCGAGCAGGATGGCGTCGTAGTGCTGTGGCTCTGACACGGGAGCACCGCTGAATGCGGTCATCGCAGGACCTCTGCAACCTCGGCTGCGCTGATCCGGCGCCCGGTGTAGAAGGGGATTTCCTCGCGCACGTGCAGGCGGGCGTCGGTGGAGCGCAGGTGGCGCATCATGTCCACCAGCTCGGTGAGGTCGTCGGCTTCCAGGCCCAGCAGCCACTCCCAGTCGCCCAGCGCGAAGGCGGAGACGGTGTTGGACAGGACGTTGGGAAAGTCCCGGCCCAGCATGCCGTGGTCGCGCAGCATGCGGCTGCGGTCCTCGGCGGGCAGGATGTACCAGTCGTAGGAACGCACGAACGGGTAGACGCAAACCCAGCCCTTGGGAGCATTCGGTCCCATGTAGGACGGGGCGTGGCTCTTGGCGAACTCGGCCTCGCGGTGCACGCCCATGGCGGACCAGGAGATCTCGGTGGCGGCAAACAGCTCCAGGCGGCGGATGCTGCGCACAGCCTGCTGCAGGCCCTCGGGCTTGGGACCCACCAGCCAGACCATGACGTCGGCGTCGTTGCGCATGGCGGAGACGTCATAGGCCCCGCGCAGCGTGATGTTCTCGGCGGCCAGGGAGGCGGCCAGCTCGTCAAAGGCGGCAACGGCGCCGTCGCCGCCGGTGAACGAGCCGGTGCGCTTGAAGACGGTCCACAGCGTGAACGGCGTGGCCAGGGCGTCGGCCGGCTCAGAGGTTTTGGTGACAGATTCCGCGAAAGTGTGGCTCATGGCTTCAAGTTTGCACCCAAGGGAGCGGAAATCTGAAACCCGGCTTCTCTACATGACGTAGAAAGTGCGCAAGGTCACTGATCTGCCTCCGGCTTGCCTGGGTCATCCCTGCCCCGCGGTCAATCGTTCACCCCTGCGGCCCAAACCGCCTGGATGCGCCAGGAGCACTCCGCGGGGACGCGCGCATGGCCGTGCCGCGACCCCTTCCGCGCCGGGCGCGGGGCGGGCCCGGCGCAGCTCAGTGTCATGCGTACGGCCCCGGCCGTCCCAGCCGGCACCCCGGGCAAGCCGGAAATGCCCAATGTCACGTTGTCGACACGCCGTCCCCCACGCTGTCCAGCACGGCGCGGACCTGCCGCCGCGTCCCCGCCACGACGGCGGCCAGCCCGTTGCCGGACATCCAGCCGCCCGTCAGGACCAGCCCGGGGTGCCTTTGGGCCAGGGCGTGGATCTGCGCCACCTTGGCCTGATGCCCGACGGCGGCAAATGGCAGTGCGCCCTTCCAGCGGACAATGTCCGCCCCCAGGACGTCGTCCCCCGTGACCGGCACGCCCAGCAGCGTGGTGGCGTCGGCGAGTGCCGTGGCGACGAGTTGGCGCTCGTCCTCCGGGCGCGCCGTGAGCCGGACGGCATCCGCCGCCGTGCCGGCACGGCCGTAGGAAAGCCGCAGGACGTGCGTTCCGGGCCCGGTGGAATCGGCCAGCCATTGCCATTTGGCCGTGGCGTGGGTCAGCGCCTTCGCCGCGATGCCGGGGGTTTGCGGCGCCACGAGGACGCCGGTGCCGCGCGGCTTGGAGTCCAGTTCCGGCACGTCCACCACGAGCGTGACCAGGCGGATGTCCGGCCCGGGGGCGGGGGCAAACGGGAGCAGTTCCGGAAGTTCCGGGGCCAGCAGCTTCACGGCGGTGGGGCCGTCGGTGGCAACGACCAGCAGCTCGACGGTGTCACTGCCGGTGTCCGGGCCGGCCGCCCAGTCCACGGTCCAGCGGGAGGGGAAGCCGGCGCCGTGCCGGGCAGCGCCCGCGGGTGCGCGGCGGATGGCGGTGACGGCGTGCCCGGGGTGCAGGGCCGCGCCCGTGTCGGCCAGCCGCGCCACGAGCGCCGCGACCAGGGTGTGCATGCCGCCGACGAGCCCGCCCACGGCGGAGCCGGGCTTGCTGCCGGAATGGCCGGCGGCCGAGCGTTGCGCGGCCACGGCGGCGACGAGGGAACCGTGCTCGCGGATGCCTGCGCGCAGGCCGGGAGCCACCATGTCCACGTCCAGGACCTCGGGGTCGGCGGAGTGCACGCCGGCCACCACGGGTGCCACGAGCCGCTCCAGCACGCGGCGGCCCATGCGGGCGCGGACCAGCTCGGCCACGCTGCACTCGGCCTCGGTGGTGCCCACGCTGGCGGGCATCTTCGCGTCAAGGGCTGCCCGCAGCAGGCCGGAGGCGCCCAGCGCCTCGCGCACCTCGGGGGCCTGGAGGTCCGACGGGATCCCCAGGATGCCGGTGCGCGGCAGCGGCACGGGGCCGTCCGGCAGCCAGACCCACGCTCCCGCCGGGTCCGGTGCCACAATGTTCTTCGCCAGGCCCACTTCCGCGGCGAGCTCGGCCACGGCGGAGCTGCGCGTGGCGAACGACTCCGCCCCGCTGTCCAGGGCCAGCCCGGCCACCTCGTGGACGCCCACACAGCCGCCCCAGGAGGAGGCGGCGTCGTACACGCCCACCTGCCAGCCGGCAGCCTGCAGGTCCATGGCCGCGAGCAGGCCGGACACGCCGCCGCCCACCACCGCGGCACGCCGGGCGGACGCGGACGCCGTGCGGGGCCGCGGGGTGTACTTGTTCCGGTCCATGGCTCTCCCTGCCGTCCGTTACGGTTCGATCGAGTGGATCAATTCGACCACGCGCGTCAGCACGGCCGGATCGGTGTCCGGGGGGACGCCGTGACCCAGGTTGAGCACGTGTGCCGGGGCGGCGGCGCCGGCGGCAATGACGTCGCGGACGTGCGCCTCAAGGACGGACCAGGGGGCGCCCAGCAGCGCGGGGTCGATGTTGCCCTGCAGCGGCACGCGCCCGCCCAGGCGGCGGTTGGCCTCGTCCAGGGGCAGGCGGTAGTCCACGCCCATGACGTCGACGCCCACGTTGAGCATGGCACCGAGGAGTTCGGAGGTGCCCGTGCCGAAGTGGATGAGCGGGACGTCCAGGTCGCGGACGTGGTCCAGGGCCCGGGCCGACGCCGGGGCCACATGTTCCGTGTAGTCGTCCAGTCCCAGCGACCCCGCCCAGGAGTCAAAGAGCTGGGCCGCGCTGGCGCCGGCCTCCACCTGGGCGCGTAGGAACTTCCCGGAGGCGTCCGCAGCCCAGTTCATGAGGGCGCCCCACACCTCGGGGTCGGCGTGCATCATGGTGCGCGGGCCCAGGTGGTCGCGGGACGGGCGGCCCTCCACCATGTAGGCGGCCACGGTGAACGGGGCGCCGGCGAACCCGATGAGCGGGGTATGGCCCAGTTCCTGCACAGTCAGGGCCACGGCTTCGCGGATGGGATCCAGGGCCCCATCCTCCAGCTCCGGGAGGTTGGCCACATCCTCGGCGGTGCGGACGGGGCGGTCCAGCACGGGGCCCACGCCGGGAACTATGTCCACGCCCACGCCGGCGAGCTTGAGCGGGATGACGATGTCGGAAAAGAAGATGGCGGCGTCCACGTCGTGGCGGCGCACTGGCTGCAGCGTGATTTCGGCGGCCATGGCCGGCTTGAGGCAGGACTCCAGCATGGTGGTTCCCACGCGCAGCTCGCGGTATTCGGGCAGGGAACGCCCGGCCTGGCGCATGAACCAGACGGGCCGGCGGCTCGGCCTGCCGCCGCGATAGGCGGTGATCAGCGGGGAGTTGGCGGTGCGGCCATCCATCAAGGGGTGATTTGGGCGGAGAGTCATGGCACCACCATACAGAGGGAACGGCCCATGATTTTGCGCACAGGCGTCCGCCCGCAGCTCGCGCAGCCATGGGCGCGGCCTCTGGAAAGCGGGGTTTTTGCTGACAGGTTAGGATGACCTGTCTCTAAAACAGGGTTCGCAAGGTTTACCATGGAGGCATTGTGGTTCTCTTTTCCTTAGTTGCCTCGCACTCCAGCCTTGACCTCGAAACCGTGGCCCGCCTCAGCGCCGGCGCGGCCGAGGTCGGTGCCGACGTCGTGGCCGGTGACAACGACGTGGTGGGCATGGTGACCCTGGCCACCTGCAACCGGTTCGAGCTGTATGCCCAGGCCCGCACGGCGGAGGACGTCGAATCGGCGCGCAGCAGCATTGTGGCAGCCGTCAGCGCCCGCACCGGACTCAGCGAACGCCAGGTGTCCAACGCCCTTGCCACCCGGCAGGGCCCGGCGGTACCCCGCCACCTCTTTGCCGTCAGCACCGGCCTGGAATCCGCCGTGGTGGGCGAGCGCGAAATTGCCGGGCAGGTGCGCCGCGCACTGAGTTTCGCGCAGGAGGCCGGCGTCAGCACCCCCGCCCTGGTGCGCCTGTTCCAGGCGGCCTCCAAGACCGCCAAGGACGTGGGCGCCCAGACGGCGCTCGGCCGGCGCGGCATGTCCATCGTGTCCGTGGCCCTGGATCTGGCCGCCGAGCTGCAGGACGCCCCGTCGCTGGCCGGCAGGACCGCCGTGCTGTTCGGCACGGGCGCCTATGCCGGCGCCGCCATGGCTCAGCTGGCGCAGCGCGGCTGCACCGACATTCGGGTCTACTCCGCGTCGGGCCGGGCTGAAACCTTTGTGGCCTCCCGCGGCGGCACGGCGCTCGGCGACGACAGCCTGCCGGCCGCCCTCGCGGCGGCACACCTGCTGCTGGGCTGCAGCGGCATGGACCGCCAGGTGGCGGCCGCAGACATTGCCCCGCTGCGCGGCGCGGGTTCGCCGCAGCTGACGGTCATTGACCTGGCCCTCACGCACGACTTTGCCCCGGACATTGCCGAGCTGCCCGGGGTGGACCTGCTCACCCTGGAAACCGTGCGCCAGGCGGCACCGGCGGAGCAGTCCGCCACGCTGGTGGAGGCCGCCACCCTGGTGGCCGACGCCGCCACGACCTTTGAGCAGGCGCAAAACGCGCGCTCGCTGGACCACGCCATTGTGGCACTGCGCCGGCACACGATGGCCGTGCTCGACGACGAGATCGCCAAGATCCGCCAGCAGCACGGCTGCACGGCCGCCACGGCCGAGGTGGAATTTGCCATGCGCCGCATGGTCAAGCAGCTCCTCCACGTGCCCACCGTCAGGGCCAAGGAACTGGCCGCGTCCGGCGACGCCGAAAGCTACCTCGCCGCCCTGGATGCGCTCTACGGGCTCAAGTTGGAACCTGCCGCGCTGGGCGCGGCCGCCGAGGCAAGCCTGCGGGGCGGCGCGGGGGACGCCGGCGGGTCAAAGCTGGGCGGCGCGGCAGGCGGACGGCGTTCGGGAAGCCAGCGCCTGGCCTGACAGGCTTCCAGCGCCTGGCGATGGGCCCCAGCCCGGCGCGTCGACGCCCGTCAGTTCCGCTGAAACTTCACACGGCTTGGCGGCGCTAGCCGGCCCCCTGCCGGTTCCAGGCGTCGATCCCGCCGTCAAGATGGACGACGTCGGCATAGCCCGCCGCCTTCAGGCTCGCCAAGGCTTGGGCGGAGCGCCCGCCGGACTTGCAGTGCAGCACCAGCGGCACGTCCCGGGGGATGTCCGCCAGGGCCGAGCCGTCCTTGATCCCGGCGAGCGGGATGAGCACGGAACCGGGGATCCGGGAGATCTCAAATTCCACCGGCTCGCGCACGTCCACCAGCACAAAGTCCTCCGTCCCGCGCTTTCTGTTGGCCAGGCGGGAGGCGAGCTGGGGCACGGTGATGAGTCCGGCGTCGTGCCCGGGTTCGGCGGGCGGGACCAGGCCGCAGAAGAAGTCGTAGTCAATCAGTTCGGTGATGGGAGCGGCGTCCGGGTCCCTGGCGATCCGGATTTCGCGCCAGCGCGAGGTGAGCGCGTCGAAGATCAGCAGCCGGCCCAGCAGGCTTTGCCCAATTCCCGTGATGAGCTTGACGGCCTCGGTGACCATCATGGCCCCGATGGACGCGCACAGCATGCCGAAAACGCCGCCCTCCGCGCAGGAGGGGACGGTGCCGGGGGCGGGCGGTTCGGGATAGAGGTCGCGGTAGTTGGGGCCGTACTTGTCCCAAAAAACGCTGACCTGGCCGTCGAAGCGCAGGATGGAGCCCCACACATAGGGCTTTCCGAGCAGGGCGGCGGCGTCGTTGACCAGGTAGCGGGTGGAAAAGTTGTCCGCGCCGTCCAGGATGATGTCATAGCCATTGAAGAGTTCCAGGGCGTTGGAGGAGTCCAGCCGGAGCTGGTGCAGCACCACCTCGACGCCGGGGTTGATGGCCTCGATGGAATCCCTGGCGGATTCCAGCTTGGTGCGGCCGATGTCCGCCACCCCGTGGATGACCTGCCGCTGGAGGTTGCTCAATTCCACGGTGTCGTCGTCGATGATGCCCAGCGTGCCCACCCCGGCTGCAGCCAGGTACAGCAGAGCGGGAGATCCCAGCCCGCCGGCGCCGATCACCAGCACCCTGGCATTGCGCAGCCGGCGCTGGCCCTCCAGCCCGATTTCCGGGATGAGCGCGTGGCGTGAATACCGTTCCAGTTCGTCCCGGCCCATGGGCGGGCCCGGTTCCACCAGGGCAGGAAGCTGCCGGTGCGGGGCGGGCATGGGCTTGATCAGGGAAACCATGATTAATAATGTAGTCCGGCCTGCGCCCATTGGGTTATTACCCCCCGGTAGAATGACACTAGCCGCAGCCGTGAAGCAGCAATGGCCTTGGCCTGAGTGAAAGGGACGCACCATGACTTCCGAAGCCCGCACCGGGGAAGGGGCCGAACGGCGCGCCCCGCTGGCCCGCCTGCCCCGCGATGAACGCCGCGCCCAGCTGCTCGTGGCCGCGTTGGAAGTGTTTGTGAACAACGGCTACCACGGTGCGGCCATGGATGAGATCGCCGAGGCCGCCAAGGTCAGCAAGCCGGTGCTGTACCAGCACTTCCCCAGCAAGCGGGAACTGTATGTGGCGCTGTTGGAGAGCCACCTCTCGAACCTGAAGCAGATGCTGATCACGGCCCTGAATTCCACCACGGACAACAAATTGCGCGTCCAGGCGACGATGAAGGCCTATTTCCAGTTTGTGGCCAACGACGACCAGGCGTACCGGCTCGTTTTTGAATCCGACCTGGTCAATGACCATGACGTCGCCGTGCGGCTGGAGAAGTTCAACTCGGAATTCGCCGATGCACTCGGTGCCGTCATTGCCGAGGACACCCTGCTGGGCCGGCTGGAGGCCGTCCTGCTGGGACGGGCGCTGTCGGGCATGGCCCAGGTAAGCGCCCGCTACTGGCTCGAGGCCAACGGGGACCTGGACCTCGAGGTGGCCAGCGATCTTGTGTACCGTTTAGCTTGGCGCGGAATTAGCCGGTTCCCGAAGGAGCAGCAGGGCCCTTCCGCATAGAGTTGGCCGTACGAACATTTTGCCCGCACGCATCGAGGAGACACCTGTGGAAATCAAGATCGGCATCCAGAACATCACCCGCGAAATCGTCTTTGAGTCCGAGCAGTCCGCGGACGACGTCGCGGCGCAGGTCTCCGAGGCGCTG
Source organism: Arthrobacter wenxiniae (assembly GCF_013376105.1). Lineage (GTDB taxonomy): Bacteria > Actinomycetota > Actinomycetes > Actinomycetales > Micrococcaceae > Specibacter > Specibacter wenxiniae. The sequence goes on from NZ_JAAMFM010000013.1 coordinate 58,472, forward strand.
GCCAAGGGAACCGAGCTGCGCCTCAAGGACGAGAAGGGCCGCATCGTGATTGTTCCCGGCAAGGCGCTGGGATACGTTGAACTGGGTGCCGAAGAGGCCCGCCGGGTGGGCTTCGGCGCGCTCTAGCCGGCCGGCGCCACCCGCTCCGGTTTCCCGGAAAAAACACGGCCGTTCCCCCTGCGGCGGCCCCGAAGGAAGAGGAAGTTCCATGGTTGCACTCGTCATTATTGCCCTGGTGGCGGGCGGCTTCGGGGCCATCGCGTGGGGCGTGGACAGGTACCGCGCCACCTTTGGCGCGCTGCTTCCAGCGGGCGCGGCCGTGGTTGCGGCGGAAATTCTGTGGATGGTCACGATGGCCGCGGGACTGGGCGGCTCTTCCGCCACCGCCTGGATTCCCTGGATCCTGCCCATGGCCGTGGGCGGAGCGGTGGCCTGGTCCGTGGCCGGCTTCGTGGGCCGCAGCCGCCACCACCACCTCGTGGAGCGGACCAACCAGATCCTCGCAATCCGCTAGACCCGGAAGTCGGTCCGCCACGGCGGGTCCAGCCGCCGGTTCAGGCGTCGCGGCCTTCCTCGGTGCAGATGCACAGCCGGTTGCCCTGCACGTCCGTGGCGATCACAAATTCGGGCGCGTTGGACCGGTCAAGGGTGGCACCGGCCGCCTCCACGGCCGCGAGGACGCCCTGCGCCTCGCTGGCCGGCACGTGGATGTCAAAGTGGAAGCGGTTCGCGTTGGGCGTCTGGGTCTGCTGGAACCACATCGTGGGCAGCCGGCCCGACGGATCCTTTAATTCGTCCGGCTCCCCCGCCTTGAACCCCAGCGCCGCCGCCCACACGGGTGCCACGGCCGTGAAATCCGCCGAGTCCATGGCAATTTCGACGGACCGCAGCAGCTCCGGATGCGCCGCCGCGCCCGCCTCCCGCGCCGCCGCCGAGATGGCCTTTGCCAGGGCCGCGTCCCGCGCCGTCACTTTGGAGCCGGCGTCGTGCGAGGTCAGCGCCACGAAAAGGGTGTCGTACCGCCAGTCCACGTCCGGGTGGTGGTTTGCCTCCTGTGCCAAGGCGCCAACGGCGGCGAAGAGCTCCAGTGCCGCGGCCGACGTCGGGCATTTCAGTGCCGCTGCCAGCCCGCCCAGGCGGAACCTCCAGTCCGGCAGCGCCGCCAGTTCCGCGTCGATCTGGTCCCTGGTCAAAACATCGTTCGCAGCCATGGCAGGCTCCTTCACGTTTCCGGTTTAGAGGTCCGGACGGCCCTCCATGGCGGAGGATGCCAAGGCATGCGCCCGCTTGGGGATGCGACCCGCCCGTGATGCCAGTCTGCCACCGATCACGGCGTGTTTGAAGGCCTCCGCCATGCGCACCGGGTCCTGGGCGCGGGTCACGGCCGTGGCCAGGAGCACGGCGTCGCAGCCCAGTTCCATGGCCAGGGCGGCGTCGGACGCCGTGCCAATGCCGGCGTCGAGCACCACGGGGACGCTGGCGCGGGAGACGATCAGCTCAATGTTGTGCGGGTTCAGGATGCCCAGACCGGTGCCGATGGGGGCGCCCAGCGGCATGACGGCGGCTGCGCCCAGCTGCTCCAGGCGCAGTGCCACGACAGGGTCGTCGTTGGTGTAGGCGAAGACCTTGAAGCCGCGGTTGACCAACTGCTCGGTGGCGTCGACCAGTTCCACGGCGTCCGGCAGCAGGGTGTGCTCGTCGGCGATGACCTCCAGCTTGACCCAGTCCGTTTCCAGCGCCTCGCGGGCCAGCTCGGCGGTCATGACGGCTTCGCGGGCCGTGAAGCAGCCGGCCGTGTTGGGCAGGACGCGGATGTTGTTCTCCAGCAGCAGCTCGAAAAGGTTGGTGCCGGCGCCCGGCCCGCCGCCGGTGGCGTATCGGCGCATCGCCACGGTGGTCAGCTCCGTGCCGGAGGCCACGAGCGCGGCGCCGAGGCCGTCCAGGCTGGGCGCCCCTCCCGTGCCCATGATCAGGCGGGAGCCGAGCGCGACGCCGGCGACGGTGAACGGGTCGGCTTGGCTCAGTTTGTCTGTCAGTGCTTGCGTCATGGTGTTCGCTTTCTTTCAAGGTTCTCAGGTTCCGGGGCCGGCGTGCCCGGGGAGGCCGGGGTGAGGGCCTGCCCGGGGGTGCCTAGCCGCCCTGGACGGCGGTGACGATCTCGACGTCGTCGTCGGTTTCCACCGCTGTCTGGGACCACCGGCTGCGCGGCACGATGTCCGCGTTGCGGGCCACGGCCACTCCCAGGCGGCGTCCGTCGGCCGGCTGCCCGGTGGGCAGGATGGCCCGGCCCGTGACGGCGGCGACAAGGTCGGCGACGGTGGTGCCGGCGGCCAGGGGCGCGGGGGCGCCGTTGAGGTGGATGGTGCTCATGGTGTCTCCTGTGTGGCGGGGGCGGATGTGGCGAGTGCGGGTGAAAACCTGTCCGGGCGGAAGCGCTCCCAGGCGAGGTCGGTGATGTCGCCCAGCAGCTGGCGGGTGATGTGGGCGGCAATGGCCGTCAGCAGCACGCCGTGGCGGAAGAAGCCGGTGGCGACGATGAGCCCGGGGATGTCGCGGCCGGCGCCGTCCCCGACCCGGCCCAGCAGGGGGGCGTTGTCCGGGGTGCCGGGGCGGGCGCGGGCAGTGGTTTCCAGCAGTTCGAGTTCGGCGACGGCGGGGACCAGCACCTGGGCGTCGCGCAGCAGCTGGTGCACTCCCCCGGCGCTGACAGCCGCCGAACCGTCCTCGCGGCTCGTGGCGCCGACGACCACCGTGTTGTCGTTCCGGGGCACCAGGTAGACCGGCAGCCCGCGCACCAGGCCGCGAACCGTCGCCGTCACCAGCGGCTGCAGGTGCGCGGGCACGCGGAGGCGCAGGATGTCGCCGTAGACGGGCCGCACGGGCAGCACCAGCCCCTCCGGCAGCCCGTGCAGGAGGGGGGCGCCGAGCCCGTTGGCCACGACCACCTCGCGGGCAAGGACTTCGCGGCCATCCTCCAGGACGACGCCGGTGACCCGGGAGTGCGTGTTTCCCGGCTCCGCGTGAAGCAGGCGGACGGCGTTGCGGCGGATGGAGGTCTCCTCCTCGCGCAGGCGCCCCCGCGCGGCCGCCACCACGTTGAGCTGCACCCGGATGGCGGTTGCCACGCCGCGCGGGTCCACCTGGTGATCCTGGACGATGCGGTAGGCGCAGGAAATGTGCGGGCCCACCAGCGGCTCGGCGGCCCGCGCCTCGCGGATGGTCAGCTGTTCCACGTCCAGGCCGTGCGCGAGCTGGACGTCCCGGAGGTCGGCCAGCGCCGCGCGGTCCGCAGCGTCGGCACCCATGACGAGCGTCGGCGTCGTGCGGAATCCGGTGTCGGCATGGCCGGCAGCCACGAGCGGGGCCACAAACTCCGGCCAGCGCGCAGCGGAGGCCAGGGTCAGCTCCAGCAGGTCATCCTCCTGGTAGTGGAGTTCACTGACGGGTGCCAGCATGCCCGCGGCCGCGAAGGTGGCGCCGGTGGCCGGCGTCGGGTCGATGACGGTGACGTTGCGGCCGCTGCGCTGGGCTTCCCATGCGATGCCCAGTCCCACGATTCCGCCGCCGATCACGGCCACGTCGGTGGTGATCGTGCAGGGCTTGCCGGGATGGGGCTTGCCGGCATCCGGCACGGTGTTCTGAGGTGGCACAGTGCGCGCCATCGCTGTCTCCTTCCCTACGCCGGTATGACCCGGATCAGGTTCCGCGCCCTGGGGCGCCAATCGGTCGGCACGTGCACGTGCCCTCTCAGCCGGCTTTCCCGGCTCCCGCGGTACTGAACTAGTCTATGAGACATGAGCCTGCCTTCCGCCATCCATGACGCCGCGCCCGCAACACCTGCCTCCCCGGCCGCCGACGCCCGGCTGTACGTGTGCACCGATTCGCGCCGGGAACGCGGGGACTTTGAGGACTTCCTGCGTGCCGCCTACGCCGGCGGGGTGGACATCATCCAGCTGCGCGACAAGTCGCTCGAGGCCGCGGAGGAGCTGGAGCTGCTGGCCGTGCTGCGCACGGTGGCGGAGGAGTTTGGCAAACCGTGGGCGGTGAATGACCGGGCGGACATCGCCGTGCTGTCCGGGGCGCCGGTGTTCCATGTGGGCCAAAAGGACCTGCCGCTGCGGGCCGCGCGGTCCCTGGTCGGGCCGTCGGTGGCCATCGGGCTCTCGAGCCACGACCCCGCGCAGGCCGCGGCCGCCGCCGCCGATCCGGGAACCGACTACTTCTGCGTCGGCCCGCTGTGGGCCACCCCCACCAAGCCGGGCCGGGCCGCCGTCGGACTTGGCCTGGTGGAGCACGCAGCCTCCCTGGGGACGGACAAGCCATGGTTTGCCATCGGCGGGGTGGACCTCTCCAACGTGGACGCCGTGGTGGAGGCGGGCGCGTCCCGGATTGTGGTAGTCCGCGCAGTCACTGATGCGGACGATCCGACGGCGGCTGCCCGGGAACTGCTGTCCCGGCTGCCTGCGCTGGGGCAGCGGCCGCGCTAGCTGAGCCCCGCCGTCCCGGCCAGGATGTCGAGCTGGACCTCGAACAGCGCGGCGGGGTCGCGGAACGTGGCCTTCCCGTACTGGCCGAACACCTCGAAGCTGACGGCGCCAAATATCGCCGCCCACGCCAGGACGCCGCGGGCCAGTGCCTCGTCGTCCGCCGTGATGGCCCATTCGGCACGGATGGCCCGGAAGTCGGCGGCCAGGATGTGCCCCGGGGCCGGAACCACGCCCGCGTCGGCAGCTCCGCCCGCCGGGGCTCCCGCCCCGTGGCGGACAATGTAGGCGCCCTCCAGGATGCCCACCAGCCTGGCGATGACGCGGGTGCCCGGCCCCGTGGTCTGCTCCGCGGGAGCGTCGTAGCCTGGCACGGGTGAACCAAACAGCAGTCCGTAGCGGGCCGGTTCCGCGAGCGCCCACTCCCGGACGGCCCGGCCCAGTGCCCGGAACTGTCCGGGAAAATCGTCGGCGGGAACTCTGCCCACGGCCAGGTCCACGGCATCCCCCAGCGCGTTGTAGCCGTCCACCAGCAGCAGCGTCAGCAGCTCGTCACGGCTTTTCACGTACCGGTAGACGGCGGAAGAGACCACGCCCAGGTCCCGGGCCACCGCGCGCAGCGACAGCCCGGCCGCCCCGTGGAGGACAAGGTGGCGGCGCCCGATGAGGAGGATCTCATCCATGGTCTGGAGGCGGGCACGCTCCCGCGGTGTTTGTGCCATGCCTTGATTTTGGGCCATGAGGAGAGCGCCGTCAACTTTAGTGATCAGTGCTCTTGACTTTGCCCGGCCGGGGTTCCACACTTAATTCCTGAGAGCACCGCTCTCTATTAGTTCATTTGCCACTTCAGGGAATCGAGAACACCATGGACGCCGTCAAGGTCGTCACCGGCGCAGGGCCCGTCGGCTGGACCGTCGCCTCACAACTTGCCGCTTCCGGCCAGCGCGTCAGGGTCCTGACCCGCTCCGGCTCGGGCCCGGAACATGAGCTGGTGGAGCGGCGCCGTGTGGACGCCAGCCAGCCGGACGCGCTCACGGCGGCCATGGCCGGCGCCGACGCCGTGTTTCACTGCATCCACGGCTCCACGTACAGTGCCGAAGCATGGCGCCACGAGCTTCCCGGGGCGGAGCGAGCCGTCCTCCGCGCCGCGGGCGAGGCTGGCGCCGTCGTCGTCTTTCCGGAAAGCCTCTACTCCTACAGCCGCCCCGGCGCCGTCATGACGGAGGATGGCCCTCGCAGGGCAGGCACGGGCAAGCGGGGCGTCCGCACCGAACTGCTCGCCGCCCGCGCAGCCTCCCCCACTCCGACCGTCAGCGTGGTCGCCTCCGACTTCTTTGGACCCCGGGTACGCAACGCCCACGCCGGCGAACGCATGGTTCCGCTCATCCTCCAGGGCAGGCGCGCAGCCGTCATCGCACGGGCGGACGTGCCCCACTCGTTCACGTACATCGCGGACCTGGCGGCGGCCATGATCGCCGCCGCGGCGTCGCCGCAATGGTGGGATTCGGTGCTGCACGCCCCCACCCTCCCTGCCCTGACCCAGCGCGAACTCGCCACGGCATTCGCCTCTGCCGCCGGCCTCCCGGCACCGAAGGTGGCAGCCATCCCGGCCTGGGTGCTGCGCGCGGCGGGCCTGTTTTCCGCCGAGCTGCGGGACGTGGCCGAGACGCTCTACCAGTTTCAGCACCCGTTCGTCATGGACTCCACGGCCAGCCAGGGCAGGCTCGGGCTCGCGCCCACTCCCCTGGACACCGCCGCGAAGGAAACCGTGGAGTGGTGGCGCGGCCAGGCCTAGCCGGCAGGTTCCACCCGTGCGGACACCTTGCGCAGCAGGGCCGCCAGCTGCGCCTTTTCCCCCGCGTCCAGCCCGGCGAGCAGTTCCCTCTCGCGGTCCAGAAAATGCGGAAACTCGCGGTTGACCAGCTCCACCCCCAGGGGAGTGAGACGCATCAGGACCACGCGGCCGTCACGCTCCCAGGGCAGCCGCTCCACCAGCCCGCGGCGGGCCAGGCGGTCCACATTCTTGGTGGTCGAGGCGCCGCTGAGCATGGTGGCCGCGGTGACCTCGCTGGCCCGCAGGGGCCGGTCGCTGCGGGCCAGCGTGCACAACACGTCGAATTCCGCGCGTGACACGGCCGCGGCCGCCAGGTCGCGCTCCACCCGCTGGGAGGCCAGCGCCCCGATCCGGGAAATGCGCCCCATGACCTCAATGCCGGAGACATCCAGGGCCGGCCGCGCCCTTTCCCAGCCGGCCCGGGCCCGGTCCACAAAGTCGCCCGCCGATTCGAAGTCCATGCCTTCATCCTAGAGAGCAACCCCACACTTCATATCTATTTTACTAGTAAACTATTTGGTAGCATGGAACCGTGCCCACCCTGACCCGCGCACGCCAGTCCCACGCCGCCCTGGCCCATGCAGTTTCACCCGCCGCCTGGCGGAGGTCCCTGGCGATGCGTCCGGCCGACGCCATCTTCGCGCCTGCCGTCAAGGTCGGCATCGCGACGTCGCTGGTCCTCGTGGCGGGCGGCCTGCTGGGGCAGGAACAGCTCGCGGGAATTGCCTCGTTGGGCGCCCTGGTGGCCGCCTTTGGCCGCCACCAGCCCTACCCGAGGCTGCGGCGGATGCTGGCCGTGGTCGCCGCCTCCCTCCTCATTGCCGCCGGCGCCGGTGCCCTCATGGGAGCCGCCGGGGTGCCGCTTGGACCCCAGATAGCGGTGCTTTCCGTGATCGCGGGCCTCGCCGCGCAACTGTTCGCCGCCGTGGGCATCACCGGTCCGGGCGCCGTCATCCTGGTCTTTGCGGCCTCCGCAGGTTCCGCGTACGCACACACCGCCGACGCCGTTCCCCCCGTCCTGGCGGCCGTCGCCAGCGGTGCCGCCGCCGGCTGGCTCGTGGCCATGGCCCCGGTGCTTGTGGTGCCGATGGGCCCGGCCCGGCTGGCGGTCGCGCGGGCCATGGCCGCCGTCGTCCGCCTGGGCACCGACGACGCCGGCACCCGCTGGGGCGATGCGGCCGCCCCCTTGCGCCGTGCCCGGGAATCGGTGGCGCTCAGCGCCGGGCGTGCGGGGCAAGGCGGCCGGCGTTTGCTCCGCCTGCAGGGCGAGGCTGCCGCGCTGCACGGGTTGCTGGATGAGGCCGGCGCGGCGTTGTCGCGGCACGGCGCCGCCCGTGCCGCGGCCCTTGGGCGCCTTGCCCGGCACGAGGCCGCGCTGCGCAGGACGTGGCGCGCCTCCTCCGCCCAAACGCGCGCCGCCCGCGGAACCGCCGAAGTGCCCACCGCGGCTGCCGGCGTCGCATGGCCCGCGCCCACCGGCCTTCTCGCCGCGGCCCGCCCGGGCCTGGCCTCGCGTGCCGGCGTCGGCCGCGCAGTGCGCATGGCCGCGGCTTCCGCGCTGTCCGGCTGGGCCGCCGTCGGGCTGGGGCTGGAACACCCGCTGTGGGCGTCGATGGGCGCCGTGGCGGCCCTGCAGGGACTGGACTACAGCACCACCGTCCAGCGCAGCATCCAGCGTTTGCTGGGAAATGTGGCCGGCGCCGCCCTGGCCATCGCCTTGCTGTCCCTGTCGCCGGGGTTCTGGCCGTCCGTGGCGCTGGTGGTGGCATTCCAGGTCCTGGCCGAGCTCCTGGTGCTCAAGAACTACACCCTGACCACCATCGCGGTGACGCCGATGGCGCTGCTCATGACGGGCCTCGGAGCGCACCTGGCGCCGGACGCCGCCTTCAGCCGCGTGGGGGACACGCTGGTGGGCGTGGTGGCCGGCGTGCTGGTCGCGGCCGTGAGCATCTCACACGCGGACCGGGCGCATTTGACCCCGCCGGCTGACCCTGCGGCGGTTCAGGAGAGGCAGAGGCAGAAGGGGTGCACGGCCGGATCCAAAAAGACCCGGAAGGTTGTTCCCGGCTGAAAATCCGGCTTGGTGGCGCCGAGCGCCAGCACCGCGGCCTCGCCGACGTCGAGGTCCTCCACCACCACGTCCAGGTGCATCTGCTGCGGGGACCCCTGCCCGGGCCAGGCCGGCGCCCGGTAGCCCCCGACCTGCTGGAAAGAGATGCAGTTGCTGCCGTCCTCGGGCCGGATGTCAACCCAGTCCGGCTGCACCGTGGACTTCCAGCCGAGGAGCGTGCCGTAAAACTCCGCCAGCCGGCCCGCGTCGGGGCAGTCAATGACCAATCCGGGAAACCGTGCAATCGCCATGCCTGCAGGCTACCCGAGGCACACCGGTTCCATAACCCCGGCCAGCCCGGTCCGGTTCCCTCGAACGTGCACTTAATGTTGATGTCCAGCGCTGACATCCACGTGAAGCGGCCAGTCGGGTCCAGCCTGCGTGTCCCAGGGTTGCGTGTCTCAGGGCTGCGTGTCCCAGGGTTGCATGTCTCAGGGGTGCATGGCGTGGGCCAGCAGTTCAAAGCTGCGGATCCAGGCGGCGCGGTCGGTGACCTGCGTGGCGACGATCAATTCGTCGGCCCCGGCCTTCGCGGCAAACGCCTCCAGGTATTCGCGGGCCACGGCGGGGGTTCCGACGGCAGAGTAGCGCATCATGGACAGGACCTGCTGGCCCGCCGGGGAGTCCAGCAGCAGGTCCATCTCGTCGTCGGTGAAGGTTTGGCCCCGGCCCACCATCGAGGCGACGCGGCGCCGCTTGGCCGTCAGGAACAGGGCGTCGGCCTCTTCCTGCGTGTCCGCCACGATGGCGTTGACGCCGGCGATGACGTAGGGCCCGGCCAGCGCATCCGACGGCTGGAACTCCCGGCGGTAGATCCGCACGGCGTCCTCGAGCGCCTGCGGGGCAAAGTGCGACGCAAAGGAGTACGGCAGGCCCAGTGCCGCGGCCAGCCTGGCCCCGAACAGGGAGGACCCGAGAATGTACAGCGGCACGTGCGTATCCTTGCCCGGGTAGGCGTTCACGCCGGGAATGCGCGTCTGCCCGGCAAAGTAGGCCTGCAGCTCCTGCACGTCCTGCGGAAAGGTGTCCGCGGCGGACGGGTCGCGGCGCAGGGCCCGCATGGTGTTTTGGTCGCTGCCCGGCGCGCGTCCCAGCCCCAGGTCGATGCGGCCCGGATGCAGGGTTTCCAGCGTGCCGAACTGCTCGGCGATCTGCAGGGGCGAGTGGTTGGGCAGCATGATCCCGCCGGCGCCGAGACGGATCGTGGACGTGTGCGCGGCCACGTGCGCAATCAACACGCTCGTGGCGGACGACGCTATGGAGGGCATGTTGTGGTGCTCCGCGTACCAGATCCGCCGGTAGTCCCACCCCTCGGCCTTTTGCGCCAGCTCCACGGAGGCGGCCAGGCTTGCCGCGATCCCGCCGTCGCCGATGTGGGCCAGGTCAAGAATGGACAGGGGAATCGTCATGGGTGCTGCCTTTCGGGAGGTCTCGCTTGCGGCAACCGCGCAGGGGCCCGGTATATTTCCGCCAGCGGGCATTGTGGCGCTGGAAGCACGACGGCGGCGCCCGGCATCGGCGCCAAGCTCCAGCCCGCGCCCGGCTGCGCGCGTCCCGACGGGCCGGTTCAGGCGGGGGCGGGAACGCTCAGCTGGTCGATGGCCGCGAGCGCGGCGGACCGGCCGGCCCTGTTGGCGCCCAGCGTTGACGCGGACGCGCCGTAGCCCACCAGCAGCAGGCGCGGTTCGCGGACGACCTTCACCCCGTCCATGACGAGGCCGCCACCGGGCTCGCGCAGCTTCAGCGGGGCCAGGTGGTCCAAGGCGGCGCGGAATCCGGTGGCCCACAGGATGGTGTCCGCCGGGAACCCGGACCCGTCCTCAAAAACGGCGGCCGTCGGGGTGATGCGCCGCAGCGGACCCCGGGAGACCAGCGTGCCGGCGGCGATCCCGTTTTGGTACAGCTGTATCAGGGGAAGTCCGGTGACGCCCACCACGCTGAGCGGTGGCAGCCCCGCGGCCGTGCGCTCATTGACGCGGCGTTCCACATCACGGCCCCAGTCGGGGTCAAATTCGCGCGTGGTGAATGCCGGCGGGCGGCGGGTGGACCATGCCGTTTCCACTCCCTCGGCCGCCAGCTGGAGCAGGATCTGCACGGCCGAGGTGCCGGCGCCCACCACCAGCACGCGCTGCCCGGCGAAGTCGGCGGCGGAGCGGAAGTCGTGGGTGTGCAGCTGGCGCCCGCTGAAGGTTTCCTGGCCCGGGTAGTGCGGCCAGTGCGGCTTGTCCCAGGTGCCGGTGGCGTTGATGACCAGGCGCGCAAGGTACTCCCCACGGTCGGTCGCCACCATCAGCGGCGAACCGGGCGTGTGGCCGGGAACGCCGCCGTCGTTCGTGTCGTGGGGCTGGACGGCGAGGACGTTGACGGGCCGGTGGATGGGCAGCCCAAAGGTCTTTTCGTAGCGGCCGTAGTAGCGTCCGACGACTGCAGACGCCGGCTCGTCCGTGTCTGCGGGCCCCATTTTCATGCCGGGGAGATCGTGGATCGAGTGTGCGGCGCCCAAGGTCAGGGAGGGCCAGCGGTGGCGCCAGGCCCCACCGGGGCCATTGTTGGCGTCCAGCACCACGAAGTCGCGTTCGGGGATGAGCCCGTGCCGGGCCAGGTAGTACGCCGCGGAAAGCCCCGCCTGTCCGGCCCCAATGATCACCACGTCCAGCATTCGATTCCTCCAAGGTGTCTTAAGCGTGGGAACGGTCCCGATGCGGGCGGCTATTCCGGTTGTGAGCGACCCCACGTGCGCGCCCGGGCCGGGATGGCGGCGCGGAACGCCAGCGACACCGGCCGCGGGGAGGGCGGGGCGGCGCCACTTGGTGGCGGCACTTGGTGGCGGGCGCGGCGGCCGTTTCGGTCGGGGCATGGGCCCGGGTCCACAAGGATTTGTCCTACGCGGGCACCACAGGCAGCTCCGTCCATTCGTTGGTTGGCCGGCGCGGGGAGTGCCCGCGCTTCATGGACCAGGCCGGCCGCGAATGGGTCCAGCATTCCCGTTCCCTGCGGCTGCGCCGTGTCCCGCATCAGTTCCATGGAGGATTCGTCGATGAAGTGCATTGCCGCCCCCTCTCCCGCGAGTTGCCAATGGCTAGTAGCGACTTGTCCGTAGCTTCTGGTTATGGACACGCCGGCCACCAGAACAAATCGCTGCGCCACATGGCAACTCGCGGAGGGCTGCGCCAAGGGCGGGCAGGGGGACAGCTGCTGGGTGAAACTCGAAGCGCTCAGCAGCGTCCATGACTACATCGAGACCGGCCGGGATGAGGCCGTTCGACGCACCAAAGCGCCGAAAGGCTATGTCCGACTGCGTGACCTCGGCATTGTTGGCCGCGGCGGAGACGGAGGTCGGCTGGGGGTGGCCCGGTCCGACGGCATGTCATCATCAGTCAACGTCACTAATCTCCCGCCGCAGCAAGGGGCGCTGCTCTTCACCCGACCCGGTGGCGGGTTGGAGCCGCTTTCATTGTGGCTCAGCGAGGATGGCCTCCTGCGTCCCCAAAGGAGTTGGCACAAGTCGTTTGCCAGCGCCACCGCGCGCGCGGAGTCCTGGGGGCCGGCCACTGGCCGTGATCCCAGTGACCGCGGGCCGGGACTGTCCCGGCCGCCAGGGCATAGACTGCGGCCACCGGATCGGGCACGGAAGCATCAGGCACGCCGATTCGATGCGACGGCCGGGGTACGGCCGTAACGGGCCTGGCTGTCAAGGGAGTGGAACCATGGATACCGAGCAAACATTTGTCATAGTGGGGGCCGGGCTGGCCGGTGCAAAAGCGGCCGAAGCGCTGCGGACCGAGGGCTTCCCCGGACGGATAGTGCTGCTCGGCCAGGAGCCGGAGCGTCCCTATGAGCGCCCCCCACTGTCCAAGGACTATTTGCAGGGCAAATCGGAACGGGGGACGATCTACGTCCACCCCAAGTCTTGGTATGCCGACCACGGTGTCGACCTGCGCACCAGCACCACGGTCACCGCGATTGACCCGTCCACCCACCGGGTCACCCTGGCCGTCGGGGACCCGGTCACCTACGACAAGCTGCTGCTGGCCACCGGCGCGTCACCGCGGCAGCTGTCCGTGCCGGGTGCCGACCGGCACCGCGTGTACCATCTGCGGCGGATAGAGGATTGCGAGCAGCTGAAGTTCGCGTTCACGACCGCCTCACGTGTCGTGATCGTCGGCGCCGGGTGGATCGGGCTGGAGGTCGCCGCGGCCGCCAGGGCGGCGGGTCTTGAGGTAATTGTGCTGGAGCGCGGTGAGCTGCCGCTGCTGCACGTGCTGGGCCGGGAAGCAGCCGAACTGTTCGCCCGCCTGCACCGCAACCATGGCGTGGACCTGCGCCTGGGCGCGCGGGTCGCGAAAATCACCGGCGATGACCCCCGCCAGGCCACCGGTGTGCAGCTCGAGGACGGGTCCCGCATCGAGGCGGACCTGGTGGTGGTCGGTGTCGGTGCCGTGCCCAACACAGCATTGGCCGAGGCGGCGGGCCTGGTCGTGGACAACGGGGTCGTGGTCGATGAGCACCTGCGGTCCTCGGATCCGGACATTTACGCTGCCGGGGACGTCGCCAACGCCTTCCACCTCATGCTGGGTGAACACAACCGCATCGAGCACTGGTTTAACGCCCTGAGCCAGCCGGCCGTCGCCGCCCGGTCCATGCTTGGGGTGGACGCGGCCTATGACGAGGTGCCGTACTTTTACAGCGACCAGTATGAGCTGGGGATGGAGTACTCCGGCCATGTGGCACCGGGCGGCTGCGACGAGGTGGTTTTCCGTGGGGACAAGGACGCGCTGGAGTGCATCGTGTTCTGGCTCAAGGACCAACGGGTGCTGGCCGGGATGAACGTCAACGTGTGGGACCAGACCGACACCATCAAGGCCCTGGTGCGCTCCGGCCAACCGGTAGACACCGCGGCCCTGGCGGACACCGGCACCCCGCTGGCGGACGTCCTGGCTGCCGCCGGGACCCGGACCGCTCAGTAGTGCGGGACGGCCCCCACCAGGCCGGAAAGTTCGTCCCCGTCCACGTAGCGGCGCAGGTCCGCGGTGAACACGGCGGGGAGTCGTTCGTTCCGGCGCGCGGACACGGCGGCGGTGTGCGGGCTGATGGGCACGTTGGGCATCGACCGGAGCGCGCTCTCCGGTGGCAGTGGTTCGGCTCCGAAGGCGTCCAGGGGGCCTTCAGTTTCCGGAGAGGGGACACCGTCCGGTCAGGGACCCGGCCAGCCTCTGGAACCGGCCTCGGCCGTGATGTTTGTGGCTGAGCTCGACCGCTCTGTAGCCTGCTACCGGGTATTCCTGAATCGGGATGTCACGGTCCACAACGAGTCAGTGGCCCTGCCGGTCAGCCCGGACGGGTATCAGTTGCACCTGCGCACCCCGGGGGCGGCGGCCGCGGCACCCGGTGGGGAACATCGCTGTCCAAGGCCTCGCCTGGACGGCCCTGAACGAGGAGGATCTGAATCGATGCGAGGAGGTGCTCCGGAAATACTCCAGGCGGGTCACCCGCCAAACGGAGGACGGTTTCAGCCTGATCGAAGGACACGGTCCCGACCATGTGCCGGTGATGGTGACCTGTCCGGGGCCTGGGCAGGCCCCGCGGCACGAAATCCCGCAGAGAATTGACGGATGGCAGCCTGGACGCCGACGACAGGCGCGACCGCCGCGCCATGATTGCAGACGGAACCCTCAGTGGTTCCCGACAGCGGAAACCGGCAGGGAAGCCGCGACCAGGTGCCTGCCCGGCTGTGCTCCGTTCCCACGCTGCGCGCCCGCGGCTGTGCGGATTCACGCTCCGGAGCGGCGGTGCGGAGTAGGTGCGCGCCCGGCCGGCTGGGTGGGCCTGGGTCCCGCCGGCTGAGGGTCCGGAATGGGGCGGGTGAGCGGACCCCCGGCAGGGACTGTGACGGGCTGGCCGTGGTGGAGGATCTGCAACGGTTTGTCGCCGGCCAGGGTGTACGTCGCGGCTGTGCGGGTGATTTCGACCCGGAGCGTGCGCCCTGCCACGACCAGGCCAAATGCCAGCCGGGTCAGACCCGGTGGCAGCCGCGGTGCGAAGCGCAGCATGGCCCCGCTGTCGCGCATCCCGCCGTATCCGGCGACCAGGGCGGTCCAGACCCCTGCCAGGGATGCCACATGCAGGCCGTCGGCGGTGTTGTGTTCTAGGTCATCAAGGTCCATCAGGGCACTCTCGGCGAGGTAGTCCTCGGCCAGCTCCAGCTGTCCAACCTCGGCGGCGATGACCGCTTGGACGCAGGCGGAGAGCGAGGAGTCGCGGACGGTCAACCGTTCGTAGTAGGCGAAGTTGCGGGCCTTTTGCTCCTGGGTGAACGTGTCCGGGCACAGCTGCATGGCCAGGACCAGGTCCGCCTGTTTGACGACCTGCTTGCGGTACAGGTCGAAGTAGGGGAAGTGCAACAGCAGCGGATACTGCCCGGGAGTGGTGGCGGCGAAGTCCCAGACCTGGTGGCCGGTGTACCCCTCGGACTGGGGGTGGACCCGCAGCGCCTCGTCGTAGGGGATGAACATGTCGGCGGCCGCATCGCGCCAGGTGGCCATTTCTTCGGCGTCGACCCCAAGCTCCCCGGCACGGCCGGGGTACCGGGCCGCTGCGTCCGCGGCCGCCGCCAGGTTCCGTTGCGCCATCAGATTGGTGTAGACGTTGTTATCCGCGACGGCACTGTATTCATCCGGCCCGGTCACCCCGTCTATACGAAACCCTCCCTGCCCGTCGTGGTGGCCGAGCGACCGCCACAGCCGGGCCGTGTGCACCAGCAGGTCCAGACCGATGGTGCGCTCAAACGCCATGTCCCCGGTGGCACAGACATACCGGACGACGGCGGCGGCAATGTCCGCGTTGATGTGGAAGGCTGCCGTGCCGGCGGGCCAGTACGAGGAGCACTCCTCGCCGTGAATGGTCCGCCAGGGGAAGGCCGCTCCTTCCAGTCCCAACTGTGCCGCGCGGGCGATCGCCATCGGCAACGTACTGTGCCGCCACCGCAGGGCCTGGGCGGCCGCCTCCGGGGCCGTATAGCTCAGCACCGGCAGCACGAAGGTTTCCGCGTCCCAAAACGTGTGCCCGCCGTAGCCGGGCCCGGAGAGCCCCTTGGCCGGGATTGCCCTGCCCTCGGCGCGGGCACCGGCCTGCAGGACCTGGAACAGGGCGAAGCGGACGGCCTGCTGGATGGAGGTGTCGCCGTCGAGTTCGACATCCGCGCGTGCCCAAAAATCATCCAAGTAGGCCCGCTGCTCGGCACACAGGCCCTCCCACCCGGTCTCCATGGCCCCCGCGAGGGCCGCGTCGGCCTGATCCCACACCGCCGGCACGGACCGGGACCCGGACCACCCGTAAGCAACGGTCTTGACCAGCCTCAGGCGCTGCCCGGGCTCCAGGGTTGCCACGACGGTCGTGCGTCCCAGGTCCGGAAAGCTTTCCGCCGCAACCCGGGTTCCGTCAGGGCCGTCGACGACGTGGTCCATCACGGCCGCGACGGTCAGGGCGCTGCCCCGGGTGGAATGCACCAGCCCGGCGCGCGCCACGTGTGAGGCATTCTTCTCGTGCACCAGCACGGCGTCCAGCGCCGCACTGGCACGTGGATCGCCGCTGGGTGCGGGGAGTTGTTCGTTGGCGATGATTTCCGATTGCACGACGATCCGGACCGGATCGTCCAGGGCCTGGACCTCATAGCAGATCGCCGCGATGGACCGCTGGACAAAGGACACCAGCCGGGTGGAGGTGACCCGTACGGCCAGGCCGGCCGGTGAGACCCAGTCGGCCTGGCGGGTCAACACCCCGGATCGGAAGTCCAGGCAGCGCTCATGGGCGCGCAGTTCACCGTAACGGACATCGAAGGGTTCGTCGTCGACGAGCAACCTGATCGGCTTGCCGTTGGTGACGTTGAGGACGAGCTGCCCGGATTCCGGGTATCCATAGCCGGCCTCCGCGTAGGGCAGGGTCCGCAGCTCGAACACCCCATTGAGGTAGGAGCCTGGCAGGACGTGGGGCTCACCCTCGTCCAGGTTGCCCCGCCAGCCAATATTTCCGTTGGAGAGCGCGAACAACGATTCCGTTTGGGCCAACACCGCCAAGTCCAGTCCGGTTTCGCGCAGGCACCACGGTTCGGTCTCAAAGTCCGGATGCCCGATCACGGTTGTGCCAGCAATTCCGCCAAGTCGGAGACGACGATGTCGGCGCCGCGGTCCAGCAGGGCCTGCGCCTGCCCGGCCCGGTCGACGCCGATGACCTGGCCAAAGCCGCCGGCCCGGCCCGCCTCCACACCGGCCAACGCATCCTCAACGACGGCGCATTGGCCCGGTGTCATTCCCAGTGCATGGGCGGCGGCCAGAAACATGTCCGGGGCAGGCTTGCCCGGCAGCTTTTCATCACGGGCTGTGAGCCCGTCGATGCGCCGGTCAAAGAGGTCCTCAATATGGGCGGCGGCCAGGACGGCCTGGCAGTTGGTGCTGGAGGACACGACCGCGCAGCGCAGACCTGCCTGGCGCACCGCCTGCACATACCGGACCGATCCTTCAAAAACCTCAACGCCGTCCTCGCGCATGCGCCGGAGCACAATCTCGTTCTTTGCCTTGCCGAGCCCCTGCACGGTCCCCAGGCCGGCACGGTCCTGCGGACTGCCCTCCGGCAGGATGATGTCCCGGGCGGCCAGAAAGGAGCGGGTGCCGTCGTCCCGGGATTTGCCGTCAACATAGCGGTCATAGTCGGTGCCGGCGTCAAAGGCCACGAAGGGTGTGCCGGTGCGCCGGGCGGTTTTTCGCAGGTAGGCGTCGAACATTTCCTTCCACGCCGCGGCGTGGACCCTGGCTGTCCTGGTGAGCACACCGTCCAGGTCAAACAGGACTGCCCGCAGGCCCCTGTCCAAACCCACGGAGGCGGGATCTGCCAGCATGGCTGCGTCCCGGCCTGCCTGAACGAGAACGTCTGCGGGGTGGCCCTCGACGGCTTCCCGGGAGATCACTGAACGCTGCCCCTGTTCCGCTTCGGCCCCAAACTGGGAGAGTTCGATCTCGGCAGCATCGGCAAGGATCCTTCCCGTATCACCGGACGGGTCCATTCCGAGGACCAGATCGTTGGCGGCACCGTAAGGCTGTGGTTGCTGCCAGGCCATCACGAGGTGGACGCCGACACCGCGCAGCCCTGCTTCAGTCACGGACCAATGCACGGAAGCCTGCGACCCGTCCGAGCCGTCGACCCCCACCACAATCCTTTCCCCGCGGCGAGGGGAAATCATCTTCCGGCCCCGGGCAGTTTCGGCCGTCTCCGGTGTGTTCCCGTGCCCAGTCATTGATCGGTTCCTTCCAAAGAGTCCTTCTCGTGCCGCGGCATGTTTGGGTTGCTACCGGCTGATGTACGCCCCTGTTCAGATACCGGCCCTGCCACTGTGGCGCGTGAAGGAGTTGGATCCGTCGCAGACCGCTTGCCGATGGGTTCATTATGCTCCCCAACCACCGGTCAGGGCAGGACTCCGATGCCGACGGAACCGTATCCTTGCGCATCGGAGGGGAAGGATGGCAAGTTCATGGCGGACAGTGTCCCCATTGGTTGCCGTCCCCACTGGTTGCCGGAAAGGAGACCGGTCCGTGCGCCTCTGCGTTTCGGTCGCCCGTCATTCGCATGGAGCCGTGCACCGGGTCAGGGACAGAAACCTGGATCCTGGGAATTACAAGACTGCCGACGAGGGCGACAACTACGAGGGACAGCGCAGCCAGAAAAATCACCGCTGCCGTCCCGAGGATCACCTGCCCGCGAAGGGAAGGGGCGCTTATTCCTGGCGCCTGAGCGCTGCGCGCCGGGCTGTGAACTCCTGTTCGTCGATTTCCCCGCGGGCGAAACGCTCGGTGAGGATTCGTTCGGCGTCGTAGTGCGGCGGCTGCAGGGCGGCCGAACCTTCACCCGGACGGGTCCGCCGGACCAGCAGCACAACGACGGTGACCACCCCGCCCCAGAAAATCAGCATCAACACGGCCATGGCCACCCACGCGCCAACACCCCAGCCGTTCCCGTCCCAGCCATACATCATGATCAGACCTCCTCCCATGACACTAGGGCCGGGAAGATTTCCGCAACAGAGACTTAGGTCCCGGACCGCCCATCCGGGGAGCGGCCCAGACACCGCGGAGGGAAGAATTTCGATACGTCCTGATGTGGCCGAACTTTCGGCGCTGCATGGGGAGGCGTTCGTCTAGCACACAGAGGCAGCTTTGTGGCCCGGCGGACGCCGGCGAACAGCGGGGTTTCGAGGACGTACCCTGGCATGGACGCGGAATACTCTCCCTTGGAATATCGTCTCGGAGCGCGTTGTGGAAATGCTCATTTTGCCATGCCTCCCATCAGGGGTGCCGGCACGGAGCCGGCAACACCCAACCACAAGGGGTTCAGAAGTCCGACGGCGTCGCCTCCACCCCCTCCGCGGCAACCGGGCCCCGGCGCGGACCTCAAACCGAACATCCATCCCGAACTGCACACTGAAAGGCCTGAGGATGCACTTTCATGTGAGGCATGCTGACTTTTTGGTCTTTCGGCCCAGGTGTCTCAACGCATGGTGCATTCTTCCGATAATGCCTACAGTGGGGTCATGGTGATCAACAAGGGTGTTGGGGCGCGGACGGCGGCACTGCGATCATCCGTGGTCCTGCACGCAGGGATGGCAGTTTCCGGATTGATCATGGTCCTGTTCCTGCTGGCCCACATGTACGGCAATTTGAAGATCTTCGAGGGCCGGCAGGCTTTCGACGGCTATTCGGCGTTCTTGCGTGTTGTTGGAGAGCCATTGCTGCCACGCTCTGGCGCGCTGTGGATTGTGCGCGTGGTGCTGCTCCTGAGCGTCTTTGTTCATATATATGCGGCGTTTACGCTGTGGCACCGGTCGCGGGCGGCGACGCGCGGCAAGGGCGCGTGGCGCTATGAAAGCGCAAAGAACCGTCGCGGCGTCCAGCGCAGCTATTCCTCGTTTACGATGCGTTGGGGCGGCATTCTCATTGGCCTGTTCGTTATCTATCACATCCTGAATCTGACGGCAGACTACATCGCGCCGGGCGGGGCGTCGTCAAGCCCGTATCAGCGGATGATTAACAGCTTCTCCATCTGGTGGGTGGTGCTCTCCTACGTGGTGGCACTGATCGCGCTCGGCTTCCATCTGCGCCACGGGGTGTGGAGCGCGTTCGCTTCCCTTGGCGCCAATACCTCTGTTGCGCGCAGGCGTGTTCTCAACGGGGCGGCAACCGTCGTCGCCGCGTTGATCGTGGTGGGATTCCTGATTCCGCCGCTGGTGATCTGGGTGGGGTGGGTTCGGTGATGACAGGACTGTTTACGGTTGGGGAGTCCATCAGGGACACGAAGTCGCCGGAGGGTCCCCTCCAGGGGCGATGGGAGGCGCGTCGTTTCGGCGCCAAGCTGATCAACCCGGCGAACCGCCGCAAGCTCTCCGTCATCGTCGTCGGCACAGGATTGGCCGGCGCCTCGGCGGCGGCGACGCTCGGCGAGGCCGGCTACCAGGTCAAAAGTTTCTGCTACCAGGACAGCGCCCGGCGCGCCCACAGCATTGCGGCTCAGGGCGGCATCAATGCCGCCAAGGACTATCGCAATGACGGTGACAGCGTCCGCCGCCTCTTTTACGACACCGTCAAGGGCGGCGACTACCGGTCCCGCGAATCGAACGTCTACCGCCTGGCCGAGGTCAGCTCGGCCATCATCGACCAGTGCGTGGCCCAAGGCGTACCGTTCGCCCGCGACTACGGCGGACTGCTGGATACGCGCTCCTTTGGTGGTGTCCAGGTCTCCCGCACGTTCTACGCGCGGGGCCAAACCGGCCAACAGCTGCTGCTGGGCGCCTATCAGGCGCTGGAACGCCAAGCCGCCGCCGGCACGGTGCAGGTCAACACCCGCCATGAAATGCTTGACCTCATTGTCATCGATGGCAAGGCCCGTGGAGTCGTTGTCCGGGACATGGTGACCGGGACGCTGGAGACCCACCTGGCCGACGCCGTCGTGCTGGCCTCCGGCGGCTACGGCAACGTCTACTACCTCTCCACCAACGCGATGGGATGCAACACGACGGCGATCTGGCGGGCCCACCGCCGCGGCGCGTTCTTCGCGAACCCGTGCTTCACCCAAATCCACCCGACCTGCATTCCGGTCAGCGGCGACCACCAGTCGAAATTGACGCTCATGAGCGAATCCCTGCGCAACGACGGACGGATCTGGGTGCCGGCCACCGCCGGCGACGCCCGCAACCCCAGGGACATCCCCGAGGCGGAACGCGACTACTATTTGGAGCGCGCATATCCGGCCTTCGGCAATCTGGTCCCGCGCGACGTTGCCTCCCGGGCGGCCAAAAACCAGTGCGACGCCGGGCGGGGCGTGGGTCCCGGCGGACGCGGCGTGTACCTGGACCTCACCGACGCCATTGCCCGCCTGGGCCGTGCTTCGATCGAGGAGAAATACGGCAACCTGCTGGACATCTACCAGAAAATCACCGACGAGGACCCCTACCAGGTGCCCATGCGCATCTACCCTGCCGTGCATTACACCATGGGCGGGCTGTGGGTTGACTACGATCTGGAAAGCTCCATCCCCGGGCTGTTCGTCATCGGGGAAGCAAACTTTTCCGACCACGGAGCGAACCGGCTTGGCGCCAGCGCCCTGATGCAGGGCTTGGCGGACGGCTACTTCATCCTGCCCAACACCATCGGGGACTATCTGGCCAAGAACCCGTCCGCCGGCGCCGTGGATGAATCGCACCCAGACGTCGTTGCGGCGGTGGACGCGGTCCGGGAACGCATCAACATGTTCCTGTCAATCAACGGTGAACGCACCGTTGATTCCTTTCACAAGGAGCTCGGCGCCATCCTTTGGGAATACTGCGGGATGGAACGCAATGCCGAGGGGCTGGCCCACGCCGTCGAGCTCATCCGTGCACTCCGCGAGGAGTTCTGGACCAACGTCAAGGTCACCGGCGGCAACGAGGAGCTGAACCAGACCCTGGAACGCGCCGGCCGCGTGGCCGACTTCTTTGGCCTGGCCGAACTGATGTGCTTGGATGCGCTGCATCGCGGGGAATCCTGCGGCAGCCATTTCCGTACGGAGAGCCAGACCGGCGATGGCGAGGCGTTGCGTGACGACGATGGGTTCGCCTACGTCGCGGCCTGGGAGTTCAACGGCGACGACGCCCCGCCCAGGCTGCACAAGGAATTCCTTAAGTACGACTTTGTGGAATTGACGCAGAGGAGCTACAAATGAAAGTCACCCTGCGTATTTGGCGCCAGCACGACGGTGCGTCCCTGGGCCGGATGATCAGTTACGACGTCGAGGGCATCAGTGGCGACATGTCGTTTTTGGAGATGCTCGACGTGCTCAACGAGCGGCTCACCGTCACGGGGGAAGAGCCCGTCGCCTTCGACCACGACTGCCGCGAGGGCATCTGCGGCATGTGCTCCCTGGCGATCGACGGCGTCGCCCACGGCCCCGAGGGCCTGACCACCACCTGCCAGCTGTACATGCGCCACTTCAGCGACGGTGACATCATCGACGTCGAACCGTGGCATGCCGAGTCATTCCCGGTTGTCAGGGACCTCATCGTGGACCGCAGCGCGTTGGACCGCATCATCCAAGCGGGCGGCTATATCAGCGCCCCGACAGGTGCAGCCCCCGATGCGGCTGCCAACCTCGTCCCCAAGAAGGCAGCGGACCGGGCGTTCGACGCGGCCACCTGCATTGGTTGCGGCGCCTGTGTTGCCGCGTGTCCCAATGGTTCGGCCATGCTTTTTACGGGAGCCAAGGCCACCCACTTGGGGGCCCTGCCCCAAGGCCAGCCCGAACGCAATGCGCGTGCGCTGGCCCTCGTCAACGCCCATGACGCCGAAGGTTTCGGCGGGTGCACGCAAATCGGGGAATGCACCGCGGTGTGCCCGGTCGGCATCCCCCTGGACATGATCTCGCGGTTGAACGCCGACGTCCTTTCCGCACTGGGCGACTCAGGGATCTGAGCCGCGTTCCGGGTTCCGGCCCTTAATTAGACGAAGGCACCCTGCCGTCGTGGGCGTACCATCACATCATGGGAACGGTCACCACATATCTCGACACCATCGAAGGCCCCGACCGCGCCGCGCTCGAACGCGTTTATGCACTCGCACGCGGCTTGGTCCCTGAAGCGGAGGAAGGCACCAGCTACGCCATGGCGGCGCTCATCTATCGCGGCAAGGGCCTCATCGCCGCCGTGCGGGCCAAAACGTTCCTGTCGGTCTACCCGTTCAGCGGTGCCGTCATCGCTTCGAGCCTGGACGTCCTGGCGGACTTCGAAACGACCACCGGCAGCATCCACTTTTCCGTCGGGCAGCAGCTGCCGGACGCCGCCCTCCGGCGCATCGTCCAGGCCCGGCGTGCAGAGATCGACGCCAGGGCCCGCTAGGAAGCGGCAGCCTTCACCACTTCGGCGACCTTCCCCTCCCCCGCGGGGCTCCCTTCTTGAAGGGCGTAGGGCGCCGGCCAGATCCCCCCTTCGTCGAGGTGTGCAGCCTCCTGAAACTCCACGGTCGGGTAGCGGGTGGTGAACTTGCCCGAGTTCTTGACGCAGATGACCACGTTGCCGCCGGCATCGGCCCAGGCGGGCATCCCGGACCGTGTCCTGGCACCAGCGCCGGGCATGCTCCGCGGCCGAGAGGCCTGTGGATTTGGACGCGGGTGCCGGGGACGGGCACCGGTGCGGTGCGACGTCACGGAGGGGACGGCGTCGCACGTCAGAGGCCAGGGACCGGCAGCGGGGCACCACGGCCCAACGGCCTGACGGCGGCGCACCCCGGAACCGCGCTCTCCGTGCTTGGATGGAGGCATGTCCACCCTCATCGTGCTGCGAGGCAATTCCGGCTCCGGCAAGAGCACTGTGGCCCGCGCGCTGCAGCAGGAACTGGGCGCGGTGTGGATCGAGCAGGACTACTTCCGCCGCGGCATCCTCGGTGAGACCGGAAACTACTCGCCGCTGAGCGTGGAACTCATTGAACTCGCGGCGGCGCTGGCACTCAGTCACGGGCGGACAGTGGTCATGGACGGCATGTTCAACGCTGCACGGTACAGCGAGCCCTTGTGCCGGCTGCGGGACGGCCACTCCGGCCCGAGCCTGTTTTACGCCTGGGACCTCACGCTGGAGGAAACGCTGCGCCGCCACCAGACCCGGCCCCACAAGCTGGCCGACTTCGGGGAAAAGCAAATGCGCGGCTGGTACCACGGCTGGAACGCCCTGGCCGGAATTTCCGAGGAACGCATCACGGCCGCCGAAGGCCTGGACGAAACCGTCCGGCGGATCGTGGCCGACGCCGCACCGGCCTAGCCGCCTGTCCGGGGCGCGAATGACGCGGGCGGGGACGCCCCGGGACGGAAACGTTCCAGGACGCGACGTCTCAGGCGGTCAGGCCCAGCCTGCTCATGCGCTTGGAATGGCCGCGGGTCAGCTGCGCCAGAATGGCCGCCACCTCGGCGGCGGACTCCTCCTGGGTCCCCTCCGGGCTCAGCCCCACCAGGAAGCTGTGCCGGGCGCCGATCCGCTGCGCCTGGGTCAGCGCCTCGCCCACGAGCCGCCGGCCCCAAAGTGCCAGCCGCGACGACAGCCGCGGGTCCTCGTCGAGCATCTTCTTCAAAAGCCCCTCCAGCAGCGCCGTCTGTTCCGTGCTGGTGCGAACCTTGGCAATGATGCCGCGCGTTTCCCCGTCCAGTCGCTCGGCGATGGCCGCGTAAAAGTCTTCGGTGATCGCGTCCACCACGTACGCCTTCATGAGCGATTCGTGCCAGTCGGCGGGCTGCGTGCGCTCGTGGAACGCGTCCACCATGCGCTGGAACGGCAGCATGGCCAGTTCCGGGTCCATGCCCATGGCCAGCAGCCGGCCGCACACCATCTCATAGTGTCCAAACTCGGCGACGGCCATCTTGCCCAGCACGGAGCGGTCGTTGAGCGTTGGCGAGTAGCGGGCGTCGGAGGACAGCCGCTCAAAGCCGGAAAGCTCCCCGTAGGCGATGCCACCGAGCAGGTCCACCACAAACTTGTCATACCTGGCACTGAGCTCTCCTGCGGAGATCGGCTCGTCGGCGGAGGAAGGCGGGGTACTCATAGGCTCCAGCGTATCCCGTGCCGCGCCACCCCTTGCATGACGGGTCCAATCGTTTACGCTGATTGCGTGCCGTACTCTCACATTGGCGTCATGGGCAGCGCCGCGCAGCAGACACTGGCCGCGGCCCTGGCGGCCCTTTCGGTGGAGTTCAAGCTGCCGGACGGCTTCAGCCCGGACGTGGTGGCCGAGGTGGAGAAGGTCATTGCCGGGCACACCCTCCCTGACCTGGACCTGACGGCGCTGCCCTTCATCACCATTGACCCGCCCGCGTCCCAGGACCTGGATCAGGCCATGTACCTTGAGCGCAGGGGCAGCGGCTACCTGGTCCATTACGCCATTGCCGACGTCCCGTCCTTTGTGCCCGCCGGCGGGCCCCTCGACTCGGAAACCCGCCGCCGCGGCCAGACCATCTACACGCCCGGAAACCGCATCCCGCTCCACCCGGTCCGGCTGAGCGAAGGCGCCGCCAGCCTGTTCGCCAACGATCCCCGGTCGGCCTTCGTCTGGGAGATTGAACTCGCCGCGGACGGCACGCAATCCTCTGCACACGTCCGCCGCGCCGCCGTCCAAAGCGTCGCCAAGCTTAGCTACGCGGAGGCCCAGGACATGCTCGACGCCGGAAACGCGCCTGCCGCCTTTGCCGGCACCTTGGCGCTGTTAAAGGAGATAGGGACGAAGCGGATCGAGCTGGAGCGCGCCCGCGGCGGGGCCAGCCTGAACGTCCCGTCCCAGGAGGTGGACTTCGTGGACGGCCGGTATGTGCTCCAGTTCCGGCCCGCCCTGCCCATTGAGGACTGGAACGCGCAAATCTCCCTGCTGACAGGAATGGCCGCCGCGCAGGTGATGCTGGAGGGCAAGGTGGGGATCCTGCGCACCATGCCCGCGCCGGACGGGGACGCCGTGGCCGACTACCGGATGCAGACCGTGGCCCTGGGCAAGCCGTGGGCCGAGGGCGTTGAGTACGGCGCCTACCTGCGCACCCTGGACCCCTCGGACCCGAAACAGCTGGCACTGATGCACGCCGCCTCCACCTTGTTCCGCGGTGCCGGCTACACGCCCTTTAACGGCACGGTCCCCGAAGAGGTGACCCAGGCCGCCGTCGCCGCGCCCTACGCGCATGCCACCGCCCCGCTGCGCCGCCTCGTGGACCGGTTTGTCCTGGCCATCTGCGCCGCCTTGTGTTCCGGTGCCGAGGCGCCGCCCTGGGCCGTCCAGGCACTGGATGAACTGCCGGACATCATGTCAGCGTCCAACCAGCTGGCCAGCAAGGTGGACAGGGCCGCCATCGACATCGTGGAGGCGGCCCTGCTGAGCCACAAGGTCGGGACGGAGTTCGACGCCGTCGTTCTGGCCGGCCCCCGTCAGAACGGGCACGCCACCAAGGCCGGCGCGGCACGCAGCGCCATCCAGATCGCCGACCCTGCCGTCACAGGGTACTGCGAGGGGGTCCTTGAGCCGGGCACCGTGGTCCGGGTGAAGCTCGTAACGGCCGACATTGCCAAGCGCACGGTGCAGTTTGTCCCCGCCGCCAAGGCCCCGTTGCTTGGGCCTGGGGCCACGGCCGCGGGGGACCCGCTGCGGGCTGGCGGGCAGCGGGAGCGGCTGGGGAGCGGAGCCCCGGATCTCGACAAGCTCGATCCCCGACGGTCGTGACCAGCTAGACTGGAGAGGTAGACATGGATGCCCGGTCGTTGATTGATGTTTTTCGATTCAACCAGCCCGCCCCTACGCGAGTCTTTTTCATGGTCCGTCCCGCCCGCCAATCTGGCGAGGGAAGGACACGTTTTTGTTAGCCCGCGATCGGCTTCCCCAAGATTGTGTGCCCCCGCCAGGCTCCGTTCGGCACTAAAACGCCGGCGTCGAGCCAACGTAAGGGCACGCACCCGTATAGACGAATTGAACGGTAAGCATTTGAGCATTGAAGCAGATTCCCTCCTGCAGGCAGAAGACAGCAGCGAGAACGTTGAAATTGACGGCAGCCTGGTCAGCAACGAACCTCCCCGCCAGGAAGAAAAGGCAACCTTCGCCAGCTTCGGCGTGCACGCGGACATTGTCCGCTCGCTGAACGAGGCCGGCATCACCCACCCCTTCCCCATCCAGGCCATGACACTGCCCATCGCCCTGGGCGGCCACGACATCATCGGCCAGGCCAAGACCGGCACGGGCAAGACGCTCGGCTTCGGCATTCCGGCCCTGCAGCGCGTGGTGGGCCCGAAGGACGACGGCTTCGAGAAGCTGTCCGTCCCCGGCGCCCCGCAGGCCATGGTCATCGTGCCGACCCGGGAACTCGCGGTCCAGGTGGCAGGCGACCTCACCACGGCATCCAAGCACCTCGGCGTGCGCATCGCCACCATCTACGGCGGCCGCGCCTACGAGCCCCAGGTCGAATCGCTGCAAAGGGGCGTCGAAGTGGTCGTCGGCACCCCGGGCCGCCTGATCGACCTGCTGCGCCAGGGCCACCTGAACCTCAAGAACGTCAAGATCGTCATCCTCGACGAGGCAGACGAAATGCTGGACCTCGGCTTCCTGCCCGACGTCGAAACCCTGATCGCCGGAACCCCTGCCGTGCGCCAGACCATGCTGTTCTCGGCCACCATGCCCGGCCCGGTGGTGGCCATGGCCCGCCGCTACATGACCCAGCCCACCCACATCCGCGCCGCCGACCCCGACGACGAGGGCCTGACCAAGCGCGACATCCGCCAGCTGATCTACCGCGCCCACAACCTGGACAAGATCGAGGTGGTGGCCCGGATCCTGCAGGCGCGGGGACGCGGGCGGAGCATCATCTTCACCAAGACCAAACGCACCGCCGCCAAGGTCTCCGAGGAACTGGTGGACCGCGGCTTTGCCGCGGCCGCCATCCACGGCGACCTCGGCCAGGGCGCGCGCGAGCAGGCCCTGCGCGCCTTTCGCAACAACAAGGTGGACGTGCTGGTGGCCACCGATGTCGCCGCCCGCGGCATCGACGTGGACGACGTCACGCACGTGATCAACTACCAGTGCGTCGAGGACGAGAAGATCTACCTGCACCGCGTGGGCCGCACGGGCCGCGCCGGCAACAAGGGCACCGCCGTCACGTTCGTCGACTGGGACGACATGCCCCGCTGGGCCCTGATCAACAAGGCCCTGGGCCTCAGCGTGCCCGAGCCAGTTGAAACCTACTCCTCCTCACCCCACCTGTACACGGACCTGGACATCCCCGAAGGCACCAAGGGCCGCCTCCCCCGCAGCCAGCGCACGCACGCAGGCATCAACGCCGAGGTCCTGGAGGACCTTGGCGAGACCGGCAAGCGCAACGCGCCGCGGTCCGGCGGCCACGACGCCGGGCACGACGGCGGCCACGGGGCCAACCGCGGCGGCAACCGCTCCGGGGCACGCCACGGTGAGAAGCGCACGGGTGAGAGGAACGACGGCGGGCGGAGCCGGCGTCGTACGTCCCCCAGCGAGCGCAGCGAGGCCCCGGACAACGGGCCCGCGGAGACAGCCGGCGAGGCGGCCGCGGCACGTCCGCGCCGCACCCGCACCCGCACCCGCCGGCGCAACGGCGAGGTTGTCGGCCAGCCGGAAGCCGCAGGCGAGTAGTAACAGGCACCCATGACGACGACTGCGTGGCAGGCGGAGGGGACGGGCCCGAACCTGGTGGTCCACGCGGACAATTCCGAGTTCCTGCCCACACTCCCGGACGGTTCCTTCACCATGATTTACGTGGACCCGCCCTTTAACACGGGACGGGTGCAGAGCCGCCGGCAGACCACCATGGTGCGCAACGCCGACGGCGGCGGCGACCGTGTGGGCTTTGGCGGGCGCAGCTACGACACCATCAAGGGCGCGCTGCACAGCTACGACGACGCGTTCACCGACTACTGGCAGTTCCTGGAGCCGCGGCTGGTGGAGGCGTGGCGGCTGCTGGCCGGCAACGGCACCCTGTACCTGCATCTGGACTACCGCGAGGTCCACTACGCCAAGGTCATGCTGGATGCGATCTTTGGCCGGGAATGCTTCCTGAACGAGATCATCTGGGCCTATGACTATGGGGCGCGGGCCAAGAACCGCTGGCCCACCAAGCACGACAACATCCTCGTGTATGTCAAGGACCCGAAGAAGTACCACTTCGACAGCGCCGAGGTGGACCGGGAGCCGTACATGGCCCCGGGCCTGGTGACGCCGGAAAAGCGTGAACGGGGGAAGCTGCCCACGGACGTGTGGTGGCACACGATTGTCTCGCCCACGGGCAAGGAAAAGACCGGCTACCCGACGCAGAAGCCCGAGGGTCTGGTGCGCCGCGCCGTGGCCGCGTCCTCGCGCGAGGGCGACTGGGTGCTGGACTTCTTCGCCGGCTCGGGCACGCTTGGGGCCGTCGCGGCGAAGCTGGGGCGGCGGTTTGTGTGTGTGGACGCGAATCCGCAGGCCATCGAGGTCATGGCGGCACGGCTTGGGCACGTCGCCACGGTGGTCGGGCCGCCGGCGGCCGGGCCTGTCGAGACTCCGGTACCCGGCAAGCTTCCGCTGTTCGAAACTTAGGGCAGGAACGCCGCGGACCCCGTGCCGGCGGCGATGAGACGCTCCAGCATCTCCGGCGCCGTGGTGTTTTCCCCCAGCAGGTTCGGCTTCCCGGCGCCGTGGAAGTCCGACGAGCCCGTCACCAGCAGCCCCTCCCTGCGCGCGAGGTTCCGGAGCCAGATGCGGTTTTCGGGAGGGTTGTCCCGGTGGTCGACCTCCAGGCCGAGCAGCCCGGCGTCGATCATGTCATGGAACATTTCCGGCTCCACCACCCGGCCCCGCGCCGTGGCCATGGGGTGGGCAAAGACCGGCACCCCTCCGGCTGCGCGGACCAGTTCAACGGCGAGCACGGGGTCCGGGGCGTAGTGGCTGACAAAATAGCGCGAGTGCGAGGTGAGGATGCTGGCGAAGGCTTCGTTGCGGTCGGAGACGATGCCGGCCGCGACCAGGGCGTCGGCGATGTGGGGCCGGCCCACGGTGGCGCCGGGTGCCACATGGGCGCTGACGTCGTCCCAGTTCAGCGGGTAGTCTTCCGACAGGCGTTCCACCATGCGTTCGGCGCGGGTGAGGCGGGCGTCCTTGGCCTTCGTGATTTCCTCCAGCAGGCCCGGATGGGTGGGGTCGTGCAGGTAGCAGAGCAGGTGGACGCTGACCCCGCGGGACGTCTTGCAGGAAATCTCCATGCCGGGGACCAGACCCAGTCCGTGGTGCCGGGCCGCGCCAAGCGCCTTCGCCCAGCCGTCCGTGGAGTCATGGTCGGTCAGGGCCAGGACGTCGAGGCCCGCCGCAGCCGCCGCCACCACCAGCTCGGCAGGGGCCTGGGTGCCGTCGGAAACATTTGAGTGCGCATGCAGATCGATCCTCACTCCCCCAGCCTACGTCCCGCCCGGCCCGGCGCCCCTGTCCGCGCCTTTGTCCGGGCGCGACGCCGGTGAGAGACTTGGGGAATGAACCAGACGGAACAGCCCACCCAGCATCCCGAATCCATCCAGCAGCCGCTCGAGGAGCGGGTGAACAACCGTTCGCACCGCCCCGACTCGGAGGCCTTCCGCGCCTTCATGGCCTCCAACTGGGCGCCGGCGCCCACCGAATTGCCCGCCCGGGCCGGGGTGGCAGACCACGCCGCGCGCCGCCGCAGGGCCATCTCCGAGCAGTTCAAGGGCGAACGCCTGGTGATCCCGGCAGGCGCCCTGAAGGTCCGCTCCAACGACTGCGACTACCGCTTCCGCCCGCACTCCGCCTTTGCCCACCTGACGGGCCTGGGCGTGGACCACGAGCCCGACGCCGTGCTGGTCCTGGAGCCCGTTGCCGACGGAGAAGGGGACGACGGCGGGCACCACCGGGCGACGCTGTACTTCCGCCCGCTGGCCGGCCGCGACACGAAGGAGTTCTACGCCGACTCCCGCAGCGGCGAGTTCTGGATTGGCCCGCGGCCAACCCTGGCCGAGTTCAAGGCGTTGCTGTGCCTGGACACCATGGACATCTCCGAGCTTGAGGTGGGCATCACCAAGAGCGTGGGCGAGCCGTCCGTGGGTGGCATTTCCGTCCGGCTGGTCCGCAAGGTTGATGAAAACATTGACGCGCTGGTGGACACGGCCCGCTACAACACCGCCGTCGACCCCGAAAACATGGACTTCGCAGCCCTGGACGAGCTCGACGCCAAGCTCGCCGAGGCGCTCTCCGAGCTGCGCCTGCTCAAGGACGCCTGGGAAATCGAGCAGATGACGATCTCCGTCGCCGCCACGGCCGCCGGATTTGAAGAAATCATCAGGTCCCTGCCCCGCGCCGTGGGCCACAAGCGCGGCGAGCGGGTGGTGGAGGGCGCGTTCTTCGCCCGCGCCCGCGAGGAAGGCAACGAGCTCGGTTACGACACCATCGCCGCCGGCGGCAACAACGCCACCATCCTGCACTGGACCCGCAACACGGGCACCGTGAACGAGGGTGAGATGCTCCTGGTGGATGCCGGCGTCGAGGCCGACTCCCTGTACACGGCGGACATCACCCGGACCATCCCGGTCAATGGCAAGTACTCCGAGGTGCAGCGCAGGATCTACCAGGCCGTCCTGGATGCCGCCGACGCCGCGTTTGCCGTCGCGGTCCCCGGGCGCAAGTTCCGTGACGTGCACAACGCCGCCATGGAGGTGCTGGCCGCCCGCCTCGAGGACTGGGGGCTGCTGCCCGTCTCCGCCTCCGTGGCGCTCTCCCCCGAGGGCCAGCAGCACCGCCGGTGGATGCCGCACGGCACCAGCCACCACCTGGGCCTTGACGTCCATGACTGTGCCCAGGCCCGCGCCGAACTGTACCTGGACGGCACCATCACCGAGGGCATGGTCTTCACGATCGAGCCCGGCCTGTACTTCAAGGACGAGGACCTGGCCATCCCGGCCGAGTACCGCGGCAACGGCGTGCGCATCGAGGACGACATCCTCATCACCGCCGGCGGCCCCGTCAACCTCAGCGCCGCACTCCCCCGCACCCCGGACGATGTTGAGGCCTGGATGGCCCGCCTGTCCGCCTGACCGGCGGGGCGTGGAGGACGTCGTTGGCCTCAGGTCCCGCCGTCATCACGGGGCCGCCCGCAACTGCGCCTGCAGTGCGCCGTTGAAGCGCCTGCCCGCCACGGCGGTTGCAGCGAAAGGCACGACGGCGGCCAACCGGGTGGCCCACTCCGTGGAAGCCGGGCTGCCTGTTCCCGATGCGCGTCGGGACATCGGGCCAAACGGATACGGGACGGCCATTGTGAGGTCAGATGATCACGTTGTCGCCACTCCAGGACCACCCAACGGTCACGCAACCGGGTTTTGGCCGCCCCATGACTGCGTTACCTGACCGGTCATTGATGACGTGGTGCGCATAACCGCAGGATCTGATGGGTTGATTGGCCTCCGCGGCGGCACCAAGACCGCGGAAGCCACGGGTGGCTGCAGTTGGGACAGCCGGCGAGACGGCGGCGCAAGGCTTGCTCCGGCGTCGAACGCCGCAAAATGGCCACTAAGCCGGTCCGCATGGCCACCGCGAAACGCGGTTTTTCGACCACGGCCGTGGGCCAGTTGGAAAGTCAGGGCTCCCGGACGTCGCCGTCAGCCTGCTCGGGCGCGGGCGCCTGCTGCGGCGGGTTGTCCACGCGGACGCCGTACTGCGGGCGGCCGTCGGGCAGGTCCGGGAACTGGCCGCGGCGCGGTCCGCTCAGCGGCGCCTGGCCCGGACGCTCATGGCTTTCCTCCGTCTGGGGCACATCCGGGACCGGCTGCTGCTGCGGCGCCCCGTAGGGGTCGTGCCAGCCTTCGGGCCGGGGCGGCTGCTGCCCGGCCTGTCCCGATGCCGGCGGCTGCTGCCCGGACACCGGCGGCTGGGCCGGCGGGCGGTACCCCTGGTGGGCCTGGTTTTGGCCCTGTCCCTGGTACGGGCCGGGCGCGGCGGAGTTCATGGGCAGCTGGGCGAGCAGCCGGCGGGCGTCCATGGCCACATCCGGGGTGACAATGACGTCGTAGTTGCTGGCCAGCACCTGGTTTGTCGAGGTGAAGTCCCGCTTGCCGCGCTGGGCCGCATAGCCGATGATGGCGAACAGCATCCAGAACGCAGCGCCCATCAGCACGGCCGTCATGACGTTCAGGTACGGGCCGCCCCCGGCCCCGGCATTGCTGTCAAAGAAGGAGAGCATGACGCCGATGAACAGGCCAAACCACGCACCCGTCATGGCCCCGGAAAGGGCCACGCGCGGGTAGCTGAGCTTTCCCGTGACGCGTTCCACCATTTTCAGGTCGTTGCCCACAATGGAGACGTGCTGGACCGGGAATTTTTCATCCGCCAGGTAATCAACCGCTTTTTGGGCGTCCAAATAAGAGGTGTAGGAGCCGATTGTTTCCCCGGTGGGAACAACGCGGGCCTCATCCATTGGTCGGGTGCGTCCAAAGAGGTTTGCCATGCCTTCCATTGTTCACCATGATCCTGCGCATTGGCTGAAGTATCGCTGGCAGTGAAATACGCCCCCGCTGCAGGGCGTCCCCGGGTTACGTCAATGTCAGCCTTGGGAAGTAGCCTGTAAGGGTGAGCACACAACCCACGCGCATCTTTGTGGCGCGCCTCCTTGGATTGGACGTCTTTGACCCGCTGGGCGACCGTCTGGGCAAATTGCGGGACGTGGTGGTGCTGGGCCGCGGCCAGCAGGACAAGGCGCCCCACGCCGTCGGCATCGTCGTTGAGGTCCCGGGCAAGAAGCGCGTCTTCGTGCCCATGACCCGCCTGACGTCCATGGACCAGTCCCAGATCATCTGCACCGGGCTGGTCAACCTGCGCCGCTTTGAACAGCGCGGGGCGGAGCAGCTGGTGGTGGGCGGCATCTTCGACCGCAAGGTGACCCTGGTGGACGGCAGCGGCGACGCCGTCATCGAGGACATTGCGATGGACCAGCAGCGCAACGGCGACTGGCTGGTGACCAAGATGTTTGTGCGCCGGGGCGGCTCCACCTCGCGCCTGCGCGGCCTGCGGCGCGGCCACACGCTGCTCATCGACTGGGCCGACGCCCGCACCGACGACGCAGCGCAGCCGCAGGGCGCCACGCATTTCGTGGCCACCCACGAGGACCTCAAGCCGGCCGACTTTGCCGACGCCCTGCAGGAAATGAGCGACAAACGCCGGGTGGAGGTTGCCAGCGAGCTCCAGGACGAACGCCTGGCGGACATCATGTCCGAACTGCCCGAGGAGGACCAGGTCACCCTGCTCTCCGCCCTGGACAGCGAGCGTGCCGCCGACGTCCTGGAGGAGATGGACCCGGACGACGCCGCCGACCTCCTGGCCGACCTCCCCCAGGCCAAGGCCGAGGAACTGCTGCTGCTCATGGAACCGGACGAGGCCAAGGACGTGCGGCGCCTGCTCCAGTACGCGGAAGGCACGGCCGGCGCGCTCATGACCCCGGTGCCGGTGATCCTGCCGCCGGAAGCCACCGTTGCCGAGGCGCTGGCCCACGTCCGCAGCGAGGACCTCTCCCCGGCCCTGGCCTCCGCCATCTTCATCTGCCGCCCGCCGCTGGAAACGCCCACGGGACGCTTCCTGGGCGTGGTGCACATCCAGCAGCTGCTGCGCAGTGCGCCCCCCGAGCAGCTGGGCACGCTGGTGGACAAGAACCTGGAGCCGGTCTCCGACCAGGACACCCTCAGCGTCGTCAGCCACACCATGGCTTCCTACAACCTCAACTCCCTGCCGGTGGTCAGCAAGGAGGGCCGGCTGGTCGGCGCGGTGACGGTGGACGACCTCCTGGACCACCTGCTCCCCGAGGACTGGCGCACCCACGACGACGGCGCCCCGATCAGAAAGCTGGGAGGCCGCATTGGCTGAAAGGCACCACACCAAGGGCGGCGGCCTCGACACGCCAATGGAGCTGAAGTCGCGGCTCCTGCCAAACCTTGCCGGCGACCCGGACCTCTTTGGCCGCTTCGCCGAACGCTTTGCCCGCTACATGGGCACGGCGAACTTCCTGCTGTACATGACCGTCGTCGTGATCGTCTGGATTGCCCTGAACGTCGTGGGGCTGTTCGGGCTCAAGTGGGACCCGTACCCGTTCATCCTGCTCAACCTGTTCTTCTCCACCCAGGCCTCCTACGCCGCGCCGCTGATCCTGCTCGCCCAAAACCGCCAGGACGACAGGGACAGGGTCCAGATCGAGCAGGACCGCACGCGCAATGAACGCAACCTCGCGGACACCGAATACCTGACCCGCGAGGTCGCCGCACTGCGCATTTCACTGCGCGAAGTGGCCACCCGCGACTTCGTCCGCTCCGAACTGCGCAGCCTCCTGGAGGAGCTCATCAACATCTCCGACGACGACGCCGAGCCCGTCCGCGAGCCCCGCACGTCCCGGAACCCCGCCACCCAGGCGCTCAAGACCGTCCCCGCAAAACGCCCCGCCAACCCCTAAGGCCAGCACCACATGTCCGCTCCGTCCCCCGAATCCCTCCACGCCGCCCTCGCCACGGTCATCGATCCCGAACTGCGCCGGCCCATCACGGAGCTGGGCATGGTCGAGTCCGTGGAGGCGTTCGACGGCGGACGGGTGCGCGCCGTCGTACGCCTCACCATTGCGGGGTGCCCCCTGAGGGGCACCATCACCAAGGACGCCACCAACGCCCTGATGAAGGTGGACGGCGTCACGGGCGTCGACGTGGACCTGACCGTCATGACGGCGGAACAGCGCGCCGAACTGAAGGAAAGGCTCAAGGGCACCAACCCCCAGCGCGGCATCCCGTTCAACGCGGAGTCGTCGCTGACGCGGGTGTACGCGGTGGCCAGCGGCAAGGGCGGGGTCGGCAAGTCCTCGGTGACGGTCAACCTGGCGTGTGCCCTGGCGGCCAGGGGGCTGCGCGTGGGCATTGTGGACGCGGACATTTACGGCTTCTCCGTGCCGGCGCTCATGGGGATCACGCAGGCGCCCACCCGCGTGGACGAAATGATCCTGCCGCCCGTGGCCCATGGCGTCAAGGTCATTTCCATCGGCATGTTCGTCAGCGGCAACCAGCCCGTCGCCTGGCGCGGCCCCATGCTGCACCGGGCCCTGGAGCAGTTCCTGACCGACGTGTACTTTGGCGACCTGGACGCCCTGTTCCTTGACCTGCCCCCCGGCACCGGGGACGTGGCCATCTCAGTGGCCCAGCTGCTGCCGAAGGCGGAAATCCTGGTGGTCACGACCCCCCAGGCCGCCGCCGCGGATGTCGCCGAGCGCGCAGGGGCCATTGCCGTCCAGACGGGCCAAAAGGTGGCCGGGGTCATCGAGAACATGTCATTCCTGACGCTTCCGGACGGCAGCACGATGGAGCTGTTTGGCTCGGGCGGTGGCGAGGTCCTGGCCAAGCGGCTGACCCAGACCGTCAATGCGCCCGTGGAGCTGCTGGGCCAGATTCCGCTCGATGTTGCGCTGCGCGAGGGCGGGGACATTGGCGCCCCCATTGTGCTGGCGAACCCGGAGTCGCCGGGCGCCGCGGCGCTGCTGGACATCGCCGGGAAGCTGGCGGTCCGCCCCCGCGGGCTGGCCGGCCTGCCGCTGGGCGTCACCCCGCGCTAATCCGTTGGAGATAATGGTCCCGAACGGTCTCGAACGCGCGCAGCGTCAGGTTGCTTCCAGGTCGAACGGGGCGCGCTGGCCCTCGGCCAGACGCTGCATCACGGGGGCCTTCGGCGCAGCTTCCACCGCAGTTTCATCGCCGTCCTTGCCCATCATGGAGGCAATGGCGGCACCGGGGGCGGCCTTCAGGGAGTTGAGGGCCGCGACGTCGTCGTCGTCCAGGAGGGCTTCGCGGATGATGCGGCGGGGATCATACTGGCGCGGGTCCAGCTTCTTCCAGTCGATCTCGTCGATGTCCAGCCCGGATTCTTCCCTGATGGTTTCGCGCGCGCCGGAAGCCATCCTGCGAACCTCCCGGATCAGGTTCTTGAGCTTCTCCACATAGCCCGGGAGGCGCGCGGGGCCGATCACCAGGAGCGCCACAATGACAATCAGGACCAGCTCGGGGGTATTGATACCAAACACGTTAGGAAGATTACCCTCTCGAGACTAAAAGCAACGATTCCGAACACCTTTTGACACGGGCACCCATGCCTAGCGGGCACCGGCAATCCGCGGCAGCTTCAGCAGCGGCTTCTTCGGCGGCCGCACATCCTTGCCGCGCCCCGGCGCCAGGTCCGCCAGCGACTCGCGCAGCATGGCGCGGCCGCGGTGGATGCGGGAGCGGACGGTGCCCAGCTTGATGTCCAGTGCGTGGGCCACCTCGTCGTAGGACAGCCCCTCCATGTCGCACAGGACCACGGCGGCCCGGAAGTCCGGCGGCAGCGCCTCCAGGGCGGCGGCAATGTCGACGTCGAGGTTGTTGAATTCAAAGGTTCGTTCGGGGCCGGGGTCGGCGCCGGCGAGCCGCGACTCGGCATCCTCCGCCAGCGGGTCGAAGCGGATCCGCTGCTTGCGGCGCGCCTGGTCCAGGAAAAGATTGGTGGTGATGCGGTGCAGCCAGCCGTCCAGCGTGCCGGGCTTGAATTTGGCCAGGGAACGGAACGCGCGGACAAACACCTCCTGGGTGAGGTCCTCGGCGTCGTACTTGTTGCCGGTCAGGCGGTAGGCAAGGCGGAAGACTTTCGCCGAGTGGTTGGTGACAACCTCGTCCCACGACGGGGGCGTCCACTGCGGGTCGGCAGCGGAAACGGCAGTCGAAACTGCTGGGCTGGGAACCTGACCCATGGCTGCACCTCAATTCTTGCGGCTCGAAACAAACCTCCCCGGCGAGTTGCCGCCGGGTTCCCATATTCTGCCAAAAGAAACTGGCTTTTTGCTGTGCAAATGGGAAATTCAGCCCACGGCGCAGGCAGTAGGCTAGAGGAATCCGCCGCAACAGTTTAGGAAACACCACCCATGAGCGCCGACAAGTCCACCAGCTGGTCCTACGCGGAGGGCCTCCCTGTGGAAGATGACGTCCTTCGCCGCGCCCGCGAACGCTCCCACGAGCTGGGCCTGTTCCCCGTCACGCACGGTGTTGCCGCGGCGCTGACGGTGCTGGCTGCCTCCTCGAAGGCCCAGACCGTGGTGGAGGTCGGCACGGGGGCCGGTGTTTCCGGTGTGTCCCTGCTGCGCGGGCTGGGCCCGCGTGCGGTCCTGACAACCATCGACCCCGACGTGGACCACCTGAAGGCGGCGCGCGAGGCGTTCAACGAGTCGGGCTCGCCTGCCAACCGGACGCGCACCATCTCGGGCCGCGGCCAGGACGTGCTGCCGCGGCTGACGGACGCGGCCTACGACCTTGTCTTCATCGACGCCGACAAGCCCAGCTTTCCCGCCTATGTGGAGCAGGGCATCCGGCTGCTGAAGTCCGGCGGGCTGCTGGTGGTCAACGACGCCCTGGACAAGGACAGGGTGTCCGATCCCGCCATCCGCGAGGCCAGCACCGTGGTGCTGCGCAAGGTGGGCAAGCTGGTCCGGGACAACAAGTCGCTGATCTCGGCGATGCTGCCCACCGGCGACGGCCTGCTGCTCGCCGTCAAGCGCTGAGCTGCGCCCGGCCCGCACCTGGCATCGGACCGTGGTCCGGCCCTTAAACGCCAAGCGGGGCAGCTTGGCCGCCCCGCAGGTCAATCGTTGGTGGTTGCCCGAACTACTCGGTCACACCGACCAGGCACTCCTTGAGGCTGCTGGCCTCGTCGGCGTTCATTTCCACCACAAGGCGTCCGCCGCCTTCCAGTGGCAGCCGCAGGATCAGGCTACGCCCTTCCTTGGTCACTTCCATTGGACCGTCGCCGGTTCTGGGTTTCATGGCCGCCATAAGGACTTCCCCTTTTCATAGTTCGAACCCACAGGCCTGCGGGGCATTCCCCACATGCAGGTTCGTGTTGTATCCCTCACAATCCATTATTCCGTATTTCCGGTGCCGGGTGCTAATCGGGGCCGCCTTGCGGCCGGACGGAAAGGCCATTGGTCGTCACGGCGGCCAGGCCTGGCCGGTACTGACCGCCGAAAGCTGCCAGAGCCACACAACCCACACCAGCTGCAGGACGGCAAACATGGCCAGCACAGCCCACCTGTACGCCCGGCTGGCGGAAATGAACGCGGCGGCCAGCGCCAGCGGGAACAGCGGCAGCATCATCCGAAAGGTGCTGGACTGCGGGTCCAGGACGGCCAGCAGGTACAGCAGGTAGACGGCGCACCACAGGCGAAGTTCCGTGCCGATGCGCCGCACGGAGCCGGAATTCAGGTACAGCGCGGCCAGCGCCACGAGCAGGACCGGCAGCAGCGGACCCAACCACGGGCCCGCCAGGGAGACGCCCGCGTCAAACCACGGCTTGAACAGCACCAGGTGCGTTCCCCGCCAGGCTGTTTCGGTGTCCGCATAGGCGCCGGGCTCCCCCGTGACCCACCACGCGAGCAGCATCCACGCGAACGCCATGACGGTGCTGGCGGCCAGCAGGGCCAGCCCCGCGAGCGCCTCCCGCTGCGGGAACCGCTCGCGGCGGCGCCGCCTCCAGCGCAGCGCCAGGTGGACGCCGACGACGGCGGCGAACGGCACCCCCGCCGGCCGCGAGAGGCACAGCAGCACCACCACCGGCACGGCGGACCAGTACCGGTGGCGGATGAGCAGGTACAGGGCGGCGGCCAGCAGGAGAGTGCTCAGCGACTCCGCGTACGCCACCTGCAGCACCGGCGACGCCGGAAAGGTGGCAAAGAACGCCACGCCCCACAGCGCCGTGCCGGGCGCGGCGAAGCGCCGAAACAAGAGGTAGATCACGAGTGCCGCCGCAAAGCCGGCCCCGGTGGCCACCAGCGGGCCCGCCACCGCCCACGGCAGCCCGGTCACGGCGTTCAGGCCCCGCGCGAGCAGTGGAAACAGGGGATAGAAGGCCCATTGGTTGGGCTGCGCCGTGCCGTCCGGGTTGCGCGGAATGGTGGCCGGGTAGCCGCCGTCGAAGATGCGCTCGTACCAGCCGGCGTCCCAGCGGTCAATGAAGGCCAGGTAGTCCGGCCGCGCACCGGACCAGGGCGATTCCGCGGCGTGGTAGGCCGCCCCCGCCAGAATGGCGAAGGAGACCAGGCGCGCCGCGCCGTAGGCAAGGGACACTTTCACCCACCACGGCGCCCGCCGCAGGGGTGCCAGCAGCCGGCGCGCCGCGGCGTACATCAGTTCGTTCACGGTGGCGGGGCCCCGCGTCCGCCCCGGCTTCCGCCCGGCGCCTTCCGTCACGGCCGGGTCAGTGATTCCGCCACCCAGCATCCGGGCTGGTGGTCGTTGGCCAGGCCCACCGCCTGCATCATGGCATAGGCGGTGGTCGGCCCCACGAAGGAAAAGCCGCGCTTCTTCAGCTCCCTTGCCAGCGCGGCGGACTCCGCCGTCTTCGCGGGTATCGGCCCGCCGGCCGGCCGCGGGGCCGCCGGTGCGTGCGCCTGCAGCAAGGAGCCCAGGGTGGTGCCTTCCGGGAGCGCCAGAATGGCCCTGGCGTTTCCTATGGTGGCGTTGATCTTCATCAGGTTGCGCACAATGCCGGCGTCGGCCATCAGCCGGTCAACGTCCGGCTGGCCGAAGTCCGCGACCGCCGCGGGGTCAAAGTTGGCGAAGGCGGCCCGGAAGGCGCTGCGCTTGCGCAGGATGGTGATCCAGCTCAGCCCCGACTGGAACGCCTCGAGGCTGAGCCGTTCAAAAAGCTCCCGTTCGCCGGTGACGGGCCGTCCCCATTCCTCGTCGTGGTAGCGCTGGTACGCCTGGTCGGATTCAATGCCGGCCCACGCACACCGCGCTTTCCCGTCCGCCCCCACTACAACTGCCGCCATGGTCAGGCTTCCTTTCCCGGTTCGACGCCGGACGTGTCCCCCTGGGCGGTCCCGCCGCCCTGGGCGGTACAGCCGCGTTCAGCGGCTGTACCGGAAGACGCCTTGGCAAGGTGCCCGCGGTCGGGGGTGGCGCCGTCGTGCTTAAGCCCGGCGGCGGGGGCTTCCAGCTCGGCAATCCTCGCGTCCCTGGCGGACAGTTCGTCACGGAGCCGGTCAAGGACCTGATCCACCTGGTCCATGCGGTAGCCGCGCAGGCCCAGCCCGAACCGTACCTTGTCGACGTCGTCCGGCGCCGGGGCCGGAGGCAGCAACACGGGCGGCAGGCTGGCGACTGGCGCCTGGAGCCCGTCGGCGTAAACGTCGCCGTCCGGCCGCCTGAGACCCACCACGTACACGGCCACCGCGGCCGCGAGCATGACGGCGAGGAAGATCAGGAAGTAGCTCACCCCTCAATGGTGCCAGATCATGCCCGCGGCACGGCCCCAACCTTGGTGCCGGCCTCCCCGGCCATGACCAGGGACACGGCCTCCTCCGGGGTGTCGGCCAGCTGGACAATGTCCATGTCGCCCGGGGAGACCAGGCCTTCCGCCACCATGGTGTCCCGGATCCAGTCCAGCAGCGGGGACCAAAAAGCCGTGTCCACCAGCACGATCGGGAATTGGGTGACCTTGCTGGTCTGCACCAGCACCATGGCCTCAAACAGTTCGTCAAGGGTGCCCAGGCCGCCGGGGAGCACCACGAAGCCCTGCGCGTACTTGACGAACATGGTCTTGCGGGCAAAGAAGTAGCGGAAGCCCACGCCCAGCGCCACCCACTGGTTCATGCCCTGCTCGAACGGCAGCTCGATCCCCAGGCCGATGGACAGGCCGCCGGCCTCGCTCGCGCCGCGGTTGGCGGCCTCCATGGAGCCGGGCCCGCCGCCGGTGATCACGGCGACGCCGGCCTCCACCAGAAGCCGGCCCACGTCCACGCCTGTCTGGTAGTGCGGGCTGTCCGGCTTGGTGCGGGCGGAGCCGAACACGCTGATGGCCGGGCCGATCTCGGCCAGCGAGTCGAAGCCCTGGACAAATTCGCTTTGGATCCGCATCACGCGCCACGGATCGGTGTGCGTAAAGTCGCTGCTTGGAGGGGTGTCCAACAGCCGCGAATCCGCCGTGGACCCTGCCGGCACACCTGTCGTCCAGCTGCCGAAGCGCTTCGTCAGGGGACGGGAGGGCCTGCTGGATCCTGTGGGTGCACTCATGCCACTAAGGCTACGTGAATCCCCCAGTGCGCGCGGGCCGGAAAAGTGCGGGCGAGGTATCGAACGCGTTACGATCACCGCGGAACCGTGAAGGAGTTTCACTTGGCCGCGGATTGTTGGATAGATTCGCTTCATGACTAATCCCGTACAGGCACCTGCCCTCGTGGAACTTAAGGCCGTCAACAAGCATTACGGCCCCCTCCACGTTTTGCAGGACATCAACTTGCAGGTCAAAAAGGGTGAGGTTGTGGTGGTTATCGGGCCCTCCGGCTCGGGAAAGTC
This sequence comes from Arthrobacter wenxiniae, assembly GCF_013376105.1. Classification (GTDB taxonomy): domain Bacteria; phylum Actinomycetota; class Actinomycetes; order Actinomycetales; family Micrococcaceae; genus Specibacter; species Specibacter wenxiniae. The sequence goes on from NZ_JAAMFM010000013.1 coordinate 100,315, forward strand.
CACGCTCTGCCGAACCATCAACCGCCTCGAGACCATCGACGACGGGACCATCACCATTGAAGGCAAGGTCCTGCCCAAGGAAGGCAAGGGCCTCGCAGCGTTGCGGGCCGACGTCGGCATGGTCTTCCAGTCCTTCAACCTGTTTGCCCACAAGACCATCCTGGAAAACGTGACCCTGGGGCCCATCAAGGTCAAGGGCGCTTCCAAGGCCGACGCCGACAAACTGGCACTTGCGCTGTTGGAACGCGTTGGCGTGGGCCACCAGGCGGCCAAACTGCCGGCCCAGCTTTCCGGCGGGCAGCAGCAGCGCGTGGCCATTGCCCGCGCCCTGGCCATGAAGCCCAAGGTGATGCTCTTTGACGAGCCCACCAGCGCCCTGGACCCGGAAATGATCAACGAGGTCCTGGACGTCATGGTGGAACTGGCCAAGGACGGCATGACGATGGTGGTGGTGACCCACGAGATGGGATTTGCCCGCAAGGCCGCCGACAGGGTCGTTTTCATGGCCGACGGGCAGATCGTGGAGGAAGCGACCCCGGACGAATTTTTCACCAATCCCCAAAGCGCCCGGGCCAAGGACTTCCTCTCCAAGATCCTGACCAACGGCTAGCCTTGACCATATTTGAGTCCCATCACGCTCAAATTTTTTCACTCGCACCAGCGGCCACCCGGCCGTTTATGAAAGGAACCCCATGAAGAACCTCTTCATTCGAAAGAGCCTCAGCGTTGCGGCGATCGCCGCAGCTGCCGCCCTTGCCCTCTCCGGCTGCGGCGGCGGCGGAACATCCGGCACCGCCAGCGACAACGCCGCGGGCCCCAACTTTGAAGTGGCCAAGGACGTTGCCCTGACAGGCAGCCCCACGTATGACAAGATCAAGTCCGCCGGGGCCGTCCGCATCGGTGTCAAGGAAGACCAGCCCGGCCTTGGCTACCTCGATGCCGCCACGGGCGAGCGCACGGGCTTCGACATCGAGATTGCCACCTGGATGGCGGCCTCCCTCGGCATCGCCAAGGACAAGATCGAATTCAAGGCAATCCCGTCCGCCAACCGTGAGACGGCGCTCGCCAACGGGGACGTGGACCTCTACGTGGGCACCTACTCCATCACGGACAAGCGCAAGAAGATTGTGGACTTCGCCGGCCCCTACTTCATCACCGGACAGGGCCTGCTGGTACAGAAGTCCAACACCTCCATCAACAGCGAGAAGGACCTGGACGGCAAGACTGTTTGCTCGGCCACGGGCTCCACGCCCATCCAGAACATCAAGGACAACTTCCCGAAGGTCAAGACGCAGGAGTTTGACCTGTACTCCAAGTGCGTGGAGGCCCTCAAGAGCGGCACGGTCGACGCCGTGACCACGGACCAGGCGATCCTGCTCGGCTTTGCTTCGCAGGATCCGGACAAGCTGAAGGTCGTGGGCCAGCCGTTCACGGTTGAGAAGTACGGCATCGGCGTTGCCAAGGGCGACACCGCCCTGCGCACCTTCCTGAACAAGACGCTCACCGACGGCGGCGCCACCTGGACCAAGATCTACGACGACACGCTGGGCAAGTCCGGCACCAAGGTTGAACAGCCGAAGGTTGACCAGTACTAACAGTCCATGACTGCAGGTGGCGGGGGGGGGGGGGGGGGGGGGGCCC
>NZ_JAAMFM010000014.1 GCF_013376105.1 Arthrobacter wenxiniae
GGGCGCCCACCCACCGGGGGGGGCCCCCCCGACGTGCTGTTTCCCGGGGATGTACGACGCCGGAACGCGCCTTGCGCCGTCCGGCACCCTTCGGCGGAGCGCCGGCGGGCGCGCGGCCCGCACCGCGCACGGCGCATAACACTGCCGTGCGCAGTGATCGCGCAGGGCCCGGCGCGGAACGGGACGGCTACTTGGCCACAGGCGCCGCGGGCATGCCGAACAGTCCGCCGGACTTCGAGGACTTGGGCTTGCGCACGTGCGTCCCCCAGGCATAGGCGAGCAGTGTCAGCCCCAGCTGCGCGGGGAAGGCGATCGCGGGCACGCCGCCGGAGATCAGGCAGATCAGGACCGGGAGCAGCGAGATCAGCGTCAGGTCCGGGCCCACCAGCAACGCCCGCACCGCCCCGGTGGGGATCGGGCCGGACGCCGTGGCGACGGCCGGCATGTTCCAGTCAGGTGCCGGGCGGAATGCCGCGCGCAGGGTGGCGGCGCCCAGCCCCGGCCCGGCGAGGACGGCCAGGACCAGCAGTGCCGGGGAACCAACTCCCAGCGCCAGCAGCAGCGCAAAGCACACAAGCGCCCAAACCGTCATGCCGATGGCCGGGATCGCGTAGTGCACCCGCCGCACAATCCGGGCCGGCAGGGGCATGAGCATGTCCACGGCCGGATTGCCGTTGGCAAAACGCGCGGTGGAGCCCAGCGACGTCGCGGCAAAGTGGGCGCAGAAATAAAGCACCACGGCAATCAGCACGGCGTTGCCCAGGAACTGCACCGCGGCCAGGCTGGCCGGAATCGCCGCGAGCACCAGCACGCGCAGCAGGGACATGGGGGAGCGCAGCGCCATGGTGGCGTGGGTGCTCAGCAGCGTCTTGACACTGCGGGAAAAGACCGTGCCGCTGTGGAAGACGAGGGGCAGCCTTACCATTGACGTCCCCGAGGAACGTCCGCCCCCCAAGGAACGCGAGAGTTCCGAGGCGTCCATGGACATCAGGGAACCGGCCACATAGGCCCCCGCGGCGGCGCCCTCCTTCAGCTTGGCGGTGGTGATCCGCTCCAGGTTCCAGTACACGGCACCCAGTAGGAACAAGGCGGCAGGCACCATGGCCAGCGGCCACAGGGCGCCGTCGGCCACCAGCAGCGGCCAGCTCGTGGGCAGGTATTCCAGCCACGCCGTCCGCGCGCCCGTGATGGCCCCTGTTCCCGCAGTGTTGTTGTAGAGGGCCGTGGCGACAAGGGTCAGCGGGGCCACCAGTGTCACGATTCCTGTCAGCACCTTCAACCAGGAGCCGGTGTTGGTGATCTGGCACCACGCGGCAATCCCGTACAGCAGCCACGCCAGGCCGATCCCACACAGCACCGCGAGGAATATCCGGCCGGGCGTGGGCGCCGACGCCATGCCGAGTGCCACCGGCACCACCACCACAACGGCCGCGGCCGCCGGCCAGATGAGGGACTTCAGGAAGCCGGGCTGGATGAAGCCGCGGCGCTTGACAGGCAACCCCAGCCACCAGGCGGTCTGCGGCAGGGTCATGGTGATGGGTCCCACGGTCATCTCGACGGCCAGCAGTGACGCCGCGAGAGTGAGCAGGACCGTGGCGCTGGCCTGGAGCAGGGTGACGGAGTGGAAGCCGGGAGCCACCACGGTGGCGGCGAGCGCTGACTCGTGTCCCACGCCGAGGCTGTTGCGCAGTCCCACGATGATGGCGCCGGCCATGGTGAGCAGGGTCAGCCCGCCCAGCACAAAGGTGTAGGCCTCGGAGACAAGCTCCATGACGCCGCCCTCGGTGCGGCTCAGGCCGGCACGAAAGGTGTACTGCCTGATTTCCCGGGCGCTGAAGCGGTCGCTGGTTTCCATGGCCACGGGACTAGTCAACGTGCGGGTTTTCGGAAGAGATCGCCACGGCGGCCTGACCCGGCGTCATGGCATGGATGGTTTCCGCAATGAAAAGGGCCTTGGTGGCCACCGTGGAGAGGAAGTCAGGGTCGTGGGTGACCACCAGCAGGGCCAGCCCGGCATCCACCTCGGCACGCAGGCGTTCGGCCAGCCGGTGCCGCATGCCGGTGTCCAGGCGCTGCTCCGGCTCGTCCAGCACCAGCAGGGAGCGCGGCCGCACAAAGGCCGAGGCCAGCAGCATGCGGCGGCGCTGGCCGGAGGAGAGATTGTAGGGCCGGGACTTGGCCAGCCTGCCCAGCCCGAAGAACTCCAGCTCCGCGGCAATCACGTCCTCGACGTCGTGCACACCGTGTCCGGCCGAAACTATCGCCAGATGCTCCTCCACGGTCAGGGCGGGGAAGAAGGCGTCGTCGTCGAACACCACCGCCACCTCGCGGCGGAATCCCAGGGTCCTGTCGTCGACCTCGTCGCCGTTGATCAGCGTGGTGCCGGAGACCGCCTCAAGCTGGCCCACCACCGTTTTCACGACGGTGGACTTGCCGGCGCCGTTGGGCCCCACCAGGGCCAGGGCTTGGCCGGAGTGGAGGCTGAAGCTGACCACGCCGCAGACTGCCTTGGTGCCGTAGCCGGCCTGCAGCTTTTCGGCACGGACCACGTCCTTGCGCCGTTCGGGACTTTTTGGGGAGGGTTTCTTAGGGTTGCTCATCAATTCGAAGTATAGGCTGGCCGTCCGGCCGTCAGCCCAACATTCAGCCTCAAGTTGAGGGTCAAGGCTCAAAATGGAAAGCCCGCAAATGTTCAAAACATGCCGCGCCCACCCGGTAACGTAGGGGGTGGCAGCGGCAGATATACAAGCGAATCAACACAGCGGCGAAAGTGTGGACTGACAGGTGAGCAACGAGCAGGGTGCAACGGCACTCGTGGGCGACGACGTTTTGGGACCCACCGGACGTCCCCTGACCGATTTCCCGGAGCCGCCGGTCCTCACCTCGCACGGCCCTGCCCGCGTCATCGCCATGGTGAACCAAAAGGGCGGGGTGGGCAAGACGACGTCGACCATCAACCTCGGCGCCGCCCTGGCCGAGGCCGGACGCCGGGTGCTGCTGGTGGACTTCGACCCCCAGGGCGCGCTGTCCGCGGGCCTCGGCACCAACCCGCATGAACTGGACATCACGGTCTACAACGTGTTGATGGACCGCAAGGTGGACATCCGCGACGCCATCCTGGCGACCGAGATAGAGAACGTCGACATCCTCCCGGCCAACATTGACCTCTCCGCCGCCGAGGTGCAGCTGGTCAATGAGGTGGCCCGCGAACAGGTCCTGGCCAGCGCGCTGCGCAAGGTTGAGGACGACTACGACGTGGTCCTGATCGACTGCCAGCCGTCCCTGGGACTGCTGACCGTCAACGCGCTCACGGCAGCCCATGGCGTGATCATCCCGCTGATCTGCGAATTCTTTGCCCTGCGCGCCGTGGCGCTGCTCGTGGAAACCATTGACAAGGTCACCGACCGGCTGAACCCGGGCCTGCAGGTGGACGGCGTCCTGGCCACCATGTACGACGCGCGGACCCTCCACGGGCGCGAAGTGCTGGCCCGCCTGGTGGAAGCCTTTGGCGACAAGGTCTTTGAAACGGTCATCAAGCGCACCATCAAGTTTGCAGACGCCTCGGTGGCGGCCGAGCCCATCACGTCGTTCGCGAGCAACCACCAGGGCGCCGACTCCTACCGCCGCCTGGCGAAAGAGCTGATCGCCCGTGGGGGGGCACCCTAAGCTGGCCAGCCACGAACTGGATCCCCGGGCAGGGGGCGCGGGGACTGCGGACGGCAGGGCTGCTGAAACATCGCGGGGCACGGCCCGGTTCGAGGTCCGGTTGGAGAATTTCACCGGCCCCTTTGACCTGCTCCTGGGCCTGATTTCCAAGCACGAGCTCGACATCACGGATGTGGCCATCGCCACCGTCACGGACGAGTTCATCGCCTACCTCCGGGCCCTGCAGGAGCTCGGCGGGGAGTGGGCGCTGGATGAGGCCAGCGAATTCCTGGTCCTCGCCGCCACCCTCCTGGACCTGAAGGCCGCCCGCCTGCTGCCGGCCGGCGAAGTGGAGAACGACGACGACCTGGCCCTTCTGGAGGCCCGTGACCTCCTGTTCGCGAGGCTTTTGCAGTACAAGGCGTTCAAGGAGGTGGCCTTCCTGCTGGGCGCGGAGCTGGACCGCGAGGCCCGGCGATATCCCCGCATGGTGGGCCTGGAGCCGCATTTTGCCGCGCTGCTGCCGGAGCTGGTCTGGCGCCACACGCCCGCGCAGTTCGCGGAGCTGGCCGCACGGGCCATGGAGGCGAAGGAGGCCGCCCCCACCGAAGTGGGGCTGGCGCACCTGCACATTGCCCCGGTCAGCGTCCGCGAACAGGCCGCAATCATCACGTCCCTGCTGACCGCCGGCATGCCGGATCCCGATGATCCGAAGGCCGACGGATGGACCGGGCGGCCCCTGTCCTTCCGCACCCTGAGTGCCGACGCCGGGAACAACCTGGTGGTGATCGCCCGGTTTCTGGCCCTGCTGGAGCTCTTTCGCGACGCGGTCATTTCCTTCGACCAGGCCAGTCCGCTGGGGGAGCTGCTGGTGCACTGGAGCGCCGGAGTCCGCCACACGCAGCTGACGGACAGCGACTTTGACGATGAGGACCACACCCGGTCAGACCATGGCCGGCAGGCGGCAGGAAAGGACGCGCCGTGAGCGATGAAGAGTTCCAGCCCGGGGCAGCGGCAGACGGCGACCTGGCCGCGGACCCGCACGCGGCGGAAGCCGCCGACGGCCCCGGCGGCGTCAGGGCGGCGCTTGAAGCCGTGCTGATGGTGGTGGACGAGCCCGTCCCGGAAGAGCGGCTGGCCGCCGTGGTGGGCCTGCCGACGGCCCGGGTGCGTGAGCTGCTGCACGAACTGGCCCGTGAGTACGACGGCTATACTAGGGACGGTGGCACCTTACCGGTGCGCGGCTTTGAACTGCGGCAACTTGCCGGGGGATGGCGTGTTTATTCACGGGCCGCATATTCCGGGATCGTGTCACAGTTTGTTGTGGACGGCCAAACGGCCAGGCTCACGCAGGCGGCCTTGGAGACCTTGGCGGTGATCGCTTACCGCCAGCCGGTCGCGCGGGCCCGTGTTTCCGCCATCCGTGGCGTGAACGTGGACTCGGTGGTGAGGACGCTGGCGCAGCGCGGCCTGATTGAGGAAGTGGGCACCGATCCGGTGTCAGGGGCATTCCTGTACCGCACCACAGCGTACTTTTTGGAACGGCTGGGGATTGGGAGCGTGGAAGAGTTGCCGCAAATTGCACAGCACCTGCCTGGCCTGGAAAATCTTCACGACTTTGATGACGCCAGCCTCTAGACCCGCCCCTGTCAAGCACGGCCCGTTCACTGACGGCCTGCCCATGCACCGCCCCTGAGCCGCTCAGGGCCACACGTACAGCAACGCAACTCAAGAAGCATTAAGGACATACCAATGACACCGTCGCCCCGTTCCGGGAGCTCGTCCGGGCAGAACCAGCCGCGAGGCGGAAATCCGCGCTCCGGCGGACCGCGCTCCGGCGCGCCCAAATCGGCCGGAGCCAAGTCCGGCGCGCCCAAATCGGCCGGTGCCAAGTCCGGCGCGCCCAAGGCCGGCGGCAAGTTCGGCGGCCCCAAGGGCGGCGGCTACAAAGGTGCCGGCGCGCCCAAGGCCGGCGGCAAGTTCGGCGGCCCCAAGGGCGGGGCCACCTCCGGCGCCGGCAAGTTCGGCGCCAGGGCCGCGGCCCGCGCCGGTTCCGGCACCCGCAAGCCGTCCCAGACGGGGGCCCGCCCGTTCAGGAACGACCAATACGGGCGCAACCTGGGACCGGTCAAGAACCGCCCCACAGAGCAGAACCGCCGCCCGGAGCGCACCACCGACGACGTCGACATCCACAACGCGGACGGCGTGCGCCTCCAGAAGGTCATGGCCATGGCCGGCGTGGCCTCCCGCCGCCTGTGCGAGGACATGATCCTCGAGGGCCGCGTGCAGGTCGACGGCGTCACCGTCACCCAGCTGGGCCTGCGCGTGGACCCGGAAACGGCCGACATCGCCGTGGACGGCATGACCATCCAAACCAACGAATCCATGATCTACATGGTTTTCAACAAGCCCAAGGGCGTTGTGTCCACCATGGACGACCCCGAAGGCCGCCCCTGCGTCAGCGACTTCCTGAAGAAGCGCCAGACCCGTGAACGGCTCTTCCACGTGGGCCGCCTTGACACGAACACCGAGGGCCTGCTGCTCCTGACCAACGACGGCGAGCTCTCCAACCGCCTCAGCCACCCCAAGTACGGGGTGCAGAAGACGTACCTGGTCCAGGTCCGCGGGCCGATGGCGCACGGCGTCGGCGCCCAGCTGAAGGACGGCGTCGAGCTGGAGGACGGCTGGGCGAAGGTCGACTCCTTCCGCCTGGTTGACTCCACTCCGGGCCACGTGCTGGCCGAGGTGGTGCTGCACTCCGGGAAGAACCGCATTGTGCGCCGCATGTTTGACGCCGTCGGCTACCCCGTGGAGCGCCTGGTCCGCGTCAAGTTCGGGCCCATCGCCCTGGGCGACCAGCGCCAGGGCAGCATCCGCATCCTGGGCCGCCACGAGGTGGGCCACCTGCTCGCAGAAGTGGGGATGTAGGCCGGGGATGAATCCGACGCATTTGACGGGCCCCATCCTGGTCCTGGGCAGCGGGCTGCTCGGGGCCAGCATCGGGCTGGGCCTGCGCGCCCACGGCATCGACGTGGTCGTCTCCGACCCGTCGCCGTCGGCGCAGGCCGTGGCCGTGGACATCGGCGCCGGCCGCGCCCTTGACGCGGCGCAGGACCTGAGCCCCGAGCTGGTGGTCGTGGCGGCACCGCCCGACGTCACCGCGTCCGTGGTGGCCGGCGCCCTCCAAAGGTATCCCTCCGCCGTCGTGGTTGACATCGCCAGCGTCAAGGTGGCCGTGGCCACGGAACTGGCGGAAATATTGGGCCCCGACCGCCAGGGCATGCTGGAGCGCTACGTGGGGACCCACCCCATGGCCGGGCGTGAGAAGTCCGGGCCGGTGGCCGCGCTCGGCGAGCTGTTCAACTCCATGCCCTGGGTGCTGTGCCCGTCCGACGTCAGCTCCAAGCATGCGGTGAAGGTGGCGCACGCCCTCGCGATCGACCTCAACGCCGTGGTGTTCCGCTTCACCCCCGACGAGCACGACGCCGCCGTGGCCCTGGTCAGCCACCTGCCGCAGGTCATGAGCTCGCTGGTGGCCAGCCGGCTGCAGGAAACGCCGCCGCACGCACTTTCGCTGGCCGGCAACGGCCTGCGCGACGTGACCCGGATCGCCGCGAGCGACCCCGCCCTGTGGGTGCAGATCCTCGGCGCCAACGCGCCCAAGCTGCTGGAGATCATGCAGGACGTCCGGGCGGACCTGGACCGGCTGATCAACACGCTGCGCGCGCCGACCGCGCCGGGCGCGAGGCTGGACCTCGCCCAGCTGATGGCGGAGGGGAACGCCGGGCAGACCCGCATCCCCGGCAAGCACGGCGGGCCGGCGCAGCAGTACACCTGGCTCACAGTGCTGGTCGACGACAAGCCCGGGCAGATCGCCAGGCTGCTGACGGAGATTGGCCACATCGGCGTCAACGTGGAAGACCTGCGCATGGACCATTCGGCCGGGCTGCAGGTGGGCATGGTGGAGATTTCGGTGCTGCCGTCCAAGCGCGCACGCTTGGTGGAGGACCTGACGGAGCGTGGATGGAAGGTAATTCTGTGACGGACATGTTTGTTACTTTTCCCGAACCGGTGATCCCGGAGCGGATCCGCCTGGGCAAGCCCCTGGTGGTGGCCGTGGACGGACCGTCCGGCTCCGGCAAGTCCAGCGTCAGCAAGGCGGTGGCGCGCCGGCTGGGCCTGGCCTTCCTGGACACCGGGGCGATGTACCGGGCGGTGACCTGGCACTGCCTGAACGGGCGGATCAACCTGGAGAACGCCGCGGCCGTGGAGGCCGCCGCCCGCACCCTCGACATTGAGCAGAACCTGACGCCGGACGGCGAGTTCGTCCGGGTGAACGGCATCAACGTCACGGAGGCCATCCGCCGGCCGGAAATCTCCCAGGCCGTCAGCGCCGTCGCGACCAACCTGGGCGCCCGCCGCGAACTGGTCCGCCGCCAGCAGGAGATCATCGACAAGTGCCACAGCCGCATCGTGGTCGAGGGCCGCGACATCACCACCGTCGTGGCGCCGCTGGCCGAGGCGCGCCTGATCCTCACCGCCAGCGAGGACGCGCGGATGCGCCGCCGCGGACTCCAGCTCGGCAGCACCCAGACACGGGCGCAGCTGCACGAACAGGTGGTGGGACGCGACGCGAAGGATGCCACCGTGGTCGACTTCCAGCGCGCCGCCGACGGCGTGTACACCGTGGACTCCTCCGACCTCGATTTTGCCGAAACCGTGGACGCCGTGGTCAACGTCGTGCGCCTCTCGGTGAACGAGGGCCCGGCAGCATGAAAGCGGTTGATGCGGACGGGGGCAGGCCGCTGCGGAGCGTGGCGGCCGCCCCTCCACGGTGGAAGACGTGGTGGAGCAGGCCGGTGGGGCGGGTGCTGGACCACGTGGTCTACCGCACCTCCGTGGCCGGGCGGGAAAACATCCCCGCCGACGGCCCCGTCATCTTTGCCGCCAACCACCTGAGCTTCCTGGACGGACCGGTCATGGTGGGCGCCGCCAGCCGGTACATGCACGTGATTGTCGCCCACGAAATGTTCAAGGGCTTCCTGGGCTGGGTCCTGGCCGCCTCCGGGCAGATCCCCGTGGACCGGGCGGGGGACCGCCGGGCGCTGCAGCTTGCCAAGGAGGTGCTGGACCGCGGCGGCTGCGTGGGTATCCTGCCCGAGGGCACCCGGGGGACCGGGGACGCCGCCCACGTCAACGGCGGGGTGGCGTGGCTGGCACTCAACTCGGGTGCCGCCGTCGTGCCTGTCGCCATCCTCGGCACCAGGGTGGGCCGCGAGCCGCGCAACACAATTCCCAGGCCGCGCCGCCATCTGCACGTGGTGTTTGGGGAGCCCCTGTCGATTGTGCGCGAGTCCGGGGTTTCCGGCCGTGTTTCAATGGACAGGGCAACCGAAAAGATCCAGCTCCGGCTGGCCGGGCACATACATGCCGCCAAGGCCGCCACGGGGCAGGATTTGCCTGCGGATGACCACCCACCTTCAAAGCACAAAGGACACCAACCATGAGCGACTCCACGTCCGCCACGCACCCCGGCGAGGGTGATCTTGGCCACCAGGACTACGTGCCCACGGGTGACGACCATGTTGCCGAGAGGCTGGCGGAAATCTCCGACGAGGACGCGGAGGCACGCGCCGCGGGACTGCTGGCCGGCCTGGCCAGCTACGAACTTGACGATGAGGACGCCGCCCTGCTGGCCGGCGGGTTCGACGACGGCACCTCCGAGGACGCCCTGCGCCAGAACCCCGTCCTGGCCATCGTGGGGCGCCCGAACGTGGGCAAGTCGACCCTCGTCAACCGCATCCTGGGCCGCCGCGAAGCCGTCGTGGAGGACACTCCCGGCGTGACCCGCGACCGCGTCCAGTACACGGCCCACTGGAACGGGCGCGACTTCACGCTGGTGGACACCGGCGGCTGGGAGCGGGACGCCCGCGGCATCCACCTGCGCGTGGCCGAGCAGGCCGAAATTGCCGTGGAGATGGCCGACGCCGTGCTGCTGGTGGTGGACGCCATGGTGGGCATCACCGCCTCCGACGAGGCCATTGTGCGCATGCTCCGCCGCATCAAAAAGCCCGTCATCCTGGTCGGCAACAAGGTGGACGACCTGGTCCAAGAGGCCGAGGCCGCCACACTGTGGGGCCTGGGACTGGGCGAGCCGTACCCCGTTTCCGCCGTCCACGGCCGCGGCGTGGCCGACATGCTGGACAAGGTGATGGACGTGCTCCCGGAATTCTCCGCCGTCGCCGGCGTGGAGCGCACGGGCGGCCCGCGCCGGATCGCGCTGATCGGGCGCCCCAACGTGGGCAAGTCCTCGCTGCTGAACAAGCTGGCCGGCACCGACCGCGTGGTGGTGGACAATGTTGCCGGGACCACGCGCGACCCCGTTGACGAGCTCATCGAGCTGGGCGGGCGGACCTGGCGGTTTGTTGACACGGCCGGCATCCGCCGCCGCCAGCACATGGCCCAGGGTGCCGACTTCTACGCCTCCCTGCGCACCCAGACGGCGTTGGAGAAGGCCGAAGTGGCCGTGGTGCTCCTGGCGGTGGACGAGATCCTCAGCGAGCAGGACGTGCGCATCCTGCAGCTCGCGATTGAATCCGGCCGCGCCCTGGTGCTGGCCTTCAACAAGTGGGACCTGCTGGACGACGAGCGCCGCAAGTACCTGGAACGCGAAATCGAGCAGGACCTGGCCCACGTGTACTGGGCGCCGCGGGTGAACATTTCCGCCAAGACCGGTTGGCACAAGGACAGGCTGGTGCCGGCCCTGGACCTGGCCCTGGAAAACTGGGACCGCCGCATCCCCACCGGACGCCTGAACGCGTTCCTGGGCGAGCTGGTCTCCGAGCACCCCCACCCCGTCCGCGGCGGGAAGCAGCCACGGATCCTTTTCGGCACGCAGGCCTCCAGCCGCCCGCCGAAATTCGTGCTGTTCACCACCGGCTTCCTGGACCCGGGGTACCGCCGCTTCATCACCCGGCGCCTGCGCGAGACGTTCGGCTTCGAGGGCACGCCCATCGAGGTCAGCATGCGCGTGCGTGAAAAGCGCAGCCGCAAGAAAAAATAGGACTGTCGTGGGGCCCGTCCCCGGTGGTTGAGCTTGTCGCCGGTGGTTGAGCCTGTCGCCGGTGGTTGAGCTTGTCGCCGGTGGTTGAGCTTGTCGAAACCCGGTGGTGGGGCCTGTCGAAACCCGGTGGTTGGGCCTGTCCCCGGTGGTTGATCTTGTCGAAACCCGGTGGCCGCGGTTGAGATCCCCGTCACGGCGGGAATGGTCACCCCGGCCGTTTTTATGGGGTAAGCTTTTTCAGGTGGTTCGGCCGCGGGAGATGGCTCCTGGAGGCGGAACTTTCGGGCTGTAGCGCAGCTTGGTAGCGCACTTGACTGGGGGTCAAGGGGTCGCAGGTTCAAATCCTGTCAGCCCGACCAACAAAGGCCGGAATTCCGCAGAAATGCGGGGTTCCGGCCTTTAGTCGTTTCTGGGCTAATTCGCTATTGGGGACATTCTGGGGACATGCAAAACGGTTGCTTTGTTCCTGAGCGCTTCCGCCCTGGCGGCTTCCAGCGCGTTGGACACCTCGTCCAGCCTGTCCGGCCATAGGTGCCCGTAGGTGTTGAGCGTTTCCGTGGCGTCCTTGTGGCCGAGCATCTGCTGCACGACCTTGACGTCCGCGCCGGCGGCTATGGCGGCGCTTGCTGCCTTGTGGCGTAGCTTGTGCGGTGTGATGCCCAGTGCGTCGAGGTCCGCGTCTTTGGCTGCAATGTTGAACTCGCGGGTACGCCAGTTGCCGTCGTCCATGGGCCCGCCCCGAGCTGCTTGGAACACGTAGGCGGCCGGCGGCTGGCCGGCGGTGACCTTTACCAGCTCGTCCACCAAGAACCGCGGCAGCGGCATGCTGCGCCGCTCGTGAGTTTTCGGGGTACCAAGTACCCGCTTGCCGGCCTTGTCGACGGTTCATGTTTGCAGGATCTGGGCGCGGGCCTGAACAAGTTCAGGTCCCCGACTGTGAGGGCTAGGGCTTCATCGATGCGCAGCCCTGTGTACGCCAAGAACTGGAACAGGGCCCGGTCCATTTCGGCGTCGGTGACGCCGTGCGCGGCCGTGGCCAGGTCGTCTACCTGCTCGTGGCTGAGGTACACGTGGTCGGCGGGTATGACGCGCGGCAGCTTGACGCCGGCGGCCGGGTTGCGGCCTATGCGGTCCGTCTCCACTGCCCAGCCCATGACGGCTGAGAACACGGTGTGCAGGTGGTCCACTGACGCCGGCGTGAGCGGCCTGCGCATGGTGCCGGCCCGGTGATACTGCGCCGGCTCTGTTCCGCGGATCTTGTATCGGGCAGGGGCGGTGCTGGCGGATAGGTGCGCTATCCAGCCGGCGACCTGGGCTTTGGTAATCGTCCCAATCTTGACGCTCTCCCATTTCGGCAGGACGTAGGAGCGCAGCTCCCGCTCGTATCGGCGGTAGGTTGCCGGCTTTATGTTCAGCCGGGTTGCCAGCCATTCGGCCGCGACGACGGCGACGAGTGTTTCGGCGTTCTCCGGCGGCCGATACGTGCGGGCACGCAGGTCGTTTTCAATCTTGGTTACGAACTGTTCCGCGTCTCCCTTGCGGCCGAACTGCTGGGACCGCCGGCGTTTGGTCCGGCCCTGTGCGTCCGGGACTATCGCTTCCCACCAATAGGCGCGCCAGCGCTTGCCCACGCCGTGCTTGGCTGTCTGCTGCTTGTCCGCGGTCAGCCACTCGTACTCAATCCACGCGCGCGCCACGGCTCCCGCTCTCACTGGTGGCGGTCGTCGGCGTACTCATGGCTGTGGCTCGCATTGCGTCTGTGCTGACTAACCATCCGTCCGGCGTGTCGCCAATGATGCGCGCCGCCTGTGCCGCGGCGTCCCCGACCGGCTTGCCGACCACGGGTTCCCTGTTGTCGTTGGTGACGGCTTCCAGTGCGTGCTACTGCGTTTGTGTTGTCCATTCTACCGCCTGCAGCTGGGACTCAACGGCCCCGAGAGTCCGCGCGTAAGCTGCCGGGTCTTTCGACGCGTATGCCCGGTTATCCCCTATGCGCTGCGGGAGTTCTTCCCGGGCGGCTTCCATCCGTCCCCAGTTGTCACGCAAGTTCGCAATCGTGCGCCGCGCGGAAGCGTAAGCGTGATCGGCAGCCGTCTGCACCTGCTGCGCGAAAACGCGACGGCCGGCCAGTACCTGATGGGCTCGCCCGGCGGCGACACGTCCCAGATGCTCTGGACCATACCCCGAGTCATCACCAACGCGGTGAGCGCCGGAACAGGCATCCTTGCCAACTGGGACATGGCCGAGGTCGTGGTCCACGACGACGGCGTCGACCTCCGTGTTGACGCCGGCGGCGAACTCTTCGACAAGAACCAGCTCAAGATGCGCGTCGAGGGCCGCTTCGGGCTCGCCGTCCAGCAGCCGACCGCGTTCGTCAAGGTCGCACTGGCCGGGGCATAAGCCCCATGCGTCAGCCTCACCCGCACCGTCACCAATTCCAGCGGGACGGGATGGATGGACGGCGGAGCCACTCATAGGCGCAAACGCTGACGAGCGCACACAGAAGCCCCCCGGGCACCAAGGGTTCTCCCACCGTAGGAGGGCCCTTGGTCGTCTCTGGGAATCAACTACGTCCCAAGCAGAAACACAGACTAGAAAAGCCCGTCCATCTTTCGATGGACGGGCTTCTCGTTCAGCTGCCTAGCGCAGGCGTATCCAGCGATTGCCTTGGCTGTCGTAAGCAACACGGTAAGGCTTTGTCCTTGGCAGATCAGCTATTACGAGAACAACTTCGCCGTCGTACGGACTGGCAGGGAGACAGCGTGGGTTGATCACTTCGACCCCTTGCCCTTCTGTGCCAAGACGCTTCCGGCAAGGCTCTTGGCCGCGCTGCTGCTACGCTTATTGGCCAAGACCCGGCTTGCCAGTGATGCAGTCTTCGATGATGACTGCTTGGAGTTCTTGCTCATAATGCCTACATCCAATCTGTTGGTAACGATCAGACGCGAGACAGCTACAAGTAGCCACACCATGCGTGCGGAGGTCTATGTAGGAAAATTGACACCGACACACACACGTGGATAGTCTTTGAACACAAATTGATCGTGGAAGATAAAATTTGTAATCCAATTAAGAGACGGCCAACCCATCTGGGGCTGGCTGTCTCTTTGACGTCGTCACATCTAACTCCCAGTATACAGTGAGCGCGACGCCTGTGCACTGGGAGAAGGGTGTCGAATTACAAGTATGTCATTTACCACCGTGTCGTCCACAGGCAATCGAACCTTCGTGTGTTAGAAACCGGTAGTTCTGCCCCCGCTATCCACAGCCTGTGGATTACTTGCACACAAAAAAACGGCGGCGTGTCGGCTCCGCTCGGCGTGTCGACCTAGCGGGTGCGGTGTTCAATGAGCGCCACATCCCTGTTTGCACGCAGATTATCAAAATCATTGGATTCGCCCAGCTGGAACGCAACGAGTCCCGCGTCAATTCGACGAACTGCGGACCGGCACGGACCGGGCGGGGGTGAATCTCGGCCACCGTCCGATTCGTGCCGGTAGGGGCGTCGCAATCACTGCCACCGGGGCCGGAATACCCGAGTGGCCGGAAGTGGCCTTCCCCCCTGCGCCTTGAGGGGGTCGCGTGTACGCACGTGCGCGACGGACAACTAGCAATAAAACGTAGACACTGGCCTGGATACGGCCGACGACTATCTCCTCTCAAGATGCCAGAGGGCCGCTGACGCGGTACAAGTGAGTTAGCGTGGGGAGGTGTCGCCCGGTGACAGCTTCTCTTGGGACATTTCCCCCGTTGTCAGCTGTACGGATACGGCGTGCCGGCTGCGTTGTTTCACTGGGGCCGTCAGGTACGTCATGCGGACCGACGCGTGGTCCTGCATTGTTTGCAGCGTCGCCGTTGGGTCATTCTCCGGTGGCGGGTCAATGTTGACCCTGATCTGTACAGCTTGGCCCGGCTCAATCCGAGAGAATGTTTGTATGCCGTCCCCCATGGCAATAATGGCGCAGCCGGTGCCCTTGGCCTGGGCGTGGATAGCAGCAGCGTCCCCTACATTAGTTAGCGTGACCGTGAAGGCGCCTGGCGCGCCTATAGTGTTGCGCTCCGGCAGCCACTCCACTTGGGGCCTGTCCTGGTGGTATCGCCAAATGACCCAGCCGCCTGTGCCTGCTGCTGCTGCAGCGAGTCCTGTTGTGATGATCCACCCTGTGAAGTTCTGCCACCATTGCATGCTGTGACTGTAAGCCGGTCAACGGCAAGCGCACCAGTGGTGGCAGGGCCGGTCGGACAGGGTTTGAGGGCTGGCGGATGTTCCTTTAGGGACATTTTGGGGACATGCCGACAGAATGGGCCGATATTTGGGCGCACCCTGAGGCTCAGGAAATGTTCTATTTAGCCGCGTGGTTCCGGCGTTTTTTGGCTCTATCGTATCTACGGCCATGTGCCGATATTTGGGCTTTTTGCGCCAAGGGGTCGCAGGTTCAAATCCTGTCAGCCCGACCGAAAACGTGAGGCAGTGTCCAGCTGGACACTGCCTCACGGTGTTTAAGGACCCGGTGGGCTCAGCTTCGGACCCGCCCGGCCTCCCCGGCCAGCTGGCCGGCGTCCAGGGCGAACAGGTCGCGGGAGCCGGCCGTGGCGGCACCCAACAGGCTGGCGCACTGCGGGAGCAGCTGCTCCGCGTGGAAACGTGCCAGCACCAGCTGGCTCTCGGCCAGCACCGGGTCGCCGGTGGCGGCCGCCGCCAGCGCCGCGCGCGCGAGCATCCACGCCCCGGCACAGAGCCCCCACATGCGCAGGTAGGGCGTCGAGCCGGAAAGGGCGGCGTCGGGATCGTCCCGCCCCGCGGCCAGCATCCAGCAGGTGGCCTCCTCAAGGGCGTCGAACTGCCGCCTGAGTTCCTTGCGGATGGTCTCGAAGTCCATGCCCGCGTTGCCCAGCTCGTCCTCGATTTCGCGCATGGCGGCCAGGAACTCCAGCATCGAGTCGCCGTCGCGCACGCCGAGCTTCCTGCCAACCAGGTCGGCGGCCTGGATGCCGTTGGTGCCCTCGTAGATGGCGGCGATGCGGATGTCGCGCAGGTGCTGGGCCGCCCCGGTTTCCTCGATGAAGCCCATGCCGCCGTGGATCTGCAGGGCCAGCGACGTCAGCTCGTTGCCGAGGTCGGTGCCGAAGGACTTGCAGATGGGCGTCAGGATTCCCACGATCTCGTCGGCGCGGGCCCGCGCCGCCGGATCAGGGTCGTTCGTGCTGCGGTCAACATAGGTGGCGTCGAGCAGCATGAGGTAGCGGAGGGCCGCAATGTGGGCCCGCTGGGTCATCAGCATCCGGCGCACATCCGGGAAGTCGATGATCGCTGAGCTGCCCCCCGCGGCACCGGTGGCGAGCCCCTGCCGGCGCTCCTGCGCGTACGCCAGCGACTGCTGGTAGGCGCGTTCGGCGACGGCCAGGCCCTGGACGCCGACGCCGAGCCGGGCGCTGTTCATCATGATGAACATGATGCGCATGCCGCGGCTCTCCTCGCCAATGAGGTATCCGGTGGCCCCTTCGTAGGACAGCACGCAGGTGGGGGAGGCATGGATGCCCAATTTGTGTTCCAGCGAGACCGTCTCGACCGTGTTACGCGCGCCCAGGGAGCCGTCGTCGTTGACAAGGTACTTGGGAACAATGAAGCAGGAGATGCCGCGGGTGCCATCGGCGGCGCCAGGCGTGCGGGCCAGCACCAGGTGGACAATTTGCTCCGCCATGTCGTGGTCGCCGTAGGTGATGAAGATTTTTTGGCCCGTGATGGAGTAGCTGCCGTCGTCCCGCCGCACGGCCCGGGTGGTCAGGGCCCCGACGTCCGATCCGGCCTGGGGCTCGGTGAGGTTCATGGTGCCGGTCCATTCTCCGGTCACCATCCTGGGCAGGTAGCGTTCCTTCAGCGTGTCCTCGCCGTAGTGCAGGATCGCTTCGATGGCTCCCTGGGTGAGGAGCGGGCACAGCGAGAATGCCATGTTGGCGCTGGTCATGAGTTCCTGGATCACCACGCCCACCGTCCGGGGGAATCCACCCCCGCCGTATTCCTCCGGCAGCGGTACGGAGCCCCACCCGGCCTCGACGTATTGGTGATATGCCTCCTTGAACCCGTCGGGCGTCACCACCGTGCCGTCAGGCTGGAGGCGGGATCCTTGGACATCGCCCTGGCGGTTGATGGGTGCCACGGCGGCGGCCATGAAGTCGCCGCACTGCTCAAGAAGCTCGACGACGGTGTCGAGGTCCGCGTGTTCGAAACCGGGCAGCTTGGCGATTTCCGGGTAGCCGACAACATGCTCAAGGGCGAAGGCAAGGTCGGCGAGGGGAGGCTGGTAGTGGTCCATGATCGCCAGCGTACCCCGGTGCGCCGGGCTTGCGGCGGTATTTTGTTACTTGTCAGTAGGATTTTTTTCAAGTGCCGGAGCCTGCCCCGTCCCCTCGGCGGATTCCTTGATGGCGGACAGGCGCTTGTCCCAGCCGTCGGCCAGCTCCCGGAGCCAGTCCGCGGAGCGGTCGAGCTCCGCGCGCCGGACCGAGTACAGCACCTGGCGCCCCGAACGCCGCCGCTCCAGCAACCCGGCACCGGTCAGGACGCGCAGGTGGCGGTCCACGGCCTGCCGGGACACCGGAAGCGACGGGGCCAGCGACGACGCGGATGCGGCACCGCCCCGGGCCAACATCATGATCAGCTGCTGCCGGTGGGGGTCGCCCAGGGCGGCGAACACCGGCGCCGTCGAGGCGGTGGTCATGACCGCAGGGCCCACTTCAGTGCCGCGTCCAGCTCAATCAGCCACCCCTCGGTGTTGCCTTCAATTTTCTTGCGGCGCTCCTCCCCGCTGACCCCCAGCGAATCGAAGCCGCTCTCCGAAACCCGCAGGGTCACGCCGGACGCTGCACTCTCGATCCAGAATTCGACCAGCGTGGTGGCGGCGCCGTCGTCATCGCCGAGCCAGCGGAAAGCCGCGTACCGCGGCTCGTCGAGTGCGACGGTCCTGACGCGAAAGATGCCGTGCACCGGGTGGGTGATGACGTTGACGTCGCTGTCGGGATCGAACGTGTGGTCCACCACCTCCCCGTCGTTGATCCACCAGCCGGGGCGGCGGATGAGCTCCCACACCCGCTCTGCGGTGGCGGCAATGCTGATCTCGCGTTCAATCCTGTCCGTGCTTGTTTCCATGACGTGCTCCTTGGCTTTTGATCTGCAATGAAAGTGTTGCACTTTGCGAAGCGAGGCGCAATGATTTTGTTGCAGATTGTGCCGGTCTTCGGATGCGCCCCGTCGGTCGAATTGGCGGGTGCCGGGGCGTAGGCTCGTTTCCATGAAGGGAAATGCGGTGGTCATAGGCGGGGGAGTGGGCGGATTGGCTGCGGCCCGGGCACTGAGGCTGCGGGGCTGGGAGGTTGCCGTGCGTGAGCGGTCCCCGGCCCTGCCCGCAACTGGCACGGCGCTGGGCATGTGGCCCGAGGCCCTGGCAGCCCTCGACGAGCTGGGCGTGGGGGAGAAGGTGCGCCGCGCTGCCGCCCGCGTGGCGGACGCCGGACGTGCCGGGCTGCGGACCCCGGCCGGGCGGACGCTGGTCGCGGTGAATGGTGCGGGCGGCTTGCACCTGGTCTCCCGGCCCGCACTGCTTGCCATCATGGCCGACGGCGTTGACATCGCCTTTGGCGACCCCGTCGCCGACCAGGGCGGCCTGGCCGGCGTCGATCTCGTGGTGGGTGCCGACGGCACCTTCAGCGGCATCCGGCGGGCGGTCTTCGGCGAGCGGTACGCCGCACGGACGCTCGGCGCGGTGGTCTGGCGCGGCACAGTGGACGGGACGGTGGGCAGCTACGGGGAAACGTGGGCGCCGGGTGCCATGTTCGGCATCACCCCGGCCGGCCCGGACTCCAGCAACTGGTACGCCTGCCTGGACGCGGGCGGTACGTTCATGCCCCCGCACCGGCAGCACCTGCAGGACGTGTTTGGCTCCTGGCGGTCCGGCGTCACGGAGGTGCTGGACCGGATCAGCGAGGATTCCATCCTGCACCACGAGCTTTTTGAAACGCCGCCGCTACCATCCTTTGCCGGCGGCAACACGGCCCTGGTGGGCGATGCAGCCCATGCGATGGCGCCGTTCCTGGGCCGCGGTGCCTGCGAGGCCCTGGTGGACGGCGCCACGCTGGGCCGCTGCCTGGGCGAGGCGGCCACCGTGGCAGAAGGGCTCGCGGCCTACGACCGCGAGCGGCGCGGGAGGACGCAGCGCATGGCCGCGATGTCCCGCCGGGTGGGCCGGGTGGCCATGATGCGCCGCGGATTCGTGGTCCGGAATGCGGCGCTGGGGGCGGCCGGCAGCGTCCTGCGTTTTGGCTCCGCCCTGCGGCGCAGCCGGCCCTGACGAGCCGGCCCTGACGAGCCGGCCCTGACCGGCTGTCCGGGGTGCCGGCGCACCGCGAAGCGAAGTCCCGGGTGAACATCCAGCGGGCCCCCGTTCCGGGCGGCCGGTCGTTGCGGCAGCGCGAGCAGCTGGACGCGTTCCGGGCCGTCCCGGCCGCCCAAGGTGGTCAACCGCCCCCTGACCGGCGGCTGCCGCACGGCGGTCGGCTCGAACGTGCCGCGCGGGCGGCACTCAGTCGTCCGGGGCCTGGCGGCCCGCCGGCGGCGTCCCTGCGGGCCCGGTGGCGGGGAGGGCCTGGCGGTTCCGGATCCGGGACGCGCCGAAGCCGATCGCCAGGGGTTCGATGTCCAGGGGGCGGCGGTCCCTGGATGCGGGCCGGCCCACCGATACGTGGGGCGTCCAATGGGGGTGGCGGTAGCCCAGGGCCCTGGAGCTGAGGATGAAGTCGTCAATGTTGTCCACGAGCAGTTCGTCCAGCAGCCTGTGGAGCGCCTGCACCAGCCCGACCTGAAAGTCCCGGACCTGTTCGGGAACCTCAACTTCAAGACCGCAGACGCTGCCTCCGCCAAGCACCGTCAGCCTCGCGGCGGTCCCGGAAAAGGCGTCAAGCACCGGGAGCGCCTGGAGCCACGCTGATGTGGTCCGTGTTACCGCCTCGGTACTGGTGGTGCCGCGGTTCCACTGGACAATGTCCCGGGCAAAATCTTCCAGAATGCCGATGTGCAGGAGCGTCATGTGCAGCCCTTGGCGTCGCCGCAGCACGTCAACGCGGGTGCCCAGGTTTTCATAGTCGGAGGGGCTGGCGCCTACACGGAGCACCGGCACCTCGACCGTGATGCGTGGGACGGGTTGCATGGAGTCCTCCTTGTGCCCGGGCCGCCGCCGGGCCCTTGCCTTGATTGTCCCGCCCCGGACGCGCGTCCGGGCAGTTGGCCGATGCAGGGGTTCCCTCGGAGCCCCTGTAGAGTTCCTGGTAGCCAATGCGCTTTTCTCAAAGTCAGCTGCGGCCAGGCCCGTGCAGCGATTCGCCGTCTCTGCACGGGCCGCCCCAATTTAACGCGGCAGGCGTCATCTCGTCCAGGCGGAAACGGCCCAGTAGCCCAGGGCCGCGGCCGCGACGCACACCAGCAAGGTGCCAAAGGCGTTCCCCAGCGATGCCGCGTAGCGGCGTTCGCCCAGCAGCCGCACGGTTTCATAGCTTGCCGTGCTGAAGGTGGTGTAGCCCCCCAGAAAGCCGGCACCGGCGATGAAGCTGGCGCCGGCCGGCAGCAGCGACACTGCCGCGAGTGCCGTCAGGGCCCCCAGTGCCAGCGAGCCCGTGGCGTTGATGGTGAACGTGGCCCAGGGAAAAACCGTCCGCAGCCGGCTGCGGATGAGCCCGTCGACAACAAAGCGGGCCGCCGCGCCGAGGCCCCCAGCCGCCGCCAGGGCCACGAAAACCAGCGGGGTCACCGGCCGCCCCCGTCCCCCGCCGCGTGGCCCGGGCCCGCGCCATGCAGGCCCGTCCCGCGGGGGGCGGCGTCCGCGGTTTCCGCCGCCGGAGGCTGCCTGGAGCCGGCAAGGATGCCGCACCAGGTGGCGAGGGCGCCGAAAAGCACCGTTCCGAGCGCGTACACGGCGGCCCACCCCAGCCCCGTCGCCGTGACCCCCCAGCCTGCCAGCGCGGCGGTACCCGCCGCCAGCGTGCTGTACGTGGTGAAGCCGCCGCAAAAGCCCGTGCCGAGGAGCAGCCGCAGCCTTGCCCGCCGGGTCCCCGGGCCTCCGGCGCGGGCCAGTCCCTCGTAGAGGAAGCCCAGCAGGAAGGCGCCGGCCATGTTGGCGAGGAAAACCGCCCAGGGGACGGGGCCGGCGTCGGGCATGGCCAGGACCAGTCCCTCGCGGGCGGCGGCGCCCAGAGTCCCGCCCAGGGCGACGAGTCCCAGGGACTGTGGACGCAGGAATGGTCGCGGTGCGGTTCGTGTCACGGGCGCCCGGCCCCCGGCGAACTGCTTCCGGGCCGCGGGTGGTGCGTGGGGACCACCACCACCGGGCGGTGTTGGCGGCGGGCCAGGCGGGTGGCCACGGAGTGGTTGAACAGTTCGCGCATGGTGGTGTGGGTGTCCCCGTGCGTGCCCACCACGATCAGCGCCGCATCGAGGGTGTTGGCGCAATGGCCCAGGGCGTCGGCCACCTCGCCAGCCAGCAGGAGCGTGCGCCAGGGGATGCCCAGCGGCGCGAGCTGACGGTCCAAGTCCGCGGTGAGCCCTGCCGGGAAGGCGTCCTCGGCGTCGTCGTCAAAGTCCGGGTCGACGGACGCGGTGGTCTCCGAACCGTCCGCCCCCTCGGAGACCATGTAGCGGCCCGGGTTGACGTGGGCGCAGACCAGCTCGCGTCCCAGGGACGCCGCCAGGATGGCCGCCTCATGGACCACGGCCGGGGACTGGCCAGGGTAGACACCGGCCAAAACGCATGCCGGCTGGGGCTCCTGTTCATCCATTTAGGCCTGCGGGGTGCCGTCGGGCGGGGTGCCCGGCCCCTCGCCGGAGGGCGGGTTCTGAGGGGTGGTGGCGGGGCGGACCCCGCCCAGGGGCGTGCCGGGGTTTGTCCGGGAGCCGGCTCGAGCCGACTTTTCAGCTGCCCGGCCGGCAGCGCGGGCCCTCTTCTCCGCGGCGCGGCCCGCATCGCGGGCGGCCCGGGCCTTCGCGGCGTCGTTCACCCTGACCAGCCTTTCGGCCGCCTTGATCTGGCGTATCTTCCTGCCGCGGCTGATCCAGGCACGGCCCAGGACGATCACACCCACCGCGCACACCACGCCGGCCACCATGAAGATCTGGCTCCAGGTGCCGAACCAGTTGGCACCCCCGGTCGTCCAGATGGAACGGGCGTCGGCGGCCGATCCGGTGGTGCCGTACAGCACGGCGAGCGTGAGCAGGTTGGGCAGGGTCAGCAGCACCGCCACCACCAGCAGCCCGATGCGCACCCACTTGTCCAGCTTCTTGTGGTGCGCCTGCCAGGCGACGGCCACGGGCACGAATGAGAACACGAAGCCGTAAAACATGCCCAGCGGTATGGCATTGCCCAGTTTTCCGCCGGTCTGGTCGCGGATGGACGTGGCCCAGGCCAGCGGCACCGTCACCGAGGCAATGAAGTACGCAACGACCAGGACAATCGCCGCAACCGCGCCAACGATGGTGCGCCGCAGCCACACCGGCATCCTTCGCTTGGCCATGGCGGCTCCCGGCTGCCCGGCGGAGCCGGGGGCGTCGTCCGGTCGGGGCGCAGTCGATTCGCTCATACCACGCATCATCCCACTCCACCATGGCCGCTGTCAGTGCAGACACCCCATCGCCGAAAGAAAAGGATCGAATCCACCTTCGACTTGTCAAGAAGGCTTCCACACTAAAGACTGGATGTGGCCAAGTGGAGCAACGCCCTTGGCCAGCCTTGGCCCAAGGCAGCTTTGTTCACATTCCTCGCCCCGCCGAGATGAACTTTTGAAAGGTGCGCTCCATGAGCAACATCCCAGCAGACCTGTCCTACACCGCCGAGCATGAATGGATCGGGGCGCCCAACGCCGAAGGCGTGGTCCGTGTTGGCATCACCGATTTTGCCCAGGACGCGCTGGGCGACGTGGTCTACGTCCAGATGCCCGACGCCGGAACCGACGTCACGGCCGACACCGTGGTTGGCGAAGTCGAATCGACCAAGAGCGTCAGCGACATCTACGCCCCGCTCACCGGCACCGTGACCGCTCGCAACGAAGCGCTCGACGCCGATCCCGCCCTGATCAACTCGGACCCCTACGGTGCCGGCTGGCTCGTGGAAATCACGCTGGCGGACGCCTCCACCCACGCAACGCTGCTCAGCGCCGCCGAATACCAGGAAAAGGTAGGCTAGACCCCAAGGAAGACATGCCGGCCCGGGCCGGCTGTCCCGGGGGCGGCCAGCCGGCGGCCCACGAACATTTCAGGACCATTTTTAGTGACAAACCTTGAGGAGGAGTACCAATGGTTGACACGGGTAACGACGCCGGAGTGAACGGTCAGGCGGATTCCCAGGAACAGCCGGGTGCTTCAGACACCACGTCCATCCAGCTCCCGCCCGTCAGGCGCGGGCCCATCCAGACGCCCGCCCTGGCAGCCGACGAGCAAAACGCGGTGAATTCGCTGCCGGCCGGTTCGGCGCTGCTGATCGCCCATGCAGGGCCCAATGCCGGGGCGCGCTTCTTGCTGGACAGCGCCGTCACCACGGTGGGAAGGCACCCGGATGCGGACATCTTCCTCGACGACGTCACGGTCTCACGCAGGCACGTGCAGTTCTTCAAGGTCGAAGGCGGCTTTGAAATCACCGACTCCGGGAGCCTGAACGGCACCTACGTGAACGGCGACCGCGTGGACTCGGTGCTGCTGCGCACCGGCAACGAGGTGCAGATCGGCAAGTTCCGGTTGACGTATTACTTCAGCACTGCAGACGCCACCGCGAATTCCTGAGGGCCCGGTGGCAAGTGTGAACCAGGGCGCCGGCAGGCGGCTGGTGGACGTGCAGTCCAGCAGCCGCCGGCCCGGCGCTGCCGTCATTTTCAACATCGGCGAGGTTCTGGCCCAGCTCACGGACGACTTTCCGTCCGTGTCGGCGTCGAAGATCAGGTTTTATGAGGAAAAGGGGCTCATCGCCCCGCAGCGTACGCCGGCGGGGTACCGCCAGTTCCGCGAACAGGATGTGGAGCGGCTGCGTTTTGTGCTCGCCCTCCAGCGCGACCATTACCTCCCGCTGAAGGTGATCCGGGAATATCTGGACGCCATCGACCATGGGGAGACGCCGGCAAACCTGCCGCCGGGTGTCTCGATTGCCCCCCGGATGGTCTCCGACGACCTGGCCGTGGAGCTGAAGGGACGTTCGCGCCGGCTGAGCGCGGAGCAGCTGCGCGCCGAAAGTGGCGCCAGCGCCGAACTGCTGGACGCCATGATCAGCTACGGCCTGGTGGCAATGCGCGGCGGCAGCTTTGACGACAACGCCCTGCGCGTGGCCAAGGCGTGCACCGACCTGGCCGCGCACGGCCTGGAACCGCGCCACCTGCGTCCCTTCCAGGCCGCGGCGGACCGCGAATTCGGCCTGGTCGAACGCGCCGTGGCACCCTTGTCCTCACGCCGGGACAGCACCTCGGTCGCGCGGGCCGCCGAGGCCGCACGCGAGATCGCCGGGCTGTGCCTGAGCCTGCACAGTGCGCTGGTGCAGTCACGGATTTCCTCCATGGAGGCGCCGTGATCGAGGTGGAGATTGTCGGTGTCCGCATCGAAATGCCGTCCAACCAGCCCCTGGTCCTGCTCAAGGAGCGCCTGGGCGAGCGCCACATTCCGATTTGGATCGGAGCCTCCGAGGCCACGGCCATCGCCCTGGCCGAACAGGGCGTGGTGCCGCCGCGCCCGCTGACCCACGATCTCCTGGTGGCCGTCGTGTCCGCCTTGGGCCACCGGGTGGTGCGCGCCAACTTGACCAAGGTCTTGGACGGCGTCTTCCACGCCGAGCTGCTGTTTGATGACGGCACCACAGTCGGCTCCCGGGCGTCCGACGCGATTGCAGTGGCGCAGCGCGCCGGCTGCGCCATCTGGGCCTCCGAGGCCCTGGTGGAGGAAGCAGGCGTCCTTATTGCAGATCACGACGAGCACGACTCCTCCGAAACGGTGGACGACGACGCCGAGGCCAAGGAGCGCGAAGTGCGCCAGTTCCGCGAGTTCCTCAACGATGTTGAGCCCGAGGACTTCGACAAGTAGCCGCCGCGTCAACGGCGCCCCGGGGCACAATGCCGAGGGTGCCTAAGGTTAAACCTGAGGCTGAAACTTTCGACACGGCAAAATAGTTATGATGACGTCTTTGACCTTGGTGCCGCACCGTTCTAACGTCGAAGTAATCAGTTCCCCATTGCAAGCTGTGTCGGGTGCAGTCACACTGGTGGTAAGGACCCCGCGTCCGTGCCATCCATGTTGCGCCCGGCCACCGGCCGGCGATATCCGTTCAGGGGACCGCGAACAGGAGGATCCACGTGAGTCCGAAGAGTGACGCCGGCGAACTCAACGCCGTTGTTGTCCCCGGCCCCGCCCTGACGGCCGGCGCCCAGGGACTGCTTTTCACCGAGGATCTGCCGGTGCTGGATGAGGATGCCGGCTACCGCGGCCCGATCGCATGCAAGGCGGCCGGGATCACGTACCGCCAGCTGGACTACTGGGCCCGCACCGGGCTGGTGGAGCCTGCCGTGCGCGGAGCGGCCGGATCCGGCTCGCAGCGCCTCTACGGCTTCCGCGACATCCTGGTCCTCAAGGTGGTCAAGCGCCTCCTGGACACCGGCGTGTCGCTGCAGCAGATCCGTTCCGCCGTGGACCACCTGCGCGAGCGCGGCGTGGAGGACCTGGCCCAGATCACGCTCATGAGCGACGGCGCCTCCGTGTACGAATGCACCTCCGCCGACGAGGTCATCGACCTGGTCCAGGGCGGCCAGGGCGTGTTCGGCATTGCCGTGGGCCGCGTGTGGCGCGAGGTCGAGGGCAGCCTGGCCGCCCTGCCAAGCGAGCACGCCCCGGTCCAGTCGTTCCCCGACGACGAGCTCAGCCGCCGCCGCGCGGAGCGCAAGATCTCCTGAGGAGGCTTCTGCGCCCGTTCCCCGTTTTCGCGCCCGTTAGACCGTAGACCGGGCGCGAAAACCGGGAACGGGCGCATTTTTTCTGGCCGCCCGCCAGCCGCGGTCTGCCAGCCGCGGTCTGTCAGCCGCGGTACAGCCGGCTTCGCGTGGCGCCCTGGGTCAGCACGGACTCCAGCAGCTTGTCGAACAGGGCCGAGGAGTTCTTGGCAGAATCACCGGGCCACTGGTGGATGGGGTGGGCCGCCCCCTGGATCTGCTGCCAGTTCGCCTGCTCCGGGATGGTGGGGGAGAGCAGCAGCTCGCCAAACATGGTCTTCATCTCGCCAAGCCGGTAGGCGTGCTCGTTGGAGCCGCTGCGCACGCGGTTGGCCACAATGCCGGCCGGCACCAGGGCCGGGGCAAACTCGCTGCGGAATAATTCGATGGCCCGCAGGGTGCGCTGCGTGCCCGCCACGGAAAACAGCCCGGGCTCGGCCACCAGCAACACCCTGCTGCTGGCCGTCCAGGCCATGCGCGTGAGCCCGTTCAGCGACGGCGGGCAGTCGATGAGCACCAGCTGGTAGGGCGCCTTGCCGTCCCGGTCCGCATTGGCCAGGATGGTGGACAGGCGGCGCAGGTCGCGCCGGCCCAGGTCCGGACGGTCGTAAATCCCGCTGAAGGCCGAGCCCATGGCGACGTCCAGCACCGGCAACGGCGCGCCGTCGTGCTTGTGGGCGGCAAGCCAGCCGGACGGGACCACATTGGCGGCCAGGTCCGCCTTGCGCGAGCCCTTGATCATGTGCCCTATGTCCAGCTGTCCCGCCGGGTGGACGCCGAGCCCAGTGGTGGCGTCTGCGTGGGGGTCAAGGTCAATCACCAGGGTGGGAATGCCGGCGGCCAGAGCTGCCGACGCCAGGCCGAGCGTGACCGACGTCTTGCCGACGCCGCCCTTGAGGCTGCTGATGCTCACTACTTGCACGGATGAACCATTACCTTTGCGTCGCGTTCAAAAACCATGGGCTGCCTGCGCGTGCCGGGGCATGTCGGGTGACACATAGAATGGCTGTGGAACGTTCGCGACTTGGAGAACCCATTGACAAACACCCCAGACAACCTGACCGGCAGCGCGCACCCAAACAGCTTGGTGTCGGCCCTTTTCAGTGACCGGCACATCGGGGTTGGTGCACAGCCCCACGTTCATCATATGTTGACGACCCTTGGATTTGGTTCTTTGGAGGAGCTTTCCGCGGCGGCGTTGCCCGATTCCATTTACACCACCCGGCCGCTGGCCCTCCAGGCCGCGGTTTCCGAGGAGGCCATGCTGGCGGAGCTGAAGGCCCTTGCCGCCAAGAACACGGTCAACAAGTCCTTCATCGGGCAGGGCTACTACGGCACGCACACCCCCGGCGTCATCCAGCGCAATGTCCTGGAGAGCCCGGCCTGGTACACGGCCTACACGCCGTACCAGCCGGAAATCTCCCAGGGCCGGCTCGAGGCGCTGCTGAACTTCCAGACCGTGGTTGCGGACCTGACAGGCATGGCCACGGCCAACGCCTCCATGCTTGACGAGGGCACCGCGGCTGCCGAGGCCGTCGCCCTGATGCGCCGGACCAACCGTTCCGCCACGCCCGACGCCGTCGTGGTGGTGGACGCCGACGTCTTCCCGCAAACCCTCGCCGTCATCAACACCCGCGCCAAGGCCATGGGCATCCCGGTGCTGGTCCACGACTTTGCCGACGACGGCGCCCTGCCGGATGTCGAGTTCTTCGGCCTCCTCCTGCAATATCCGGGCGATTCCGGACTGGTCCGCGACATCGCCCCGATCATCGCCGCCGCCAAGGAGCGCAAGGCGGTGGTGGCCGTTGCCGCCGACCTCCTGGCCCTGACCCTGCTGGAATCGCCCGGCGAACTGGGCGCCGACCTGGCTGTGGGGACCTCCCAGCGTTTTGGCGTGCCCATGGGCTTTGGCGGCCCGCACGCCGGCTACATGGCCGTGCGCCAGGGCCTGGAGCGTTCCCTGCCCGGACGCCTGGTGGGCGTGTCCAAGGACGCCGCCGGCAACCAGGCCTACCGGCTGGCCCTGCAGACCCGCGAGCAGCACATCCGCCGCGAAAAGGCGACCTCCAACATTTGCACCGCCCAGGTGCTGCTGGCCGTCATGGCCGGAATGTACGCCGTCTACCACGGACCCGCGGGCCTGCGGCGGATAGCCACCCGCGTCCACGCGCTGGCCCTGGCCGTTGCGGACGCCGCCGCGGCGGCGGGCCACACGGTGGTGCACGGCAATTTCTTCGACACCGTGAAGGTCCGGGTGGCCGCCGGCAGCGGCCACTCCGCCGCCGAGCTGGTTGCTGCCGCGCACACGGCCGGCTACCTGCTGCGCCAGGTGGACCACGACCACCTGCAGATCGCCGTGGACGAGACCACCACCGAGGCCGACGTCGTTGCTCTGGCGGGGCTGCTCGCCGGCCGGGCGCCCTCCGGCGCGCACGGCGCCGGGGGAGCCGTCCTGCCCGCGGAGGCCTCCGGCGTCGCGCTTCCCGCGCCGGCCCGGGCCACGGGCTACATGACCAACCAGGTGTTCCATGCCCACAACTCGGAAACGCAGATGCTGCGCTACCTGCGCCGCCTCTCCGACGCCGACTACGCGCTGGACCGCGGCATGATCCCCCTGGGCTCGTGCACCATGAAGCTGAACGCCACCGCCGAAATGGCGGCCGTCACGTGGCCCGAATTTGCCGGGCTGCACCCCTTCGCGCCGGCGTCGGACACCGTGGGCATCGTGGAAATGGCCACACAGCTCGAGGAATGGCTCGCCGAGATCACCGGCTACGACGCCGTCTCCGTCCAGCCGAACGCCGGCTCGCAGGGGGAATTCGCCGGGCTCATGGCCATCCGCGCCTACCATGTGGAAAACGGCAACCCGGACCGCGACGTGGTCCTGATCCCCACCTCCGCCCACGGCACCAACGCCGCCTCCGCCGTCATGGCCGGGCTCAAGGTGGTCCCGGTGGCCACGGACGGCTTCGGCAACATCGACGTCGACGACCTCAAGCGCCAGATCACCGTCCATGAACACCGCCTGGCCGCCATCATGGTCACCTACCCCTCCACGCACGGCGTGTTTGAAACGTCCATCAGCGCCATCTGCGCCATGGTGCACGACGCCGGCGGCCAGGTGTACGTCGACGGCGCCAACCTGAACGCCCTGGTGGGGCTGGCCCGGCCCGGCAAGTTTGGCGCCGACGTGTCCCACCTGAACCTGCACAAGACGTTCTGCATCCCGCACGGCGGCGGCGGGCCGGGCGTGGGCCCTGTGGGCGTGGGCGCGCACCTGGCCAAGCACCTGCCCGCCCGCGAGCTGGGCCTGGACTCCTCCGTGGGCCTGGTCTCCAGCGCACCCTACGGCTCGGCGTCGATCCTGCCGATCTCCTGGGCCTACATCCGCATGATGGGCCCGGACGGGCTGCGCCTGGCCACCCAGACCGCCATCCTGTCCGCGAACTACATTGCCCGGCGCCTCAGCGAGCACTACCCGGTGCTGTACACGGGTGCCCACGACCTCGTCGCCCACGAGTGCATCCTGGACCTGCGCGGCATCACCGCGGACTCCGGAGTCAGCGTGGACGACGTCGCCAAGCGCCTGATCGACTACGGCTTCCACGCCCCCACGATGTCCTTCCCCGTGGCCGGCACCCTGATGGTGGAGCCCACCGAATCCGAGGATCTGGCGGAAATCGACCGGTTCATCAACGCCATGATCTCCATCCGCAAGGAAATCGCGGCGGTGCAGGACGGGCTCTGGCCGGCCGGGGACAACCCGCTGGCCAACGCCCCGCACACGGCACAGGGCCTCACCCGGGACTGGGACCATCCCTACAGCCGGGAAGAGGCAGTCTTCCCTGCCGGCGTGGATCCCCGTGCCAAGTACTGGCCGCCGGTGAGCCGGATCGACCAGGCCTACGGCGACCGCCACCTGGTCTGCTCCTGCCCGTCCATCGAGGAGCTGGCCGAGGTTTTCTGAGCCCCCGGCCTCCCCGCTCGCCGGCGCGCCGTATTTGTTACGGCCGCCGGGCGTGAATTAGGACACATCATTTGGCGCCGCGGGGGCCACGGGGCGAAACTAACACCACTTTAGTTTTTTCTAAAGCAACGATTCAGGCGTACTACCGTACTGGCCAGCCGCCGGGTCATCCACGGCCACATTTTTCGAACCATCATTTCCACCAGCCCGCCTGCTGCCACAGCGGCCGGCGGGCCGCCATGCCAGCGTTTCACACAGGAGTGACATGTTTTCAAAGATTCTGGTTGCCAACCGCGGTGAAATTGCCATCCGTGCCTTCCGTGCCAGCTACGAGCTCGGTGCCAAGACGGTTGCCGTTTTCCCGCACGAGGACCGCAACTCCATCCACCGCCAGAAGGCGGACGAGGCATACCTGATCGGCGAGGAGGGGCACCCCGTCCGCGCCTACCTGGACGTGGCGGAGATCATCCGCGTTGCCAAGGAAGCCGGCGCGGACGCCATCTACCCCGGCTACGGGTTCCTGTCCGAGAACCCCGGGCTGGCCGCGGCCGCCGCCGCGGAAGGCATCACCTTTGTGGGACCGCCCGCCGCGGTGCTGGAAATGACGGGCAACAAGTTCCAGGCGCTCAAGGCCGCCCGCGCGGCAGGCATCCCCGTGCTCAAGTCCAGCGAGCCCAGCGCCGACCTGGACACCTTGATTGCCGCGGCCGAGGAAATCGGCTTCCCGGTCTTCGCCAAGGCCGTCGCCGGCGGCGGCGGGCGCGGCCTGCGCCGCGTGGACACCCGGGAGGAACTGCGCGAGGCCCTCAATGCGGCGATGCGCGAGGCCGACGCCGCCTTCGGGGACCCCACCATGTTCCTCGAGCAGGCCGTGCTGCGCCCGCGCCACATCGAGGTGCAGATCCTGGCCGACGCCGAAGGCAACGTCATCCACCTCTTCGAACGTGACTGTTCGCTCCAGCGCCGCCACCAAAAGGTGGTGGAGATCGCCCCGGCCCCCAATCTGGACGAGAACATCCGCAAGGCCCTGCACTCCGACGCCGTTAAGTTCGCCAAGGCCATGGGGTACGTCAACGCCGGAACCGTCGAGTTCCTCGTGGACACGGTGGGGGAGCGGGCCGGACAGCACGTGTTCATTGAAATGAACCCGCGCATCCAGGTGGAGCACACCGTCACCGAGGAAATCACCGACGTCGACCTGGTCCAGGCCCAGCTGCGCATCGCCGCCGGGGAGACCCTGGCGGACCTTGGCCTGAGCCAGGACAGCGTCCACGTCAAGGGCGCCGCCCTGCAGTGCAGGATCACCACGGAGGACCCGGCCAACGGCTTCCGCCCCGACGTCGGCAAGATCACCACCTACCGTTCCGCCGGCGGCGCCGGCATCAGGCTTGACGGCGGCACCATCTACGCGGGCGCCGAAATCAGCCCCCACTTCGACTCCATGCTGGTCAAGCTCACCTGCCGCGGCCGGGACTACAAGACGGCAGTGGCCCGCGCCCGCCGCGCACTGGCCGAGTTCCGCATCCGCGGCGTGTCCACCAACATCCCGTTCCTGCAGGCCGTGCTCGAGGACCCGGCCTTCAACGCCGGCGACGTCGCCACCTCCTTCATTGACGAGCGCCCGGAACTGCTCAATGCCCGCGTCTCCTCCGACCGCGGCACCAAGCTGCTGACCTGGCTGGCCGAGGTCACCGTCAACCAGCCCAACGGCGCGCTGATGGTCCACGACGACCCCGCCCGCAAGCTGCCGGCAGTGGACGTGGCGGCCGCCCCCGCGGGGTCGCGCCAGCAGCTGGCCGAGCTGGGTCCGGAAGGCTTTGCGGCAGCCCTGCGCGCCCAAACTGCCGTCGCCGTCACCGACACCACCTTCCGGGACGCCCACCAGTCCCTGCTGGCCACCCGCGTGCGCACCAGGGACCTGGAGGCCGCCGGCGCGGCCGTGTCCGTGCTGACGCCGCAGCTGCTCTCGGTGGAGGCCTGGGGCGGCGCCACCTACGACGTCGCCCTGCGGTTCCTGGGCGAGGACCCCTGGGAGCGCCTGTCCAAGCTGCGCGAGGCCCTGCCCAACATTTGCCTGCAGATGCTCCTGCGCGGGCGCAACACGGTCGGCTACACGCCGTACCCGGCCGAGGTCACCGACGCGTTTGTGCAGGAGGCGGCCGCCAGCGGCATCGACATCTTCCGCATCTTTGACGCCCTGAACGACGTCGACCAGATGGAGCCGGCCATCAAGGCCGTCCGCGCCACCGGAACCGCCGTGGCCGAGGTGGCCCTCTGCTACACGGGGGACCTGCTGGACCCCGCCGAGACCATCTACACGCTGGACTACTACCTGGAGCTGGCGCAGCGCATCGTCGACGCCGGCGCCCACATCCTGGCCATCAAGGACATGGCTGGCGTGCTCCGCCCCGCCGCGGCGGCCAGGCTGGTCACGGCCCTGCGCGAACGCTTTGACCTGCCGGTCCACCTGCACACCCACGACACCGCCGGCGGCCAGCTGGCCACCCTGACGGCCGCCGTCAATGCCGGGGTCGACGCCGTTGACGTCGCCTCCGCCTCCCTGGCGGGCACCACCAGCCAGCCGTCCGCCTCGGCCCTGGTCGCCGCGCTGGCCCACACCGAGCGCGACACGGGCATCGACCTGGCCGCCATCAGCTCGCTGGAGCCGTACTGGGAGGCCGTCCGCCGCGTGTACGCACCGTTTGAGTCCGGCCTCGCCGGCCCCACCGGCCGCGTGTACCAGCACGAGATCCCCGGCGGCCAGCTCTCCAACCTGCGCCAGCAGGCCATCGCCCTGGGCCTCGGCGAACGTTTCGAGGAAATCGAGGACATGTACACGGCCGCCGACAGGATCCTGGGGCACCTGGTCAAGGTCACGCCGTCGTCCAAGGTGGTGGGCGACCTGGCCCTGCACCTCGTGGGCATCAAGGCCGACCCCGCCGATTTCGAGGCAAACCCGCAGAACTATGACATCCCGGACTCCGTGGTGGGATTCCTGGGCGGCGAGCTGGGCACGCCCCCCGGCGGCTGGCCCGAGCCGTTCCGCACCAAGGCGCTGCAGGGGCGCACCGTCGTTGAGCGCGTGGGCACGCTCAGCGCCCAGGACAGCCAGGAGCTGGCCGCGGACAGCGACACCCGCCGCGCGGCCCTGAACCGGCTGCTCTTTGCCGGGCCCGCCAAGGACTTCGCCAAGGTCCGGGAGACGTACGGCGACGTCTCGGTGCTGGACACGCGCGACTACCTATACGGGCTCCAGCGCGGGCAGGAGCACGTCATGGCCCTGGGCAAGGGGGTGCGCCTCATCGCCTCCCTGGAGACCATTTCGGAGCCGGATGAAAAGGGCATGCGCACCGTCACCTGCAAGCTCAACGGCCAAAGCCGCCCGGTGGTGGTGCGGGACACCAGCGTCGAAAGCACCGTCAAGGCAGCGGAGAAGGCGGACGAGTCCGTGGCCGGGCAGGTTGCCGCACCGTTCGCCGGCGCCGTCAGCCTCAAGGTTGCCGTGGGCGACACCGTCGAGGCCGGCGCCACCGTGGCCACCATTGAGGCCATGAAGATGGAAGCCTCCATTACGACGCCGGTGGGCGGCACTGTCTCCCGGCTCGCCGTGGGCGGGGTGGCCCAGGTGCAGGGCGGGGACCTGCTGGTGGTGGTTGAGGGCTGAGCCGGCCTGCCCGCCCCGCACTCAGGGACAATGCCCTGCGCTACACTAAAATGCAATGAGCACCGCCACCGCGGCCGGAAAAATCCCTTTCCGGCCGCGGCGGCATTTCTAGTGGGCAGTGGAGACATGGCGAACAAGAACAGCAAGCCGGAACAGACCGGCGAGCCGGGGACACCCGAAGGCGGCGCCGCGGAGGCGACTGAAACCGCCGCGGAGGAGGCTGAAACCGCCGCGGAGGAGGCTGAAACCGCCGTGGCTCCGGCGGGCGCGGCGCCGGCCCTGCCGGAGGTTGGGCTGGAGCTGTCCGCGGCGACCGGCGACCCCGCATCCACTGGCGCCGTGCAGACCATTGCCCCGGTGACTGCAGCTGCCCCGGTGACTGCAGCTGCCCCGGTGACTGCAGCGAAGGTCCCGGCGCAGCCGGCGTCAGCGCCGCCGGCGGCGGTGGCCACGGCCGCCACGGACATGCCGCAGTCCACCGTGGCGCCCACAGCCGCGGCGGCAGCTGCGGGGGCTACAGCGCTTGATGACCCTGCACCCATGTATGTGGAGGACTACGCCGCGGCGTTTGGGGCGCCGGCGGAGGCGGCGGCCGCACCCCATCATGGTGCCAGTCCGCGCCGGCAGCGTGAGGACGGCCCGGAGCCGGCCGCGGCCCTGACCAGCGACAGACTGCTCAACAAGGTTGCCGCCCCTCCCGTCGGCGGCTGGCGTCTCTGGCTGTACAAGGCCACCTTCGGCACGGTCAATGTGGGGGACTCGGACAAGGTCCGCCTGGAGCGGGCACAGGACAACCTGATTGCCTCGCGGCTGGGGGAGCGCACGCGCTTTGTCCCCGTGCTTTCGCGCAAGGGCGGCGTGGGGAAAACCACAGTCACAACCCTGCTCGGCATGGTGCTTGCCGACACCCGCGAGGACCGCGTCATTGCCATGGATGCCAACCCGGACCGCGGCACGCTCTCCGACCGCTCGCCCGGCAGTGCCGACTTCACGGCCCGGAACCTGGTCAAGGACCGCTTCAACGTCACCACGTTCTCGCAATTGTCGAGCTATGTTGCCCGCGACGGGTCCCGCCTTGACGTGCTGGCCAGCGACACGGACCCCGCCGTGGCGCAGGCCTTCGACGACTCCGACTACCGGGCCGTCACCGACATCCTCAGCAAGTACTATTCCATCGTCCTCACCGATTCCGGCACAGGCATGGTCCACTCGGTCATGAAGGGCACCCTGGAGAAGGCCGACGCCGTGGTGCTGGTTTCCGGGGGCAGCGTTGACGAGGCGCGCCTGGCGTCGGAGACGTTGTCCTGGCTCGAGGCCCACGGCCGGAACGACCTTGTGGCCAATGCCACGGTGGTGGTCAACATGTCCGGCGGGCAGACCCAGGTGGACATCGCCCAGATCGAGGAACACTTCAGGTCCCGAGTACGCAATGTCCTGCGCATTCCGTATGACAAGCACCTGGCGGAGGGCTCGCGGGTGGAGCTGGCGAAGCTGCGCCCCGCCACGCGGCTGGCCGTCAAGGAGCTCGCCGCGGTGGTGGTTTCGGAGCTGACGCGCCCCTAGCCAGACTTCCGGCAGCGTTCGGGGCGGGCTTGGTGGGGGTCCGCGGCCAACACCCCTCCGGTCCCGCGGGTTTGAGGCGTCCTTCACGCTTTGTCGCGCCGGGAACGCAGCGGTAACGCGGCCAGTTCATACCGGTGCCCGGTTCACAGCGCGTCACCCGAGGCCGGACGTTAGCGCAATACCCGGCGCGCCGGCTGCCCCGCCAGGCGGCGCCGCAATTTCGGCGCCACCGCCAGGATCCGTGCTGGATTTTCGCGGTCTCGCGCACCGTTGCGAAGACAGCCGGCTGTTGCTCGCTCCCGCCTCCACCGTCATCGTGTTCGGGGCCGTGGTGGTGTGGATCGTCATTGTCCTGCCCGGATTGGCTGTGCCCTGGCTCGCGCCCGTCGTCCCCGCCGCGCTCGTAGTGGACGTCACCATCTGGCTCGGTTACATCGTCCAGACAGTGCGGGCAAGCCTGGGCTGCCGGCGCCGGGTGGACGTGTATGTGGCGGAGAAGGCGTCCGGCACGGTGTCCATGTTCAACGTCATGGGGACCCGATTCCTCCTGGTGGACGGCGGCCCGGTTGCGGACCTTCAGGAGGCGCGGCGGCGGCCCAGGCGTACTTCGACACGCTGGATCCGCCCACCCGCCGGCGGCTGGTGACGGAACTGTCGTGTTCATCCGTTTCCGGCGGCCCAGCCTAACGTGTACTTCCCGCGGTATGAAGCTGTCCAGGCCCTTGAGCAGTCCTTTTCCTGCGTGACCAACGGAACGCAGCTCCCGCCAGGCACCTGCCAGGCCACCATTCAGGGCCGTGGCATCCTCGTCCGGGGGAACACGACCACCGGCCGGTACGGCTGCTGCTCGACCGGTGCCGGGGAAAGCGTCCACCTCTCCACCGACTTCCAGCTGGGCATTTTGGGTCAGCTCTCCGATTCCTCGATGTCGTTCGGTGACTTGCACAGCTGGCGGATCACAGACGCCCGGTTGCGACAGCGGTCAACGCGGGCCGGCAACACGAGCCGGGGCGGCAGCCTCAGCGGCGGCACCAAAACGGCGCTCCCCAGGAAGATGCCCGTTCTAGTCGACCTTCCTGGCCGCGTAAATGTCCTCGACCACGGCGTCATAGTCCTTCAGGACCTGGGCCCGCTTGACCTTCATGGACGGGGTCAGGTGGCCGGAGGATTCGGTGAAGTCGGTGTCGACAATCCGGAAGGACTTGATCGCCTCGGCGTGGGAAACGGACTTGTTGGCTGTGTCAATGACGCGCTGTACGGCGTCGATGACGGCCGGTTCCTTGGCCGCCTCGGCGACGGTGATGCCCTCGGGCAGGCCGTTGTGGCGCCCCCACTGCGGCAGGGCTTCCTCATCCAGGGTCACGATGGCGGCGATGAACGGGCGGTTGTCCCCGATGACCAGGCACTGGGAGACAATGGCGTCGGCGCGGATCTGGTCCTCCAGGAGGGCCGGGACCACATTCTTGCCGCTGGCGGTGACGATGATTTCCTTCTTGCGGCCGGTGATCTTCAAGAAGCCCTGCGCGTCCAGCTCCCCAATGTCCCCCGTGCGGAGCCAGCCGTCCACAAACGCCTCCTCGGTGAGGTCGTCGCGGCCAAAGTATCCCTTCATGACGCACACGCCCCGGGCCAGGATCTCGCCGTCGTCGGCGATCCTGACGGCGTTGCCGGGCAAGGGCGCGCCGACGGTTCCGATCTTGATGCGTTCGGGGCGGTTGACCGTGATGGGCGCGGTGGTCTCGGTCAGGCCATAGCCCTCCAGGATCTGCAGGCCGATGCCCTGGAAGAAGTGGCCCAGGCGCTCACCGAGGGGGCCGCCGCCGGACACCGCATGGCGGACGTCGCCGCCCATGGCCGCGCGGAGCTTGCCGTAAACCAGTCTGTCGAACAGGGCGTGCCTGGCCCGCAGCGCCAGCGGGACCCTTCCGCCCTGGCTGGCGCGCGAGAAGTCGATGGCCGTCCGGGCGGCCGCGGCGAAGATCTTGCCCTTGCCGTCGCCCTCGGCCTTGAGCGCCGCGGAGTTGTAGACCTTTTCAAAGACTCGGGGCACGGCCAGGATGAAGGTGGGCTTGAAGCTTTGCAGGTCCTCGAGCAGGTGCTTGATGTCCGGGGTGTGGCCCACCTTGGCGCCGGCGGCGACGGCGAGTACCGAGATGTACCGGGCGAAGACGTGCGCCATGGGCAGGAACATGACTGTCTGGGAACCCGGCGGGATAACGTCCCTGCCCAGCACGGCCAGCGCATTCTCGCTGAGTTCCACAAAGTTGTGGTGGGTCAGCATGCAGCCCTTGGGCCGGCCCGTGGTGCCGGAGGTGTAGATGATCGTGGCCACGTCGTCGAGGCCGTTGGAGGTGCGGTGGACTTCCAGGACGTCGTCGGCAACCTCCCGGCCGGCGTCGCGCAGTACATCCAGGCCGTCGCCTTCCATCCGCCAGACGTCCTTGAGCGCGGCCAGACCCTCGTTGCGCGCTGCCTGTCGGACCACGTTCTCATGGGCTGCCGTCTCTGCGATCACGGCCACCGCCTGGGAGTCGCCCAGGTTCCAGGCCACCTGCGACGGCGAGGACGTCTCGTAGATCGGCACGGAGACGGCGCCGGCAAACCAAATGGCGAAATCGACCAGGGCCCATTCGTAGCGGGTGCGGGCCATGATGCCCACCCGGTCGCCCACCTGGATGCCGGAGGCGATCAGGCCCTTGGCAAGGGCGCAGACGTCGGCATGGAATTCCCTGGCCGAGATGTCCACCCATACGTTGTCGGCATTGCGGCGCGAGAAGAGGGCCGGATTGGTGTCCAGCCGTGCCTGGCGCAGCACAAAGTCGGTGGTGTTCATGGTCCTTGGGCTGACCACTTGGGCCGGGACGGAAATCTCGCGCACTTTGGCTCCTTAAATATGACAGTCCAAGTATGGCTTGGCCTTACTCTATCCGGCACACGCCACTGCCGGGCGGCCGCATAAGTTACTCACCAGTAACTTTATGTTGTTTGGATCACACATTCAATTCGGCGGTGCCACAGCGGTTGGTGGCTAGACTCTTGGAATGCAGCAACCTCGCCCCGTCTTCCGGCCCCCCCTGCGATTTCCAGGACGGGCGCCCATCGGCGGAAGCCTGGCGCTGGGCATCGACATTGGGGGGACCAAGGTGGCGGCCGGCGTGGTGGATGGCCTGGGCAACATTCGCGAGGAACTCCGCCGGGAAACGCCAGGCCGCGACCCGCGGGCAGTTGAGGCCGTCATTGTTGAACTGGTGCGTGAACTCGGGACCCGGCACGAACTGCGCAGCGTGGGCATCGGCGCTGCCGGCTGGATGGACCTCGACGGCGGCACCGTGGTCTTCAGCCCGCACCTTGCCTGGCGCAACGAGCCGCTGCGCCAAAACCTTGAAGGCCTCCTGAACCGGCCGGTGACCCTGGCCAACGACGCCGATGCCGCGGCCTGGGCGGAATGGCGCTTTGGCGCCGGCCGCGGCCAGGACCGCCTCGTCTGCCTGACGTTGGGCACCGGGATCGGTGGCGCACTGGTGGTGGACGGGCGCGTGGAGCGCGGCAGCTTCGGCATGGCAGGTGAGTTTGGCCACCAGATCATCATGCCGGGCGGGCACCGCTGTGAATGCGGCAACCGCGGCTGTTGGGAGCAGTATGCCTCCGGCAATGCGCTGGGCAGGGAGGCGCGGGAACTGGCCCGGGCAAAGTCGCCGATGGCCACCGAACTGCTGGCCGCCGTCGACGGCATCGCTGAAGACATCACCGGCAGTGTGGTGACCGAGCTGGCCCTGGCGGGTGAGGCGACGTCCCGGGAACTCGTGGAAGAGGTGGGGGACTGGCTGGGCCTGGGCATCGCGAACCTGGCCGCGGCGCTCGACCCGGCACTCTTCGTTGTGGGAGGGGGGCTGTCCGCCGCCGGCGACCTCCTGCTGGCACCGGCCCGGCGTGCCTACGCCAAGAACCTCACCGGGCGCGGGTTCCGCCAGGAGGCTGTCATAGTGGGCGCCCAGCTGGGGCCGGCTGCCGGGCTGATCGGCGCCGCCGACCTGTCGCGGGTGCGCCAGTCCGACCGCCTTGGCGTGCGCCGGCGCCGCAAGCGGCTGCGCTGACTACACGACGGCGCCGTCGCCGCCGTCGTGGTCGCGGTTCTTGGGCAGCCGGTAGATCAGGTACGCCGTGCCGGCCAGGAAGGCCAAAATCACGCCGAGGACGCCCACCAGCGGCATGCCGCGCCAGAAGATGGCGGCCAGCACCAGCAACATGGGTCCTCCGGCCGCGCCGATCCACGAGAGCATGATGGCCGGATCGGCGCCCGCCAGGCTGGGCAGCTCTCCGGGCACAAATTCCTCGTCCAGGTCCTCAGCCTCATAGTCTCGGGGACCGCCCGCTGCGGCCCCGCCGGCGTCTTGATCGCCGGTGAAAGCCGGTTCCCCGGGCGCCGGAGAGAGTTGTTGGCGCCACACACCGAGCGGATCGAAGTCGCCCACGCCCCTGGCCCGGCCATCGCCGCCCACCGCGGCAGGGCCCGGTTCCGAGGCGCCGGGCGCGGCACCTCCGGCGGGAGCGGGTGCGCCGGCGTCGGCCGCCGCATCCATGAAGCTGTCATCCGGCTCCTGGAGGCGCGCCACCAGCTCGCGCCACACCGCCTCATCGCTGTCGCCGGCGGCCGGCGTGTCGTGGCCGTGGTCAGATTGCACCTGCATGCCTCCGAAAGAAGTCGCGGGACTGGGAAAATATCTGCTCCGCGTCGTTGTCCATGGTCGCCACGTGGTAGCTGTTCATCAGCGGCACCACCTCGAACTCTGCCGCGCCGATGCGGGCCTTCAGCAGGTCCATGCTGGACTCCGGCACCACGTGGTCCACCGAGGAACGGAAGACGAGGGTGGGCGCCACCACGCTCGGCAGCAGCGCGATGGTGTCCGTGAGCAGCTTGCCCAGCTCATGGACGGCGGCAACGGGCGTGCGCGCATACGCACCTTCAGTGATCCCCGGCGCCTTGATGTCGTCGCCGATGGCCGGCGTGCTTTTGAGCACGTGTTTGAGCAGGCCGGAATATTTGGCCCGCGGGTCCCCAAACGTGAACACGGGATTGACGACGGCGACCCCACCCACCGGGTGCCTGGCCGCCACCCGCAGCGCCAGCGCGCCGCCCATGGACAGGCCGGCGACAAACACGGTGTCGCAACGGGAGGAAAGTTCCAGGTAGGCGGCCTCAAAGTCGCGGTACCAGTGTTCCCACGGGGTGCGCGACAGGTCCTGCCACGTGGTGCCGTGGCCCGCCAGCAGCGGCATGTTGACGCAGAAGCCGGCATCGGCCAGGAAGTCGGACCAGGCCCGCATGCTGACGGTGGAGCCGGTGAAGCCGTGGCAGACCGCCACCCCGACCCGCGCCAAACTGCCATGTCCGTCCGAGCGGAACGATTGCGCCGTCGCCATGGGGCCTCCGTCAAGTCAAGTGCCATGAGTATATGCACCAAGGCTGTGCAGACACCAAAGGCGCTGCACACGCGCGTGACCGCCTGTGCCGCCTCTCTCACTAGACTACTGTTGTTACGGTCGATGCGGGTGCTCGCACTGACCACGCCTGGCTGACCCCGGCCCCGCCGGAGAGGAACTTTACAGTGATTTATTGGGTGCTCAAGAAGATCTTCCTCGGACCGGTCCTCAAAATCCTGTTCCGCCCCTGGACCAAAGGACTGGACAACCTGCCCGCCGACGGGCCGGCAGTTTTGGCGAGCAACCACCTGTCCTTTTCGGACTCCATCTTCATGCCGCTGATGGTGCCCCGGCCCGTGGTTTTCCTGGCCAAGAGCGACTACTTCACCGGGCGCGGCCTCAAGGGGCGGCTCACGGCCGCCTTCTTCAAGCTGACCAACCAGCTGCCCATGGACCGCTCCGGCGGCAAGGCGTCCGCCAACTCGCTGCAGACCGGCGTCGAGGTCCTTAACGGAGGCGGCCTGCTGGGCATCTACCCGGAGGGCACGCGCAGTCCCGACGGCCGGCTTTACCGTGGCAAGGTGGGCGTGGCGAAGCTGGTGCTCACCGCGAACGTGCCCGTGATCCCGGTGGCCATGATCGGCACCGACAGGGTCCAGCCGATCGGCAAGCGCATCCCCAACATCCGCCGCCTGGGCATCATTTTTGGCGAACCCCTGGATTTTAGCCGCTACCAGGGCCTGCAGGACGACCGCTTCGTCCAGCGATCGGTGACGGACGAGATCATGTACGAACTCATGCGCCTTTCCGGGCAGGAATACGTTGACTCGTACGCCAGCACGGTCAAGGAAAAGATTGCGGCCGAAAAGGCCGGCAAGGCTGCCGGCGCCAAGGCCGGGAAGGCGCCGGAATCCCCGGACGGCTCCGATGCCGCCAAGAAGGCGGCCGATGCGGTGCGGGTTGACCCGACCACCGCGGTGCCACCCGGAACGGTGACCGTCATCGGAGCGAAGGTGGAGCCGAAACGCCCCTGCCTCGAGCCCGGTGACGGCACGGAGGAGGACGGTGCCGTGGCGGACGCAACGGCCTCTGACGGCATGGCCTTGGACGGCCCGGCGGCGGACGACCCGGCAGAGGTCAAGGCCGTGCCGGACGAGGCGCCGCCGGAAGCGGCGCAACCGTAGCTGGCAGCGGGTCCCGGATGCCGCCGTCGCAGGCCGTCGCAGGCAAGGGGTCCTGGGCAAGTGGTCCTAGGCAAGGGAGGCAGGCGCGGACCATCTCATGACGCGGACGCGTTGCCGCCGCGGCGGCGCGGAGGGATACTCTTAAGGCGTGACTGACCTTACCTCCCCCGCAGCGACCGCACCCGTCGCCGGCATGTCCATTCCCGGTGCCGCCGTGTACCCCGGCCTCGACGATTGGCGCGATCTTCCCATCGCCCAGCAGCCCACCTGGGCCGATCCCGATGTCTTTTCCACCAGCGTGAAGGAACTTTCCACCCTTCCGCCGCTGGTCTTCGCCGGCGAGGTTGACGTGCTGCGCTCCCGCCTGGCCCAGGCTGCGCAGGGCAAGGCGTTCCTGCTCCAGGGGGGCGACTGCGCCGAGACCTTTGAGGCGGCCACCGCGGACAGGATCAGTGCACGCGTCAAGACCATTCTCCAGATGGCCGTGGTGCTCACCTACGGCGCGCAGCTGCCCGTGATCAAGATGGGCCGCATGGCCGGGCAGTTTGCCAAGCCGCGCTCCTCCAACGACGAAACCCGCGACGGCGTGACACTGCCGGCGTACCGTGGCGACATAGTCAACGGCTTCGAGTTCACGCCGGAGTCGC
This sequence comes from Arthrobacter wenxiniae, assembly GCF_013376105.1. Classification (GTDB taxonomy): domain Bacteria; phylum Actinomycetota; class Actinomycetes; order Actinomycetales; family Micrococcaceae; genus Specibacter; species Specibacter wenxiniae. Next base: position 42,149 of record NZ_JAAMFM010000014.1, read on the forward strand.
GCAAGCACGACGCCTCCCGCATGCTCAAGGCGTACCACACCTCCGCCTCCACGCTTAACCTGATCCGCGCATTCACCCAGGGCGGCTTCGCGGACCTGCGACTGGTCCACGAATGGAACCGCGGCTTCACCTCCAACCCGGCGCACAGCCGCTACGAGAAGCTGGCCAAGGACATAGACCGGGCCATCAAGTTCATGGCCTCCTGCGGTGCGGACTTCGAGGCCCTGAAGACGGTTGAATTCTTCGCCAGCCACGAGGCCCTGCTGCTCGACTACGAACGCGCGCTCACCCGCATCGACTCCCGTACAGGGACGCCGTACGACACCTCCGCACACTTCCTGTGGATCGGTGAACGCACCCGCGAGCTGGATCAGGCGCACGTGGACTTCCTCTCCCGGGTCCGGAACCCGATCGGTGTGAAGCTCGGCCCCACCACCAGTGCCGACGACGCGCTGCGCCTGATCGAGAAGCTGGACCCGAACCGCGAGCCCGGCCGGCTGACGTTCATCACCCGCATGGGTGCCTCCAACATCCGTGAGAAGCTGCCGAACCTGGTCGAAAAGGTCACGGCCTCCGGCGCGCAGGTGCTGTGGGTGACCGACCCCATGCACGGCAACACCGTCACCTCGCCCAACGGCTACAAGACCCGCAACTTCGACGACGTCATCGACGAGGTCCGCGGCTTCTTCGAGGTCCACCAGGCCCTCGGCACGTTCCCGGGCGGCCTGCACGTGGAGATGACCGGCGACGACGTCGCCGAATGCCTCGGCGGCGCGGACCCCATCGACCAGGAAGCCTTCCTGACCGGCTATGAGTCCGTCTGCGACCCCCGCCTGAACCACAAGCAGTCGCTGGAAATGGCGTTCCTCGTGGCAGGGGCGCTCGGCCAGAACAAGTAGAACACCGCCGGCGGCGGCCCGACGTTTTTCCGTCCGGCTTTCCGGCCCTCGGCCGCGGGCGGCCTCCGGGCCTCCCTGACGCCGGACTACAAAAAACGCCGGATCCGCCGCCGGGCTAGACCACCGTCAATGTGATTTCGGAACCTTTGGGCAGCAATCCAGACTTGTCCTGGTCAGCCACGCGTCCCAGCACGGGGAAGCCAAATGTATATTTCACTGTAACCTTGAAGCCCAGGTCCCGCAATGCACTTTCCGCGACGCTGGCTTTTTGGTCGATGAAGCTTGGTGCTTCAACCATGACCGGGCCCTTGGAGATTGTCAGGGTGACGGTGCCGCCGGCCGTGAGCGTTCCGCCGTCGGGCGATTGGGACACCACGGAGCCGGCGGGGACCTTGGCGCTGTTGACCTGTTCGGGTGCGATGGCGGCCACCAGGCCCAGGCCCTCTAAGGCGGCCTCGGCGTCGGCGGAGGTCTTGCCCACGACGGAGGGCACGGCAATGGGCCTGGGCCCCTTGGACACCACGACGTCCACCTTCGTGTTGCCACGGAATTCCGTGCCGGCGTCGGGGTGCTGGCCAATCACTGTGCCGGCCTTCGCCTTTTCGTCAAAGGCCTCCGTCACGGCGCCCACCGCCAGGTGCCCGCCCGTCAGGGCGGACTTGGCGTCCGCCAGCGTCCTGCCGGCCAGGGCGGGAACAGGGTAGAGGACCGGGCCCTTGGAGACCAGGATCGTCACGCCTTGAAACTTGCGCTGTTCGGTGCCTCCGGTGGGATCGGTGTCCACCACCAGCCCGGCGGCCGTCTTCTCGTTGAAGACCTCGGACGTTGCGGCCCGTTCAAAACCCTGGGCCAGGATCATCGCCTGCGCCTGCGCCACGGTCTTGTTGTGGACCTCGGGCACCGTGGCGAGTGCGCCGGGACCCAGCGCCAGGAACCAGCCGGCCGCTGCGACCAGCAGGCCAAGCACCAGGATGGCCAGGATCCACAGGGCTGCTCGGCGCCTCGGGTGCGCGCTGCCCAGGGTCGCCACCGGCTGGGAGGCCGCCCTGGCGCGTTCCCTGGCGGCCGCCCGGGCCTCCCGCTTGGACGGCGCCGCCGGGCCGGAAGCCATGATTCCGTGGTCGACGCCGGCACCCGGCCCGGCCGCCGCCGTCCCGTAGGGCGCGTCGTGGGGCTCGGCGCGGCCGGCGTCGTCCACGTACAGCCGGCGCACGGGAGGCAGCACACTGGTGTGCTGGGAGGGCGGCGGGGTGATGACCGAGGTGGCGTAGTCGGCTGCGCCGGCGTTGCCGAGCGCCTCCGTCAGGTTTCCGGGGTACCCGCCGTCGTTCCCGAATGAGGCAGTCAGCGCCTGCGTCTCCGCCGCCTGCGGGGGGCGGGACCCTCCGCGGCTTCCGCCGGCGTCGAGTTCCTCCGGCGTCAGGGTGCGCCGGATGTGGCGCAGGTCCTCCAGGAGCGAGGCGCCGTTGGCCGGACGGTTGTCCGGGTCCTTCTCCGTCATGTAGCGGACCAGCTCGTCCATTTCCGCCGGGAGGCCCGGCACGGCCGCGGACGGAGCCGGGACGTTGTCGCGCACGTGCTGCATGGCCACGGCGACGGGGACCTGGCCGCGGAACGGCTGCTGGCCGGTCAGGAGCTCATAGAGCATAATGCCGGCGGAATAGATGTCGCTGCGCGCGTCGCCGCCTTCGCCGTTGACCAGCTCGGGGGCGATGTATCCGAGGGTGCCCAGCAGCGTCCCGGTGTTTGTCGTGGTGGTGACGGCGCGGGAGAGGCCAAAGTCGCCAATCTTCACCCAGCCGGTGTGTGAGACCAGCACGTTTTCGGGCTTGACGTCGCGGTGCACCAGCCCGGCGGCATGCGCGGCCGCCAGGCCTTCCACAATGGGGTCCAGCAGGTCCAGGGCCTGGCGGGGCGTCAACGGGGCGCGGGAATTGACAACGTCACGCAGGGTGTGGCCGTCAATGTATTCAAGCACCAGGTAGGCGTGTTGCGCGCCAACGCCGTGGTCGTGGATCTGCACCACGTGCGGGTGGGAAAGGCTGGCGGCGCTCCAGGCCTCGCGTTGGAGGCGTTCAATGAAGGCGTGGTCGGTGGCCAGGTGCGGGTGCAGGATCTTTAGCGCGATGTTGCGGTTGAGGCGGGTGTCCTTGGCCAGGTAGACGGTGGACATGCCGCCGCGCGCCACCTTGGACAAAACCAGGTAGCGGTCATCGACTGTGGACCCGATCAAGGGGTCGTGGGGCACGTCTTGCACCCTTCAAGCTTATGGGGTGAATCAAAATTGGGCCGCCGGCGACACTCGCCGGCGGCCCCCTGCCTTGCCCTGCGGGCGCTGATTTAGCGGAACAGCTTCCTGTTTGCCTTGATGCTGGCCACGTAGTTCTTGGTGTCCGGGAACATGCCGTGGACGCTGACGGAGTATTGGCCCTGGTAGTAGCCAGCTATGGCCAGGTCCTCGGTCTTGGCGCCCTTGAGGAGGGCGCGGATGATGGCCACGCCGGCCGTGACGTTGTCCTGCGGGTTGAGCAGGTTCAGCTTGCGGCCCACCATCCCGGAGGCCCAGTCGCCGGCGTCGGGGATGACCTGCATGGTGCCAATGGCGTTGGCGGGGGAGACCACCTGGTGGTTGAATCCGGATTCCTGTTGCGCGAACGCCATGGCCAGCGACGGGTCGACGCCCATGCTGGCGGCCGTCCGTGCCACCATTTCCTTCATCTGTGCGCGGGTGGGTGCCGGTGCGGCGAGCAGGGCGCGCAGGTTCTTGTTCGCGTCGGCCACCACCGCATCTGGGTACGTGTAGTGCAGGAACGTGTTGGGGACGCCGGGTGCCGCGGGCTTGATCGGGGTGATCGAATTGGATGCCGCGCTGACGCCCGGGATGGTCAGGGTCTTGCCGGCATAGATGGTCCCGTTGACGGAGATCCTGTTCGCCGAGGCGAGGGCCTGCAGCCCCACGCCGTGCTTCGCCGCAATGCCCGAGAGCGTGTCGCCTGACTTGATGACGTACTTGCTCCCGGATGCGGGCTTGGTGCTGGAAGCCTTGGCCGGGGCGGGAGCCGGGGCGTTCGATGTTCCCAGCTTGATGACCTGGCCGGGGTAGATGATGGTTGCTGTGTTCATGCCGTTGGCGGCCAGCACGGACGCCGTGGAAAGGCCGTGCCTGGACGCGATGGCCGAGAGCGTGTCACCGGACTTGACGACGTACGTGCTCGAGGACGCGGGCCTGGCGCTGGCGGCCTTGGCCGGTGCCGGTGCGGCGGCCCGGGCTGCGGTCCTGCCCAGCTTGATGACCTGGCCGGGGAAGATGACGGAGGAGTTGTTCAAGCCGTTGGCGGCCAGCACGGACGCCGTGGAAAGGCCGTGCCTTGCGGCAATGGCGCCAATGGTGTCGCCGGACTTGACGGTGTACCTGGCAGTGGAAGTGCCGGCGGTTGCCTTTGCCCGAGCCGATGGCGCGGCGGCCGTGCTGCCCGTGGTGAGCTTGATCTGCTGTCCCGGATAGATGATGCTCGTGGCGCTGAGCTTGTTCAGGGCCAGGACGGCGCTGGTGGACAGGCCGTGGCGTGCGGCGATGGCCGAGATGGTGTCCCCGGCCGCAACCTTGTAGGTCTTTGCGACAGGTGCCAGCGGCGCAATGCGCGAGGGAAGGGAACCGGCCACCACGGAAGAGGGGATTCCTGCCGTCTTTGGGCTCGCCAGGACAGCCGCGGCAAGACCGCCGTGGGTGAGCGCGGAGGGAAGGACCTTGGGACCTGCCGGAGCCGGTGCCGCGGCGGCTGGCTGTGCAAGCGCAAGCGAAGAAAGCATGACGACGGGAATGGCCGCCGTGGCAACAGCCGCCAATTGCTTGCCGCCGGCGGGCGCGAGCCGGGAGGGACGTTGGGAAGTCATGGGTGCGATCCTCTGGTTTCCGGGACGGATGGTGCTCATGATGATGGTGTTACTTGTGTGACTAATGTGAATTTACACCAAAACCGCGCAACTGGCAGCGCCCGGGATGCAATCCGTCCAAACCACAGCAGTGTAATTTACTGGCCGGTAAGCCGGGGCACCCGTGCCGGTGTGCAGAGCGCGCCTTCCTGTGGGAACCTTGGACACGTGAGTAATGTAGAAAAAGTAGTCAGTGAATGGTTGCCGCTGCCGGATGTCGCAGCCAAGCTGGACGTGTCCATCACCAAAGTCCATGCCCTTGTCAAGGACGGCTCACTGCTGGCCGCCCGGGTGGGGGAACGCTCCATCCGCGCCGTGCCGGCAGAATTCTTCAGCGGCGACCACATCGTGGAGAGCCTGCGCGGCACCATCACCGTCCTGCATGACGCGGGCTTCGACGACGAGGAAGCCATCACCTGGCTGTTCACCACGGATGAATCGCTGCCGGGCCGCCCGATCGACGCCCTCCACGAGGGCCGCAAGACTGAAATTCGCCGCCGGGCCGCCGCGCTGGGCTGGTAGGAACGCGCTCGGCCGGTGGGAAGCGGGACCGCGGGGTCCCGCTAGGACGTGCGGGACACGGCGCTGCGGCCCAGCGCCGACAGTGCCTCTGAAATGGCACCGTCAATGGGGAGCTGCGCCAAGGCGGTGAAGGCTGCGGTGCTGAGGTCGGCGATCATGGCCTCCGTGCCCGTCAGGGCCCCCGACTTGACCATGATTGAACACAGGCTGTCGATGTCGGCGTCGCTGAGGTCCTGCCGACCCAGATGCGTGTCAACAAATTCCCGATCCGCCTCGCCGGCCGCGGCGATCGTCAGGCCGACAAGCACCGTGCGCTTCCCCTCGCGGAGGTCGTCACCGGCCGGCTTGCCGGTCTGTGCCGGATCACCAAAGACGCCCAGGACGTCATCGCGCAGCTGGAAGGCCTCGCCCAGGGGCAGTGCGAAGGCGCTGTAGCCGGCCAGGAGTTCCGGGGAGGCCCCGGCCAGCGCACCGCCCAGCACCAGGGGATGTTCGGAGGAGTACTTTGCACTCTTGAACCGGATGATGGCCGCCGCCCGGGCGACGGCGGTGCTGTGCGGCTTGGTGGGTCCGGAGACTTCCTCGAGGATGTCAAGGTACTGCCCGGCCATGACCTCGGTGCGCATCAGGTTGAATATGGCGCGGGCACGGCTTGCGGAACCCGAACCGATGGACGCAAACATCTCCTCGCTAAAGGACAGGCACAGATCCCCGGTGAGGATGGCGGCCGCGTGCCCAAACCGTTCCCGGTCCAGGGCCCAGCCGCGGCCGGCGTGCAGGCTGCCGAACTGCCGGTGCACGCTCGGGCCGCCGCGGCGGGTGTCCGAGCGGTCAATGATGTCGTCGTGGATGAGGGCCGCTGCCTGGAACAGCTCCAGGGCAGCCCCGGCCTTGATGATTTCCTCGGCGCCGGGAGCGCCGCCGGCGCCGCGCCAGCCCCAGTAGCACAGGATTGCCCGCATTCGCTTTCCGCCCGTGACGAGCGACGCGATGGAATCGACCAGCACCAGGGCGTCGGGGGAGATGCCCGCCAGCAGCGTGCCCTTTTCGGCCAGGAATTCCTGCAGCGTCAGCGCCACCGCTGCGACAAACGCCTCCTGCTCAGCGGCCGTTGATTCCATGGGCGTGGTGGCAGATGCGGTCATGCGGGGTGGGTCCTTGCTGTGGGTGGTGGGGTGCCGGCGCCCACTATGGCGCCCGCGGCGATTTGTCCATGGGTGCGGTGGAACAGGCCTATTTGAGTGATGCCGGGAGTACGCTGGCCCCGACTGTCACCGTTGACGTGGTCCCCGTCTGCACGATGGCCACGTTCACACTTTCCTGTCCGGAGGCGCGCACAAAGGTTTTCGAGGGGGTGCCGTCAACCGAATTGCCCGGCAGCGCCGTGAACTTCTGGCCCTCGTACACCTTGGTGTAGTAGGCCAGCACGTCGGCTGGCTTGGCCGTCACGGTCTCGGTGAGGGATGCCACCGATATGGGTGTGGTCCGCTGCAGGCTGGATGCCTGGACCTCCGCACCCTTCATCAGGGGGATGAGCTTGACGGGGAATCCTGCCACCAGTTCCTTGGTGGCGGTTTCCGCGGTTGGCGTGGCAGAGGAGGCACCTGCGGTGGCGGACCCTGCCGGAGAGGAGGACGACGCCATTGATGCCGCAGGCGCCCCGACGCTGGAGGATGCGGCCGGCGTCGCCGGGCTGCCGGAGCAGCCCGTGAGCGCCATGGCCGCGGCAAGGACTGCCCCCGCGGGAAGCGCCCACCGCAACCGCCTGCCTGGGCGCAAGGGGGCAATATTGCTGCTGGTCATCACTTGTTTTCCTTAGCTGCCGGTGGCGGTGCAATGGCTCCTGTCCAGTTTACCCAATCGCGGCAGCCCGCCCGGCCGTGGCCTCCCACCGCTCGCAAGCTCGCGGCGGGCCCCTCGGCCACTAACGCTTAGTGGCCTCCCACCGCTCGCAAGCTCGCGGCGGGCCCCCCGGCCACTAACGCTTAGTGGCCTCCCACCGCTCGCAAGCTCGCGGCGGGCCCCTCGGCCACTAAGCTTGATCCGGTGGAACAGCATCCCCGCCGCATCCCGGAACGCCCCCGCCGGCCGGACAGCAGCCGCGCCGAGGCGGAACTGCGCCGCGGGCAGGAGGGCCGGGTCCTGGACCAGGCCGGATGCACCATCATGCACGTGGACATGGACGCCTTCTTCGTCTCCGTGGAACTTCGCGAGCGGCCGGAACTAAAGGGCCGCCAGGTCATTGTCGGCTTTCCGGAGGGGCGCTCGGTGGTGCTCTCGGCGTCGTACGAGGCCAGGGCGCTCGGGGTGCGCTCCGCCCTTCCCATGGCCACGGCCATGCGCATGGCCCCGTCCGCCGTCGTCATTGAACCGCGGCACGGCATCTACCACGAGGTCTCCACCCAGGTGATGGCATTGTTCAACTCCATCACGGACAAGGTGGAGCCGCTCAGCGTGGACGAGGCCTTCCTTGACATCTCCGGGGCCCTGCGGCGTCTGGGCGAGCCCCTGCACATCGGCGCCATGGTGCGCCGGCAGGTGGAGTCGCAGCTGGGAATCACGGCCTCGGTGGGGATAGCCGCCTCCAAGTTCGTGGCCAAGATCGCCTCCACGCGCTGCAAGCCGAATGGCATGCTTCTCATTGAGAAGGACCGCACCGTGGAGTACCTGCACACGCTTCCCGTCCAGGCGCTCTGGGGCGTTGGCGCCAAAACCCTTGAGGCACTCCAGCGGCTGGGCATCTTCACCGTCGCCGATGTCGCCGCCACCCCGGTGGCCGTGCTGAAAAAGACGCTTGGTGCCGGCGGCGTCGCGCTCCACAACCTGGCCTGGGGCATCGACCCACGGCCTGTCGCGCCGGTTCGCGTGGAAAAAAGCATTGGCGCGGAGGAGACGTTTGCCGTTGACACGTTCGACGACGACGTCCTCACCAAGGAACTGCTGCGGCTCTCGCACCGCGTGGCGGGGCGCCTGAGGGAGGCGGGGCTGGCCGGGCGGACCCTGGCGCTGAAGATCAAGTACGCCGACTTTTCCGCCGTCAGCCGTTCCAAGGCGATGCCCGCGGGCATCGACAGCGCCGGGCAGATCTACGCCGGGGCCACGGAACTGCTGCGCGCCCTTGGCACGCGGCCGCAAAGCGTGAGGCTGGTGGGTGTCCGGGTGGAATCCCTGGAGCCGGCCAGCTCGGCACCGCTGCAGCTTGCCCTCGATCCGCGGGAGGACAATGGACGTAGCGCCGAGATGGTGGGGGATGCCATCGCAGCGAAGTTTGGCGCGGCCGGAATTGTGCCCGCCAGGCTGCTCAAAACCGTCCGCACCAACCTGGATCAGAACAGCCGGGAAACTTTTTGACAGGCCGCCCGGGAGGTGCCCTGCCCGGGTTTCAGTTCCGCCAAAACACGCCTATTGTTAGTAGTAGGAGTCAGCCATTAATGACTTCAAAACTCGTTGGTGCCCTGCGGGATCCGGTTCAAAAGACCGGTTCGCGTCCCACAGGGAACTAATGCGGGCATAGAAGGCGTTAACGAGTTAAGACGTCCATGGCCCTGACATGAAGGAGGTCGTCATGCCCCTCTCGGAGCACGAGCAAAGACTGCTTGACCAACTGGAGCAGCAGTTGCACGCCGAGGATCCAAAGTTCGCCCACACCCTGGCTTCGGATCCGGCGCGTTCATTGTCGACACGGCACATTGTGATCGGGGTCCTGGTCACGATTGCCGGCATCATGGTGTTGCTTGGCGGCGTGGCCCTCAAGATAATCGTGGTGGGGATCCTCGGCTTCCTCATTATGGGCGCCGGCGTGTACATCGCCATTTCCCGACCCAAGTTCAAGGGCAGCCCCACGGCAGGCGCCAAGTCCGCGACAAAGCAAAAGAGCGGCTTCATGAACAGCCTCGAGGAACGCTGGGAAGAGCGCCGCAAGGACCAGTAGCCGCCAGCGCCCGGAGCCGCCCCGTGCGCGGGGCGTGACGTCACAGCTGGCCAAGGGGGCCGGAACCGGCACACACGGCCCCCCGAGCATCCGGACGAGCATGGAAGTGCCGACAACGCCCGCAGTGCGGGCTTTTTTTGTGCCCGAAAAGTCCCCCTCCACTTCCCGCCACCCGGCACCCTCCACTTCCCGCCACCCGGTCCAATTCGCTCCCTGGCAGGCCGGACTGGGGTGAAAAGGGGACACTCCTTGGGCTGCCACGGCGGTCCGTGGCCCGCGGGGCGAAATTTCCCTCCACCGCGCACCAGCGCTCGGATCCCAGCACTGGTGCGGAACATTCCGTGCGACACGCCCACTTTGGGACCTTCTGGCGTTGACGGTGGAGCATTGTGGAGTAAGGTGGAGCGCGTAAGAGGGTAATGGTGGAAGGTTGTTCCAGCGGCTCGATGGGGAAGGTGGTGGGGATGTTTCTCGGAACACACTCGCCGCGCCTTGACGAAAAGGGCCGGATCATCCTTCCAGCCAAGTTCCGGGAGGAACTGGCCGGTGGACTTGTCCTGACCAAGGGGCAGGAAAACTGCATCTACGTCTTCAGTGCCAGGGAGTTTGAAAAGGTCCATGCGGACATGGTCGGCGCGCCAATGCAAAACCGGCAGGCCAGGGACTATATCCGCGTCTTTCTCTCCGGTGCGTCCGACGAGGTGCCGGACAAGCAGGGGCGTGTGACCATTCCGGCCACCCTCCGCGCGTATGCGGGTCTCGAGCGGGAGCTGGTGGTCATTGGTGCCGGCAACCGCGCTGAAATCTGGGACGCGGGCGCTTGGAGCAGCTACCTCGAGGCACAGGAGAAGGCTTTCTCGGAAATCGACGAGGACGCCATCCCCGGTAACACCCAGCAATAACGAACCACCATGGGAATGACCCCGTTGTGAGCGGAAAATGGCCGGATCTTGGATGAGATCTCCACCCGCCCGGCAGTGTCCATCCTGGCTCACCTTCCCCGGAGCCAGGCAGGACAGCGCTCGGCGCGGAGGGGGATCTGGTCCAAGAACCACAACCGGCGCCCCTGACCTGGCGCCGAACCCCAAGAAGCAGTGCGGACCCATCGAGAGCCATGAGAAACGGAGGCGTGATGACGTCGGAAAATCCCGCGCCACCCACGTCCGCCCGCCACACCCCCGTTTTGAAGGACCGTTGCATCAACCTGCTGGCCCCCGCCTTCGAGACTGCCCGCCAGGCCGGCCGCACCCCGGTCGTCGTCGACGCCACGCTCGGCATGGGAGGCCACAGCGAGGCCATGCTGCAGCGATTTGACGACCTCCACGTGGTTGGCATCGACCGGGACACCGAGGCGCTGGCCCTCGCGGGGGAAAGGCTTTCGCCCTTTGCCCCCCGGACCGACCTGGTCCACGCCGTTTACGACGAGATTGCGTCCGTCCTGGAGGATTTGGGCATCCCCGCCATCGACGGCGTCCTCATGGATCTTGGCGTGTCCTCCCTCCAGCTGGATGAACGGGAGCGTGGCTTCGCCTACTCCTTTGACGCACCCCTGGACATGCGCATGGACACAAGCCGCGGACAGACGGCGGCCGACGTGGTCAACAGCTATTCAGAAGAGGACCTGGTGCGCATCATCCGCACCTGGGGCGAGGAAAAGTTTGCCGGCCGCATAGCCAACCGCATCGTTGCGGCGCGCAACAAGGCGCCCCTGACCCATACCGGAGAGCTGGTGGAGATCATCCGCAACGTGGTCCCGTCCGGGGCGGCCCGGACCGGCGGGCACCCCGCCAAGCGGACGTTCCAGGCACTTCGCATCGAGGTCAACGAGGAACTTGACGTGCTGGAACGCGCGGTCCCCGCCGCCGTTGACGCCCTGGCCCTGCACGGGCGGGCCGTGGTCATGTCCTACCACTCGCTGGAGGACAAGGTCGTCAAGGCCGTCTTTGCCGCCGGATCGCGCTCCAGCGCCCCGGCCGGGTTCCCCGTCGAACTCGAGGAACACAAGGCGACGCTGAAACGGCTGACCAAGGGAACGGAAGTTCCCACCGAGCAGGAAATTTCTGAAAACCCCCGGGCCGCCTCCGCGCGGCTGCGGGCAGTGGAAAAAGTGAGAATCAGGAGCGCCGCATGAGCCAGGCCGCAGCACGCATGGTCACCCCGACAGTGGGCAACACTGCCCGCGCACTGTCCCTGGACGAGCTGCATCCCGCAACGCGTCCGCCCACGGAGCGGAAGTCCCCGCATGCCCGGACGCCGCTGTCGCTGGTGGTGTCCGCACCGCGGCGGAGCCGCACGCCCGTGGTGGTGTCGCTGTTCCTGTTGGTGGTGGGAGCCCTGGCCGCCGTGCTGATGATGAGCGTGTCCGTCTCCCAGGGCCAGTACCAGCTGGTGGATCTGAAGAACCAGCAAACGGCACTGGAAAAGTCCAACCAGGCGCTGCAGCTGGACCTCTCGGCCCAGGAGGCACCCCAGAGCCTGGTGGCGCGTGCCACCGGCATGGGCATGGTCCCGGCAGGCGCCACGGGCCAGATCGACCTCCAGACCAGGAAGGTGACCGGGAACCCGCTGCCGGCCACCGCCGCGACCAAGGGCCTGGTGATACTCCCGCCAGCCGACATTAACAAGCCTGAAGCGCAGCCCGCCAAGGCCGCGTCCGCAGCCCAGGACGGCGGAACCGCTGCCAAGGCGGCGGCCCGGGCCGCCAAGGCGAAGGCGGGGGCATCTTCCGGCACGGCAGCGGCGGCGCCGGCCGCCGTGACACCGAATTTGAACGGCGGCACCATCCCCGCCCCGGCGCAGAAGGCCAGCTAAGGTTTTAGGAAAGCACACGGCGGACCCTGGCGTCCGCGCAGGCTAGACGGCAAGGAAAAGCAGTGGCACAAGACTCCACCAACACGGCACGGGGTGCAACTGCACACCAATTGAACAAGGTCGGCCGCGGCCGCATGCGCATTGGCTTCATCGCGATGATCGTGTTCCTGCTGGTCATCGCCGGCAAGCTGGTGATGATCCAGGGCCTGGATGTCGGAAAGATGGCCGAGGCCGCCGAAACCCAGCGGACGGTGAAACAGGTGCTGCCTGCCGTGCGCGGAAAAATCGTGGACGCCAACGGCAAGGTGCTGGCCGAGAGCATCCTGCGCTATGACATTACCGTCAACCAGGTCAACAGCGCCCTGTACCCGGAGTACAAGCACTACGACCAGGCCACGCAAAAAACGCTGACGTACACCCGCGCGGAGGGACTCCAGCAGCTGGCCGACGTCCTCTCGCTCCCCATCGACCAGGTGCAGAAGGCAGCCACCGGGACCAAGGTCTTCAACTACATCGTCAGGGACGTCAGCCCGGCGGTCGAAGGCAAGGTCGCGGCGCTGGGCGTGCCGGGCATCTATTCGCAGGCACAGACCAAGCGTGTCTACCCGATGGGCTCGGTGGGCGGGCCGATCGTCGGTTTCGTGGGCTCCGACGGCAAGGGCCTGGCCGGGATCGAGCAGACCATGAACGCCAAGCTCACCGGCACTGACGGCTCGCGCACCTATCAGGCCGGCAAGAACGGCATCATCATTCCCACGGCCCCCGTCGAGACCGTTCCCGCCGTCGACGGCCAGACGGTCAAGCTCACCATCAACGAGGACATCCAGTACTACGCCCAGCAGGCGGCGCAGCAGCAGAAGGAACAGTACAGCGCCGACTGGGCCAGCATCACCGTGCTGGAGGTCAAGACCGGCAAGGTCATCGCCATTGCGGACAGCGATTCCTATGACCCCAACAATCCGGGTGCCTCCAAGACCGCGGACGTCGGCTCCAGGACCGTGAGCGACGTGGTGGAACCGGGATCCACCGAAAAGATCGTCACCACCTCGGGCGTCATGGAAAAGGGCCTCTACAACCCGATGAGCCACTTCCTGGTGCCGCCGTCGCTCACCATCGGCGGCCAAACCTTTGACGACGCGTTCGTCCACGGCACCGAAAAACGCACCCTGGCGGGCATCATTGCCGACTCCATGAACACCGGCACTGTCATGGCGGGCTCCAAAATGACCAAGAAGGAGCGTTACGACTGGCTGCACAAGTTCGGGGTGGGGCAGAGGACCGGGATCGACCTTCCCGGTGAAAGCCCCGGAATCCTCGTCCCCTGGCAGCAGTGGGACGGTCGCCAGGAGTACACGGTGCTGTTCGGCCAGGGCGTGGCCCAGACGCCCCTGCAGTCAGCCTTCATCTACCAGACAGTGGCGAATGACGGCATGCGGCTCAAACCCCAGATCATCGACTCCACGACGGCCGCCGACGGCACGGTGGACACCGTCAGGCAGGCCCCCGGCATCAAGGTGATCTCCCCCAAGACCGCGGCGGAGGACCGGCTCATGCTGGAGGGCGTGGCCACCATGTCCCACTACAACGCCATTAACATTCCGGGCTACCGGGTGGGCGGCAAGACCGGGACGTCGGAGGCGCCGGCGGCGAACGGCGTCGGCTTTGACGGGTACACGTCGTCGTTCATTGGCATGGCGCCCATGGAGGACCCGCAGTACGTGGTGGCAATCACGGTCCAGCGGCCCAAGGGGAGCATCTACGGCGTGACGCAGGGGGCTACATTTAATCAGGTGATGGGACAGGTCCTGCGCACCTACAACGTGCCGCCGTCCACAACGCCTCCCGCCATGCCGCCGAAGTTCTACAAGTAATGCCGGCGGCCCGGACCGACATGAGAGACAGGCATTTGGTGGAAAAGAAAGCTGCCCCTGTGCGTCCCGCGCACCACGGCTCCGTGCCGCTTGGGCGGATCGCGGACGTCGCGGGCGCCCACGCCGGTACCGGTGCACAGGTGGCCGTGACCGGGGCCAGCCTGGACTCCCGCAGCATCCTGCCCGGGGACCTCTACATTGCCGTGCCGGGGGCGCACGCCCACGGCGCCGACTTTGCCGCCTCCGCCGTGTCCTCGGGCGCCGTGGCGGTGTTGACGGACGACGCCGGCGCGCGTCTTCTCGCAGACACCCTCCCCGTGCCCGTGCTCGCCTGCCCGGATCCCCGCGGGGCCGCCGGGGCGGTGGCGGCCCTTGTGTATGGCACGGGGGAGCGGGACGCAGCGGCCATGCCGCTTTTTGCCGTGACAGGAACCAACGGCAAGACCACCACCACCTACTTCCTCAATTCACTGCTGCGCGCGCTCGGAAAGACCACCGGGCTCATTGGGACCATTGAAATCCTGGCCGGCGACGAACCCATCCCCAGCAAGCTCACCACGCCGGAATCAACGGACGTCCACGCCCTTTTGGCGGCCATGGCCGAGCGGGGGCTGGGGGCCGCTTCCATGGAAGTGTCCTCGCATGCGCTGGCCTTTGGCCGCGTGGATTCGGTGGTCTTTGACGTGGCCGGCTTCACCAACCTCACCCAGGACCACCTCGACCTGCACGGCGGCATGGACGGCTACTATGCCACCAAGGCCCAGCTGTTCACCCCCGCACGAGCGAAGCGCGCAGTGGTCACCGTGGACGACACCTGGGGCCGGCGCATGGCCGCCGAGGCATCGGTTCCCGTGCAAACGCTGTCCACCACGCCGTCCGCCGCCCGCACGTCAGGCGAGGCCCGGGCAGACTGGCGGGTGTCCGAGATCCACCGGGACGGCATTGGCTCGCGCTTCCGACTCGACGGCCCGCATGACACCAGCTTCTCGGTGCGCACGGGGCTGCCCGGGGACTTCAACGCCTCCAACGCGGCCCTGGCGCTGGTGATGGTCGCGGAGCAGCTGCTGGCCGCCGCCGAGGGCAGCGGGACGGCCCGCAGGGCAGCCCTGCCCGCCGTCCAGGCCGCCCTGCAGCACGCCCTGGACGCGCACGACCCCTTCACGCTGGCCGTCCCGGGACGCATGCAGCTGGTGGGTACCGCACCGGTGGCCGTAGTGGACTTTGCCCACAATCCGGACGCCCTGGAACGGGCCCTGCTGGCGGTCCGCTCCCCGGAACCAGCCGCCCGGGTCATTGTGGTGTTCGGCGCCACCGGGCAGCGCGACGCCACCAAGCGCCCCGTCATGGGAGCCGTGGCCGTGGCGGGTGCCGATGTGGTGATCATCACCGACGACGACCCCCATGACGAGGACCCGGCCGCCATTCGCGCGGAGGTGCTCAAGGGCGCCCTGGCGGCCAATGAGGGGCGCACGCCGCGGCGGCTGATTGAAGAGCTTGACCGGCGGGCCGGCGCGATATTCCGCGCCGTGGAGCTTGCCGGCCCGGGAGACACCATCCTCGTTGCGGGCCGGGGACACGAGGTCCATCAAGAGGTCAAGGGTGTCAACGTTGCCTTGGACGACAGGGTGGAACTGCGGCTGGCCCTGGAACACTTTGGATTCCCCGCCACCACAGCCGGCAGGATAGAGTCATAAACCGACATGATTGATTTTTCAGCGGCTGAAATTGCCGAGCTATGCAATGGGCGGCTTTCCGCCGGGACGGATCCCCACATCCGCATCGACGTGGGACTGGTTGCCACCGACTCCCGGGACGCTTCCGCCGGCAGCCTGTACGTGGCCAAGGCGGGGGAACATGCAGACGGCCACGACTTCACCGCGGCGGCCTTTGCCGCCGGGGCCGTGCTGGCCCTGGCCGAGCGCGACGTTCGTGCCCCGGAGGGGGCGTCCGGCGCCGGGACGTACTTCCCGGCGGTCGTCGTCGCCGACGCCGTGCTCGCCATGGGCGCCCTGGCCGCCGAGGTGGTGCGGCGGATCCGGGCGCACTCGCCCCTGACGGTCATCGGCATCACGGGCTCCGCCGGCAAGACCACCACCAAGGACCTGCTTGCCGGGATCCTGGCGCCGCTGGGTGAAACCGTGGCCCCCGTGGGCTCCTACAACGGCGAGGTGGGCGTGCCCCTGACCGTGTTCCGCGCCGTGGAAACCACCCGCTACCTGGTCATTGAAATGGGTGCCACGAAGATGGGCCAGATCAACTACCTGGCAGGCCTGGTCAACCCGGACATCGGCGTGGTCCTGTGCGTGGGCAGCGCCCATGCGGGGGAATTTGGCTCCATCGACAACATCGCCCGGGCCAAGGGCGAACTCGTGGTGGCGCTGTCCGCGGGCGGCACCGCCATCCTGAACTTTGACGACCTGCGGGTCCGTGCCATGTCGGGGCGTGCCGTTGCGCCCGTCATGTGGTTCACCAGTGCCGGGCCGGCGGGGCCGGACGGGACCGGCACCGGGGCAGCCGCCCTCCAGGCACTCAATGTGCGGACCACGGGGGGACACCCGGAATTTGACCTGCTGTTTCCCGGGGACACCGGCGCGTATCCGGTCAGGAGCCGCCTGCTGGGCCTGCACCACGTCACCAACCTGCTGGCCGCGGCCGGCGCGGCCCATGCGGCCGGGGCCGGCCCCGCCGACATTGTGGCGTCACTGAACCGGCAGGGTGCCGCCAGCCGGTACCGCATGGAGCTCACCGACCGGGCGGACGGCGTCACCATCGTCAACGACGCCTACAATGCCAACCCGGAGTCCATGCGGGCGGCGCTGCGGACCCTCGCCGAGCTGGGTGACGGCGGCCGGCGCCGGACCTGGGCCGTGCTGGGGGAGATGCTTGAGCTCGGCGGGGATTCCGTGCTGGAGCACGACGCCGTGGGCCGGGTGGCCGTGCGCCTGAACATCTCCCGCCTCGTGGTGGTTGGCGCCCCGGCGCGTGCCATGCACGTGGGAGCGGTCATGGAGGGGTCCTGGGGGGACGAGTCCATGTTCGTGCCGGACGCCGACGCCGCTTACGCCGTGCTGGAACGCGAGCTTTCCCCCGGCGATGTGGTGCTGGTCAAGTCCTCCAATGGTGCGGGGCTGCGCTTCCTCGGCGACCGGCTGCTGGGCGATCGGATAGCATTACCCACTAGCGCCGCCCCGGAAGACCCCCTCGAACAGACACCCGGTGAAAGGACCCAGCAGGCATGATTGCATTGCTCATCGGCACCGGCCTGGCCCTGGCGTTCGCCATGGTTGGCACGCCCTTGTTCATCCGGCTTCTGGTGAAAAAGGGATACGGGCAGATCATTCGCGACGACGGCCCCACCACGCACCAGATCAAGCGCGGCACCCCCACCATGGGCGGCACCGTGGTGGTTGGCTCCGTGGTGGGGGCCTACTTTCTGACGCACCTGATCATCTGGCTGCTCAACCCCGCGTCCCAGGGCCCCACGGCGTCCGGGCTGCTGATGATCTTCCTGATGGTGGGCCAGGGCCTGGTGGGATTCCTGGACGACTTTTTGAAGATTTCCAACCAGCGCAGCCTGGGCCTGGATGCCAAGGGCAAGCTGGCCGGGCAGGGCATTGTGGGCATCGCCTTTGCCATCATGGCACTCGGCTTTCCGGACGGCACCGGGCGGACGCCGGCCAGCACGTTCATCTCCTTTGTCCGCGACATCCCCTCCCTGAACCTGGCGTTTGCCGGTGCCGGGCTGGGCGTGGTCCTCTTTGTCATCTGGTCCAACCTGATCATCGCGGGCACCACCAACGGCGTGAACCTCACCGACGGCCTGGACGGGTTGGCCACGGGGACCGCCATCCTCGTGTTCGGCGCCTACACGCTCATCGGCCTGTGGCAGAGCAGCCAGGGCTGCGGTTCCCGCAAGAGCCCGTCAGTGGCCGCCTGCTACGCGGTCCGCGACCCGCTGGACCTCTCGCTGATTGCCGTCATCATGTTTGCCGCCCTCATCGGCTTCCTGTGGTGGAACACCGCGCCGGCGAAGATCTTCATGGGCGACACCGGCTCGCTGGCCATCGGAGGGGCCATCGCCGGCTTTGCCATTCTCTCGCGCACGGAAATCCTGTTGTTCATCATCGGCGGCCTGTTTGTGCTCATCACCCTTTCCGTCATCATCCAGGTGGGCTTCTTCAAGCTCTCCAAGGGCAAGCGGGTGTTCCGCATGGCACCGCTCCAGCACCATTTTGAGCTTAAGGGCTGGGCCGAGGTGACGGTGGTGGTGAGATTCTGGATCCTCGCCGGGCTCATGGTGGCCGTGGGACTGGGCGCCTTTTACGCGGAATGGATCGTTCGACTGTGACAGACACGGCTTCAACCCCCGCCAACCATGCAGTCTCCGGCCGCCTGGACGGGCTGACCCGCTGGGAAGCCGACTGGGCGGGCCTGCGCGTGGTGGTCACCGGCATCACCAAGACAGGCTTCTCCGCCGCGGACACGCTGGCCGAGCTCGGCGCCCGCGTGGTGGTGGTGGCCGCCTCGGACGACGACGCCGCCCGCCACGCCGCCGACACCCTGAAGATGGTGGGCGTCCACGAAGTGATCCTCGGCGAGGCCGGCTCCACCGTGCTGCCCCTGGTGGACGGGGAGCCCGCGGAGCTCGTGGTCACCAGCCCAGGCTACAAGCCCTCACACCCGCTCCTGGCGGCGGCCGCGCACGCCGGCATCCCCATCTGGGGCGATGTGGAGCTGGCGTGGCGCGTGCGCATCCGCGAAGGGCGCAGGACGGCCGAATGGATCACCATCACCGGTACCAACGGCAAGACCACCACCACCACCATGGTGGAGCACATGCTCCAGGCCGCCGGGCTGCGCGCCATCGCCGCCGGCAACATCGGCACCCCCATCCTGGACGCCGTCCGCGACCCCGATGGCTGGGACGCCCTGGCCGTGGAGCTTTCCAGCTTCCAGCTGCACTGGACCCGGTCCCTGGAGCCGGTCTCCAGCGTGTGCCTGAACCTGGCCGAGGACCATGTGGACTGGCACGGCAGCTTCGAGGCCTATGCCGCGGACAAGGCCAAGGTCTACGCCAACACCAAGGTCGCCTGCGTCTACAACGCGGAGCAGATTGAAACCGAACGCATGGTGGAAGGGGCCGACGTCCGCGAAGGCTGCCGCGCGGTGGGCTTCACCACGGGCATGCCTGCCATCAGCATGGTCGGCGTGGTCGAAGGGCTGATCGTGGACCGGGCCTTCATCGCAGAACGCAAGGATTCCGCCGTCGAGCTGGCCCACGTCAGCGACATCGCAGAGCTGGTGCCCCGGCACCTCGTGGCCAACGCGGCCGCCGCGGCGGCCCTGGTGCGTGCCTACGGGCTCACCCCGGAGAACGTGCGCGACGGGCTCAGGGCCTTTGAATCCAGCGAACACCGCATCCAGCCCGTGGCCACGTCCGGCGGGATCCTGTGGGTCAACGACTCCAAGGCCACCAACCCGCACGCAGCCTCCGCCTCGCTTGCCGCATTCAAGCCCGTCATCTGGATTGCCGGCGGGCTGTCCAAGGGGGTCGAGTACGACGAGCTGGTCCGCACCCACGCC
Organism: Arthrobacter wenxiniae; assembly: GCF_013376105.1. Lineage (GTDB taxonomy): Bacteria > Actinomycetota > Actinomycetes > Actinomycetales > Micrococcaceae > Specibacter > Specibacter wenxiniae. Next base: position 61,699 of record NZ_JAAMFM010000014.1, read on the forward strand.
GGCCGGCTCAAGGCCGTGGTCCTCATTGGGGAGGACAGCAGCGCCCTGGCCGGCGCATTGTCCCGACACGCCCCGGATGTGCCGGTCATTGAGACCGGAAGGGCCCAGACTGACAAGGAAGGGATGGTGGAAACGCCCATCTTTGGCGACGTCGTCATGGCACAGGCCGTTGCGGCCGCGGCCGCGCTTGCCGCGGACGGCGACACGGTGCTCATGGCCCCGGCGTCCGCCTCGATGGACCAGTTTTCCTCCTATGCCCACCGCGGCCAGGCGTTCATCGACGCGGTCCGGGAGCTGTTGGAACGACGGGCGAGCGCCAATAAGGAGTCATAATGGCCAGAACGCCGGTACAACCCGGAACTTCCGCCAAGGGGCATGCCCCCCAAACGCACACCGCCCCAGCGGCGGAGGCGGCCGGCGCCACCGGCCCGCAGCGTCTGCGCCACCGCCTCAACGAATTGGCCGGCCGGCCCAGCGCCTCCTACTACTGGATCATCGGCACCACGGTGGCCCTGACGTGCATCGGACTCATGACGGTGCTCTCGGCCTCGGCGGCCGAATCCATTTCCGAAGGCATGGACCCGTACACCTTGTTCATCAAGGAGAGCATCTTCGCCGCGGCGGGGATGGTGCTGATGATGGGCCTGTCCTTCGTGCCGCCCTCGGGGCTGAAAAAGATGGCCTGGCCCGCCCTGGTGCTGTCGATCATCCTGCTGATGCTCGTCGTCTTCACCCCCCTGGGCGTGTCCATTGGCGGCAACCGGAACTGGATCAGCTTCGGCCCGTCCGTCCAGTTCCAGCCCTCCGAGGCCGCCAAGCTGGCCCTGGCCCTGTGGATGGCGATGGTGTTGGCCCGCAAGGGGGACCTGGTCCGCCAGTGGCGCCACACCGTGATGCCTGTCGTCCCGGCGGGCGTGGTGGTGGTGGGCCTCATCCTGGGCGGCCACGACCTCGGCACCGCGGTGATCACGATGTCCATCATCGGGGCCGGGCTGTTCTTTGCCGGAGGCAGCAAGCGCGTGCTGGTCTCCGCCGTCGGCCTCGGCATCGGCGTTGCCGCGCTCATGGCGGCAGTCAGCGGCAACAGGACCGCGCGGCTGTCGGGGTTTTTCGGCAACTGCGACAACGGCCAGGGCCTCTGCGACCAGGCGCAGAACGGGCTGTACGCCCTGGCGTCGGGGCGCTGGTTCGGCGTGGGCCTGGGCCAAAGCCGGCAAAAGTGGAGCTGGATCCCGGAAGCCCACAATGACTTCATCTTCGCCATCCTCGGAGAGGAGCTGGGCCTCATCGGCACCCTCGCCATTATTGTCCTCTACGCGATCCTGGCCTTTGCCATCTTCCGCGTCATCATGCGGCGCAACGACACCTTGGCCCGTGTTGCCTGCGGCTCCGTGCTCGCCTGGATCATCGGCCAGGCCTTTGTGAACATCGCCATGGTGGCCGGCCTCCTTCCCGTGATCGGCGTGCCGCTGCCCTTGATTTCCTACGGAGGCAGCGCCCTGGTGGTGACACTGGCCGCCCTGGGGGTTGTCCTCTCCTTTGCCCGCACCGCCCGGGAACCCGCCGGCGGGCCAACCCCCGCCCCCCAAGAAATGCACTGAAAGAACCATGACCCAACTCAATCCTTCCGCGCTCTCCGTGGTGCTGGCCGGCGGAGGTTCCGCCGGCCATGTGAGCCCGCTGCTGGCCATCGCCGGCGCCGTCCGCGACCGCGTCCCGGAGGCAGCCATCCTGGCCGTGGGCACGGCCGGGGGCCTCGAAACCCGGCTGGTCCCCGCCGCCGGCCACGCACTGGCCACCATCGAGAGGATCCCCATGCCGCGCAGGCCAACGGCCGAGCTGCTGCGGGTCCCGGGGCGCCTGCGCCGCGCCATTGCCCAGTCCAAGGACATCCTGCGCAGCGCGCACGCCGACGTCCTGGTGGGCGTTGGCGGCTATGTCTGCACGCCCATGTACCTGGCCGCCAAGTCGCTGGGCGTGCCCATCGTCATCCACGAGGCCAACACCAAGGCCGGACTCGCCAACAAGGTCGGCGCCCGTTTCACCAGCCGCGTTGGCACAGCCTTCGCCGCGACCCGGATCCGCAACGGCAAGGTGGTGGGCATGCCCATGCGCCCCGCCGTGGCCGGCCTTGACCGGCAGGCGGCACGGGCCGGCGCCCGCGGCAGGCTGGGCCTGGAATCCGGACTTCCCACGCTGGTGGTCACCGGCGGATCGCTTGGCGCGCTGCGCCTGAACCAGGCGGTGGCCGGCGCGGCCGCGGCGCTGGGGGCCGCGGGCATCCAGGTCCTGCACATCACCGGCAACGGCAAGGAGGTGTCCGGGGAGGGCGGCAGCCCGCTCACGGCCCCCCTATACCACCAGGTCGAATACGTGGACGCGATGGAGGACGCCTACGCCGCGGCCGACGTGCTTCTGTGCCGCTCCGGTGCCGGGACCGTGTCCGAGGTGGCCGCCGTCGGGCTTCCGGCCGTCTTTGTGCCGCTGCCGGTGGGCAACGGCGAACAGGCGCGCAATGCCGCGGAACTGGTGGCCGCCGGTGCCGCCCTTCTCGTCCCGGACGCTCAGCTGGACGCCGCCTGGATTGAAGGCAACGTCATTCCGCTCTGCCTCGACGCGGACAGGCTGTCAGCCATGGGTGCGCGCGCATCGGGCCTTGGCATCCGCGACGCCGCCGGGCGCATGGCGGACATGGTCCTTGCGGCGGCCGGAAAGTGAGCGCCGACATGACTGGAAACAGCAAGGCAACCCCCGTTCCCTATGCGGCGCCGTCCCTGGACGAGCTGGGCCGCGTTCACTTCATCGGCATCGGCGGGGCCGGCATGTCCGCGATTGCCCGGATCATGCTTGGCCAGGGCGTGCCCGTGAGCGGGTCCGACGCCAAGGCGTCCGCGGGCCTCAATGAACTGGAGTCCCTCGGCGCCGTGGTCCATCTGGGCCACGACCCGGCCAACGTTGACGCGGCCGACACCGTGGTGGTCTCCACGGCCATCCGGGCTGACAATCCCGAGCTGGCGGCCGCCAGGGCGTCCGGGCTGCGCGTGCTGCACCGCTCCCAGGCGCTGGCCGCAACCATGGCGGGGGACCGGGTGGTGGCCGTGGCCGGCACCCACGGCAAGACGACCACCACGTCCATGATCACCGTCATGCTGCGCTGCGCCGGCGTCGACGCGTCCTTTGCCGTGGGCGGCACCGTCCAGGGACTGGGCGTCAACGCCGCCCACGGCACGGCCGACGTGTTTGTGGCGGAGGCCGACGAATCCGACGCGTCCTTCCTGAACTACCGCCCCCGCATTGCCGTGGTCACGAACCTCGAGGCCGACCACCTGGACCACTACGGCACCGCCGAGGCCGTCTTCGCCGCCTTTGAGGCGTTCACCGCGCTCCTGCCGGAAGACGGCGTGCTGGTGGCCTGCGCGGACGACGCCGGATCGGCCCGCCTTGCCGCGCTGGCCGCGGACGCCGGAACACGCACCGTCACCTATGGATTTTCCGACGGAGCCGACATCCGCATTGCCGCCGGCACCGGCCACGGAATGGACACCGACACGGCCCTGGCCATCCCCGGACGCCTGCTGGGCGACGGCGCGGACGGTGTCAGCGTGCCGCTGCACCTGCAGGTGCCCGGCGCCCACAACGTCAGCAACGCCGCCGCGGCCGTGGCCGTGGCCCTCGCCCTGGGCGTCAGCGCCGCCGCCGCGGCCGCCGCACTGGCCACGTTCAGCGGGGCCGCCCGCCGCTTCGAGGCCAAGGGGGAGGGGCGCGGCGTGCGGGTCTTCGACGACTACGCCCACCACCCCACCGAGGTCACCGCCGCGCTCACGGCCGCCCGGACGGTGGCGGCGGGCCACCAGGTGCATGTGCTCTTCCAGCCCCACCTGTTTTCCCGCACCAGGGAATTCGCGGCCGAGTTTGCCCGCGCCCTGGACCTTGCCGACACCGTGGCCGTGCTGGACATCTACCCTGCGCGTGAAGATCCCATTCCGGGCGTCACCAGCCGGCTCGTCACCGACGCGCTGTCCGTGCCGCCGGGCTACGCGCCCGACGCCGCCGCGGCAGTGGCGGCGCTGGCCGCCGCGGCGCAGCCCGGCGACATCATCCTGACGGTGGGGGCCGGCGACGTGACCGCCTACGGCCCGGCCCTGGTGGCCGCCCTCCAGGGGGCGGCCGGCAGCGAACACTCCGGCGCGGCTGGCGGCACCCGTGGCTGAACCGAGGCGCCCGCGCATCATCAGCTCCCGCCCCGGCCTGACGCCAGACCCGGCAGGCCGCGGCCCCGCCGCAAACGCACGGCCCACCAGCGCCAAGGTGTCGGTGGAGCCCGTCCCCGCAGAAGACGCCGCGGCACAGGCCCCGGCGCCCGGGCTCCCGGAGCGCGCGGGGACGTCCGGCGGGCACGCCGACGAACAGGCAAACGCTTCCCGGACGGCCGGCACCACACTGTCTGGCGCCCGGGCCGGGGCCCCGGGGGAAGGCAGCACCAGGCCCGGCAGCACCGGAGCGTCCGGCCCCAAGGCCGACAGCACGAAGCCATCCCGTTCCAAGCCGTCAGGTTCCAAGCTGTCCGGTTCCAAGCGGGGCGGGGCTCCTGTCCCGGGGAATCGCGGCGGTGCCGGCGGGACCCCGGCAGGGGAGCCCGGCGCGCGCGTGCTGGCCTTTCCCGAACCGGCGCACAAGCGGCGCCGCAGGCGGGCATGGCTGGGGGTGGCGGGCGTCGCCGTCGTCCTTGCCGTGGTCATGGGCCTGGCCTTGTTTTCGCCCGTACTTGCCGTCAAACACGTCACCTTTGTGGGGAACAAGCTGGTGGCGGGCAAGACCCTTCAGGCGGCCGTGGCGCCGCTGCTGGGGCGCCCGCTGCCACAGGTGACCCAGGGGGACCTGGACGCCCTGCTGGCCGCGGTGCCCCAGATCAAGGCCTCGCACCTTGAGGCGCGGCCGCCGTCCACCCTGGTGGTGCACGTGGTGGAGCGCGTGCCCGTGGCGCTGCTCAAGGACGGCAAGGGCTGGATCCAGGTGGACCAGGACGGGGTGCCGCTGGGCCGTGTGGCGGATCAGTCGAAGGTGCCGCTGCCACAGATTGACGGCGGGACGGCCGCCACGGGCGGGAGCACCTTCCGCGCCATCACGGCCGTGCTGGCCACCCTGCCAAAATCGGTGTTGGGCAAGCTCGCCAGCGCCTCCGCGAAGTCCCCCGACGCCGTTGAGCTGCAGATGGTGGACGGCAAGACCGTGGTGTGGGGCAATGCGTCGGACATGGAGCTCAAGGCCCAGGTCCTGGAAGCCCTCGTCACGGCCCCGGCGCCCGTCCCTGTCGCAGGCAAGCCCGCCCCGCCGCCGGTCCGGGTGTACGACGTCAGCGCACCCCGCCATCCTGTGACACGCTAGATACGGCACAAAGGGCCGCCGAGACGCTTTTTTGACGTGGATTCGCACGACACGCGGCGGCGGTTATTGCATGCGGGCGTGATGCACCATAGCGTCACACACAAGAGTTGGTTGACATAACTATAACCTTCAAGTTGAAGGTTAAGCTACGTGGTTTCAAGTACAGCTTGAAGCTGCACGGCCCAGCAGCACCCAAAGAACTTCAAGCAAGATACGAACAAGGGACACTTAACGTGGCAGCACCCCAGAATTACTTGGCCGTCATCAAGGTCGTCGGCATCGGCGGCGGCGGCGTGAATGCAGTGAACCGCATGATCGACGTGGGCCTGCGCGGCGTTGAGTTCATTGCCATCAACACGGACGCCCAGGCGCTGTTGATGAGTGACGCGGACGTCAAGCTCGACGTCGGCCGCGAACTCACGCGCGGCCTGGGCGCAGGGGCCAATCCCGACGTCGGACGGCAGGCCGCGGAAGACCACCAGGAGGAGATCGAGGAGGTGCTCCGGGGCGCCGACATGGTGTTCGTGACCGCGGGCGAAGGCGGCGGCACCGGCACCGGCGGCGCGCCCGTCGTGGCACGGATCGCCCGTTCACTCGGGGCACTGACCATCGGCGTTGTCACGCGCCCGTTCACCTTCGAGGGCCGCCGCCGGGCCACGAGCGCGGACAATGGCATCGAGGCGCTGCGCGACGAGGTCGACACGCTCATTGTGATCCCCAACGACCGCCTGCTCTCCATCAGCGACCGCAACGTGTCCGTCCTTGACGCGTTCCGCTCGGCCGACCAGGTCCTGCTCTCAGGTGTCCAGGGCATCACCGACCTCATCACCACCCCGGGCCTGATCAACCTTGACTTCGCCGACGTCAAGTCCGTCATGCAGGGTGCCGGGTCCGCGCTCATGGGCATCGGCTCGGCCCGCGGCGAGGACCGTGCCGTCAAGGCCGCTGAGCTCGCCATCGCCTCGCCCCTGCTGGAGGCATCGATTGACGGCGCCCACGGCGTGCTGCTTTCCATCCAGGGCGGCTCCGACCTGGGCCTGTTCGAGATCAACGAGGCCGCCCGCCTGGTCCAGGAAGTGGCCCACCCCGAGGCCAACATCATCTTCGGCGCCGTCATTGACGACGCCCTCGGCGACGAGGCCCGCGTCACGGTCATCGCCGCGGGCTTCGACTCCCCGGACAGTCCTTCCGAGGCCCCCGAGCAGGCGGCAGCCGTGCAGTCGGCACCGCCCGCCCCCGCCACTGTTCCCTCCTCCGGCGCCTCGGTGACGAGCTTGAACCAGTGGGGCCAGCAGTCGGCCGCGCACGTGCCGGCAGACGGCGGCTTCGACGTGGAGCTGCCCGCCATCGTGGAACCCGACCTCACGGGCCACCGTTCCGACGACCTCGACGTGCCGGACTTCCTGAAGTAGGTCCCCGCATCCCGGAGCAGTACAAGTGAATGCAGTCCCGGGCTGCGTGGAAAGGCCAGTTTGCCCGTGTTGTGGTTTTCTGAAGAGGTCCGCCCGGGGTTGTGGGTGGGCTTCACGGCAGCCGCCGCGGGCAACCTGGCCTTTCACGTCGGCGCCGACCCCCTGCGCGTCGCCGGCAGCCGTGCCGCCCTGGATGCCCGGCTGACCGAACTCACCGGCTCCCGGTCCGCGCTCCACCTGCAATACATGAACCAGGTCCACGGCCGCGAGGTGGCCGTGGTGGCCGAGCCTGCGGCCGCGGCAGGGGCGGGGTGTCCGCCGCGGGGCCCGACGGCGGACGCCATGGTTTCGCGGTCGGCCAGCCTTGCTGTCATGGTGGCCGACTGCGTGCCGGTGGTGTTTGCCGGGACCGGTGTCGACGGGCGGCCCGTGCTGGGCGTCGCCCATGCCGGCCGGCCCGGGATCGAAAAGGGCGTCATTGCGGCCACGGTGGCCGAACTGCGGTCCGCCGGGGCGTCCGCCCTGCAGGCCTGGCTGGGCCCCAGCGTGTGCGGGCGCTGCTACGAGGTGCCCGAGGGGATGCGGGCCGCCGTGTCCGCCGTCGAACCGGCCGCGCATTCCACCACCTCGTGGGGGACTCCCGCCCTGGACCTGCCGGCCGCGGCGGCTGCCCAGCTCGCCGCGCTTGGCGTGCCCGCCCGCCAGGTGGGCGCATGCACCCTCGAGGTCGGAGCCTTGTTCTCGCACCGCAGGGCGGTCCGCGACGGCGGTGCCGAGGGCCGCTTGATCGGCTTCGCCGCCGTCCGCCCCTGAGCGCTGTTTTTTGGCTCCCATAGTTTCTTGGTTCCCGAAGTGAAGGTACTGCACGCATGAACACCACGGATTCCCGCACCGCCCAGCTCGCGGACAACCTGGCCTTCGTCACGGAGCGTATCCGCCGGGCGGCCTCCGCGGCCGGCCGGGCGGACGCGCCGGCGCTGATCGTCGTGTCGAAGTTTCATCCCGCCGCCGACGTCCGGGTGCTGCGCAGCCTGGGCGTGGCGGACGTGGGGGAGAACCGTGACCAGGAGGCCGCGGCCAAGGCCGCGGAGGTGGCCGATCCAGCCCTGCGCTGGCACTTCATCGGACAGCTGCAGAGCAACAAGGCCACGTCGGTGGTGCGGTACGCCCATTCGGTGCACTCGGTTGACCGGCCGGGGCTCGTGGCGGCGCTGGGAAGGGCCATGGCCGCGCAGCAGGACGTGGACGGGCGCGCGGCACTGGAATGCTTCATCCAGGTGGACCTGTCCCGGTCCGGGGGCGGGCATCCCGGGGGGGCGCACGGCGGGGAAGGACAAGGCGGGGCGCTGCCACGCGGCGCCGGCCCCGGCGGCAGGGGAGGCGCGGCGCCGTCGGCCGTCCCGGCCCTCGCCGACGCTGTGGCCGGCACGCCGGGGCTCTCCCTGGCGGGGGTCATGGCCGTGGCGCCCCTCGGCTCCGACCCCTCCGCGGCCTTTGCGCTGCTGGCCGGCATTTCCGCCGCCCTGGTGCGCGATCACCCGGGCGCCACCGGCATTTCCGCAGGCATGAGCGGCGACCTGGAACAGGCCATTGCCGCCGGGGCGACACACCTGCGTGTCGGTTCCGATATACTCGGGCCCCGCCCCGCCGTGCTGTAGCGTTTTGGGTGTTGGCAACAACAGGCATGTTTGACACGACCCACCCGCGCAATGCTTAACTGACAGAACGCGTAACTAATGAGGAGCTACCATGGCTGGCGCTCTGCGCAAGACAATGATCTATCTTGGGCTCGCCGACGGTGACGAGCATTATGAGGCCGAACAGGCCCCCTCAATTCACAAGGGCGAGGAGGCCGAGGAGCGCGAGCCCGCTCCGGCGCCCGTGGCCGAGACCGCCGCTCCCAAGGCGGGCGACGATGAATACCGGGCACCGGTAACCCCCATCAAGCGTGCCGCATCGAATCGGGAAGAGGCTGCAAGCTTGCGTCAAATTACCACCGTCCACCCGCGCTCCTACAACGACGCCAAGATCATCGGTGAGAGCTTCCGTGACGGCATTCCCGTCATCATGAATGTCACCGACATGGGTGAAGCGGACGCCAAGCGGCTGGTTGACTTCTCCGCCGGCCTGGTCTTCGGCCTGCGCGGTTCGATCGAACGCGTCACCAACAAGGTTTTCCTGCTGTCCCCGTCCTACATTGAGGTCCTGGGCGACGACAAGAAGATCTCGGACACCCAGGCCAGCTTCTTCAACCAGAGCTGACCGTCGCAGCCAAGCCAGCCATAACGCATTGCCCGGGCACCAAGTGCCCGGGCAATGCGTTATATACGGTAGCTGTGGAAAACGGGTACTGTTAATTGGATTCGCTTCCACTTTCATCGGCTCTCAAGGGAATGTGTTCACACGCGTGTCAAATCCATTAAGCCTGGCTTTCGGGCTGCTTTACCTGCTGCTGCTGCTGTACTTCCTCACGCTCATGATCCGGCTGGCATTTGACTGGATCCAGGTTTTCGCCCGCGAATGGCGGCCCCACGGGGCGGCCCTGGTCGCCGCGTCGTTCATTTACCGGCTGACCGACCCGCCGCTGCGCATGCTGCGGCGCCTCATTCCGCCCCTGCGGATCGGCAACGTGGCGCTTGACATCGGGTTCCTGCTGTTGTTGGTGGCGGTGGGCATTGGGATGAGCGTCACAAGGAGTTTGGCGATTTAGCACCGCGTCGTTAGTTTTCAACGCCAAAAAGTTATATTGTAAAAGCGAGACAACCCAAGTGCAGATCACATGATTTGTATTAGGTACCGTAGTTTGAACGGCTTCGGCCGGATTCGAAACTTACTTAGACCAACGAGGTGACTAGATGGCGCTCACGCCAGAAGACGTTGTCAACAAACGGTTCCAGCCGACCAAGTTCCGTGAAGGCTACGACCAGGACGAAGTCGACGACTTTCTTGATGAGATTGTGGTGGAACTGCGCCGGCTTCACCAGGAAAACGACGAACTGCGCAAGCAGCTGGCCGACGGCGGGACCGGCGCCCAAGCCGCTCCTGCCGCCGCAGCCCCCCTGACGGCCCAGGCTCCCGAAGTGGTGGAAACCGCCCCGTCAGCCCCCGCCAAGCCGACGGCTCCCGCACGGGCGCCGGAACCGGAGCCTGTGGTTGAGGCAGCGCCCGTCGCGGCGGCAGCGGCCCCCGCGGCTGCGGCAACAGGTGTTGAATCCGCCGCCGGCGTCCTGGCCATGGCACAGAAGCTGCACGACGAATACGTCAACGCGGGTGTCGAGCAGCGGGACAAGATCATCGCCGAGGCCCAGATTGAAGCCAGCTCGCTCGTCAACGACGCCCAGGAAAAGAGCCGCAAGACGCTCGGTGCCCTGGAGCAGCAGCGTTCCGTCCTCGAACGCAAGGTCGAGCAGCTCCGCGGCTTCGAGCGGGATTACCGTTCACGCCTGAAGGCCTACATTGAAGGCCAGCTCCGCGACCTCGATGCGCGCGGCTCCGTTGCCTCCCCCGACTTCGCCGAGGGCGGCGCCGAGTCCTAAGGGCCACGGCAGGACCATCAGCCCCGGCCACGTTGGGGCCGGCAAGCCGGCGGTGCGGGAATTCCCGCACCGCCGGCTTTCTGCCGTTAACTGGGCCGGCACCGGCGGGTGCCCCCACCCGCCGCGCAGCGCCCTATGATTGTTGTGTCCCCACGCCGGGAACCATGCAGTTCCGCGAGCGACACTGAGCAGCAGCAAACCCCCGCTGCAGTGAAAACGAAAGAACCATGAGCAACGACCTCCCACAAGAACCAGCCCCCAACCCCGGCCCGCGCCGGACGCCGGCGGACGCCGGCGGCACGACACCCCCCGGCACGCCGGTGGCCGGCTCCGAGGCCAGGCCCCGGCGCCGTGCCTTCCTATCGGTGTGGGCGGGATTCGCGGCGCTGGCCTACGTCTGCGACCAGCTCACCAAGGTCTGGGTCACCTCCACGATGGTGGAGGGCCAGCGCACGCCCGTCATCCCCGGCATCCTGCAGTGGTACTACATCCGCAACTCCGGTGCGGCGTTTTCCATCGGCGAGAACTTCACCTGGTTCTTCACCCTGGTGATGGCCGCGGTTGCGGTCTTCATTGTGATCCTGGCCCGGCGCATCGGATCCTTCTGGTGGGCCCTGGGGCTGGGACTGCTGCTGGGCGGCGCGCTGGGCAACCTGACGGACCGGCTGTTCCGCGAGCCGTCCTTCGGCATGGGCCACGTGGTGGACTTCATTTCCTTCCCGCACTTTGCCATCTTCAACATGGCGGACATGGGCGTGGTGGGCGGCGTCATCACCATCTGCCTGCTGACCCTGGTGGGGGTCCCGCTGGGCGGCCGGCGGAAAGGCATCGCGGAGCCGGCGGGGGACGGTTCGGTCCCGGAGGACGGCTCGGCACCGGCAACGGGGGAGTCCGGCGGCGGGGGAGCCCGGCCATGACCGAGACCTTCACCGTCCCGGGGGAAGCCTCCGGGCGCCGCATTGACGCCGCCCTCGCCGAACTGCTGGGAATCTCCCGGTCCGCGGCGGCACTGCTGTGCGCCGAGGGCAACGTGCTCCAGGACGGCGCGGCCGTGGGCAAGTCGGAGAAGTTCCGGGCCGGCGCCAGCATCCAGGTGACCATCCCCGAACGGCGCGACCCCCTCGCCGTCGTGGTGGAGCCCGTGGACGGGCTCGAGATCCTGCTCGACGACGAGGAGTTCGTCGTCGTGGACAAGCCGGTGGGCGTTGCCGCACATCCATCGCCCGGGTGGGTCGGGCCCACCGTGGTGGGCGGCCTCGCCGCGGCCGGCTACCGCATCTCCACCTCCGGTGCCCAGGAGCGGGCAGGCATCGTCCACCGCCTGGACGTTGGCACCTCCGGCGCCATGGTGGTGGCGAAGTCGGAGCACGCCTACACGGTCCTGAAGCAGGCGTTCCGCGACCGCACCGTGGAAAAGGTCTACCACGCCGTGGTGCAGGGCCTGCCCGACCCCCTGCAGGGCACCATCGACGCGCCGATCGGCCGCCACCCCGGGCATGACTGGCGGTTTGCCGTCATTGAGGACGGGCGCCCGTCCGTCACCCACTACGAAGTGCTGGAGGCCTTTGGCAAGGCTTCCCTCGTGGAGGTCCACCTTGAAACCGGGCGGACCCACCAGATCCGGGTGCACTTCTCGGCCCTCCGGCACCCCTGCGCGGGCGACCTCACCTACGGTGCCGACCCAAAGCTGGCCGCCGAGCTGGGCCTGACCCGCCAGTGGCTGCACGCCCACCGGCTCGGCTTCACGCACCCCTCAACGGGCAAGCCTGTGACCGTCACCAGCCCCTATCCGCAAGACCTCGAGTATGCGCTGAAGTCCCTGCGCGGCGGGCACTGACCGACGCCGCACCACTTTCGGCCGGTTTTTCGCCGACGCCGCACCGCCCGGCCCACGGCGGCGGCGGGCATCCAGTTGCAAGGGCAGAGCGGCACGTAGGATGGTGGGGTGGCTTCCTCATCGACTGACAGTTTCGTCCATCTTCACACGCACACCGAGTACTCCATGCTTGACGGCGCGGCGCGGCTGACGGAGCTGTTTGAGGAGACCAACCGCCTGGGCATGCCGGCCCTGGCCACCACCGACCATGGCTACCTGTTCGGTGCCTTCGACTTCTGGCGGAAGGCCACCGACGCCGGGGTCCGGCCCATCATCGGCGTAGAGGCCTACGTCACGCCAGGGACCGCCCGCACGGACAAGACCCGCGTGAAGTGGCGAACGGATGAAAGTCAAAAGGGCGACGACGTCTCCGGCGGCGGCGCGTACACGCACATGACGCTGCTGAGCTACAACAACGAGGGCATGCGGAATCTGTTCCGGGCGTCCTCCCTGGCCTCGCTCGACTCCGTCTTTGGCAAGTATCCGAGGCTGGACCGCGAACTGCTCAACGAATACCACCCGGGCCTGATCGCCACCACGGGCTGCCCCTCCGGGGAAGTCCAGACCAAACTGCGCCTTGGCCAGTACAACGAGGCCAAGGCCGCCGCCGCCGAGTTCCAGGACATCTTCGGTGCGGAAAACTACTTCTGCGAACTCATGGACCACGGCCTGGACATTGAGCGGCGGGTGACAAAGGACCTCCTGAGGCTCGCCAAGGAACTGAGCATCCCCCTGGTCGCCACCAACGACCTCCACTACACGCACGAGCACGACGCCAAGGCCCACGAGGCACTCTTGGCGCTGCAGTCCGGCTCCACCCTGCTGGAGCCCACCTACGACCAGGGCGGCTCCCGCTTTGCGTTCAACGGCAGCGGCTACTACCTGAAATCCCCGGCGGAAATGCGGGCGCTCTTCTCCGAACTGCCGCAGGCCTGCGACAACACGCTGCTCATTGCTGAACGGTGCGAAGTCTCCTTCAACACCGACGCCAACTACATGCCGAAGTTCCCGTGCCCACCCGGCGACGACGAGACGTCGTGGCTGGTCAAGGAGGTCGACGCGGGCCTGAAGTACCGGTACCCGAAGGGCATTCCCGACGACGTCCGTGCCCGCGCCGATTATGAGCTGGAAGTCATCAACAAGATGGGCTTCCCCGGCTATTTCCTGGTGGTGGCCGACTTCATCAACTGGTCCAAGGACCACGGCATCAGGGTTGGTCCGGGCCGCGGCTCCGGTGCCGGTTCCATGGTGGCCTACGCCATGCGCATCACCGACCTGGACCCCATCCACCACGGCCTGATTTTTGAGCGTTTCCTGAACCCGGAACGTGTTTCCATGCCCGACTTTGACGTGGACTTCGATGATCGCCGCCGCCATGAGGTCATCAAGTATGTGACCGAAAAGTATGGCGACGAGCGCGTGGCCATGATCGTCACCTACGGCAGCATCAAGTCCAAGCAGGCGCTGAAGGACTCCTCCCGCGTGCTGGGCTACCCCTTCAGCATGGGCGAGCAGCTCACCAAGGCCCTGCCACCGGCCGTCATGGCCAAGGACATCCCGCTGGCCGACATCGAGGACCCCAAATCCAAGCGCTATGGGGAGGCCGGGGACTTCCGCCAGCTGCTGCTGAGCGATCCGGAAGCCGCCAAAGTCTTCGAAACGGCCAAGGGGCTGGAAGGGCTCAAACGCCAGTGGGGTGTCCATGCCGCAGGCGTCATCATGTCTTCCGACCCCATCATCGACGTCATCCCGATCATGCGCCGCTTCCAGGACGGGCAGGTCATCACCCAGTTTGACTACCCGACGGCCGAGGGCCTGGGCCTGATCAAGATGGACTTCCTGGGGTTGCGAAACCTCACCATCATCACGGACGCCCTGGAAAACATCAAGGCCAACCAGGACATCGACCTGGACCTGGAACACCTGGAACTCGACGACCATGCCTCCTACGAGCTGATGGCCCGCGGCGACACGCTGGGCGTCTTCCAGCTCGACGGCGGTCCCATGCGTTCACTGCTCAAGCTCATGCGCCCGGACAACTTTGAAGACATCTCCGCCGTCCTCGCGCTCTACCGGCCCGGGCCCATGGGTGCCGACTCGCACACGAACTATGCGTTGCGCAAGAATGGCCTGCAGCCAATCACCCCCATCCACCCGGAGCTTGAGGAGCCGCTGGCGGAAATCCTGGGCGGCACATATGGGTTGATCGTGTACCAGGAGCAGGTGATGTCGATCGCGCAGAAGCTGGCCGGCTACTCCCTGGGCCGGGCCGACATCCTGCGCCGTGCCATGGGCAAGAAGAAGAAGTCGGAGCTGGACAAGCAGTACGCCGGCTTCCATCAGGGCATGCTCGACAACGGCTACTCCGATGCGGCCGTCAAGACCCTGTGGGAAATCCTGCTGCCGTTCTCCGACTACGCCTTCAACAAGGCCCACTCGGCCGCCTACGGCGTCGTCAGCTACTGGACGGCGTACCTGAAGGCGCACTATCCGGCCGAGTACATGGCCGCCCTGTTGACGTCCGTGGGCGATGACAAGGACAAGTCGGCCCTGTACCTGAACGAGTGCCGCCACATGGGAATCACCGTGCTGGCCCCGGACGTGAACGAGTCGGCGCTGAACTTCACGCCTGTGGGCCGTGACATCCGCTTCGGCATGGGCGCCGTCCGCAATGTCGGCGCCAATGTGGTCAACGCCCTTGTGGAGGCCCGCCGCGAGAAGGGCAACTTCGAGAACTTCTCCGACTTCCTCATGAAGGTCCCGGCCGTGGTGTGCAACAAGCGCACCATTGAATCCCTCATCAAGGCGGGAGCCTTCGACTCCCTGGGCCACCCGCGGCGCGCCCTGGCCATGGTCCACGAAGAGGCGGTCGACTCCGTCATCACGCTCAAGCGAAACGAGGCCGTGGGCCAGTTCGACCTCTTTGCCGGCCTCGGCGGCGGCGAGGAACCCGAATCGGCACTGGTTACGGACATCCCGGACCTGCCGGAATGGGAAAAGAAGGACAAGCTTGCCTTCGAGCGCGACATGCTCGGCCTGTACGTCTCCGACCACCCGCTGCAGGGCCTGGAGGGGATTCTGAACCAAAACGCGGACATGTCCATCACGCAGGTGCTCTCCGACGACGGCCCGGCGGACGGCCACGTCATCACCATCTCCGGCATGATCACCAGCCTCCAGCGGCGCATCGCCAAGACCAGCGGAAACCCCTACGCCCGCTGCGAAGTGGAGGACCTTGGCGGTTCCGTGGAGGTCATGTTCTTTGGGCAGGTGTACGGGCCCATTGCCACAATTTTGGCCGAGGACCTGATCGTGGTCATCAAGGGGCGCCTGCAGAAGCGCGACGACGGCGCCATCACCCTCAACGCCATGGAACTTTCCGTGCCGGACCTCAGCGAAGGGATGTCCGGCCCCCTGGTCATCCACATGCCCGAGCACAAGGCCACCGAGCCGGTGCTGCTCGCGCTCAAGGACGTCCTGGGCACGCACCGCGGCACCACAGAGGTCAAGATGCAGCTGAGCGGGACGCGGAGCGTAAAGGTCATGAAACTCCCGCTGCACCACCGGGTCAACCCGACTCCCGCACTCTTTGGCGACCTCAAGGTCCTGTTGGGCCCGGCATGCCTGGAGGGCTGACGGTGTCACGGGTGCGCAGCGCCCACCGGGTCGTGGCACCGGAACCCGTGGGTTGGCCGCGCTGGTTTGCCCTGTCCGCGGCGGCGGGCGTGGCGGCCGGAATCGTGTGGTGGCTGGCGGCACCCGGGGGCGCCTTTTACGGGCAGGGCAAGGATTACACCATCTGGGTGGCCCGCGACCTGGTGCTCGCGGGCGTGGACGTGCTGGCCGGTCTTGCCGGCGCGGCTCTCCTGATCCGCGCCGGTACCCGCCACACCGCCGGCGCCACGGCGCGCCTGCTCGCGGTCCTGGCCGGCGGGCTGCTGGGCTCGGTCCTGGCATGGCGGATGGGCGTGTTTGCCGGCGACCTGTTCCAGACGCCGCCGGACAACATGCCCAGCCCCAGCATGGTGTTCTCCCTGCGGTCGGCCACGGTGCTGCTGCTGTGGCCGCTTGCCACCTCCGCCGCCGTCTTCATGCACACCTTCCTCTCCTACGCGTTTGTCCCCCAGCCGCGCCCCAGCCGCTAAACTTGCCGTGTGAGCAACCTTGAAACCCCCGTGTCCAACCAGCCCGCCGGCAGTCCGGCACCAGCGTCGGGCGCGGGCCCGCATTTCGCCTTTGCCCGCACGGACCTGCGCGGGCGGCGGCTGACGCTCGCCGAGCTCAAGCGCGCCGTGCCGCGCACCGCGGCCACCTCCGTCATCTCGGCCGAGGACGCCGTCTCCGGCATCATTGCCGACGTCCGTTCCCGCGGCTTTGCCGCCCTGGCCGAGCTGGCCGAAAAGTTCGACGGCGTCCCCCAGTCGCACCCGCGCGTTCCCGCCGCGGCGCTGCGCGAGGCACTGGAAAACCTGGACCCCGGCGTCCGCGCGGCCTTGGAGGAGTCCATTGCCCGGGCCAAGGCCTTCGCCGCCGCCCAGCGCCCGGCCAACGTCGACTTTCCGGTGGCCGCCGGCGCAACCGTCTCCCAGCACTGGATTCCCGTACGGCGGGTCGGGCTCTACGTGCCCGGCGGCCTGGCGGCCTACCCGTCGTCGGTCATCATGAATGTGGTGCCGGCGCTGGCGGCCGGGGTCGGCTCGGTGGCGCTGGCGTCGCCGCCGCAAAAGGAATTCGGCGGGCTCCCGGACCTGACGGTCCTGGCCGCCGCGGCCCTGCTGGGTGTTGACGAGGTCTACGCGATGGGAGGGGCCCAGGCCATAGCCGCCTTCGCCTACGGCGTCGCCGCGGGCACCACGGCCCAGGGCGGGGGCGCCGCCCTGGAGCCCGTCGACGTTGTCACAGGGCCCGGCAACATTTTTGTTGCCACCGCCAAGCGCCTCGTCAAGGGCGTGGTGGGCATCGACTCGGAGGCCGGGGCAACGGAGATCGCGGTGCTGGCCGACCACACGGCAAACCCCGTGTTCGTTGCGGCCGACCTTATCAGCCAGGCCGAGCACGACCCCAACGCGGCATCCGTCCTGGTGACGCCGTCAACCAGGCTGGCGGACGCCGTCGAGCGTGAGCTGGCCGTCCAGGTGGCGGGGACCGGACACCGGGATCGCGTGGAAAAGGCGCTGTCCGGGCCGCAGTCCGGCACCGTGCTGGTGGACGACCTGGAACAAGGCGTGGCCGTGTGCAACGCCTACGCCGCCGAGCACCTGGAGATCGTGACCGAGGACGCCGCGGCGGTGGCGGCGCGGATCACCAACGCCGGGGCCATCTTCGTGGGGGACTACAGCCCCGTCAGCCTGGGCGACTATTGCGCGGGGTCCAACCATGTGCTGCCCACCAGCGGGACGGCGGCGTTCTCCTCCGGCCTGAACGTGACCACCTTCCTGCGGGCCGTCCAGCTCATCAACTACAACAAGGACGCGCTCAGGCGGGTGGCCGGGCACGTCGTCACGCTGGCGCAGGCGGAAGGCCTGCCCGCGCACGGCGACGCCGTCTCGGCACGGTTCGCCTGACACCGGAAACCACTACATGTAGTAGTTACGTGATTGTAATTTATCGATATGTAGCCCTAGACTTTCATCAACCGTTCCTGGAGGGAGCTGGATGTACTGCCCGTTTTGCCGTAATCCCGACTCGCGCGTGGTTGACTCGCGGCTGGCCGACGACGGTTCCTCCATCCGCCGCCGCCGCCAGTGCACCGAGTGCGGCCGCCGCTTCAGCACGGTGGAGACGGCCAGCCTCTCGGTCACCAAGCGCTCGGGCGTCGCCGAGCCGTTCAGCCGCAGCAAGGTCATCAGCGGCGTGCGCAAGGCCTGCCAGGGCCGGCCCGTGACCGACGACGACCTCGCCATGCTGGCCCAGGAGGTCGAGGAGTCCATCCGGGCCAGCGGCGCGGCGGAGATCGACGCGAACGACGTCGGCCTGGCCATTCTGGCACCCCTGCAGCGCCTGGACCTGGTGGCGTACCTGCGCTTCGCCAGCGTTTACCAGGCCTTCGAGTCCCTCGACGACTTTGAAAAGTCCATCCACGAGCTCCGCCGCGAGTGCCCCGGCGGGCGGCCCGCACCCCCGGACCAACCGCAGGACAAATAGGAGCGGGGGCGCCCGCCCGGTCCTACTTGGTGAGCTTGAAGTGGACGGCGGCCTGGAGGGCGCCGCCCACGATTCCGGCGTTGTTGGCCAGCTCCGCCGGGATGATCTTCGTGCGCAGCGACAATGCCGGCAGGTAGTCCTCGCTGCGCTTGGAGATGCCGCCGCCGATGATGAACAGTTCGGGGGAGAACAGGAATTCCACGTGGGAGAAGTAGCGCTGCAGGCGGACGGCGTATTCTGCCCAGCTCAGCCCGTCGCGTTCCCGGGCGCTGGCTGAGGCCTTGGATTCGGCGTCGAACCCGTCGATTTCCAGGTGGCCCAGCTCGACGTTCGGGATGAGCTTGCCGTCATGGATGAACGCCGATCCGATGCCCGTGCCGAGCGTGATGACCAGCACCGTGCCCTTGACGCCCTTGCCGGCGCCGTAGCGGGCCTCGGCGAGGCCCGCCGCGTCGGCGTCGTTCATGACCTGGACGTCGCGGCCCAGCTCCTGCGTGAAGATTTTGTCGACATCGGCGTCAATCCACGACTTGTCCACGTTGGCGGCGGAGCGGGCAATGCCGTGGCTGATGATCGCGGGGAAGGTGATGCCCACCGGCGCGTCGTCGTCCGGGGCGTGCTGGCGGGTCATGAGTTCGTCGACGATCTCCTTGACCACCTTGGCCACGGCCTGCGGGGTGGATGGCTGCGGGGTGTCGATCCGGTAGCGTTCGCCCAACATCTCACCGCTGCCCAGGTCGACGATCCCGCCCTTGATGCCGGTGCCGCCAATGTCGATGCCGATGACAGTCTGCGTGGACGGGTGCTTCTTGGACATGCAGGGCTCCAGACGTGAAAGTGGCAAAGGCTTGCCGCGGAAAGGGTTAGGGCAGGGTCAAAACTTCGGCACCGGTGGCCGTGACCACCATGGTGTGCTCAAACTGGGCGGTGCGCCTGCGGTCCCGGGTGACAACCGTCCAGTCGTCCGCCCACATGTCCCATTCAACCCCGCCCAGGGTCAGCATGGGCTCGATGGTGAACACCATGCCTTCGGCAAGCACGGTGCTGTAGGCCGGGGCGGCGTCATAATGCGGAATAATCAGGCCCGTGTGGAAGGCCTCGCCCACGCCGTGGCCCGTGAAGTCCCTGACCACGCCGTAGCCGAAGCGCTTGGCGTATGCGGAAATGGTGCGCCCGATGACGTTGATTTCCCGTCCTGGCGCAACTGCCCGGATGGCCCGGTTCAAGGCTTCCTGGGTCCGTTCGACCAGCAGGCGCGATTCTTCGTCGACGTCGCCGACGGTGAAGGTCCAGTTCGTGTCGCCGTGGACGCCGTTTTTGTACGCCGTGATGTCAATGTTGATGATGTCCCCGTCCTGGACCACTGTGCTGTCCGGGATGCCGTGGCAGATGACCTCGTTGAGGGAGGAACACAGCGACTTGGGAAAGCCGCGGTACCCGAGCGTGGAAGGGTAGGCCTGGTGGTCCAGCAGGAATTCGTGGCCGATGCGGTCCAGCTGGTCCGTGGTGACACCGGGGACGATGTGCTTTCCGACTTCCACGATGGCCTGCGCGGCAATCCTCGAGGAGATGCGGATGCGCTCCAGCGTTTCGGCGTCCTTGACCTCGGAACCCGTGAACGGCGCCGGGCCGGCCTTGCCCACATATTCGGGCCGCGGGATGGAGGCGGGAACGGGGCGTTGCGGGCTGACGGTGCCCGGAACCAGCGTGCCAAGGGGCGCTGAGGTTGCTGTGGAAGACATGGCACCATCCTATAAGTTTTGCTGCACGGCTGTGGGGCGGGCCTATGATGGCAACAACGGCCCCGGCACGATGGAGGAAACAATGCCCCAGTACTGGTACAACGTCAAAACCCATCAGGTAGAACAGGACGCGCAATCCGGCTGGAAGGAACTGATCGGTCCTTATAACACCCGCGAGGAGGCCGAGGCGGCCCCGGCAAAGGTCAACCAGCGCAATGAGGACTGGGAAGCCCAGGACGACGACTGAGGTTGCCATGAAAGCACCCCGCCACGGGCGCGACCCCGTGGCATCCCGGCACCGGCCGGCGGTTGCCTGTGTACTGCGGCGGGCCTGGAGGTACGCCGCCGTCGCCGGCGCCGCCGCGGCCAGCCTCGGCATCCTGACGGCGCTGGAGGGACTCCTGGCGTATGGACGACTGGCGCCGCGGGAGCCGCTGCACACCGTACCGGCCACTGGACATTTCGGCCGCCGTGACGGGCAGGAGCCCCTGCAGCTGGTCATCCTGGGCGACTCGCTTGCCGTGGGTTACGGGGCCGCGGTGCCGGAGGGCTCCGTTGGCTACATGCTTGCCGACGGGCTGGCCGGGGTCACCGGCCGGCCGGTGGCGCTGGAGAATTTCGCCTTTATCGGCGCCACGTCCGAGGACCTGCGTGTCCAGATGGAGGCGCTGGACGCCCGTGACCTGAAGCCGGACGTGACCGTCATCATCGTTGGCGGCAATGACGTCCTGCACCTGCGCAATTTCAGCCGGTCACTGGACGCGCTGGCGGAGACGGTCCGCGGCCTGCGGAGCCGGGGCAGCCAGGTGGTGCTGGCCTCGTGTCCGGATTTGGGCACCGTGCCGGTGTTCCTTCAGCCGCTGCGCTTTGGTGCGCACTGGATGAGCAGGATGCTGGCCACCGGGCAGACCATCGTGGTGTTGCGCAACGGCGGACGGACCGTTTCCCTGGCGGACCTGCTGGGACCGGTTTTCCGGCGCCACCGAAAACAGATGTTCTTCACCGACCACCTGCACCCCTCCGTCCACGGGTATGCGGAAGCGGCCAGGGTCATGCTGCCCAGCGTGGTTGCCGCCGCCGGGTACAGCGCCGGCGGTCTCGCCGGTGCTCCGCACCGGGTCTATCAAAAGGGACGGCGGCGGCCGCTGGCCTGGTTTGCGTTCCGGGCCTCGCGCCACTCGGGAACGGAAGTGAGCATGGTGTCCGGGAGGCGGGGCCACGGCATCGCCGTCCGGCGGCTCGTGGTGCGGCACCGGGAGGGTGGGGACCCGCAGCCCGCCTGATGGCTGCCCACGGGGCCGGGGCGGCCCTGCCGCCTGGAGCGGGGCGCCGCCTGGAGCGGGACGGGACGGCCGGCTTTAGAAGGTGTGCTCCGGGCCGGGGAACGCGCCGGTGCGCACCTCGTCGCCGTAGGCCTTGGCGGCGTCGGAGAGGATGGTGCGCAGCTGTGCGTACTGCTTGACGAACTTGGCCATCTTGCCGGTGCGCAGCCCGGCCATGTCCTGCCAGACCAGGACCTGGCCGGTGGTGGTGTTGCCGGCGCCGATGCCAACGGTCGGCACGGCGACCGCGGCGTCCACGGCGGTGGCCGTGGCGGCCGGGACCATCTCCATGAGCACGCAGAACGCGCCAGCCTCAGCCAGGGCGACGGCGTCGTCCACCATGGCCCGGGCGGCGTCGCCGCGCCCCTGGACGCGGTAGCCGCCCAGCATGTGCTCGCTTTGCGGGGTGAACCCGATGTGGGCCATGACGGGCACGCCGGCCTGGGTCAGCGCCCTGACGGTGGGTGCGTAGTAGGCGCCGCCCTCCATTTTCACCGCGTGCACGAGCCCTTCCTTCATGAGCCGCACGGAGGAGGCGATGGCCTGCCCGGGGGACTGTTCATAGCTGCCAAAGGGCAGGTCCGCCACCACCAGGGCGCGCTTGGCCCCGGCCGTCACCGCACGGGAGAAAATGATCATTTCATCCAGCGTGATGGGCAGGGAGGTCTCGTTGCCCAGGACGTTGTTCGAGGCGGAGTCGCCCACCAGCAGCACCTCGATGCCCGCTTCGTCAAAGATTTGCGCGGTGTACTGGTCGTAGGCGGTCAGCATGGCGAACTTTTGGCCGTTGAGCTTGGCCGCCTGCAGGTGGTGCGTGCGGACCCGGGACGCCGTGGCGGGAATGGCCGAACCGTAGGGTGCGGCCACCTCAGCGGGGACGGGCGCGGCGGAAACGGCAGGGTCGGGGGTGCTCGATGTTGGCATGCCTAGAGCTTATTACGAGTCGGCGCGCATTTTAGTCCTCGGTGCCCGGGACTACTTAGTAGAGTATGAATTGAGGGCCTGCGGCCGAGGTGAGCGCCAGCGCCGCCGGGTCGGCGGGCAGGGGTTCGAACCATCCGCAATGAGTCAAAGGGAAGTGAGCGCCATAGTGGACCGTCAGCAGGAATTTGTCTTGCGCACCATCGAGGAACGCGACGTACGGTTTGTCCGGCTCTGGTTCACCGACGTCGTCGGCAGCCTGAAGTCGGTGGCACTGGCCCCGGCGGAGGTGGAGGGTGCCTTTGAGGAGGGCCTCGGGTTCGACGGTTCAAGCATCGAAGGCCTCTCCCGCGTCTTTGAATCTGACATGCTGGCCCAGCCCGACCCCTCCACTTTTCAGATCCTGCCGTGGCGCGGTGCCACCGAACAGACCTCCCGGATGTTTTGCGACATCCTCACCCCCGACGGCGAACCCTCCACGGCCGACCCGCGCAACGTCCTCAAGCGCACCCTGGCCAAGGCCGCGGACATGGGCTTCACGTGCTACACGCACCCCGAGATTGAGTTTTACCTCCTTAAGAGCGACAGGCCCGGCCCGGACGGGATCCCCATCCCCGTTGACCAGGCCGGCTACTTCGACCACGTGCCCGGCGGCGTGGCCCAGGACTTCCGCCGCACGGCCGTCACCATGCTCGAGGACGTCGGCATTTCGGTGGAGTTCAGCCACCACGAGGGCGGCCCGGGCCAGAACGAGATTGACCTGCGCTACGCCGACGCCCTGGCGACCGCGGACAACATCATGACGTTCCGCACGGTGATCCGTGAGGTGGCCATCCAGCAGGGCACCTACGCCACGTTCATGCCCAAGCCGTTTTCCGACCACCCGGGCTCCGGCATGCACACCCACTTTTCGCTGTTTGAGGGCGACACGAACGCATTCCACGAGCCGGGCGCTGAATTCCAGCTGTCCAAGACGGCCCGGCAGTTCATGGCAGGCATCCTCCGGCACGCACCCGAATTCACGGCCGTCACCAATCAGTTCGTGAACTCGTACAAGCGGCTCTGGGGCGGCGGCGAGGCGCCCAGCTATGTGTCCTGGGGCCACAACAACCGCTCCGCACTGATGCGCGTGCCGTTGTACAAGCCAGGCAAGGGGCAGGCGTCGCGGCTGGAGTACCGCGGCATCGACTCCGCCGCCAACCCCTACCTGGCGTACGCCGTGCTGCTCGGGGCCGGGCTGAAGGGCATTGAGGAGGACTACGAACTGCCGCCGGCCGCCGTGGAGGACGTCAGCGCCCTGACGAACGCCGAACGCCGGGCGCTGGGCCACCACCCCCTGCCGTCCAGCCTGCATGACGCGGTCCGGCAGATGGAGGAATCCGAGCTCATGCCCGCGATCCTGGGGGAACAGGTCTTTGACCACTTCCTGCGGAACAAGCGCGACGAATGGCAGGACTACCGGCTGCAGGTCACCCCCTATGAGATCAACCGGTACCTGGGGGTGCTCTAGGCCAGGCCATGAGTTCGCTGACCCGCACACTGATCACCCTTGGCTTCTCCGACCTGGAAAAAACTGAGCGGTTCCTGGGCTTCCCGGAGCTGGCCGGACTCGACCGGGACGAGCTGCTCTCGGGGCTCGGGGCGGCCAACGACCCGGACCTGGCCCTGCAGTCCCTGGTCCGCCTCCTCAGCGCCGTCCCCGCGGCCTACGGCAGGCTCACCACCGCGGATCACGAGACGGGCAGGGCCGTCCCGAACGAGGCGCTCTTCCGGCTGCTTGGCGCCTCGGAGGCCCTGGTGGAGTTCCTGATCCGCCACCCGGAGCACCTGGATGTCCTGGACACGCCCACCTCCCCGGAGCCTGCACCCGTCCCGCACGCGGCGCTCCGGGCCTCGATGCTGTCGGCCGTGGGTGCCGACCCGGAGTCGCGGACGCCCGTGGCGGCGCTTTCCGGCACCGAGGCGCGGATCGCGCTGCGCACCCGGTACCGGCGGCACCTGGCGGCCCTGGCCATCCGGGACCTCTGCGCCGCCTCGCCGCAGGACATCATGCCGATGGTGGGCGCCGAGCTGGCCGATCTTGCCGCGGCTGCCCTGGACGCCGCGCTGGCCGTGGCCCGCGCGGAGGTGGCGGAGCAGTTTCCGCCACGGGAGGTGGCCGCCGTGAAGCTTGCCGTCATCGGCATGGGCAAGTGTGGCGCGCGGGAGCTGAACTACATTTCCGACGTCGACGTCATGTACGTGATCGAGGTGGACGGCCTGGGGACGGACGACGCCGGCGGGCTGGATGAGGCGCACGCCGTCACCGTGGGCAGCGCGCTGGCCTCGGCCGTCTCGCAAGCCATCCACGCCCCCGAGCGCGAGCCAGGGCTGTGGGAGGTGGACGCCAACCTGCGTCCGGAAGGAAAGGACGGCCCGCTGGTGCGGACCCTGGGGTCGTACCTGCACTACTACCAGCGCTGGGCCAACGATTGGGAGTTCCAGGCGCTGCTGAAGGCCCGCGGCATGGCGGGGGACCGTGGGCTGGGCGAACGGTTTGAAAAGGCCGTGGCGCCACTGATCTGGACGTCCTCCGAGCGCGAGGGGTTTGTGGCGTCCGTGCAGGCCATGCGCCGGCGCGTCACGGCCCACATCCGCGACTCGGAGGCCGGCCGGCAGATCAAGCTGGGCAAGGGCGGGCTGCGCGACGTTGAATTCACCGTCCAGCTGCTGCAGCTGGTCCACGCCAAGAACGACGCCTCCCTGCGGCTGCGGGCCACGACGGAGGCCATCAACGCCTTGATGAAGGCTGGCTACATCGGCCGCACGGACGCAGCCCACCTTGATTCCGCCTACCGGTACCTAAGGGTCCTCGAGCACAGGATCCAGCTGGTGCACATGCGCCGCACGCACCTGATGCCGACCGCACCGGACCAGCTGCGGGCCCTGGCGCGCGCTGTGACGGGGCCCATGAACCTCAAGCGTCCCAGCGCCGAGTCCCTGCTGGCGGACTGGGGCAGGGTCAAGCGGCAGGTCCACGAGCTGCACCGGCACATTTTCTACCGTCCCATTCTGGCGTCGGCCGCGCACCTGAGCGCCGAGGACGCGGCCCTGACCACCGACGCGGCCAGGGCGCGGCTGGCGGCGCTGGGCTATCGCGACGCGCCCGGCGCCCAGCGCCACATCGAAGCCCTGACGGCCGGGGTGAGCCGGCGCGCGGCACTCCAGCGCCAGCTCCTGCCGGTGTTGCTGGGCTGGCTGGCCGACGGCGTGAATCCCGACGGCGGCCTTCTCGCCTTCCGCCGTGTCAGCGAGGCGCTGGGCACCTCCCACTGGTACCTGGGGATGCTCCGCGACCACCGGGCCGCCGCTGAACGTCTGTGCCACGTGCTCTCCAGCTCCCGGCTCGTGACCGACCTGCTGGAGGTATCGCCGGAGGCGACGGCCTGGTTCGGCAATGACAAGGAACTTCTACCGCTGACGTTCGAGACGCAGTGGGCCGAGATCCAGTCCAAAATGTCCCGCCACCCGGAACCGGCCGACGCCATCAGGCTGATCCGCCTGATCCGCCAGCGCGAGATCCTGCGAACGGCCATCGCCGACTGTTCCGGGCTCCTGACCCAGGAGCAGGTCTCCGCCGCGCTCAGCGACGCGGACCGGGCAGCCGTGCTGGGCGCACTGCTGGTTGCCGAAGCCGACGTGCTGGACGGCGGGCCGGCACTGACAAGGGTGCTCGTGGTGGCCATGGGCCGGCAGGGCGGCCGGGAGATCGGCTACGGTTCGGACGCGGACGTCCTGTTCGTGCACCGCCCGGTTGACGGCGCCAACGAGGGGGAGGCCCAGGAGCAGGCCAAGGACATCGTGGCGAAGCTGATGTCCATGCTCACCCAGCCCGTCCGTCCGGCCATCATGGCCGAACGCGTGCTGAGCATCGACGCGGACCTGCGCCCGGAGGGCAAGAACGGGCCGCTCGTGCGGTCCCTCGAGTCCTACCGGGAGTACTACGCCAGATGGTCCTCGGCGTGGGAGGCGCAGGCGCTGCTCCGCGCGCTGCCCATGGCGGGCAGCGACGAGCTGGCCGTTGACTTCATCGCGATGGTGGACCCGGTCAGGTACCCGGCAGCCCTGGGTGAGCCGGAACTGCGGGAGATCAAGCGGCTCAAGGCCCGCATGGAGTCGGAGCGGCTGCCCCGCGGGGCCGATCCCGCCCGGCACGTGAAGCTGGGCCGCGGCGGCCTCAGCGACGTCGAGTGGCTCGTCCAGCTGTGGCAGCTGCAAAATGCCCACGCTGAACCGTCCCTGCGGACCACTCAGACGGCAGCCGCCCTCCACGCCGCCCATGGGCTGGGCCTGGTTGACGCCGAGGACGCTGCCGTGCTGGACGCGGCATGGCGGCTGGCCGGAAAAATCCGCAACGCCAACGTCATCTGGACCGGCAAGTCGTCGGACCTGCTGCCGTCAGCGCGCGGCGACCTGGAGGCCGTGGCCCGCTGGTGCGGGTACGAGCCAGGGCATGCCGCAGCCTTTGAGGAGGATTACCTGGGGCTCACGCGGCGGGCGAGGGCCGTCTTTGAGCGGTTGTTTTACGGGTAGCGCGTCCCGCGGGACCGGGCCTACCGGAAGCAATGCACGGGCGTGGGAGGGCATGGTGACCACCTGGGCCCCGCCAGCCGTGGGCCGTCGTGGACAAAGCCTTCCCCGCGGCCCGTGAGGGCCTCCACGGGCCGCCCCTTCCAGAGCGCCAGCAGTTGCGCGTCCTTGCGCGGGGGAGCCAGGTTGTGCAGTTCGCCCGGGCCGGTGTCCAGGTCGAAGAGCTCCCCGGTGCCCCATCCGGAAGCGCGCCGGGGACTTCCCCGCACAGCTCCCGGGCACCCCGGCCAGGTCCAGCAGGGTGGGCATGACGTCGCGCAGTTCCACCACCTCGTCGACCACGCCGCCGCACCTTGCCGCGGTCGGAGGCGAACACCGTGATGGCGTCCCGGCCAACGCCATGGCACGTGGTCGTCGAGAAACTTCACGTCCCGGCGGTGTTCGGCACGGGAGGGTGGATGAAGCCGTCGTGAATGATGACGGCGTCAAAGCCCACCCGGCTGCGCTCCGGATGGCCGTGCAACTTTCCGCCGGGCCTGCGTCTGGTAGCCGGCCCGGCGGAACCCGCCCTGCAGCGTCACCGGATGAACGGCGTCGAACGGGACGCCTTCCTCGTGGCCCACCCTGCCGTGGCGCTCCGGGGACTGCCCTGTGAACAGCGCCAGGCGGTGGACACGCCACTTCCACGGCTTTCAATGGTGGACATTTTGTGCTTGGGTGGCCGACACTGTAAGAGACAAGAGCATACGCATGAATTATGCCTGCCAAGCCTGTTCTCAACTGGGGGAGGGACTTGGGGCCGTCCGGCCGGTCGCAAAAACTACCATCCGAGGGGTTTTCAATGCTTAGAAGTCAACCCGTAAAACGCTCACGAATCGGCAGGATTGCCGTATTCGGAGCGCTATTAGCCGCAATTGCCATGATGTTTGGCATCGGCGGCGCGTCAGCTGCTGCCCCGCAGGGTGCCTTGAACGGAGCCCAGACAGGCGTCGTCGCGGCCTCCTCCGTCTCGCAGGGTCAGTGGATTTGGCCGTATTCGGCGCAGGATTCCACGACGTTGGCGGGTCAGTGGATTTGGCCGTATTCGGCGCAGGATTCCACGACGTTGGCGGGTCAGTGGATTTGGCCGTATTCGGCGCAGGATTCCACGACGTTGGCGGGCCAGTGGATTTGGCCGTATTCGGCACAGAATTCCACGACGTTGGCGGGTCAGTGGATTTGGCCGTATTCGGCTCCGGTCACCACCCTGGCCTAGCGAAAAACCGGGACCCGGATGTTTCCGGCCGGGTCGCATGGGTAAACGACGAAAATTGAAAGCGCGGCTGGCCGGACACCCGGCCGGCCGCGCTTTTCACGTGGAATGGCGGGCGCACGTGGCAACCTCACAGTTTTGCCCCCAGTTTTTTGTGGGTGGGGCTGCCCACATGAGACGCTGCCCACACTATCGTTAAGAGCACGCCGGCCAGGGAGGGCCGGCCGCACCGCCCGGACTGCAACGCTGCAAGCCGGCGGGGAGTCCAACCAGGAGTCAAAGGAGACCCCGCCATGGCGCAACTGCTCACCACCGAAGGCCCCCAGGCCCAACATGCCCGCCGGCACGATTCGCCGGCACCGCAGGCACGCCCGGCGCCTGCGTCCCCTGCGGTCACCCAGACCACGGGCCAGACCACGGGGCGGGAGGCCATGCACGGCATGGTGCCCTGCGATCGCGAATGCCCCTACTGCTGGGGCCCGGAAACCGACTAAACGCGGCCCCTTGCGCCTTATCGCACCTTCCGCCGAATCGCATAGAATCTATCCCTGACCCCTGTGCAGAGGTCCATCCGGACACCTGCACAGTTTTTCCGCGCCCGCCGTCGGGCGCACCCCGCGGCCGCGGCACACTCCACACGCGCCAACACAACGAAGGATGGTCCTAGGATCTTGAACAACTACCGGTTGACCACCACCGGACGTGGACGGGCTGCCCTCGGCGCCATGCTCGCCGTGCTGGCCCTGTCCCTGGGCATTGCCTCGGCTTCCGCCTCCGTGCTCCCCGCCCCTGCGCCCGCCGCGGCACCGATGATGCCCGCGGCGGCCCCGGCGGCGGCCGCGGATGTCCAAGGCAAGACCTTTGCCATCGCCACTGACACCACGTTCGCGCCATTTGAGTTCCGCAACGGCAGCGGCGACCTGGTCGGCATCGACATGGACCTCCTTCGGGCCATTGCTGACAACCAGGGCTTCAAGGTCGACATCAAGTCGCTCGGCTTCGATGCCGCACTGCAGGCGCTGCAGTCAAACCAGGTCCAGGGCGTCATTGCCGGCATGTCCATCACCGACAAACGCAAGCTCATCTTTGACTTCTCCGAGCCGTACTTCGATTCCGGCGTGCAAATGGCGGTGGCCAAAAACGACGACACCGTCAAGACCTACGCCGACCTCAAGGGCAAGACCGTGGCCGTCAAGAGGGGCAGTGAGGGCGAAACCTTTGCCAATTCCATCAAGGCCAAGTACGGCTTCACCGTCAAGGCCCTGGCCGATTCCGCCACCATGTATGACGACGTCAAGGCGGGCAATTCCGTCGCAGTGTTCGACGACTACCCTGTACTTGCCTACGGCGTCAGCCAAAACAACGGGCTGAAGATTGTCACCCCCAAGGAACGGGGAAGCTCCTATGGCTTCGCCGTAAACAAGGGCCAGAATGCGGATCTCCTCGCCGCTTTCGACAAGGGTTTGTCCAACCTGAAGGCCAGCGGCGAATACCAAAAGATCCTCGACAAGTACCTGGCGGCGCCGGCGACGGCCCAGAAGACCAGCTTCTTCGACCTGCTGGTCAACAGCTTCCCCGCGCTCATGAAGGGCCTCGGGATGACGCTGCTGGCCACGGCACTGTCGCTGGTCATCGCGCTGGTGCTCGGAGTCCTCTTCGGCTTTTTCAAGGTGGGCGAAAGCAGGATCCTGCGCATTCTGGCCAACATATATGTGGAGATCTTCCGGGGAACCCCGCTGCTGGTGCAGGCGTTCTTCTTCTACTTCGGCCTGCCCCAGCTCACGGGCCAGCCCCTTGACGTGCTCACGGCCGGTGTCATCACGCTGAGCCTGAATGCCGGTGCCTACATGACGGAGATTGTCCGCGGCGGCATCCAGTCCGTGGACCCCGGCCAGCTGGAGGCCAGCCGCAGCCTGGGCTTGAGCTACGTCACCTCCATGCGACGGGTGGTGGTGCCGCAGGCCATCAAGATCATGACGCCGTCGTTCATCAACCAGTTCGTCATCACTTTGAAGGACACGTCCCTGCTGGCCGTCATCGGCTTCGCGGAACTGACCTACCAGGGCCAGCAAATTTACGCTTCCAACTTCCGGACCGGTGAAACGTTGATCATCGTGGCGGCCCTGTACTTCATCGTGATCTTCATCTTGACCCAGCTTTCCAACGTCCTGGACAGGAAGTTCAACAAATGAGCACCACCGCAAGCGGCGCGACGTCAAAAATCAGCGTCCGGAACCTGAAAAAGTCCTTCGGCGCCAATGAGGTCCTCAAAGGCATCAACGTGGACGTGGCCGAGGGCGAGGTGGTCTGCGTGATCGGCCCTTCCGGATCCGGCAAGTCCACCTTCCTGCGCTGCCTGAACAAGTTGGAGGACATCACGGCGGGCACCGTGTCGGTGGACGGGTTCGACCTCACAGACCCGAAGGTGGACCTGAACGCGGTCCGCCAGCACATTGGCATGGTGTTCCAGCACTTCAACCTTTTCCCCCACATGAGCGCCATCCAAAACATCATGCTCGCACCGGTTGAGCTGAAGAAAATGGACAAGGCCGCCGCCCGAGCCAAGGGAATGGAACTGCTGGAGCGCGTGGGGCTCGCCGAAAAGGCCGACGCCCGACCGGCGTCGCTCTCCGGCGGCCAGAAGCAGCGCGTCGCCATTGCCCGTGCCCTGGCCATGAACCCCGGCATCATGCTCTTTGACGAGGCCACGAGTGCCCTCGACCCGGAAATGGTGGGCGAGGTGCTCCAGGTGATCCGGGACCTCGCGGCCGACGGCATGACGATGGTGGTGGTCACGCACGAGATGGGCTTTGCCCGGGAAGTGGCCGACCGCGTCATCTTCATGGATGCCGGCGTCATTTGCGAGGAGGGCGCCCCCGAGGCGATCTTCTCCCACGCCGAGCAGCCGCGCCTCCAGGACTTCCTGGCCAAGGTCCTCTAACAGGAACACCGTGGTGGGCGGCCGGCCGCCCCATGACCATGCCTCCGACGACGACCGACGGCGGCGCAACAGTGAAAGCGGGCAGCCCATGGAATTGCAGGCCGTTGTGGACGAGATCGTCCACGAGGTCCAGCCGATGCTGGGCGAGGGCGCAGTGGCGTCGTACATCCCCAGCCTGGGCCAGGTGCCGGCCGGCAACTTCGGCATGTGCGTGGCAATGTCCGACGGCCCCGTCTGCGGCGCCGGGCAGTGGCAGGACCCGTTCTCCATCCAAAGCATTTCCAAGGTGTTCTCGCTCGCGCTGGTCATGTCCTACGACTACGACTCCATCTGGAAGCGGGTGTTCCGGGAACCGTCCGGCACGCCCTTCAACTCGATGCTGCAGCTCGAGGCGGACAACGGAATCCCCCGAAACCCGTTCATCAACGCAGGCGCGCTGGTGGTGACGGATCGGCTCCTGACCCTGACGGGCGACGCCGCCGGCTCCGTCCGCGGGCTCCTGCGCAAGGAGTCCGGCAACCCGGCCATTGACTTCGACGACGAAGTTGCCGCGTCCGAGGCCCAGCACGGTCACCGGAACTACGCCATGGCGCACCTCCTGGCCAGCTACGGCAACCTGGAAAATCCAGTGGAGCTGGTCCTGGAGAACTACTTCAAGCAATGCTCGTTGAGGATGTCCTGCGAGGACCTGGCCGCGGCCTCCCGTTTCCTGGCCCGGCATGGCGTCTCCGCGGGCGGCACGCCGTTCCTCAGCCCCAACCAGAGCAAGCGCATCAACGCCGTCATGCTCACGTGCGGAACCTATGACGCGGCCGGCGAATTTGCCTACCGCGTGGGCCTGCCCGGAAAGAGCGGCGTCGGCGGAGGCATCGTGGCCATTGTCCCTGGACGCTGCGCCGTCACCGTCTGGGGACCGGCGCTGGGACCGAACGGCAACTCCGTGGCCGGCATTGCCGCCCTCGACGCCTTCACGACCCGCACCGGCTGGTCCATCTTCTGACGCGGCCGATCGCCCCGGTGGTTGAGCTGGTCCCGGTGGTTGAGCTTGTCGAAACCCGGCTGGCCCCGCGCCCGTTAGGATTTTGACATGGCTGTTTCCTCACCCGGCGTGACCCTGGCCCCGTTGAAGTCAGCAGCAGGGCCGGAACTGGAGCGGCTGCGGGCGGGGATTTCCTCCCTGGAACTGGCGCCCGGGCAGGAGGCGTTCGTGGGGCGGCCGGGGCTACGGCACCCGCGCAACGGTGGCCGCCGTCGGGCTGGCCGGTGAAGTGGCGCAGGCCCTGGCGCTGCCGGCCAGGGGCGTGGTGCTGGGCGTCAACGAGCGCAATCAGTGTGGGCTGACCGCCTGCCTCAGGGCAGGCTTTGTGGACCGCGGCCCGCAGGGAACTGGCACGCACGGAGTCGGAGATGGTGGCCAGGGCGCGGTCTGCTGGCCTGTCCTGGGAGGCAATCGCGCTCTGCCTGGGCGTCAGCAAGCAGGCCGTCCACAAAAAGTACGGCAAGCGGTAGGGCCCAAACGACCGACGCCGGCACTTGGGCGAGTTGAAAAACTCACTCAAGTGCCGGCGTCGTCCGTGAACAGTTCCCGCAAATTTAGGCCGAAGGTGGGCCCACGCGCCCGGGGGCCGGCCGGTGGGGCCTAGCAGCCGTAGTAGAGCTCGAACTCGTACGGGTTCGGGCGCAGCTGCAGCGGCTTGATCTCGTATTCGCGCTTGTATTCGATCCAGGTGTCAATCAGGTCCTGGGTGAACACGCCACCGGCCTGCAGGAATTCGTTGTCGTTCTCCAGGGCGATCAGCGCCTCGTCGAGCGATTCCGGTGCCTTGGGGATGTCCTTGGCTTCCTCCGGCGGCAGCTCGTAGAGGTCCTTGTCGATGGGGGCCGGGGGCTCGATCCGGTTCTTGATGCCGTCAAGGCCGGCCATCAGCTGGGCGGAGAATGCCAGGTACGGGTTGGAGGAGGGGTCCGGAGCGCGGAACTCGAGGCGCTTGGCCTTCGGGTTGGAGCCGGTGATCGGGATGCGGATGCCCGCGGAGCGGTTGCCCTGCGAGTACACCATGTTGACCGGGGCCTCGAAGCCCTTGACCAGGCGGCGGTAGGAGTTCACCGTCGGATTCGTAAACGCGAGCACGGCGGAGGAGTGCTTGAGCAGGCCGCCAATGTACCAGCGGGCCAGGTCGGAGAGGCCGGCATAACCCTTCTCGTCGTAAAACAGCGGCGAGCCGTTGCTCCACAGCGACTGGTGGCAGTGCATGCCGGAGCCGTTGTCGCCAAAGACGGGCTTGGGCATGAAGGTCACGGACTTGCCCCAGGCCCACGCAGTGTTCTTGACGACGTACTTGAACTTCTGGAGGTCGTCGGCCGAGTGCACCAGCGTGTTGAACGTGTAGTTGATCTCGGCCTGTCCGGGGGCGCCCACTTCGTGGTGGGAACGCTCGACGGCGAGGCCGGCCGCATCCAGTTCGATGCACATGGCGTCGCGGAGGTCGGCCTGGTGGTCAATGGGGGCAACGGGGAAGTAGCCGCCCTTGATGGGGGTCTTGTAGCCGAGGTTGCCGCCCTCTTCCGGCCGGCCCGTGTTCCAGTTGGCTTCCTCGGAGTCGACCTTGTAGAACGAGCCCTTCGGTGAGGATTCGTACTGGACGTTGTCGAAGACGAAGAATTCGGCCTCGGCGCCGAAGAAGGCGGTGTCGGCAATGCCGGTGGAGGCCAGGTATGCCTCGGCCTTCTCAGCCACGCCGCGGGGGTCGCGGTGGTACGGGTCGCCCGTGCGCGGGTTGACGATGGAGAAGTTCAGGGCAAGGGTCTTCTCCATGCGGAACGTGTCCACGAAGGCGGTCGTGGGGTCCGGGATGAGCTGCATGTCGGACTCGGCGATGCCTTGAAACCCGCGGATGGAGGAGCCGTCGAACAGCTGGCCGTGGACAAAGAAATCGAGGTCCACCGTCTTTGCCGGCACATTGAAGTGCTGCTGGACACCGGGCAGGTCGGTGAATCGGATGTCGATGAATTTCACATCTTCGTCCTTGATGAACTGCAGGACTTCTTCAGCGTTCTTGAACATCTACGCTCCTTGGCGTTCTGGATTCACAGCCGATTGGGTTCGGCCTTGGGTGCTTGACGCAACTGGGAAAAGACTATGTCGATGCCATTACTCAAGGGTGTCAGAAATGTTTCCGGCACGTTACAACCCCTCCTTGCCGGCGACCCGGTGGGTGCGCTGTGGCCCGCCACCGGTAGGCTGGAGGGGTGGTAGATCGTAAAGACATCGGTTCCTGGCTCAGTGGGCCTGACACTTCCAATATATCCAAATACCCGGGCGAACGGTTGGGGTTGCCGGAATCCGGGCGCGGTTCCATGGCCCGCGCAGGGCGGCGGATCGTTGCGATCTGTATTGACTGGGGCCTGTGCTACCTGATTGCGGCAGCATTTTTCCACACCAACTCCACCGCCATCCTGGGCATTTTTGCCGTGGAGCAGATGGTGCTCGTGGGCACCCTTGGCTACAGCGTGGGCCACCGGATCATGCGCATCCAGGTCCGGAAGCTCGACGGCGCCCCTGCCGGCCTGCTCGCCGGCGTGGTCCGCGCCGTGCTCCTGTGCCTGCTCATTCCGGCCGTCATCGTCGATGCCGACCAGCGCGGGCTGCACGACCGTGCCATGAAGACGGTCCTGGTCCGGCGGTAGGGCAGGCCACCCGTGCCGTTGCGGGCCGACAGGGCTGCGGTTTCGCCCCGCTGCGTCCCAGCCGGTGAAATGCAGGAAGGCCCCGTTTTCCTGTCCGGGCGGACAGGGGAACGGGGCCTTCCTGGCGGGCGGAGCTAGCGCCCGCGTGCAGCCTTGCGGTCCGGGCGCGCCTTGTAGGGGTCGATGCCCTTCGGGATGGGCAGCTTGTTGCCCATGGAGCTGATGCGCTTGTTGACGGCGGCCACCTCGACCTTGGTCAGCTCGCCCTTGAGCTTGTTCATCTTCTTGGTCAGCTTGGCGATCGGGACCTGGCCCTCGTCCTTGCCGGTCTCAATGACAGTGATGGCCACGTTGGGCAGGATCCTGCCCAGGCGGCGTCGTTCGGCGTCCACCAGGCCCTTGATGCGCGTGGAGGGGCCTTCGGTGACCAGGACGATGCCCGCCTTGCCGATGGCGCGGAACACCACGTCCTGGGTGCGCGGGTTCACCGCGGCAGGCTGCTCCTCAACGATCCAGCCCTTCTTCAGCGAACTCAGGGCAGCTCCGGCGGCTCCGGGCTTGCCTTCAATCTGGGCGTAGGCGGCACGCTCGGCGCGGCGGGACATCAGCAGCAGCGCCGCCAGCAGGCCCAGCGGAATGCCTATCAGCAGGCCGTTGATCCACGAATGCGGGGGAATCAGCAGCGACACCAGCAGGGAGACGAGGATCAGCCCGAAGAAGGCGCCAAGCATGATCCAGGTGACCATGGGGTCATGGCGGCGGGTCATCTTGAAGATGTCCACCATCTGCTTGAGGCGGCCGGGCTTCTTGTCCTTCTTCTTCGCACCGTCCTTCGGTGCGCGGCTGAAGAGTGAGCGCTTCGGCTTGTCGGAGGCGGAGGGTGCTGAGTCAGTGGATTTGGCCATAGTACGTCAATTCTAGCGGGTGTCGGGGGTGGCTGTGCGCGGGGAAAC
>NZ_JAAMFM010000015.1 GCF_013376105.1 Arthrobacter wenxiniae
GCGGAACTCACGTTCCGCCGTCGCCCCTCCTTTTTTGGGGGCCGGGAAGACTACGCTGGAGGTAAGTCAACCCACGGTAAGGAAGAAGTCATGAAGGTCAGCGTTGGACAGTTCAACCCGGGCGGCGAGGTGGCCGGGAACCTGGCGGTCATGCGCCGGCTGGCCGCGGAGGCCCGGGCGGACGGCGGGCGCCTGATTGTCTTCCCCGAGGAATCCATGTTTTCCGTGGGCCGCGTGGCGGGCGAGTTCGCGGCCGCCGTGGACGCGGAATGGACCACCTTTGTCCAGGGCATCTCCCGCATCGCGGCGGACGTTGGCATCGCCGTGGTTGCCGGCGGGTACGAATCCAGCGGCGAGGCGCGCCCCTACAACACGCTGGTGGCCGTGGACGAGGACGGGGCAATCCTGGGCACCTACCGCAAGCTGCACCTTTATGATGCGTTCTCCTACCAGGAGTCGCGGAAGATCAAGCCCGGCGACAACGGGGTGACCCTTGTGGACATCGGCGGCTTCCGGGTGGGCATCATGACCTGCTACGACATCCGCTTCCCGGAGGAAGCGCGGGCGCTGGCACTGGCGGGGGCGGACCTGATCTGCGTCGCCGCGGCGTGGTTCAAGGGGGACCACAAGGTGGAGCACTGGGAGACGCTGCTGAAGGCGCGCGCCATTGAAAACACGGTGTGGATTGCGGCGGCCGGCACCTCCAGCGACCACTGCATCGGCCACTCGGCGGTGCTGGACCCCATGGGCATTCCGCAGGACTTCCTGGAGGAGGAGGCGGAGGGCGTGGCCACGGCGGACGTGACGCACAAGCGCATCGAGGAAGTGCGCGAATTCCTGCCGGTGCTGCGCAACCGGCGCTTTGAGAGTAATGCGGCGGTGGTTCCGGCCCGGTAGAAATATTCCATTGACGGCACGGTTCCCGGTGGTTAGTGTCGGGATTAAGGGCAGGAGGAAGCCATGAACGATTCCAGAATTTGGGCGGCGCTTGAGCCGCTGCACCCCTCGGCGTTGGAGGACATGCCGATGGATGGCACCTGGCTGAAGCCCCCGTACCACAACGATCCCGCCGGACGCGCCGTGGTGTGCAACGACGACGACTTCCAGTTTGTGGTGGTCGACCGCAAGAAGGGCTCGGTGCTCTTTGTCTGCGAGGACGACGAATCCCTCATTGCCTCCAGCCTGGACACCTTCGTCCGCATCGTGTCCGCCTGGGGCTCCATTGACCGCGACGCACCCGGCCCGGAGGACGACGAGGAATTCTCGGCGGTCAGGAAGTCCTTCGAATCCCAGCTGAAGGTCCTGGACCCGCCGGCGGCCGGCCCCAACGAGTTCTGGTCCCTCTACACGGAGGAGCTGACCAGCGACGACTACGTGGACTTCGACGACCTTGACGACGACGAGGATGAGGAACCCGAAACCGACACCGGGGACAACGACCGCCCCGGCGCCGACGAGTCCTTCAGCGTCGCCTAACCACTGACCCCCATACCGTCACGGCCCGTTGGGCGCGGTCATCCCTCCGCTTGCGCCGTGGCGGCCTAATATTGGAGACATGGCCCACGTCAACGATCCCGCCACCGTCCGCCGCCTGCTGACCACCCCGGGCCGCTGGGCCGTGGTGGGGCTGTCCAACAACCCGCTGCGTGCCGCCTTGGGCGTGTCGCTGTTCCTGCAGCGGGACCTGGGCCAGGAGATCATCCCGGTGAGCCTGAAGGGCGACGACGTTCACGGCGCCAAGGGGTACAAGGCCCTGGCCGACGTTCCCGGAAACATTGACGTCGTTGACTGCTTCGTCAATTCGTCAAAGGTAGGGTCAGTGGTGGACCAGGCCATTGCCGTGGGTGCCAAGGCCGTGTGGCTGCAACTGGGCGTCATCGACGAGGCCGCCGCCCAACGGGCCGCCGACGCCGGGCTGGACGTCGTCATGGACACCTGCCCCAAGATCGAGGCCGGAATGCTGGGGCTCTAGACACCACCGAAGGACGCCCATGCCCCACCACCTCCGCACCGCGACCAACACCTCCCGCTGGATTGTCCTGGGCGCGGTGGTGGCAGTCCTCGCCGCACTCGCCGTCGGGGCCCTTCGCTTGTCCGCCGGAGTCACGACGGCGCCCGGCGCAGCCACGGCGGCAGCCACGGCGGCAGCCGCGGGCCCCGGCGCAACGGGCGTTCCGGCGTCGTCCGCGCCGGCGGCCGACACGGTGGACCCGAGGACGGGGCGCCACAGCACCCTGGGGACACTGGTGCCGGACTACACGCTGCCGCCGATTGAAAACGGCATGGTCCCGGTCATCACCAGCATCCCCACCGGGCAAAAGGTGGTGTTCCTGACCATTGACGACGGTGCGGTGAAGCGGGAATCGGACCTGGCGCTGCTGGAGAAGAATGGCATCAAGGCCTCGCTGTTCCTGGCGCACACCTTCATTGCCGGGCATGCTGCCTTCTACCACGCCTACCTCAACGCCGGATACCTCATTGAAGACCACACCATGACCCACAACCTGGGCTTCATCGGCCTCCCCTACGACCAGGTCAAGGCGGAGATCTGCGGCATGGCGGACTATGAGGAAAAGTACTTCGGCCGGCGCCCGGTGCTCTTCCGCCCGCCGGGCGGCCCGTACACCGAGGCCGTGCGCAGGGCCGCGGCCGAATGCGGCATGAGGGCCATCGTGGACTGGAAGGCGAAGGCGAACGCACGGTCCATGCAGTACCAGGTGGGCGGTGCACTTCGTCCGGGGGACATCGTGCTGATCCACTTCCGGCCCGAATTTCCGGCCGACCTGGCGGCCTTCATGAAGGCGCAGAAGGCTGCCGGACTGAAAGTTGTGCTGCTGGAAGACTACCTCGGCGTGAAATGACGGCCCGTGCGGACGCGGGACAGCTGGACAAGGAGAACGGAAGCATGGATATTTCCCGGCAGGACGCGGCCGAAGTCCTGACGGAGCGGCGCGCCCTGGCGGTGCTGCGTTCGGCGCCCCTGGGGGCGTTTTGCACAGGGTGATTTCGTCGCCGCGCATCGGCATGGTTCAGGTAGCGTGGAACCCATGACCCGCATTGTGTACTACACGGCCAGCACGCTCAACGGGTACCTGGCCGACGACGACAACTCGCTCGCCTGGCTCTTTGCCGTGGACGACGCCGGCTCCCCGGACATTGCGGCGTTCATGGCGGGGATGGGTGTTTTTGTGGAGGGATCCACCACCTACGAGTGGGTGCTGCGCGAGGAAAAGCTGTTGGAGAACCCTGCCAAGTGGCAGCAATACTACGGGGACAGGCCGACCTATGTGTTCACCTCCCGCGAGCTGCCCGTGCCCGACGGCGCCGACGTCAGGTTTGTTTCCGGCGCCGTTGCGGACGCCCTGCCGGGCATCATCGCGGACGCCGGTGCCCTGGATGTCTGGGTGGTGGGCGGGGGCGGGCTGGCCGGCCAGTTCCTGGACATCGGCGCCCTCGACGAGCTGGTCGTGACCATGGCCCCCGCACTGCTTCGCGGCGGCGCGCCGCTGCTCCCGCGCAATCTCGGTCCGGACCGGCTGGAACTGCGCAGCGCCGGCATGTTCGGCCAGTTTGCCCAGCTCACGTACGCCGTGAAGAAGCCCGGAACGGCCGCGCCATGAGCCTCGGTGCGGACGGGCTCCGGGCCGCGGCCCTAAGGTTTCCCGGCAGCTACGAGGACTTTCCCTTTGGGCCGGAAACGTCCGTCTTCAAGGTCAGGGCCCCCAGCGACGGGGACAGCCGGGCGGGAAAGGTGTTTGCGCTGGGCGACTTCAACCAGCCTGTACTGTCCATCAGCCTGAAGTGCGACCCCCTGCTGGCCGCCCAGCTGCGCTCCGCCAACCCGGGCATCGTCCCCGGCTACCACCTGAACAAGCGGCACTGGAACACGGTGGACTGCTCGGTGGTGGACGCTGGCACGGTGCTGGACATGCTGGAGGATTCCTACGACCTGGTGGTGGCCGGGATGACCAAAAAGCAACAGGCAGCCTTGGACTGGAGCGCGCGTGTTGCCAAAGGCTAGCCGCGACGGCTTGTTTTATCCGGAACTGGGCAGGACGCGCCTCATTGCCGAGGAACCGACGGGCTCCGGCACGTGGCCGGACGGCTTTGACCACGTGGACCGGCAGATCCGCGTGGGTTCCGGCGACGAAGCGTTCAAGGCGCTGGCCGAGGGAATCATGAGCTGGCAGATCCAACGGCGCGCGGGCCTGCGTGTCTCAGCTCCCCCGCGCGCCGTGGCCGGGGCACGGGTGGTGAGCGGCTTCGGCGTCGGGGACCTCCGGCTGCCGGTCCCGTGCCAGGTGGTCTGGGCGCTGGAGCGCACCGGCGTGCTGCGCAGCGACGGCACCGAGGTGGAGCTGGCAGGGTTCGGCTACGGCACGCTGCCCGGCCATCCGGCGCTCGGCGAGGAGGCCTTCCTCGCCATGAAGGCGTCCGACGGCGGCGTCTACTTCCGCCTCCTGGCGTTCAGCAAGCCGTCCGGGCTGCTGTTCAGGCTGGGCTCGCCGGTGACGAAGCTGACCCAGCGCAACGTCACGAGGTCCTACCTGCAGGCGGCCCGGTCCCTCGTTTAAGCAACTGTGACGCAGCAGGTGTGCGGAATTCGCCGAATTCGTGCACCTGCTGCGTCACAGTTTGGGGACTAGCCGAAGTGCTTCGGAAGGGTCCCCTCGTGCGCCTCGCGGAGCTCGTCCAGCGGGACGGTGAACAGGCCCTGGATGTCCAGGGCCCCGCCGGCCGCGTCCACCACGCCGATCCGGGAGACCGGGAAGCGGCGGGCGGTGCACATGTCGTTGAAGCGGACCTCTTCGCTGCGCGGAACGGCCACAATGGCGCGTCCCTGCGTCTCTGAGAACAGCATGGTGAAGGTGTCAACGCCGTCACGGGCGGCAACCTCGTCCAAGGCCACGCGGGCACCGGTGTTGAAACGGAGCGAGGACTCCACCAGGGCAGCTGCCAGGCCGCCTTCGGAGAGGTCGTGCGCGGCGTCGACCATGCCGTCGCGGGAGGCGTTGATCAGGATCTCGCCCAGTTCCCGTTCACGCTGCAGGTCCACCTTCGGCGCGGCGCCGCCCAGGTGGCCGCGGAGATTGGCCCACTCGGAGCCGTCCAGCTCGGCGGCCGTGGTGCCCAGCAGGTAGATGGCCTGCCCGTCCTCGGCCCAGCCCGACGGCGTGCGGCGGGCAACGTCGTCGAACCTGCCCAGCACGGCCACCACGGGGGTGGGGTGGATCGGCGTGCTGCCCGTCTGGTTGTACAGCGAGACGTTGCCGCCCGTGACCGGGATGCCGAGCTCCATGCAGGCGTCGGACAGGCCACGGATGGCCTCGGCCAGCTGCCACATGACGTCCGGGTCCTCGGGGGAGCCAAAGTTCAGGCAGTCGGAGACCGCCATGGGGATGGCGCCGGAGGTGGCGACGTTGCGGTAGGCCTCGGCCAGGGCCAGCTGCGCGCCGTGGTACGGGTCCAGGAAGGTGTAGCGGCCGTTGGCGTCGGTGGCCAGGGCCACGCCCAGGCCGGTCTCCTCGTCCACGCGGACCACGCCGGCGTCGTCCGGGAACGCCATGGCCGTGTTGCCGCCCACGTAGCGGTCGTATTGGTTGGTGATCCAGTCCTTGGAACACATGTTGGGGGAGGCGATGAGCTCCAGCACGGCGGCCTTGAGCTCCTCCGGGGTGGCGGGGCGCCCGGCGTCCTGCACGGAACCGGTGAAGGTGTCCGCCTGGAGGGCGTCCTGCCAGTCGGGGCGGGCGTACGGGCGATCATAGACGGGGCCGTCGTGCGCCACGGTGCGCGGGTCCACGTCGACGATGACTTCGCCCTCCCACTTGATGATGAGGCGGCCGGTGCCCGTGACCTCGCCGAGCCAGGAGTACTCCACGGCCCACTTGTCCATGACGGCCTCAAACGCGGCCACGTTGCCGGGGGAGACCACGGCCATCATGCGTTCCTGCGACTCGGACATGAGGATCTCACCCGGGGTCAGGGTGGGGTCGCGCAGCAGCACGGATGTCAGCTCGACCTCCATGCCGCCGTCGCCGTTGGAGGCCAGCTCGCTGGTGGCGCAGGAGATGCCCGCGGCGCCGAGGTCCTGGATGCCCTCCACCAGGGAACCCTTGAACAGCTCCAGGCAGCATTCGATCAGCACCTTCTCGGCGAAGGGGTCGCCCACCTGGACGGC
The DNA here is from genome assembly GCF_013376105.1 of Arthrobacter wenxiniae. Classification (GTDB taxonomy): domain Bacteria; phylum Actinomycetota; class Actinomycetes; order Actinomycetales; family Micrococcaceae; genus Specibacter; species Specibacter wenxiniae. The sequence goes on from NZ_JAAMFM010000015.1 coordinate 6,182, forward strand.
GGGGCGCTTGGACGGCTTGGTCGAGTCGAACGACTCCGACGCCAGCACGGAGGCGCCGCCAATGCCGTCGCCGCCGGTGCGCGCGCCGAACAGGACCACCTTGTTGCCCAGGCCGGAGGCGTTGGCGAGGCGGATGTCCTCGTGGCGCATGACGCCCACGGCCAGCGCGTTGACCAGCGGGTTGCCCTGGTAGATCGGGTCAAAGACCATCTCGCCGCCAATGTTCGGCAGGCCCAGGGAATTGCCGTAGCCGCCGATCCCCGCCACGGCGCCGTGCATGACGCGGGCCGTGTCCGGGTGGTCGATGGCGCCAAAGCGCAGCGGGTCCATGACGGCCACGGGGCGGGCGCCCATGGAGATGATGTCCCGGACAATGCCGCCAATGCCGGTTGCGGCGCCCTGGTAGGGCTCCACGAACGACGGCGAGTTGTGGCTTTCGATCTTGAACGTGACGGCCCAGCCGTCCCCGAGGTTGGTGACGCCGGCGTTTTCGCCGATGCCCACCAGCATGTCCTTCTTCATTTCCTCGGTGACCTTCTCGCCAAACTGGCGCAGGTGGTTCTTGGAGGACTTGTAGGAGCAGTGCTCGCTCCACATGACGGAGTACATGGCGAGCTCCGCGCCGGTGGGGCGGCGCCCCAAAACCTTCACGACGTCGTCGTACTCGTTTTGCTTCAGGCCCAGCTCGGCCCAGGGCAGCTGGACGTCCGGGGTGGCGGCGGCGTTTTCAACGGTGTCGATGTTGAACTTCTGCGCAGAATCGGTGGATACGTCAGACATTTACTTGCCTCCCAGAAGCGTGTTCAGGACGGAGGTGAAGAATCCGAGTCCGTCGGTGCCGGTGTGGCCCGGGCCGTAGCCGGCCTCCACGGCGTGCTCGGGGTGCGGCATGAGGCCCACCACGTTGCCGGCGGCATTGGAGATGCCGGCAATGTCCCGGCGCGAGCCGTTCGGGTTGGCGCCCACGTAGCGGAAGGCCACGCGGCCCTCGGCCTCGAGGGCGTCAAGGGTTTTCTCATCGGCGATGTACTGGCCGTCCTGGTTCTTCAGGGGCACGGTGATGTCCTGGCCGGCCGCGTAGGCGTTGGTCCAGGCTGTGGCATTGTTTTCCACGCGCAGGACCTGGTCGCGGCACAGGAACTTGAGGTGGTCGTTCTTGATCATCGAACCGGGAAGCAGGTGCGCCTCGGTCAGGATCTGGAAGCCGTTGCAGATGCCCAGAACGGGCAGCAACGCGTCCGAATTTGCGGCGTCCACAATCTTGGCCATGAGTGGCGCGAACCGCGCGATGGCGCCGGCTCGCAGGTAGTCGCCGTAGGAGAAGCCGCCGGGAATGATGACGGCGTCAACACCGCCCAGGCTGGAATCGCCGTGCCACAGTTCGACGGCGGTGGCACCGGACACGCGCACCGCGCGGGCGGCGTCGCGGTCGTCGAGGGTGCCGGGGAAGGTGACCACGCCAATGCGGGCACCGTTCAGGGGCGCGCCGCCCTGGCCCGCCGGGTACGAGCCGATTAGGGGGGTTTCAGTCATGGCTGGTCCGCCACCACTTCGACGTTGACCACGTCTTCGATGACCGGGTTGGAGAGCATGGTTTCCGCGGCCTCGCGGGCCTGGGCAAGGATCTCATCGGTCACGTCGCCCTCAACCGTCAGTTCAAAGCGCTTGCCCTGGCGGACGGAGGAGAAGGCGTTGAAACCCAGGCGGGGAAGGGCGCCAACAATGGCCTTTCCCTGCGGGTCGAGGATTTCGGGCTTGAGCATGACATCAACAACGATCCGGGGCATCCGTTGGACTCCTGTTTAAAAGGGGGTGGCCGCGGAGTGCCGTCTTACGCCGTCCTTGGCCAGGCGATTGCGGCCTGAAAACCGGTAGATGAAGCGCTCCGCGAGCTTGCCCCTCCATTCTAGACGAGTGTTTGCCAACTCCCGGAATCGGTGGCGGGCGGCATTGGCGGCGAAACATTGCCTCGAGTTCTTGCGCGCGGCTATCCATGTGATCCATCACATAGTACGGTGGTACCACATCCCACCTCCCGGGTCATCGGGACGGGACAACCTTGAACGGGATGTGCTTTCGTCCAATTCATTACGGCCCCTTGATGGCCGCTCGAAAGGATCACATGAAGTCCACCGAGAAATTGCGCCGCTGGAAGAGCGGGCCCCGGATTGCCGTCGCCGGCGCGCTGAGTGCAGGCCTGCTCGCGACCATGGTGTCGCCCGCCCTGGGCGCTGTCCCGGCCGCCGTGCCTGCCGCCGCCGTGCCTGCCGCCGCCCCGAGCTATGCGGAGCAGGTGCTTGCGAGCAACGGCGACAACGCCATCGATCCCGTCCTGGGCAGGTACTACCGCATCCCGGCCTTGGCGGACCTCGGCAACGGCGTGCTGCTGGCCGCCTACGACGGCCGCCCCGACGGCGGGGATTCGCCGTCGCCCAACTCGATTGTCCAGCGCCGCAGCACGGACGGCGGCAGGACGTGGGGTGCGCCCACCTACATCGCCCGCGGACAGGTCGCGGCCCCCGGGGTCCTGCGCTACGGCTTCAGCGATCCCAGCTTTGTGGTGGACAAGGAGACCGGCACGATCTTCAACTTCCACGTCTACTCCAAGGACCAGGGCTTTGCCGGCAGCACCTTCAGCAACGACGACGCCGACCGCCAGGTCATCGGCACAGAGGTCTCCGTCTCGACGGACGGCGGCCTGAGCTGGTCCACGGACCCGGCCAACATGCCGTCGCTGCCCGTCCCGGCCGCCTACCCCGCCGGATCCAGCTACGCGGGCTTCGCCGGTCCGCTGCTCACCTCGGTGGCCAAGCCTGCGGGCGCCACGGTCAACGGCGTGGCCAACGTGGGCGGCGTCGCGGGCATGTTCGCCTCCTCCGGGGAGGGCATCCAGCTCAAGTACGGCCAGTACAAGGGCCGTCTGATCCAGCAGTACGCCGGCAAGGTCAAGCAGGCCGACGGGAGCACCGTCATCCAGGCCTACAGCGTCTTTTCGGACGACCACGGCTCGACGTGGCGGCGCGGGGCCTTCGTGGGCACCGGCATGGATGAAAACAAGGTGGTGGAGCTCTCCGACGGGCGCGTCATGCTCAATTCGCGCGACAGCGCCAACGGCGGCGGGCGCAAGGTGGCCATTTCCGCCGACGGCGGCGCCAGCTACGGTGCAGTCAGCTACGACTCCGCCTTGGTGGACCCCACCAACAACGCCGGTCTGACCCGCATGTTCCCCGACGCCGCCGAGGGTTCCGCAGCCGCCAAGGTGCTGCTGTTCTCCAATGCCAACAACCGCTCGTCCCGCTCCAACGGCACCGTCCGCTACTCGTGCGACAACGGCGCCACCTGGAGCGCCGGCAAGCAGTTCAAGCCCGGCACCATGAGCTATTCCACCATCACGGCCCTTTCGGACGGCAGCTACGGGATCCTGTACGAGGGCGATTCCAACACCATCACCTTCGGCAAGTTCAACGCCGGCTGGGTCGATGCATTCTGCGACGCCGGCCTGGCGGCAGCGCCCGTTACGGGGAGCAACGGCGCCACGGTCTCAGCGTCCATTACCGTGACCAACACCTCCGCGGCGCCCATCGACGGTGCCACGGCGACATTTGCCCCGCAGCCCGGTTGGGAATTCGGATCTGCACAGCTACCCTCCATTCCGGCGGGCGGCCAGGCGGTGGTCACCGTTCCCGTGACCATCCCGGCCTACGCCAAGGCAGGCGGCACCAGCATCACGGCCCGGGCCACCGTGCTGGGCCACGTGCTCAGCGCCTCGGTTCCCGTGACCATCACGGGCGGCGCGACCGAGACGATTGTGGGCGCCGCCATCACCGGCGCCCGCAACGACGCCGGCCGGGACCTGGCGGCCAACCCGTATGCGGCCGGCGACTCCGTCCCGTACGCCTTCGCCGTGGCCAGCACCGGCAACATCACCGAAGCCGTGGTGCCCCAGTCCGGGAACGTGGCACCCTTCGTGCCGCCGGGCGCCGGCAACTGCCGGTTCCTCACCCTGGCGGTGTGGGGCAGCTACAACTGCACCACGCCCAAGCACGTGGTGACGGCGGCGGAAGCCTCCAACGGCTTTTTCGTCCCCGTGACAACGTGGCAGGTCACGGGAACCGGCGCGGCGACGCAGAACTACACCATCACCGGCGACGAAGTGGACTTGCTGGTGCGCAACCCGCAGCTCACCGGCACCGCCTCCGTGGCCTGGAACGACGTCGACGGTGACGGGTTCGCCAACGCCGGCGACACCGTCACAACCACCGTCACCGTGACCAACTCCGGCAACGTGATGCTTACGGACGTGGCCGCGCCCGGCGCCGGCTCCCCGGTCGACGCCCTGGCGCCGGGCGAGTCCGCCACGTTCGTGTCCAGCCGGGACGTGACCGCTGACGAGCTGGCCGCGGGCCAGGTCCAGGCATCCACCGTTGCGGCCACCGGGCACAACGGCGCAAAGACCACCGCCGCGCACCTGCCGGTGGCCGCGCTGGCGCTGCCTGATGTCCCCGCCAAGCCCACGTTCTCGCCGTCCCTTGAAAGGGCCAACCTGAAGGGCCAGCCGCCCGTCGAGCTGGGATTGAAGGACGGCAAGTACAGCGTCGGCGACACCGTCACGGTGCACGGCGCACCCGCCAGGCAGTGGGGCTACGTCTACCTGAACCAGCACGGGCAGCGGTTCGGCTGGTTCCTGGCAGACGCTGAAGGAACCATCACCTTCACGGTTCCGGAGGGGACCAAGAACGGACTCGATACGCTGGTCCTGCTGGACAGGGACGGCGGGCAGGTCTCCTTCGGGGCCTTCCACGTCACGCCCTAGCAGCACCACATTGACGGGGGTCGTTTCGCCGCACGGCGGGGCGGCCCCCACCCGTCGGCAGGACTTGCCCCCTGGTTTCGGTTCCCGCGCGCCCCGACAGGGTACGCCGTCATGGCCGAGCGCCTGGCACCCCAGCCCGCCGACCTCGCCTGAACGACCCTCCCGCGCGATCGGGGCGTTTTCTGCCGACCCTCCCGCGCGATCGGGGCGTTTTCTGCCGTCGCTCCCGCGCGATCGGGGCGGTTTCTGCCGACCCTCCCGCGCGATCGGGGCGGTTCTCATCAATCCTCCCGCAGGGGTCCGGGAGTGCAGTCAAACAACGCCCCGCTTGCAACCGAGGGTTGAGGAATAACGCCCCGCTTGCAACCGAGGGTTGAGGAATAACGCCCCGCTTGCAACCGAGGGTCTGTCAGGGGGCGGCGCCGAGGACGTCCAGCGCCGCGCTGAGCCGGCCCCGCAGCACTGCCGCCTCGGCGCTGAAGGCGCGCTGGCGGGCCACATAGTCTGCCTTGCCGGCCGCCGTCTCGATCGGGATGGGCGGGTAGCCCCACGCGGCAAGGTCGTACGGTGAGGCCCGCATGTCCATGGCGCGGATCCGCCACGAGAGCTCAAAGCAGTCCATGACCAGTTCGCTTGGCAGCGCCGGCGAAAGCTTGTAGGCCCACTTGTACAGGTCCATGTTGGCGTGCAGGCAGCCGGGCTGTTCCAGCTCGCGCTGGGTCGCCCGCGTGGGCCTGAGTTCGTTGAGCCCCGACGCCTGCGGCGTGTAGAAGCGGTAGGCGTCAAAGTGTGTGCAGCGGATCCGGTTCTCCTCGACCACGGCGTCCGTGCCGCCGGCGCCGAGGCGCAGCTCCAGGTATTCATGCCGGACCGCGTTGGCCTCCTGTTTATACACCATGGCCCATTCATGCAGGCCAAAGCAGCCAAACTGTGCGGGCCGCGCGGCTGTCCGGCCCAGGATGATCCGGGCAAATTCCAGCGCATCCCTGCGCTGTTCCCTCAATGCCTTTGCGTCAAGCACGACGCCGGCACCCGGGCCGGGTGCCCCCGGAACCCGGGTGCCGGCGTCGTCCGCCGGGCGGTAGAACTTCCAGCCCAGCCGCTCCCCGGCGCCCTGCAGGACCACGCCCGCTCCGGGGTGCCAGCGGCGCAGCTGGCCGGGCTTTTGCGTGTAGTAGGTGAATAGGAAGTCCTCCACGGGGTGCAACCGGCCGGCGGACCGGCGGGCCAGGTACGGAGCGGCGTAGCGGTCCACCCGCTCCTGGTGTGCTGCCTCGCGGGCCCGCCACGTGTCCCGGTCGAGGGGCGGAGTCGGTGGGGTCATGGTCTAATTATCCGCCACGCCGTCCGCTCGGGTGGCGGCCTCGATCAGCGCGGTCATGCTGTGGTGCAGGGCAATGGCCGAGTCGCGGTCCAGGCCCAGCCGTGCCAGCATGGTGCCGGGTACGGAGAGGGCCTTCTCGCGCAGGGCGGCCCCGGCCGGGGTCAGGTCAACGGCAAGGGCCCGGCGGTCCTCCTCGGACCGGCGCCGGGTGACGTAGCCCAGGGCTTCCAGGCGCTTGAGCAGGGGCGACAGCGTGGCCGGTTCGAGCAGGAGGGCCCCGCCGATGTCCTTGACCTGGCGCGGCGCCTGTTCCCAGAGGGCCAGCATGACCAGGTACTGCGGGTGGGTCAGTGACAACTTGGCCAGCACCGGCCTGTACGCGGCGATGACGCTGCGGGAGGCCACGCTGAGCCCAAAGCATAGCTGGCGTTCCAGCAGCAGGTCGTTGTCCTGGACAGTCACAAACATCTCCTGGGTCGGCACGCGCGGCATTAGTTAGTGCACTAAGTAAGACGGTACTATGAATCCCATTGCCTCCCAAGACGATGAAGGATCCCCCATGGCAGACGAACCACGCGTCCAGCGGTTCATGCGTTTTACCGGCCGCCTGCGCATGATCTTCGGCCCTGCCCAGAGCAGTCCGCTGGACCATGAAATGACGGCACAAAACAAGGAGCTGCTGGCCCGCCAACAGGCGGCGACGGAGCAGTGGACCACCGTCGCCCGCGCCGATGGGACCACTTACCTGGTGCCCAAGGACCCCGACGACCAGTCCCTGCGGTAGCCGCCGTCACGCCATTTCGGGACCGGCTGTGCGCGGACAATTAGGGTATGTTTTTATTATCTTTTTGACTGCTGGTCAACTAGGATGAGGAGACATGGATCACCCTACGTCCAGCTGGAGAGGGGGTGTTGATCATGGCACGCGACGAGAGGTTCGTCACCCGGTTCATGCACGCCACGGAGAAATTCCAGAAGGTCTTTGGCCCCGCGGACCAGGGAGACCCGGATGCACCGGTGGTGCATCGACATGATGCCTTTGAAGATGCAAGCGAAGCGCAGTTGGCCCACTTTGAGCAGCGGACCGATTCCGACGGGCACCACTACGCCGTCGACAAGGATCAGGAGCCCGCCTGAGCCGGCGGAATGAAGGACAAAAAGGGTGCCGGCCGCGGCAAGACGCGGCAGGCACCCTTTTAATACGCCCAGCGAATGGTCAGCGGCCGGTGCCCCCGTAGACGGTGGCCTCGTCCTCGCCGTCGAGCCCGAAGGCCTGGTGCACGGCGCGGACTGCCGTGTCCAGCAGGTCCGCGCGCGTCACCACGGAAATGCGGATCTCCGAGGTGGAAATCAAGTCGATGTTCACGCCGGCGTCGGACAGTGCCTGGAAGAAGCTGTAGGACACGCCGGGATTGGAGCGCATGCCGGCGCCGATCAGGGAGAGCTTGCCGATCTTGTCGTCGTAGATCAGGTCCTCGAAACCCACCTCGTCCTGCTTGGTGCGCAGGGCTGAGAGCGCGTCCTCCCCTTCCACCATGGGGAGGGTGAAGGAGATGTCGGTCTTGCCGGTCCCCTTGGTGGAGATGTTTTGCACAATCATGTCAATGTTGGAGTGCGCGCCGGCGATGATGCCGAAGATCATGGCGGCCTTGCCGGGGATGTCCGGCACCCCGACCACTGTGACCTTGGCTTCGGACCGGTCGTGGGCCACGCCGGAGATGATGGGCTGCTCCAAGGCAACTCCTTCTGTGAACTTGATTTTGTCGTCGGGGCTGGGCAGCACCCAGGTTCCTTCGTGGTCGCTGAAGGACGACCGGACATGGATGGGCAGGCCAAAGCGGCGGGCATATTCCACGCACCGCAGGTGCAGGATCTTGGCGCCGGAGGCCGCCATTTCCAGCATCTCCTCGCTGGAGATCTTGCTGATCTTCTGGGCGGTGGGGACCACCCTGGGATCGGCCGTGTACACGCCGTCCACGTCGGTGTAAATCTCGCAGACGTCCGCATTCAGGGCCGCCGCCAGGGCGACGGCCGTGGTGTCGGAGCCGCCGCGGCCCATCGTGGTGATCTCGTGGGTGGTGCGGCTCATGCCCTGGAAGCCGGCCACAATGGCCACCTTGCCCTTGTCCAGGGCCGTGCGCACGCGGTGCGGGTCCACGTCGATGATGCGGGCTTTGCCGTGGATGCCGTCGGTGATCATGCCCGCCTGGCTGCCCGTAAAGGACTGCGCCACGCCGCCCTGGGCGCTGATGCCCATGGCCAGCAGCGCCATGGAAATCCGTTCGCCGGCAGTCATGAGCATGTCCAGCTCACGCGCCGGGGGGTGTTCGGCCACCTCGCTTGCCAGGTCCAGCAGTTCGTCGGTCGTGTCGCCCATGGCGGAGACCACCACGACCACCTCGTGGCCCTCGTTCTGGGTCGCCACCACGCGGCGGGCAACACGGAGGATGCCCGCGGCATCGGACACGGACGACCCGCCGTACTTTTGGACGATCAAGCTCATGGGTGCACACTCATCGGCTAACCTAACGCAACAACTTTACAAGAATTCATACACTGCCACTCGCTCCCGAACAGCGCCGCGCGCGGACTGGGCGGCATTGTTCGCGCGGCATTGATGGCGCGGAGGGCAGTTGCAGCCAAGTTTAGCCCCGGCGCCCTGCCGATCCGGAATTGCGGTGTCCACATGACGGACAGCCGCCCGACGCCGGGTGCCCGCCGTGGTTCCGCCCGCCCCGCCCCAGGAGGGGGCAAAGGCCCGCCGGGGGCCGGTTAGGGGGAGGGTCGCACGAATGGCTCGGACCCGGGCAACGGATCCCGGTTTCCCGGTGCTTCCTCCCGGCATCACGGACCAGTACAGCGACTCTGCGTGTTACGGGCCGCTGACTGGGCAGCCGGCCGCGCGCACGGACCGCGTGGCGTGGATGCTGGGCATGAACCCCTTTGTGGTGGTCGCGGACGCAATCCCCTACCCGGAGGTGCCCGCGAACGGACCCTCTTCCCAAGGCGTGCTTGAATCCACCAGCCAAGGCGCGCTGCGCACGCCGGAACGGAAGCTGCCGAACGGCACCCGGGCCGCGTAAGCTCCCGGCCGCAACGCCAAGCCGCGAGGGCGGCGTCAAGCCGAGGCAGATCCCTGGCATCCCCCGTTCTCGACGCCGCCGGAAGTAGTGCTACCCCACGGGCACCGCAGTCCGCGGGGCGCCCCTGAGCACCACGTCGTCGGGGATCTGCCGGACGGCGCCCCTGTCGGCGCTGGTGGCCATGGAGGCGTAGGCACGCAGGGCGGCGGAGACCTCGCGTTCCCGCGCGACCGGGCGGTAGCCGGTGGTCGCCTCGAGCAGCCCGCGCCGCGCGTCCAGCTCGGCCGGGTCAACCAGGAGCTCCAGGGACCGGTTGGGGATGTCGATGCGGATGAGGTCCCCGTCCCGCACCAGGGCGATGGTGCCGCCGGAGGCCGCCTCGGGGGAGACGTGGCCAATGGAGAGTCCCGAGGTGCCGCCGGAGAAGCGGCCGTCGGTGATGAGCGCGCAGACCTTCCCCAGGCCCAGGCCCTTCAGGAACGACGTCGGGTACAGCATCTCCTGCATGCCCGGTCCGCCGCGCGGTCCCTCGTAGCGGATGACCACCACGTCGCCGGCCTTGACCGTCTTGGAGAGGATCTTCTCCACGGCCTCGTCCTGGGATTCGCACACCACGGCCGGGCCCTCGAACGTCCAGATGGATTCGTCCACGCCTGCCGTCTTGACCACGGCGCCGTCCAGCGCGATGTTGCCGCGCAGCACGGCCAGGCCGCCGTCCTTGGAGAACGCGTGCGCGACGTCGCGCAGGCAGCCGCCGGCGGCGTCGGTGTCCAGGGACGTCCACTCGGCCGACTGCGAGAACGCGGTGGAGGAGCGTTGGCCGCCCGGGGCCGCCGTCCACAGGGCCTGGGCAGCCGCGGTTGCCTTGCCGCCGCGGATGTCCCAGTCGTCCAGCCATCCGGTGAGGTCGTTGGAGTGGACCGAGCGGACGTTCGTGTGGAGCAGCCCGCCGCGGTTCAGTTCCCCCAGCAGGGCCGGGATGCCGCCGGCGCGGTGCACGTCCTCCATGTAGTACGTCTTGTCGCCGGCCACGTTCGGGGCCACCTTGGCCAGGCACGGCACCTGGCGCGACTTCGCGTCGATGTCGTCCAGGTCGTACTTCAGGCCCGCCTCCTGCGCCGCGGCGAGCAGGTGCAGGATTGTGTTGGTGGAGCCGCCCATGGCGATGTCCAGGGCCATGGCGTTGTCGAACGCCTCGAAGCTGGCGATCGAGCGCGGCAGCACGGAGTCGTCGTCGTCCTCGTAGTAGCGCTTGGCCAGTTCGACGGCGGTGGCGCCGGCGCGCTCGTAGAGCGCCTTGCGCGCGGTGTGCGTTGCGAGCAGCGAGCCGTTGCCGGGCAGGGACAGGCCGATGGCTTCGGTGAGGCAGTTCATGGAGTTGGCCGTGAACATGCCGGAGCAGGAACCGCAGGTCGGGCAGGCATTGGCCTCGATGAGCTCGATGTCGGCGTCGGAGACGGACGAGTCAACGGCGTCGGAAATGGCGTTGACCAGGTCCAGGGAGCGGATGGAGCCGTCGGTCAGGGTCACGCGGCCGGCTTCCATGGGCCCGCCGGAGACAAAGACGGTGGGGATGTTCAGGCGCAGGGCCGCCATGAGCATGCCGGGGGTGATCTTGTCGCAGTTGGAGATGCACACCAGCACGTCGGCGCAGTGGGCGTTGACCATGTACTCCACGGAGTCGGCGATGAGGTCGCGGGAGGGCAGCGAGTACAGCATGCCGCCGTGGCCCATGGCGATGCCGTCGTCCACCGCGATCGTGTTGAATTCACGGGCGATGGCGCCTGCCTCGTGGATGGCGTCGGAGACGATCCTGCCCACGGGGGCGAGGTGGGTGTGGCCGGGGACAAACTCGGTGAAGGAGTTGGCGACGGCGACAATCGGCTTGCCGATGTCGGACTTGGCAACGCCGGAGGCCATCATGAGGGCGCGGGCGCCCGCCATGTTGCGTCCGTGGGTGACTGTGCGTGAACGTAAGGGAGGCATGGGCTTAGTCAACCAGCGTTGGCCCCGGCGGTGGAAGACGGTGCTGGTACTAGTAGTGGCAGTGCTAGATTTACAGGGGTGATTGAAGAACGACGCCGGGAGCTGGGACAGTTCCTGCGCGACCGCCGCGCCAACCTGGTCCGTGCCGAACTGGGCCTGCCCCCCATCGGGCGCAGCCGCACGCTGGGACTGCGCCGCGAAGAGATTGCCGCCTTCGCCGCCGTCAGCGTCACCTGGTACACGTGGCTGGAACAGGGCCGGGACATCAACGCCTCGCGCCAGGTGCTCGAATCGGTTGCGCGGGTGCTCCGCCTGACCTCCGCCGAGCAGCAGTACCTGCTGGCCATGGGCGGCTATGCCGCCATCCCCTCCGAGGAGGTGGCGGCGATCGAGGCCGCGCCGCCGCACCTCCAGGCGTTGCTGGACGCGCTGGACTTTCCGGCGTTTGCCGTGGCCCCGGACTGGGGGATTGCCGGCTGGAACGCCGCGTATGCGCTGCTGTATTCGCGCATTGCCGGGGTGGGCGCTGCCGAGCGGAACCTGCTGTGGCTGATTTTCACCGACCCGCAGCTGCGGCGGATGCTGCCGGACTGGGAGGAGACCTCGCGGCATTTCGTCGCAGAGTTCCGTGCGGAGGCGGGGCCCCGGCTGGGTTCGACGGCCCACGCGTCCCTGGTGGCCAGGCTCCAGGCGGCCAGCCCGGAGTTCGCGAGGATCTGGGCGGACAGGGGCGTCGAACGCTTTTCCTCGCGGCAGCGCGTGTTCCTCCACCCGGCGGTCGGGGAACTGGTGTTTGACCAGCACCGGCTGGTCCCCTCGGACGCGCCCGAGCTGCACTTTGTGCTTTACGTTCCGACGCCCGGCACGCCCACCCGGCAGCGGCTGGCGGGTCTTTCGCGCACGCAAACCCGTTGACGCGTTGGAGATGACGACGCCTCTTTGTTCCTCAGAGCCGTCGTCTTCTCCAGCGGGGCCGGCCGGGACGGCCACGCACCTTAGGTCAGTGCGTTGCGCCGGCCCTCGAAGGCCCGCCCCAGGGTGACCTCGTCGGCGTATTCAAGGTCGCCGCCCACGGGCAGGCCCGAGGCGAGCCGCGTCACGGCGATGCCGATCGTTTTCAGCATGCGCGACAGGTACGTGGCCGTCGCCTCTCCCTCCAGGTTGGGGTCGGTGGCGATGATGATTTCCTCGATCCGGCTGTCGTTGAGCCGGGTCAGCAGCTCTCGGATGCGCAGCTGGTCCGGGCCGATCCCGGCAATCGGATTGATGGAGCCGCCGAGCACATGGTAGCGGCCCCTGAACGCGCGGGTGCGTTCCACGGCCAGCACGTCCTTGGACTCCTCCACAACGCAGATGACAGTGGGGTCCCGGCGCTCGTCCCGGCAGATGGTGCAGGTTTCGGACTCGGTGACATTGCCGCAGATGGTGCAGAACTTGACCCGTTCCTTCACCGTGACGATGGCACGGACCAGGCGCTGCATGTCCTCGGTGTCCGCCTCCAGGATGTGGAATGCCAGCCGCTGGGCGGACTTGGGGCCGATTCCCGGCAGGCGCCCCAGTTCGTCGATGAGCTCCTGGACTGCTCCCTCGTACACTTTTGACTCAATTCTTTTGGTTCCGGCGCTGGCGGGTGAAAGTGAAGGCCGTGCGGGTCAGTAGCTGCCGCCGTTGAGCGGTCTTTCCTCCACCAGCTGTCCGCCCAGAATACGCTCCACGGCGGCCTGCCCGGCCACGCCCGACTCCTCGATGGTGACGTCATCCTCGCTCGGGACGTCCTCCTCATACGGTGTGCCCGCCGGCCGCGCCTGCACACGGGTGCGGCCGGCCTGCGCCTCGGGGCTGTTGGCCAGCCGCTGGTACCTGCTCAGCTTTTCCCCATCGGACTGTGCGTCCGGGGACGTGTACGACGCCGTTTCCCCCGACACGTTCTGCCCGCCTGCCTGCTCCGAATCGGCTTGGCCTGCTGCGGCGGACGGTGCGGGGGAGGGGGCTGCCACCGCATTACGGGCCCCCGGCTGGCCGGGCGCCGCCTGCGTTGTTGCCGGGGATGGGCCGCCCGAGACGGGAGCGGCGGACGCGGCACCGGTTGGCGCAGCACCCGTTGACGGGGAGGCCGCGGGCTGGGCCCATTCGGGGGCGTTGGCGGGGGCGCCCCAGCCGGGGTCGGCCACGTGGTTCCGCGACGGGCCGCCCAGGGAGACGCCCCAGTCCTGCGGCGCTTCCTGCGGGCTGACCAATCCGGCAGCCCCTGCCTGTGCCGCCAGCAATTGGCTGCGCCGGGGTGCCGCCGGCTCCCTGGGAGCTCGCGCGGGTGTCTCCGCCGGGTTGTCCGCGGGCAGGTCCCAGCCCGTGGTCCACGCCGAAATGGGGGAGACCTTCGGCCGGTACGGCACCGTTGGCTGCGCGGCCGGTTCGGCCTCCGGCGGAGCCTGCCCGCCGGAGCGCGGGTCCGGAGTGTGCCCAGGCGAGCTGGTGGGTTGCTGCCCCCCGGCCGCCGGCGCGGGATGGGAGGGAGCCGACTTGGCAGCCGCGGCATGGGCGGGCTGGGGTGCTCCCGGCACGGGCGGGGCATCGCGGAATTGCTGGGTTGCGGGCTCGGCCCAGTCGTCAAAGGGCGGTTCGTCCGCCCAGCTGGGTTCCTCGGGGATGGGTCCGTCCCAGTCCGAGACCTGAACTCCGGGGCCCGCCCCGGCCGCCGGCTGCCCGTTCCCGGCCATCGGGTCTGGCATTGCCGAGGATGGTGCGGCCGGGGCCGGGGCTGGTGCTGCCGGGGCTGGTGCTGCCGGGGCTGGTGCTGCCGGGGACGGCGGCACGGGGGCCGGTGCTGGCGGGGACACCGCCGCGGGAGACGGGTGTGACTGGGTGGTCGGGGCCGGCGGGCGGTTCTGGACCGAAGGCGGTTGCGGCGCCGCAGCGGGTGGCTGGTCGGCGCTGGCGGGCGCATTGCCGGCACGGGGACCGCCGGCAATGCCGGCCGTCCCCGGGTCAGCCGGTCCTTTTGGGTTTGGCTCAGCGCTCGATCCCGGGTCCGGAGCATCGCCCGTGATGGGGTCAAGCTGGCAGGTGATCCCCAGCGTGGTGTGGATGGCCTGGCGGAGGTTGTCGGCGTGGCCGCTGTTGCCAAAGGTTTGGATCAGCGCCGTGGTGGGGAGTGCCACCCGGAGCGTTTCGCCGTCGAAGGCGCGGGGAACCACATTTTGGTTCACGATGGCCCACGACGCCTTGCGGATGTTGCTGAGGTTGGACAGGATTTCCGGCCACGCGCGGCGTATGACCTCGATCCCCGTGCCGCCGCCGGAAGCCTGCGGCGTCGGTCCCTGTTGCGCGGCCGGCGCGGGAGCCTGCCCCTGAACCCGGGCTGCCGCCCGCTCCGGCGCCGGCGCCGTTTCGTGCTGCGCAGCCGGGGCAGCCGCCTGCTGCCCTGCGGGGGCCGTAGGAGCGGCGTCGAGGTCGTCCCAGGTGGGCGCCCGGCCGGGGGCCCGGACCACAGGCACTTGTGTCGACACGGGTGCGGGCGCGGTCGGAGCTGGCGCCTGCGAGGCGGCGGCCGCCGGGGCCGCCTGCCTCGGGGACCCGGCCGCCGGGGCGGTGGCATCCGGCGCGCCGTCTTGGTGGCGGCGGGCCATCTGCGCGCCGGCTTCCGCCTTGGCCTTGGCAAGTTGGGCGCGCACGGCAGCCAGCCCGCCGCCCGGGGCGGCGGGGGCGGCGTCGGCAAGGGACGGCGTCGTACTTTGGACGGGTGCGGCCGCCGGTGCCGGGGAAGGCGCCGCAGCGGCGAACTCCGCGCCCGCCGGGGCCCCACCGTAGTTGAGGCGGCGTTCCATGGCGTCGAGGCGTGCGGCCATGCCGCGGGTGGAGGAATCCGCCCCGGGCAGCAGGAGGCGGGCGCCGAGCAGTTCCAGGTGCAGGCGCGGCGAGGTGGCGCCCGTCATCTCGTTGAAGGCCGTGTTGGTGACGTCGGCGGCCCTCGAGAGCTCGGAGGCACCAAGCTGGGCGGCCTGTGTCTGCATGCGGGCAATGAGCTCGTCCGGGGTGCCGCGCAGGATGGCGTGGGCGCTTTCCGGCATGGCCTGGACAATGATGAGGTCGCGGAAGCGCTCCAGCAGGTCCTCGACAAAGCGGCGGGGATCGTGCCCGGTCTGGATGACCCGGTCCACGGACTTGAACACGGTGGCGGCGTCGTTGGCGGCCAGGGCCTCCACTACGTCATCCAACAGGGACGCGTGTGTGTAGCCCAGCAGGTCAACGGCCAGCTCGTAGTCCAGCCCGGCTGTGCCGGCGCCGGCCATGAGCTGGTCAAGCACGGACAGCGAGTCCCGGACGGAACCGCCGCCGGCGCGGATCACCAGCGAAAGCACCCCGGGCGCCACAGGCACGTCTTCTTGTTCGCACAGGCGTGCCAAATACGCCATGAGCGGCTCCGGCGGGACCAGGCGGAACGGGTAGTGGTGGGTGCGCGAGCGGATGGTGCCGATGACCTTGTCCGGCTCCGTGGTGGCGAAGATGAACTTGATGTGCTCCGGCGGCTCTTCGACAATCTTTAGCAGGGCGTTGAACCCTGCCGAGGTGACCATGTGGGCCTCGTCGATGATGAAGATCTTGTAGCGGTCCCGGATGGGCGCGAAGGTGGCGCGCTCACGCAGGTCGCGGGCGTCGTCCACACCGCCGTGGCTGGCCGCGTCAATTTCAATCACGTCGAGGGAGCCGGCACCCCCGCGCGCCAGCTCGATGCAGCTGTCGCACTCGCCGCAGGGGTGTGAGGTGGGGCCTTGGGCGCAGTTCAGGCAGCGTGCCAGGATTCGCGCGGAAGTGGTCTTTCCGCAGCCTCGGGGGCCGGAGAACAGGTAGGCATGGTTGACCCTGTCCTTTTCCAGCGCGGCCATGAGGGGAGCCGTCACATGCTCCTGGCCGATCACGTCCGCAAAGGAATCGGGACGGTACCGGCGGTACAGGGCTGTTGGTGCGCTCACAGTTAAAACCCTATCCAATCTGCCTGACAAATGGCCGGTCGCCAGCAGATTCCTACGCGTTGCTGGGGATAAGTCCGGGAGAAAATAAAGACCCCCCATGCACCCGCCAGAGCCCGCATACCCTTGCTACCTTCCGGTCCTGGGGGAGTTCACAGGGTGACGCCACATGAGGGGCCGGGAATCAGCTTACCCGACGGAACGGGGACGGGCGAATCCACGATAGGCGCCGCTGGGGCCGTGCGGCCATACCAATTTGGAGGCCGGGGTGGTACGTTCGCCACAGGGGCGCTCCTGCATTTGGCCGCGATTAAGCCCCGGGCCGCCACGCCCCGCTGCCCGAGGCCCTGAGGAGATGACGGTAGTCATGATCTACGGAATTTTGCAATGGATATTCCTGGCGCTGGCGTTCATTTGCGGCATTTCCGCCGTGTTGCGCATCGAGTCCTTCTCCACCAACAGTACCCAGCGGGTGCACCACCACGCCGACCAGCAGGTGCTGCTGGGGATCATGACTGTCGTCTTTGCCGTGGCAGGATTTGTCGTCGCCGCGCTGGCGGTACGGCAAGGACTCAGATAGGGACCCAAGCGGGGCCGCGCCGGCCCTGTGCCTGGCCCCACAACGGGGCGCCGCGCCCGGGCAGCCTGTTGAACTGAGACGGCAATGTTTCAAATTCTGAAATATATGGCCACAAAATGTCACACAGGCGTGACAATGTTGTAAAGTTGCGAATGCACACCACCCGCGGAGGGAGCACCGCGGAGGAGTGCAGGGACTGGCACCTAGCGCGTCCGTCCCCTGCAAGAAGGTCTGCCTTCCGATGGACCGCATAAGAAATGGGGGCAGTGGGGCTTGAACGGGGCCCCACTACCCCTCTTTCTTGACCGGTGACTGCGAGGCCGGGCCGGATTCGTGACTTGGGCACTTCGTCAGGTACTCTTGAACCTGCCGTGTTCGCCACGGCAGCTGGAGGATTCGCCTAGCGGCCTATGGCGCACGCCTGGAACGCGTGTTGGGTTAACGCCCTCGGGGGTTCAAATCCCCCATCCTCCGCACCTAAAAGTAGTCCCGGACCTGCCTTGGCAGGCTCCGGGACTACTTTTTTGCCCTGTGTCCCGGGCCGCACCCCGGCGTGGCGGGGATCTTCCCGCGTGGCATCATGAAGCCATGGATCAGCTCAACTTTGCCGCCCCCGGGTTCCCCTCCACGCCGTTCCTGTGCGTCGACGCCGCCACGATGGACCGGAACCTCGCCGCAATGGCGGACCGGGCCGCCATGGCCGGCCTCTCCCTGCGCCCCCACGCCAAGACCCACAAGGTGCCGGAGATCGCCGGCCGCCAGCTGGCGCTGGGCGCCGTCGGCCTCACTGTTGCAACCCTGGGCGAGGCAGAGGTGTTCGCCGACGCCGGCTGCACGGACTTGTTCCTGGCCTACCCCCTGTGGGTGACCCCGGCGCGGGCGGCACGGGTTGGCGCGCTGGCCTCCCGTGCGGCACTGCGGATCGGCCTCGACTCTGCGGACGCCGCCCGTGAGCTGGGCCGGGCCGTGGCAGGCGGCGACGTGCAGGTCGTGGTGGAAATTGACAGCGGCCACCACCGCAGCGGATGCCGCCCGGAAGAGGCGGACGCCGTGGCTCAGGCGGCCCTGGACAACGGGCTCGCCGTGGCGGGCGTCTTCACGTTCCCCGGCCACGGCTACGGGCCGGGGAAGCGCCGGGCGGCCGCCGGGCAGGAGGCAGCGGCGCTTTCGGCGGCGGTGGCGTCCCTGGCGGCCGCCGGCATCGCCGCCGGCACTGTCAGCGGTGGGTCAACGCCCACCGCCGCGGAGGCGGACGCCGGCGTGCTCAATGAAATCCGCCCCGGCGTGTACGTGTTCAACGACGCGCAACAGGTGGAGCTGGGCACCTGCGGGTGGGACGACGTTGCGCTCACCGCCGTCGCCACCGTGGTCAGCAGCGCGGGCCGCAACGTGATCCTCGACGCGGGCAGCAAGGTCCTCGGCGCCGACCAGCCTGCATGGGCCACGGGAGGCGGGCGCATCCTGGGCATTCCCGAAGCCCGGATCACGGCCCTCTCCGAACACCATGCAACGGTGGCCATCCCGGAGCGGATGCCCCTGCCCCGGCGCGGTGACATCCTCCAGGTCGTGCCCAACCACGTCTGTGCCGCGGTCAACCTGGCCGACGAACTGGTGGTGGTCCGGGACGGCGCGCCTGCCGGCACCTGGGCCGTGGCTGCGCGCGGTCTGAACAGCTGAGCCGCCGTGTAATAGACTGAAAATGTGACTACCCCAACCTTGCAGAGCATTCCCCTGACCCTCAACGACGGCAGCGAAAGCAGCCTTGGCGCGCTGGGCGGCAAGGCCGTCCTGGTGGTCAACGTTGCCTCACAGTGCGGGTTCACGCCCCAATATGACGCGCTCGAGGCCCTCTACGAGAGGTTCCACGCGCGCGGCCTGGAAATCCTTGGCGTGCCCTGCAACCAGTTTGGCGGGCAGGAGCCCGGCACGGACGGGGAGATCGCCGATTTCTGCCGCAAGAACTTCGGCGTGACGTTCACACTGGCAGCCAAGGCCGACGTCAACGGCCCCGACGCGCACCCCCTCTACGCCGCATTGACGAACGACGGCGCCGAGCCCGTCAAGTGGAACTTTGAGAAGTTCCTGCTCAACCACGACGGCGAGGTGCTGGTCCGCTTTGGCTCTGCGGTCACGCCGGACGCACCCGAGCTGGTGGCGGCCGTGGACGCGGCCCTCGCCGCCTAGCTTGTCACGGCGTCAAGCCAGGCCTTGAGGAAGGCGGCGCCCGCGTCATCGTGGATGACGTCCCTGTCCAGGCCCAGGTCCACCGAGGTGAGGACGGGGTATGGCTTCGGGGGAACGCCGTCGTCCGGGCGCACATCCACATGCTTGACCCGGTGGTCCTGGTGGTGCAGCCAGTCGGCCATGGCGTAGTCGGTCCGGGAGTCCCCCATGGTCCGCCACGCCTCCGGGACAATCCCCTGCGCGGCCAGCAGCTCCACGGCCCGGCTGGCGCCGAGGTCCTTGCCAAGGCGGACGGACTCGATGTCGGTGGAAATGATGGTGGGGTCCACCCGGTAGTCAACACGTCCCGAGGCGGCCGGGGCCCTGTGGTCGAGCCGGACCGCGCCGAGGTCGTGGCGGGCCAGCAGCTCGAGGACCTCGGCGTCGAAGCGGTCCTGCTGGGCCAGGTAGTCGGCGTTGTCGACCGTGACCTGCTGCTCCACGGACACCATGGCCCGCTTCGTCCCGTCGAAAAACATGAGCTCGGCATACCGCGCGGCCACCAGGGTGCGGATGTCCTCCCCGAACGCCTCCGGCATGGCCAGCCCGCGGTCCAGGTGGACGGTGCCCGGGCCGTTGGCCGTGAAGCTGAACCAGGTGGCGCCCTTTTCGCAGATGGCGTGCACCACGGAACGGGCGGGCAGTCCGGCGTTGATCATGGGGCCCATGACCTGCTCGGCGATGAACGTGTCGGAGCGGCCGGTGTTGAAGACCACGGGGATCCCCTCGGCCACCAGGGCGATCAGGCTCGTGATGATCCCGGCGGACACGGTGCGGGTCACGGGGCTGGCAATGGGGCCGTCCACGTCCAACAACAGGGCCAGCGGCGGGGCTTCTCTCGTCATGGTCCCATGATCGCAGCCTTCGCCCCGTGCGCCGAACCCGACTGTAACCATTTGGCAACACACCCCCGGCTCGGATGGGCGGCAGTTCCCATGGGGACATCCAATCCATAGTCTGTAGAAGTGATCTTCAAAGCAGTGGGCGACCAGCGACCCTATCCGGACCATGGCTACGTCACGCCCAAGGACTGGGCGGCCGTGGCCCCGCGTCAGGTCCGCCTGGCCGACCTGGTGACCACCAAGGCCCAGCTGGACCTGGAGGCGCTGCTGGCCGAGGATTCGACCTTCTTCGGTGACCTCTTTCCACACGTGGTGCAGTGGCACGGCACGCTTTACCTTGAGGACGGGCTGCACAGGGCTGTGCGCACCGCCCTGCACCAGCGGACCATACTCCACGCCCGCGTGTTGGTGATCGATGATTGACAGCTCCCCGGACGGTTCCCCGGACGACGGCGTCCAGCTCACCGCACGCCAGGCGCGCATGGCCGCGCGGGAGGCAAGACGCCAGGCCAAGGACCAGGCCTACGAGGAGCGGCTGGCCCGGAAGCGGTCCAAGGACGTGCACTTCCTGCGCGGGCACCATGTCATAGACTCCGCGGCGCTGG
Organism: Arthrobacter wenxiniae; assembly: GCF_013376105.1. Classification (GTDB taxonomy): domain Bacteria; phylum Actinomycetota; class Actinomycetes; order Actinomycetales; family Micrococcaceae; genus Specibacter; species Specibacter wenxiniae. Next base: position 26,605 of record NZ_JAAMFM010000015.1, read on the forward strand.
CCGAGGCGTTTCCCGAGCCGGAGACGCCCGAATATGCCCCCGGGACCGTCCGCCGCCGCATAACCCACGGCATCACCCTGGTGCTGCTGCTCGCCCTGGTGGTGGCCGGCGTGGTGCTCGCGGGCATGATCCAGCGCGGGGAACTGGTGGTCCACTTTGGCGCCGCCAAGCACTCCGCCGCCCCCGAGACCTGCCCCTCAGGACCCTTTGACTATCCGGCCAACAAGGACGTGGCAGTCAACGTCTACAACGGCGGGCGGAAGGAAGGGCTGGCAGCGGGCGTTGCCGCCGAGCTGAAGAAGCGCGGCTACAAGGTCAAGGCCGTGGCGAACGGCGGGACCCCCTATGACGCCCCGGCGGTGGTGGTCTCCGGGACGGCCGGCCGGGCGGCCGCCTTCAACCTCCAGCGCAACGTGGCCGGGTCCGAGTACGTCCAGGACGACCGGAAGGACGCCACTGTCGACTTCATCGTGACCAGCAGCTACACGGGACTTGTCGACGCGAAAAAGGTGGACCAGACGCCCGGCGCCCTGTCCTGCCCGCGGCTGAGCCCCACGGCCAAGGCGCCGGCCACGGCGGGCTGAACCGGCACGCTACCCGATCGTGGCGGGGCGCCCGTCGTCGTCGAACACGGCGCCAACGCCCGCCTGGATGAACCGGACGGCGGCGGCAATGCGTTCCTCGTCCGGGGTGTCCGCATTGCGCCGCGCCGCGCTGGCCGTCAGCGAGCCGTGGATCAGCTGGACCAGTCCGTCCACGTCGGCCTCGGGCAGGAAGCGCCGGTCCATGCCGTCGCGCAGGATGTCCGCGAGCAGCTGGTTCAGCTCGCCAACGTGCACGGCCAGCTTCGCAAACGATTCCCCGGACAGCACCGACCGCATGGCGGGCCCCGGCGGCAGGTGCCGGCGGCTGAGGTCCTCGAGCTGGGCGCGGACATACAGCGACAGCTTGTCCACCGGGTTGTCAAGACCGCCAAGATCCGTTTTGAGGTCCGTGACGAAGCGCCCCGTTTCGTCCAGCGCGTAGGCCACCAGGAGCTGTTCCAGGTCCGCGAAGTAGTTGTAGACGGCGGTGCGGCCAACGCCGGCGGTGCGCGCGACGTCGGTCATGGTCAGTCCCGGAAGGCCGTGGCTGAACAGGAGTTCGCCAAAGGCGTCGAGAATCTTGCGCTGCGTCTGCTCGCGCTGCGCCGCATTGCTCGGGGCGGCTATTCGTGGCATACAGACATTTTACCGTCAAGGCGTCAGCAAAAACACCTACGGCCTGTGGGACGTGTCAGGGCAGCATGGCGGTGCGCCGGATGCCCAGGACGCGGACGACGGCGGCACTGACGTCCCGCTCGAACGGCAGTTCCGCCGCGGCCAGGGCGGAGGCGGCCATTGCCTTCTCGATGCTCTTTGCCGCGAGCCGCTCGGGCAGGTGCAGGGTGCGGGCGAACCGCAGCCAGTCGTTGCGGCCGAGCCCGTTCCGGCTCCCGGCGCTGCCTCCGAGCGGCAGTGCCATGCCCGGGTCGCGGGACGGGTCGCCGTCGGTCAGCTCGGTCAGGATGCCGCCCGGTACACCGGCGGCAAAGCCCTGCTCAATCTCCGCCGCCAGCGTGCACTGAAGGTCGTAGGCCGGCGCCACAAACCATTCCCCGCCGGGCTGGCGGACCACGGAAATGTTCTTGGCATGCAGGTTGCCGTTGCCGGTCAGCCAACTGAACAGGAACTGCAGGAACACGTTGCGGGCGGCCAGCACGTGCGCCGAACACATGGCGACAACGGCCGCGGCCACCGCCTCGGTGGGGACGTCGTACTTGCGCGAGGGCGGCAGGCCGAGCAGCTGCGCGCCGTCCTCCGTGGCGAGGGGCCCTGCCGGGGAACGGTCAAAACGGGAGACGAGCAGGGCGGCCTGGCCAACGCCGTCGTACACCAGGCGGGAGGCGGCCACGGGAATGGACAGCGCCTTTGCCTTGGAGAGGAGCAGGTGTTCTGTCTCCACCTGGCGGGCGTGGCTGCCGTCGTTGAACTTGAGGATGTACGCCCGCGAGGGGTCCTTGTCGTGGACATAGGAGGCGGTGACCTTGTCCTGCAGGCCCGGCAGCGCGGACGGGTCGACGGGGCCGGGGACGGCGGCAAAGTCCGCGAACCGGACGGCGTCCATGGTCCCGGCAACGGCCAGCAGGGGCGGCACTTCCTCCAGGGGCTCCCCCGCGGGCACGATCCGGACGTCGCCCACCGGGTTCTGGCCGGCGGCGAGCAGAAGGGAGAACTCGTCTGTGATGGTGGTCTTCACGGCCCACCGCAGCTTGGCGAGGCGCTCCCCCTCGGGCAGCAGTCCGGCAAAGAACGCCGGCACGGTGCCGTGGGCCAGGGTCACGGGCACGTCCAGCGCGGGCAGAGTGGCCGCGATGGCGGGCCCGCCGGAGCTGAGGTAGCTGGGCAGGTAGGAAAAGACAACCCCCGCGCGGGCATGCCGGGTCAGGGTCGCGGCGGGGCGGCCCTGTTTGTAGACCACGGCGTGGTGGATCTTCTTGGCGTCCTCGGGATCCTTCATGGTGCCTGCACCGTCAGGTTCAGGCTCAGTCCCAGGGCGTTGGCCACGGCGGCAAGGATGTCCAGGCGCACGGTCTCGCGGCCGTTCTCCAGGTCGCTGAGCACGCGGGGGGAAATGTCCGCCAGGTCCGCCGTCTCGACCTGGGTCAGGTCCAGGGCGTGCCGCCGGGCGCGGAGCGCCGCGCCGATCTGGGCTGCATCCATGGGGTGCGCTTCCTTCCGGGCCGGTGAGGCAGGGCCGTTGCCAGTGCCGGCCGGGACTTGCATGCCGTGCGCATGTGGCGGGCCCCGGCAGCCCAAATTCCACCTCTTGCTTACATCCTAGGACCTGCTCCGTGAAATTCTGCGTGATCCTGCCGAAACGGGATGCTGTCCGGCGCGAGCTGTCGCCGGAACGTCGCCTTGCCTGTGCGAAACGCGGTCAATCCGTGCCGGTTTCCCTGAGCAAGGGGCGGACTCGCGAGGAAGGGGAGGGCCTGCACCTGCCTCGCGAGTCCGCCCCTGCCTCGATGGTTTAAGCCACGGCGGAGGCCTCGGAGGCGGTGAGGGCGGCCAGAATCCGTGCCTTCACGCTCCCGGGGCTTGACAGGTCCTTCCACTCGAGGCGAACGAACCGCCACCCGGCCTCCATGAGCCGCTTCTCCCGTTTCCGCTCCGCGAGCAGGACCTGCGGGGTGGGGCCGAAGTCAAAATATTTCGTGTCGCCGTCAAACTCCACGATGACCTTTCGGTCCCGCCAGGCAAAGTCGGGGCGGTAGAGGTGCCCGTCCACCCACAGTTCAAGCTGAAGTTCGGGCTGCGGGATGTCCATGTCCACAATGATCAGGCGGGTCCGTGATTCTCCCGGCGACTCGCTTCTGCCGTCGAGCGCCTGGAGGACCCGCGCTGCCCGCCGCACTCCGCGGCGGCCGGGGAAGGCAGCGACCATGGCCCACATGACCTCGATCCGGGCGCCCCGGTGCAAGGCGCTGTCGCCGATGACGACGGCCTCGGCAAACCTGCCCGTGCGGGCGCAGTCCACAACTGTGCGTTCGAGCGTGGTGGCCGTGACGTTCCGGCCGTCGCGCAAAGGCAAGGAACAGAGGTCGGATGCCGCCAGCCTGTCGTGATGCGAGACCACATCCTTCGGGGTGCCTGTTCCGGAGGTGGCGGAGATGGACGAGACATGCACCTTGGGCCCGCAGTTCCAGATGAACAGGCCGTGGAGCCGTGCTGCGCTGAAATATGAATAACGCGGGCTGCCCGGCGCTGTCACAATGTGCGCCAACAGCCTCAGTTTGTCCCGTTCCCATGGTTTTTGGATCTGCCACACTTCGGCCAGCACATAGGCTCCCCGTCGCAGGCGGTAGACGTTCCCCTGTTTCAGGGCGGCGGCCAGGACACGGTCGCCAACGCCGGCCCCGGCAAGCTGGGCGGTTGTTGCCACCGGAGTCCCGGCCGGCCACGCGGTGTTCATCCGTTCCTGCAGCGTCCGTTGTCCCATGCACCGAGTCTTGCCTCCGTCGGCAGGACCGGCAAGGCGATGTTTCGGGATTGTGGATAACCCGGCCGGCACGGTCCGGGCAAGGCAAAATCAGGTCAAAGGTTGCCAGAGTTCCGGCGAGGAAGCGCCGGACTCGCGAGGCAGGGGAGGGCCTGCACCTGCCTCGCGCGTCCGCCCCTGCCTCGCGCGTGCGCCCCTGTCTCGCCGGCCGTGCCCCTACGTGACCTGCAGCCGCTCCCGGAACTGGGGCGCGTCCCACAGCCGGTTGTCGAGGATGTCAAAAAGGGCGTCCACGGCGTCCCAAACATCGGCGTAGCCCAGGTACAGCGGCGTGACGCCGAAGCGGAGGACCTGGGGTTCGCGGTAGTCGCCAATGACGCCGCGGCTGATGAGCGCCTGCATGATGGCGTAGCCATCCGGATGCGCGTAGCTGACGTGGCTGCCGCGCCGGGCGCGGTCCAGGGGCGTGACCAGCTCCAGCGGATGTGACCCGCGCCTGGCCTGCACCAACGAAATGAACAGGTCGGTCAGCGCCAGCGACTTCTCCCGCACCGCGCCCATGTCCGCCGCCAGGCTCACATCGAGCCCGCACTCCACCAGCGCCATGGACACCACCGGCTGCGTTCCGCACAGGAAGCGGCCGATCCCCGCCACCGGCTCGTAGGAGTCCTCCATCGCAAACGGCCGGGCATGCCCCCACCAGCCGGAGAGCGGCTGCCAAAAACGGTCCTGGTGGCGGGCGTTGACCCAGATGAACGCGGGGGAGCCGGGGCCGCCGTTGAGGTACTTGTACGTGCAGCCCACAGCAAAGTCCGCCCCGGCCGCGCGCAGGTCCACCGGAACGGCACCGGCCGCATGGGCGAGGTCCCAGACCACCAGGGCGCCGGCGTCGTGCACCAGGGAGGTGGTGGACGCCATGTCCCACATGGCCCCCGTGCGGTAGTTGACGTGGGACAGTGCGACGACGGCCACGTCGCCCCCCAGCGCGGCCTCCAGCGGCTGGCCCTCGTCAATGAGGCGCACCGTGTAGCCCCGGCCCAGGAAGTCGGCGATGCCCTCGGCCATGTAGATGTCGGTGGGGAAGTTGTCGCGCTCGGTCACGATGACCTTCCGTGCCGGGTCCTGTGCCTGCTGGATGCGCAGCGCCGCGGCCAGCGACTTGAACAGGTTCAGCGAGGTGGTGTCAGTGACCACCACCTCGCCGGGCCCGGCGCCGATCAGCGTCGCCAGCTTGTCGCCCAGGCGTCCGGGGAGCTCAAACCAGCCGGCCGTGTTCCAGCTGCGGATCAGCCCCGTGCCCCATTCCTGTTCAATCACGCGCGCGGCCACGCCCGGCGACGTCCGCGGCCGGGCCCCGAGCGAGTTGCCGTCGAGGTAGATGACGCCGTCCGGCAGCAGGAAGTCATCGCGGAAGCGGCGCAGGGGATCGGCGGCGTCGGCGGCCACGCAGGCTTCCCTGGTGGCGGGCGGTGCGGGCTGCGGTGCTGTGTCCATGGGGGGCGTCCTTGCCGGGGTTGGTGGGCGGCCGCGGCCGGCCGGGAAGGAAAATCGGCCGCGCGGGGTGGCGGCCACGTCCCAATCTATGGCGGGGCCCATGGCTGGTCAAGGACGCTGGTCAAGGGCGCCGGTCAAGGGCGCTGGTCAAGGGCGCCGGTCAAGGGCGCCGGTCAAGGACGCGCGCCAAGGACGCCGGTGCGGGTATGGCCGACGCATTGACTACCCTTGGCAGGTGAGCAATTTTGTCGTGAAGAGGCCGTGGACCGGCCGCATTGGGGCCCTGCTGGGGATCATGGTCATGGCCGTGAGCCTGCGGGCGGCCGTCTCCGTGGTGCCTCCCCTGCTGGGCGAGCTGCGCTCCGAGCTGGGCTTCGACGCCGCCACGATCGGTCTGCTGGCCATGCTCCCGCCGCTCATTTTCGCCGTATTCGGGCTGCTGACGCCGGCGCTGATCTGCCGATTTGGCCTCGAAAAGGTGCTGGTTGCCGCAGTCGGGCTCGCCGTCGTGGGGCAGCTGGTGCGGGCCGGGAGCGGGCACGTGTGGCCGTTCCTGGGGTGGTCGGCCGTGGTCATGGCCGGCTACGGGATCGGCAACGTGGTGCTGCCGCCGCTGGTGAAAAAGTACTTCCCGGACCGGGTGGGCGTGGTGACGGCCGGCTATGTGACGCTGCTGGCCGTGGGCACGGCAGCGAGCCCGCAGCTGGCGGTCCCGGTGGCCGGTCTGACCGGCTGGCGCGTGTCCATCGGCCTGTGGGCCTCGGTCAGCTTCCTGGTGCTGCTGCCGTGGGCCGTCCAGGCCCTGCGCGACCGGCGGGTGCGCCGGGCCGCCGCTGATGCCGCCGCGGACGACGCCGGCCGCGCACCCGGCGCTGCCGTCCCCGGTTCCGCCGGGGCCGGGAGCCGGGGCGCCGCACCTGCCGCCGCGCCCCGGCTGGTGCCGTGGCGCTCGCCGGTGGCCTGGGGGCTGGCCATCTTCCTGGCCGGCAACTCGGCGCAGACCTACGTCTACTTCACCTGGCTGCCGCCGTACCTGACCGGCCACGGACTTGACCCGGCCACGGCCGGGTCGGCGCTGGCCTATTTCGCCATTTTGGGCCTGCCCGTCAGCCTGCTGGTGCCGCTGTGGGTGCCGCGCATGAAAAACCCGATCGTCGCGATTTCGCTCTTCGCCCTCTTCTGGACGATCGGGCACCTGGGCCTCTACTTCTCGCCGATGGACGGCACCTGGCTGTGGGCGACGTCCGCCGGGCTGGGCCAGGGCACCTTCGCCACGGCGCTGCTGATGGTGAACCTGCGCTCGCGGACCACGCACGGGTCCGCGGTGCTGTCCGGATTCAGCCAGGGCGTGGGCTACGCCGGGGCAGGCATCGCCCCCCTGTTCTTTGGCACCATCCACGACGCCACCGGATCCTGGACCTGGTCCTTCGCCACACTGGGCGTGTGCCTGGCGGTCATGATGACGGGCGCCGTCATGATCAACCCCAAGCGCTACATTGAGGAGTCCGCCGCGGCGCCCGTCCCCGACGCCCTGCCCCGCAGCACCTGACTCACAGCTGCCGGGGTGCGGGGGATGACTGATGCGGCGGTGCCGTCCGGCTAGCGCAGGCGGCGCTGTCGGTGCACCGGAAAGTGCCGGCGGACCTCCGCCATGGAATCCGGGGAAACGTCCGCGGTGAGGACGCCCGGGTCGAGACCGAGCTCCGCCACCACCTCGCCCATGGGGCCGGCCAGCAGCGAATTGCCCACCGACACAGGCGGAGCCTGGCTCACGCCCGCAACGTAGAGGCTGTTTTCAATGGCGCGGGCGGCCAGCAGGGTGCGCCACTGGTTCGTCTTCAGCTCCCCCGGCACCCAGGACGAGCAGGCCAGCAGGACCTGGGATCCGGCGTCGGACAGGGCCTGTGCCTGTTCCGGGAACCGGAGGTCGTAGCAGGTCAGCAGGCCAAAACGCAGGCCTCCCACGTCGAAGGTGACCGGGTCCGTGGACGGGGCAGGGGCAACAAAGGCGGACTCCTGGAAGCCCTGCGCATCAAACAGGTGGATCTTGCGGTAGGCGGCCAGCAGCCCGCCGTCGGCGCCAAATGCCGCGAGCGTGTTGTAGGCGCGGGCCGGGTCCGGGGAGGACTCCACCACGCCGGCGACCAGGGCAACGCGGTGGCGCGCGGCGATCCGGGAGAGTTCGGCGCCCACCTCCCCGTCCAGCGGCTGGGCCGCCGCCGGGAAGGTCGCGTCGATCTTCTTCTTTTCATAGCTGGCGTATTCGGGGAAGGCCACCAGCGCCGCACCCGCCGCGGCCGCCCGCCCGGCGAACGCGTCGATGGCGCGCAGGTTTGCGGCGGTGTCGGTGCCGGATGCCAGCTGGCCCAGGGCGATGCGCACGTGGGGACCTTTCCGTGGGGGGCGGCTCGATGCGCCTAGACTACCGCTTCTTCCAGGGTGGCCATTTCCGGCGGGGCCTTGCGCAGCCCCTTCGTGATGAACAGCAGCACCACAATGCCCAGGGCCAGCCAGCACAGGCCCAGCGTGAGGGCGTGGATGTCCAGCTGCGAGAGCAGGTAGCCGCAGATCACCGCGCCGACGGCGGGCACCACGACGTAGCTGACCGGGTTCAGGTGCCGGCCCGCCCGCCGTGCGCGGACAAAGTGGAAGATCACCGAGACGTTGACCATCGTGAAGGCCGTGAAGGCGCCAAAGTTGATGAACGACGTCGACGTGGCCACGTCCAGGAAGATGGCGATCAGGCCGATGGTCCCGGCGATCACAATGTTGGCGACGGGCGTGTGGTACTTGGCGTTGAGCCGGCCGAACACGGCCTTGGGGAGGACTGAGTCGCGGCCCATGGCATACATCAGGCGGGAGGCGCTGGCCTGCGCCGCCAGGCCGGAGGCGAACTGCGCCGCGACCAGGCCGGCCAGGAACACGGCGCCGAAGAACGTGCCCCCGATCTGCAGGGCGATCTCGCTGGCGGCCGAGGCGGAGTCGGCAAACGCGCCCCCGGGGTGGACAAGCTGCGTGAAGTAGGCAACCACCACGAAGATGCCGCCGCCGATGAGGGCGATGAGCATGATGGCCCGGGGCATGTTCTTCCTGGGGTCGATGGTCTCCTCCGTCAGGGTGGTGACGGCGTCGAAGCCGAGGAAGGAGTAGGCGGCAATGGCGGCGCCGGCGCTGATGGTGCCCAGGCTCGTGCCGGCGTTGACGAACGGCGTCGAACTGGCCAGCCCGCCCGCACCGGAGGCGTGCACGATGTGGCCGATCGAGAGGGCCACGAAGAACACGATAACCAGGATCTGGAACGCCATGAGCACGTAGTTGGCCTTGTCCGCGACCTTGATGCCCAGGATGTTCAGGAACGTGGTGATGGCGATGAACAGCAGGATCCACACGGCGATGGGGATGCCCGGGAACTGCGCGCTGAGGAACGAGCCGCCAATGAGCCAGATGACCATGGGCAGGAACAGGTAGTCGAGCAGGATGGCCCAGCCCACCAGGAAGCCGACGCGCGGGTCGATTGACTTGCGCACATACGTGTACGCGGAACCGGCCACCGGGTAGGCCACGGACATGCGCCCGTAGCTGTGGGCCGTGAACAGCATGGCCACCATGGCCACGAGGTAGGCGGACGGGGAGGCCCCGCCGGTGGTTTCGGCGATGATGCCGAAGATGCCCAGCACAATGATGGGCGTCAGGTAGGCCAGCCCGAACAGGACCAGGGAACGGAGGTTCAGGGTGCGGATCAGGGTTGCTTGCGTTGTCATGCGATGCTCCTCGATGAGCGGAGAACGGGGGTCCAGGTGGCCGGGTCGATCCGGCCCTGGTAGACGGGGAGCTCGATTGCGGGCTCGCCGGGGCGGAACTGGGACCACATGCGGTTCAGGCCGGCCGTTCCGTGGCGGCGGACATGTTCGACGGCGGACAGGTCCAGTTGGGCGGTGAGCACGGCGGGTTCCGCCGAGCCGGCCTCGGTGATGACGCGGCCTTCCGGGTCCACGATGATGCTGCGGCCCTGGCCGGTGGGGCCGGCGCAGTTCACGCTCACCACGAAGACCTGGTTGGTGATGGCGTTGGCCCGGGCCAGGACCAGTTCCTGCTCACGGTCCGGGGTGGTGGTCTTCACCACGTTGATGATGACCTCCGCTCCCATCCAGGCCAGCTGCCGGGTGACCTCTGGGAACCACGCGTCGTAGCAGATGTTGAGCCCGGCCCGGCCGAAGCCGTCCAGGTCCACGGTCACAAATTCGTGCCCGGGATCATATGGCTCAAAGGGCCGCCAAGGGAAGATCTTCCGGTAGAAGCCGGCTATCCCGCCGTCGGGGGAAAGGACCAGCTGCGTGTTGAACAGCTGCCCATCCTCCCCGCGCTCGCAGATGCTGCCGGGGACCAGCCAGACCCCAAGGTCCTCGGCAATCCTCCGGAGTCCCCTGACGCGGGGGCCGGTGAGCGGTTCCGCCGAGGCCTGCAGCGCATCGGCGCGCTGCCGGTCCGGTGCGCCGTCGCCAAAGAGGTGGAGTTCGGGAAACACCACCAGCCTGGCGTCGGGCTGGTGCGCCAGGACGGCGCGGACTTCCCGGGCAAAGCCGGTGAGGGGCTCGCCGATGAGCCGTGGCGGGGCCTGTGCTGCGATGACGGGCAAGATGCGGGACATGTGTGACGCTCCATGCTGGGGGTTGTGACCTGATTCATAATAGATCATATTGATCCCTTAAGGAAAGGGGGTGGGAAAATTCCCCTACAGTGATCTTTATGGGCTTGGATTCAGGAGTGGGCGGGGAGGCCTCGCCGATCGACGGCGCCGCGCTGGCCGGCCTTGACCGGCGCAGCGCCATGGACGCCGTGCGCCTGCGCATCGGCACCGCCATCTACCTGGGGCTGCTCAAGCCCGGGGAGCGCCTGCCGGACAAGGATGAGGTGGCGCTGGGCCTGTCGGTCAGCCCCATCACGGCCCGCCGGGCACTGACCAGCCTGGCCGAGGAGGGTGTGGTGGTGCGCCGCCGCGGCCGCAACGGCGGCACTTTTGTGGCGGATGAACCGCCGCGCGCCGTGCTGGCCGCGCTGGCGGCCCCGCCGGCCGAATTCAGCCGCGTGCACCACCTGGTGGACCGCCGGCTGCTGGCGGAATGCGCCGTCACGCATTTCGCGGCGTTGAATGTTTCGGCGGAACAGCTTGCGCGGCTGGACGCGTTGACGCAACGGATGGCCGCTGCACAAAGCTGGTCCAGGTACCACCAGCTGGACGAGGAATTCCACCGCCTGGTGGCCGGAGCTTCCGGACTGGGCGGCGCCGTGGAGGCCTACCTTGAGGTCCTCCTGGAGCTGTATGAATACTTCATCCCGTACCCCATCGAGAGCCTGCACGCCTCCAACCAGGACCATGTCCAGCTGGTGGCCGCCCTGCGGGACGGGCAGGTAGGGGATGCGGTCGAGATCTCCCGGCGCCATGTGGACACGCTCCACCGGACCATGTTCATGGGGCTGGCCGACGGGGCGCCGAAGTAGCTCCCTCTTGACGGCGGACGTTGTCCGGCTCGCTGAAGGCGGACGTTGGCGGCCCCCGCTGGGTGGATGATGGAACCATGACTGAACTTGCCACGGCCGCACGCCGCACGGAACTGGACCACGCCACGGAGGACCTCCGGGAACTGTGCGAGGAGGTGGCCGTGCCCATGCAGGCCCAGCAGTACATCGCCTATTTCTGCGGCGCGGGCGGGCAGTCGCCGAGCGACAAGGCACTCCGGCGCCGGGCCTTCTATGCCGGGATTGACCGCTTCCAGCGGGCCGTTGAAGCTGTGGGCGACCTTGAGGCTGCCGGGTACGCGCCGCGCGAGGCGGCCAGCATTGAAAAGGAAAGCGCCCGCTTCGCGCGCCTGCGCCGGGAAATCAGCGCGGCCGCCGGGGACTAGCGCGGCAGCCGGTGGGGCAAGGCGCCCCCGGGTCCGGTGGCCGTCATGTTGATGACATCAATGGTGGGGCCAAGAGGTCAGGTCCCATTACGCGGCGTAATTCTTGTTTCCTCTTGGTGGTTGGAAGGATGGGTTTTCGGGGTCGTCTGTGGCGGGGTTGAGTCCGGCGTCCTGGTGGGTGGCCCATCCGGCGTTGGGGGCTTCACCATGCTGCTCCGGGGAGGTCCCGCGGGCACCCCCGCGCATCAGGGCAGCCGCCCCAGCACGTAGTCCCAGCGCAAGAGTTCCTGTTCCAGTCGCAGCTGCGGTGCGAACCCGCCCGTCTGGAGGGCCGCGTACAGGGCGGCCTCCTCGGCAGTGAGATGTGACAGGGCCGCATGCGTGGGAGTGTCCTCGCGGCCCCAAAAGTCGCGGTGCGCCAGCAGCGTTTCCTCGTCCATCAGGATGCTGCGCACGTGCGGGTGGTGGCTGCGCAGCTGGTCAAGGATGTGGAAGCCGTGCGTGTCGATGTCGCCCCAGTACAGCACCTCGGCGCCTTCCAGCCAGGCGGCGTCCCGCAGCCCGGAGAAGCCGTAGCCGCCGCCAAACACGGCCAGGGTCCGCGGCGCATCGGGCAGGGCCAGGAAGTTGACCAGGTTCTCCGTGGTGACGATCCGGTCCACGTCCAGGTCCAGGGCGGAGAATCCGGCGGCCGTGACCTCCACGTCCGCCAGGCCGGGCGCGGGCGCCGCGGCGGGGTCCAAAAAACGCAGCCTGACCCTGTCCGGGGCGTGCAGGAAGCCGTGCCGGCGGGAGTAGTTCTTCCCGGCAGGCACACGCTCGGGCGCCAGCACGGCCAGCTGCTCGTCGATGAGCCGCCGGTGCGTTTCGACGAACTTGGTGTGAACGCCCGGCAGCGACAGCTGCCGCAGGTAGATTCCGGGACGTGGATTCGCGGCCAGCCAGAGGGCCACCCGGGCCGAGGTCAGCGCGTCCGGGCCCTGTTTGAGAAGTTCCAGCGGCCGGCGCAGCGCCCAGGCACCCAGGGCGGGATGGAGCTCCGCCACGCTGCGGGCCAGTTCCGCAAACCGTGCAGCCTCCCGGCCCAGGCCCAGCAAGGCGATCTCGTCCGCGGCAGTGCCAAACACGGCGGCCGACGGCAGCATGTTCACCCCGATGGTGTTCGCTCCCACCGGGGCATGCTCCAGCGCGCAGCCCCGCGGCGCCGGCTCCCAGGAGGCGGCCCACGCCGCGGCCAGCGCATAGTCGGTGCGCAGCTGCGCGGCGCTGGGGTGCCTGATGGCACGACGCCGGGGATGGACGCCCGTGGGCGCCGTCGCCTCGCGCAGCAGCTCGCCGCTGTTCCACGACCGGAGCGAGGCGGCCCGCACGTCGGCCGGGGTGGTCCAGCCGGTTGCCCTAGCTGCCACGCTTGTCCCGTTCGGCCCGGTACTCGTGGATGGTCATGTTGCGCAGCTGGGAATCGTCGCCGGCCTCGTTGGCCACGAAGCCCACGTTGGCCACAAACGGCTCAATGACGTGGATCTTTTGCAGCGGCGTGACAATGAGGAGCTGGAGCTTGAGCCGCTTGAACAGTTCGAGCCCGTATTTGGCGGACTCGTCGGAGCCGCGGCCAAAGGCCTCATCGATGACCACAAAGCGGAAGGAGCGCTGGTTGCCGGGCCCCGCGGCGATGCCGAACTGGAAGGCCAGGGCGGCGGCCAGGATGGTGTACGCCAGCTTCTCCTTCTGCCCGCCGGACTTCCCGCCGGAGTCGGTGAAGTGCTCGTGCTCCTCGCCGGTCTCGGTCCACTTTTCCGAGGCGGAGAAGGTGAACCAGTTGCGCACGTCGGTGACCTTGGCCGTCCAGCGCTCGTCAAGGTTGGTCAGGCCCGGCCGGCCGCGGAACCGCTCCACGAGGGCCTCCACCTGCAGGAATTTTTGCTCCGAGTACTGCTCCTGGGCGCCGATGGAGCCTTCCGAGCAGGCCCGCAGCTCGCTGCCGAACTCGCGGACCTCGGCGTCCGAGGTGGCCTGCGGCTCCAGCTGGATGTGCCGGCCCGGGTTGTATTCGATCCGGGCCAGGGACTCGTTGATTTCCCCGATCCGGGAGACGATGTCCTGCCGGCGGGAATCCAGGAAGGCGTTGAAGGCCACGATCTCGTGGATGGTGTTTTGCGTCAGCGATTCCTTGAACCGTTCGGCAAAACGGGGGAGGTCGTTGTCCACGAGCTGCTGCAGGATCGTGTTGAACTCCCCGGCGGCCTCCAGCGAGGCGTCGAGCTCGGTGGTCTCCGCAGGGTACTTGTTGCGGAAATCGGCCATGAACCGGATGGTGGTCTCGGACGCCCGGATCACCTGCTTGTTGAGGGCGTCGATGCTGGCCGTGAGTTTGTCCCGGACCTTGCTTTCCATCTTGGCGGTGTTCTTGTATGTGAGCACCTCGGACTCGAGTGCCGCCTGGGCGAGCCTCCCCAGCTCAGCCAGCAGGCCGGCGTCGTCCGTCAGGGGCGCCTCGGCGAGGGAATCGCGGCACTCCTCGATCTGTTCGGTGAGGTCCTGGATGCCCTTCCTGTTCGCGCCGACCCGCTCCGCCAGAGTGCCCAGCTTGCCGGCTGCCTTCTCCAGCCGTGCGGCGGTGGCGGATTCGCGGTCCGTGAGCTCACGCAGAATGTCGCTGGAGGACTCCAGGGCGGCCTTTTCCCGCGCCAGCTCCTCAATGGTCCGGGCCGTGGCGCGCCAGTCCAGGCTGGCAAAGCCGGCGACGGCGGACACCGTGCCGATGAGCCGCTGCTGGCGTCCCAGGCTGCCCAGCTGGGAGTCGATGCGGTCCAGCCCGTCGGCGGCGGAGCGCACCTGGCCCTCGGCTGTTTCCAGGGCGGCGCGGAGGCGGGCGATTTTGTCGTGGTTGTCCCAGCCCAGGACGTAGCTGGAGCGGTCCGTGAGTTCCTTGCGGTCGTCCTTTTCGTGGCGCCCGCCGCCGCCCTTGAGCTGGCCTTTGATGGTCAGCGCCTTGGGGTAGCGGCGGAAGTCGGCCATGGTGGCGCAGCACTGGTGGTCAAAGCGGCGCCCCAGCTCGTCGAGCAGGAACTCCCGGAAGGGCGTCCCCGGCTTGATGCCGATCTTCCCCGCCAGCGTGTCCGGGGAGGCGGGGCGCGGGGTGGGGTTCCCGCCCACCTTCAGGTAGACCAGCCGGGCCCGCAGGTTGTTCCCGTCCACCCAGTCGCTGACGGCGGCGTAGTGTTCGCCGGTCACGAGCAGCGAGAGGGCAAAGCCGTGCAGGGTCCGCTCCGCGGCGCCTTCCCAGGCGGCCTCGGATTCGCGGACACGCAGCAGCTCGCCCGCGAAGGGAAGCTCGGCTTCGGCAATGCCGGTCCCGTCGCACAGCTTCTTGCGCAGCGCGATCAACCAGCCGGGCAGCAGGTTTTGTCGGTTCAGCAGGCTCTTCAGCTCGGCCGTGTGGTCCGCTGCCTGCTCGGAGGCCTCGGAGCGCTGCCGGTCCAGGGCGGTGCGCCGCCCCTGAAGTTCCTTGTTGTCCGCGGCCAGCCGTTTCTCGACGGCGGGCAGGGCCGCCGCGTTGGCGTCAAAGACCACCTGGTCCTCGGGCTCAAACAGGCCCAGGACCGTGGCGGCCTCGGCGTAGGACCCGTAGCGTTCACGCTGGGCACCGGACTCAATGGCCAGCCGGGCCAGTTCGCCTTCGATGGCGGCGATCCGGCCGCCGCCGCTGTTGCGGATGTCGTCGCGCAGGTCTGCCAGTCCGCGGTTGAGTCGGCCCACCTCGGCCGTCAGGGTGTTTTGTTCCGCAGCCACCCGGGCCGAGGCGCGTTCCAGCTCCTGCAGGTGTGCTTCGCTCAGTTCCAGCTTCTTGGTGGTGAACCAGGGCGAGAGCTGCTCGCGCTGCTCGTGCGCGCGGTCGTACTCCGCGGTCAGTGAGTGGTGCCGGGCGGCGTTGTCCCGGACGGGTTCCAGCATGCGGATCTGGTCCTTGGCCCGCAGCACGGCGTCGTGCGCCTTCTTCAGGTCGTCAAAGTGGTGCAGCAGGTTCTTGATCCGGGTGTCAACGTCGTCCTCTTCGAGCATGTTGGTGCGCACAAAGTGGGTGATGTTCTCCACCTGCTTCATGGACACCGTGCGGTGGAACAGGTCCATGGCCTGGGCCGAGCCGATCCCGAAGTGGCGCTTGAACGCGGCCGCGTACTTTTCAAACACGTCGAAGACGGCAACGCCGTCGTTGCGCAGGCGCCGCTTGAGCTTGGCCATGTCGGTGCCAAAGTCGGAGAAATCGGCCTTGATGCTTTGGGCGCCCTCGGCAATGGAGTAGAAGCGCGTTGGCTGGCCGGCCTCCTGCGTGGCCCACAGCGTGATGGCCAGGGTGACGGTCTTGTCCAGGGCCGCATTGTGGAAGACGCCCAGCACCACAGTGAAGCTGCCCGGCCCGCGCAGGGCCACCGGGCGGGAGGTGTCGCCGATGCCGCTGCGGGCGCTCTTGTGGAAGCCGCGCACATAGGACATGAGGCTGCGTTCCTTCTTTTGCGCCCCGGCCGCCTTGTTGTACTCGATCCTGTTCGCCGGCAGCAGCAGCGTGGTGATGGCGTCCACAATGGTTGACTTGCCGGAGCCGATGTCCCCGGTGAGCAGGCTGTTCTCGCCGTCGAGCCGGAAGGTGCGCACATTCTTGTTGAAGGTGCCCCAGTTGAGCAGCTCCAAGCGGTGCAGCCGGAAGCCCGGGCGGGTGCCGGCGTCGTCCTCGGTGAGGTCATCCAGGCTGAAAAGTCCGGCTTGGGTGCTCATGCGGTGGCTTCCTTTGCGGTAAGTCCTGCTGTTCCTGGTGAATGATCGACGCCGGGTTGCCCGCCTTGGACGGCCGGCCCGCCAAGGGCCGCGCGGTAGTCGGCGAGGCGGGCGTCGAATTCCTCCAGCCACTGGGCATCCACGTAGGCCTTGAGGATGCGGGCCACCTCGAAGGCCCCTTCCTGTCCGCGGAGCTTGCGCAGGAACCCCAGTTCCGTGACCTTCTTGATGTTCGCGGCCAGCTGGTCCTGGATGCGGGCCTCGTTGCTGGATTCGGGCAGGAAGACGGAAACCATGTCCCCGATCTGCTCCGTTGTCATGATGAGCCGGGTTTCGCTGTTTTGCTGGTCAAATTCGGCCAGCCGGGCCCGCAACAGGGCCAGCAGCAGGCTGACGTGGAAGGTCAGCTGGCGGCGGGGGATGAGCAGCGGCAGCTCGGGGTCGGCGTTGGGGCTGGAGCGCAGGAAGGCGTAGCCCTCGGTGTCGTCGAGCACCAGTTCCAGGCCGAGCACGGCCACGTAGTCGCGGGCTTGTGCGGAGAGCTCCGTGAGCCGCTGCCACAGTTTTTCGTCCGCCTCGCGGTACACCACGCCCTTGAACAGCCGGGTGATGGCCAGGGGCAGGCCGTCCGGGGCGGTGGACGCATCGGGCGTGCCGGCGTCGTCGGGGGTGAAGGGGTCTGGGGTCATGTCGGCCTCACAAAGATGATTTGGTCCACGGTGGCCTCGCGCAGGCTGCCGTCGGGCAGGGTCCAGGACAGTGTTTGGGACCGCTCGGAGTCGATCGTGGCCCAGGTGGATTCGGTGGCGAGCTGGAAGTAGGTGACCAGTTCGGCCAGCCCTTGGCTGAGGGGGAAGGCGTCGGTGATGTCCGCCAGCGTGGCCTGGCCGGCCTGCGCCAGGACGGCGTCGATGTTGCCAGCAAGTCGCTGCGGGTCGACATGGAACTGGGTGTACAAGGCGTTGGCGTCGACGTCCAGGTCTTCTGCGACGTCCACGCCGTCGTGGATGGCCACCTGCCGGCTCGGCTCGTAGAGGGGCCGCTCGAAGGGGAGCGCCACGGGGACGCCGTGGCCGGAGAGCGCCGCGAAGGCGCCGGGCGGCGGGGTCGCGCGGACGGCCACGGCGCCGGACTCGATGCTGCGGATCAGGACCATGATGCGCTTGTTTTCCAGGAAGACCTTGTCGTCCAGCAGCCGGCGGATTTGGGCGGAGAGCTGGCGGACGGTGGCCTGGGTTTGTTCGACGGCGGGCAGCCAGTCGTTCTGCATGGACGTGATCTGCGGGAGGCCGTCCTGCGTGGCGAGGGCGTCGATCCGGGTGGCCCGTTCCAGCAGTTCGTGGAGTTCGGAACGCAGTTGCGGGGACATGAGGTAGTCCCAGAAGCCCTGGAAGGTGCGGCCCTGCAGGGAGCCGCTGATGTCCTGCTGGGAGGAGAAGATCGATTCCAGGAGGTCCCCCTGGCCGCCTTCCCACAGGGAGATTTGCTCGCGCAGGCTCCGGTCCAGCTTGCGGAAGTTCGCCTCCACCTCACGGAAATCGGCCAGGAGGTCCTTGGCCTGGGTGGTGAGCTGGTGGAAGTGGTCCACCGCTTCCGGGCCGCTCATGACGGGGATGTCGCCGGAGCGGATCTGCTCCATCTGGGCGTCGATGGCGTCGCGCTGGCGCTGCAGTTCGGCGAGCCTGGCCTCGGGGTCGGTTTCCGAGCCGTGGACCAGGGTCTTGAGCAGGTTGAAGATGCTGGAGAGGCGCGACTGGGTCGGCACAAAATCGCGGCCGCGCAGGGCCTCCACCCAGCGGATCACGTCCTCGGTGGCGGCGGTGAGGTCGTAGACGGGCTCATCACGGCCGTCCGTGTAGAACTTCCGCAACCAGGCCTTCTCCGGTTCCGCCCAGTCGTCCAGGTATTCGGCGGCGGGGCGCGGGAACCTGTCCTCGCCGAGGGAGTCCCGCAGGCTGAACAGGACGTCGTCCAGGGCGTCGACAAGGTCCTGGCGGCCCAGGTTGCGCTGGTTGGGGTCGGTGAAGGCGGCCATGAAGAATGTCAGCGCGAGCGGAGCATTTTGGGCGCGAAGCAGCGACCATCCCGCGTGCGCCTCCCGCAGGGAGTTGATCGAAAAGTAGTCCACGGCACCGTTCCATTGGCTTCAACTGCGTCCAAGGACAATCGTAGGTGCAGGGGCCGACAAACGCTTATTGACGTCCGCCGGCGGCGCCGGCACCCGGGCGGTGGAGCCGCCCCGCGCTGACTGGACCGTAGTGGCTGCTCCTGGCGCTCGGAGCCGACTGCCGTCCCGTGACGGGCCTTGTGGAGCGGCGTCAGATCCCCTTGCCGGGGTTCAGGATGCCCAGCGGGTCGAAGGCGGCCTTGATCTTGTGCTGCAACTCAAGGGAAAGCCCGCCCACCTCCTCCTTGAGCCAGTCCTGCTTCAGCACGCCGATCCCGTGTTCGCCGGTCAGGGTGCCGCCGAGCCGGCGGGCAAGGTGGAACATCTCCCCCAGGGCGGCCTTGGCCGGCCCCTCCGTGATGGATTCGTCGTGGCCAACAACCACCATGGGGTGCAGGTTGCCGTCCGCGGCGTGCGCGATCACGAAGATTTTCACCCCGGTCCGGGCGGAGATTTCGGCCAGGCCCGCAACCGCCTCGGCCAGCCGCTTGCGCGGGACGCCGATGTCCCCGATGGAGACGCGGCCCAGCAGTTGCAGGGCGGGGATGGCGTTGCGCCGGGCGGCGACCAGCTCGGCGGCCCGGGCGTCGTCGTCGGTCTGTTCAATGGACAGGGCGAACGGGGTGATCGCCTCGACCAGGACCTGCTGCTCCAGCAATGCGCCGTAGCCGTCCGTCTGGGCGAGCAGGAAGGCGTTTCCCCGGATGGCATGGCCGGTGCCCATCATCGCGTCCACAGCGGCCAGCGTCCCGCCGTCGATGAATTCGAGGATGGCCGGCTGGACCCGGGCCGCGATGATGGCCGACGCCGCCTGCGCGGCGGCCGCCGCATCCGCGAAATAGGCGGCCACGGTGGCGGTGCGCAACGGTTTGGGCCGCAGTCGTAGGGTGGCCTCCACGACAACGCCCAGGGTTCCCTCCGAGCCGATGAGCAGGGCGTTGAGGTCGTAGCCGCTGACGCCCTTGATGGTGTTGCGGCCGGTTGTCAGGATCCGGCCGTCGGCCAGGACCGCCTGCAGGGAAAGCACCGACTCGCGGGTCACCCCGTACTTGGCGCACCACATCCCTCCGGCGTTGGTGGCCACATTGCCGCCGATCGAACAGATCGCCGTGCTGGCCGGGTCCGGGGCATAGAACAGTCCGTGCCGCGAGGCGGCGGCATTGACTTCGGCATTGAGCACGCCCGGCTGCACCACGGCCTGCTGCTCCACCGGGTCAATGGAGAGGATCCGGTTCATCCGGCTGACATCCAGCACCACGTTGCCTGCCGTGGCGGAGGACCCGCCGGCCAGGCCCGTGCCCGCCCCGCGCGGCACGATCGGGACCCGGTAGCGGGTGGCAAGGCGCAGCGCCTCGACCACGTCGTCCACCGATTCCGCGTAGACGATCCCGTCCGGAACGCCGCCGGGCACGTAGCCGGACCGGTCCACGGAGGCCCGGGCCCTCTCCTCCGGGTCCGTCGAGACGAGCCGGCAGGCCGCCAGCAGGGCCGCGGCGCCACCACCGGCTGGGAGCGTAGTCATGCCTCCACCTTCGTCCATGCGGGCGGCGGCCGCAAGGCTTTCGGCGTCACGCCGCGGCTGCCCGACTGATTTCGGACAACAGGCTCTCCGTGCCGCTGCCGTTCCGGGTCGCCTGACCGGCCCCGGACATGGAAGCATGGAGACATGGCAAAGAAGACCAGGCATCGCAGCAACGCCGCGCGCGGCTCCACTTCGGTCAGTGCACTGCGGGCAGCGCGGGGAATAGACGCCCTGACGCCGGCCTTTGTGCGTTGGTTTGAGGGCACCCAGGACCTGCCCGCAGGCGCTGCCATGGTGGTTCTGGAACCCGTCAAAGCCTTGGTCACCGCGTACTTTGAGGCTTCCCCGGCATCCGAGGTCACGAGCTTTGAACCCGTTCCGTTCGCCCTGGCCTTGGACGAAGTGATGGGCGGGGTTGATGAGGACGACGCGGACCTCCTCGAATTCACCGTTGAATCAATCCACGGCTACCTCGAGTTCCTCAGCGAAACGGACGCCTGGACAGGCAGCACGGAGGACTTCGACGCCATTCAAGACCTTTTCTCCGAGGACTACGAGGACTACGAGGACGACGACGAGGACGGCTGGGAAGGCGGCATCCCCGACATCGTGGTCCCGGACTTGACCGTGGCGGAGGAACTGGCCGGCCTGTCCGGCACCGTGCTGGCCCAGCGCCTGGACGCGCTGCTGAGGTGGATTGGCACGGGCAAGGATGTCACGTCCAGAGGCTGGCTGCGCATGAAGGACATCGAGGGGGCCGGCGCAGCCATCGGCCTGGCCGTCAGGGGTGCCAGGCTCTCGGCGCACAAGGCCAAGGACTCCCAGGAAGCACTTTTCGACGATCCCGCGGCGGGCAGCGACGCCGCCCGCACGGTCAAGTCCATGAATGACGAGCCGTCCATGGCCCTGTTCTGGAACGCCCTGCAATCGGCACTCCTCATCGAGATCGGTGCCACCAGGGCCTGGCTGACACCCCTGGCGGAAAGTTACCTGGAGGCCGCGGGGGAGGACAAGCTTGCCGTGCTGCGCGATTTCACCACCTCCTTCATCGAACTGGCCGTCAAGGGCGAAGAAGTGTGGAATCCGTGGATGCTTGAGGCCGCCGCCATCGAAACGGCGGTCCTGGTTGCAGCCACGACGGACACGCCGCCGGCCATGGAGCGGATCCGGTCCCTCACGGCCCCGGCCGGCGGGGAGGGTGGGGAGTCCGGCCCACAATTCGGGGATGAGATGACGGGCCGCATTTTGCTCCACCGCCTGGAATACCTGGCGGAGTTCGGCCTGCTTGCCATCGGCGACCACCTCAGCGTGCCGCCCGCTGTCGTCGGTTGCGTGGCGGCAGCGCTGGAGGGGTCACTCAACGTTGAGGACGGGTCGGAAGTCGAGCTCGAACGGGCGGACATTCGCATTGTTCCGCCGTCGGAAGCGAGGAAACGGCCAAGGCCCGCCCCCAAGCGGAACCCGAAGGCGCCGATCCTGCAGCTGAAGGTCATGCTCAAGGGATCCAAGCCGCCCGTCTGGCGCCGTCTGCTGGTCCGCTCCGACCTGACACTGGCTGAACTCCACCACATCATCCAGGCCTCTTTTGCGTGGCAGGACTGCCACATGCACAATTTTCAGGTCGGGGGGTGGCTCGGGCCCGAGTACGGGCCCGCGGATGAAGAGGGGCTTGGCGGCCCGCCCATCGAGGAGGCCGGCGTCGCCATCCGGGAACTGCTGGCCAACGAAGGGGACAGCGTCACCTACACCTACGACTTTGGCGACAACTGGGAACACTCCATCAGCGTGGAGAAGGTCCTGCCTGCCGACGCCGGTGCCCGTGCAGTGCGGTGCACCGGAGGCCGCGGCGCGGCCCCACTCGAGGACAGTGGCGGCGTCTGGGGTTGGGCTGCCATGGTGGCGGCCGCCAACGATCCCAGCCACGAGGAACACGAGGACTTCCGCGACTGGCTCGGCCTCGAGCGCGGGGAAACCCTTGACCCGAAGGCCTTCGACAGGGACGCCCTGGACGAGGAACTGGCCCGTCTGTTCTGAGCCGGCCCCGTCTGGGCCATGGGCAGGCGCTTCGCCACCTCGACGAACAGCAACGAAGGTGGCGCCACCCCTGGGTGCGGGTCAACCCGGTGGTGGCCGGCCGCGGCCGTCCGACTTGTTGCGCCGGCGTGTGGACATCGAATGGAGCGGGGAATACCGTTGCACTCGAGGGCCTTGTCCGTAGTCTTGAGCCCGCACGGGATGACGTAAATGCCCGGGACGTGCCGCAGCTGAACCGCAGCAGGGTGGCGGTCCGGCCTTGCAGGAAGGTGGACGGATGCCAGACTTCAATGCAGTTCTCGCCACGCTGGAGCAGGAGTTGGGGTGGCAGCGCGAGCTCTACAAGGACTTTCACCGCCAGCCCGAGCTGAGTCTGCAGGAGCATGCCACCGCCCGGGCCATTGAGGACAGGCTCACCGGCTGGGGCTACGCCGTCCAGCGGATCGGGGGCACCGGCGTCGTGGGTGTCCTGGAAAACGGCACCGGCGTGTGCGTGCTGGCCCGTGCCGACATCGACGCCCTGCCCGTCACCGAGGCCACGGGCCTGGACTACGCCTCCACCGCCACGGGGACCGACAGCGACGGCTCCACGGTGGGCGTCATGCACGCCTGCGGGCACGACATGCACATCACCGCCCTCCTCGGCGCCGCCAAGCTGCTCGCCGACCAGCGCGGCGCCTGGTCCGGGACGTACATTGCGCTGTTCCAGCCGGCCGAGGAGACCGCCGCCGGCGCCCGCGCCATGCTCGACGACGGACTGGCCGCCAAGGTGCCCCGGCCCGACGTCGCGCTGGCCCAGCACGTCATGGCCACCGAGGCCGGGACCATCGGCACCACGGCCGGACCCATCCTGTCGGCGGGAGATTCGATCAGGATCACCGTGCACGGCCGCGGCGCGCACGGGTCCATGCCGCACAATTCCGTGGACCCGGTGGTGCTGGCCGCCTCGATCGTGCTGCGGCTGCAGACCATCGTCTCGCGCGAGACCATGCCGGGGGAGTTCGCGGTGGTCACGGTGGGGGCCTCCAATGCCGGGTCCAAGCCGAACATCATCGCGGACCGCGCCGTGCTCCTGCTCAACATCCGCACCTATGACACGGAGCTGCGCGGGCGCGTCATCGCCGCCATCGAGCGGATTGTGCGCGGGGAATGCGCCGCGGCCGGCTCGCCCAGGGAACCGGAGTTTGAATACTACGACCAGTACCCGCTGACCACCAACGACGCCGCCGCCAACGCCAAGGTGACGGGGGCCTTCACGGCCCACTTTGGCAACGGCGTCGTGTACCACGCCGCCCCGCAGACGGCGTCGGAGGACTTCAGCCGGGTGCCGGATGCGTTCGGGGTGCCGTACGTGTACTGGGTCGTGGGGTCGGTGCCGCGGGACGTCTACCGCGATGCGGTGGAGCAGGGCACGGTGGCGCAGGACATCCCGGCAAACCATTCACCGTTCTTCGCCCCGGCCATCGACCCCACGCTCGGGGTGGCCACGCAGGCGCACGTGGTAGCGGCGTTGGCCTACCTCGCCAAGGGGAAGTGAGCGCCGTGGGCGCAGCGTCTCCCGCCGCCGTCGTCCGTACCGACGGCAGGCCCAAGCAGGTGCCCGGCCGCCGCCCGGCGTCCCGCAGCACGTGCCACGGCCGGCGCGCCCAACGGGATGCCGGCCTGCCCCTTGGCGTGGTGCCGTCGCACTATGGAGTCCCCCGACCAACAGGGGCATGATGGAGGAAGCGGACACAAGAAGGCAATGCCAGGGGAAGGTCCGCCAGCCGGCCGGAATGCCGGCGCGGATGAAGGAGTTGATGGGCCATGGACATGGTGACACTCGGCTACATAGGTCTCGGCATGATCGTCGTGACAGTGATCATGAGCATGATTGCCATTTACGGAGGGCACGGGCGCCGCACGCACATCCGCTAAGGGACGCGGAGTTTGGCGGGCCGGGTCGTCGCTGGGTCACTCAACTGTCGGTTTGTGCGGGAAGGACCGTGCGCCGGCCACTCAACGGTCGGCTCGCCGCGCCCCGGCCGTACGGGGCAGCGCAAGGCGCGTGCCGGCCTCGTGCGTTCCCCCATGCAGGGTTCGCGGGCCGTTAAGGCGGCGTTCAGCTGTAAACCACCGCCGCGTACCTTCACCTTGGCACGGTTGCAGGCATCATCCCGCATCCGAAAGGTCCGCCATGAACGACCTGAAAACGCTCCTGCCCATGCTCGGCCACATCCGAGGAAAGCGCAGCGCCGTCACCTGCAGCCTCAAATGCGACAACGCCTGCTCCAAGGCTGTCTGCAACACCTCCGCCAACAGCTACTTTCGCGACATCGCCTCGGCCGAGTTCTCCCGCCGCTCCGCGCTGGGCCTGGGGCTCGCCGGCGCCCTCAGTGCCGCCGTCGTCGTCCAGGGCGCCGTGCCCGCCCATGGCGCCACGGGCGACGCCGGCAGCCACGGCAAGGACGGCAAGCTCGCCTTCACCCCGATCAAGCCCGTCGACGCGTCCGTGGACGCCTTCAACGTCCCGAAGGGCTACAGCTGGGCGCCGGTCATCCGCTGGGGCGACCCGCTGTTCTCCGACGCAAGAGTCTATAAACACCCCACGCTTTTTTCCACCTTACCCAGCCCCAAACGGGCTCTTGATTACCCGTGTCTTTCTATGAGCCCCCAGCCCAGTTGTCTTCTCGGGAGGACAGGGCAATGCGGAGAAGGGCTCCGCCATATTGCCGACAAGAAACGGCAAGCCGAATGCCTTCAACAACTCATAGACGAGCCGGACGGCCACCCAACACTCGACTGATCACCAAGAGCCACCCGTTAACTGCAAATCAATTAGTACAAAACAGACGTCGGGACGTGACTTAGCAGGAGGATTCCGGCCAGATCCGGCGCGGCAACGCGCCCCGAATCATGGCCACCTTGACGTAACGTCGCCATCGCGATTCTGCGTCATTGGGAACTTGTATAAACCCTATTAGAATCCCGATAGCCCGATGGCGTGATTCCCTGTTCTCTCATAAATTGTCTATTAAAATTCGATATATTTGAATAACCACATTCTTTTGCAATAATCGAAATTAACTTTGTCGTCAAGCGAAGCTGTTTGCATGCGTGTGCAATACGCATTTTGCGCACTATGTCCGTGAAAGTCTGACTGCTCGCTTGCTTGAAATACCGTGAAAACGCGGATTCCGACATTCCGACCATAGACGCGGCGCGGGATAAAGATACACTACCGTGCATATTTTGGAAGATATAATCAAGGGCGCGGTTCATCACATCTGCTGTATGCGGATCGTCCGGAGGTCGAATACCCTCGGCAGAGAGGGCTCGAAAATCGGTTTGCGGGGCCGAATTAAGCACGTCGAGCACCCTTAAGATGTGAGTCAATCGCTTGACGCCAGCAGTTACGCCTATCGCTTCGAGCTCCTCTGCCGCCCGTGCTGCGGTCGCTCCGAAGAACTCGATGCCGCGCGTCGAACGCGCGAGCAGCGGACCGAGTTCATTCAACTCGGGTAGCTGCTCCCGGCAACTATCGAGCCACGAACCCAGAAACTGGAAAGCAACGTCGCGCCCGACCACAACTTCGCCAGGCAACACGTCACTGATCCAATTATGCGGCAGATTTGGTCCGACGAGCACAACCTGACCAGGCGAGAAAATACCGATACCGTTGCCTACAATATAATGCCCTGTAGATTCTCGGACCAGGTGAATCTCATACTCAGGATGATAGTTCCACTTGGCATAGGTGCTGGGATAGTCGTGTGAGTGCCAGCGCGCGGAAATCCGCGGATCCCGGGGGACCACTTCGCGGATAGCGGGTTGCTCGAGCATTCGCACGGCATCGACACCGGCATCGGTCGGCCTGGACAGTCGCTCCGTCATTTGCCGCCACTCCTGAACGTCATATTGGTCGTCGAGATACCGCCACCGGACCACTCCAGTACGCAAAATAGTATCAAAGTCCAGCATAAGCCACGCTAGCTTGGCGCGAACTCCCGTGGGTAAGCTCAAGTCACAATGCGGCACCGCTGACGCTATGAGGGTGACTGGCCGCATGAAGTCATTCAGAATCGGGTGTCGGATGAGTGTTCTTGATAAGTTCTCGTTGGATGGACGACGCATCCTCGTCACCGGCGGTAACCAGGGCATGGGCAAGGCGTTTGCTTTCGCCCTCGCCGATGCTGGTGCACGCGTAGCCATTTCTGGGCGCAACCACGAACGCAACGAGGCCACAGTCCGTGACGCAGCAGATGCCGGACATCACATTACCGCCATCGACGCCGACATCACCGACGATGCTGCCGTCATGACCATGACGGCAGACGCGGTCGATGCGCTCGGAGGACTCGACGTCCTCGTCAACAACGCTGGCGTGTGCTATCACGCCCCGGCCTTCGATGTTACGGATGAACAATGGGATGGCGTATTCGATTTAAATGTGCGTGCGTTATGGAAGTGCTGCCGCGCCGCCGGCTCCCATATGAAGGATAACGGCGGCGGCAGCATCATCAACATCGGGTCAATCTCCGCGATAATCGTCAATCGGCCGCAGATGCAGCCTGCATATAACGCGTCGAAAGCCGCAGTGCACCAACTTACCAAGTCGCTAGCCGCCGAATGGGCGCCGTTCAACATTCGCGTGAACGCTTTCGCACCCGGCTATGTGAAGACGGACATGGCCCCAGTTGACCGCCCCGAATTCCGGCGGTACTGGATCGATGACGTACCCATGCAACGCTATGCGACGCCCGAGGAGATCGCACCGAGCGTCGTATACCTCGCGAGCGACGCCTCATCGTTCATGACCGGCTCAACTCTCGTCATCGATGGAGGTTACACCCTCTGGTAGCAAGCCGTAGTACTGCGGAACTTTATGACAGCACTCCCGTGGCGAGTAACAAAGACACAACTACACACTAGGAGATCACAATGGACAAGACACAAACCGACACCGGCATGGCACGTCGCACGGTGCTCAGCGCAGGGCTCGGCGCAGGGCTTGGTCTGGCAGCACTGGGTCTGGCAGGCTGCACTCCCTCAGCGAAAACGAGTGGAAGCGGATCAGGCTGGAAGCAATTCAGCGGAACCACAATCAACTTCATTTCAGAAAACACAGCACCATCGGCGGCCATCGCGGCTAACAGCAAGCCCTTCGAAGACCTGACGGGTATTAAGGTTAACATCACCCAAATGGCGCTGGAAAATCTAGTGCAGAAAGTCAAGCTCGACATGTCGGGCGGCACCTCGCAGTATCATGTGGTCTACGCCGACCCCTACCAGGTACTCGCCCCCTTGAGCCAAGGACTCACGGACCTCAATCAGTTCGTGAACGATAAGAAGTATCCGCCCGTGGAAAAGGGACTCGCAGATTTCATTGCGTTGGATGCCGCTGGACGATTCGAAAGCAAGTCCAAGCTCTATGCACTTCCGTATGACTGCCCGACCATGATCTGGATGTTCCGCCAGGACCTTTTTGATAAGTACAAGTCGAAGATGCAGGCGGACCTTGGATTTGATCCGACTCCTTCCGGCAAGATTACGTGGGAACAGTACTATCAGATAGCAGATTGGTTCAACAAAAACGCCAAAGCTGACGTGCCATACGGCACCGGACACCAGGCCAAGCAGCACGACTCGCTCCAGTGTGACTTCTCCAATGTTTTGTGGGCTTACGGCGCTGACTACTTCGACGTGCCTGACATCGGCACGGTGGGCTCGCAGAACCCAGGCAAGTCGACACTTACGACCCCACAGGCACTGGACGCGGCCAAGTTCTACGACAAACTGCTCAAGGTCGCGCATCCGTCTTCGACCACGTGGGACTGGGATGGGCTGGGCAACGCATTCGCGGCTGGACAGGTTGCAATGTGCCCGAACTGGCACGAATACGCGGCTACGAACGAGAAGTCGCTGCCCGGAAAAGTCGGGTATTCGATCCTTCCGACCGGCCCGAAGCGCTCCGCGAACAACTGGGGCGGGACAGGTATCGGTATCAATGCAAATGCCAAGGGCAACGAGCAGGGTGCAGCCTGGTTGTTCGTAAATTGGGCGACATCGCCAGCGACCCAGGTCATGACGTTGAAGTCCGCGAAGGGCGGCGGCACACCGACCCGCACCTCGGTCTACGACATGGCGGAGGTCAAGAAAGCCGAGAAGCGACCAAGTGATATGCCGAACATGCTCACAGCTAGCGCCGTGCTCGAGGCTTGGAAGCCGGAAAACATCGGACTGCGACCGAAGGTGGCGACCTGGAACCAACTGGACACGATCGTCTACACCAATCTCTCGAAGATGATCGCGGGCTCGCAGGATCCGACCACCACCATGCAGGCAATGGCAAGCCAATTCGATAAGGTCAACGGTTAAATGAGCGAGCACCTCATCGCCAGAGCCCGCGATTCGCGGGCTCTGACACCCGTCGGCAGAAAAGCCCCACGACGACGATGGCCGAGCTTCGAGTTGCGAATGATGTTGCCTGCACTGCTCGTCCTTGTATTGATCACGGTGCTCCCCTTCATCATGCTCATCGCAATGAGCTTCGCGAAGGTGCGGCTGCTCGGTGGCGTGAGTCTGTCCATGAACGGCTTTGGGAATTGGTCGGATGTGCTCACTGATCCCGCAACGTGGCATTCGTGGGGTGTTACGCTGCTGTTCTTTGTGCTCGCCGTTGGCATGGAGATGATCGTCGGCACCGTCCTGGCGCTCATCCTCAACTCAATGAGACGAGGACAATCGTTGGCGTTCTCGCTCGTGTTGCTGCCCATGTTTCTTGCTCCGATCACTGTCGGATTGCTTGGCAACTTCCTGCTCGATCCGACCATCGGATTGTACTCGTGGGTGATGGAGTCATTGCATCTCGTCGGTGCCCACCAAAGCGTATTCGGCTCTCAGACTACCGCCATGCTCGCAGTCACCACACTGGACATGTGGGAGTGGGCACCGTTGGTTGCGTTGATCGTGCTCGCCGGTTTGACTTCAGTGTCACCATCCGTTCTTGAGGCTGCCAGTGTGGACGGAGCAGGGTACCTACGCACACTTTTTTCCATCGTGATCCCTTCGATTTTGCCCGTTTTGCTGGTCGCATTGCTCGTGCGTTCGATGGACGCCGTACGTTATTACGACATCGTCCACATCACCACGGGCGGGGGACCAGCCAATACAACATGGGTCATCTCTCTTCAACTCAACGAAAAAGTTCAGGCGACGGCTGTTGATGGCATCACCACACTGATCGGACAATCCGCCGTCATTGGGATCACCATGTTGGTGTTCACAATAATCATCGCGAACGTGTTCGTACGGGTACTCGACAGGAGAGGACTCATGAAATGAGTAACACGATCATGACCTCGCCGCGCACCCGCCGGGTCGCGAGCGGTCTAGCCATAGTTGCAGTCCTGTGGTCGGTCATCCCGCTCATATGGATGCTGATCACCGCGTTCAAACCGCAAAACGCCATCCGAACGTCGACTCCAGAATTCTTGTTCGCCCCTACGCTGGTCAACTTCCAAAACCTCTTCAGTGGCGGAAATTCGGTCGGTCCGTTCATCGTGAACAGTGTGATCGTGTCGGTCGTGTCAACGATCATCGCGGTTGGGCTGGGCGTCGTTGCCGGATATGGGCTTTGTCATTGGAAGAGCCGAGGTAAGAAGGACCTGGCGTTCTGGATCATCTCAACTCGGATGGCCCCTATTGCAGCTGTAATCGTTCCACTATTTGTCATGTTCCGACAGGTCGGGTTGATTGACAATCTCCTAGGTTTGATTGTCGCCTACCTCACGTTTAACTTGCCGTTCGCGATTTGGCTCATGAGTGCCTTCTTCGCCGAAGTGCCACCTTCTTTGCAGGAGGCCGCACAAATCGATGGATGCAATAAATGGCAAGCATTTCGACTGGTCGTGGTGCCGACGACCATCCCGGGTATCATCGCGACCGCGGTGTTGTGTTTGGTCTTCGCATGGAATGATTACGCGTTTGCCTCCAGTTTCGCAGGCCCATCCTCTCAGACACTGCCGATGACCGCCGGTTCACTAATCACACAAACCGGCGTCGACTGGGGCCAACTATGCGCGCTCGGATTGATCACGGTGCTGCCAATGATCGTTGTGGGCCTGGCAGTGCGAAAACATCTCGCGACCGGGCTCTCAATGGGAGCCGTGACCGGCGAGTAGCATGCACCATCACGATAAACAGGCAGATCGTCACATACTCGGCGAACCCATTCGGTTTGGCGCCAGAACGACTTCATGCAAAGGACACACCATGTTGAGCAATACAAGTGCCGTACTTTACGGCGAGAAGGACCTGCGCATCGAGGCGCGGCCGGTCGAAGACCCACGACCGGGCGAGGTCCTCGTCGAGATCGGCGCAGTGGGCATCTGCGGTTCCGACGTGCATTACTACGAGCACGGCCGTATAGGCGAATACGTTGTGGAAAGGCCGATGGTCATCGGTCATGAATCCGCAGGTACCATCGTGAAGGTAGGAGCCGGCGTCGACCCGATGCGGGTGGGTGAGGCAGTCGCACTCGAACCGGGCGTGCCGTGCCGAAAGTGTACGCAATGTTTGGCGGGGCGATACAACCTGTGCCCAGACGTCCGCTTCTTCGCGACGCCACCCATCGATGGATCGATCACCCATTACGTCACCATAGATGAGAAGTTCGCGTTCACGGCGCCGCCTTCACTCACGCTGGAACAAGCAGCCATGGCCGAACCAGTGTCGGTCGGTGTTTGGGCGGCACGCAAAGCCAAAATCACGCCTGGTGACCGCGTGTTGATCACTGGCGCCGGCCCGATTGGGCTGTTCTCCGCTCAGGTCGCACGTGCGTTCGGTGCTACGCAGATCGTCTTGACAGACATCAACGACTTCCGGCTCGGGGTTGCCCGACGCCTTGGATTCAGTACAGTCAACGCCTCAGAAGCGATGGATGGAATATTCGATGTATTGCTCGAATGCTCCGGTGCGGCTCCTGCCCTCAAGAACGGCCTCAGGGCACTGGATCGCGCTGGACGCGCCGTTCTCATCGGAATGGGTCCGGACGAAGTATCGATTGAGGTTCCAATCGTACAAAACCGGGAATTACAAGTGTTCGGCGTCTTCCGGTATGCCAACACATATCCCACTGCGCTCGAATTGATCGCTTCCGGCAAGGTGGACGTCGATGCTGTCATCACCCACAGGTTCACACTTGAGCAAACCGAAGATGCACTCACACTAGCCCGAAGAGTGCCCGACTCACTGAAGGCGGTTGTGGCCCCGGGCATGACCGTGCAAAGTTAGAGCCCGAACAGACTTGTCGATCGAGAAAGGTAGCCACAGTGCAGAAACTCATTCCCGCATCGTTGGACCATCTACCAGCCAATGTGGCCGGTCCAACGTACGAGCGGTCCGCCTTGACTGTCGGCATCGTCCACTTCGGGGTCGGTGGCTTCCACCGCGCACATCAAGCAATGTATTTGGACCGATTGATGGCCGAAGGAAAGGCCTACGATTGGGCGATTTGCGGAGTGGGCGTCCTGCCCGCCGATGCAGAAATGAAGCGTGTCATGGATGAGCAAAGCTGTCTATACACGCTGATCCTCAAACACTCGGACGGAAGACGAGAGCCCCGGGTAATCGGTTCAATAGTCGAATATCTGTTCGCGCCTGACAGCCCGGAAGCAGTCATCGAGAAGATGGCCTCCGAACAAGTGCGCATCGTTTCATTGACGGTGACTGAAGGCGGATACAACTTCAATCAAGTCACCGGTGAGTTCGACAAGTCCACGGCGGAGATCGTGCAGGATTTGCAGGCCGGAGCAGTGCCCAAAACAGTGTTTGGATTGGTCACCGAAGCACTCGCACGACGGCGAGCTCGGGGACTGAAACCGTTCACTGTGATGTCGTGTGACAATATCCAGGGCAATGGTGACGTTGCCCGCAAAATGTTTACCACGTTCGCGAAGCTGAAAGACCTTGACCTCGGGCGGTGGATGGAGGGCGCCGTCCATTTTCCTAACTCGATGGTCGATCGAATTACACCGGCGACGACGGCCGAGGACCGCAATATGGTGGCAGAGGACTTCGGTATTGAAGACCTGTGGCCCGTAGTGTGCGAACCATTCACGCAGTGGGTACTCGAGGACGACTTTCCGCTGGGTCGTCCTGAGTATGAAGACGCCGGAGTTCAGGTCGTGCACGACGTGGAGCCATTCGAACTAATGAAATTGCGACTGCTGAATGCGAGCCATCAAGGGTTCTGTTATTTCGGGATGCTGGCCGGTTACACATATGCGCACGAATTGTTCAATCAACCCGAATTCGCACAGTTCCTGCTCGCGTACATGAACAAGGAAGCCACCCCGACGCTCAAGCCGGTCCCAGGGGTGGACCTCGATGACTACAAGAACACGTTGATCGAGCGGTTCTCGAACGAGTACATCAGGGACACGCTTACTCGGATTGGCACCGACGGATCCGACCGCATACCAA
The DNA here is from genome assembly GCF_013376105.1 of Arthrobacter wenxiniae. Taxonomy (GTDB): domain Bacteria; phylum Actinomycetota; class Actinomycetes; order Actinomycetales; family Micrococcaceae; genus Specibacter; species Specibacter wenxiniae. The sequence continues at coordinate 58,982 of NZ_JAAMFM010000015.1, forward strand.
AGTTCCTTTTGCCAGTAGTCCACGAAAACCTGGAAGCCGGCCGTGAGATCGGGCTCTCAGCAGCAATTGTGGCCAGTTGGGCCAAATACTGCGAAGGCGTGGATGAGAACGGCAACCCGCTGACGATCACCGATCGTGCCAAGGACGAGCGCATCACCTCAGCCAGACGACAGGCAGAGGATCCACTGGCATTCATCCGCAACGAGGAGTTGTTCGGGCTTCTGGCAGAAGACCAGCGATTCGTCGAGGCATACCTAACGGCAGCCCAGTCGCTGCGAGAGCACGGTGCAGTAGCAACCATCGCGTCGCTGGCCCAGAATTAGCGCCCAGGATGCTGAGGGTTACCGATGTGTTGTCGCGTGCGACCAACTTCGCAACCATGGCAGATGGGATGGTGGAGCGCGCCCAAGAGATCTAGGGCACATGCGGGGGCGCGTTCCTCGCTGGCGAAGGCGGCCCGGCGCCGTTGGCGCGCATGATGAAAAACTCGGGGGTAGCTCGCCGAGGTCGGCATTCCATGGGTACGTTATGCGAGATTCCAAGTCCTTGACGGCCTGGGTCACTACTGCTGACCGCCGACCCATTCGGGCGTCGTCGAGGGCACGATGTGTCCTGGCGGCCCTCAGTTCTGACCTGATTGCTTCTTTCATTATCGACTCCGCCCTGGAGAAACGACACATTGGAGAATGAAAGTGACAGAACGTAAAACAGTTATGGGCATTGATTCATCAACACAAAGCTGCAAAGTTGTGCGGGTGGACGCAGAAACCGGCGAAATTCTGGACCAGCAGTCGGCCCCGCACCCTGACGGCACAGCAGTAGCGCCGCAGCGCTGGTGGGAAGCGCTGGAACAGGCCGGCGGAAGCCGGCTGGAAGGCGTGAACGCTGTGTCCGTCAGCGCCCAGCAGCACGGCATGGTGGCGCTGGACGCTGCGGATAATCCTGTTCACGACGCGTTGTTGTGGAACGACGTGCGCAGCGCCCCACAGGCAGAGTCGCTGAGGGAATACTACGGAGCAGACTTCTGGGCCAATGAGATTGGCGTTGTTCCGGTCTCCTCCTTCACCATCACCAAGCTGGCCTGGCTGGTACAGAACCATCCTGACCTTGCCAGCAAGGTCCACCGGGTCCTGCTCCCACATGACTGGCTAACTTGGCAGCTGGGCGGGAAGACCTTCGCCCCCGTCACCGATCGCAGTGACGCATCTGGCACCGGCTATTACTCCGTGCCAGAAAACCGCTACCGGACAGACGTCTTGAAACAAGCCTTTGGTCGGGTCCCGGAGCTTCCAACAGTCATCGGACCATCCGAAGCTGCCGGGCACACGCCATCAGGGGCGCTGATCGGGGCTGGTTGTGGCGATAACGCCGGAGCTGCGCTGGGCTTGGGTCTGGTGCCCGGCGAAGTGGTGGTGTCCGTCGGAACCAGCGGTGCAATTTTCGCGTCGACGGACCACCAGATAGCGGATTCCTCCGGTGCAATAGCCGGATTTGCTGATGCTACGGGCCGCAACCTCCCCCTGCTCGCCACGATCAACGGCGCACGTGTTCTCTCGTCCACTGCCGACCTGCTGGGCGTTGACCTGGAGGAATTTGACCGCTTGGCCGCTGTCGGTCGGGTGGATGCGGGCGGGCTGACGCTGGTGCCATACTTTGACGGAGAACGCACTCCCAACCTCCCCCACGCCACAGGTAGCCTTGTGGGCATGTCCCGGGCAGCACTCACCCGGGCAAACATGGCCCGTTCGGCTGTACTGGGATTGTTGTGCGTGCTCGCCGACGCCTTGGATTCCCTGCGAAACGCGGGTGTTGTAGTGAACCGTGTGCTACTGATCGGTGGCGGATCCAGGTCGCAGTCCCTTCGTGCTGCTGCTGCCGATATCTTTCAGGCCGAGGTCGTCCTCCCGGAAGCGGGCGAATACGTGGCCCTCGGTGCCGCCCGCCAGGCTGCCTGGGCATTAAGCGGGGACAGGGTCCCGCCGGTCTGGGCCCGACGCCTGGAAAGGAGCTACGAGCCGTCCGCTTCTTCGGAATGGGCCCGCACGGTCCGTGGTCGCTTCGCCGAAGCCCGGGCGAACATATATGGGGTGTAGGGGGTCTGGGACAATCTCGCGCAACAGTAGCGCCTGGTCCTGAATCTGCAGGCCACTCGGGCCCTTGACTTTGATGACGATCCCATTGATCGTTAGTTTTGACTTCTCGGACTCGAGTTCTATGCCCGTCCAGCAGATGGCAAGGGCCTCACCGATGCGGCGTCGGTTACTAGCATGATGTCGACGGCTTCGAGGATGTCCTTCTTGTGCAAGCCGTTGGACCATCCCGTTGGCTGTTCCCATTCGGACTCGCCCTTGCGGACGGCGATGACCTCCTCCCGGGTCAGGACTCGAACTTCGTTGGTGGGGCAAGAAACTATAAACACCCCACGCTTCATTCCCATTTTATCCCCCGAAAGAACGGGTCGCTTGTTCACCCCCTATCTTCCTATGAGCTCCAGGGCCGGGGCGGTCGTCTCTTCAACGTCAGGATTGTGTGGTTCGGCCTAAGTTTTGTCTAGTGACTGTCACAATCGACCTTTTCTGAGCTGCTGCCTATTTGCAGGAGTAGTCGTCGTCGAGTCCGGCCGCTTCATTTTGGGCCACTGTTTCCGGGCCGCCGGGGTCCGGCCCGGCCAGTTTGGGAATGAAGCGGTGACCTCGGTGGTAGCGGTGGCCAGCAGGGCGTTCAGGCCCCCGACCCCTGAGTACCCGTACTCCGGGCCCTGCTTTGCGTGCCGTGGGCCTCGATGATCGTGTCGTCCACGTCGATAAGCGAACCGCGGGAGAGCTTCGACATGCCCCGAGGCACGGCAGGGCCATGTCATCGATCGAGTCCGCCCCGGCGACCATCCCAGCGACCAGCGCAGCTGGCGCTTCTGGTCCTCGACCCTACACCCAGCTCACCGTACTTCGCCCCTTACAATCACTGACCTCACATGGTCGACGAAGAGCCGATAGGTGACGGATCAGATTGCTGATTTCTGTTCACGGCAGCAAGGTGAATCCCGATTCGTAGTGTGTCTTCCCGATTGCGGCCAACACGATCTGGAGAAAGCCCATCGCCTCAAGTTCCCTCGCGCGCGAAAGCGGGCCGGTGTCGACCGCACGAAGTCCTGACGCTTCGATGAGGGCGGCGACTGCTATTTTCGCCTCTGGATCGTCTCCGGCGAACAGGACAGTCGTGGGCGTTGTGCCATTGGTGCCGGTGCTGAGTGTGTCTCCGAGATTGACGTTGAACGCTTTCACGACTGTCACGCCGGCCGGGAGGGCCTTGGAAAGTTCCACCGCGGTGGAGGAGTCTGCCGGGACTAGCAACTCGTCGTAAGTGGTGAAATCGATGGGGTTGCTGATATCGATGACAATCTTGCCGCTGAGTCGATCCCGATAGTGCTCAAGTATGTTCGGGTACGCTTCATATGGAACTGCGAGGACGACGAGGTCACCGGTGAGTTCATCGCCGGCAACCCCGTATTCCGCGTCGGCACGCTCGGGCGCAGACCCGGCGCCAGCCCTGCGTCTGATGATTTGGATATTCGCTCCGGCTCGCGCCGCGACTTCGGCGATTGCCGAGCCCATCTTGCCGGTGCCAATGATGCTGATCGATGTCATGTGAACTAGATCCTCCTGAATCGTTTGAGTGCCTTTTCGGCGGCCTTCACCGCGTCGAAGTCGAAGAGCACACTTCGACGAAAATCGCGTCCTGCACGCAGGTCGGCGTTGCGCTTCTTGATGTCCGCAAATTCATTCTGCTCGTCGAACTGTGAGCCGCTTCTACGAGAGCTGTTCTGCAAGATCGCCGTGCGTTGCATTCGAATTGCGGTATAGCGCTTGAATGCTTCGGCAATCCCCTCGGCGCCTTCGGCCTCCTTGAGGAAGAATGCAAGGGTAATGCTGTCCTCTATTGCCTGGTTCACTCCCTGGCCCGCGTGCGGCAGCATGGTGTGTGCTGCGTCGCCGAGCAACGTGACGCGCCCAAGCGACCAATTGGTGAGGGGCTCGTGGTCGTAGAGGCCCCACCAGAAGGTCTTGTCGATGAGCTGAATGAAGTGGCGAAGCCTTGGGTCCCAGTTCTCACCGGCAAACTCGGCGGCGAGCTCGCTCACGTCCCCCGGGGCCGACCAGGATTCCTTGAGGGGCCTGTCGCTGGGTACGAACCCGACATAGTTGAACAACTTCCGCTGCTGCAGCGGGTAGCACATGAAGTGCTTGCCCTCGCCCATCCATACCTGGCTGATCATGGGCCAGTCGTCGGGAAGGATGCTCGCGTCAATGACTCCGCGAAATGCGATGAATCCGGAGTATACGGGTTCAGGGAGTTGCATCAGGGAATTTCGCACGACCGAGTGGACGCCGTCGGCACCCACCACTGCATCGAACTCATCGTGGACGCCGTTCTCGAATTCGACGCGGACGCCTGTGTCCAGCGGCTGAATCGACGTCAGACGATGGCCAAGCCGGATCGTGTCGGCCGGGACTTCGTCGGCCAAAACGTTGACCAGGTCGGGCCGGTACATGCCTACACTTTGATACTGTTTTGCTGAATCTTCCCAAGCCGCTTCGGCTACCAGGTTGCCCAGGGAATCCAGGTAGACGCCGTGTCCGTCCGGGGTCGCGCCTGCGCGTTTGACCTGTTCAAGCACGCCGAGTTTATCGAGAACGCGCTGGCCATTCGGGGCGACGGCGACGCCTGCGCCCACGTCGCCCAGCTTTCTTGCTTGCTCGAACACGGTGACTTGAACACCGGCGATCCTCGTCAGCGCGATCGCAGCAGTGAGTCCGCCCATCCCCCCGCCAATGATCGCAACTCTGGTGGTCTGATTAACCATTGGTTCTCCTCGACTAGAATTCGTAACACTTGAAGTTGCCTGCCATAACAGGCCGTGGCGATGTGGTGAATGCTTCCCTGGACGGCACGGTGGAAGGGCAGCGGGGTCACTACTGCTTCCCCGCGACCTCCCTGTGGGAAACGTTCGGGGCGAACATCGTGGCGCCGCTCGCCTGCTCGGCCTCGTGGTCCGGGCCGAGGGGGATGCCGGGGCGGTCGCGCAGGCACAGCGTCGCCGCGGCCCCGACGAGGGTGGCTACGAGGAGGTACCACGAGACTGCGTACGTGGTGCCGGTGGCCTCCAGCAGGGCCTGTGCGATGGTGGGCGCGAATGCCCCGCCGAGGATCGACCCAATGGCGTAGGTGATGGCCACGCCCGAGAAGCGAACAGAGACCGGGAAGATCTCGGCGTACCACGCAGCCAGGGGGCCGTACGTGAGGCCCAGGCCGACCGAGAGCAGGATCAGCGCCGCGTAGAGCCCGGGGAGCGTGGCAGTGTTGACGAGCCAGAACAGCGGGAAGGCCATCAGGGCCTGTACTGCGAAGCCGATGAGGAAGGTGTTCCGCCGTCCGATCGAGTCGGCGAGGCGGCCGGCGATGAGCGTCGCGACGAACCACACCGCCGCGGCGACCGTGGACGCGACGAGCACCGCGGTGGTGTCCATCTTGAGCTTGCCGGTGGAGTAGCTGTGGAGGAAGCCGCCGGTGGTCATGTAGCCCACGGTGTTATTGCCCACGAACACGAGCGCGGCGAGGATCACGAGGTGCCAGTGACGCTTGAAGAGGACCAGGACCGGGGCCTTGGTCTTCTGGCCGCGCTCGGCGATCTCGGTGAACACGGGGCTCTCCTCGACGGAACGGCGGACCAGGTAGCCGACGACGATGAGCACGATGCTCAGCAGGAACGGCACGCGCCAGCCCCACTCGAGGAAGGCCTTGCCGGGGGAGACGATGCCGGTCATGAGGGCCATCACGCCCGAGGCGAGGAGAAAGCCGAGCGGGACACCGATCTGCGGCATGGCGCCGGCGCGACCGCGGCGGTCCGCGGGGGCGTGCTCGACGACCATCAAGACCGCTCCGCCCCACTCACCGCCGGCGGAGACGCCTTGGAGGATGCGGAGGAGGAGCAGGAGGATCGGCGCTGCGATGCCGATCTGGGCGAACGTGGGCAGGATCCCGATGAGTGTCGTCGCCACACCCATGAGGATGAGCGTGATGACCAGTATCGTGCGCCGACCGATAACATCACCGAAGTGCCCCGCGAGGAACGCGCCGAGCGGCCGGAAGAGGAAGGAGACGCCGACCGTGGCGAGGGAGAGCAGGAGCCCGATTTCCTCGCCGGCAGGCTTGAAGAAGAGATGGGCGAACACGAGGCCTGCGCCCATCGCGTAGATGAAGAAGTCGTACCACTCGATCGTGGTGCCGATAATGGTCGCGAACGCGACCCGGCGCTGGGTGGCGGGATTGCTAACGGCAGTGGAGGATGTCATTGCTGTCCTTGGGAAGAGTGCGGGCGATGCGGTTCCTCTATGGTGAACCGCCTCACATCTACATGTAAATCTCAGAGATTTGCAGATAAAGTTCTGTTGTACTTAAGAAGCCCTATCCAAGCTGAGGTGGCATGGCCGATGTGAGCCTGAGACAACTCGAGCTGTTCGCAGCCCTGCCAGATTTCTCCACGTCCAGTGCAGCTGCAGCCCATCTTCACATCTCAGAGTCGGCGTTGTCCCAGGCCATCACGGGGCTCGAGAAGACCGTAGGGGAGCAGCTGTGCGTGCGCCGCAAGGCAAGGGGCCTCACCCTGACTCCCGCGGGCCAGCACTTCGCGATGCAGGCCCGACTGATCCTCGCGGATACACGGGAGCTCGTCCTGGGCGACCGCCGGGGAGAGAAGCTGCGGGGCACCGTGAAGTTCGGCTGCTACGCCAGCTTCGCCACGAGCGTGGTGCCCGAGCTCCTCGAAGGCTTCCCGCGGAGGCATCCCGCGGTGGACCTCGAAGTCACGGTGGGCACCAACGAGGACCTGCTCGCCGCGCTCCAGTCAGGACGCCTCGACGTGGCCATCACGTACGAAAGGTTCCTGCCTGCCGGCTACCGTCGCCGTGAGATCTACACGACCGAGCTCGAAGCCCACCTGCATCCGGACCACCCGCTCGCGGCGGGCAGCACTGTGGATCTCGCCGATCTCGCCGGCGAGCCACTCATCCTCTACGACGTGAGCCCGAGCACCATCAACATAGTCGAGGCGTTCGCCGCGCGCGGGCTCGAGCCCAGGGTCGCGGCCCGGGTCACCCAAATCATCCTCGTCGAGGCTCTCGTGGGCCGCGGCGTGGGGTACGGCCTGCTCATGTCCCGGCCCAACATACCCCCCATGAGCGTCGAGGGGCGGCCAGTCGCCATCCGCTCCTTCGACCCGCCTGTAACCCGATCCCACGTCGTGGGGATCTGGCCCGAGGACATGACACTCACGCGGCGGGCCGCGGCGCTGCTCGACTACGCGGTCGAGAAGCTGGGCTGCCACGGCCGCGCAGACATAGCTCAGAACACAAGCACGTACGACGGCGCCGCCCCGCCTCATGCGGGCAGCGGCACTTCCCTGGAATAGGCGTTCAGGTCGGGCGAGGGATCGGCCAGATCCTCCGGGGAGAACACCCTGGGGCGCCCAGGAGCCGGTGTGCGGTCGAGTGGTCCGCCGATGAGGTGACGCTTTCTACGGCGAAGAGCGCCGGGCCATGCTGCGGGCCGTCGAACGAGGAGACTGAGAACTTCCCCGCAGCGCGGCTGCCGTGGACCATGCGGTGGTCGCCGGGACGTCCATGGGCCGGCCGAGCGGTCGGCTCGGCTGGATGTTGGTGATTCCCCCGCCACGGTCACCGGCATTGCGAGAATCAACTCTATGTTTGGCGCCAAGAAGCCCCAGCGCTTGAATTCTAGGAGTGGTTGCAGCGCCTGTGGTTTGCTGACCATCAATGGGCACTTTCGTGGCCGTTAGTGTGGGACATCCCCGTGCGGAATGCCGCCGACGATCGCGGGGCGATTCTGGCGCCGTGACGAAAGGTAAAGACTGAAGGCTCTTCGAATGTGTGAGGGTGTTGTGTTTGATGAGGCACCCGAGTTCGACTTCGCGCGGCAAACTCCCCAAGCGCGGGCAGGCCAGTCCGGCTACAACAACGACTACACGGAGGTCCTGCGCCAGCCCAACGGCAAGAAGGGCCTGCTGGTCTGCAACCACGAATACGTCAACCCGCAGATCATGTTCCCCTCGGCCCCTGCATCCGCCGCCGAGGAGGCGCAGCGCCGCGCGATCTTCCGCAACGCCGTCGGCATGACCGTGGTGGAACTGGCGCGCGGGCACAAGGGCCGGCCGTGGGACTACGTCCGCGGAGGCAGGCTCAACCGGCGCATCACGGCGGACACCAAATTTGAGCTGACGGGCCCGCTCGCCGGCTCCGACTTCGTGAAAACAGCCGCCGACCCCACGGGCCGCTTTGTGCGCGGCACCCTCGTCGACTGCTCCGGCGGATCCACGCCCTGGGGCACCATCCTCTCCGGCGAGGAAAACTTCAATGGCTTCTTCCGCGCCGGCGGCACTTCCGCCGAGGACCGCCGCTACGGACTGGAAAACAAGGCCACGGGCATGGGCTGGGAGCTGGACGATCCCCGCTTTGACGCCCGGGGCGAGGACTACCGCAACGAGCCGAACCGCTTTGGCTACATCGTGGAGCTCGACCCGGAAGACCCCCATTCGGTGCCGCGCAAGCACACAAGCCTTGGCCGCTTCAAGCACGAGGGCGCCAACGTCATCATCGCCGACAACGGCAAGGTGGTGGCCTACTCGGGCGACGACGAGCGCTTCGACTACCTGTACAAGTTCGTCTCCAAGAACAAATACAAGAAGAACAACAAGGCGCACAATATGACGCTGCTGACCGAGGGGGACCTCTACGTGGCACAGTTCGCCGGCAACTCAGCCGGTGGAATTGACGGAACCGGCACGGTGCCCGCCGACGGCAAGTTCGATGGCAAAGGCAGCTGGCTCCAGCTGGTGGTCAACGGCAGGAGCGCCGTCGCGGGAATGGGCGTCCAGGATGTCCTGGTCCACACGCGGCTGGCCGCGGACCAGACCGGGGCCACCAAGATGGACCGCTGCGAGGACGTGCAGCCGAACCTGCAAACCGGCAAGGTGTACGTCGCCTGCACGAACAACACCAAGCGCGGACTGCCCGGCCAGGCAGCCGCCGACGAAGTGAACCCGCGGACGGAAAACCGGGACGGCCACATTGTGGAGCTCACCGAGCGCCGCGGCGACGCCACCGCGTTCGACTGGAACCTGCTGATGCTTTGCGGCGACCCTGCCACGAACACGGAGACGTATTTCAGCGGCTTCCCGACCGGCGAGTTGAGCCCCATCTCATGCCCGGGCAACCTGGCGTTCGACACGCGGGGCAACCTCTGGATCTCAACGGACGGGGCGCCGTCGACGATCGGCTACAACGATGGCCTGTTCAGGGTGGGCCCGGAGGGGCGCAACCGCGGCAACGTCCAGCAGTTTGCCTCCATGCCGCGCAACGCCGAAACCTGCGGGCCCGTCATCCACGACGACGAATCCATGGCCTTTGTGGCCGTCCAGCACCCGGGCGAGGAGGGGACATACACGGTCCAGCACTCGTTCTTCTCCGACTACGTCCCCGCCGGTACGACGCCGGCCCCGGGCCAGGTGCGTGCGCCCCGCCCGTCGATTGTCCAGATGTTCCTCCAGGGCGCAGCGGGCAGCTAACAGCTCTGACGCGCCGAACGTGAGGCGGGCAGGGCGCGCTACGCCGACACAGGATGACGATACGGACATTTGACCCTGATATATCGACCTCAAATGACCGTCTCGTCATCCTGCGCATGGGACCAATACGACCAGAACCGCGCTGCGTTGTACCAATACGACCAAAAGATTGATGTGCCTTGTGGCCGCCCGGAACATGAACAGCAGAACAATTCGTGTTCGACATCACAAAGGAGTGAACAATGTTTGGCAATTCGACTTCACAGCCAGGTTCCCTCAGCCGCCGGAGCTTTGTGGGCCTGGGCGCCCTCGGCGCGGCCACCCTGGCTGCGGCCCTGACCGGCTGCGGCAGCACGGGCGGCGACAAGGCGGCCGCGGGTGCCGGCGGGTCCGGCACGCCCAGCTACTATCCGTCCGACTATTCCAAGCTCATTGATGCGTCAAAGGCCGAGGGCGGGGCCCTCACCATCTACTCGAACACCGACCAGGAAAACTGGGCGCCGATCCTCCGGGACTTCAAGGCCAAGTACCCCTGGACCAAGGTCTCCGCGGACAACCTGGACAGCGACGAGGTTTTCCAGCGCCAGCTCAGCGAGTCCGCCACCGGCAAGGCCCCGGCGGACATGCTGGTCTCCAACGCCGTGCAGGCCTGGTCAAGCTACGCCTCCAAGCCGGACACCCTCATGGCCTATGATTCCCCGGAAACGAAGCAGCTGCCGGAGTTTGCCCAGCTGATGCCCAACGTGTGGGCCATGTCCCTGGACCCCGTGGGCATCGCCTACAACTCGGCCCTCATGAAGGACGCGCCCACCAGCATCGCGGACCTGGCCAAGGCTGTCTCCGCCAACCCCGGAAGCTTCAAGGACAAGATCACCACCCGCGACGTCAAGGGCGCCTGGGGCTTTAGCGTTTCGCAGGCCTTCGCGCAGGGCAACCCCGATGCCTGGACGGGCCTCGACGCGATCCTGCCTTCGGCGCGCCCGGAAACCTCCTCCGGCACCCAGAAGGAAAAGATCCTTTCCGGTGAGTACGAGGCGGGGTTCTTCATCAGCTCCGCGGTGGGCTACCCCGCGGAGAAGGCCAGCGGCGGGCTGCTGAAATTTGTCCTGCCCAAGGACGGCACCGTGGTCCTGGGCCGCGGCATCGGCATCACCCCCAAGGCCCCACACCCCGCGACGGCCAAGCTGTTCCTCGACTTTGTCCTTTCCGAGGCCGGCCAAAACGCCGTCGCCGAGGGCGGGCTGAGCTCCTACCGGGACAACGTGGAGCTCACCGAGGGCCGTCACACCTACCAGGAAGTGGAAAAGCTGGCGGGCAAGGACGGGATCATCCGCGTCCCCTACAAGGTGGTCCCGGAAGCGGACGTCACCGCCTTCGTCTCCAAGTGGAACGCCAAGCTCGGCAAATAGCATCAGTTCCCTTCCAACAGTGACCAGGCAGGCCCAGCAATGACCACCACCCGCACGGAACGTGCAGTCAAACCGCCGGCGGGCCGGTCCGCCCTGCCGGCACCGAAGTACCCCAGGGTCTTCGGTGCCGGGAGGGGGAGGATCGTCCAATACGGCGTCTTCATCCTTCTGGCGATCTTCGTCGTCGCCCCGATCGTCCCCATCTTTTACCAGTCCTTCCGCGACCGCCCCCTGTACGAGGCCGGCGGGATCCTGACCGCCAGCAACTACGTCAAGCTCTTCACGGACGCCGGCTTCGGGCAGGTGGTCCTCAACACGGCCATCTTTGCCATCGGCACCACCGTGCTCACCCTCGTGATCGCCATCCCCATGGCCGTGCTTGTGGTCCGCACCAAGCTGCCCTTTGGGCGGGCCCTGGGCCTGTCGATGCAGTGGCCGTTCTTCATCTCCACGCTGATCCTCGGCTTCGGCTGGATCACCCTCTACGGGCCGGCCGGCTTCATCAGCGTCCAGCTCCGCCAGGTCCTCGGGTTCGTCCCCTGGAACCTCTACTCGCTGGGCGGCATGGCCGTCACCGAGGCCGTGGGGCTCGCGCCCATCGCCTACGTCTTCTGCGCCAACGCCCTGCGCCAGGCCGACGCCTCGCTGGAGAGCGCGGCCCGCGTTTGCGGCGCAGGCCCCGTGCGCATCCTTTTCAAAGTGGTGGTGCCCATGCTCCGCCCGCCCATTGTCTACAGCTCCATCCTGGTGTTCAGCATGTCGCTTGAGACACTCAGCGTGCCCCTGCTGTACGGCACCCCCGTGCGCATCGAGGTGTTCTCCACCTTCCTCTACACGAACGGCCTGCAGTCCATCCAGCCCGACTACGGCATTCTTGGCGCGGCGTCCACCATCATCCTGGCCGTCACCATCGCCACCGTGGCCATCCAGGCCAAGGTCCTCAAGAACGCGCAGCGCTTCATTTCCGTCCGCGGCAAGGCCACCCGCCCCCGCCCGCTGGACCTGGGCTGGATCCGCTGGGTCGCCGTGGTGGCGATCGTCATCTACATCATCTTCGGTGCGCTGCTGCCCATCCTCGGCCTGGTGTTCAGGTCCTTCACCATGATCTTCACACCCCTGCAGAACCCCTTCAGGACGCTCACGCTTTCCAACTACGAGCGCGTCTTCACTTTCCCCGTCTACGTCCAGTCCATCACCAACAGCGTGGTGGTGGCCGTCGCCGGCGCCGTCCTGGTCAGTGTCCTGGCCCTCCTCGCCGTCCTCGTGGCGCGGCGCTCGCCGTTCAAGTTTGCCCGCAGCGTTGAATACCTGGCCCTGGCGCCGCAGGCCATGCCGGGGATCATTGTCGGCATCGGCTTCTTCTGGGCGTTTGCCCTCACCCCCGGGGGCGGCTGGATCCAGGGGACCCTGATGGCCGTAATCATCGCCTTCGGCCTGCGCGCGCTGCCCACGGCGTTCGGCTCCATCGCCCCGGCCATCATGCAGATCGGCCGGGAGCTCGATGACGCGGCGCGCACCTCGGGCGCGGACTGGTTCGCCACGTTCTTCCGGATCCTGCGCACGCTCCTGCGCCCGGCCTTTGTGGGCGCCATCATCCTGGTGTTCGTGACCATGATGAAGGAATATTCCGCCGCGCTGTTCCTCTCCTCGGCCAACACCGGGGTCATTGGAACCACCATGCTCGACCTTTGGGTGCAGGGCAACACCGGCTCCGTCGCCGCGCTGGCCACCATCCAAATTGCCATAACCGCCGTGTTTGTCGCCGTGGCGAACATGTTCATGAAGGGACACACCGATGCCTGAAGTACACGTCTCAGGACTGCATAAGAGGTTCGGCGACGTCACAGTGCTGAACGACATCAACTTCACCATCAAGGAAGGGGAATTCTTCACCCTCCTGGGCCCCAGCGGCTGCGGAAAGTCCACCACCCTCAACTGCATCGCCGGGTTGGAAACGCCCACCTCCGGCGCCATTACGGTGGACGGCGCGCCCTTTGTCGACACGAAGAAGAAGCTGTACGTCCCCACCGAGGAACGCAACCTTGGCATGGTGTTCCAGTCCTACGCGCTCTGGCCGCACATGACCGTGGAGGCGAACCTGGTGATGCCCCTGGCCATCCGCAAGGCGTCCAAGGAGGAAAAGGCCGTCCGCATCCACGAGGCCCTGGACACGGTGGGCCTGGCCCACCTGAAGGACCGCTACCCGCACCAGCTTTCCGGCGGCCAGCAGCAGCGCGTGGCGCTGGCCCGCGCCCTGGTGTACTCGCCGTCGGTCCTCCTGCTGGACGAACCGCTGTCCAACCTGGACGCCAAGCTGCGCGAGCAGTCCCGGGCGTGGCTCAAGCGCCTGCAGGTGGAGCTCGGCATCACCACCGTCTACGTCACCCACGACCAGGACGAGGCCTTGTCCCTGAGCGACCGCATCGCCGTGATGTTTGAGGGGAACATGACCCAGATCGGGACGCCGGCCGAAATTTACGAGAAGCCGGCCACCGCCGCCGTGGCCGCCTTCGTGGGCAGCTGCAACTTCTTCACCGGGCTGCTCGAGGAGACGCGCGGCGGGATTGCGCACGTCCGCCTGGACAACACCGGCCTGGTCGTGAAGGTCGCCAGCAGCCTGGCCCTTGACCGGGGCGACGCCGTCACCGTTGCCGTGCGGCCCGAACGCCTCGCCATTACACCGGCGACGGCGGACGTCGCGGGGGAGAACGTGCTCGACACCACGGTGCTCACCCGCTCCTACGTGGGCTCCCGCTACGAGTACGGGCTCAAGCTGGGCACCAACGTGGTCCAGGTCATTTCGCCCGCCGGGAACCTCGACGGCGATGTGCGCCTCGTGTTCGACGCCGGGGACGCGCTCCTGTATGCGGGGGCGGACGTCCCGTCGGCGGAAGCCGCCGAACTCATGACGGTCGCCTCCTGAGCAGGCGGCCGGGGAGGGTGGGGAATTGATGGCAGTGCAGGGGCGTCCGCGGGCGGTCCTGTTCCTGCTGGCACACGCGGTGGTCCTGCAGGCCATCACCTTTGCCATGCGGCCCACCCTGTCCTATGCCGTCCTGGACGTGGGCGGGTCGCAGGCCCTGCTCGGCGTGGTGGTGGCCGCCTTTGCCGTGCCGGCTCTCATCCTGGCCCTGCCGGCCGGCCATGTCATTGACCGCACCGGTGAACGGGCATCCCTGCTCGCGGGCGCGGGGGCCCTGGTCGTGGCGGCACTGCTGGCGATCTTCGGCGGCGGTTCGGTGGGTGTGCTGCTGCTCGCCACGATGTTCCTGGGCGTGGGCCACCTGCTCTCGGTGATCGGTGAGCAGGCCATCGTGGCCAACACCACCAGCCGGGGGCAGTTCGACTCCAAGTTCGGGTACTTCACCTTTGCCTCGGCGCTGGGACAAACCATCGGCCCCCTGCTCCTGGCGCTTCCGGGCGACACGGTCCAGACGCCTCCGGTGGCCCTCATCTTCGTGGTGTGCGGTGCGTTGGGCGTCGTGTTGCTCGGGATTTCCTTCCTGGTCCGGAGTTCGGAGCGGTCCGCCGCGGCGGGGGAGCGGGCCCGCATGCTTCCCGCCGCGGCAACCCTCCTGCGCACCCCCGGCCTCATTCGCGCCCTCGTGGCCGGCAGCATTGTCCTGGCCTCGGTGGACCTGTTCCTGGCCTACCTGCCGGCGCTGGGGCACGGACGCGGCATCGCCGCCGCGGCCGTCAGTGCCATGCTGGTGGCCAGGTCGCTGCTGTCGATGTTCTCGCGGCTGTTCCTCGGCCGCATGGTCAAGCTGCTGGGCCGCCGCAGGCTCATGGTGTGGACCATTCTGGTCTCGGCCGCCGCCCTCCTGCTGTTCGCCCTTCCCCTGCCCCTGGCAGTCCTGCTGGCGCTTTCGGCAGTCTACGGATTCGCCATCGGCACGTGCCAGCCCATCACCATGTCCTGGATTGCGGAGCTGGCAACCCCTGGCACGCGCGGGCTGGCCATGTCGCTGCGCCTGGCCAGCAACCGGCTGGGCCAGACGGTCCTGCCGTCCCTGCTGGGGACGCTGGCGGCCGCCGCCGGCGCGGCGGGCGTCTTCGTGGCGACCGGAGTCATGCTGGCCGGGGGCGCCTGGTCCGGGGCCGCCGTCGGGCAGGCCCAAAGTGGCGAGGGGCCGGACGATGTCCCCGCACGCCCCTAGGACCCGGCCGCTCTGGCAAAATGGGGGGATGCGACGACGGATGACACTGCGGGCCCAGCTCCTGATGCTTCAGGTTGTCATTGTGCTCATCACCGTGGTGGGCACCGGCGCCGTGGCGATCTTCACGCAGGAACACCAGCTCCGGTCCAACTATCGGGACCGCATGATCGGGGTCGCACAGTCCGTCGCGACGAACCCGGTGATCATCGAGGCCTTTGGGGCGAAGGATCCAAGCCAGGTGATCCAGCCGATCACCGAACTGATCAGCCAGTCCTCCGGGATCGCCTATGCGGTGGTCATGAACGCGGACGGCATCCGCTATTCGCACCCCGATCCGGCCCAGATCGGCAAGCACGTCTCGACCGATCCGTCCGAAGTGCTCTCGGGTGACATGTACGTCGGCACCCAGACGGGGACCCTGGGCACGTCCTGGCGCGTCAAGGCGCCCATCTTCAATGCCGCCCATGCCGTGATCGGCGCGGTTTCGGTGGGCGTCCTGGAATCAGACCTGCGCAGCGAGTACCTTTCCAACGCGACCTGGCTGTTCGTCACGATCGGGATTGCCGCGATCTTCGGGGTGGTCGGCGCGGCGTGGGTGACAGTGGTGATCCGCAGGCGCATCTTCGGCCTGGAGCCTGAACAGATCGCGGGGCTGCTGGAGGAACGCGAAGCCATCCTGCACGGCGTCCGCGAAGGCGTGGTGGCCGTTGACGACGGCGGCCGCATCGTCCTGGTGAACGACGCCGCCGTGGGGCTGCTCTCCCTCGAAGGCGGGCCCACGCTGGTGGGGACCCTGGCCCGGGATTCCCTCGACGTGGAGCTGGTGCGCCTCCTGGATTCCGGCGGCGACGAACAATCCCTGGTCCTGTCCGGGGAGCGGGTGCTGCTGGCGCGCCGCGACAAGGCCAAGATCGGCGGCCGCGACGTTGGGTCCATCCTGATCCTGCGGGACAACACGGAACTGCACACGCTGCTGCGCGACCTCGACGGCGTGCAGGGTGTGGCGGACGGTCTCCGCGCCCAGGCGCACGGCTTCGCCAACAAGCTCCACGTCATCTCCGGGCTGCTTGAACTGGGGCGCGTGGAGCAGGCCGTCTCCTTCATTTCCAACGAACGCAGCGGCGGCACACTGGCCGGCGTCACGGGGCGGACAGGCATCCAGGAACTTGAAGTGGCGGCCCTGCTGCTGATGAAGCAGGCGCGCGCGGAGGAACTCGGCATCGCCACGACCATCGACCCCGATTCCACGCTGCCGGTGCTGGCTTCGCGGGCGTCGGCGGAAATCCTGCGCGCCGACCTCGTCACGATCATCGGCAACCTCCTCGACAACGCCGCGGAAGCCACGGGCTCCGGCGGCCGGATTTCCGTCTCAGTCAGGGAGCGGCAGGCTCCCAACTGTGCCGGAACGCTCGTCATCTCGGTGTCCGATTCCGGCGGGGGCATCGCGCCCGCCCTGCGGGAACGGGTCTTCACCCCCGGCTACTCGTCCAAGGCCGCCCGGCCGGGACCGGTGTCCACGGGCCGCGGCATAGGGCTGACGCTCGTGAAGCGGATTGCCACGCGGCACGGCGGCACGGTGGAGATTGGCAGCGGGCTGCCGGCCTCCGGGCATCCCGGGCACGGGGCCAGGATCACCGTCACGCTGCCGTTCCCCAGCGCGGACATTGCCCCGGCCGAACCTGCGGGGGCATCCGCCGGGGGCACCCCGTGAGCGCGCAACTGCGGGTGGTCATTGTCGAGGATGACCTTGCCGTGGCGCTCATCAACCGGGAATTCGTGGCCTCGCACGCGGGCTTCAAGGTCGTGGGCGAGGCCCACTCGGGCACGGACGCGGTGGGCCTCATCGAAAAGCTAAGGCCCGACGTCGTACTTCTTGACTTTTACCTGCCCGACTTTTCCGGACTGGAGGTCCTGGACCGGATCGGCCGGGGCCGGGGGAGCAGCCTGGAGGTCATCGCGGTCACTGCTGCGCGCGATCTGGACAGCGTGCGGGAGGCACGGGCCCGGGGCGTGCGCCACTACCTGGTCAAGCCCTTCATGGCGTCCGCCCTGTTTGAGCGGCTCGACGAGGTGGCCCGGCAGTTCGAGACGATGCGCAGGACATTGGGCGGCAGGCTGCTCGACCAGCGCGGCGTCGATGAGATCATTGCCAGCACGGGCGGGCGGTACTCACCGCCGCCCAAGGGACTTTCCGACGTGACACTCCAACGCGTCCACCTCGCCCTGCAGGCCGCGGGCACCGACCTTTCCGCCGCCGAGCTGGCCGAGCGCGTGGGCATGTCCCGCGTCGGTGCCCGGCGCTATCTGGAGCACCTGGTCGACGTCGGACGGGCCACCCTGACGCCGCGGTACGGCGGGGCCGGGCGGCCCGAAAACCGGTACCGCAGCCCGGCCCCCGGTGATTGAGCCTGCCGCCGGTGATTGAGCCTGTCGCCGGTGATTGAGCCTGTCGAAATCCGGGTCTCGACAGGCTCGACCAGCGGGGGTCAAACCGCTGGGGGCTCCAGCCGGATGACGACGGACTTGGACGTCGGCGTGCCGCTGATGTCCGCCTTGGAATCGAGCGGCACCAGGACGTTGGTCTCGGGGTAGTAGGCTGCGGCGCAGCCCACGGGGGTTGAGTAGGCCACCACACGGAAGCCGGGGGCGCGGCGGTCCACGCCGTCCTTCCACTCGGAGACCAGGTCCACCACGGTGCCGTCGGCAATGCCCAGCGCGTCCAGGTCGGCCTGGTTGACGAACACCACCCGGCGCCCGTTCTTGATGCCGCGGTACCTGTCATCCTTGCCATAGATGGTGGTGTTGTACTGGTCGTGGGAGCGCAGGGTCTGCAGGAGCAGCCGTCCGGCGGGCACCTTGGGGTATTCCAGCGGGTTGGCCGTGAAATGGGCCAGCCCCGAGTCCGTGGTGAATGAGCGCGAGTCCCGGGGCCCGTGGGGCAGCACGAAGCCGCCGGGGCGGTCGATCTTGGCCTCGAAGTCCTCGAACCCGGGGACCACGTTGGCAATGTGGGCCCGGATCTTCGAGTAGTCCGCCGCCAGCCCCGCCCAGTCCGCCACCGGCGCGCCCGGCCGGGTGCCGCCGTCGTCCGTGGAAAAGAGCAGTTCGGCAAGCCGGGCGACGATCGCGACCTCGGAGAGCAGGTTCTCCGACGCCGGCGCCAGGCGCCCCCGCGAGGCGTGGACGGCGCTCATGGAGTCCTCGACGGTGACGCGCTGCTCGCCGCCGGCCTGGCGGTCGCGCTCGGTGCGGCCCAGGGTGGGCAGGATCAGCGCCTGGCGGCCGGTGTGCAGGTGGGACTTGTTCAGCTTCGTGGAGATCTGCACGGTCAGGGACATGTTGGCCAGGGCGGCCTCGGTGACGTCGGAGTCCGGGGTGGCGCGCACAAAGTTGCCGCCCATGCCGACGAACACGCGTGCCAGGCCGTCGCGCATGGCCTCGATGGCAGCCACGGTGTCGTAACCATGGGGCCGCGGGGAGGCAAAGGAGAATTCGGCGTCGAGGGCGTCGTGGAACTCGGACGGCATGCGCTCGAAGATGCCCATGGTCCTGTCGCCCTGGACGTTGGAATGGCCGCGGACCGGGCACACGCCGGCGCCGGGCTTGCCGATGTTGCCCTGGAGCAGCAGCACGTTGACCACGTCGCGCAACGTGGCGACGGAGTGCTTGTGCTGGGTCAGTCCCATGGCCCAGCACACCACGGTGGCATTGGAGGCGATCAGCCGGGCGCCCGTGGCCCGGATCTGGGCCTCGGTGAGGCCAGTGGCGGTGACAATGTCGGCCCATTCGGCTGCCTCCAGTTGCGCCAGGTAGCCGCCGAGGCCGGTCGTGTGGGCCTCGATGAACGCGGTGTCCAACACGCGTCCCTCGCGCGGGGAGCCCGGGCTGCGCTGTTCCTCAAGCAGCACCTTGCCCAGGCCCTGGAACAGGGCCTGGTCCCCGCCGAGGCGGATCTGCAGGAAGTCGTCCGCCAGGGCGGTGCCGCCGCCCACCAGCCCGCGGACGGTCTGCGGGTTTTCAAAGTTCATGAGCCCGGCTTCCGGCAGCGGGTTGACGGCCACAATCACGGCGCGGTTCTTTTTTGCCTTCTCCAGGGCCGAGAGCATGCGCGGGTGGTTGGTGCCCGGGTTCTGCCCGGCGATGATGATCAGCTCGGCCTTGTACATGTCCTCCAGGGACACCGAGCCCTTGCCGATGCCGATGGTCTCGGTCAGCGCCGACCCGGACGATTCATGGCACATGTTGGAGCAGTCCGGCAGGTTGTTCGTGCCCAGCCCGCGCACCATGAGCTGGTACAGGAACGCGGCCTCGTTGGACGTGCGCCCCGAGGTGTAGAAAATGGCCTGGTCCGGGTCCGCCAGCCCGCGCAGCTCCGCCGCCAGGAGCCCCAGGGCCCGCTCCCAGGAGACGGGCACGTAGTGGTCGCTGCCCTCGGCCAGGAACATCGGGTCCGTCAGGCGTCCCTGCTGGCCCAGCCGGAAGTCGTCCCAGCCGCGGAGTTCGGTGACGGAGTGTTGGGCAAAGAACGACGGCGGCACCCGCCGTTTGGTGGCCTCCTCGGCCACCGCCTTGGCCCCGTTTTCACAAAACTCCGCGGTGTGGCGCCTTTCGGCCTCGGGCCAGGCGCAGCCGGGACAGTCGAAGCCGTCCTTCTGGTTGACGCGCAGCAGGGTTTGGGCGGTGCGCAGCGGGCCCATCTGGTTGAGGGACACCTCCATGGAATGCAGGATCCCGGGGACGCCAACGGCCTTCCGCTTCATCTTGCCCACGGTGAGCTGTTGTTCGTCGATGTTTTCCTGGGGCAGCTTGCCGGCCATGAGAGCATCCCTTTCGCCTGTGAAGAGTCATTCGGATCGTAGCAACAAAATTGAAGCGGCGGCCTCCGGGCGGTTCGCCAACTCCCACGGGCACTACGCCTAGACTACGCGGGCAGCGGCGGTGAGCTCGAGCCAGGTGTCCACCACGGTGTCCGGATTGAGGGAGATGGAATCAATTCCCTCGGCCACGAGCCATTCGGCCAGGTCAAGGTGGTCGCTGGGCCCCTGGCCGCAGATGCCCACGTACTTGCCCCTGGACTTGCAGGCCCGGATGGCCATGCTGAGCAGTTTCTTGACGGCCGCATTGCGCTCGTCAAAGCTGGCCGCAACAATGGCGGAGTCCCGGTCCAACCCCAAGGTCAGCTGGGTCAGGTCGTTGGATCCAATGGAGAAGCCGTCAAAGATGTCCAAGAACTCGTCCGCCAGCAGCGCGTTTGAGGGCACCTCGCACATCATCACCACTTCGAGGCCGTTTTCGCCCCGGCGCAGGCCGTTTTCGGCCAGCAGCTCCATGACGCCGCGGCCCTCCTCCAGGGTGCGGACGAAGGGAATCATCAGCTTGACGTTGGTCAGGCCCATCTCGTTGCGCACATACGCCAGGGCCTGGCACTCCAGGTCAAAGCAGTCCCGAAATGACGGCTCGAGGTAGCGTGAGGCGCCCCTGAAGCCGATCATCGGATTTTCCTCGTGCGGTTCGTACGCCGCCCCGCCAATGAGGTTCGCGTACTCGTTGGACTTGAAGTCGGACATCCGTACAATCACCGGTTCCGGCGCAAAGGCCGCGGCAATCGTGGCGACGCCCTCCGCCAGGCGCTTGACGTAGTAGTCCAGGGGGCTGCCGTAGGCGGCGATGCGCTCGTGGATGACCCCGGCGACGTCGTCGGGCTGGTCCGCCAGGTTCAGCAACGCCTTGGGGTGGATGCCGATCTGCCGGTTGATGATGAACTCAAGCCTGGCCAGCCCCACGCCGTGGTTGGGCACCTGGGCAAACGTGAATGCCTGTTCGGGGGTCCCGACGTTCATCATGACCTTCACCGGCGGCTCAGGCAGGCTGTCCAGCTCGGTCTCCTCCACCCGGAACGCCAGCAGCCCCCCGTAGATGAAGCCCGTCTCGCCCTCGGCACAGGAAACCGTCACATTGGTTCCCTCGGCCAGTGCCACGCTGGCGTCGCCGGTGCCCACCACGGCCGGGATCCCCAGTTCCCGGGCAATGATCGCGGCGTGGCAGGTCCTTCCGCCGCGGTTGGTGACAATCGCGGAGGCGCGCTTCATGATGGGTTCCCAGTCAGGGTCCGTCATGTCCGCCACCAGGACGTCTCCGGTCTGGAATTCCGCCATCTGCCCGATCGAGGCCAGGACGCGCACGGGCCCGGCACCGATCCGCTGGCCTATTGCACGGCCCTCGGAGAGCACTTGCCCGGTCCCCTCCAGACGGTACCGCGAGAGCTTGCCCGCGGACCTGCGGGACTCCACCGTTTCGGGCCTCGCCTGCAGAATGTAAAGCTCGCCGTCCAGGCCGTCCTTGCCCCACTCGATGTCCATCGGGCGCCCGTAGTGCTCCTCGATGGCCACGGCGTGGCGGGCCAGCTGCTCGACGTCGTCGTCGGTGATGCTGAAGCGGCTCCGCAGCTCGGGCCCGGTGGGGACCAGCTCGATGGTGTGTCCCACTTCCTCACTGTCCGTGTAGACCATGGTCAACGCCTTGTCGCCCAGGCCGCGCTTGAGGATGGCCGGGCGCCCGGCCTGGAGCCCCTTCTTGTACACATAAAATTCGTCCGGGTTCACGGCGCCCTGGACCACGGCCTCGCCCAGCCCGTAGGAGGACGTGATGAAGACGGCTCCCTGGAAGCCGGACTCGGTGTCCATGGTGAACATGACGCCCGCCGCTCCGACGTCCGAACGGACCATCCGCTGGATGCCTGCCGACAGGGCGACATCCAGGTGCTCGAACTTGTGGTGCACGCGGTAGGCGATGGCACGGTCGTTGTAGAGCGAGGCAAAAACGTCCTTGACCGCCGCCAGGATGTTCTCGATGCCGCGGATGTTGAGGAAGGTTTCCTGCTGCCCGGCAAAGGACGCGTCCGGCAGGTCTTCGGCCGTGGCACTGGAGCGGACCGCCCAGGAAAGTTCGGCGGCCCCGCCGTGTTTTGCGACCAGCTGGTCGTAGGCGGCACGCAGCTGGGCTTCCAGATCCACTGGGAAAGGCGTCTCCACAATGGCCTTGCGGATGGCGGCGCCGGCCTCCGCCAGTGCACGGACGTCGTCGGTGTCCAAATCCACCAGAATTGCGGCAATCTTCGCTTCCACGCCGGTTTCACGCAGGAACCGCCTGTAGGCGTCCGCCGTCGTGGCAAAACCGTCCGGCACCTTCACCCCGGCGCTGGTCAGGCTGCCGACCATCTCGCCAAGGGAGGCATTCTTGCCGCCCACCCGATCCAAGTCCTTAAGGCCAAGTTCGGAAAACCAGAGGATGTCTGTCGTCATTGTCAGTGCTCCTTGCAGTCAAGTCGTGGCTGAAAGGAAACCACGTGAGTACATCGTCGCAGCACATGGGCATGCTGGCTATGTGAGATTAGTCAACTGTCCGCTGTCCCCACCGGCGCCGGAGGCCCGGCACGCCGGCTAGTGCCGCAGGCCCATTCGTTCCAGGATCACGGCCGAAATCTCCTCCACGGACATGCTGGCGGAGTTCACATGCGGAATGTCATGGGTTACGTACAGGCGCTCCGCGTTCCGCAGTTCAATCCCGCATTGCCGCAGGGAGGCATAGTCCGAGCCCGGTCGGCGCTCGGTCCGTACCTGGCTCAAGCGCATGGGGTTGGACGTCAGACCGAAACACTTGGCTTGGAAGGGCCGCAGGGGTTCCGGCAGCACGTCGTGCCCAAAGTCCTCATCCACCAGCGGGAAATTGGCCGCGTAGACACCGTGCTGAAGGGCCAGGTACATGGTGCTGGGGGTCTTGCCGCAACGCGACGGGGCTATCAGGATCACCTCCGCCTTCTCCAGCGCACGCAGGCTTTGGCCGTCGTCGTGCTCCATCGCGTACTCGACTGCCATCATTCGCGACTGGTACCGCAGGGCGTTGCCGAGGCCGTGGGCCTGGCCGGGCTGGTGGCTGGCCTTCACGTGGAGGGCCTCCTCGAGCAGTTGGACGTGGACGCCGATCAAATCCACCAGGACGCCGTTGCACGTGGCAAGTTCGTTGCGGATCTCCTCACCGACCGCCGTGGAGAAGACCAGCGGCGCCTCTCCGCGCAGCGCCACCTGGTCGATCTCACGGACCACCGACCGGGCCTTGGCGACGGTTGAGATGAACGGGACGGTGGTGCGGTAGAAACGGCTCTTGGGGAATTGGGTCAACAGGGTGCTGCCCAGGGTTTCGGCGGTAATGCCTGTTCCGTCGGAGAGGAAATAGACATGGCGAACGGCATCTGGCATGGTGGCACTCCTCTGCGGAAACTCCTTGTCACATCCTAGCTTCTGGCACCCGCCCGCGGTTGCCGCCGCATCCAGCACCCTGCCGCGCCCGGGGCAATTTGTGAATGTGTGCACGGTGGTAAAATCGTACACAAGTACGCCCACAGACTTCTTAGTGACACCTTTTTGTACACCTCAGGATTTTTAGCGACACAGGGCCGGCCTCTGGCCGCACGCCGTCGCGCATCATGGCAGCACAACATCGCCAACCGGCGCCGCCTGCCTTCACCCCACCACAAAGAACGGAACCCATGAGAAGAACCGCTCGCCAGTCCCCGCCAGCCCTTGCGAATGACGCCTTGCGCATCGTAGCCCTCGGCGGATTGGGGGAGATTGGCCGTAACATGACCGTCTTCGAGTATGGAGGCAAGCTGCTGATCGTTGACTGCGGCGTGCTCTTTCCCGAAGAAAACCACCCCGGCGTGGACGTCATCCTGCCCGATTTCTCCTACCTGAAGGGCCGGTGGCAGGACGTAGAGGGCCTGGTCCTCACGCACGGCCACGAGGACCACATCGGCGGTGTGCCGTACCTGCTCAAGCAGCGCGGCGACATCCCCGTCATCTCCGCCAAGCTGACCCTGGCCTTCCTGAAGACCAAGCTCGACGAGCACCGCATCAAGGGCAAGATGATCCAGGTCAAGGAGGGCGACCGCCGCAAGTTCGGCCCGTTCGACGTCGAATTCCTGGCAGTGAACCACTCCATCCCGGACGGTCTGGCCGTGGCCATCCGCACGCCCGCCGGGCTGGTGCTGGAAACCGGCGACTTCAAGATGGACCAGTTCCCGCTGGACAAGCGCATCACCGACCTGGCCGGCTTTGCCCGCCTGGGCGAGGAAGGCGTGGACCTGTTCATGCCCGACTCCACCAACGCCGAGGTCCCGGGCTTCCTGGCCGCCGAAGCGGACCTGATTCCCGCCATCGACAACGTCATGCGCACGGCCCCGCGCCGCGTGGTGGTCTCCAGCTTCGCCAGCCACGTGCACCGCATCCAGCAGATCATCGACTCCGCGCACAAGTACAACCGCAAGATCGCGTTTGTGGGCCGGTCCATGGTGCGCAACATGACCACGGCGCGCGAACTCGGCTACCTGAAGATCCCGCGCGGCATGCTGGTTGAGGCCAAGGAACTGGAAAAGATGCCCCCCACCAAAGCCGTGCTCATCTGCACCGGCTCGCAGGGTGAGCCCATGGCGGCGCTGGCCCGCATGGCCAGCGGCGACCACCAGATCAACCTGGCCGAGGGGGACACCGTCCTGCTCGCCAGCTCGCTGGTGCCGGGCAATGAATCCTCGATCTACCGCCTCATCAACGACCTCACCAAGCAGGGCGCCAACGTGGTGCACAAGGGAAACGCCAAGGTGCACGTCTCCGGCCACGCAAGCGCCGGCGAGCTGGTCTACTGCTACAACCTGGTCCGCCCGCGCAACGTCATGCCGGTGCACGGGGAGTACCGCCACCTCAAGGCCAACGCCGAGCTGGCCGTCCGCACCGGCGTGGACCCGAAGAACGCCCTGATTGTTGAGGACGGCACCGTCATTGACTTGAAGGACGGCGTGGCCCGGGTAGTGGGCAGCGTTCCCGCGGCCTACGTGTACGTGGAGAACATGGTCGCCGGCGCGGCCACCGAGGAGTCCCTGCAGGACCGCCTCCGGCTGGCCGAGGACGGCGCCGTCACCGTCCTGCTCATCGTCAATCCGGACACCGGCAAGATCGAGGAAGACCCCGAATACTTTGCCGTGGGCTTCAACCTGACGGAAAAGGACATGGAGAAGGCCACCGGAATCGTGGAAAAGACCATCTCCGCGATTCGCGGGGAAAAGACGGGACCGGTTGCCGAGAAGGCGATCGCCGAGGGACTGCTGCGCTGGTCGGACCGGGCCCTGCGCCGCAAGCCTGTCTACACGGTCATCATCGTCGAAGCCTGAGCCCTGGGGATTCAAGCCTGAACGCTGGCTGGGCTGACGCTGGCTGGGCTGAACGCTGGCTGGGCTGAACGCGATGGGCGCGCCGAAAGGTGCGCCCATCGCGTTCGGCATTTGCCCCGCTTTTAAGGGCGCCGCGGATGGGGCCGGCCCCGGTCCCGGGCTCCGCGGCCTCAGGGCGAGGTGCGGAGTTGGAGGATGGCGGCGTCGGCCTCGGCATTTTCCACCACTCCCGCCGCCGCCAACCACCGGATGGCGCGCTGCTTCATGAGCGCGTTGTGGAATTCGTACCAGGACGTCTGGTACTCGGGAAATGAGTAGAGCTCGTCCTTGAAATGACGGTACGGGCTGCTGCGGTCGATGGCCTGTTGCAGGCGGTTGCGGCACTCGGATTCGCCAACGCCGGCGATGAACTCCTCCATGTCGCGGTAGCCCTCCGAGGAGTCCACGGGATCGATCCGGATGCCGCCACGATCGTCCACGTCCCAGCCCTCCGCCCCGGCCTCATCCGCGGTTTCCTCGCCCCACAGCGCGATTTCGCCCGTGGTCGGGTCGAGCCAAAAGAAGGTGTCGTAGTCCAGGAAGTGGTTTTCAAGGGCCGTGACGAGTGTGTCCAGGTCAATGGAATTCAAGGGGAGCATGGTAACGCCTCCAGCCGAATTGTGGAACAGGCACCTGCTGTCCACTTCCAATCTTTGCGCGCCCGGGCCTGTCAGGCAAGAGACCCGGGCCGCGAACGGGCACTTAACGAGGGCGTCGGGTGGGCGGCATGCCCATTAAGTGCCCGCCCGGCGATGGCCTCGGGAGTAGCGGCGGCCGGGTGGCTTGACCGGACGGGCCCTACTTCATGCCGCCGCCGCGGAGGCCTGGTTTCGTGTAGGTGCGGGCCAGGACGGCCAGGGCCAGTGCGGCCACCAGGAGCCCGAAGTCACGCAGGGCGACGTCGTAGAACCCCGGGTAGGTCAGCAGGTTGACGATGATGCCGGCCAGCCAGATGCTGACAACGAATGCCGCGTACCTGGGCCGGAGGAACACGGCCACGGCCGCGATGATCTCCACGACGCCAATGACCATCATGGTCCCGTGGGCGCTGAACGGGGACAGGTTCTCGATCCACGGCGCCAGGTAGCTTTCCCAGTTGGTCAGGACGTTGAAGAACTTGTCCAGGCCCATGATGAGCGGAATGGCGATGAAGCCGATCCACAACATCAGGAACGCCCCGTACGCGGGCTCCACCTTGGCCCGGGCCAGCGCCTGGCTGGCCCATCCGGGTGAGGCGGCTGGAATTGAATGTGTTGCCATGACTCCTCCATCTAAAAACGTGATCTATGTTTTTAGAATGGGCCCCGTGGCGTGAAATGTCAATGGCGCGGAACCAAACCCTCACACACCGAGGGGCGGACCGGGGCGCGCGACCTGGCCGGGGAATCGTCCATCGCGTTGAGCCGGCGCTTGTGGTGCCTTCTGGCATCCCGTGGCAGCCCGGGATGCGTTGCCGGCGGCCGACTGGCAGCCCGGGCGGCGCACTGGCGGCGGTCATGATGTCACGGGCAAACCTGGCCTGCCCATCGAAAACATTGAATGAGTGGTCCTGGTCCTGCGCACCTAGGCGGAACAGGCTCGTGTTCCGGTGCCACGACACGCTCTTGAGGGTGGCCCGGAACAGCACGTTCTTCGACTTTGGCGACACCTCTCTCGACAGCAATTGGGACTTGTGCTGGTGCCCCGTGCAAAAGTACGACGGCGTCAAAGTCATCCGCGGTGCCGTCGCGAAATTGCGCGGTGCCGCCCCCGAGGCGCCTCCCATCGCGGCGCTCCTCGGTGTCCTGGTTGTAGCTCGCAAAGCGGGCCGCGGTGTTGAGGCGGACGTATCTGCGGATGTCGGCGGCTCGCCGACGGCGGGGCCAAGCAGCTGCGATTTCAGCGCCAACTCGCCGGGGACGGGGCCAACCCGCACCAGCGGTGTATCTTCCGCGCCATCTCGCGGGTTGGCCCCGCCCTCACGAAAACTGCTGCAGGATTGCCCCGTTCTGAGCGGTCATGCCAGTTGCGGGTGGAGTTATCCACAGCTCCGCGAGTGCGCCTTGTAGTGGCCGCAGGCACCGGCAAGACTCGATCCATGGGACAGCAGGAAGAAAAGGAACGGTTTGCCCGGGCCTGGCCGGCGGATACGCCCGTTGCCACCACGGGGCAGCTGGCGGAGGCTGGGCTGGGCGACCGGGCCATGGCGTCAGCGTTGAAGCATGGGACCGTGTACCGCCTCCGCAAGGGGGCCTACGTCCAGGCCGGGCACTGGCACACCCTGAAGCCTTGGGATCAGGACAAGCTGCGGCTGTTGGCCCACCTTGTCACTGTGCGTGGCGACCCGGCATACTCGCACTTCAGCGCGGCCCGCCTGCATGGGTTGACTATCTGGCATTGCGGTCCCCAAGTACACCTGACTGCGGCGTCTTCCGTGTCCGGAACGTCCAATCCGAAGGACGTGGTGTTTCACCGGGGGAACGTGGCGAACGGCGACATCCAGCCCCTCCGCCTGCGCAGCGGCCACGTTGTCCAGGTGACCACCCTGGAACGCACCGTGGTGGACTGCGCCCGGGCCGGCGGCTTTGCCGAAGCCGTGGTCATCGGCGACCACGCCCTTCGGAAGGGCGCCAGAAGCGAGGTCATGTGGGCCATGGTCAATGCCATGCCCGGCCGGCGCGGCGTCCGCAAGGCAAGGCGGGTGCTCCGGGTGCTCGATGGCCGCAGCGAGTCGCCCGGCGAATCACGCACCCGGCTGATTATTGCGGACATGGACCTGCCGCAGCCTGAACTGCAGGTGGAGCTGACAGTGGGCGGGCGGGTCTACCGGCCGGACTTTCTGTGGGAAGAGCAAAAGCTCATCGTTGAGTTTGACGGCGACTACAAGTACTTCGCCTACAAGCCCACGCGCGAGGCAGTCCTTGATGAACGAAAGCGTGAAAGGCGTCTCATGGAAGACGGCTGGCGCTTTGTGCGCCTTGAATGGCGCGACTTGGCAAATCCGGGGGACGTCAAGCGGCGGATCCAGGCGGCCTTCGATGCCGCCGGCCTCCCGCTCGCGGCCTGAAGTGCACCAGCCCGGTCCCCACACCGAGGACGGGTCCAACCCGCATGGACGGTGTATCTTACACGCCATCTCGCGGGTTGGCCCCGTCATCGAGGAATCGGCCTCACGGGGGCGCGGGGTTGGCACCGTTCTCGCGGCGTGGCCCCGTTCTCGCGGGAGCGCGGCCCGCTGAGGCCGGTCAGAGTTCGGCGACCTGGCCGTTGTTGACGTCCCACCGGGTGTGGAGGCGGACGTTCTCCAGCAGCCGGCGGTCGTGCGAGACGAGCAGGAGCGTGCCGTCGTAGCTTTCCAGTGCCTCTTCCAGCTGTTCGATGGCTGGGAGGTCCAGGTGGTTGGTGGGCTCGTCCAGCACCAGGACGTTGACGCCGCGCGCCTGCAGCAGGGCCAGTGACGCGCGTGTCCGTTCGCCGGGGGAGAGTGCGCCCACCGCGCTGGTCACCTGGTCCGCCTTCAACCCGAACTTGGCCAGCAACGTGCGCACCTCGCCCTGGTTCAGCTCCGGGACCAGGCCCTCAAAGGCATCGCCGAGCGGGACGGTCTCAGGGAACTGGCTGCGGGCCTGGTCGATTTCGCCGACGGCCACGCTGGCGCCCAGGGAGGCGCCGCCGTCGTCCGGGGAGGTGCGGCCGAGCAGGAGCCGCAGCAGCGTGGACTTGCCGGCACCGTTGGGTCCCGTGATGCCAATGCGCTCCCCGGCATTGACCTGCACCGACACCGGGCCCAGCGTGAACCCGCCCTGCCGCACGGTGGCGGCGTTCAGCGTGGCGACCACGGAGCTGGAGCGTGGAGCGGCGCCGATACTGAACTGCAGCGCCCATTCCTTGCGCGGTTCCTCCACCTCGTCCAGGCGGGCGATCCGCGACTCCATCTGGCGGACCTTCTGGGCCTGCTTCTCCGACGATTCCGTGGCGGCGCGGCGGCGGATCTTGTCATTGTCGGGGCTTTTCTTCATGGCGTTGCGCACGCCCTGCGAGCTCCATTCCCGCTGTGTCCGCGCGCGTCCCACGAGGTCGGCCTTCTTGTCGGCAAACTCGTCGTAGGCCTCGCGGGCGTGCCGCCGGGCGATGGCGCGCTCCTCGAGGAACGCGTCGTAGCCGCCGTCGTACACGGCCACCTTGTTCTGCGCCAGGTCCAGCTCCACCACGGTGGTGACGCAGCGGGAGAGGAACTCGCGGTCGTGGGAAACGAGGACCGCGCCGCCGCGCAGGCCCTTGACGAACTCCTCCAGTCGGGCGAGCCCGGCCAGGTCAAGGTCGTTGGTGGGCTCGTCCAGAAGCACGACGTCGAACCGGCTCAGCAGGAGCGCGGCCAGGGCCACGCGGGCGGCCTGCCCCCCGGACAGTGCCGTCATCAGGGCGTCCGCCCCCACGTCCAGGCCCAGCTCGGCGAGGGTGGCGGGGATCCGTTCGTCGAGGTCGGCGGCGCCGCATGCCAGCCAGCGGTCCAGTGCCGAGGCGTAACGGTCGTCCGCGGTGCTGCCCGAACCCAGTGCCTCGGCGGAGGATTCCATTTCCTCGGTGGCGGCGGCGGCCCCGGTGCGCCGGCCAATGTAGGCGGCGACGGTTTCGCCCTCGAGGCGCTCGTGCTCCTGGGGGAGCCAGCCGATGAACGCGTCCTGCGGGGCGGTGCTGACGGTGCCTGCCTGGGGTGTGTCGGCGCCGGCCAGGAGCCGCAAAAGCGTTGACTTGCCGGCGCCGTTGGCCCCCACGACGCCGACGACGTCGCCCGGGGCCACGGTGAAATTGAGGTTGCTGAACAAGGTGCGGTGGGCGTGGCCGCCGGCAAGATCCTTGGCCACGAGTGTTGCGGTCATGGGTCAATCCTATTTTGAATCCGCGCGGGTGCCGGACCGCTGGGACCGGGCGGGGCCGTCGACGGGGGTGCCGGCGTCGTGCGTGCCGGGATTGTTGCGGCAGGTGACACCACGCTTGGGGTGGCCGCGGCGGGACGGACAGACTGGATTCCGCCATCACCGCGCGGCCGGCTGCACCGGCACGGGCGGCCACTGCCCACGGCGCCAAACGCGCCGCCACACCGACGGGAACACCATGACTGAAACCACCATTGCGACCGACCTTGCCTCGATCCGTGCGGGCCGGCTCTCCGACGCCGGCGACTTTTGGGGCGCCCGGATCGGTTCGAATCCGGGCAACGCCAAGCTGACGTACAAGGCGGCAGGCGTGGCGGTCGGTTCAGTCGCCACGCGCATCAGCGCCGGGAAGCACCAGTTCACGGTGGACGAACCCGCCGGCCTGGCCGGTGACGACGCGGCCGCCAGCCCGGTTGAGTACGCGCTCGGGGCCCTCATTTCCTGCCAGGTGGTGGTGTACCGGCTGTACGCCCAGCAGCTGGGGCTGGCGATTGACGGACTCACGATCGACGCGGAAGGCGACCTGGATGTCCGCGGCCTGTTCGGCATTGACGCAACCGTGCGCCCGGGATTTACCGGCATCCGCCTCAAGGTGAACATCTCAGGGCCGGAAACACAGGAACGCTATGAGGAACTGGCCCGGCTTGTCGAGACCCGCTGCCCCGTCCTGGACCTGTTCGCGAACGTGACGCCGGTCAGCGCCGTGGTGTCCAAGGTCTAACGGGGCTTTGCCCCAGCCCGACGAGGCGTGGTCTCCCGTCTTGGGTGGTGGGCTCCGGTCGGGCAGGGTGACCCGTGGCGGCTGTGCCGTGACGGGTGTATTACTGCCTTAGCAGTGGTGGGCCTTTTGGCCACCTGATCACCGACCGGAGCTTGTCATGACAATAGCGCGCACCGTGGCAGATGTCTTGTCCGAACATGTGAGGTTCGAAGTGGAGTGCATCGACCGGATGTACCTCAACGTCTACCAGCCCGGGTTGCAGTACGCTGCGGGCCTGGTGGGGTATGTGCATCTTCAGCTGGGCCTGCCTATCGCCTCCACGGCACCGATGGCGAAGATCACCGACCGGTTCACCGCGGCAGTCCACCGCTTCGCCGAGGCCGAACATATCGAGTGGGTGGACTTCCGCAGGGGCGAACGGAAGGACGACGTGATGGCCAAACGGTTGGCGTCGTTCACCGCGCCGGAAGGAATCGTGTTCATCGGCCGGGCCCAGGAGAAAACCCAGCTGTTTAGGACCGAGAAACGCCATCACGACGACGGGGTGTCCTACCCGTGGATCGTGAAGACCACCGGGGTGGTCAATCACTTTTACTTTTACTGTGTTGACGCCGATTTCGGGCCGTTCTTCCTGAAGTTCTGCTCCTACTTCCCCTACAACGCGAAGCTGTGCATCAACGGCCACCACTGGGCCCAGCGCCAGGCCGCGAAGGCGGGGATCGGCTATGTGGCAATGGACAACGCTTTCGCCAAGGTGGAGAACATCGCGGCCCTGCAGGAAATCTGTGACACGCTCGGGCCGGAACAGATTGATGCGCTGCTGCGCAAGTGGCTGGCCATCTTGCCCCATCCGTTCAGCGCCGCCGACCGGGCCGCCGGGTACCGCTACGACGTCTCGGTGCTGCAGGCGGAATTCTCGCTCACGCAAATGCTCGACAGCCCGGTCTCGGGACGGGTGTTCTTCGAGAACGTGATCCGCGAGAACCTTGATATCGGCCGCCCCGACCAGGTCAGCCTGGTCTTCGCCCGCCGGTTGATGCGGACCGGACCCCGACCAACCCCGGGCCGGTTCAGGACCAGGGTGATCACCGACGGGGTCATCCCGAGCCTGCACGTGGACTACAAGAATGCCACGATCAAGCAGTACCACAAGGAAGGACGGGCCCTGCGGACCGAGACAACGATCAATGACAGCTATGATTTCGGGATCCGGAAAGGACTGACAAATCTGCCCGCGCTGCGGGAGATCGGCTTCAACGCCAACAGGCGCCTGCTGCGCGTGGCAAACAATCAGCCACGACCCGATCACCGGAATCCAGGCACTGCACACCCTCACCGATCCGGTCATCACCGCGACCGGCACCCGCGTCCCCGGGCTGCGCCTCGGGCAACAACGAAGCCACGCCCTCCTCTCAGCGTTGCCGGTCTTCAGGCTGCAACCGGACGGGTTCCTCAACCGTGACCTGCGGGCACTGACCGCGGAACTGCGCGGAACCGATCCAGGCACTGTGACCACCGGACAGATGAGCTATGACCTGCGCCGGCTCCGCCACCACGGACTCATCGAACGCATCCCCCACTCACACCGCTACCAAGTCACCGACACCGGGCTCTCCACCGCCATGTTCATCAGCGCCGTCCACGACCGGCTGCTCCCCACCGGACTGGCAGACCTTCAAAACCCGGTACCAACAAGACTCCGGGCCGCCACCCACGCCTACCAAACCGCGATCGACGACCTCACCCACACCAAAGGACTGGCCGCATGAACCCGAACCTGACCCGCCCAGCAAAAACACGACCTAAAAATCACGGCTTCGCCGACTTAGCCCTCTAGCTCGCCCGGTGGCGCCCTGGTGGGGCCCGTCAGCCTTCGGTTCCGGTCCCCAGCGAGAGCCAGTTTTCGCGGGTGGCCAGGGCTGCGCCGTCGGCGTCGCCCAGGCTGGCAAGGCGGATGATCTCCGCATGGGCCGTGACCGAATGCCGCGCCGAGTGCGAGCTGAACCGGCGGCGCTCCATACGCCGCAGGAGCGGATGCGCCTGGTCCAGGACGCCCGGAACCATGTCGTTCCCGCAGGCACCGACAAACACGGCGTGGAAGTCGTCGTCGGCAGCCAGGGCGAGTTCGACGTCGTCGTGCCCCAACGCGCGGGCGAACCTCCCGTTCGCCTCCGTCATAACAGCCAGCTGGTCCGTCTCCAGGACGGGCACGGCCAGCCGGGCGGCGAGCTCGTGCATGGCCGCCACCACCTGTTGGGCGCTGACGGTGGAGGCGTTGTCAAGTGGCGCCACGATGGTGGCGCGGCCGGGCCTGGCAATGATGAGGCCGGCGCGTTCGAGGCGGAGCAGGGCCTCGCGGATGGGCGTGCGGCTGACGCCCAG
This sequence comes from Arthrobacter wenxiniae, assembly GCF_013376105.1. Lineage (GTDB taxonomy): Bacteria > Actinomycetota > Actinomycetes > Actinomycetales > Micrococcaceae > Specibacter > Specibacter wenxiniae. The sequence continues at coordinate 92,465 of NZ_JAAMFM010000015.1, forward strand.
CCATTGTTCCAGCTCGGGATCGCGCAGCCGCTCGCCGGGCCCAAAGGTGCCGTCAACAATGGCGTCGCGGATGGAGGTGTAGACGTCGTCCCGCAACAGGGGCCGTTTGTGGATGCCATGCGGCGCAGGGGTGGGCATGGCGCCCATGCTACCGCGACTCCGGCGCCAATCAGTGAATGCTTGACATGTGATCCATACGGCATGCAATATATTGCATATCAACCGCGGCGTGATCCGCGCCCCTTTCGAGCAAATGAGGACAGGCACCGTGGCCATTTCGGATTTTGAACGCTACCCGCTCACCTTTGGCCCCAGTCCCGTCCACGCGCTGCCCCGGCTTTCGGCGCAGTTGGGCGGTGCGTCAATCTGGGCCAAGCGGGAGGACTGCAACAGCGGGCTGGCCTTTGGCGGGAACAAGACCCGCAAGCTCGAGTACATCGTCCCGGATGCCATCGCCCAGGGCGCCGACACGCTGGTTTCCATCGGCGGATACCAGTCCAACCACACCCGCCAGGTGGCGGCGGTTGCGGCGAAGCTCGGCATGAAGGCCCGCCTGGTCCAGGAAAACTGGGTCGACTGGCCGGACCCGCTCTCCGACCGCGTGGGCAACATCCAGCTCTCCCGCATCATGGGCGCCGATGTCCGCCTCGATGCAGCAGGCTTCGACATTGGCATCCGCAGCAGCTGGGAGCAGGCCATCAAGGACGTGGAGGAGGCCGGCGGCAAGCCGTACCCGATCTTCGCCGGCGCCTCCGAGCACCACCTTGGCGGA
>NZ_JAAMFM010000016.1 GCF_013376105.1 Arthrobacter wenxiniae
GGCCACCGGCGGACGCCGTTCCACCGGGCCCTTGACGGACGTGACCCCGGTGCCGGCGCCACGGCGCTTAGTGCGTGAGCGTGCGCCCAATATTGTTGTGTTCATGCCTCCACTCGGGGACGGGGATGACGAAACGGACTTTTGAGGCTGATATCGGTATCCAAAGTCCGTTTCGTCATCCCGCGTGCCATTGGCGGCGGGCGGGCCGCCGTGCACTGTGCCGCAGGTAAAGAATCGACAAGGGAAATTCCGGGTCCGCACCGGCACGAACTAAGCTGTTGGGGACAGCCTTCAGGACGTTCCGGCGGCACCCTTCCCGGCAACGGGAGCGCGGCGGAAATGATGCGTCCATGACACAAAGGACAGTAGTGGAAAATTCAGCACTGAACATTGTGGTCCTGGTCAAATACGTGCCAGACACGCAATTTGACCGGCACCTCACAGGTGACAGCCACCGCATGGACCGCAACGAGAGCATCCTGAGCGAACTTGACGAATACGCACTGGAAGCGGCGCTCGCGCTCACCGATGCCCGCGGCGGGGCCAAGGCCGGCAACAAGGTCACGGCCCTGACGCTGGGTCCGGCCGCCGCCGCGGCAGCCGTGAAGAAGTCGCTGCAGATCGGCGCCACCGACGGCGTCCACGTGAGCGACGAGGCCCTGGCCGGCTCCGACGCCTCGGCCACCTCGCTGGCACTGGCCGCCGCCATCAAGACCCTGGGCCCCGTGGACCTGGTCATCACCGGCATGGCCTCCACCGACGGCGAAACGTCCATCATCCCCGCGCAGCTCTCCGCCCGGCTGGGACTGCCGCAGCTCACCTTCGCCTCGTCGCTGGAGGTCGACGGAAGCACCGTGACCGCCCGCCGGGACGGCGACGACTTCACCGAGGAAATCCAGGCCACCCTGCCCGTGCTGGTTTCCGTCACGGACCAGGCGAACGAACCCCGCTACCCGAACTTCAAGGGCATCATCGCCGCCAAAAAGAAGAAGGTCACCACGCTGTCCCTCGCCGAGCTGGGGCTGCCGGCCGACGCCGTCGGGCCGGCGGGTTCCCTGACCCGGGTGGACGCCGCCGCCGAGCGCCCCGCCCGCACGGCCGGCACCATCATCACCGACTCGGGCGAAGCCGGCGTTGCGCTTGCCGACTTCCTGGCCGCGCAGAAACTGATCTAAGGATTCGCACATGAGAGCCATTGTTGTATTTATTGACCAGATTGACGTGCCAGGCACACTCCACCCCACCGCCCACCAGCTGCTGACCCTGGCCCGCGCCGCGGGCGAGCCCGTCGCCGTGGTGGCCGGCCCCGTCGATGCCGGGCTGGCCGCGGACCTGGGCGCGTACGGCGTCACCCGGATTCTCCATTCCGAGCAGGCGGACCTTGCCGACTACCTCGTGGCGCCCAAGGCGGACCTGGTGGCGCAGGCGGCGGCGGCCGTGTCAGCCTCCGCCGTGCTGCTGGACAACGGCCCCCAGGGCCGGGAAATCGCGGCCCGCGCGGGCGTAGCCCTGAATGCGGGCGTCATCACGGATGCCGTGTCCGTCGAATCCGTCGATGGGGCCCTCGTGGCGCACAAGTCGGTGCTGGCCGGCTCCTACACGGTCGCGGCGCGGGCCACTTCCGCCGTCGCCGTCATCAGTGTGAAGTCGCACAGCGTGGAGGCCGCCCCGGCAGCCGAGGCAACCACTCCCGCCGTCGAAGCCATTTCGGTGAACTTTGCCCCGGCCAGCCTCGGGGCCCGCGTGGTGCAGCGCACCCCCCGTGCCGCGTCCGGGAGGCCCGAGCTTGAGGACGCCCGGATCGTGGTGGCCGGCGGCCGCGGCGTGGACGGCGACTTTGGCCCGGTGGAGGAAATGGCGGACGTCCTCGGTGCGGCGGTGGGCGCCTCCCGTGCGGCCACGGACGCCGGCTGGATTTCACACTCCGCGCAGGTGGGCCAGACCGGCAAGAAGGTTTCCCCCCAGCTGTACATTTCCGTGGGCATCTCCGGAGCCATCCAGCAAAAGGCCGGCATGCAGACCTCGAAGGTGATCGTGGCCGTGAACAAGGACCCGGAATCGCCGATCTTTGAGATCGCCGACTTCGGCATTGTGGGCGACCTGTTCAAGGTGCTCCCGCAGGCCGTGGAGGAGATCAAGCGCCGCCGCGGCTGACCGGCGCACCGGGCCTGAACAGGCTCGACCGCCGGTGGTCGAGCCTGTTCAGGCCCTGACGCTTAATCCGGGACTGAGCCGATCCCGATCAGGGCGTCGGAGTTCATTTCCACGTGCGGGCCCACGGACTTGATGAAGTCGCGCCGGACCCGCGCAATGGCCTCGGGGTCGCGGGGGAGCAGGGTGCGCCAGCCGCTGCCCATGACCAGGTTCCACGCCATGTCGTCGTCCACGGACAGGGTCAGGGGGTGGGCGGAGACGGAGACGTCTGCCAGCCCCCGGGCGGTCAGCCAGTCCGTCAGCGATTCCACCGAGGCAATCTTCGCCATGTTCTGGTTGGGCAGCGGCACCACGCCGGCCAGCCGCGGACGCTCCTTGACGGCCGCCTCCAGGATGCGGGCGGCAAACGGCTCCAGCGCGCCTTCCACCCAGGTGCTCGCGACGAAGCGGCCGCCGGGGCGGAGCATGGAAACCAGGTGTTCCACGCCGGCCTCCATGTCGGCGAAGAAGAACATGCTGTAGGAGCACAGCACGGCGTCAAAGGTGCGGTGGCCGCGCCACTCGGTGACGTCGGCCTCGGTCAGGGTCGTGTTCAGGATCCCCCGCCCGGCGAGGTTGGCGGCGGCGATGCGCAGGAGCCCGGTGGAAAGGTCGACGCCGTCGACCGTCCCCTGGGGCCCCACGGCCAGCGCGGCCGGGAGGGTGGCCGCGCCGGTGCCGCAGCAGGCGTCAAGCACCTTTTCGCCGGGCTGCAGCACGGCCGCCCCGGCCACATCGCGTCCCATGGGATCCCACAGCTTGTCCGCCCACAGTTCAAATTGCAGGGCGCCGTCGGTGAACGCCAGGCCGGGATCGCGAGCGGACATGAATGCCTCCAGAGGGTGGACCAGTTGGTTGTGTGAAGTGGACGGGCGCGCAGGGGCTACGTTTGCGCGCCGGAGAAGCCGTTTTGGCGCCAAGCCTCATAGACGGCGATGGACGCCGAGTTGGCCAGGTTCAGGGACCTCAGGGTCGGGAGCATTGGGAGCCGCACGCGGCTGGTCACGTGGGGGTCGTGCTTGACCTCTTCCGGCAGTCCCACGGATTCGCGGCCGAACATGAGGACGTCGCCGGGGCGGTAGGCGATGTCCGTGTAGCTGGCTTCCCCGTCCGAGGTGAAGGCAAAGACGCGTTGCGGCGCCAGGGCCTCCCATGCCGCCTCCAGGGTCTTGTGCACGGTGACCACGGCGAGGTCGTGGTAGTCCAGGCCGGCGCGGCGCAGCTTGGCGTCCCCAAAGTCAAAGCCCAGCGGCTCCACCAGGTGCAGCTCGGCGCCGGTGATGGCGGCCAGGCGGATGGCGTTTCCGGTATTGCCGGGGATCTCGGGGGTGACGAAGAGGATGCGAAACACCGCTTCAGCTTACCGCGTCAGTACATGCCGCCGAGCAGGCGGCCCAGCACCTGCAGGTCCACCACATTGGGCCTGGGGCCGGCAGCCAGGAAGTGCTTGGCCTCGCGGACAAACCGGGCCGCGTTGGCCACGTTCAGCACATTCGAGCCATCAGGTTCGGTCCCCCGGGCGTAGTCGATGACCGGCTCAAAGAGATTGCCGGTGCCGCTGTGAACGCAGACCCACGCCGTCACGTTGCATTCGGGGAACAGTTCCTGCAGGCGGCGGGCGGCCGGAACAAGCTGCGGAGGGGCGGCCACCTTGCTGCCATGGACCAGCATGCTGCCGTCCCAGCGGAAGGCGCCGCCGGGCACCAGCATGGAACCGATGACGGCGATCCGGTAGCCGGCTACCAGGACGTGGTCCAGGTAGCCGCTTCCGCCCGGGGCCGTCAGCCCGTTGATCAGCCGGGCCGCGGGAATGCCGGGCAGCACCTGCTGCATGACCAGCTGGGCCGTGCGGGCCTCGCGTGCCAACCTGGACGAGGCGCCAAAGACGCCGCGCTTCCGCGGCGCCCCGTGCACGGGCAGGGCGGCCGTGCTCCGTGGCAGGATGGGCACGGCGCCCTCGGGCAGCGACTCGTAGGCGGGCACGTAGACGGCCGGTTCGCCGGCGGTGTTGCGGGCCCGTGGCGGCCGGCGGGTTGAAAAAGTGCCGTTGAACCCGCCGCCCGCCGCGGACCCGCCGCCAAAGGAGCCGTCCGTGAATCCGGTGCCGCCCTGGCCAGGACCTGCGGGCCCTGCGGGGGAACGCCCCGGCGTGCCATGCCCCCGGCTGCTGCCGCGCCCGGCCGGGGCCGCGTACGACCTGTCGTAGCGAAGCCGCTGCTCCGGGTTGCCGAGCACCTCGTAGGCTTCGGTGACCTTGCGGAACAACGCCGGATCGCCGCCGTGGTCCGGGTGTGAAATGCGGGCGGCCTTGCGGTAGGCAATCTTTATTTCGCGTTCCGTCGCGGTACTGGGGATGCCCAGGACTTGGTAGTGCGTGAGGAACTTCTCGCTCACCGGTGGCCTTTCGCCTGGTTGGTCGAATCAGGCCAGTCTACTGGCGAACCCTGAACGCCGGCACAATTCGGCCGTGTCGCCAGGCAGGCCCGACGTGCAGCCGGCGGCCCGGCCGCGACCACCGCGCGCGTCATGGCCAGGCGCTCCGTGTCCCCACCCGCCAACTGACGCTCAGTTGCCGGGGCGCAGGTAGCGCAGGAACAGCATGGAGCCGGACTTGAGGATGTGCGCCAGTTCCAGGGCCTGCGGCCCGGCGGACGCGGTGCCCGGCAGCACGTCCGCGATGCGCTTGGCCGTGCCGCCCACCAGCAGGGGCGACACCGTCACCGACAGCTCGTCGACCCGCCCGGCCGCTTGGAAGGTGCCCAGCAGGGTGGGCCCGCCCTCCGAGTGGATGCGGTGCATCCCCCGCGTCCCCAGTTCCGCCACCAGGGCGCCCACATCCAGGGCATCCTCCCCGGCCAGGACGACGTCGGCCACCCCGCCGAGCGCCTCCCTGCGGTCCGCGGGGGCGGACGCCGTGGTGATGACCAGCGGCCGGACGGGGGCGTCCGTGAATACCTCCAGGGCCGGGTCCAGGTTCAGGGTGCCCGAGACAACGGCCAGCGGCGGGCGTTCGGGCAGCCCGTGCTCCATGCGCCACCGGCGGGCGTCCGGGCTGAGCAGCTCGCCGCCGTAGCCTTCGGCCCGGACGGTCTGGGCGCCCACCAGGATGACGTCCGCCGTGCGGCGCATCAGCTGGAACAGGTGCTGGTCGTCCGCACTGCCCAGCTTGCCGGAACGGCCCTCCACCGTGGCCGCACCGTCAACGCTGGAAACAAAATTAAAGCTGACCCAGCCGCGCCCGGGCGGGACGGCGGCGTTTTCGCGCAACAGCTCCTCGTCCAGGGCCGGCCCGGACAGCGCCGGCGCCGCCGGGAAGATCCGCTCAATCATGGGGCGTCCTCGGGCGGGCGGCCCGGCTGGTTGGCGTCCCCCGTGTTGTGCAGGAGGTACGCGGGCTGGCGCCAGCCCAGCACGGCCTCGGTCATGCGGATGGCTGAGGCCGCCGACGCCACGTTGTGCATCCGCAGGATGCGGGCGCCGCCCAGAATGGAGATGACGGCCGCGGCCAGCGAGCCTTCCAGGCGGTCCGACTTGTCCTGGTTGAGCGTCTCTCCGATGAAGTCCTTGTTGGACACGGCCGCGAGCGCCGGGAAGCCCAGTGCCGCGATCTCGTTGAAGCGGCGCGTCAGCTCCAGGGTGTGCAGCGTGTTCTTGTTGAGGTCGTGCCCCGGGTCGATGATGATGTTTTCCGGCGGGACGCCCAGCGAAAGGGCCAGCTCCACCTTCTCGCGCAGGAAGGCGGCCACCTCGGCCACCACGTCCGTGTAGACCGGGCGCGGGTGGACGGTGCGCGGCTTGGCCAGCGAATGCGTGATGATCAGGTGGGCGCCGGTCTCCGCGACCACGGACGCCAGCTCCGGGTGGGACAGCCCAGTGGTGTCGTTGACCACGTGGGCCCCCGCCGCGATGCTGCGGGCGGCCACCTCCGGCAGGAAGGTGTCCACGGAGATGATGACGTTGCTGGCCGCGGACACGGCCTCCACCACCGGGACCACCCGGTCGCCCTCTTCCCGGGCGCCCAGCGCCGGCCCCGGCGCAAAGGGGACACCGCCAATGTCAACCCAGTCGGCGCCGTCGTCCACGGCCGCCAGCGACGCCGCCACGGCCGCGTCCAGCGCGAAGGTGGCGCCGCCGTCGTAAAACGAATCCGGGGTCCGGTTCACAATGGCCATGAGGGCCACCTGGCGGCTGAAGTCCAGGGTCCGGGCGCCAATGCGGTGCACCGGGTGCAGCAGCGGCGGCGTGTAAAACGGCGCCGCGGTCCCCGAACCGGGGGCGGTGGCGTCGAAGGAAGGGGGCTGCCGCAGAGTTGTCATCCCCTCCATCAAATATCCCCGAGCGGCGTTTGTGGGTCAGCCAGCTTTGCCGTGTCGACGGTGCGCGCGGAGCTGATGAGGTCCTTGATGGCGTCCTGCACGTCCCAGATGTTGACGTTCATGCCTGCCACGACGCGGCCGTCGAGCACCCAGAAGGCGATGAATTCGCGCCTTTCCAGGCTGCCCCGGACCACAAGTTCGGCCTCCTTGGTGAGCGCGCCGAAGCCGGAGTACTCCATGCCAAGATCGAACTGGTCGGTGTAGAAGTAGGGAATGTCGTCAAGCGCGGCGTCCCGGCCCAGCATTGACTTGGCGGCCACCTTGCCGCTGGCAATGGCGTTGGCCCAGTGCTCGGAGCGGGCGTAGGCGTTGGTCACGGGGTGCAGGGAGTTGGCGACGTCGCCGGCGGCAAAGATGTCCGGGTCGGAGGTCGCCAGGCTGCCCGAGACCTGGATGCCGTTGTTGATGGTGAGCCCGGCGTCCTGGGCCAGGGCGGTGTTGGGGACGACGCCGACGGCGACAATCACCAGATCCGCGGGCAGCACCTCCCCGGTGGTGGTCAGGACTGCGGTGACGTGGCCGCCGTCGCCCCTGATTTCCTTGGCGCTGGAGGGCAGCACGAACTTCACGCCGGCCTCCTCGTGGCGCGAGGCGAACACGCGGCCCAGCTCGCTGCCGATCGCCACGGACAGGGGCACGTCCTCCAGGCCCAGCAGGGTCACGTTGTTGCCAAGTTCGGTGGCGGTGGCGGCGATTTCCATGCCGATCCACCCGGAGCCGATCATGACCAGGTTGTGCCCGCCGGCGGAAAGGAGCTCCTTCATTGCCACGCTGTCCGCCTTGGTGCGGAAGTAGTGCACGCCGTCAAGGTCAACGCCGGGGAACGGGATGACGCGCGGCGAGGCGCCGGTGGCGAGGAGCAGCTTGGCATAGGGCAGCACGGTTCCGTCGGAGAGTGTGGCGGTGTGCGCGGCGGGATCGATTGCCGTGGCTGCGGTGCCGCTCAGGACGGCCACGTTGTTCTCGGGGTACCAGGTGGCAGGGTAGGGCAGGAGGGCATCGTCGCCTTCCTTGCCGGCCAGGAATCCCTTCGACAGCGGCGGGCGCTGGTACGGCGTTTCCGGCTCGTCGGCGACAATGGTCACCGGACCCTCCCAGCCTTCCTTGCGCAGCGTCTCCGCGGCCGTGGCGCCGGCGAGGCCGCCGCCAATGATGACCATCCCGGCTGCTTGGGCCGCCGGCGTGCTGTTTGATTCACTCATGACAAGAAACTCTTTTCCGTGGACGTGGATGCCTGGTGCGTAAAAGGTGGGGGACCGCCCTAGTGGGGGAACTGGTCACGCAGGGGACCGGCGTCGGCCAGGTCCCCGGTGAAAACGGACGTGCGGGTCAGGGTGCCGGCAGTGTGAACGCCGCGCAGGGACATGCACATGTGTTCGGCCTCCACGACGACTCCGACGCCCCGGGGTGACAGCGTCTCCTCCAGCCAGTCTGCCACCTGTTGGGTCAAGCGCTCCTGGACCTGGAGGTCCCGGGAGAAATGCTCCACGCCGCGGGCCAGCTTGGACAGGCCGAAAAGGCGCTCACCGGGCAGGTAGCCCACGTGGGCCACGCCGCGGAAGGGCAGCAGGTGGTGCTGGCAGAGCGAGTGGAAGGGGATGTCCTTGACCAGGACCAGGCCCGCGTAGCCCTCATCGTTGGGGAACGTGGTCCAGTTGGTCCCGCGCGGCGTGAGCATTTCGGCATAGGCGGCGGCCACCCGGCGCGGGGTGTCCAACAGGTGGGGGTCGTTGACGTCGCGGCCCAGGGCACGGAGGAAGTCGGCAATCGCCGCCTGCGCCGCCGGCAGGTCAAGGGGCGCCGGGGCGCCCAACGCGGAACCCTCCAGCGCGGGACGGTCCAGTCCGGGAACCTCGAAGGCGAGGAGGTCGGGGAGGGCCGCGCTTGAGATCGACATGTGCTCTTCCTTTCTAAAGCTTGTATTCTTGACTTTAGAAGTGCAGACTCGAAGCGTCAAGTAAGCGTCATGTAAGAACGAAACAAAGCACCATCCGCACCGCACAACCTCGAAGGCAAGCAGTCATGAATCCAACCCAGCAGCAGGCATCCCTGAGCGAGGCCGAGCGGCTCAACGCCGTGGCGTCCCTGGGTGATCCCGTCCGCAAGAGGCTGTTCGAGTTGATCCGCCGCAGCCCGCACGCCCTCAGCCGGGACGACTGCGCGGAGGCGCTCGGGCTGCCGAAGAGCACCATCCGGGCCCACCTGGACCGGCTGGCGGCGGACGGACTGCTGCTGGTCGAGTTCCGGAAGGTGGGGGACCGCACGGGACCGGGATCGGGGCGCCCCACCAAGCTGTACACCGTGGCCGTGGGCGAGGTGGCGGCCTCCGTCCCCGCCCGGCACTACGACCTTGCGGCCGAACTGCTGGCGGCGGCCGTCCAGCGTTCCATCGACTCCTCCGAAGCCGTGGAGGACGCGCTCGCCGGGGTGGCGTTCGACGCCGGCAGGCGGCTGGGCGCCGAGGCCGGAACCATCCACAACCTGCTGGCCAACACCGGCTACGACCCCCGGCCCGACGGCCGGGGCGGGACCATCATGGCCAACTGCCCGTTTCACAAGCTGTCCCAGGAACACACCGGCGTGGTGTGCCAGCTCAATGGCGCGCTGCTCAACGGGGCCCTGGTGGGCTGCGGGGATGGGGACCACAGCATTGAACCCGACGCCGAACTCTCCCACTGCTGCGCCAGGATCGTCCCCGTTCGGTGATTGAGCCCGTCGAAATCCGGTGGTCGAGCCGCCCCGGTGGTCGAGCCGCCCCGGTGGTCGAGCCGCCCCGGTGGTCGAGCAGCGAGCCCTGCGAGCGCGTCGAGACCTTGAACCCCCGGGGGTGCAGTCATTGCCATTTGCGCGCGGCAGGCCGGGGGCGAATGGCAACAGCCACCCCCTGAACGCAAACGCCAAACACGATTAAGCATTTCCGGCGGCCACCTGAAAAGGTGGCCGCCGGAAATGTTGAAGGCGTGCGCCTGGCGGGCCGCAACCCGCCCTGCCCGGGTGCCTAGAAGACGGCCTGGAGGGCGTCCGCGATCCCTTCGCCGTAGAAGCTGTTGTCGCGCAGGGGGCCTGCGCAGGTGGCGCCCTTGGGCGTCGCCGGCGGCATGCAGATGTGGTCCTCGGCCTGCTTCCGCAGTTGCGAGATCAGCTGCTTCGGCTTCCAGCCGGGATGCCCGGACTTCATCAGCGCGAGCACGCCCGCCACGTGGGGCGAAGCCATGGACGTGCCGCTCAGCAGTCCATAGCCGTTGTTGGGCAGCGTGGACAGGATCCGTGATCCGGGTGCCGCGCCGTCAATCACGTTCAAGCCGCGGTTGGAGAAGGACGACAGCTTGCCGGCCTGGTCGGTTGAGGAAACCGTCACCACCCCGTCCAGTTCGGTGGGCATGTCCTTGCACCCGTTGTTGATCTGGCGCTCAATCCCGGTGGCGTCGTTCGGGCTGACGTCGTCCGTGGTTTTGTTGGCCAGGTCGTAGGAGGCGTTGCCGGCAGCCGCCGCATGCACCACGCCCTTGTCCGTGGACCAGTTGACGGCGCGCTCGACGGCGGTGCGCACGGCCTTCTGGTCCGGCTGGTCATCGCACCAGAACTGCACTGGATCGATGTAGTAGCTGTTGTTCGTGACATCCATGCCCTTCATGCCCGCCCACATGAAGCCGCAGATGGCGTATTCGGGATAGATCGAGCCGGCGTCGTTGACCACCTTGACGGAGGCCATGCGCACGTTGGGTGCCACGCCGACGATGCCCACGCCGTTGCGGGCCGCGCCGATGATGCCCGCCACATGGGTGCCGTGGGAGGAGGTGGTGGGGTTCCAGCCGGTCGGTGAGGTGTCCGGGCGCCCGGCGTTGGTGCAGTTGACGGAGTTGGCCACGTCGATGTTGGCCTTGAGGTCCGGGTGGTTGGGGTCGATCCCGCTGTCCAGGACCCCGACCAGGACCTTCCGTGAACCGTCGGTCAGCTGGTGGGCCTGGTCCGCCTTGATCTGGGTCAGGTTCCACTGCTCGGTTTCACGCGGATCCAGGGCAACGCCGTCGAACGTGGCGTCGCCGTAGAGGAGATCCGAGTTGGCCAGCTGCTTGCTGCGCAGCTGGGGCGCCTTCTGCCACGGTGTGGAAATGCCGTCCGGGGTGCCCTCGGCCACCGGGATGGTGCGGGTGGCTCCCACGGATTCCACGGAGGAATTTCCGTACTTGAGGACGTCCGCGCGGAAGCTGGCGCGCTCGGACTGGACAATGACGACGCCGATCTCCGGCCACTGCTGGACGGCGGCGCCGCCGGCGGCCTCAACGGCACGCACCACGTCCCGGGTCTTGTTGGCGTTGGCGGCCTTGGCATTGACCACGTAGCTCATGAGCTCGCCGTCGGCCGCGGGAAAGTCGATGGGTGTGGACTGCTGGCCGGGCGGCGCCGCCATGGCGCTGCCACTGAGCAGGGTTGACGCCGCGACCGCGACCGCGCAGAAGGCAGCCGCCGTCGTTCGGCGGAAGAGTGCTGTTTTCATGGATTTAATCCCCCAAAGGATTGTTGAGTGATGTCAGACACCTGCGATCCTGCCATCAGCGGCAGACATTGACAACCTTGACAAAAGCCCTGTCATGTTGACGTCGAGCGCGTGCGCCGTAAAGTGGGCAGTCCGCCGGATGCCGTAGAATTGTGCGGTGCCCGTGTATCTAGACCACGCGGCGACCACGCCCATTTCGGCCCCGGCCCTCGCCGCACTCACCAAAGTCATCAGCCGCAGCGGCAACCCCTCCTCGCTGCACGGCGCGGGACGGCGCGCCCGCGCAACGGTCGAACAGTCCCGTGAAACCATTGCCGCGGCCGCCGGCGCCCATCCAACAGAAGTCATCTTCACCTCCGGCGGCACCGAGGCGGACAACCTGGCCGTCAAGGGCCTGTTCTGGTCCCGGCGCGACGCCGATCCCCGCCGCACCCGCATCCTGGTCTCCGCCGTCGAACACGCCGCCGTGCAGGACACCGTGGAATGGCTGGCAAAGAGCGAGGGCGCCCAGGCCGTCTGGCTGCCCGTCGATGAAGCCGGGACCCTTGACCTGGAAGCCCTCAAGAAGGAACTGGACGACGGCGGGGCCGACTCCGTGGCGCTCGTCACCTGCATGTGGGCCAACAACGAGGTGGGCACCATCCAGCCCATCGCCGACGTCGTTGCGCTCGCGGCACCGCACGGCATCCCCGTCCATTCCGACGCGGTGCAGGCCTTCGGCTCCGTGCCGGTCAACTTCAAGGAGTCCGGGCTGGCCGCCATGTCCATCAGCGGGCACAAGATCGGCGGGCCCGTGGGCGTCGGCGCGCTGCTGCTGGGCCGCGCCGTGGCGCTGACCCCCGTGCAGCATGGCGGCGGGCAGGAGCGCAGCGTCCGCTCCGGCACGCTGGACACCGCCGGCATCGCGGCCTTTGCCGCCGCCGCCCGGGACGTCACCGAAAACCTGGCGGCGGAAGGCGCGCGGATCGCGGGCCTGCGGGATGCGCTCATCGCCGCCGTCCGCCAACTGGTCCCCGAGGCTGTGCTGCGCGGCACGGATCCGGCCCTCGACCCCGCCGGCAGGCTGCCTGGCAACGCCCACTTCACGTTCCCGGGCTGCGAGGGAGACTCCCTGCTGTTCCTGCTGGACATGGCGGGGATCGAGTCCTCCACCGGTTCCGCGTGCACGGCCGGCGTGCCGCGGCCCTCGCACGTCCTGCTGGCCATGGGCCTGGACGAGGACACGGCGCGCGGCGCGCAGCGCTTCAGCCTCGGGCATACTTCGACTCCCGCCGACGTTGACGCGTTTGTGGCCGCCCTGCCGCAGGCCCACGCACGCGCAAAAACGGCAGGCATGGCCGGGCACCAATCGTCCATTCAAACCGCCAGCACCGGTGGTTGAGCCTGTCGAAACCAGGCCGGTGATCGAGCCTGTCGAAACCAGGCCGGTGATCGAGCCCGTCGAGATCCAAGAACTGTGAAAGGTATGTAATGCGAGTATTGGCCGCCATGAGTGGCGGGGTTGACTCCGCCGTCGCCGCCGCCCGCGCTGTGGAGGCGGGGCACGACGTCGTCGGCGTCCACCTGGCGCTCTCCCGCATGCCCGGCACCCTCCGGACAGGCAGCCGCGGCTGCTGCACGGTGGAGGACTCCAACGACGCCTGGCGCGCCTGCGACCTCCTCGGCATCCCGTACTACGTCTGGGATTTCTCCGAGCGGTTCAAGGAGGACGTGGTCCAGGACTTCATTGACGAATATGCCGCCGGCCGCACCCCCAATCCGTGCATGCGCTGCAACGAGCGCATCAAGTTTGCCGCGCTGCTGGAGAAGGCCATCGCATTGGGCTTCGACGCCGTCTGCACCGGCCACTACGCCAAGGTCATCACCGATGCCGACGGCAACCCGGAACTGCACCGCGCCGCGGACTGGGCCAAGGACCAGAGCTATGTGCTCGGGGTGCTGACGCATGAGCAGCTCAAGCATTCCATGTTCCCGCTCGCGGACACCCCGTCCAAGGCGGAGGTGCGCGCGGAGGCGGAGCGCCGCGGGCTGTCCGTCGCCAAGAAGCCGGACAGCCACGACATCTGCTTCATTTCCGACGGCGACACCGCCGGCTGGCTGGCCGAGAAGATCCAGATGACCCCGGGCGACATCGTCGACGAGACCGGGACGAAGGTGGGCGGCCACGACGGCGCCAACCAGTTCACAGTGGGCCAGCGGCGCGGCCTGAAGCTGGGCACCCCAGCCGCGGACGGCAAGCCGCGCTTTGTGCTGGAGATCCGGCCCAAGGAGAACAAGGTGGTGGTTGGCCCGCACGCCCTGCTGGCCATTGACGAGCTCAAGGGGATCAAGGTCTCCTGGGCCGGGCTGCCCATCGCCGAGGTCGCCACGGGTGAGGAGTTTGACTGCCACGCCCAGGTCCGCGCCCACGGCGACCCCGTGCCCGCCCGCGCCCGCGTCACCATGGTGATGGACGACGGCGTTTCCCGCCAGGCGCTGACCGTCACCCTGGGCGAGCCGCTGCGCGGCGTGGCGCCCGGCCAGACCGTGGTTCTGTACCAGGGCACGCGCGTGCTGGGACAGGCGACGATTGATTCGGCCCGCTCCCTGGCGCGCCCGGAGTTGCCGTAGCGGCCCACGAAACGGCAAGCTGGCGTAAACTTCCGTACAAGGTGACTTTGATCACGGAAGGTAGCCATCATGCCCCCGCATTTAATACCGAATCCGCTGCAACTTCTCGAACGATCGCTGGACCAGTGCGGCGAGGTGATCTCGGCCATCGCCGCCAACCAGGCCGACTGGCCCACCCCCTGCACCGAATGGACGGTCCAGGACCTCCTGCACCACCTGGTGGTCCAGGACCTGCACAACTACACCGTGATGGCCCGTGGCAGCAACGTGGACCCGATGGCCGCGACCGCCACCGTGGGCGCCGACTGGTCCACCCGCTTTTCCCACGGCGCCGCCATGCTCATGAGGGCCTGGTCCGTGGCCGAACTCAGCAGCCAGGTGGCGCTGCCCGGTGGCGGCGAGGCGCCGCTGCGCAGCAGGATCGGCCTGCAGATTGCCGAATTCACCGTTCATTCATGGGACCTGGCCACGGCCACCGGAGTGCACGTCATGCTGGACCCCGCCCTGGCCGACCAGTCGCTGGCCTGGTCGCAGCGCGTGATGAAGGCCGACTACCGGGGCCCCGACAAGTCCTTTGGCCATGAGGTCAGGGTGCCGCTGAATGCGGACAGCTATGCCCGGCTCGCCGGGTGGTTCGGGCGGGATCCGCAGTTCGTGCCCGGGCCCCGGGCCGCGTCCCTAAAGTAACCGTCTGGTTGCAACTCCCCGTTCCATGCAAGGTCCACGGCATAAGTCTGGTAGAAAGTAAACATAAGGCACGTGGGCCAGGTCACACAACGTAGTGTGGCCTGTTTCATGAGCAGGCACTACAGAAAGTTTGCAGATGGCTAAGAATAAATTTGGACTGCGGTCGGTGGTCGCCGTAGCCGGCGTCTCACTGCTTGCTTTGACAGCATGCACGGGCCCCGCCGGCGGGGGCGGCAGCTCCCAGGGCGGCGGTGCCGCGGGCGGTCCGATCGTGGTGGGAACCACGGACAAGGTCACCTTCCTTGATCCGGCCGGGTCCTATGACAACGGGTCGTTCATGGTCATGAACCAGATCTACCCGTTCCTTCTCAATTCGTCGCCGGGCAGTGCGGACCCGAAGCCGGACATGGCCGTCTCGGCGTCGTTCACGTCCCCCACCGAATACACGGTCAAGCTCAAGCCCGGCCTGAAGTGGGCCAACGGCACCGCGCTGGACTCCAAGGATGTGAAGTTCTCCTTTGACCGCATGCTGAAGATCAACGATGCCAACGGGCCTGCGACGCTGCTCGGGAACCTGGAGAGCGTCAGCGCCCCCGATGCCACCACCGTGGTGTTCAAGCTCAAGCTCGGCAACGACCAGACGTTCCCCCAGGTGCTGACCAGCCCGGCGGCCCCCATCGTCGACGACACGGTCTTCAGCCCCACGAAGGTCACCGACGACGACACCATCATCAAGGGCAAGTCCTTCGCCGGCCAGTTCTCCATTGACACCTACAAGAAGAACGAGCTCATTGCGTTCAAGAAGAACCCCAGCTACCAGGGCCTGCTGGGGCCGGCCAAGTCGGACAGCGTGACCCTGAAGTATTACGCCGACTCCACCAACATGAAGCTGGACATCCAGAAGGGCAACATCGACGTCGCCTGGCGCAGCATGACGGCGACCGACATTGACAGCCTGAAGTCGGACAAGAACGTTCGGGTGGACATTGGGCCCGGCGGTGAAATCCGCTACATCGTCTTCAACTTCGACACCATGCCGTTCGGCGCCAAGACAGCGACGCCGGACGCAGCCAAGGCGCTCGCGGTCCGCCAGGCCATGGCAGACACCATCGATCGCAAGGCCATTGCCGACCAGGTGTACAAGGGCACGTACCTGCCGCTGTACTCCTTTGTCCCGCAGGGCTTCACCGGCGCGATCGAGCCGCTGAAGAAGGACTATGGCGACGGCAACGGCGCCCCGGACCTTGACAAGGCAAAGAAGGTCCTGTCCGACGCCGGAGTGAGCGGCCCGGTCACCCTGGACCTGCAGTACAACCCGGACCACTACGGCTCCTCCTCGGGTGACGAATACGCGGCCATCAAGTCGCAGCTGGAAGCCAGCGGCCTGTTCAAGGTCAACCTGCAGTCCACCGAGTGGGTGTCCTACTCCAAGCAGCGCACCGCCAACGGCGGCGCCTATCCGCTGTACCAGCTGGGCTGGTTCCCGGACTACTCGGACGCGGACAACTACCTGACGCCGTTCTTCAGCAAGGACAACTTCCTGAAGAACCACTACAGCAACGACGCCATCCAGAAGTTGATCAGCGAACAGCTGGTCACCAACGACAAGGCAAAGCGCACCTCGATCATCGAGCAGATCCAGACGGACGAGGCGAAGGACCTCTCCACGCTGCCGCTGCTGCAGGGTGCCCAGGTGGCCGTGTCCAACGTCAAGGTGAACGGCACCAAGGACACCCTTGATGCATCGTTCAAGTTCCGTTTGGGCGTGCTGTCCAAGTAGGCCGAAGGGTCTCCGCAAAGCACAACCACAAAGAAGGCGGGGCCTCCCCTGGGCGCCCCGCCTTCTTGCACGGAACCATACCGCACGATATTTCTTGCACCATAGAAACAGGCATACATGACCGCAATGATTGACCTGCCGCAGGCGGAACCCGCCGCGCAGGCACCCGAACGGAAAAGCAAGGCCGGAGGCAGCCTGGGCAAATATCTGCTCGTCCGCTTCTTCTTGATTTTCCCCACCATCCTCATCCTCGTCACCATGGTCTTCTTCCTGATGCGCGTGACCGGCGACCCCATTACGGCGGCCCTGGGCGGGCGGCTCGCACCGGACCAGCTGGCGCAGCGCATCCACGAGGCCGGCTACGACCGTCCCATCTTTATCCAATACTTTGAGTATCTGGGCCAGATTGCCACCGGCAACTTTGGCCGCACCATCTCGGACAACCTGGCCATCTCCGACATGCTGGCCACCTATGGCACGGCCACGCTGGAACTGGCCATCAACTCCCTGATCGTGGCGCTGGCCATCGGCATTCCCTTCGGCATGCTCGCCGCCTACAAGCGTGACAAGTACCAGGACGCCATCCTGCGCGTGCTGGCCATCTCCTTCTACGCCACCCCGGTGTTCTTCGCCGGGCTGCTGCTGAAGCTGGTCTTTTCCATCTGGCTGGGCTGGTTCCCGGTTTCCGGCCGGGCAGGGACGTCAACCGAGATTGCCATGGCTTCCCTGGCGGCCCCCACCGGCATCTACTGGCTGGACGCGCTGCGCAGCGGCAACATGAACGCCTTCTGGGACATTGCCCAGCACTCCGTGCTCCCCGCCGTTGCCCTCGGCCTGCTCACCGCCGGCATCTTCCTGCGCCTGGTGCGCACCAACGTGATCGGCACGCTGAGCAAGGACTACGTTGAGGCGGGCCGGTCCCGAGGCGTCAGCGAGTACCGGCTGCTCACCAAGCACGCCTACAAGCCCGCGCTGATCCCCATCATCACCGTCATGGGCCTGCAGATCGCCCTGCTCCTGGGGGGCGCGGTCCTGACGGAGACCACCTTCGAGTGGAAGGGCCTGGGCTTCCAGCTGGCCCACTACCTCACGGCCCGCGACTTCGTGGCCGTCCAGGGCATCGTCGCACTGCTCGCCGTGATCGTGGCCATCACCAACTTCATCGTGGACGTCGTTGCCGCACTGATCGACCCGAGGGTGAGGTACTAGGCCATGGAGACCAAGAAATCCCTGTTCAGCCGCCTTCCCGTCGTGTCCCAGCTGAAGAAGAGCATGGGGCTGCAGCGCGGCATGCTCATCGCCGGCATCGTCATGACCGCAGCCTTCCTGCTGACCGCGGCCCTGGCGCCGTTGATTTCCCCTTACGGTGCAACCCAGCGCTTCAACGAAACGCAGGCACCGCCGTCGTCCGTCCATATCTGGGGCACGACGGCGGGCGGTTACGACGTCTTTGCCCGCACCATCTGGGGCACCCAGACCGCCGTCCTTGTGATTGTGGTGGCCGTGGCGCTGTCCATCTTCATCGGCGTGATCCTGGGCCTGCTCTCCGGTTACATTGGCGGCTGGCTGGACAGGATCCTGGTGGTGGTGGCCGACGCGATCTACGCGTTCCCCACGCTGCTGCTCGCCATGGTCATGTCCATCGCCATCAGCCAGGGCCGCTCCAACATGTGGTCGGGCATTTTCTCGGCCGCAATCTCCATCACCGTGGTGTTCATCCCGCAGTACTTCCGGGTGATCCGGGCCGAGACCATCCGGCTGAAGGCCGAGCCGTTCGTGGAATCCGCCATCGTGGTGGGAGCCTCCAGCGTGCGCATCATGGCCCGGCACATCTACAAAAACGCCACCCGGACGCTGCCGCTGATCTTCACGCTCAACGCCTCCGAGGCCATCCTGACGCTGGCCGGGCTGGGCTTCCTGGGTTTCGGCATCGAGCCTTCGTCCGCAGCGGAGTGGGGCTATGACCTCAACCATGCGCAGACGGACGCCGCGTCCGGCATTTGGTGGACCGGCGTGTTCCCCGGCGCCGCGATCGTGCTGACGGTGCTGGGACTGACGCTGCTGGGGGAGTCCATGAATGACCTCAACGATCCGCGCCTGCGTGGGCGCAAGCGCGTTGGGAAGAAAAAGAACGGCCCTACCAAGGATGAGGAGTTGGTGGACGCATGAGCCGCCCTGACAAGCAGGCACCCGTCGAAGGGCAGGGGCTCCGGCCGGTACTGGACATTGAGGACCTCAAGGTCACCTTTGCCACGGACGCGGGGGACGTCCATGCCGTGAAGGACGTGTCCTTCACGGTGGCGCCCGGGGAGATTGTGGCGATTGTGGGCGAATCCGGCTCCGGCAAGACCGTCACCGCCAAGGCCATCCTGGGCCTGCTGCCGGAGACGGCGCAAAGCAGCGGCGCCGTGGTCATCAGCGGCAACGACATCATCACCGTCAGCCCGCACCAGCTGCGGCAGATCCGCGGCCGGGACGTGGCCATGGTGTTCCAGGAGCCGTCGACGGCGCTGAACCCCGTGTACACGGTGGGCTGGCAGATCGCCGAGGGCCTGCGGGCCCACAGGCCCGAAGGCAAGCGGGTGGGCCGCAGGGAGGCCCGCAGGCTGGCCATTGACGCGCTGCGCAAGGTCGGCATCCCCGAGCCGGAGAAGCGCGTGGACTACTACCCCCACCAGTTCTCCGGCGGGCAGAAACAGCGCGTGGTCATTGCCGCGGCGTTGGCCCTGAACCCGGGGCTGATCGTGGCCGACGAGCCCACCACCGCCCTGGACGTGACGGTCCAGGCAGAGATCCTGGAACTGCTCCGGGACCTGCGCGACCAATTCGGCACCTCCATCGTGCTGATCACCCACAACATGGGCGTGGTGGCGGACCTGGCCGACCGCGTGGTGGTCATGTTCCAAGGCGACGTGGTGGAGGAGGCGCCCTCCCAGGTGCTCTTTGACGCGCCGCGGGAGGAATACACGCAAAAGCTGCTCGCGGCCGTGCCCCACCTGGGCCGCAACTCCGCCTCGGAAGGCTTCACCGAGCGAGCCTTCCAGGACAAGGAAGTGCTGGTCCGCGCCACGGACCTTGAAATTGAGTACCCCGGGCGCCTCGGCAGCCCGGCCTTCCGTGCCGTGGACAAGGTTTCGTTCACCATCAGCGCCGGCGAGGTGTTTGGCCTGGTGGGGGAGTCCGGCTCCGGCAAGACGACCATTGGCCGGGCCATCGCCGGGCTGAACCGGACCACCGGCGGCTCGCTGGAGGTGCTCGGCTACGAGATGCGCAACTACAAGGAACGCACCTTCCGCCCGTACCGCAAGGACATCGGCTTCGTCTTCCAGGACCCGGCGGCTTCCTTCAACCCCCATCTGACCATCGGCGAGTGCGTGGCCGAGCCGCTGCTCATCCACACGGACCTGTCCGGCGCGGCCGTCACCAAGAAGGTGGAGGAACTGCTCGAATCCGTGCAGCTGCCGCGGGCCTATGCCAAGCGCTTCCCGCACGAGCTCTCCGGCGGGCAGCGGCAGCGCGCGTCGCTGGCCCGCGGCCTGGCGCTGAAGCCGAAGCTGCTTGTCGCCGACGAGCCGACGTCGGCCCTGGATGTTTCCGTCCAGGCCAAGGTGCTGGAGCTGTTCCGCGAGATCCAGGTGGAGATGGGCTTTGCCGCCCTGTTCATCAGCCACGACCTCGCCGTTGTCGACATTCTGGCCGAGTGGGTCGGGGTGCTCTACAAGGGCAAGATGGTGGAACAGGGGATCGGGAACCAGATCATGGGCAACCCGCAGGAGGACTACACCAAACGGCTGCTGGCGTCGCTGCCGGTGCCGAACCCGGCCGAACAGGCCGAGCGGCGCGCCGTCCACCAGGCCCTCCTGGCCCGGCGGTAGGTTCCTGCGCCCGACCCTTGGGTGGTGCGCCGGCGTGGACACAAGTTTTGTCCGCCCGGTGCACCACCTAAACTGTTTTCATGACCGAACCGAGCCACGCGCACCACCTCTCCGTCGAAGACTTTGACCCGGCAGCCAGTTCCCTCACCGGTTCCGTGGACCCCGCCGTCATGGCGGAGCTGCTCTCCATCCGCTCCAGCATTGACAACTTTGACGCGACCCTGGTGTATCTGCTGGCCGAACGGTTCAAGGCCACCCAGCGCGTGGGCATCCTCAAGGCCGCCCACCAGCTTCCCCCGGCCGACCCCACGCGCGAAAAGGCCCAGATCCAGCGTCTGCGCGCCCTCGCCGAGTCCGCCCACCTGGACCCGGCGTTTGCCGAAAAGTTCCTCAACTTCATCATCAGCGAGGTCATCCACCACCACCAGGCCATTTCCGAAAGCCACTCCGCCGTGGCCGCGACCGGCGTGATCCCCGTGGTCAGCGAGGACGGCCAGGGCTTTGTTGGCGGCCCGGATGCGCCCGCCCGGACGCACGACGGCGGCACGAACCTTTAGTGGGCGCCCCTAGCAACCGGCCGGTGGTCGATCCCCAGGTCACCGCCACCATGCTCGGCCCCTGGCCAGGCACGGATCCTGCCGAGGCGGACAAGGTTTCCCTCGGCGTGTTCACGCCGGCGCACCTGCCATCCCTGCCCGAACTTCCGGCGCGCGGCATCGGCTCCGACGCCGTGGGACGCACCGCGGGACTGCTGGTGGAGCTTCCCGTGGACGTCCAGCCGTACGGCTGGCGGTTCACGGACCGCCCCGGGAACGACCACCGCCGGGCCGTCTCGGCGCTGTCCACCGACATCAACGTCCTGGCCGACGTCGCGGGGGCAGCGGAGCTGGAACTTCCGGAGCTGAAGTTGCAAGTGGTGGGGCCCGTTTCGCTCGCGGCCGCCATCCACCTGCATTACGGCGAGCGCGCGCTGCGCGACCATGGCGCACGACGCGACGTGGCCCAGTCACTGTCCGCGGGGCTGGCCCAGCATGCTGGAAGGGTGCGGGCCGCCGTGCCGGGTGCGGCGCTGACCCTCCAAATTGACGAGCCGGAGGTGGCCAGGGCCCTGGCCGGGACCATTCCCACGGCTTCCGGGTACAGGACCCTGCGCTCCGTCCCCGCGTCCGAGCTGCGCCAAACGTGGACCGCCCTCGTGGCCGAAGCGCGCGCCGCCGGCTTCGCGAGAATCGCCATCAACCTGGCGCGGCCGCACGCCGAGGCCGCTGAGGCCGGGCCAGCCGAAACCGGGCCAGCCGAAACCGGGCCGGGCGGGACCAAGTCGGCCGAAACGGCATTCTGGCGCAAGGCTTTGAAACTCGCGCTGGAATGCGGGATCGACGCCGTCGCCGTTCCGCTGGACCAGCTCGACACCGGCCACTGGGAGCAGCTGGCCGGCGCCATTGAATCGGGCATGGGCGTGTGGGCCGGGACGGTGCCCGCACGCCCGGGCCAGGCGCCGCCGTCGTACCCGGCGCTGGTGGAACGGATCATGCGGCCGTGGCGCGGGCTGGGCCTGCCTGAATCATCGCTCGAGGCACTCCGCATCACCCCGGAGGCAGGCCTCGCTGGCGTCTCCCCGGCGGAGGCGCGGGCCATCGTGAACAGCACGCTGGACGTTGCCGCGGCCCTGAACGACCTCCGCAACGCGTAACGCCCGGACGTCCGGTGCCTTGTGAATGGGTGTCGTGGCGGCCGATTTTTCACGTGACGGGCAGGCCAGACGGTTTGGCACATTCCCTGAGGGGTGTGCCACATCGGGGTATCCTTCATCAGGACCAGTTGTCAGTACTCTTTTGGCCTGAACGAGCCCCCTCTTGGCACTTCGTCCCAGCAGGCAGGGGGGCTTGTCCAAGGACGCGCTTGGTCCCCCTGTCACCTGAAGTCAATTTCTGGCAGTGTAAGGAGCAGAGTCCATGGTCCGAAGCCATACGGCGGCGTGACACGAAACACTAAAGGGAAGGGTTCCCATGCCCAATTCGGCACCTAATTTGGCCCACGGGGAAGACAGCGAAGGCGAAGCCTTGCTTCAAGGGGTGCAGGAGCCGGAAACGGACCAGGTCAACCTTCCCGAGATTACCTACGACGAACAGTTCTTTCCTGCACGGCCGCGCGCCCTGCGGCCCACAGCCAAGCGGCGCAAATACTTGACGGACTCGCGGCCTCCCTTTGAGCCCGATGCCCGCAACAAGGCGTATGTGGAATGGCTGCGGAACCAGTCAATGCTGGGAGACGCCGACGCGCTGGCGCGACAGCTGTCCGGGCAAGCCAGCATGTGGCAAAATCCGTTCGCCTACCCCAACCCCAGGGCAGCTGTCGAGCGGGCTTCCGTCTGGTTTACCGCCTACCCCCTGTCGTTCATCACCAAACCAGGTCAAACCTTCCTCTCCGCCCTGGGGTCTTCCGATCTATGGGAGGCATTCCAGCAAGTGGGCATCAAGGCCATCCATACGGGGCCTGTCAAGCGCGCCGGCGGCCTGTCCGGCTGGGACTACACCCCCAGCATTGACGGACACTTCGACCGCATAAGCATGGCGATCGACCCGTTGTTCGGGACGGAAGACGAATTTCGGACCATGTGCGCGGTGGCCGCGGAACACTCCGGGACAATTATCGACGACATCGTTCCGGGACACACCGGAAAGGGTGCCGACTTCCGGCTCGCTGAAATGAACTATCTCGATTATCCGGGCATTTACCACATGGTGGACATACCCGAGTCCGATTGGGACCTGCTTCCGGATGTTCCCGCCGGCGAGGACTCAGTGAACATCGACGCGGCGGCCGAACGCCGCCTGCAGCGGGCCGGCTACATCATCGGCCAACTGCAGCGGGTCATCTTTTACGAATCCGGTATCAAGGAAACCAACTGGAGCGCGACAGGCCCCGTCATGGACACCGCCGGCATAGTCCGCCGATGGGTGTACCTGCACTACTTCAAGGCCGGCCAGCCGTCCATAAACTGGTTGGACCCCACATTCTCCGGCATGCGATTGGTCATGGGAGATGCGCTTCACTCCCTCGTGGATCTGGGCACGGGAGCACTCCGCCTGGATGCGAACGGGTTTTTGGGTGTCGAGAAAAGCGCCGAAGAACGGCCCGGCTGGTCCGAAGGCCATCCCCTCTCCCAGGCTGCCAACCAACTCATCGCCAGCATGGTGAGGAAGGTGGGCGGGTTCAGCTTCCAAGAGCTGAATCTGACGATCGATGACATTAAGGCAACATCTGAAACCGGGCCCGACCTCTCCTACGACTTCGTGACCAGGCCGGCGTACCATCACGCCCTCGTGGCGGCCGACACGGAATTTCTTCGGCTCACACTGCGCCTGGCGATGGAATTTGGCGTCGACCAGGCCTCCCTGGTGCACGCGCTACAAAACCACGACGAACTGACCTACGAACTTGTTCACTTCAGCACCAAGCACAAGGAGGACATGTTTGAATTCAACGGCCAGGACCTTACCGGGCTCGAGCTGGCCGAAACGGTGCGCGAAACACTCCGGGATGGACTGACCGGTGACCGCGCTCCGTACAACCTGGTTTTCACCACCAACGGCATCGCCTGCACAACCGTCACGGTGATCAGTGCGGTGCTGGGAATCAAGGACCTCGCAACCATCACGGCCGAACAGACGGAACAAATCCGCGAAGTCCATCTGCTCCTGGCCATGTACAACGCCCTGCAGCCAGGAGTGTTCGCACTCTCGGGCTGGGACCTCTGCGGCATGGTCACCTTGGAAAAAACCCAGGTCGCGCGTCTCGTCTCGCGCGGGGACACGCGGTGGATCCATCGGGCCGCCCACGATCTAATGGGCGCCGACCCGGCCGCCGACCAGGCATTGTCCGGGATGCCCAAGGCCAGAAGCCTCTACGGAACCTTGCCCGAGCAGTTGGCCGATGAGGGCTCCTTTGCCCGACGGCTCTCGCGCATCCTCGCCGTCCGTGAGGACTGGTCCATAGCGACCAGTGTTCTGATCGACGTCCCGGAGGTCTCCCATCGTGCCCTGCTCGTGATGGTGCACCGGCTCGAGTCGGGAATGCTGCAGGCCACGGTTTTGAACTTTTCCGCTCAAGACCTGGCCGGAACCGTGAAATCAGTTCATTTGGACTGTGGTGCCCAGGTAACGGATGCGTTTACGGGCGAATCCGTCGGCAGCGTCGATGACCTGCACAGCTTCTACATCCAGCTAAAGGCATATCAAGGTACCGCGCTGCTTGTGAGCTTATCCCCGGCAGGCCTCGACCTGGCTTGATCCGCCGGGCACCCCGGAACCTCATCGGCGAACCAAGGTCCAATGCCGCGGTGGCCGCGTGTTCTGGGTCAGGCTGCAGACGCGGATGGATCCCGGGCGCTGACGCGCACGGCGCCTCCACCAAGCCGGCACGGCTGCGTCACATTTCGCACAGGTCCGCACCGGATTCCGCGGTTTAAAAACACACCCCTGGGAGACCTCCGTCGCGGACACAGGAACTCACGGATAACCTCCCATGGTGACGCGGCGGTTGCGGAAATGCTGTCGGAAGCGGCGCGGCGTCAGAGGCGGCCGGCGGCCTTGAGGCGGATGTACATGTCTGCCAGTTCCGGCGGGAGTTCGTGGGGCGGGGCGTCCACCACCTCGGCGCCCATCTGCCTGAGGACTGCCATGACGGCGGCACGCCGGTTGAGCGCGTGCTCGGCCGCGGCCGCACGGTAGGCGAGGGACGCCGTCGACCGTTCCCGCCGGGCCTCGTCCAGGGCCGGGTCGCGCACGGACGCCACCACCACCACATGCCTGCGGGCCAGCTGGGCCACCAGCGGGATCAGCCCCTCCCCGGCGGCGCCGGCGTCGAGCGAGGTCACCAGCACCACCAGCGCCCGGTGCGCCGTCACCGAACGGACCTGGCCGGGCACCCCGGCGGCGTCCAGCTCGATCAGCTCCGGCTGCAGCGGCGCCAGCCCCTGGACCATGGCGCCGAGCATGTTGCCCTTGC
The DNA here is from genome assembly GCF_013376105.1 of Arthrobacter wenxiniae. GTDB lineage: Bacteria > Actinomycetota > Actinomycetes > Actinomycetales > Micrococcaceae > Specibacter > Specibacter wenxiniae. The sequence goes on from NZ_JAAMFM010000016.1 coordinate 25,030, forward strand.
CGGAGGAGGAAACGCGGGCCCGGACGCGGCGGTCGTAGGCGACCAGGCTGACGCGGTCGCCGCCGCGCTCGGCCAGCACCGCCAGCAGCAGCGACGCCTCGATGCCGGTGTCCAGCCGGGGTTCATCGCCGATCCGGGCCGCCGAGGTGCGTGAGGTGTCCAGCACAATGACCACGCGGCGGTCGCGCTCAGGCCGCCAGGTGCGCACCACCACGTCCCGGCGCCGCGCGGTGGCACGCCAGTCGATGGAGCGGACGTCGTCGCCGCGGACGTAGTCGCGCAGCGAGTCAAACTCGGTGCCGGCGCCGCGGATCTGCACGGCCGCCCGGCCGTCCAGCTCGCGCAGCCTGCGCAGTTTCGACGGCAGGTGGCGCTTGGAGTGGAACGGCGGCAGCACCCGCAGCGTGCCCGGCGCCGCGATGGTCTTCTGCCAGGCGGCCATGCCCAGCGGCCCAAAGGACCGGAAGGTCACGTGCTCCGTGCGCAGGTCCCCGCGGCGGACCGGGCGCAGGGATACCCGGACGACGGCGCGTTCCCCGGCCGGGATGCGCAGCGCCTGCAACGCGTTGGCAGCGCCCGCCGAGGGCTGCCAGCCGTCCCGCACCTGGCCCCGCAGCAGGCGGGGCGACTCGTTCGCCAGCCGAAGGACCGCCGTCGTGCTCTCGGTGAGGCGCACGCCGGCGGGCATTTCGCGGCGGACGGCGATGCGGCGCGGGGAGGCCGCCAGCAGCAGGTCGGCGGCGGACACCGCCAGCAGCACGGCAAGCGCAACCACCCAGGTGATGGCATACGGCGCGGCGATGAGCGGCACCACCAGAAGCAGCGCCAGGAGGAAGAACCTGCCCGAAATGGCCATGTCCGAGACCCGGGCCTAGCGGGGGACGGGGACGGTGGCGAGGATGGAGTGCAGGATCCCGTCGGCCGTGACGCCGTCCATCTCGGCTTCGGGGCGCAGCGAGACGCGGTGGCGCAGGGCGGGCAGGGCCAGGGCCTTGACGTCGTCCGGGGTGACGAAGCCGCGCCCGCACAGCCACGCGTAGGCGCGGGCGCACTTGAGCAGGGCGGTGGCGCCGCGGGGCGAAACGCCCAGCTGGAACGACGGCGCCGTGCGGGTGGCGCGGGCCAGGTCCACCACGTAGGCGAGGACCTCGGCGGCGACGCCGACCCGGGCGACCGCTTCGCGGGCCTGGGCCAGGTCCGCGGCGCCGGCAACCGCGCGCACTCCGGCGGCCCGGAGGTCCTGCGGGTCAAAGCCCAGGCTGTGGCGGCGGATCACCTCCATTTCCTCCTCACGCGCCGGCAGGTCCATGGAGAGCTTGAGCAGGAACCGGTCCAGCTGCGCCTCCGGCAGGGGGTACGTCCCCTCGTATTCGACGGGGTTTTGCGTGGCTGCCACCATGAACGGGGCGGGCAGCTTCCGGGACACGCCATCCACCGAGACCTGGTGCTCCTCCATGGCCTCAAGCAGCGACGCCTGCGTCTTGGGCGGGGTGCGGTTGATTTCATCGGCCAGCAGGATGTTGGTGAAAACGGGCCCCTCGCGGAAGGTGAATTCGGAGGTGCGGGCGTCATATACGAGAGATCCCGTGACATCGCCGGGCATCAGGTCCGGGGTGAACTGCACGCGCTTCGTGTCCAGGCTCAGGGCCGCGGACAGGGCCCGCACCAAGAGCGTCTTGGCCACGCCCGGCACGCCTTCCAGCAGCACGTGCCCGCCGGCCAGCAGCGCAATCAGGAGCCCGGTCACGGTGGATTCCTGGCCCACCACTGCCTTGGCCACCTCGGCGCGGACCTGCAGGAGTGCAGCGGCCGGGCCCCCAGGGGCCGCCTGCTGCTGCACGGCGGCATCCGGTGCCGCCGCGGGGGCCTGTGGCAGCTGTGTTTCGGGGTGTTGTGCCGTCATCGTGGGGCGACTTCTTCCTCTAGGGCGGCCAATTGTGCGGCCATGGATAACATTTGCTTGTCGTTCAGCGGGATGCCGGTGATCAGGAGCGCCTCCAGCTGGGCCCGCGGCCGGCCGGTGCGGGCGGCCGCCGCCTCCACGACGGCGGACGGCCGGGCGTGCATCCCCAGCCGCAGCCCCTGCGCCAGCCTGGTCAGCGTGGCATGCTGCAGTGCCTCGACGGCGGTGTCCTGCGCCTTTGCGTCCTGGTACAGGCGGGCCCTGCCGGTCACGGTTTCCGACGCCTTCACGATGACCGGCAGCGGCTCAGCCACGAGCGGCCCGTGCCGGCGTCCGCGCCACAGCATGCCGACCACGGCCACCAGCAGCAGCCAGGCCGACGCCGGAAAAATCCACCGCGGTGTCAGCTCGGCCAGCGTGGGCGGATGGCCGGCAACCGCCACGTCCTTCAGCGACGCCGTGTACCAGACCAGGTGCGGACGGCTGCCGAGCAGGCGGAACGCGAGGGCCGCGTTGCCTTGGCCGGCAAGGCGTTCATTGCTGACGACGCCGGGACTCCCCAGCACCGTCACGTCGCCTGAGCTGTTGGCCGCCATGAATCCGGCCGTTCCCCCGGACGGGACGAAACAGGTCGCCGCGCCGCGGTAGACGAACAGCGACGGCCGGCCTGCCTGGCCGATCCCGTCCACGCCGCGGGCGTCGATGCTGCCGGCAGCCGTGGCGTCCGCATTGGCGCAGCCGGCACCGGCCGCCACGTCGGCCGTGGCCGCCGCACCGGCCGCCGTGCCGGCACTGGTGATTTCGGGGCTGAGGTTTTTGACGGTGAGCGGCCCGGGGGCCAGCGCAACGAGGGCTGCGCCGGAATCCCTGGCGGAACCGGCCAGCCGGGCGGCCTGGCCGGGCTGGAGCAGGGACAGCGGGTCGTAGAGCAGGACCGTGCTGCCGTTGCGGCCGTTGGCCGCCAGGGCCTGCGCCGTGGCCTCGAGCGAGTCGGTGGCGGTGACCTGGACGCCGTGGCGCCGCAGGACGGTTGACGCCGCCTGGCCGCCGTCGGGCGCGGGGTTGGTGACGGACAGCGCATCGGCACTCCCGCCCCCGACGGTGGAGGCCACCAGCCCGCCCACAGTCACGGCCACAAGCGCGGCGCCGCCAACAAGCCAAAACCTGTGCTTCCGCCACCACGCTGCCGCGCTCATTGGCCCCCCGCGGTCCAGGCGAAGCTCCCGGCGGCACCGTCAAAACCGCCGTCGGGGTGGAGGGGCCGGGTGGCAGCCACGGCCGCGTCGGTGGCCGTGAGTTCGTCATACATGGCCCGGGACGGTTCCGCGTGCCCGTACCGCACGGCGTTGAACAGCTCCGCGGCCCGCGCCAGGGCGGGCCCGTGGTGGGGGAACGCCAGCTGCAGCCCGCCGGCCATCTCGACCGCGGTGAGACCCGGGGCGGCCGACGCGGCACCGCGTTCCTCCCCGGCCCGCACGATGGCCCTGAACTGTTCCAGCACCGCCGTGGCCAGGTCCCCGCGTTCGACGGCGGCCCGGGCCAGTTCCCGGTGCCGGCCGGCACTCAGGGCGGCGGGGCCGTCAAAGACAGCCGGGCCCTGCGCCGCCCTGCGGTTGAGCCGCGGCCGGACGAGCAGGACTGCCGCAATGATGGCGAGCACCAGCACGCACACGGCCACAAGCAGCCCGGTGGTGCCACCGAGCGATCCGAGGCCGTTGAGGAAATCGGCAATGGCATGCTTCAGCCAGCTGAGAACTTGCGCACCGAGTCCGGGCTTGGCGTCCTGGTAGACCGTTCTGGCCAGCTCCTCCGCGGCCCAGCGGCGTGCCTCGTCGGCCCCCGGGATGACGGGGACGTCCCGCGGCGCTGCCGCGGCCAGGGTCAATGCGATCATCGGGGCGCCGGGCGTCTACTGGCCGGGGTGCCGGGTGGGCGGCTGTTCGCCCGGATAGGGCGCCGGAGGGGTCGGGGCGGGAGGATTTTGGCCCGGGTGCTGTCCCGGAGGGTGCTGGCCTGCTTGATAGCGGCCCGCCGCGGCGGGTACGGGCGCCCCGCGGCCGGGGATCCCGCCGTCGTCCGTCCCCGACTCCGATTCCTTGAGCAGGGTGACGTCGAAGCCGTCCCGCCGCATCCGCAGGTCCACGTAAATCAAGGCCATGACGCCCGTCTGGAAGGCGACGGTCACGGCCCCCACCAAAGCGCCGATGAGGGCGGATATGACCGACGCAATGACCGAGGTTCCCATCACCTGGTCCGGGGTGGGGGACATGACCGGCAGCAGCAGGCCCAGGAGCAGGCTCACCGGCGTGGTGATGATGGCGCCAATGGCACCGGCAATGATGGCCGCCAAGGCGGAAATGCCAAACGTGCGCCACCAGTTCTGCTGGGTCAGCTGCCAGGAGCGCTTGAGCCCGGCAAAGACGCCGATGCCTTCCACGACGATCGCGGCCGGGGCCAGCAGCACCTTGACGCCGGCCCACACGCCCGCGGCAAGGAAGGGAAGGCTCAGGAGGAGCCCAAAGCCCAAGGCGGCGAAACCGCCGGAGCCGGAGTTGACGGTGTTGGTGGCGAAGAGCAGGCCAATGAGGACGCCGGCGTAAACGGCAACGGCAACAAGGGTGGCGCCGGCATAGACCAGGGCGAGCAGGAGCAGCGTTCCGATGCGCGGCCTGACCAGCCGCCACATCTGGCCGAAATCCGTCTTGCGGTTCAGGGTGGCCCGCAGCACCGGAACCACCAGGGCACCCTGCAGCACCATTTCCATCAGGGCGGAGATGAACGAGACGGCGCCGACCCCGATGAACAGTTGGAGCATGGACGTGGCCAGGCCGTTGAGCTGTGCCTCGGTGGGGGCCGCACCGGACAGGGAGTCGCTGAAAATATTGGACGTCAGGGGGCCCACGGACGAAAGCGTGATGGCGAGGGTAAGGACGGCCGTGATGACCTGAAAGATCAGGGCCGAGCCAAAGATGGCCTTGCCGTTGTGCCGGGCCGCCTGGAATGCGCCGTCAAGGACCTCGCCAAGACGCAGCGGACGGAGCGGGATGACGCCGGGCTTGGGCGGTGCCATGTACTGGTTGTAACCGTACGGATTCTGTCCGGGTTGCTGGGGTTGGCCCCACTGGGGCTGCTGTGCGTACTGGCCCCACGGCGGCTGCGCGGGGGGTTGCTGGGGCTGCTGTGCGTACTGGCCCCACGGCGGCTGCGCGGGCCCCTGCCCGGCCGCGGGCTCCTGCCCGCGCACTGGCGGAACGGGCTGGCCTGCGGTTCCCCCGTTCGGGTCCAGCGGCGGCTGTTCTGGTTCCTGCGTCATCATGCTCCCGTGTCTTGTTCCCCAGTCAAATTGGCCGCTGCGCCACTTGCGGAGGCTCCGTTCCGGGCCTTCAAATGCCCGGTCCGGGACCGGCGGGGTCCGTACGCTGCTTCCACGTTCAACCCTATCGGCAAGAGCTGCATTTGCCCCGTGACCTGTCGGGATTATGCCGGGCCGGATGCCCGCATGGGCCTGCGGAATGCCGCCCAGGGGCTTCCGCTCGTAGCAAAACTCCGGTTTCCCCTCGCCGCTGTGGAGGGTCGAAAGCGACTTTCGGCCGTGAATAGGCAAATATAGAGCTATGAAGGCACGCATTTTAGTGGTGGACGACGACGAGGCACTGGCAGAGATGATCGGCATCGTGCTGCGCAATGACGGTTTTGACCCCGTCTTTTGCGCCGACGGCGCAAGGGCCCTGGAGACTTTCCGCTCCAACAAGCCTGACCTGGTCCTGCTGGACCTCATGCTGCCGGGCATCGACGGGATTGAGGTCTGCCGGCTCATCCGCGGCGAATCGGACGTGCCCATCGTCATGCTGACGGCCAAGTCGGACACCTCGGACGTGGTCCGCGGACTGGAATCGGGCGCCGACGACTACGTGGCGAAGCCGTTCAAGCCTGCCGAGCTGGTGGCCCGCGTGCGTGCCCGCCTGCGCCCCGGGGACGTCAAGGCCCCGGAAACTCTCACCATCGGCGAGATCACCATCGATGTGGCCGGGCACGCCGTCCGGCGCGCCGGCGCGCGCATCCTGCTCACCCCCCTGGAATTCGACCTCCTGGTGGCGCTGGCACGCAAGCCGTGGCAGGTCTTCACCCGCGAACTCCTGCTCGAACAGGTCTGGGGCTACCGCCATGCCGCCGACACCCGCCTTGTCAACGTCCATGTCCAGCGGCTGCGCTCCAAGATCGAACGCGACCCCGAAGCGCCCGAGGTTGTCCTGACCGTGCGCGGCGTGGGTTACAAGGCCGGGCAGTAGAGGCTCCGACGGCACGGGAACCAGTGGCGAATCCACTATGAGCACCAACCAAAGAGGGCCGGGAAGGCCCGTGAACAGTCGCCCCGGCGCCACCCGCGTTGGCAGGAACGACGCCGGTGCGCCTGTTGCGCCTGGCGTCCCGCATTCCGCGGGGGCGGCGGCGCACGGCGATGCGGCAGCCGGCGGCGCCATCTCCCGCGCCTGGCCGGCGCTGCGCCGCGCACTGGCCGTGGCTGGTCACTACATCGTGCGGGCGCTCCAGGGCAGCCAGCGGGTGATCATGCGCAGGTGGCGCACCTCGCTGCAGTTGCGCACCGTCCTGACCACGCTGGTCATTGCCTCCATCGCCGTAATTGGCGTGGGCGGCTATCTGGCCGGCCAAATCTCCAATGGCCTGTTTAAGGAGCGCCTGTCCCAGGCGCAGCTGGAGTCCGCCCGCGGTGCCAGCCAGGTCCAGGAAGGCTTCTCCAGTGCGAGCCTCAGCGACCAGCCCATGGTGTCCAAATACGTCAAGGACGAGCTCAAGCTGCTCGACAGCGGCGCGGACGACAACCGCAAGTACCTGATGGTCAAGATCCCCAAGCAGGACAGCACACTGGCGGTCAGTTCGGTCGACTCCGGAGGCCTGACTTCCGCCATCATCCCGGACGCGCTCCGCCAGGCAGTGCAGGCGGACAAGGCCGGCCAGTACTGGCAGTCGATCGAACTCCCCACTGGGATCTCCGGCATGCACCCGGCGGTGGTGGTGGGCAGCCAGGTGGAACTGCTCAACACCCGCTACGAGCTGTACATGATTTACGACCTCAACAGCGCCCAGCTGACGTTGAACTACATCCAGTCCGTGCTGTGGCTCGCCGGGGCCATCCTTCTGGTGCTGATTGGCGCCATCGCCTGGTACGTCACGCGGATGGTGGTCAAGCCCGTCAGCCAGGCCGCGGCGGTGTCCGAGAAACTGGCCGCCGGCCGGCTCGAAGAGCGCATGCCGGTGGTGGGAGAGGACGAGATGGCCCGCCTGGCCACCTCGTTCAACAGGATGGCGACGTCGCTGCAGGACCAGATCAACGCCCTTGCCGCGCTGTCGGAAATGCAGCAGCGCTTCGTTTCGGATGTTTCCCACGAGCTGCGCACGCCGTTGACGACGGTGCGCATGGCCGCGGAGGTCCTCTTTGACGCCCGTGAAGACTTCGACCCGGTCAACAAGCGCTCCTCGGAGCTGCTGTTCCACCAGGTGGAGCGCTTCGAGCTGCTCCTGGCCGACCTGCTGGAGATTTCCCGGTTCGACGCCGGCGTGGCCGATCTTGACGTTGAGTCGCTGGACATCTTCTCCGTGATCCATTCGGTGATCGACGCCGCCACGCCGGTGGCCGAGGCCAACCGCAGTGAGCTCTCGGTGGTCACGCGGTTGCGCAACCACAAGTGCATTGTGGAGATGGATTCCCGCCGGATCGACAGGATCCTGCGCAACCTCGTGCTCAACGCGCTTGAACACAGCGAAGGCCGGCCGGTGAAAATCTTCGTGTCCGCGGATGAAAGCGCGGTGGCCGTGGCCGTGCGCGACTACGGGATCGGCATGTCCCCGGCCGCCCTGGAACATGTATTTGACCGCTTTTGGCGGGCCGATCCGGCCCGTGCGCGGACCACAGGCGGCAGCGGCCTGGGCCTGTCCATTGCCACGGAGGACGCCCGGCTGCACGGCGGCTGGCTGGAGGCGTGGGGCGTCCCCGGCGAAGGGGCCTGTTTCAGGCTTACCCTGCCGCGCAAGCGGGGCGGGGAGCTGGTGCATTCCCCGGTACCCCTCCCGCCCGACGGCGGTGCCGCCGCGGCCGCGTCCAACCTCAACACCGGCCCCATCATGACCAACACCGGCTCTTTCGGGGTGGTGGGCGCACTGGGTACGATTAATCCGGCCGCTGTCGGTGCCGCCGGGAGCGGTGCCGCCGCGACCGGGGCCTTCCCCGGCGGCGACTCGTCAAGGGCGGAATCGTGAACGAACGTGAATAAGACCCCGAGGGACATCCACGCGGTGCCGGCACACCCCGGGCGCGCCGGCCGGCCACGGCGGAAGGGGCTGCTGCCGCTGTTGGTGACTGCCGCCGTCGTACTTTTCGTTGCCGCGGGATGCGCAGCCATCCCCACCGACGGCCCCGTCGGCAAGAGCGACCCCGTGAGCCCGCGCACCCACTCCGTCGACGTCAACTACGCGCAAAACAAGCCCGTGGCCGGCGCCTCCCCGGAAAGCATCATCCGCGGCTTCATTGACTCGGGAACGGGCATTGACGACGATTTCCAGACCGCCAGGCAGTACCTGACGGCCGGGCTCGCCCAGTCGTGGTCCGCGGACAAGCGGACGCTGGTGTACTCCAACGCGTTTTCCGTGAAGCCGGGCAAGACGAAGGACTCCTACCTGGCCACCTTTGACACCGTCTCCTCGGTGGACTCGACGGGCGTGCTCACCCAACTGCCGGCGGGTTCCACGGAAACACTTGAAATGGACCTGGTTCAGGTGGACGGCGAGTGGCGCATTGCCAAGGCCCCCGACGGGCTGGTGCTGAGCCAGGACACCTTCGGCGTGCTGTTCAAGCCGGTCTCGCTGTATTTCTACGATTCGACGTACACCTACGGGGTCCCGGACGTCAGATGGCTGTCCGGGGGGTCCTCGCGGACGGCGACGTCCATTGTCCGGGCCATGCTGGCCGGGCCCGCCCCCTACCTGAAGGGCGCCGTGGTCAGCGCGTTCCCCACGGGCATGGCGCTGGCCCGCGAATCCGTGACGGTCAACAACGGACTCGCCAAGGTGGGGCTGACCTCGGCGCCCCTGCTGCAGTCCAGTGTGCGCCAGCGCCAGCAAATGCATGCGCAGCTCCTCGTCACCCTGCAAAAGAGCCTGAACGACGTCACTGAAGTCCAATTTCTGGCCGACGACCGGGAGGTGGACATGGGCGGCAGCGGCGACCTGGTCCCTCCCATGGTCATTGACAATGGCGTCCCGCCCGTCCAGGTGGGCCTTGCCAAGAATGAACTGGTCAGCTATGACGGCAGCACAGTCGCGGCGGTGCCGGGGATGGCCAACATCGCGGAGCTGGCGCCCACCGATCCGGCCATGTCCTACAACGGGAAGGACTTTGCCTTCCTCTCGGGCGACGGGAACCACGCCTTCAGCATCTCGGCGGGGCACGAGCCGTTGAACGTTGCCAACGGAGTGGCCCTGACCACGCCGTCGTTTGCCCCCAACGGATGGCTGTGGACCGCCGCCGGAGATGGAAGCGGCATGGTCCAGGCCGTGAACGTCAACGCGGGGGCCAAGGATCCGGCGCCAGTGGTGATCAACGTCCCCTGGCTGGTGGGCCAGCAGGTCACCACCCTGCGCATCTCGCGCGACGGCACGCGCGCACTCGTCGTTTCCAACGCCAACGGGATCAGCCGGGTGTCCATCACAGGCATATCCAAGTCGGGCGACGTCCCCAAGGAGCTGACGGCACCCATCAACCTGGCCCATGCAGGAACGCCCACCGTGGGCGTGTGGGCCGGGGACACAAGCGTGGCGGTCATTGCGCCGTCGGGCAAGTCCGAGGTGGCGGTCCAGGTCCTTGACCTGGCCCGGGCACCCATAACGCTGGCCCCGGTCAAGGGGATCACCTGGATCAGCGCCGCGTCCGGCGTGCGGAGCGTGCACATCCAGACGCCCACCGAGCTTTACGCGCTGGTCGGCAACAACTGGCAGGTGGCCGCCAAGGGCCTGAGTCAGGCCTCCTTCGCCGGCTGAGACAACGCTGGCCCCTCCACAGGGGCGCCTGGCGGGCACGCCGTCCACACTTCGGCGGGTGCCGCTGGCGGCCCCGGCAGGCACCGGGGATGCTGGTCGCATGGGGACATTGCCGGACGCCGCGGACAGCACTTCCGCCGCGCACAGGGGGCGTCCGCGCCACCGGTGGGAACGCGCCGTGTTCTGGTGGTCCGGCGCGTGGCGGGACTTCCTCTATCTGGTGATGCCGGCCGAATGCGTGGCCTGCGGGTGCGACGACGCGGCGCTGTGCACCGACTGCGCGGTGGTGCTGCGCCGGCAGACGCGCAGTCCCTTCCGCGCCGAGGCATCGGCCGACGCCCTGATGAGTGTCTTCGGGCACGCCACGCTACCCGTGGTGGCCGTGGGGGAGTACCGCGACATCCTGGCCGCGGCCATCCTTGCCTTCAAGAACCATGGCCGCACCGAACTGGGTCCGCCGCTGGCCCGTGCCCTGGCCCGCGGCATTGGCTCGCTGCCGGGTCTGCTGCCCGGTCTCGGGGGCGGGGAGCTGCTGCTCGTTCCCGTGCCCAGCACCGGCGGCGGCTGGCGGCGGCGCGGCTACGATCCCGTGTCGCTTCTGCTGCGGGCCGTGGCCCGGGAACGCAGGCTGCCCCCGGGCGTCACCGTGGCACACGTCTTGGCAGTCCGGCCCCGGCTGCCCTGGCGCCGGCGCCACCAAAAGGGCCTGGGCCGCTCCGCCCGCCGCGCCAACGTCCGCAACACCCTGCGCGTCCGCCGCGTGCGGCCCGCGGCGGGCCTTGCGGGAGCGCCCGTCGTGGTGGTCGACGACGTCCTGACCACGGGTTCGACAGCCGGCGAGGCGGCACGGGCCCTGGCCGGAAGGGGCGCCGTGGTGTGCGGGGCGCTGGTCCTGGCAGCAGCCCGCGCACCGGACGCGGCGGCGGCCGCAGTGACGAACGAAGGACTCGGACGAAAATAGTTTTGGGCAAAAGATGAATAAAAGGATGCGGTGAACTAACGTGAGTAAACGGGTACCTCTTAAGAGAGGAAGCCACCCGTCGGCGGCCAGAAAGCGGTACTTGGATTGCTAGCCGGCCGCCGTGTCACCGAAGTCATTTGGAGGGCACCATGGAGTTCATGATCAGCGGTCGCAACTTGAGTGTTTCCGACCGTTTCCGCGAATACGCCGGCGAAAAGCTCACGAAGATCGAGCAGCTGGCCAACAAGGTCCAGCGTGTCGATGTGAAGATTTCCAAGGAGACCAAGGCCCGGTCGGCGGAGACCCCGCTGACCGTGGAGCTGACGGTCTTGGGGCGCGGTCCGGTGATCCGCGCCGAGGCGGCCGCATCAGACAAGTTCGCGGCGTTTGACCTGGCCTACGGAAAGCTGTTGGAGAGGCTGCGCAGGGCCAAGGACAGGAAGAAGGTCCACCACGGCCGCCACGCCCCCGTGGCCGTCAACGAAGCGACCGGGGCACTCACCCCCGTCAGCAGCTCGGAACCGATCTACGCGCAGGCTGAGCCCGAAGCCGCGCGCGAGCGTTCACCGTATGAGATTGAAAACGACATCCCGGCAGGGGACTCTCCGGTGCTGATCCGGCGGAAGGTCTTCCCGGCAACGTCGCTGAGCGTCGATGACGCGGTGGACAACATGGAACTGGTGGGACACGACTTCTACCTCTTCATCGACGCGGCCACCGGCATCCCGTCGGTCGTGTACCGCCGCAGCGGTTGGACGTACGGGGTAATCTCCCTTGACCCCAACGCGGATGTGGAGGCAGCGGAAATCTCCGCCTACCGCTCGCCGGACGAGCCGGCACACGTCTAGGGCGTGCGGCGGACGGGCAAAACCCGGCCGCCGCGGCCCGTGAACGCACAGGCAGGCAACAACCAGAAACAGAACGAGGAGCCGGGGAAGCATGCGTGCACGCCTGAGCCTGCCACAGGCGCGGCGCATCGCACTCAACGCCCAGGCCCTGGCCGGGGTCCGGCCCGCCGAACCCGTCAACGCACGGGCGGTGGGCCGGACTTTCGCGCAGCTCCAGCTGGTCCAAATAGACTCCGTCAACATCATCTCCCGCAGCCATTTCCTGCCGTTCTTCTCCCGCCTGGGCAGCTACGACCGCACCATTCTTGGCACGCTCTCGGGCGCCGCCCCGCGAAAAATGATGGAGTATTGGGCCCACGAGGCCAGTTACATCAGGCCGGAGCACTTCCGCGACCTCACACTCTGGCAAAACAGGAAATGGGTCGGTTCCGCCGGCATTGATCCGTTGCTTCGGGCCACCCTGGAAACGGAGATCATGGCCCTGCTGGCGTGCAGCAGGCCGCTCACCGCCCGCGAGGTCAAGGACAGGATCGGCCACGAGGAGGAGAAGCGCCGCGACGAATGGGGCTGGAACTGGAGTTCCGTCAAGAGGACCTTGGAAGGACTCTTTGAGCGCGGGGTCATCGGGGCGGCGTCGCGCAACGAGCAGTTTGAACGGCGCTACGCGCTGGTGGACAAGGTTCTGCCGCCGGCCCTGCGAAACGGGGCAGGCACTGCTCCCGCGGCCGGAAGCACGCCTGCGGGCCCGGCCGAAGCGGACCGGGATGCGGCCATGGACCGTCTCATCGAGGCCTCTGCACGGGCCCACGGGATAGGCACCCTGCGCTGCTTTGCCGACTACTTTCGCCTGCCGGCCCGGGATGCGGCCCGCTCCGTGGAACACCTCGTGGCAAGGGGCACCCTGGAAAGGGTCGACGTGGCGGGATGGGACGTCCCAACCTATCTCCACAGCGCCGCGAAAATTCCGCGCAGGGCGCAGGGGCGTGCGCTGCTCAGCCCCTTTGATTCCCTGGTCTTTGAACGGCGCAGGCTGCTGGACCTGTTCAACTTCCACTACAGGCTGGAAATTTACACGCCCGCGCCAAAGCGGAAATACGGCTACTACGTCCTCCCGTTTCTGCTGGGGGAGACCCTGGCGGCCCGGGTGGACCTCAAGGCCGACCGGCAGGGAGGCCGGCTGCTGGTGCGGGGAGCGTTCGCGGAACCGGATGCGCCCGCGCGAACACCGGCGGAGCTGGCGGCCGAGCTGGCGCTCATGGCCCGGTGGCTGGAGCTGGACGACGTCGTGGTGGTTCCCCACGGGGACCTGGCCCACAGGCTTGCCCAGGAAGTGAAACGCCGCTGACCGGCTGCCCCGGCAAAGGGCGGCATGGCGCGTTCAGGCATTTCCATGCCGCGCATGGCAGACTGGCCCGAGGCTGTGCCCGTTCTCACGTAGACTGGTTACGCCACTTTTAGGCAGCCATAGATTGGGAGCAATTTCGTGCCATCACTACTTGAGCGGGTCCTCCGAACAGGCGATCGCAAGACGCTCAAACGCCTCAACGTGCTTGCTGACGCCATCGATTTGCTGGAGGAGCCCTTCCAGACATTCACCGATGCCGAGCTGCGTGAGGAAACCGACAAGCTCAAACTCCGCCACCAGGACGGGGAATCGCTGGATGACCTGCTGCCCGAGGCGTTCGCAGCCGTCCGCGAGGCATCGTCACGCACCCTGGGGCTGCGTCACTTCCGCGTGCAGCTTATGGGCGGCGCCGCATTGCACCTGGGCAACATTGCCGAAATGAAGACCGGTGAGGGCAAGACCCTGGTGGCCACGGCGCCGGCCTTCCTGAACTCGCTGACCGGCAAGGGCGTCCATGTGGTCACGGTGAACGACTACCTGGCCGAATATCAGTCCGACCTCATGGGCCGGGTTTTCCGCTTCCTGGGCCAGACCAGCGGCTGCATCATCTCCAACCAGGACCCGGCCGTGCGCCGCGCCCAGTACGCCGCCGACATCACCTACGGCACCAACAACGAATTCGGCTTTGACTACCTGCGCGACAACATGGCGTGGAGCAAGGACGAGCTGGTCCAGCGCGGCCACAACTATGCCATTGTTGACGAGGTTGACTCCATTCTCATTGACGAGGCCCGCACGCCGCTGATCATCTCCGGACCGGCGTCCGGTGACGCCAACCGCTGGTACAGCGAATTTGCCAAGGTGGTGCTGCGCCTGGACATCGACGATGACTACGAAGTCGACGAGAAGAAGAAGACAGTGGGCGTCCTGGAGGGCGGCATTGAAAAGGTCGAGGACTACCTGGGCATTTCCAACCTGTACGAATCCGCCAATACGCCGCTGATCGGCTTCCTCAACAACGCCATCAAGGCCAAGGAACTTTTCAAGCGCGACAAGGACTACGTCATCATGGACGGCGAAGTCCTCATCGTTGACGAACACACCGGCCGCATCCTGGCCGGACGCCGCTACAACGAAGGCATGCACCAGGCCATCGAGGCCAAGGAAGGGGTGGAGATCAAGGCCGAGAACCAGACCCTGGCCACCGTGACCTTGCAGAACTACTTCCGCCTTTATGACAAGCTTTCCGGCATGACCGGCACCGCCGAGACCGAGGCGGCCGAGTTCATGGGGACCTACTCGCTGGGCGTTGTCCCGATCCCCACGAACATGCCCATGCAGCGCGTGGACCAGCCGGACCTGGTGTACAAGAACGAGATCGTCAAGTTCGACGCCGTGGTGGAGGACATTGCCAAGCGCCACGAAACCGGGCAGCCGGTCCTGGTGGGCACCACCAGCGTGGAGAAGAGCGAATACCTCTCCAAGAAGCTGGCCGAAAAGGGCATCAAGCACGAGGTCCTCAACGCCAAAAACCACGCCCGTGAGGCGGCGATCGTGGCCCAGGCAGGGCGGCGCGGGGCCGTCACCGTCGCCACCAACATGGCCGGCCGAGGCACCGACATCATGCTCGGCGGCAACGCCGAGTTCAACGCGGTCGCCGCACTGGCCGCGCAGGGGCTGGACCCGGAGGAAACTCCGGAGGAGTACGAGGCCGCCTGGCACGACGCCTTTGAGGCCGCCAAACTGGCGGTCAAGGACGAACACGAGGCGGTGCTGGACGCCGGCGGCCTCTACGTGCTCGGCACCGAGCGCCACGAGTCCCGCCGCATCGACAACCAGCTGCGCGGCCGTTCCGGACGCCAGGGGGACCCCGGCGAATCGCGCTTCTACCTTTCACTGACCGACGACCTCATGCGCCTGTTCAACTCCGGCGCCGCGGAGCGGCTCATGTCCCGTTCCTCCATGCCGGACGACGTCGCCCTGGAGTCCAAGCTGGTGTCCAAGGCCATCGCCTCCGCGCAGGGCCAGGTTGAGGGCCGCAACGCCGAGCAGCGCAAGAACGTGCTGAAATACGACGACGTCCTGAACCGCCAGCGCGAAGCGATCTATGGCGACCGCCGCCGGATTCTGGAAGGCGACGACCTGCACGAAAAGGTCCAGTTCTTCCTCGAGGACACCGTCAACGAAATCATTGACGCGACCATCAACGACGGGCACCCGGGGGACTGGGACTTCCACTCCTTGTGGACCAACCTGCGCACCATCTACCCTGTGACGGTAACGGTGGAGGAGATTGCCGAGGAGGCAGGCGGCGAGGGCCGCATCACGGCCGAGATGCTCAAGACCGAGCTGCTCTCCGACGCCCGGATTGCCTACCGCGAACGCGAGGCCGCCCTGGGCTCGGACACCATGCGCGAACTTGAGCGCCGTGTGGTGCTGTCCGTGGTGGGCCGCAAGTGGCAGGAACACCTGTACGAGATGGACTACCTCAAGGAAGGCATCGGGCTGCGGGCCATGGCCCAACGCGACCCCCTCGTGGAGTACCAGCGCGAAGGCTTCGAGATGTTCCAGGCCATGATGGCCGCCATCCGTGAGGAGAGCGTCGGGTTCCTGTTCAACCTCGAAGTCCAGGTCGAACACGCGCCCGAAACCGCGGTGGGCGTTGTGGCGGGCGCGCCGGCCGGGCTGATGGACCGGGTCTCCGGTGCCGGCGGCGGAGGAGCAGACACCGGGGAGGCGCACGCAGCCGGTGGCCACGAGGCCGCCGAGCACGGTGCCGTGCGGATCATGGCTCCGGGCCTGGAAGCCCCGGAACGGCCCGCGCAGCTGCAGTTCACGTCCCCGGACGCACAGGGCGACGCCGAAACCCACGTGGAGCGCCGCTCCAGTGGCAACGGCCTGCCGCCGTCGGCCAAGCGGGCCGGGAACAAGAACGCCAAGCCGGCCAAGAAGAAGAAAAAGCGCTAGCCGATCTGCAGGGCTGTCACCTTCCACGCGCCATGCGTTTCCTCGAAGCGCATGGCGATGGCCCGGAACCGTGACTTGTCCGCGACCACCACTGACGTTTCATACACCCCCGGGGCGATGGCGCTGCAGTGCGTCGAATGAACAATTGGCTGGTGGTGGAGCAGGCTGACGTTGCCCGCAAGGCCCGGCTGGCTGGCGTGGCGGCTTTCCGCCTGGCAGGCAGCGGCATGCAGCCTGGCCCGGGTCGTCAGGGCGCTGAAGCACCGGGTGTCCAGCCAGCGTGAGAGCTGCTGGACCGAGCGCACCCCGCTCAGCACTTCCAGCGCCCCTTGGGCGATGCGCCGTGACATCTCCGCGACGAGGGCCCGCTCCGGAGCCGCCGGGTCCAATACGGTCGCGCCCCCTTGTGCCGGCAGGGCGCCCTGCGGCCCGGTTTGTCCATCCGGGGGCGTGCCTTGGCGCGGCGTCATCTTCACCACGGATCCCTGCGTCCCGTCCGCGCCGTCGCCGGCGGGGCCCCGCAGGGACGGGGCGGGCCGGACCACCAGCCTGGGGGCTGTCGGGGCCGTTTCCTCAATGGCCATGGTGTCCATCGTGTTCTCCTTTGAACTGTGCAGTTGGGGTACCGGCAGGGTGCCGAACCAGGTTGCTGCCACGGGCAGCCCATCCGGCGGGCAGGCGGTGCGTTGCGCGGCTAGGCGGCCGGCGCGTGCAGCACCTGCCCGGGCAGGATGACGTTGGGGTCGCCGCCGATGACGCTGCGGTTGGCCCGGTACCACTCGGGCCAGGCCTGCGCCACCTCCACGTCCGTGGCGTACGGGCCCAGGGCGGAGGCCACTATGCCCCACAGGCTGTCGCCGCCGCGCACCACCACCGCGCCGGCGTCAGCGTCCAGGCTGGCCGGGGCAGCTTGCTGCACCGGGGTTCGGGTCTGGGGGCGTGCCAGGGGACCCGGGTCCGCGGCAGGGGCCTGCGGCGTCCACGCAGGGTTCACCGGCGGGGTGCCGGAGACCAATGCGGCCGCGCGGCCGGCTGCCTGCACCGGGCCCGCCGCACCTGCCGCCGTCGGCGGCACGTGGAGCGGTGCCTCGGCAACCGGGACGGGATGCCATTGCGGATCGATGGGGGCGCCGGTCGCGGACGCCGCCGTGGCCATGGGGGCCGCCACCAGGTTCAGCCCCAGCACCACGGCGGCCAAGCGCCGCATGAAGGCGGGCGAGCACGCGCCGGCCCTTGAGGCGAGGCGGGGCCTGCCGCAATGGCAGGCCAGCGCGGAAATAAGGGCGCAGGCCAGGGCCGCCAGCCACCAGAATGTGACGGCAAGGCCGATCCCGGCGGCCGCGGCACCCACCATCTCGGCGAGTTCCAGCGGAGCGGCGCCATGAGGGCCGCCGGTCCGGTGGCGCAGCAGGACACTCCCGGCGAAGACGAGGGAAGCGCCAAGGAACAGGACTGCCACCGTCATGGCGGTGTCCGCTACGGCCTGCCTTTTCATGGCGTCATTCCCGCCTTCCTGATCTTTGACATCGTTTGAACTCGTTTAACATCATTGAATCAATTTTGAACCTCTGTGAGTGGAAATGTCCAGACCCGGCCGCAGCTTGTGGACAACGTTCCTGCGACGTTTCTGCCACCGTTCCGCGACGGGACGGTCGGCCAGGCGTGGGGGGGTCCAAGCGGCAGGTCCGGGCCGCGCCCTGGTTGACGGTGCCCGGCCCAGCGCCTAGCGTGGCGGCATGCGATGGGATGCGCTGTTTGGGGACCTGGATGCCCAGTGGCATGCCGCCACGCAGCAGGAACTGGAGGGCCAGGTCAACGAACTTGCCCGCGTGGAGGCGTCCCAGGTCACGATGGCCGATGCGCTTCGCGGGTCGCTGGGACGCGAGGTGGCCGCAGTGCTGCGAAACGGCGTCGTCCATCACGGGACACTCCAGCGGGTGGAGGCGCAGTGGATGCTCATGGGCTCGGGTGGGCTGTCAGTGGTGCTGCCGCTGGCAAAGCTCCAACAGGTGCGCGGGATCGACCATGCGCGCGGTGTCCTGCAGGGCCGCGTGCGCTACACGCTGGCGTCCGCCTTGCGCATCCTGGCGCGGAACCGGGCGGCGGTGGCCCTTGGCCTGGAGTCCGCACAGCCCGCCGGGGTGCGCGGGGTGTTGGACCAGGTGGGTGCCGACTTTGTGGTGGTGGCACGAATGGCCGACGGCGTGGCGAGGGTCCGCGGCAACCAGCAGGGCACCGTGGTGGTGGCGCTGGATGCGGTGATGTCCGTGACGTCCTCGGGTGAAAACGAGTTTTAGCCGGCGGTCCCCGCATGGTCCGTCTGTTGGGTGTGGCCGGCCGCGAGCATGGCACGGGCCGCGGCGTGGCGGTCCTCGATGAACTGGTCGAACTTGGCGGCATCGACGCGCCACTGCCCGCGGCCGCCAATTTGGAATGCCGGAAGTTCGCCGCTGCGCACCAGCGAATAGCACGCGGCGGCGGAAATTTGGAGTTCTTCGGCCACATCGGCCAGCGTCAAGAATCTAGGCATGCATCCATTGTCGCCCCTTTTGCCTGTATTTGTTCCCGTTATCCACCGTTTGGCCGCCTTGACCCTTCGGTGCGGGCCGAACTTATCCACATTATCCCGCCGGGCCTTTCACCATGGACGTTTCAACGGTAGAAATGAAGGCAATGCGGTCCACGCTTGCCGCGCTGTAGCAGTCCGTCCGCCCACTCCCCCCGGGGCCCGGGCGTGGCGGGTCGGGGGAGGAGCCAGGGGATGGACGCACAGGGCAGGGCGCCAAGACTGGCCAAACCGTCGTGGCGGGACCCGCGGCTCTTCGTCGGCATGCTGCTGGTCCTGGCCTCCGTTGCCGGCGTGGTGGCACTTTTGGACAGCGCCGATAAAACAGTCCCCGCCTATGTGGCCAGGGACGCGCTGGTGGTGGGCCAGACCGTCACGGAGGATTCCTTTGACGTTGTCCGGGTGCGCCTCGGCGAGCTGGACGGGAAATACCTGGACCCCGGGGGAGCCCTTCCCACCCATGCCGTGGCCGTGCGGATGGTCCCAAAGGGAGAGCTGGTGCCTGCCAGCAGCATCGGAGGCACTGACGCGCTGGACCGCAAGACCGCATCCGTGACCGTGTCCGAGCCGCTGCCCAAGGAGGTGGTGGCCGGATCGCACGTCGACGTGTGGGTTGCGTTGCCCGACGAACGCAACGGCTATCGGGAACCGGTGCTCATGCTGCCGGGCGCAGAAGTGGCCGCCTTGAATGACTCCTCCACCAGCCTCGGGGCGGGTCGGACCACGCAACTCATGGTGCTCGTGACGGACGTCCAAATGCCACAGTTCCTGGGGGCCGTGGCCAACAAGGCCAAGGTGTCCGTGGTGTGGAACCCGGCAGGCGCCCGGTGATCCCCGTTGATCCTGCGGGCCCTGTCCGAGCGGTGACCGTCGTTGCGGTTGGGGACACCCCGGAGCACGCCATTGAGGCGCTGGAACGCAGCCGCGGGCCCGTCGCCGTGGTCCGGCGCTGTCCCGAGCTGGCGGGGCTGCTGGCCGCCTGCCAAAGCGGGCTGGCGCAGGTGGCCGTGGTGGCCGCGGACACGGACGCCCTGACGGCCACGCTGGTCGACCGCCTCACGGCCGTCGGAGTCAGCGTCGTGGCGGTGGCAGCAACTCCCGCCGAGGCGGCACGGCTGCGCAGCATTGGCGCCTGGCCCCTCACCGGAACGGCCGGGGTGGAACTGCTCACCGAATCCGTGCTGGCCGTGGTCAGCGCCCGCAGGCACCGCCCGTCGGCCTCCTTTGGCTTCCCCCTTGCTGAACGGCCTGCCGACGTGCCCCGCCGCGGACTGCCGCATTCCACCGGGCTGCCGGACGATGCCCGATTGCCGGGCGACGCCGGAGGCCGGCCTTTCGCCGGAGGCTGGCCTTTCGCCGGACCGACTGCGGGCGCCCGGGGTCGGGAACCGGACAGTGCCGCCGCCGCTGGACCCTTCCCCGGCCGTGCGTCCACCGCCGGCGAACCGGCGGACAATGCCGCCGGGGAGCCACCCGGGCAGGCCGGGGGCGGTCATGTCGCGCACATTCAGACCAGGCCCGGCGGGCGCTCCGGAAGCCATGCCCCGGCCCCGGGCGTCCTAGCCAAGGTTGCTGGGCGGGTGAAGTCCGCGGTGGCCGGCGGCGGCTCGCTGCTGCGGCCACGAGGCGGCGGGACGCCCGCAGGGCACGCGCGCGTTGTGGCGGCCGGCGCCGCGGATTTGGGCGCCGCGGAGGCCGGCGCGCAGGAGTCCGCCCTGGCCGGGGATCCCGTAACGCGGCGCACCCTGGCCGTGTGGGGGCCCATAGGTTCACCGGGGCGAACGCTTCTCGCCGTCAACATGGCCGGCGAACTCGCAGCCCGGGGGCAACGGGTCATGCTGGTCGACGCCGACAGCTACGGGGCCAGCGTTGCCGCCAGCCTGGGCCTCCTGGATGAGTCCGCGTCCTTTGCCCAGGCCTGCAGGGTGGCCGACCAGGGCCTGCTGACGGTGGCTGAACTGGCCCGGATCTGCTCCGAGGTGGTGTGCGCCGGCGGCACGTTTTCGCTCCTGACCGGCCTGACCCGTTCGGACCGGTGGCCCGAACTCCGCGCGGCCGCCGTTGAGCGGGTGCTCCAGACGGCCCGGACCATGGTGGACACGGTTGTCATTGACTGTGGCTTCTGCCTGGAAACCGACGAGGAACTCAGCTATGACACTGTGGCGCCGCGGCGCAACGCGGCAACCCTTGCCGCGCTGGCCCAGGCGGACACCATCTACGCGGTGGGCAGCGCGGATGCCGTCGGCATCCCGCGGCTCATCCGGGCACTCGCGGACCTGACGGAGGCTTGCGCAGGGTCCGAGGTGCGGGTGGTGTTGAACAAGGTCCGGAAAAAGTCCGCGGGGGGTTCCCCGGTGAAAGCCCTCGAGGATGCCTGGCAGCGGTTCGGGCCGGCACTGCCCATTGGCCATGTCCTCCCCTGGGACCCCGACGTCCCCGCCCGGGCATTGCTGGAAGGGCAGCTGCTGCAGGAACTGGCCCCGGACTCCGCCCTGCGCCGGGCCATCCGCGACATCTGTTGTGCACCTGTCCAGGGAAACCACAGAACTGCTGTATTAAGCGCCACAGCAAGGCCCGGGAATCCGGGCTAGGCTCAAGAAGAGGCCGCAAAGTAGCGGTCTTTTACTCTTTGACGGAGGCGTTAATTTTATGTCGTCCAAATCCCCCACGACCGGGTCCCTGAAGGATTCCACCGAGCTCGGCGCCGGTGACCAACAGTTCATCACCGACTACTACGTGCAGCTGTCCGACGAGGACAGGGCGGCGTACCAGGCCTCGACCCTCAATTCCAGGGCGCTGACCCACCGGGCCCTGGCCTCGGACAGGGCTCCCGGCACGGTCAAGGTGGAGGTCTTGGACGAGCGTGACGCCAGCGTGGTGTACATCGTGACCGACGACATGCCGTTTCTGGTCGACTCCGTCAGCGCCGAACTCGTGCACCAAAACCGGGCCATCCGGCTGGTGACCCACCCCATGTTCGTGGTGTCCAGGGCCCGGGGGACCAACATCCTGGCCGGCATCCACAAGGTTCCCTCCCACGCCGGCGTGGCCAGCGGCGACACCGCCACCCTGCCCAGCTTCGCGCACCTGATCGCGGACGGCGACAACTCCCCCCACCTGGAATCCTGGATCGCCGTCGAGATCGACAAGGCCGACGACGAGGCAAAGTCGCGCCTGGTGGACGGCCTCATCAAGGTCCTTGGCAATGTCCGTGCCGCAGTGGAGGACTGGCCGGCCATGCGCGAGAAGGCCCTCAGCCGGGCCGAGGTCCTGGCCACGGAACTCGCCGGGGAACACATCTCCGACATCCGGGAGGCCGAGGACCTGCTGCACTGGATGGACGCGGGCAACTTCACCTTTCTGGGCTACCGCGAGTACGACCTCATCAAGCAGGACGGCGAGGATGTGCTGGTCAACCGCGAAGGCAGCGGCCTGGGCTTGTTGCGGGACGGCTCCAACCACCCCACCGTCCAGCACCTGACCATCACCGGACGGCGCAAGGCGCGGGAAAAGCGCGTCCTGGTCATCACCAAGGCGAACTCCCGATCCACGGTGCACCGGGCCGCGTACCTGGACTACATCGGCATCAAGTCCTTTGACTCGCAGGGGAACGTCAACGGCGAACAGCGCTTCATCGGCCTCTTCTCCTCCGCCGTCTACACCGGTTCCGTGCGGAACATCCCCGTGGTACGGGAAAAAGTCGACGCCGTGCTGCGCCACTTTGGCTTTCCGCCGGACTCGCACTCGGGCAAGGACCTGTTCGCCGTGCTGGAAACCTATCCGCGCGATGAACTGTTCCAGATTGAAACCGATCAGCTGATCGAAACCGCCGAGGGCATCCTTCGGCTGCAGGAGCGACGGCGCACCCGGCTGTTCCTGCGGCCCGACATTTACGGCCGCTTCATGTCGGCGCTGATCTTCATCCCGCGGGACCGCTACACCACGGCCGTGCGCCGGCGCATCGAGGACGAGCTCACCCGGACCTTTGACGCCGTCTCCATCGACTTTGAGGCCAGGATGAGCGAGTCGGCACTGGCCCGCCTGTTCTTCCGCATCCGCCTGTCCAAGGATTTCATCATCCCGGCCGATCTCCGCTCCGCCGAACTGGAGCAGCGGCTCGTCATGGCCGCCCGCTCCTGGCCTGAAGGCATCGCCCAGGTGCTCCGTGAGACCCAGCCGCTGGAAGCCGCCGAACACCTGGCCGCCAAGTGGTCCGAGGCGTTTCCCGCCAGCTACCGGGTGGACTTTGAGGTTGAGGACGCGCTGGAGGACATCAAGCGCTTTGAGGACTTCGACACCCACTACAAGCAGGTGGGGGAGGCCGGCGGCCCGGCGGAGGAGTGCGCGCCCGGGATGAATGTGTACCTGCCGGACGGCGCCCTGGACGGCCAGCAGGGGGACGCCCGCGTCAAGCTCTACATGGCCCACCCGCAGAGCCTGAGCCAAATCCTGCCGTTCTTCCACAACCTCGGCATCGAGGTCATCGACGAGCGTCCCTTCGAGATTGAAACCGCGGACAAGCGCGACTTCTTCCTCTACGACCTCGGCCTCAAGTACCCGGCCGGCGTCGACCCCCTGAAAACGGCGGACCTGCTCACCAACGCTTTCGGGGCCGCCACCACGGGGGCCAGCGAATCCGACCTCTTCGACAGGCTGGTGCTTACCGAGGGCATGGAGTGGCGCCAAATCGTCATCCTGCGCGCCTACGCGAAGTACCTGCGCCAGATGGGCAACACCAACTCCTTCGGCTTCATCGCGGATACGCTGCTCCACAACGTGGCCGTGACCCGGGCCCTGGTGGAACTCTTTGAGGCCCGCTTCGACCCGAGCGCCATCGACGCCACGCGCCCGGAACGGATTGCCGAGGTCCACGGACGCCTTGACGCGGCCCTGGAAGGCGTCCCGACCCTGGATGCCGACCGCGTGCTGCGCACCATCGCCAACCTGGTTGACGCCACGCTGCGCACCAACTACTACCGGGGCCGCGATTTCCTGAGCCTGAAACTGGACCCGGCGCGGATCACGGGACTGCCGTTCCCGCGACCCATGTTTGAAATCTGGGTCTACTCGCCCCGTGTCGAAGGCGTCCACCTGCGCTTTGGCAAGGTGGCCCGCGGCGGCCTGCGCTGGTCGGACCGCCGGGAGGATTTCCGAACCGAGGTCCTGGGCCTGGTGAAGGCGCAAACCGTCAAGAATGCCGTCATTGTCCCCACGGGCGCCAAGGGCGGGTTCTTCCCCAAGGCCCTTCCCAACCCCGCCGCTGACCGCGGGGCGTGGATCGCGGAGGGCCGGGAGAGCTACAAGACCTTCATCAGGGGGCTGCTGGACGTCACCGACAACCTGGTGGCCACCGCGGACGGGGAAGTGGTGGTGCCGCCGGAAAACGTGGTTCGCCACGACGCCGACGACACCTACCTGGTGGTGGCCGCGGACAAGGGCACGGCCTCCTTCTCCGACACCGCCAACGCGATCTCCGCCGAATACGGCTTTTGGCTGGGCGACGCCTTCGCCTCCGGCGGCTCGGTGGGCTACGACCATAAGGCCATGGGCATCACCGCCCGCGGCGCCTGGGAGTCCGTCAAGCGGCACTTCAGCGAGTTCGACGTCGACACCCAGGCCGAGGAATTCACGGCCGTTGGCATTGGGGACATGTCGGGCGACGTGTTCGGCAACGGCCTGCTGCGGACCCGCCACGTCAAGCTCGTTGCGGCGTTCGACCACCGCGACATCTTCCTGGATCCGAACCCCGAACCGGGTGCGGCCTTTGACGAGCGCCAGCGGCTCTACGACCTGCCCCGCTCGTCCTGGCAGGACTACAACAAGGAACTGATCAGCGAAGGCGGCGGCGTCTACTCCCGCATGCTGAAGTCGATCCCCATCACCGAACAGGTGCGCACGGCCTTGGGACTGCCGGACGGCACGGTCAAGCTCAGCCCGCCTGAACTGCTCCGGGCAGTGCTCCTTGCCCCGGCCGACCTGCTTTACAACGGCGGCATCGGCACCTACATCAAGGCCAGCAGCGAAAGCAACGCTGACGTGGGGGACAAGACCAACGACGCCATCCGAGTCGACGGCAGGGACCTCCGCGTGAAGGTCATCGGCGAAGGCGGAAACCTGGGCATGACCCAGCACGGCCGGGTTGAGGCGGCCCTGCACGGGGTCATCCTGAACACGGACGCCATCGACAACTCCGCCGGCGTGGACTGCTCCGACCATGAGGTCAACATCAAGATCTTCGTTGACCGCATGGTCGCAGCAGGGAAGATCGACCCGGACGAACGCGCCAACTTCCTGATGTCCATGACGGATGAGATCGGCCACCTGGTCCTCGAGGACAACATCGACCAGAACGTGCTGCTGCTCAACGACCGGCAGAAAGTGGTGGAATGGAGCCCCAGCTATGAACGGTTCATGGACTGGCTCGAGCAACATGGCGACCTCGACCGCGCCATCGAGGCGCTGCCCACCAACGATGAACTCCACGAGCGGCTGCAGGGCGGACAGGGGCTGACGTCCCCCGAGCTTGCGGTGCTGGCCGCCTATGCCAAGATGGAACTGGCCACGGCGCTGTCCGGGAGCGACCTCGCCGACGACCCGTGGTTCAAGCGGACCCTGCGTCGTTACTTCCCGCAGGAAGTGGCGGCTCGCTTCGACGCGGAACTCGACACGCACCCCTTGCGCCGCGAGATCATTGCCACCGTGGTTGCCAATGACATGGTGAACCTGGGCGGGATCACCTTCGCCTTCCGGGCCATGGAGGAGTCCTCCGCGGACGAGGTCGCGATTGCCAAGGCCTTTGTGGCGCTGCATGAGATCTTCGACTTCGAGTCCATGACCAAGGCACTTCGCGAGTTGCCGCCGTCGTTTCCCACCGAACAGTGGTGCACCGTGCAGCTGGACATGCGCCGGCTGCTGGACCGCGCCCTGCGGTGGCTTGTCAACGAGAGCAGCGGCCAGCGCAGCATCGAAGAGGTCATCAGCCAGTTCAAACCCGTGGTTGCCTCCGTGGGCGGGCGTCTGGGCAGCTACGTGCAGGGGGTCGACGCCGCCCGCGTCCAGTCCTGGTACGACCATGCCAAATCCTTTGACATGCCGGACACCCTGGGCCGGCAATGGGCGGAACTCTTTGAGTCCTTCCCGCTGCTGGACATCGCCAAGGTCAGCGGCGACATTGATGAGCCCGTGGACGACGTCGCCAGCGTCTACTACGCGCTCTACGACCGGTACGGCGTGGACGCCCTGCTGGAACGGATCACGGCGCTGCCCCGCAATGACCGCTGGCAGGCGCTGGCCCGTGCCGCCTTGCGCGACGACCTCTACGCCACCACGGCGGACATGACACGCAATGTCATGCACAGCACGGAGGGCGGCATGTCCACCGAGGACCGCATTGCGGCCTGGGAAGCGCAGAACAAGGAACAACTGGGCCGGGCCACCAAGATGTTTGCCGAAGTCAACGAACTTGAACAAGACGACATGGCGTCGTTGTCGGTAGCATTGAGGCTCTTGCGCTCAATTGTCCGGCGCTAGCTGAAGCGGCGGGGCGGCCGGTTGCCTGCGGGAACCGGCCGCCCCGCCCACCCAATTCCGAAGGAGCCGCGCATGGCCATCTTTGCCGACATGATCAGGGAGGGCGCTGATTTTGGGCCGGGGGATGCCGAATGGCTGCACCTGCTGGTGGGGGACTGGCAGCTGATTGCCGACCTTTCCTTCGCCGACCTCGCCCTGTGGTTTCCGCACCCGGACAAGGGCTACGTCGCCCTGGCGCATGTCCGCCCGTCCACCAGCCACACGATGTTCCACTCCGACTTTGTCGGCGAGGGGATCCGCCCGGAGCTGGACCCCCTGGTCCGTGCCGCCTGGCGCAGCCAGAACATCGAGCGCTCCAGTGAAACCGGCATCTGGAACGCCGACCTGGCCATGCGCGTGGAAGCGATCCCCATGGTGCGCAACGGCCGCACCCTGGCCGTCATCACCACCCACATGGACCT
This sequence comes from Arthrobacter wenxiniae, assembly GCF_013376105.1. Classification (GTDB taxonomy): domain Bacteria; phylum Actinomycetota; class Actinomycetes; order Actinomycetales; family Micrococcaceae; genus Specibacter; species Specibacter wenxiniae. The sequence continues at coordinate 51,663 of NZ_JAAMFM010000016.1, forward strand.
TTCCAGCTCGCGGATGCCCTCCCGGCTGGAACTGACCTACCGCCAGTGCGCCTACGACCTGCTGAAGATGGGCACCCTGGGGCTGTGGCCCGACTTTGCCTCGCCCACCGGTTCACGGCGCGGTGCGCCCCGCGTGGGTGACGGCGTCCTGCGCCTGGACGTGGACGGAATTGTCCAGTATGCGAGCCCCAACGGGGTCTCCGCGTTCCGCCGCCTCGGCGACGGCGAGTCGCTGGAGGGCCGCTCCCTGGCGGAAGTGACCACCGGGCTGCTGAAGGACCGCCGCATGGTGGATGAGACGCTGCCGCTGGTGGTCACGGGGCGCATGCCGTGGCGCACTGAAATTGAATCACGGGGCGTGAGCCTGTCCCTCCGGGCCATTCCGCTGCGCGACGCCACGGAACGCTTCGGCGCACTGGTGCTGTGCCGCGACGTTTCCGAACTGCGTCGCCGTGAGCAGGAACTTGTCACCAAGGATGCCACCATCCGGGAGATTCACCACCGGGTGAAAAACAACCTGCAAACTGTTGCAGCGCTGTTGCGGATGCAGTCCCGGCGGATGCACAGCGAAGAAGGGCGGCAGGGGCTGGAACAGGCCATGCGCCGCGTGTCCACGATCGCCCTGGTGCATGAAACGCTCTCCCAGGGCTTGGCGCAAAGCGTGGACTTTGACGAACTGATCGACCGGCAGTTCCGCCTCTCGGCCGAGGTGGCCTCCCCGTCGCAGCGCGTTCGCACCGAACGTGCGGGGGCATTCGGCGAACTCCCCAGCGACTTTGCCACGCCCCTGGCACTGGTCATCAACGAACTTGTCACCAACGCGGTGGAGCACGGCCTGCAGGACCGCGAGGGCACTGTCTCCCTGACCGCCCGCCGCTATAAGAACGACGCCGGCGACGACGCCATTGCCGTCACCATCGCCGACGACGGCGTGGGCCTCCCGGAAGGGCACATCAGCGAAGGGCTGGGGCTGCAGATTGTGCGCACGCTGGTCACCAGCGAGTTGGGCGGCACCATTGAGTGGACCCCGCGCGAGGGCGGCGGCACCGCCGTGCTGCTGGACATGTCGCTGATCCGCCGCCACTGAGCCGCCGCCGGTCGAGCTTGTCGCCGGTGGTCGAGCCTGTCGAGACCCAGGCGCCGGTCGAGCCTGTCGCCGGTGGTCGAGCCTGTCGAGACCCGGGCAGCCGGCGGCGGCACCGTCCTGACGTGCAGCGGCGACCGGTTAAACAGCTGACCCGCAGCGGCGGGCGAAGTCCCAGTGATTTTGTTGGACTTCGAACCCTGCTGCGGGTCGGCTGGCTGGTTTTCCGAGTCCTAGCTGGCGCGCCTGGCCCGTGCGGCCCGGCGCTTCATGGCGCGGCGCTCGTCTTCGCTCAGCCCGCCCCACACGCCGGCGTCCTGGCCGGACTCGATTGCCCACTTTAGACAGGTGTCAATGACCGGACAACGACGGCACACGCTCTTTGCTTCCTCGATCTGCAACAAAGCCGGCCCGGTGTTTCCCACGGGGAAAAACAATTCCGGGTCCTTGTCAAGGCAGGCTGCGCGACTACGCCAGTCCATGCTGATCACTCACTCCTTTGGAACGGAAGGCCGTTTGTGAAAAATTTCACGTTAGGCCACATAAGAAAGGGGCCGTTATCGGCCCCTTTAGGTCATCGAGTTAAGCGTGTCATGTTAACTCCATGTAAACAAGGGGTTGTGATGCTTTTGTTGGCCCGCGGCCATGAGCGATGCGTCACACGAATGCCGCCCGCAGGCTCTCCAGCATGGTTGTTCCCCGACTATCTCCGGTAAGGTGCAGTTGTGTCAAGACCTCCAGTGAACCCCGCAGAACAGCCGGATCCAGGGCCGCGGGACAACACCGCGCCCGGCCCGCAGGGCAGTCCGGCGCGCCGGCCTCCCGGCGTCTATGTCATCTCCGGTGTGGTCGGGCTTCAGGCCGTGGCCCTGGCGGTGGCCGGTGTGGTCTTTACGGTTGCCGCGTTCACACAACCTTCCCTTTCCATTGCCGGCACTGTCTTCCTGATCGTGCTCGTTTTTGCCCTTGCCGCAGGGCTGGCCGCAGTTTCCGTCAACGCCTTCAAGGGGTTCCGCTGGACGCGGTCGGCGGCCTTTGTGTGGCAATTGCTCACGGTGGCAATCGCGGTTCCCTCTTTGCTCAACGGCTCCACCGCTACGGGCCTGGTGCTGCTCCTGCCCGCCCTTGCCGTCATCTTTTACCTGTTCACGCCGAGGGTGGTCGAGTTTTCCTTGCGCGCCGGCGGCGGCCAGCCCCTTCTGTAGCCGGGCTGTAGCCGCCTCGCTCAGGCCGCCCCGCGTTCAACGAACGGGAACTGGAACCATTTGGTCCGGCCGCGGTCCACAAGGACGGCCCTCCCCGGTGGCTCCGACCCGGCAGTGTCAAGGCGCAGGCCGAACAACTCGCCATCCTGCGCCCTTGCCGGCCTGAGGACGATTCCCCGCTCCGCAGTGCGCAGGCCCCACTCAAGCGGAAGCCGGGCCAGCGTGGGCAGGTGGTTGGGCACAGCCACCAGGGCCGAGCGGCCGGCAGCCAGCGCCCGGGAGATGGCCTGGAGCGCCTCCGGCTGCAGCATGGTGGCATCGTCGGCCCACAGCATGCACTCCGGCGTCCGGTTCAGTTCCCGCACCGCCGCCATGAAGGTTGATTTTCCCGATCCGGGCCCGCCGAGGACCGGAAGGACGGCCCCAGGGGCGAGCAGGATGCTGATGGGCGCGCCGCAATCGCCGCCCAGGCCCAGGGCCAAGGCACAAGCGGCTCCTGTGCCTTCCGCCGCGGAAGTCCCGGACGCCGCGGAAGTCCCGGCGCCGGCGGCGGCACCCGTCCGCAGCCCGGACATGGCGCGTCTGACATCGTCCAAGGTGAGCGACTCGGGCAGGTCCCTGACGAGGACGGGTGGGGTCGCGGCCCGCCCGTCCCGCAGGGACAAGGGCCCCCGGTGCTCTTGACCGGCCCGGCCAAGCTGGGCCAGATGGGGCTCGTCGGGCGCTCCCCGGGCGGCGGCGGCGTTCATTGGGCCGTAGAGGACAGCCCTGCCAGGCAGGGGCACGGACCGTGGACTGGGCGGCCACATGAGCCTGGATTCGGCACTGGCACCGAACGGCAGGAACATGCGGTTGGGGACGGCCGCCATGAACGGTGCGGTGAGCAATTCGCGGTCCCCGCCCAGAACCACGGCCACATTGGGGCGGCAGTGGCGCACCAGGGCGGCGGCGGAATCCTCGGCCCAGGGCCAGGGGCTGGACCGGAAGGCGGCCACCCACCGTCCCCAATCGCTGACAAACACTGCCACGGGTGCCTCCGTGGAGGTGGCCACCTCGGACAGGCGCAAGAGCAGGCGCGCCGCGGTGCGCAGAACCGCTGGCGTTGCACAGCCGCCCACACCAGGCCGGTGCGAGAGGTTCTCCATCGACCCGTCACCGTCCAGGATGTAGACATGCTGCCTGGACGCAGCGGCCCGGCCCGCATTTGAGTCCAGCAGCCGCGCCGCGAGGAGGCCAACCGCTGATGAGGAGGCAGCACGGGTGCCGACGCATGCCACATGCGAGTGGAGCGAAGGCGACCACGTCAGGGGCTCCAGCGATTGGCGTTCGGGCACGTCCACCATCCCCACCAGCACTGCGTCCTCCCCGCGTCCCCCGACTGCCGCATGCTGTCCGCGTCGCCGGATCCGGGCCCAGGTCCCATCCTCGGCGTCGCCGGTCCCGGCGTCGCCGCCTGGCAGCCCCGGCAGGGCGGGCAGGTCAAGTTCGCGGGGCAGCTCGGGCGCCACGACGGCCGGTGCCGCCGTCCATGCAGCCAGCGCGTTGCTGTTGCCCCTGGGCCGCGCCTCGGTGTCTTGGTCCGGCCAAGGAGGGCCGTCTGGCTTGGTCCGTACCGCCGCTGCGGCGTCCGCCGGGCCCGGGCGTGGCGGGCCGGACAGCATCTGCCATGCGGCCGCGAGGACACCGGCCACGGCGTCAATGTCACTTTCCGGCAGGCTTGGAGCCGCCACGCCGCCGTCTGTCCTGGCGGCCCGCGCTGCAGCGGGACCGGGCGGTCCCGCAGGCTCCGGTTGTCCTCCGGCATGACCTGGCGCCGCGTCGGCAGCCTGCGCCCGCAGCAAGTCGGCAGCGGGAACTGCGCGGGGGGCCAGGCTGCTGGGGGGTGCCGGCAGCCGGAGTGTGGCGCTCTGGAACGGGGTGGGCCGGCCCCCGGCGCGGCTGATATAGGCACGCCCCGGGGTGTCAACGGCAATAAAGGCCGCCGCCGCAGACCCTATGACGTCCTGGGAGTCATAGGTGGTTTGGACGCGCAGGCAGACGGAGGAGGTGACGTTGGCACGGATGTCCGGGCTGATGGCGCCCTGCGGCCGCTGAGTTGCCATGACGAGGTGGATTCCCAGCGACCGGCCCACGGCAGCGAGGCGCATGAGTTGGTTCATGGCGTCGGGGTACTGGTCCACCAGCACCCGGAACTCGTCTATGACGATGACCAGGTGTGCCATGCCTGCGCCTCCCGGGAGGACCGTGCCGGCCCGGAAGGTGTTGGCATCGGCTGACTCGACCCGGCCCAGGACTGCCTCGCGCCGATGGACCTCGGCACGCAGGGATGCAAGCAGCCGGTCCAGGCCACCGCCGTCGAGGTCGGTGACGAGGGCTGACGTGTGGGGGAATTTCCGCAACGGGCCCAGCCCCGCTCCGCCCTTGAAGTCAACGAGAATGAACTGCAGGTCTGTGGGGGAGTGGGCTGCGGCGAGGCCACCGACCAGCGTCCGAAGAAACTCCGACTTCCCCGAGCCCGTCGTGCCGCCCACCAGCAGGTGCGGGCCGTCGTCAACAAAACTGAACATTTCATGGCCTGCGGGCGACCGGCCGACCGGCACCGGCCTGAGGGGGCCGCCCAGGTTTGTCCTCCACTGTTGGGCCACACCCTCCGGACTGCGGCCTTGCGGCGGCGGGACGCAACAGGCACCCAAGGGAAGGGCCTCCGGTTCCGGTTTTTTTCCTGAAGCGCCCCGGGACCGGGCGTACCGGTCAAAAATCGCGGCAGGCACCCCGTCCGGGACAAATGCGAGGCCGCCAACGTGCCCCACAGCGCCGTTGCCCGCAGGGTGCAGCTGCACCTCGCGGGGTCCGGGGCCTCCAGGGCTGGTTTGCGGGGAGAAGTTAATGGACGGCAGGTGCGGAAATTGTGCGAGGAGCACGCCGGGCTGTGCGAGGAATGACACGAGCACGCAGGCAGGGACCCCCGGGCCCGCCGCTGCCGTCCATCCAGGCCCGCCGCCGGCGGAACCTTCCCTGTCCGGACCGGTCCCAGCGGCTTTTGCTGCAGCGTTCAGGCTGTGGACAGCGCCAGCCGCCGCTGTCTGGCTGCCCGCCAGCACTGTGCGCGGCAGAAACCTGGCCGGCAGGGGAAGTTCGGACGCGGGCCCCCACAGCACAACCGGCACCCCTGCAGAGTCCAGCTGCATGAGCACAAAATGCAGCAACAGCCGCAGTGGTCCCAGAGGCCCGGAAATCTGGATCGATGCCGGTCCAAGTTCGACGGCGACGGGCATGTCGCTGCCTTCGGGCGGGCTGGGTGGGGGACTGCCGGATACGGGCTCCGACGTGGCACGCTGGGCGGCGGTGCCCACGCGGACGGCGAGCTGCCCGCCCGGTGGACCCGAACCGCGCGGGCCGGGGTCCCACTGGCCGGCCCCGGGCCGGCCCGAAGCTGCCGGGCCCAGGGCAGCCGCCATCAGGGCATCGGCGCCCGGGAAGGCAGCGAGGCGGCGGGAGGCGTTGCGCGCAGCGTCGGCGGCGGTCGAAGCGCGGAACGCGCGGCGCTGCCTGGCACCGCCGAGCAGCGGCGGGAGGATGGCGACGGCTCCCATGGCGGCAAAGCCCAGAAACATCCACGACCCGGTCAGCCAGGCCAGCAGCACACCCGACGCCAGCGGCACCAGGCCGGCGGCCAAGGCGCCCCACCGGCTGCGCGGCGGCCAGGTGCTGAAGGACAATTGCATGGGTGCCAGCACCGATGCATCCAGCAGCCCGGAACTGTCCGGGGTGCCCCACGGCGTGGCGGGGTCCCTGTCTGAGATGTCCCCGCTCCCGGCATGGGGCCCGTCCACGCCCGGCGCAGCCCCTGTGTTGCGAAGTCCCCGTCCGCCGGACCCGCCGGTGCCCGCCGGCATGGCCAGCCGAACGGCCAGGCCGGACATGCCGCAGCGGATGAGGTCGCCCACTTCGATGGTGGCGGTTCCTCTCAGTGGCGTGGCAGCGACAAACGGGCTGTCCTGCCAGCCGCGCAGGATGCTGAATCCGGCGGAGCCCGGTTCCGCGGACAGGGTCATGCCGCGCTCGCCGACCGTCAGGGTTCCGTGGTGCCTGGACAGGGTGGGGTCGGCCACCACAATCCGGCAGTGGCCGCGCCCCACACTGTAGCTGCCGCGGTGCAACGGAAACATGGCCCCCGCTCCCGGCCCGGAGCAGACGGCCAGCACGGCCGGGGCGCCTGGTCCGTGCGTGGTGCGCGCCGAGCCTTGCGGGACACCGCTGCCCGGCGCCACAACCACCACGGCTCCGTCCGTCAGCGGCTGGCGCCCGGCAACGAGGCCGTCCAGGGCAGCGCCCTCCACCGTGAAGAGCGCCTCCGGCCAGAGTTCGTGCAATGCCGCGGCCACGGCCTGCCCGCCGCCCCCGTCCGGCAGCGAAATGCTCAGTTCGGCGGGCTCGAAGGGAACGGTTCCGGGACCTGCCACGGCCGTGATTTCCAAACGCACCAGGGCCCCTTTCCCAGCATTGCGGCGGCCCCTGCGCCCGCCGTGTCCTGACGAGCCTAGGCGGGCGGGAAACGTCCGGAAGGTCCGGCGTCGGCCATTGTCAACAAGCCGGCCGGCCGGGCGCCATGTGGAGGGATGAACGGCCCCGACGTGCCATGTGTCATAGCTCGGACGGAGAGTGTTTGGATAACGTTCGGGTAACCTAGGACGGTAGGCGTGGCACTGCTGTGCCTGTATACCGCCGCGCAAGGAACACAGGAGAGTTTGTGAACGCTGACCTAATCGTCGTCGGTTCGGGTTTCTTTGGCCTGACCATTGCAGAACGTGCCGCCACGGAATTGGGCTTGAATGTGGCCGTGCTGGACCGCCGCCACCACATCGGCGGCAACGCCTACAGCGAGAACGAGGCCCAGACCGGCATCGAGGTGCACCGCTACGGCGCCCATCTCTTTCACACCTCCAACGAGCGTGTCTGGGAGTACGTGAACCGCTTCACCCAGTTCACCAACTACCAGCACAAGGTGTACACCTCGCACAAGGGCGAGGTGTACCAGATGCCCATCAACCTGGGCACCATCAACCAGTTCTTCCGTTCCGCCATGGGCCCGGGCGAGGCGCGTGCGCTGATCCAGGAGCAGGCCGGCGAGCTGGCGGGCACCGACCCGTCGAACCTCAACGACAAGGGCATCCAGCTCATTGGCCGCCCCCTCTATGAGGCATTCATCAAGCACTACACGGGCAAGCAGTGGCAGACGGACCCGAAGGACCTGCCGGCGTCGATCATCTCCCGGCTGCCCGTGCGCTACAACTACGACAACCGCTACTTCTCCGACACCTACGAGGGCCTGCCGGTCGACGGCTACACCGCGTGGATCGAGCGCATGGCGGACCACCCGAACATTGAGGTGGTGCTGAACACCGACTTCTTCGACGGCGGCGACTACGGCCGCAAGGCCGTGCTGGGGCAGGTTCCGGTCATCTACACGGGCCCCGTGGACCGCTACTTCGACTACGCGGAGGGCGACCTCTCCTGGCGCACCATCGACCTGGAGCAGGAAGTGCTGCCCATCGAGGACTTCCAGGGCTGCTCCGTCATGAACTACCCGGATGAGGACGTGGCCTACACGCGCATCCACGAGTTTCGCCACTTCCACCCGGAGCGGGACTACACCAAGGACGCCACGGTCATCATGCGGGAATTCTCGCGTTTCGCCGAGAAAGGCGACGAGCCCTACTATCCGGTCAACACGGCCGATGACCGCAAGAAGCTGCTCGCCTACCGCGACCTCGCCAACGGCGAGGCGGACGTGCTGTTCGGCGGCCGGCTGGGCACCTACAAGTACCTCGACATGCACATGGCCATTGGTTCGGCCCTGAGCATGTTCGACAACAAGATCAAGCCGCACTTTACCGGCGGGGCGAAGCTGCAAAGCGGAGGAGTTGACGCGTGAGCGTAGCAACCAAGACCGAAAGCACGACGGCGGCGGACGCCACGCTGTGGAAGACCATCCACCGCGTGGTCTTCCCCACGGACGGGGACACCGACACCCTGCCCCTGTACGTGGACTTCAACCCGGCCCAGCGCGTGGTCGCCAAGGATGATGCGGCAGCCAAGTCGGGGGCAAGCACGACGGCGGCCGTCCCGGCGGCGGCCATGCTCGGATCGCGCCAGCGCACCGACTATGTCCAGGGCCGCCGCTCCCTGCGCCTGCCGGCATTCCGCCGGGTGTCCTTTGGCACCTACTTCAACGCCTTCCCGGCCAGCTACTGGCGTGCCCACACCAACGTGGAAAAGGTGCGCCTGACCGTGGAGGCCGACGGCGATGCCACCGTGATCGTCTACCGCTCCACGCCGCGCGGGACGGCCAACCGGGTGGAGAGCCTGAGCGTCGCCAAGGGAACCCCGGTCAGCATCGACCTGTCCATCATGAACTTCGCCGACGGCGGCTGGTACTGGTTCGACTTTGCCACCGGCGAAAACCCAACCACGCTTGACAGGGCCGAGTGGTCCGTGCCGCAGCCCGACGGGTTTGTGGCCGGCACTCTCTCCGTGGGCGTGACCACGTTCAACCGCCCGGACTACTGCGTCAAGCACCTGCGCACGTTTGCCGAATCCGAGGACCTGACAGAGGTCCTGGACTGCCTCATTGTCACCGATCAGGGCAACCGGCGCGTCCGTGACGAACCGGGCTACGAGGAGGCTGCCGCCAATCTTGGAGGTCGCTTCAAGCTCGTTGAGCAGGCCAACCTGGGCGGCTCCGGCGGATTCGCCCGCGGCATGCTCGAGACGGTCAAGGCCGGCAAGAGCAAGTACGTCATGCTGCTCGACGACGATGTCCTGATCGAAACGGAAGGCGTGCTCCGCGCCGTCCACTTTGCCGACTTCACCCGGGAACCCACGATTGTGGGCGGCCACATGTTCAACCTGTTTGAGCGCGCAGTGGTCCACAACTTCGGCGAGGCCATCAACGAGTACCGCTTCCGCTACGAGTCGGCCGGCAAGAGCGAGGAAGTCCACGACTTCGGCGCCAGCAACCTGCGCACCACCCCGTGGATGCACCGGCGCATCGACGTCGACTACAACGGCTGGTGGATGTGCCTCATCCCCACCGCCATCATTGAGGACATCGGGCTTTCGCTGCCGGTCTTCATCAAGTGGGACGACGTCGAATATGGGATCCGGGCCAAGGCCAACGGCTACGGGACGGTAACCCTTCCCGGCGCTGCCGTGTGGCACATGCCGTGGACCGAAAAGGACGACACCATTGACTGGCAGGCCTACTTCCACCAGCGAAACCGGTGGCTGGCCGCCATGCTGCACTCCCCGTATGCGCGCGGCGGGCGGATGCCGGTGGAGAGCATGCTGGTGGACGTCCGCCACCTGTTGTCGATGCAGTATTCGGCCGTGGAACTGCGGCACCAGGCGCTCGAAGACCTCCTGGAGGGCCCCGTGCACCTGCACCGTAATCTGGGCACCAAACTCCCGGAGATCCGCCGCGTTCGCAGCACGTTCCCGGACGCCACCGTGCGCCAGGACATCACGACCTTCCCGCCGGCAAGGCGTGTCAAGCCGCCACGGTTCGGCCGCCAACCGAGTGCGCCGCAGAGCCTTCCGGGCGCGCTGACGGCCGCTCTCTCGGGTGCCCTGCACCAGCTGCGCGGCGTCCGTGAAGGGGCTGCGGACTTCCCGGAAGCCGTGGTTCCAGCCATGGATGCGCGCTGGTGGAGGCTGGTTGGCCTGGACTCGGCGCTGGTGTCCGCGTCGGACGGTGCCGGTGCCTCCTGGTACAAGCGGGACGCCAAAAAGTTCCGCAAATACATGGCCCGCAGCGTCGCCCTGCACCAGAAGCTGCTGCTGCGTTGGGATGAGCTGGCGGCCACCTACCAAAGGGAACTCCCCAACTTCACCTCGCCCGGGGTCTGGGAGCAGACATTTGCCGCCAATCCGGCGTTGGATTCGGCGCCCGCACCGGTGACGGATAAGTGACAACAGGGATTGGGGGGGACAGTGCCCCGAGCACTGTTCCCCCGCTGACCGCCCCGGGCCATGGCAATGGGCTGCTGGACGTTTTCCGCTCCAGGTACCTCTTGAACCTTTTGGTGCAGAAGGAGCTCAAGGTCCGCTACCGCGGTTCCGTGCTGGGCATCCTGTGGTCCTACGTGAAGCCTGGCATGCAGTTCGTGGTGTTTTACATTGCCCTCGGCGTCTTTTTGGGCCTGGAGCAAAGCCCCACAAACAGGAGCGGCATGCCAAACTATGCCATCTACCTGTTCTCCGGCATTGCGCTGATCAACTTCTTCACCGAGGCGCTCGGCAACGCCGCGCGCTCGGTCGTGGGCAATTCGGGGCTGATCCAGAAGATCTACCTTCCCCGGCAATTGTTCCCTGTGGCGTCCGTCTGGGTTTCGGCCGTGCACTTCCTGCCGCAGGTGGTCATCCTGGCGTTTGTGTGCCTGCTCAACGGCTGGCACCCCACCATCAGCCAGGTGGCCGTGGCCGTGGCCGCCTTCATCATGGTGGCCCTGCTCGCCACCGGGCTGGGCCTGTTCTTTGGCGCCGTCAATGTCTATTTCCGCGACGCGGAGAATTTTGTGGACATGCTGCTGTTGGTCGCCACCTGGGCCTCCCCGGTGCTGTATTCGTGGGAAATGGTGCACAACAAGCTTGGGCCCGCCTGGTTTGCGGTGTACCAGGTGAACCCGCTGTCCGTGGCCGTGGAGGCCTTCCACCTGGCGTTCTGGTACCCGACCACCGCGGAAACCGTGGCCATGGTGCCGAACCTGTTGTCCGTGTGGGCGCCCGTGGGCATGGCCATATCATTGCTTGTCCTGTTCCTGGGGCAGATGGTCTTCAGGCGGCTTGAAGGCCGTTTTGCGCAGGAGCTCTAATGACCACAAATTCAATTGAAATCTGCGGCATCAGCAAGAAGTTTGTGCTGCGCCACACGCGCTCCCTCAAGGAAGCGTTTGTGTGGATCATGAAGGGCCGCAAGGGCGATCTCTCCAAGAAGTTCTACGCCCTCAACGACATCACCCTGGACGTGGCGATGGGGGAGTCCGTCGCCTTGCTTGGATTGAACGGATCGGGAAAGTCAACGCTGCTCAAACACATCTCCGGCGTCATGCTTCCGGACACCGGCACAGTGTCAACGCGGGGCCGGGTGGCTGGCTTGATCGAGGTTGGCGCAGGGTTCCACCCTGACTTGAGCGGCCGGGACAATGTGTACCTCAACGGCGCCATCCTGGGCATGAGCAAGGAGCAGATCGACGCAGCCTTCGATTCGATTGTCGCCTTCTCCGAAATCGAGGAGTTCATCGACACGGAGGTGAAGTTTTATTCCTCCGGCATGTACCTGCGCCTGGCGTTTTCGGTGGCGGTCCACACGGACCCGGACGTCTTTTTGATCGATGAGATTCTGGCCGTGGGGGACGAGCCCTTCCAGAAGAAGTGCCTGGCCAAGATCAAGGAACTTCATGCGGCGGGGAAAACGCTCATTGTGGTCAGCCATGACCTTGACGTTGTCGCCAAGGTTTGCGACAGGGGCATCTTGATGGAATCCGGGCATGCCGTCATGGATGCGCCGGTGGACGAGGTCATCGCCCGGCTTCGCAGCTAGCTGCCAGACTTAACGCAAAACATCGGAAATGGATTTCTGCTGCTCCGGTGCCAGTGGGCCGCGCACAGCAGTGCCGGCCCGGCCCTGAACCTGTAAACAATTTGGAGGAATAGTGTCCTGGTGGACTGCCGTGCCGGTGGTGCTGGCTTGCATGGTGCTGGTGTTGGCACCTGGCGCCGCGCTGGCGTTTTCGCTTGGGTTTCGGAGGCTGGCCGTGCTTGGCCTGGCTCCCGTTCTCTCCCTGTCCATCATCGGCGTGGGAGCTGTGGCCGCACCGTTGGTCGGGTTGCGCTGGAACATATGGATCGTCGTCGGACTGAGCGTGCTCGCCTGCGCCGGGGCATGGCTGGTGACGGATTTCCGGCAGTCCGCCCGCAACCGTGCCACGATCCACCGGGACCCGTGGATGGTGCTGGGCGCGGCCGTGCTGGGCATGGGGGCCGGCGCGCTGCTCATTGCACGCAGGGTCATGCAGCTGGTGGGAGCTCCGGACAATATTTCACAGCGCTATGATGACGTGTTCCAGCTCAACGCCGTGCGTTTTGTGCTCGATTCCGGCAACGGCTCGACCTTCAGCCTGGGCGAAATGGGGGGCGGAAAGGGATTGGGCGCCGTCTACCCGGCCGTATGGCATGACATCGCCGCCCTGCTCGTGCAGTTGACGGGCGCGTCGGTGCCACTGGCTGTCACCAGCTTGAACCTGACCATTTGCGCGGTCATCTGGCCGGTTTCGGTCGTCTTTCTCACGCGCGTGGTGGCGGGGCCAAAGCTGGTGGCGATCATGGCGTCCGGCATCTTTGCCGCCGGCCTGGCGGCCTTCCCGTTCCTGTTGCTCGTGTGGGGTCCGCTCTTCCCGAACCTGCTATCGGTCAGCGTCATCCCGGCGGCACTGGCGGTCATTGTCCTGTTGTTCAGGCTCTCCGACCACGCCGAGCGCCCGTGGCGGCTGTGGCTGGCCCTGCTCCTCCTGGTCCCCGGCATGACGCTGGCGCACATGAGCGCCGTGGGGGCGGTCCTGGCGTTCAGCGTGCCGATGGCGGCGTGGGCCATGGGCCTGCACCTGCGAAGGCTGGCCGTCGCCGGATCGCCGTGGCGGCACTACATCGCACCGGCGGCGCTCACCGTGGCGTGCGCCGCCGTCGCAATCGTGGCGTGGAACACGCTCCGGCCGGGAAGCTACACCGGGTGGACGCCGCACACCACCACGCCCGGGGCCATCGGCGAGGTGCTGGCCAACGGCGAAATGTCGACCCGCTCCGCAGTGGTCATTTCCGTCCTCGCGGCGGTGGGCATCTTCCGGATGGTGGGCGGGAGGCGCCAGATTTGGTGGCTGCTCAGCTTCGCGGCGGCGGCGTCGCTCTACGTCGTTGACGCGGCCGTGGCGAAGGGTCCCGTGCGTTTCTTCTGGACCGGGATCTGGTATGCCGACACGAACCGCCTTGCCGCCTACCTGCCGGCATTCGCGGTGGTGCTGGCCGCCGTCGGGCTTGCCGGGATAGTCGATGCCTGCGTGCGGGCGGCCGCCAGGTTCAGGGACCGCAAGGCTGCCGTGGTCCGCCCGTGGAGCCGCCCCGCACTGGCCGCCGGCGTCGCCGCCTCGCTCCTGGTGCTGGGGTTTCTTGCCGTCTCAACGCAGCTTGGCTCCATCCGCACGTACATCGCGACCAACAAGCAGTTCTACGAGCGCAACACGCCGTCGTCCATTCTCTCCGACGACGAATACCAGCTTCTGGCCAGGATTGACGGGGAGGTGCCGGCGAACGCCGTCATTGCCGGCAACCCCTGGAACGGTTCGGGCCTTGTCTATGCCTTCGCGGACAGAAAGGTGCTCAAGTACCACCTGAGCCAGGGGACCACCAAGGAGCAGTCGGTCGTGGACCAGTCGCTGAACAAGGCGGCTGGGAACCCTGCCGTCTGCAAGGCCATTCGGGACCTGGACGTGCACTACGTCCTTGACTTCGGCACACAGTACCTGCTCAACCACCCCGCCAGCCGGACGTATCCGGGCCTGCAGGACCTGGCAACCTCCGCCTCGGTGCAGCTTGTAGACCAGCAGGGTGCCGCGAAACTGTACAAGGTGAGAGCATGCTGGTAAATGCTGAAACGGCCGGACCCCGTGCGCGTAAGCTCTAGCGTGATGGGCGTGCAGCAGGACGGCTGCCGGCGTGGCCTGGCTCTCACCTGGACCGGACCGCGGCGAAAGATCGATATTCTGGTAACACAACGCGGCGGTGCCAGGGTGCCAGGCACGATCCGGGAAACGAAAAGAAGAGGCTACTAAAACGTGAAGATTGCTGTCATTGCACTCGGTAAGATCGGCCTGCCACTGGCTGTCCAGTTCGCCTCCAAGGGCCACGAGGTGGTGGGCGTGGACGTGAACCAGGCCGTGGTGGACCTGGTAAACGCCGGCACCGAGCCGTTCCCCGGCGAAGCCCACCTGCAGGAGATGCTCTCCGAGCTGGTTCCGGCCGGGAAGCTGCGAGCGACGACGGACTACGCCCAGGCGGTCCCGGGCGCCGACGCCGTGGTGCTGGTGGTGCCGCTGTTTGTTGACGCGGACGCCAAGCCCGACTTTGGCTGGATGGACGACGCGACCGCCGAGCTCGGCAAGCACCTGACCGCCGGCACCCTGGTGTCCTATGAGACCACGCTGCCCGTGGGCACCACCCGCACCCGCTGGAAGCCGGCGCTTGAGGCGGCCTCGGGCCTCGTCGAAGGCAGGGACTTCCACCTGGTGTTCTCCCCTGAACGGGTGCTGACGGGCCGCGTGTTTGAGGACCTGCGCAAGTACCCCAAGCTGGTGGGCGGCCTGTCCGACGCCGGCGCCGCCAAGGCCGTGGAGTTCTACGAGTCGGTGCTGGACTTTGACGAGCGCCCGGACCTCAACCGTGCCAACGGCGTGTGGGACCTCGGCTCCGCGGAAGCCTCCGAACTCGCCAAGCTGGCCGAGACCACCTACCGCGACGTCAACATCGGCCTGGCCAACCAGTTCGCCCGCTTCGCGGCCAAGACCGGCATTGACATCTACCAGGTCATCGCGGCCTCCAACTCGCAGCCGTTCAGCCACATCCACCAGCCCGGCATCGCCGTCGGCGGCCACTGCATCCCCGTCTACCCGCGCCTGTACCTGTGGAACGACCCCGACGCCACCGTGGTCCGGGCCGCGCGGGCCGCCAACGCGGACATGCCCGACTACACCATCGGGCTGCTGGAAGGTGCCTATGGCGACCTGGCCGGGGCACGCGTCGTCGTGCTTGGCGCGGCCTACCGCGGCGGGGTGAAGGAAACCGCGTTCTCCGGCGTGTTCGACGCCGTCGAGGCCATCAGCACCCGCGGCGGCATCCCCCTGGTCCACGACCCCCTGTACACGGATGCGGAGCTGAACAAGCTGGGCTTCGACGCCTACCACCGGGGCGAGCCCGTGGACGCGGCCGTGGTGCAGGCCGACCACGCCGAGTACCGGGGGCTGGGCCCGGCCGACCTGCCAGGCGTGAAGGCGTTCATTGACGGGCGCCGGGTAAGCTCGGCAGAAAAGTGGCCCGGCGTGACCTACCGCGTCATCGGCAAGGCCTAGACAACCAGGCCGCAGCCGCAGCCGATCACGATCAGGAGTACCAGCATGACTTATATAGCCCCCAGCGCCGACGTGGCCGAGCAGGCAGTTCTTGGCGAAGGCACCAAGATCTGGCACCTGGCCCAGGTTCGCGAGGACGCCATCCTTGGCGAGAACTGCATCGTGGGCCGCGGCGCGTACGTCGGCACCGGTGTGAAGATCGGCGAGAACACCAAGATCCAAAACTACGCGCTGGTCTACGAGCCGGCCGTCCTGGGCAAGGGCGTGTTCATCGGCCCCGCCGTGGTCCTGACCAACGACACCTACCCGCGCGCCGTCAGCCCGGACGGGTCACTGAAGAGCGCCCACGACTGGACCCCCGTGGGGGTCACCATCCAGGACGGCGCCTCGGTGGGTGCCCGGGCCGTGTGCATCGCGCCGCTGACCATCGGGCGGTGGGCCACCATCGCCGCCGGGTCCGTGGTCACCAAGGACGTTCCCGCGTTTGCCCTGATGGCAGGCGTTCCCGCCCGCCGCCTGGGCTGGGTCGGCAAGGCCGGCTTCCCCCTCCAGGAGGACGGCGGCTTCTGGGTGTGCCCGGAAACCGGGGCAAAATACATTGAAGAGGGACCTTCCCTTAAAGAGGCAGAGGACAACGCATGAGCCAGGACTTCATTCCCGCAGCAAAACCCATCATTGGCGCCGAGGAACGGGCAGCGGTCGACGCCGTCATGGCCACGGGCATGCTGGCGCAGGGGAAGCAGGTGGCCGACTTTGAAACGGAGTTCTCCCAGGTGCTTCTGGACGGGCGCGCCAGCGTCGCCGTGAACTCCGGCACCTCTGGTCTTCACTTGGGCCTGCTGGCCAGCGGTGTCGGCCCGGGCGACGAGGTCATCGTCCCGTCCTTCACCTTTGCCGCCACGGGCAACTCGGTGGCCCTGACCGGCGCCACGCCGGTCTTCGCCGACATCGAGCTTGACTACTACACCCTCGATGTTACCCACGTGGAGTCCCTAATCACCGACAAGACCAAGGGCATCATGCCGGTGCACCTGTACGGGCACCCCTTCGCAGCCGAGGCTTTCGCGGCGGTGTGCGGGAAGCACGGGATCGACCTCTACGAGGATGCGGCCCAGGCCCACGGCGCAGCCGTGAACGGCCAGAAGGTGGGAACCTTTGGCAAGTTCGGCATGTTCAGCCTGTACCCGACCAAGAACATGACCTCCGGCGAGGGCGGCATGGTCTCGACATCGGATCCCGAAGTTGAGCGGAAGCTGCGCCTGCTGCGCAACCAGGGCATGGACAAGCAGTACGAAAACGAGCTGGTGGGCTTCAACAACCGCATGACGGACCTGCACGCGGCCATTGGCCGCGTCCAGCTCACCAAGGTGGACGGCTGGACCAAACAGCGCCAGGACAATGCCGCGTTCCTGACCGCCAACCTTGAGGGTGTGGGAACGCCCAAGGTCGCCGCCGGCGCCGAACACGTCTACCACCAGTACACCATCCGCGTGCCCGAGGGCCGCGACGAGCTGCATGAGCGCCTCCGCTCCGGGTACAACATCGGCTCCGGCGTCTACTACCCTGTGCCCAACCACCGCCTGCCGTCCTTCAACCGCACCGAGGACCTGCCCAACACGGAGACCGCCGCAAAGGAAGTCCTCTCGCTGCCGGTCCACCCGTCGCTGACGCAGGATGACCTCGAGCGGATCGTCACCGCCGTGAACACCCTCGTCAAGGCAGGTGCCTAAAGCATGGCGAACCTGCGCGTAGGCCTCATCGGCCTGGGCATGATGGGCCGCCACCACGCACGGGTCATCCGTGAAGTGGACGGCCTGGACCTGGTGGCCGTGGCGGACGCCTTTGGCGATCCCCACGGCGTGGCCAAGAACCTGCCCGTGCTGCACAGCGTGGAGGAGCTCATCGCCGCCGGCCTGGACATGGCCGTGGCGGCCGTGCCCACCGGCATGCATGAGGAAGTGGGCCTGGCCCTGGCCGAGGCCGGCATCCACACGCTCGTGGAGAAGCCGATCGCCGACAGCGTCCCGGCCGGCCGGCGCCTCGTGGAGGCCTTCGCCGCGAAGGGCCTGGTCGGGGCCGTCGGGCACATCGAGCGCTTCAACCCCGCCCTGCAGTCCCTGCGCAAGCGCATCGCCGACGGCGAGCTCGGGGAGGTCTACCAGATCGCCACCCGCCGGCAGGGCCCGTTCCCGTCCCGCATTGCCGACGTCGGCGTCGTGAAGGACCTGGGCACGCACGACATCGACCTGACCGCCTGGCTGGCCCACAGCCGCTTCGAGACGATCTTCGCCCAGACCACCACCCGCAGCGGCCGCCCCCACGAGGACATGGTGGCCGCGACCGGCAAGCTGGCAAACGGCATCATCACCAACCACCTGGTGAACTGGCTGTCCCCGATGAAGGAACGCCTGACCATCGTCACCGGTGAAAAGGGCGCGTTTGTGGCAGACACCGTCACGGCCGACCTCACGTTCTACGAAAACGGGACGATCGCCACCGAATGGGACTCCATGGCGGTCTTCCGCGGGGTGTCCGAGGGCAACGTGACCCGGCTGGCCATCGCCAAGCCCGAGCCGCTGCGCACCGAGCACGAGGCCTTCCGCGACGCCGTCCTGGGGCTGCGCACCGACGTGGTGACCATGGCCGAGGGCCAGGACACGCTCGTGGTGGCCGAGGCCGTCCTGGAATCGTCCCGCACGGGCGCCACCGTCAGGATCCCGTCTTAGTGCCGGTACAAAAACCGTTGAGGGTCGTCGTCGCCACCCGGCTGTATGCGCCGGAAGTGGGGGCGGCGGCCTTCCGCCTGAAGGCCCTGGTGGACGGACTCGTGGAGCAGGGCGCCGAGGTGGAGGTCATCACGACGCGGGCGCCCACGGGCGCGGGCGTGTTCAGGCCGCCGTACAAGCTCAGCCGGTGGCCCGTGCTGCGCGACCCCGGCGGAAATGTCCGCGGCTACGTGCAGTATCTCAGCTTCGACATCCCGGCATTTTTCCGGCTGCTGGCCGTGAGGGCCGACGTGGTGGTCTCGGAGCCACCGCCCACCACCGGCGTCGTGGTGGCGCTGTCCTCGCTGCTGCGCCGGCGCCCGTTTGTCTACTACGCCGCCGACGTGTGGACCGAGGCGCTGTCAGCCATGGAGGTGCCCGGCACAGTCAAGAAGGCCATGGCCGCCGTGGAGGGCTTCGTGCTGCGGCGCGCCGCCAAGGTCATCGCCGTCTCGGAACCGGTTGCGGCGCAGGTGGCCCAGTTCAAAGTCGCGGCCGGCCGCATCCAAACAGTCGGGAACGGCGTGGACACCGGTGTCTTTTCGCCGGACGGCCCGGTTGCCGCCGCTGCAAAGCCGTACTTTGTCTACACCGGGACCATGAGCGAATGGCAGGGCGCGGGCATCTTCATTGAGGCCCTGCCGCTTGTCCGCGAGCGGTTCCCTGACGCCGAAATCCGCTTTTTTGGCCAAGGCACGGACGAGGGCCACTTGAAGGTCCTTGCAGCTTCTCGCGTGCCCGGCGCCGTGCACTTCGGCGGTGTGGTGCCGCCGGCCGAGGCTGCCGAATGGATCCGCGGTGCCGCCGGAGCCCTGGTGAGCATCAAGCCGGGGCAGGGCTACGACTTTGCCAAGCCCACCAAGATCTACGCGGCCGCCGGGTGCGGAACCCCCGTCATCTTTGCCGGCCAGGGCGACGGCGCCGCCATCGTCGCCGCGGGCGGGCTTGGGGCCGCCGCCCCCTATGACGCGGCGGCAGTTGCCGACGCGATGATTGCGGTGCTCGCCGATGCGGCGCTGGACGGGACGCAGGCAGCCGAAGCCAGGGTGCAGTGGGTGGCGGACAACGCCTCGCTGGCCGCCTCGGGGCGCGTTGCCGCTGACACCGTCCGCGGCGTTGTTCGCCGGCCGGCGGGCACGAAGGCGCACTAGCCGGTGACGGCGTGCGGGGCTACTTTGCAAACGCCTCGAGCAGCGCGTCCACCGTCCGTTGGGCGGCGTGGCCGTCGCCATAGGGCGCCGCATCCGTTGCGGCCGGGGCGGGGCGTTCCACAGCGCCGGCCAGCCGGGACAGATCGCCGTTGACCAGCACGTTCCAGCCCAGTTCCACGGTTTCCACCCATTCGGTCTCGGGGCGGATGGTGGTGCAGGGGACACGCAGCAGGAAGGCCTCCTTCTGCAGGCCCCCGGAATCGGTGACCACGCCGGCGCTGTTGGCCACGGCGTTGACCAGCTGCGGGTAGGCCAGGGGCTCATGGAGCACGATGGAACCGGCCGCGAGGTCGATCCCGTGCGTCTCGGCCAGGGCCTTCAGCCGGGGGTGGGCCAGGAGCAGCACCGGCTTGCCCAGGGCGGCCAGCGACTCCACAATGGCCTTCAGCCGTGCTGGGTCGTCCGTGTTGTCGGGGCGGTGGATGGTGCAGACATAGAAGTTGCCGGCCGTGACGCCGTCGGGCAGGGGCTGGCCCTGGGCGGCAAGCTGGTCCCGCACGGTGTACAGGACGTCGGTCATGACGTCGCCCACCATGCGCGACCGCTCCGCCAGGCCTTCCGAGGCCAGGTGGTCCATGCCCACCTGGGTGGGGGAGAGGAGCAGGTCCGAGGCGTGGTCGGTCAGCACCCGGTTGTGTTCCTCGGGCATGCGCCGGTTGAAGGAGCGCAGGCCGGCCTCAAGGTGCGCCACGGGAATGTGGATCTTTACGGCGGCAAGGGCCGCGGCCAGCGTGGAGTTGGTGTCGCCGTAGACCAGCACCACGTCGGGCTCGGCTTCCTCAAACACTTTTTCCAGCCCGGCCAGCATGGCGCCGGTCTGTTCGCCGTGCTTGCCCGAGCCCACACCCAGGTTGTAGTCCGGCGCCGGGATGCCCAGGTCCTGGAAAAAGACGTCGGACATGAGCTCGTCGTAGTGCTGCCCGGTGTGGACAATGACATGTTCGGCCCGGCCCTCCAAGGCCTTCGCAATGGGGGCAAGCTTGACAAACTGGGGGCGCGCGCCCACCACACTCAAAATACGCATGGTTCCAGCCTAACGGGAATTCTGTCCGCCTCCGGCAGCCTCCAGGGGCGGGGGAGCGGAATACACGCCGGATTTCGACCGGAGCCGCTCGTTGACGTAGTGCCGCAGCACAGAGTCGCGCGACATTGCGCTGAACCGCCCCTCAGTGAGCAGGTCCCCCTTGCGCCCGGCCTTTTCATGAAGGACGACGGCGGCACGCAGCTGTTGCAGTTCGCCCGCCTTGGCCGCGGCCCGGCAGAGCGCGGCGTCGCGCCGGCTCAGGGACGGAAGCCTGCCGCCAGCCAACGTTTCCAGGCGCGCCAGCAATCCGGACCAGTAGCGGCGCTCGGCGCCGTTCCACAAAACATTGTCCGGCTGCGTCCCCGCGGCGCGGCGGAGGAGCGCGCCAATGCCGTGGATGCGCAGGATCTTCAGCGCGACGGCCCGGCGTTCGGCTTCCGTGGCGGCCAGCAGCCAAGGCGCGGTCAAAAGCGGTCCCAGCCACTCGAACTCCTCCTGCAGCGGCAGGAGCCTGCTGGTGACCCGGCCCATGCCGGCATCGTCGGTCTGGTGGTAGGCCGGGGCCGCGTATGGATAGCAGATGACCCCGGACCGGAACCACAGCTTCAGAGTGGCTTCGATGTCCTCGCCGGTGCTGATGCCCTCGGCGTACCTGAAGCCGGCCGCCACGACGGCGTCCCGGCGCAGGAGTCCGTAGGGCACGCTGCGATATGCCAGCCCGTCCTTGACCGCGTCCAGCACCGCCGGCTTGGTCGGGCGGATCCGCGGAGAGCGGAGGATGGTGCCCTCCGGAGTCCGCAGCGGCGCAATGACGGCCGCGGCGCCCTGGGCTACGGCAACCTTCCACCACGCCGCCAGGGATCCAGGTTCCAGGTAGTCGTCGGAGTCAAGGAAGCTCAGGAATGTGGCCGAGCTGCGGTCCAGCGCGGCGTTGCGCGGCCCGGCGGGGGACCGGGTGCCGTCGTCATGCCCCAGCCAGGTGACAGTGTCGTCCTCCGCCATGGCCGCCGTGACACTGCCCTGGACGGCCTCGACGGGGATGTTGTGGCAGACCACTGTGGCCCGGAGGTCCACGCCCAGCCCCGAAAGCTCCGCACGCTGGGCCAGGATGGACGCCAGCCCTCTCTCCAGGGGGCGCGCCGTCTCATGCACCGGTATGACAACTTCAATGCTCTGGCTCATGGCCGCGTTCTCCTGTGCAGGCTGGGGTCCTTTGGTTCCGCGATAACCTTACTGGGTGGACAACTATTCGCAGGATTCCGTGCTGGTCGACGTGGTGGTGGCCGTGCACACGCCGGACCGGCCCGTCGAGCGCACGGTTGCGTCGCTCATGGCGTCCGGGCTTCCCACGGGGCCGGCGGAAGCGAAGCGGCTGCGGGTCACCGTGGTGTGCCACAACACCGCGGTCGAGCCGATCCGTGCCCGCGTGGCGCCCGAACACCGCGAGCTTGTGCGCTTTGTGCACTACGAGGACGGGATCAAGAGTCCGGCGGGCCCCTTCAATCACGGAATGGCGCTGGCCACCGGCACCTGGGTGTCCATCATGGGCAGCGACGACTCCCTGGAGCCCGGGGCCCTGGCCCGCTGGGTGGAGGCTGCAGGCCGGACCGGCGCCGATGTCCTGATCGCACCGATGGCCCACGCGGGCGGGGCGGCGATCCACACGCCCGTGGTGCGCCGCACCAAGACTGCCGGGCTCGACCCGGTGGCCGACCGGCTCACCTACCGCACCGCGCCGCTGGGAATCATGCGCCTTTCGCTGGTCCGGTCGCTGGGCCTGGATTTCCCTACCCGATACGCCACGGGGGAGGACCAGTCCTTCTCCGCCAGGCTGTGGTTCTCCGGGGCGAACATCAGCTTCGGCCGCGGCCTGCCCCGCTACCTGGTGCACGACGACGCCGCCGTCAGGGTGACGGCAACCCCGCGCAGCGTCACGGACGACCTGGCCTTCGCCACGGACCTGGTGAAGTCGGACTGGTTTGCCCGCCTGGCCCCCGCCCAACGGGCCGCGATCGTGACCAAGCTCATCCGGGTCCATGTGTTTGGGCACGTGATGCTCAGGGCCGACGCCGGCACCTGGCATGCCGGCGACGCCGCCGGCATGGCCTCCGTAGCCCGCACATTGTTGTTCGCCGCCCCGGCTGCGGCGCGCCCGCTGTCGGTGGCGGACCGGGCGTTGCTGGACGCCGTGGCACGGGCGGAGGCCGACCCCGCCGTGATGAAGTCACTCGCCACACTTCGCCGCACCTTCACCAACCCGCGCACCTGGCTGCCGCGGGACCTCTCGCAGCTGCTGCACCCGGAAGCGCCGTTGCGGTTCATGAGCGCCTCGGCACTGGTCTCATAGCTCACCACGCACAGCCACTTCACGCACAACCCTTTCGCCCACAGACCCCATTCAAGGAACACATGAAGATCCTGGTCATTGCCACCTGGTACCCGCATGAGGAGAACCCCGCCGAGGCGCCGTTCAACGCCGAGCATGTCGAGGCCATCCGTGGCCGGGGCCACCAGGTGCGCGTGGTCCACATCCGGCTCGGGACTGCTCTGGCCATGCCCCAGGCCGTCAACGGGGAGTGGGAAGGCGTCCCGGTGCGCCGTGTCCTGGCGGACCCCCGGCGCCCGGCAACGGTGCTCGCCTGTGAACGCGTGCTGGCAAGGGAGATGGCATGGGCCGACGTCGTCCACACCATGGCCTTCTCCTCCATCCTCCTTGCCCTCCCGGCCTGGTCGGCGCGCACGGTGGCGGGCCGCGGGCGCCCGTGGGTGCACACCGAGCACTGGAACGGCGTGGTCAATCCCGCCAGCGTCTCTCCCCTGTGGGACAGGCTGTCCGGGGTGCGCCGCGTGCTGCGGTCCCCCCACGTGGTGACGGGCGTGACGGGCCAGCTCGCCGCGGAGATGCAGCGCTTTGCCCGGCCGCATGCAGCCAGGGTGGTCCCGTGTGTCGTGAAGGACCGCGGCCCCGTTGTGCCGTCGGTCTTCGGCTCCCCGCTCCGGCTGGTCGCCGTGGGTGGGCTCATCGCCCGGAAGCGCCCCCTGGCCGCCATTGAAACTGTCGCCTGGCTGCGCGACCACGGCACGGACGCGCACCTGACCTGGGTGGGGGACGGCCCCCAGCGGCCAGAGTGCCAGGCCCTCATATCCAAGCTGGGACTGGCCGGGCACGTCGCACTGGCTGGTTCGGTGCGGCCGGCCGAAGTGGCCGGGCACCTCTCCGCCGCCGACTTGTTCTTCCTCCCCACAGCCCAGGAGAACTTCTTCACCTCGGCGGCCGAGGCCCTCGCCGCCGGACGGCCCGTGGTGGCGACGCGGGTGGGCGGCTTCAGCGACTATGCGGACGACTCCAACAGCAGGCTCGTCGATGACGTCACGCCGGAAGTTCTTGGCAGGGCCGTCCTAGGTGCCGTGGAGGCCTTCCGGAACGTGCCCGCAGAGGACATTGCCGCGCCCATCAGGGCGAGGTTTTCCCCGGATGCCGTGGGCGCACTCTTCGACGAGGCCTATATGGCCGCGATCGCCCGGGCCTAGCGCCCACGAATGCCGAGGAGGCAGCACATGACACGTGAACCGAAGGTCCTGCAGTTCAACGACTGCGCCTTTGTGGCCCGCTCCATGGTCAGCGCCGCGGCCCGCGCCGGACTCCGCTGGGACTACCTCCCCCCGGAACAGGTCCGTCCGATGACAGCAGCGCCACGGAACCCGCTGCTGGCCAAGGCCCGCTTTGTGCCCTACCTGCTTCGCCGGAGGGCGGCGCTGCAGGCGGCGGACGTGGTCCACGTCCACTACGGCACCAGCGTCAGGCTGATCCGGGAAAGGGGAATGCCCGACCGGCCCTATGTCCTGACCTTGCACGGGACGGACATCCGCAGGCAGTGGAAAGACCCGGCTTTCCACGATGAAATCCAGCGGGCCATCGACGGCGCATCCCATGTGTTTTATGCAAATGCCGACAACAAAGACGATGCCACCTCGGCGCGCTCCGACGCTGAATTCTTCCCCTCCGTGGTGGACTTGGCAAGGCTGCCGACATGGATCCCTGCGCATAAGCCCCAGATCATGTTTATTTCCCGGTGGGACGATGACAAGGGCATGGAGCGCCAACTGAAACTGGCTGGCGCACTGGCCACGGTCATTGGGGACAAGGCGGAGTTGATAGGCCTCGACTGGGGGCCGGGGGCAGCGGAGGCACGTGCCCGTGGCGTCCGACTTCTGGAAAAGATGCCGCAGCACCGCTACTACGAACAACTGGCACGCTCGGCCGTCGGCATCGGGCAAGCTTCAGAGTACTTTTCCACCAGCGAGTTTGAAGCCCTGTGCATTGGCCTGCCGTTGGCGGCCCTGGGCAGCCGGTTGCCCAGACCAGACGACGGAACCGTGCCGCCCGTCATGGAAGGCTCCGTGGCCGACGTGGTCGACCAAGTCCTGGCAGCCTTGGCCGACCCTGCGGATGCATCGGGGCGGCTGGGCGGGGCCGAATGGGCGGTGCCCCGTTACGACGCCGCCGCCTACATTCCGGGATTGGAAGCGCTGTACCGAAAGATTGCCCGCTAGCCTGCGGCCATCTCGGAGGTAAGGAAGGGAGATTCTGTCCAAGCCGTCCGAATTGCTGCGGGCGAGTGGTTGTTGCTTATTCGCTCGCGGGCATGGCTGCAACGGAACGTGATGCGGTTCCAGGCAGCGTGTACAGGCCTGCAAGAGCAGCCTGCTGGGCAAACTCCTGGTTGGTGTGGACAACCTCGTCGAAGGTTCCCTGAGTGATGATGCTGCCATCCTTCATGTAACAGACCTGGTCGTTGTCGCGGATGGTGGAAAGCCTGTGGGCCACTGAGATAACGGTCATGTCACCGTGGAGCTCCGCGATGGCTTTTGCCACCGCAGCTTCGGTGGCCGTGTCCAACGCGCTTGTCGCTTCGTCCAATACGAGGACCAGCGGATCCATGTACAGGGCACGGGCAATGCCTAGCCGCTGGCGCTGTCCACCTGAAAGCGCACCGCCGCGTTCACCCACGCGACCGTGTATTCCATCGGGGCGGGACTCGATGGTTTCCAGCAGCTGGGCACGGGCGAGTGCGGTCCGGACCCGCTCCTCGTCAACATCGCCGCCCCACGAGAGTGCGACATTCTGTGCAACAGAACCGTCAAAGATGGCGACCTCCTGCGGGACATAGCCCACACGCTTTCGCCAATCGGCGAGCACGTCCTCAAGCGGAATGCCGTCTAGCGTCATTGTGCCGTTCGAGGGAACCAGCAGCCCCAGAAAGATGTCTATCAGCGTTGATTTGCCGGCTCCGGACTGGCCAACGACGCCCACGGAGGAACCCATGGGGAGCGACAAGTTGATTTGGGTGACCGCAGGGCCGTTCGCGCCGGGATAGGTGAATTCAACGTTGCGCAGCTCCAAGACCTTGGGTTCACCGTGGATGGGTGTCTTTCCCAGCTTTTCAGCATTCTTGCGGAACTCCGCAGCCTCCCGAATGTCCGCCATAACGAGTTCCGTGTAGGGCAGTGTCGACTGCACCAGCGTCACTTGGGACTGGATGGTCGTGAGTGCGGGGACCATCTTAAATCCGGCGAGTGCAAAGATTGCGACGGAGGACATGGCAGCGCCGATGCCGCCCGCGAAGTAGCCGACGGTGCCGATAATCAGGAACCCACCAATCAATGCCATGTCAATGACGAATTTCGGGACGGAACCGAGAAAGCGGATGTTTGAGCGCGACCTGGCGGCTCTTTCCCTGCTCACGTACACCACGTCTCCGACTTCGTTGGCTTTGTCCCGGAGCGTGATTTCCTTCAGAGCGGCTAGCATTTCCGAGACGAGCGTGGACATGCGCATCGCAGAGTCACGATTGACACGGCCCGCCTCATACGACTTCTTGGACAGGTAAAGGTAGAGGAAGGCGGCAATGAGGCCAAGGTAAATCACAGTTATCAATGCCGTCTGCCACGAGGCTGCCACCAAGATGAGGAGCACTGAGGCGAAAGTCAGCGCCTGCGACGGGAGGATCACTGCGGGAAACAGTACTCCGGCAATGGTGTTCGCGATGCCGACGTCCATCATGCGGACAAGTTCCGTGGTCGACCTGTTTTGTCGTGAAGTCCAGGGCGCACGAATGTAACTTTGGAAAAGTACGGTGCCGATTTCGAGTTCGTAGTCGGCAAACCGGCGGGTGGACACCCATTGAAGCCAGATGTTAAGCAAGGACTTCAGGATCATCACCGCAGCCGCACATACGAGAATAATTAGCCCCAAGTTATCTGAGATGGTGCCAATGACTGGCAGCCGCATCGAAGCTCCAGTGCTCTGCGACTGCATTATTTGGTTGAGAACGAGTGCAAAAATGCCCAGCGCGCCAGAGTCGACCAAGACCAGGACCGACGAGAGCGCCGCGAAGAGCACCAGAAAACGCCTCGCATTGGGCGGGAGGAGCGGTAGTAACTGGCCAAGGGTGCGGCGCAGATTTTTCAAGGTTTACTCCAGAACTGCAGTGGAAGAATCCTTCCTATAGTACGGGGATTGCCAGCCCTACGCGGTGCGGCTCGGAAGAAGCGGGCAAGCCCCGCGCTTTGCCGCGGTTGTCTCGTAGGCCAACAGGAGCCTCCCCGGATGCGACAATGGTGACCATGAGCGAGGCATACCGGGTTACTCAACTCTTCGACTGCGCCGATGTTGGAAAGACGTTGGTGCAGGAGGGGCAACGGCAGGGAAAGCCGTGGAAGATCATCCAAGGACCGTGGACGCGCGGCGGCACCAAGACCGCTTATTACCGCTTTCTCCTGGAGCAGGCTGCAGCGTACCCTCGCACACAACTGTGGCACGTCAACATGGGGGGCCGGGCCAAGTGGGCGCGCGGCAGGTTCGCACGGCCCTATGCA
The DNA here is from genome assembly GCF_013376105.1 of Arthrobacter wenxiniae. Classification (GTDB taxonomy): domain Bacteria; phylum Actinomycetota; class Actinomycetes; order Actinomycetales; family Micrococcaceae; genus Specibacter; species Specibacter wenxiniae. Next base: position 79,006 of record NZ_JAAMFM010000016.1, read on the forward strand.
TTGACCCTTCATGGAACAGACATCCGGGAAAACTACTGGCAGGAACAACACCATTCGGCCATCAAGGCTGATATCGATGGCGCCGGGCATGTCTGGTACACCACTCCGGATTTGAAGGACAAGGCGGAACAGGCGCGTAGCGACGCAGAGTACCTGCCGGTGCCCATAGATCTGTCCACCTTGCCGGCATGGGCCCCTGCTGCGAAGCCGCGGGTCTTTTTCCCTTCACGCTGGGACTCGTCCAAGGGCGGCGACGCGTCGGTTCAGACTGCGGGGGAGGTCGTTTCGGCCCTAGCTGGAATGGACGTTGACATTGTTGGCCTTGACTGGGGGGACCGCGCCAGCGAGGTTGCCGCCCTGGGCGTGACGCTGCTTCCGAAGATGCCCAAGGCTGAATTCCTTAACGAGATGGCCCGCGCCCATGTGGCCGTGGGGCAAATTGCGGGAATTCTTGCGGCCAGTGAACTGGAGGCCATGGGCATGGGTGTGCCGACGGTTTTTGCCGACCAAGACCCGGGCTATCCTGCGAATGTCGGGACGGTGTCAGTGGGACGAAAGGATGTTGCCATTGCCGTTCGGGAGTCCCTCTCAGACCCCGTGGCCCTGTCCCGGACCCTGGCCAGCGCAGATTACATCCGTGCCAATCACGGACCTGCCGTCCTGCTTCCGCGGCTTGAGGCGGGCTACGCAAAGGTGTTGGGGGCTGACTCGTGACGCGGCCGCACCTGCTGTATATAGCATTTTCCTTCCCACCCAGCACGGCTTCCTCCGTGTACAGGTGCACGGCGGTTGCCAACGCTTTTGCGAAGGACGGCTGGGATGTAACAGTCATAACCCTTGATCCCTCCGTGTGGTCCGAAATTTCCGGCACCGATCATGGGCTTGTCGAATCGATTGACCCTCGCATTACCGTCGTGCCTGTCGACGATTGCGGCGCAGAGGAGCCTGCACGGCGTGACCTGCGGAGATTCTCGCGGCTGCGGATTGAGGCACCTTACCTGTGGAAAGAGCTATATCGGCGCAAGACCCGGAAAGGCTTCCCGGAGGATTTCCATGCCGCATGGCTGGATCCCGCGTCTAAGGCGGCGCGGCAGGTCCACGCCGACCATGCGGTGGACCTCGTCATGGCTTCGGCAAGCCCCTATGTGTCCTTTGGCGTGGCTCGGTCGCTAGCGGACGTACCCTTCGTATTGGACTACCGCGATGCCTGGGCCTTCAACACGATCAGCGGTGCGGAAGATTTCTCCCCAGAGTCCAACATGGGGCGCATGGAAGCCGACTATCTGGACCGGGCCGCCCAGATGTGGTTTGTCAATGAACAGATCCGCGGTGAGTACGCGCACAGATACCCCAAGGCAGCCGGCAAGATGCGAGTGGTGGCCAACGGCTTCGACCCCCAGCCGGGCCACGCCAGGCGCACCGTTCAGGCCACCGATCGGCCCAGCTTTGGCTACTTGGGCACCCTCCAATACGTCAACATGCCTCTGCAACCCTTCCTGGCGGGCTGGGACACGGCCTTCGGAACGGAGTCACCGACGAAGGCTGACGGAGTATTTCGGGGCAAGCTCAGCCCCTCCGGCGCTGCGCCGGCCGAGGTGCTGGCGGCCTTTGCCTCCGCGGCCGGCAACGGCCTGCGCTACGACGGGCCGATTTCCAAGCGGGACGTCGCAGGGTTTTACGGCACCCTCGATGCCCTGATTCTGCTCCTGTCCACTGGAAAGTACGTAACCGGCGGCAAGACTGCGGAATATCTGGCCACCGGCCTGCCCATCGTTTCCGTCCACGACCTGGGCAACGCAGCCACGGACCTCCTGCGGGACTATCCCCTCTGGTTCCCGGCCAAGGACCTTTCGCCGGCAGCGATAGCCGATGCACTGAGGGAGTGTGCCGCCGCCTTGCGGGAACCTGACGAGGCACGCTGGATGGCGGCATGGGAGTACGGTCAACAGTTTGACCGCAGCGCGATCCTAACGCCCGTCATTGCGGAATTGCGGCAGATCGCCGGGCGCTCCGAAGCCGAACTGTCCGCGGGAACGGGAGAGATGCCATGATTGCGCCGAGGAACCTCAAGGTCAGCATCGTCGTTGGCCAGGTCAGCCACGCGCAGGCCGTCATCGACGATTTGCGCCAGCGTGCCATGGCCGCCGCAGCTTCGCCCGCGTGGGCGGTGAGCGTCGATGTTGTCCAGGTGGGGTCCCTGACGGACGGCGACGCGCCCGGAGGCGGGGAGGGGATTGTCCGGCTTCAGGCTGAACGGCCGGCCCCTGCCGCGGCCCGCTTGGGTGCGCTGGCCGGCAAACCGGGAACCGTGGGCGTGGCGGGACGGCTGGTCCGGGACAACCTTGAATCCCGCAGGGTGGCGTCCACTCTCGCCCGGCACAAGGACGTCGTGGCAGCCCTCCGGGGCTCCGCCGTCGTGGTAGCGGCCGATCCCAGTGCGGACCGCGCGGTGTGGCAGCTGCGCCGAGCCACGGGCGCCCACCTGGTGCATGGGCCAGCCGCCATGGTGCATGCAATCAAGGCCCTTGCCAACGGCTGAGGCCGCACCCTGATTCAGTCGGCACAGGCCCTTATGGGATACTTGTGCGGTGAGTCGAACTTGGATAGTCATCCCCATGTATAACGAAGCGTCGGTGGTCGGCGCTGTCATCACGGGGCTGCGAAAGGTGTTCCCGTACGTCGTCTGCGTCGACGACGGCAGCACCGACGGCTCGCAGGATGCGGCACGGGCAGCCGGTGCAGTGGTGGTCCAGCACCCCATCAACCTCGGGCAGGGCGCCTCCCTGCAGACGGGCATCGAGTACGCGCTCAACGATCCCGACTTGGACTGCATTGTCACCTTCGACGCCGACGGGCAGCACCGGGTTGAGGATGCGCAGGCGATGGCGGGCCGCATCACGTCAGGTGAAGCGGAGATTGTCTTGGGATCCCGCTTCCTGGACAAGCGCACCAAGATTTCCCCCGCCAAGCGCCTGGTGCTTCGCACCGCTGCCATCCAGTCCCGCATGGCAACCGGCATGGCGCTGACGGACGCCCACAACGGGCTCCGCGCTCTCAGCCCGAAGGTGGCCAAGGGCATCCACCTCACACAAAACCGCATGGCCCACGCCTCGGAGTTGGTCCACCAGGTTGCCGAAATGAAGCCAAAATGGGTCGAGCAGCCGGTGGAAATCATTTACACCGATTATTCCAAGGCCAAGGGCCAATCCCTGCTGAATTCGGTCAACATCCTCGCCGACCTCTTGTTTAGGTGACATTGTGCAAATAGTGGTTCAAATTGTTCTTGTCCTCGCCGTCGTCATCGTTTCGCTGGCGCTTATGCGGGGCGGATCGAATGCGCGGCATCTGGCCATCCGTCGCATTATGCTGGTGCTCTTTGCCTGTGTGGCGGGACTGTCGATCTTCTTCCCGGGGATGTTGACCCACATCGCCCGGTTCTTCGGCATCGGACGAGGCACCGATCTGGTGCTTTATGGCCTGATTGTCAGCTTCCTCGTTTTCATGGCCACCACCTACCAGCGGTTCCGGCACATGGAAACCACCTTGACCAAGCTGTCGCGCAGGGTGGCCCTGGATGAAGTCAACCGCAGCCAATCGCCGGCTGCCGCGGCGCGCGAGATTGCGCGTGGGGCTGCGCCGTCGGAACCTGGAACGAACGGGTCCGCCGCCGGATGAGCCGTGCCCCCGCAGGAAAATTGACGGTGAAGGTCCAAGGCGCGGAACGCGCCGGGACGCCACGCAAGCACGGTCTGGACATATTGCGGATCCTGAGCATTTGCGGGGTGGTGGCCATTCACGTCTTCGGGCTGCGCGTGGGGGCGGACCCCAAGGCTGGCCGCGGCTGGTGGGCCGCCGTTGCCATCGACATTGGCTTTATCTGGGTCGTTCCGGTTTTTGTCATGATCTCCGGCGCCCTCCTGCTCGGCTCCCGGCAGGTGCTTGAGGCCCCCGCCGCTTTTTACCGCAAGCGTGCCATGCGGTTGGTGCCTGCCCTGATTTTCTGGAACGCCGTCTATCTGGTGGGGGTGCGGATATGGATGAGGCACGAACACCTGACCACGGCACGCGTGCTCCAACTTCTCTATGACAGTTCAGTGTTCACCCAGCTGTACTTTCTGTGGCTGATTCTGGGCTTGTATGCCATCGCACCCCTGCTGGCCGCGTTCATCACGGCAAGGGAGGATCGACGTGCAATGGCCACCGCAGTCAGTCTGTTGGCCGTCACCGTGCTGGCGTACATGATGCCCGGGATCCTTGGACATTTCGGCATCTCCCGCCCCATCCCCATGAACGTCTTCACGTATTGGCTGCCGTACGTGGGCTACTTCGCCGCGGGGTATGCACTGCGCCGGGTCCGGCTCAAGGGGCTGCCGCTCGCCGCCGCAGCGGTGCTGACGGCGGCGCTGATGGCCTTTACCGTCTGGCACTTCGGGCACCGGGGTCTGCTGCCCCTCGCGGACCAGCTGGTTTCCATTTCCTACCTGGGGGCCGGGGTGGCGCTGACGGCGATCGGCGTGTTCGTCGTCGGGCTTTCAGTGTCCGAGTTCATCACGGTGCCCCGCCGGGTGGGGTCCCTGCTCACGGCCCTCTCCAACGCCTCCTTCGGCGTCTTTCTGGTGCACCTGGTGATCTTCGAGGCGATCCGGCTCAATGTGCCTGCCGTGTTGGGGGCGAGGTCGTTCACCGCGATTGCGGCGGCGTATGCTGTGACCCTGGCTGCCAGCTTTGCGATATCGTGGCTGGCCTCGAAGGTGCCGCTCCTGCGCAGGGTGTTTTAAGGCCCGCTGTTGCCTGGCGGGTCGGTGCGGGGCCGGCGATCGGGAATAATGGAGGATATGACTGACCTCCCCTCCCTGCTGATTCTGACTTTTTCGCCCATCCGCTCGGATCCCCGGGTGCTCAAGCAGGTGGAACTTTTCAAGGACAAATACCGTGTGAGCACGTGCGCCTACGGTGCGGCGCCCGACGGTGTGGCGGAGCATTTTGCGCTTCCCGAGGACTCGCGGGGATGGCCGGCGGACAAGATCGGGTTGGTCAGCCGGCAGTACGCGAAAGTCTACGAGGGCCTTCCCGCCGTGCAGTCGGCCCGGGCCGTGCTTCCCAAGGGCCGTTTTGACGTCATCCTGGCGAACGACCTGAACACCCTGCCGCTGGCATTGGACCTCGATGCCAGGCTGGGCGTCCATGCCGATTTGCACGAGTTTGCACCCAGGGAAAAGGAAGACAACCTCAAGTGGCGGTTGTTCATTGCACCCTTCATGCGGTGGCTGTGCTCCAGGTACCTTGCCGGGGCTTCATCGGTGACGTCGGTGTCCCAAGGCATCGCCGATGAATATTTCAAGGATTACGGAACCCCAACGGGCGTCGTCACCAATGCGGCACCCTACGCCGAGGGCGCCGTCAGGCCGGTCGGGGAGAGGGTGCGCCTCATCCACAGCGCGGCAGGCCAGCGCTACCGGAAACTGGAAAACTTCATCGAGGCCATGAAGGACGCCCCGGACTGGCTGTCCTTGGACATGATCGTCATGCCCAACGAACCTGACTATGTTGCCGAGCTCAAGGCGAAGGCAGCCTCCGTCCCGTCCATCACTTTCCGCGACCCTGTGCCGTACAAGCAGCTCGTGGCCACCTTGAGCGAGTACGACGTTTCGGTGGTGTTCCTGCCACCCACCAATTTCAACCTCAAGAACGCCCTGCCCAACAAGTTTTTCGAAGCCATTCAGGCACGCATCGGCCTGATTGTGGGGCCGTCCCCCGCCATGGTGGGCCTGGTCCGGGAGTACGGTCTCGGCGCCATCACGGAGGACTTCTCGGCGGAGTCGCTGCGGAAGACGCTCTGGTCCTTGACCCCGGAAACCATTGGTGCCTGGAAGCACGCGGCCGACGCCGCAGCCAAGGCACTGTCAGCCGAATCCCAGGTCGTGGTCTGGCAAGAGGCCATTGCGCGGATTGTGGGCGGGCGAGAGGCTTCCCGGACGGCATAGCACGGCCGCGTCGCGGAGGAGCCGCGGAGAATTAGCCCACGTACCCCGACAGCTGCGTTTGAACAGTGGTGTTCAGGGCCCCCGCGCCGCCCAGGACGATGATCTTCTTGGGTTGCAGCCGGGTGAGTTCCGACTGGATGGCCGCAGGCAGTCCGGCGGAAGTAGCTAGCAGGACCGGTCCATTGAGCGAGCCGGCGGCTGCGGCGCCGGAGAGCGCATCAGGGTAGGTGTCGCCGCTGGCGACATAAGCGACGTTGACTCCGGCGGCGAAGGTGGACTTGGAAATGACCGCTGATGTCGCATACCGGTCCGCCCCTGCCAGGCGGGATACGTTTGTACTGTATTGCGCCAGCTGCGCTTGGACGGTGCCGCTGAGTGCCCCTGTACCTCCGAGCAGGATGATTCGTTGGGGCTTGAGCCGGGAGAGCTCGGCCCTGATGACTGCAGGAAGCCCTGTGGCGGTCGCCAGCAATACAGGACCGTTGCGGGAGCCGGCCGCTGCGGCGCCGGAGAGGGCATCGGGGTAGGTTGCGCCACTGGCAATGTAGGCGGTGTTGACTCCGGTGGCGAAGGTGGCCTTGGAGATGGCCGCCGACGTCGCATACCTGTCGGACCCCGCCAGGCGGGACACGTTTGTGCTGTATTGCGCCAGCTGCGCTTGGACGGTGCCGCTGAGTGCCCCCGTACCTCCCAGGACGATGATCCGTTGGGGCTTGAGGCGAGTGAGTTCGGTCCGGGTGACTGCAGGAAGTCCGGTGGCAGTGGCCAGCAGGACTGGGCCGTTGAGCGAGGAGGCGGCGGCGGCGCCGGAGAGGGCGTCGGGGTAGGTTGCTCCGCTGGCGATGTAGGCGGTGTTGACGCCGGCGGCGAAAGTGGCCCGGGAGATGGCTGCCGACGTTGCGTACCTGTCGACGCCTGAGATTCGGTAGACCGGGGCGTAGGGAATTACGGCCGAACTTGCTGCGGACGACGGCGATGCGCCCGCGGCGTTACGTGCCACAGCCCTAAACGAGTAGGACGTTCCATTGGCCAGCCCGGCAACCGAGCACGTGCCTGAAGCTGCCGCTATGGTGCAGCTTGCGCCCCCTGGCGCCGCAGTGACCGAAACACTTGTGGCGGCCGCACCGCTCGCATTCTTGGCCACTGTAACCACCGCCTTGCCGTTGCCCGGCACTGCCTTGGGTGCGGCGGGAGCCAGTGGGGGCTGGGGCATGTTGATGTTCTCGCCGCCGGCAATCAGGTAGGAGTTCCAACCGCTGCCGATGGACTTCTGCGCGCCGAAGGTCGAATTGCCGGGAACAGGCACGTAACTTATCGCGCCGGCCGTGGTCCGGCGGATAAGCCCGGTGGAACCGGCGGAGGCAAAGTCGCTGTAGACAGTCACGCTCGTGTACGCATTCCAACCCGTGCCGACGGTCTTGCGGACCTCATTGACAAAGGCACCCGACCCGTTGGAGCGGGCCAGCCGCAGCGTGCCGTCGGGATATTGGGCCAGCAGGTCCTGGCGGCCGTCGCCGTCAAAGTCCAGCATGGTCAAGTTGATGCCGTTCCAGCCTTGGGCGATTCGTGTCGCCGTGCCCAGGGAGCTGCCCGCCGGGTTAGTCCAAAGGTTCAGGTCGCCGTTGGTGCCGCGCGTGAGTATTTGCGGGTATTTGCTCGAGTTGAGCCAGTAGCCAACGGTCAGTTGGTAGCCCGACCAGCCGGACGAGGCGAGTGTTTGTGATGCCGCGAACCCGCCACCCGACAATCCCCGGTAGTAGGACAGCGAGCCGTTGGTGCGCTGGGCCAGCAGGTCCAGCACGCCGTCGGAATTCCAGTCAATGGCTGTGATGGAGCGCATGCTGCTCCAGCCCTGGCCAATTTGCTTTTTCGTTCCAAAGCCACCTGAACCGTTGGAGGGATAGTCCCACAACGCCCCGGAGCTGTCCGCCGCGACCAGGTCGGCCGTGGAGCCGATGGACGGCTTGCTCACGGGGGGCGCGGGCGGTGCCGTGGTGCCGCCCTTGGTGGCAAAGGTCTTGAGGCTGGTCAGCGTTCCGTTCCATACGTTGGAGTCACCGGCAAAGGGGCCGGTGGAGCTGTACTGCCAGACGCTGTAATTTGGCCAGCCGCCCGGCATCCACGGATTGGTGGTGCCATAGGCGGCAATGTGCAGCGGCTGGTTGGTAAATGCCGTGGAGTTGCCGGTGCAGGCCTGCCACCAGTAATAGTTGGTGTAGATCATGGGCAGTCGCCCCGTGCGGGCCTGTACCTGCTTGGAAAAGGAGCTGATCCAGGCCACCATCTTCGCCTGGCTCAGGCCATAGCAGCTTGCGCCGTAAGGATTGTTTTCAATGTCCAGCAGGGGGGGCATCGTTTTGCCGTCCGCGCTCCAGCCACCCCCATTGTTGACGAAAAAATTGGCCTGGGTGGCGCCGTCAGACTTGTCGGGCAAGGCGAAGTGGTAGCCGCCGCGCAGCATGCCCACGTTGGATGCGCCCGTAAAGTGCGAGGAGAACGATGCGTCGCGGAAAGCATTGCCTTCGGTGGCCTTGATATAGACAAACCGGGCGCCCAGCCTCCATTGCTCGGTCCAGTTGACTTGGCTCGTTGTATGGGTGCTGCTGTCGGCCTGCCAGCCGCTGACGTCCATGCCGAGCACGCCTGCCGGCGTCACCGCCGCCAGCGGTTGGGCCACGGAGCCGGACAAGGGAGATGCGGCCTTCATTCCGAGCTGTTGCGGCTGTTGCTGGCTGGGGACTGACTTCGCCAGGCCGATACCCATGTAGGCGCCATATTTGGCCACGTCAGCGCTCGAGGGCGCTTGTGTCGTGGGAGCTGCCGTCGTCGCCGGAGCAGCTGCCGTTGGGGCTGCCGTCGTGGCTGCGGCGGTTGGTGCAGGAGATTCCGTGGCGGGCGGCACCGTTGCCGTCGGCGCTGAAGTGGCCACCGAAGGGCTACTGGACGTTGCCAGAGACGTGGCTTCGGCGGTTGATTCGCCGGGGGCGGCGTTGGCCGGAACTGTCCCCATCGAGAGTGCCACGGAGGCTGCGACGATCCCGGCGACCGCCATTTTTGTCAGGCGAAGTGACGGCAGGCGGGTTGAGCAGCTGATCAGTTTGGGCCGGGTCGTAAACATATGTGGGGCTCCGGTACAGTGTTTGTGGTTGGTGACACCTTGAATCGGCGAAAGCAGGCAGGAGATCAAGATGCGCCCCCAGGCCCACATAGGCCCAACCTTACCCCCGTATTGGTGGATCGACGCGCTACGCAAGTGACTCGTGATGCGAATGTTATGGATGTTGATTCGGGGATGCCGCACCGGAATCACCAATGGAACGACTCCATGCCCTGTCCGGCCCAGGTGCAACGGCGCGCGACGTGCGCCATATAAGCTGGAACTCATGAAGGTCTTGGTCACCGGCGGCGCCGGATACATTGGGTCGCACACGGTTCTCTGCCTGCTGGAAGCCGGGCACAGCGTCGTCGTCCTCGACAACCTGGCCAATTCCTCGGCGGAGTCGCTGCGCCGCGTGGAGGAACTGACGGGCAGACGGCCGGAATTCATTGAGCTGGACCTCCTCGACGCTGCCGGCGTCGACGGACTCTTTGCCGGTGCCGGCTTCGACGCCGTCATCCACTTCGCCGGACTCAAGGCTGTGGGGGAGTCTGTGGCAAAGCCGCTCATGTACTACCAAAACAACATTGCCGGCACCCTGAACCTGCTCGCCTCCATGGACCGGCACGGCGTGCGCACCATCGTTTTCAGCTCCTCGGCCACCGTGTATGGCGCCAGCGAGGAGGTGCCGCTCATTGAGAAGATGCCCCTGGACGCCACCAACCCCTACGGGCGCACCAAGGAGCAGATCGAGGACATCCTCACCGACCTGGGCGCGGCCGACCCCACCTGGCGCGTTGCGCTGCTGCGCTACTTCAACCCCGTCGGCGCGCACGAGTCCGGCCGCATCGGCGAGGACCCCAGCGGCATCCCCAACAACCTGCTGCCGTTCGTGGCCCAGGTGGCCGTGGGACGCCGCGAGAAGGTCATGGTGTTCGGCAACGACTACCCGACGCCGGACGGCACCGGGGTGCGCGACTACATCCACGTGATGGACCTCGCCGCCGGCCACCTGGCCGCCCTCGACTACCTGCCCGCCCACGCGGGGGTGTTCCGCTGGAACCTGGGCACGGGCAACGGCTCCTCGGTCCTGGAAGTCATCCAGGCCTTTGGCGACGCCGCCGGCAGGCCGATCCCCTTCGAGTTCGCGCCGCGCCGCCCGGGCGACGCCGCCGTCAGCTACGCGGACCCTTCCGCCGCCCTGGCGGACCTGGGCTGGTCGGCGCATCGGAACCTGGCCCAGATGTGTGAGGACCACTGGCGCTGGCAGCGCGAGAACCCGCAGGGGTACGGCCAGGCCTGACGCGCATGCGGCGGCGGTGCTCCCCGGAACCGGCGCGGCATCACCGTTGCCGGCGCCCGGCCCTCCCGCGTGAGCTGCTTCCGGAGCGCGACCCGCCGTCTAGCCTCGCGAACCGGCGCGGAGCACGGACCGGAAAAGTGCCTTTCCGAGGGAC